>NZ_JASTTB010000001.1:0-1617972 GCF_053525695.1 Corynebacterium sp. 335C
AGCCTGCCAGCGCCGATGGTACTGCACTCGGGAGGGTGTGGGAGAGTAGGTCACCGCCGACAATTTAAATTTCATGTAGGAGAGGCGGAAGCCGGTCGTTGCGACTGGTTTCCGCCTCTCCTCTTTCGCATGCGGTTTCCCGTCAACGTCGTTCCGTGTAATTTTTTTTTGGGGGGGGGGGGGAAACACCAACGACGTTTCCCCGAGGCGGATGTCAAGCCCCGGGTTTTGTAGAGGGTGATTTACTTGTCGGTCAGGCCGCGCGGACTTGAAGCATCTGCCATTCCTGATGAACCTCCCGCGGTGGGCGATGCCCCAGCGCGGAGTGCAGCCGGCGGTTGTTGTACCACCCGATCCACTTCGAGGTCTCCACGATCACATCGGTCAGCGCCGGCCAGGTCCGCCGGTCAATCAACTCGGCCTTAAACACTGAATTAAGAGCCTCGGCCATCGCATTGTCATAGGAGTCACCCCGGGATCCGACCGAGGCCACGACCTTCGACTCGGCCAATGCCTCGCCGTAGGTAATGGAGCGATACTGCACTCCGCGATCCGAGTGATGGATCAGCCCGGAGACGTCCTCACCAGCACGAAGACGCGCCGATAAGGCCATACCCAAGGCGTCGCGGGCCAGCGAAGCCCGCATGTGGTTCGTCACCTGCCAGCCGACGATCTCACGCGAGTAGGCGTCCAGCACGAACGCCGCGTACACCCACCCAGCCCGGGTGGGAATGTAGGTGATGTCGGCGACCCACAACACATTCGGCGCGGTCACGTAGAAGTCCCGGTCGACCAGGTCCACCGGGCACTGCTCGGCGTCCGCGCTGCGCGTCGACGGTTTTTTCTTCCGTCGCCGGATCCCCACCAGCCCGGCGGCAGCCATGAGGCGTTCGACGGTGCAGCGGGCGACGTGCCCGAAGCTTCCTTCGCGGTTGATCTCCGCCCACAACTTGCGGGCACCGTAACAGGAATAGTTGTCGGTGAAGATGCGGCGCAGCGCGCGGGTGATTTGCGTGTCCCGAAGAGACCGGGCCGACGGCGGTCTGGATTTGTGGGCGTAATAGGTGCTCAGGGCAATCTTCGCGCTGGTGGTAGCTAGGACGCGGATGATGGGCTCGACCCCGAACTGGGCACGGTTGTCGTCGATGAATTTGACGATCATTTCTGTGGGCGGTCGAGCTCCGCCGCGAAAAAGCCGAGGCCCTTTTGAGGATATCGTTGGCGCGTTTGGCTTCCGCGAGTTCGGCCCGCAGCCTGCGGTTTTCTGCTTCCAGGTCGACCGACTCGGCCGGTGTGCCGGCCCCGGTTTCCTTGTGCTTGCGGACCCAGACGCGCAGCGTTTCCTTACTCACGCCGAGCTCTGCGGCGATGCGGGTGACCGCGCCGCGGGCGGTGACGGAATCTGACTGGGCGTGGAGCACGAGTTCTATGGCGCGCTGTTTGAGCTCCGGGGTGTATTTGACGGGCATGTGAGAGTTTCCTTTTCCAATTTCCTACCCTCCATTAAACTCGGGGCGAACCACCATCGAGCTTTAAAAGCATTTTGCAATGGGAAAGTCGGCACACGAAAGCGGGCGCATAGTAGCTACACAGGCCTAGAACATTGGTCGAAATGGCGTCCTGGATGGTCACTCAGACAGCACACGCTACCTAAAGCCGCCCGTTGCCTAAACCTGCGCGAATCTTTCCATACGGCCTTTTAGTTTGCGAACACCGTCTGCCAGAGTGATGTTTGACCTTAGGGTAACTTGCATTGAACCTTTCCACCGGAGTGGCGATCGCTCATGATCTCGATCACCACCAATACGACGGATAAGCCGTGCGCTTCAGCGTGGATCGGATCAGCCCGAACAGTACGAGCGCCCCAGCCGCAAGACCAGCGCAGACCACGAAAGATATCTGTCCCTCTGTCAGCGTTGCTCCGATGACGGCGGTTGCCGCCGCCGGCGAATGCGATGTGCGCGTCAGCAGCATCGCGCCAAGCGCGAGGCCACCGGCGATGGCGGCAGCCCAGAGCGAGTGGCTCGCCAACCCGACCACTACACCGACGGTGGCAGAGATCACCTGACCTCCGATCACATGGCGAGGTTGCGACAGCGGCAACGACGGCGCACCGGCGATCAGGGCCATGCTCGCCGCCATGGGTGGAATCAGCAGTAAGTGCCCCGACAGGACACCCAGGGCAACCAGCGCAGTCAGGGCTGCGGTCGAGGTGAGTGTCGCCACCAGCAGGGTAGAGGCGGCTGGGCGCTCGGGTGCCCCGCTGGAGAAGAACGACTTTGCCTCTGATGACATGGGGAAGCTCCTTTCAACAGGCGAGAACGGTCGTTCTCGGCTCGTTTGCTAGACTAGAGAACGACCGTTCTCAACGCAACTTGGAAAGGCTCGGTGGCTGGACGTGCCGTCTCAACTCGACCTCGATCAACTGCTTGACGCAGCTGAGCATCTCTTCTACGAGCGCGGGTATCAAGCCGTCGGAATGGATGCTCTTCGCGCTGCATCCGGGCTGCCTCTCAAGCGCATCTATGCGCTGTTCGCAGGCAAGGATGCGATCGCGGTTGCGATGCTCGACCGACGCGACGAACGTTGGCACGCCTCGCTTGCGCAGCGGGTTGACCGCGAAACACAGCCCGAGAAGCGGGTGCTCGCGATCTTCGACTGGCTCTCAAGCTGGCTCGCGGGCGAAGGGCACCGTGGATGCGCCTGGATCAACGCGTTTGGCGAACTCGGCGGGACTTCTCACGACGTCGCGGAGTCGGTGCGTCGGCACAAGACGCGCCTGCGGAGCTATGTGAACGCCCTCGTTGCTGAGGCGGGTGCCTCTCGCTCGGCAGACGCGATCTTTCTCCTGGTCGAGGGGTGCATGGTGACCGCGGGAATCTCGGGGAACGCCGATGCTGCCGAGCAGGCCAAAGAGGCGGCCCGCCGATTACTGGCGGTCTGACTCGCGGTCGCTGTCAACAACCTTCTGGCCAGCAACAACTAGGCATCGTCTCCGGACGTCTGCGCATATTTACCCTCAGGATGCCTTCGCGTTCATGTCTTTACGGGGCATACCTCTTGCATCGTTACACGGAATAAAACGTGCAGATCGCTGGAGTGTTCTAGAAGAAGAACTCTTCGCTCCCGAGGCTGCGCACGTAGCGTTCACACTCTTCGTCTGACCACTGCTCGTCGACAAGGTGGGCCCCTGAGGGGTGGTGATACTCCACCATTATCACCGCGTTGTCGTCGGTGGGGCGCTGGCCTCCGTCGAGCTCTTCGCCGAACAAGGTGAACCGTTTCGTTCCTCGCGTGCCGAGAATATCGAGTGGCGGACGACGTGTGTGATTCGAACTTTCCCGCTTGGTTTTTGCTTCATGTGGCTCCCCGTTTTCCTCGATATGAAAGGAAGGAATTTGGGTGTGGTCGTGGTGTGAGTACTTCTTCTCAGGCGCGGCAGTGATGGCTTCCTGGTGCAGATTGTGGTGTGAGTGCTGCCGGTTCTGCTCTAGTTCCGCGACTTTTTCCGCGAGGCGTTTCTCTAGTTTCGTGGTCGGTTCCTGGGGGCTTCCGGCATAGCCCCGAACGGAGTCTAAGGCACGAGCAAGGGCATCGTTGGTGCCGATGATCCCGAGGGTTCGAGTGCTGCGCATGATCCGTGCGACGCGAACAATGCGCTGTGCGTCGCGTGCTAACCACCGTGCGACAGACTCGTCGTCGTAGTGCTGTACCGCTGGGGATGGCAGCTCGACAACTTGGGAGGCGATCAATCCCTCGGCGGCTGCTTGCCTCCGTGCCCAGGCTGTGTGGCGGCATGCGTTGGAGCAATAGTGCGGCCGTCGACCGCGCCCTTTGTATTCGATAGTGTTGCCACACGCTACGCACGTTGAATCGGCAGAGCGAGGTGTGTGTTCGTGGTTTTCTGCGCTGGTAGCTCCCGCTTTGTGGGTCATATTTCCACTCTAGTATTTCGTGTAACGATTAGTGAAGGTAATAATGCAAGAGGTGTGTCCGTTTAAGGCGTGTCGTTTCCTCAGGGGCATGTCTCAATGACTCCTAGTCAAAGGTTCTGGGGAAGCGCTGGCATGTGTTCTCGAATTAGTGCACGGGAAAGCGGTTTCCATGCGGAATGTAGCTAGTCGCCCCGTCTACAGCTCTATCTTCTTAGCCTGTAGCGCTGTGCGCGTCACGGGTACGCCCCCTCTGATCGTCAGCCCCCAAAGCATGCGCCGTAATGCGCATCAGTCGGCGTAGATTCTCGACCGGTGCCCTACATCCACAACCACGACGACAACCCGCGTATCAACGATGTCAGCCACAACCCGGTAATCGCCGACTCGCCACCGCCACAACCCGGCTTTATTCGCCGTCAACGCCTTACCGCGATCTCGCGGGTTCTCCAGGTCGGCAACCTCCCGAAGAAACTTGCTCGCCCGCCGTTGCTCTGCCGTGCCCAACTTCCTAAACGCTTTAGCCGCCCGGGGCGTGAAACTAATCTCCCACGCCACACTCGTTTGAAGCGTCCTGGGTTTAGTTCCTGCCTCAGCTAAGGAAGGAATGAACTATGCCTAGAAAGTATTCCGTCGAGTTCAAGGAGAAGGCGGTCCATCAGATCATCGAAATGGTCCGCCTGGAATCTTGCTCACTGCAACGCGCCTACACGGAGGTCGGTGAGCTCCTTGGAGTATCTCACCACACGTTGCGGGCTTGGTACCGTGACAGCGCTTCAGTACTCGATAATTCTGACGCTTCAGGCGGCGAGACAATGGAAGAAGAGCTCAAGCGTCTGCGCCGCGAAAACCGCGAACTGAAACGAGCAAACGGGATTCTTAAGACAGCTTCGGCTTTTTTCGCAGCGGAACTCGACCGACCCACGACCAAATGATCTCCTACATCGACACGTATAAAGATCAGTTTGGGGTCGAGGCCATCTGCCGAGTCCTTAAACAAGCAGATCGTGGATTCATTACTTCACGCGGCTACCGCAAGGCGACCACTCGTGTTCCCAGTGCAAGGGCCTTAAGCGATAGCCTTCTCATCCCAGAGATTCAGCGTGTACATGCGGAGATTTTCTCGGTCTACGGCATCCGCAAGATGTGGCACGCGATGAACCGTGAAGGCTTTCATATCGGCCGCGACAAGACTGCACGACTGATGAAGCTAGCAGGTGTTTCCGGCCGCCGACGTGGGCGAACCCCTGTGACAACGATTAGCCCGAAGGCACCGGATCGTCGCCCGGATCTTGTACAGCGAGACTTTCGTGCCCAAGCGCCAGGCAGGTTGTGGGTTGCCGACATTACCTATGTTCGTACCCTGTCAGGATTCGCCTATACCGCGTTTGTCGTCGATGTCTTCAGCCGAAAAATTGTTGGTGTTGCTACACGCTCGACGATGCGTACCGATGCGCTGCCCATGGAAGCTTTGGAGCATGCGTTAACGACTGCAGGGCGAATTCATGGAAACCAGTTAATTCACCATAGTGATCGGGGCAGCCAGTACGTGTCACTGAAGTATTCCACCGCGCTAGCGGAATCCGGAATCCGTCCGAGTGTGGGAACAGTCGGCGATTCTTATGGCAATGCTCTAGCCGAAACAGTCAATGGTCTCTACAAGGCGGAACTGATTCATGTCCAAGGTCCGTGGACGTCGGTCGGAGAAGTCGAATTGGCCACCTTGCGGTGGGTGCATTGGTGGAACACCAAGCGGCTTCATGAAGCTTTGGACTACGCCACCCCACAGGAAGTCGAAACCGAGTACTATCTCACCCAGCCCATCAACACAGGGCCGTAAAAGAAGCGGAACTAAACCCAGGACGCTTCACTGTCGCGGTCTTTCCAGCGTTCTGCGGCTTTCTGTCCGCCCTTGCGTCCCATCGTGGCGAGAGCCTTGCGTTCGCGGGCGCCAACGCCTCCAGCGCTGCCGGAGAACGATGACAAACCAGCCCCACGGTTATTAGACAGCACGTAACCGCGTACGCGGCGTGCCATTGTCTGACGGTCACGCTGAGACGGCATCTCCGGCTGGCGGTAATCGGCTCCGACGGCCTGGGCGATGTTGTAGGCACGCTCGTAGGCGTCAATGATCTTCGCATCGGTCATGCGCTCACCCGCCTCCCGGAGGCGGTGTGCGGTCGCCAAAGCATGGCGGAAGGCCGTCTCGTCGCGGGCTGCGCGCCCTTCAGAGATCCAGAGCACCTTCACACCATCAATACGGTCACCGTCCAAGGCATCAGCGTTAGAGAGACCACCATCGAGATCTTTGAGCATCTGCGCTTCTTCGCGGCGTGCGCGCACGGCTTCGATCAACTCGCGGCCGCTGGAGAAAGCCTGCTGAGGCTTTTCTTTCTCTGGGGCGGGTTGGCCGGTCATGGTTCTCACTTCGTCACGCAGATGGCATATGCTCATGGTTCTTTCTGTTGTCCTGGCGGTTCTGGGCGTGGTGGCCGGCCTCGCGGCCCTGTTGTTCGCACGTTCCGTGTTCCTTTCCGCGCGGGATACCGAGAGGAACTGCGTCCGCACGCGGGCCATCGGCGTCCGGTTGGAGGAGGACCGCGACACCCCGGATGGCCTGTCCTACCGGCGGGTCTACACCTACATGGACCAGCATGGCGGGCGACACGAGAGCTGTGAGGAACTGACGCCGTCCAAACCCCGGACCGATGGCCCGCTTCCCGAGTTTTTCTTCCCTCCCGGGGACCCCGGCTCCCTGCGGGTTCATCCGCGAAAGATGTATTCGGTCGCAGCAGTGGTGGCCCTGTTCGGCGTCGTCTTCCTCGTCGGCGGTCTTTCTGCAGCCTATGACCTCTGGGTCGCGTAATTCCGCCCCGGATGGCGGCAAGGGGCAGCGTCCGGGCGCTCCCGGCCCGGCGATAGACTTCCCGTCATGACGATCACCGCCGCCGCAGACGGATCCGCCCTCGGCAACCCTGGCCCCGCCGGATGGGCCTGGTACATCGACGACGACAACTGGGCCGCCGGCGGGTGGGACAACTCCACCAACAACCGGGGCGAGCTCACCGCCGTCGCCGAGCTCCTCGACGCCACCGCGCACCGGGTCGACGAGCGGCTGGTCATCCTCTGCGACTCCCAGTACGTCATCAACTCCGTCACGAAGTGGATGAAGGGCTGGAAGCGGAAGGGCTGGAAGAAGAAGGACGGCAAGCCCGTCCTCAACAAGGACCTGATGGTCCGGCTCGACGAGGCGATGCAGGGCCGCGACGTCGTCTTCGAATGGGTTCGCGGCCACTCCGGCCACGACATGAACGAGGCCGCCGATCAGCGCGCCCGCGCCGTCGCCACCGCCATCCAGCGCGGTGCGACGCCCGACGAGGGGCCGGGCCTGGCCGGCGCCCCGACCCGGGCGCCGAAGGCGGCCTCCGCGGCCGCGCCCGCGCCGTCGGCCGGCGCGCGCTTCGCCGAGCCGGAGCAGGACGGCCTGTTCGACCTCGACGACGCCCCGGCGCAGGGTCCGGACGCCGGCGCCGTCCTCGGCGCGCACCGCGCCCTGGGACGCGCCGTTGCAAAGCTCCACGACGGCGACGGGCGCCGCGCCCGGTCGCTCACGCGCGACGCGGTCGTCGTGCCGGCGCTGGAGGAGGTGCCGGAGGGCTTCGGCGACCTGAAGCCGGAGCTGGCGGGGGCGGTGGGGGACACCGTCGTGACCCTCGTGCGCGGCGACGGCTGGACCGTCACCTGCACCTGGCATGCGGGCGATCCCGTGCGGCTCGCGTGCCTGCACGCCTCCGCGGCGCGCTGACGGGCTGCGCGCGCGGGCCTGGTAGCGTTAGCGTATTGCGCGGCGACGACGCCGCGCGCGCACGCGTGCCCGAAACACGATGGAGGACAGACGCCACATGGCTGACAACGACGGTTCCCGCACCGGCGGCGACGGCCGCGGACCCCGCGGCGGACGCGGAGGACAGGGCGGCCGCGGGGGCTCCCGCGGCGGCCACGGCGGCCACGGCGGACCCCGCCGCTCCGGCGGCGGACGTCCCGGCGGGCGCGGAGGCCGGTGGGACCGCGACGACCGCGGGCGCGGACGCCGAGATGACCGCGGCGATCGCGGCGACCGTCGTCGCGACGACCGCGACGGCGCCCGCTCCGGCGGCCGCGACGACCGCGGCTTCGGCGGGCGGGGGCGCGGCGACCGCGACTTCCGCGGCGGCCGGCGCGGCGGCCCGGGCCAGGGCGGCCGCGGGCGCGGCCAGGGCGGCGACCGCCGCCGCTCCAACCGCGGCGGCCGCTTCGCCGAGGACAAGCGCGCCCCGCGCACCGGCCCGCAGCGGCCCGGCTTCCGCGAGGAGCGCCTGAACCAGCGCGCCAACGAACCATCCCTGCCGGACGACGTGAAGGCCAACGAGCTGGACCCGTCGGTACTGCAGGACCTGCGCTCCCTGTCGAAGGACAACGCGGACTCCGTCGCCCGCCACATGGTCATGGCCGCCGCCCTCATGGCGGAGGACCCGCAGCTGGCGCTGCGTCACGCCCGCGCCGCGAAGGACCGCGCCGGCCGCGTCGGCGTCGTCCGCGAGACCGCCGGCGTCGCCGCGTACCACGCCGGCGAGTGGAAGGAGGCGCTGTCCGAGCTGCGCGCCGCCCGCCGCATCTCCGGCGGCCCCGGCCTCGTCGCCGTCATGGCCGACTGCGAGCGCGGCCTCGGCCGCCCGGAGAAGGCCATCGAGATCGCCCGCTCCGACGAGGCGGCGCAGCTGGACGACGTGTCGCGCACCGAGCTGGCCATCGTCGTGTCCGGCGCGCGCCGCGACATGGGCGACGTCGACGGCGCCGTCATGGAGCTGGAGACCCAGGACCTCGACCCGGCCCGCGAGGACGACGAGGCCGTGCGCCTCTTCTACGCCTACGCCGACGTCCTGCTGGCCGCCGGGCGGAAGGACGAGGCGCTGGAGTGGTTCGAGCGGTCCGCCGCCCTCGACCCGGACGGCTTCCTCGACACGGCCGACCGCATCGCCGACATCCGCGGCGAGTGACCCGCAGGGCGGGGCCGCGACACCGCGGCCCCGCCCTCTTTCCCGCCCGCGCCCGCATCCGCCCGCACACCACGCGAAGAGGAGCACCACCCATGACCGAGATCCTCGCCCGGCGCTTCGACGCCGCGCTGCTCGACCTCGACGGCACCGTCTACGAGGGCGACGCCCCCGTCCCCGGCGCCCGCCCCGCCCTGGAGCGGGCGGGCCTGCCGATGGCGTTCATCACCAACAACGCCTCCCGCGCCCCGCAGACCGTCGCCGACCAGCTCACCGGGCTGGGCTACGACTGCTCCGCCTCCGACGTGATCACCTCCGCCCAGGCCGCCATCGAGATGGCCGCCGAGGTCATCGAGCCGGGCTCGAAGGTCCTCATCCTGGGCGCGCAGCCGTTCCGCGATCTGGCGGAGGAGGCCGGCTTCACCGTCGTGGAGTCCGCCGACGACGCCCCCGCGGCCGTGCTCCACGGCCTGGACCGCGAGATGACGTGGGCGCGGATGAGCGAGGGTGCGCTGGCCATCGCCCGCGGCGCGGTGTACCTGGCCTCCAACATGGACACGACGCTGCCGACGGAGCGCGGCCTCCTGGTCGGCAACGGCTCCATGATCGCCGCCATCACCTCCACCACGGGCGTCGTGCCGCGCAGCGCCGGCAAGCCGGAGCCCGCCATGTTCCTCCGCGCCGCCGACCGGCTGGGCGCCACGAGCCCCGTCGCCATCGGCGACCGCCTGGACACCGACATCCGCGGCGGCAACGCCGCCGGCATGCCGACGCTCATGGTCGTCACCGGCGTCTCCGGCCACCGCGAGGCCCTGTTCGCCCCGGCGGAGGACCGCCCGGCGCTCGTCGGCGCCGACATGTCCGCCCTGCTGGCTCCCGCCGCGCACGCCGAGCCCGCCCCGCAGGCCGGCTTCACGGCCCGCCGCGACCCGGCCGACGCCTCCGTCGTCGTGCTGTCCGGCGGCGACGAGTCGGACCCGCGTCTGGCCGACCCGGCCCAGGCGGCGGTCGCCGCGATGCTGACGTGCGCCTCCGTCGTCTGGGAGGACGGCGCGGCGGAGGTCCGCGACGTGCGCGCGGAGTCGGAGGCCGCCGCGGCGTCGGTGTCGGCGTGGAGGTAGGCGGCGGCGCGGCCCACGACCTGGTCGGCCGCATGAACGACATCCTCGACCGGCCCGCCCCGTCCCCGGAGGACGAGGCCGCGGTGCTGGAGGACGCCCACCAGCTGCTGCAGGAGGCGCTGGCGGAGGCCGACGACCGGCCGGGCGCCGGCGCGGCCCGCGTCGCGCGCGCCTCGCAGCACGGCGGCGGCAACCCCGGCAGCGGCCCGCACGGAGGCGACGGCAACGGCGCCCACGGCGGCCCGCGGCCCGGCCCCCGCCCGGGGCCCCGCCCCGGACCGGTCCCGGGAGGCGGTCGCCATGGCTAAGGGCGTGAGCGCGAACAAGCCGCGCCGCCTCGACGCGGAGCTGGTGCGGCGGAAGATCGCCCGCTCCCGCGAGCAGGCGGTGGAGATGATCCGCGGCGGCCGCGTGGAGGTCAACGGCATGCTGGCCGCGAAGCCGGCCACGCAGGTCTCCGGCGACGCGTCCATCCGCGTCGCGGAGGCCGAGGGCGACGACTGGGCCTCGCGCGGGGCGCACAAGCTGCTCGGCGCGCTCGACGCGTTCGGGCCGGAGGGCCTGAGCGTCGAGGGCCGCCGCGTCCTCGACGCCGGCGCGTCGACGGGCGGGTTCACCGACGTGTGCCTGCGCCGCGGCGCCCGCGAGGTCGTCGCCGTCGACGTCGGCTACGGCCAGCTCATCTGGCGGCTGCAGGACGACGACCGCGTCGTCGTCATGGACCGCACCAACGTGCGCACGCTGACGCCGGAGGCGATGGGCGGCGTCGCCGACGTGATGGTCGGCGACCTGTCGTTCATCTCCCTGCGGCTGACGCTGCCGGCGCTGGCGGCGTGCATCGCCGACGGCGGCGACCTGCTGCCGATGGTGAAGCCCCAGTTCGAGGTGGGCAAGGAGCGGCTGGGCCACGGCGGCGTCGTCCGCTCCCCGGAGCTGCGGGCGGAGGCCGTCGCCGACGTCGCCGCCGCGGCGCGGGAGCTCGGCCTGTCGCTGCGCGCCGTCGCGGCCAGCCCGCTGCCCGGCCCGTCGGGCAACGTGGAGTACTTCCTGTGGCTGGTGAAGGACGGTGGCGCGTCCGCCCCGGACGCGGCCACGATGGACGGGATGATCCGACGAGCGGTGGAGGAGGGCCCCGCATGACCAGGACCGTGCTGCTGGTGCCGAACCCGGGCCGCACGCCGAACCTCGAGGGCGCGGCGGAGGCCGCGCGCCTGCTCGACGACGCGGGCATCGAGGTGCGCGTGCTGGCCGGCGAGGCGCCGGAGCTGCTCATCGACCACCCGGTGCTCGGCGGCTACCGCCGGTACGGGCATTCGCCGGAGGCGTCGGAGGGCTGCGAGCTGGTGCTCGCCCTCGGCGGCGACGGCACCTTCCTGCGCGCCGCCGACGTCGCCCACGCCAACGATCTGCCGGTGCTCGGCGTGAACATGGGCCACGTGGGCTTCCTGGCGGAGTGGGAGCAGGAGTCGATGCGCGAGGCGGTGCGGCGCGTCATCGACCGCGACTGGCGCGAGGAGGGGCGGATGATCATCGACGTGGTCGTCCGCGACGCCGACGGCCGCGTCGCCGGCTCCGGCTGGGCGCTCAACGAGCTGAGCCTGGAGAACGTCAGCCGCCGCGGCGTGCTGGACGTGGTGCTGGAGGTTGACCGCCGCCCGGTGAGCTCCTACGGCTGCGACGGCGTGCTGGTGTCCACCCCGACGGGGTCGACGGCGTACGCGTTCTCCGCAGGTGGCCCGGTGGTGTGGCCGGAGCTGGATGCGATGCTGGTGGTGCCGAACAACGCCCACGCCCTGTTCGACCGGCCGATGGTGGTCGCGCCGCGGTCGGTGGTGGCGGTGGAGACGGCCCCGTCGTCGCCGGAGTGCGTCGCCATCCTCGACGGCTTCCGGCACATCACGGTGCCGCCGGGCTCCCGCGTGGAGGTGACGGCGGGGTCTCGCCCGGTGCGCTGGGTGCGCCTGGATTCGTCGCCGTTCTCGGATCGCCTGGTGCACAAGTTCCGGCTGCCGGTGACCGGCTGGCGCGGGCCCCGCGGGGCCGATGCGTCGGCGGATCCGCGGGCCGTGGCGGAGGGGAGCTGACGCGGGGTGCTGACCGATCTGACGATCCGCGACGTCGGCGTCATCCCGGAGTCGACGCTGGAGTTCAGCCCGGGGCTGACGGTGCTGACGGGCGAGACGGGCGCGGGCAAGACCATGGTGGTCACGGGCCTGCGGCTGCTGTCCGGCGGCCGCGCCGACGCCGGCCGGGTGCGCGACGGCGCCGCGAAGGCGCTGGTCGAGGGCCACATCAGCCTCGAGGGGCTTGACGACGGGGCCCGCGCCGCGGTCGACGCCGTGCTGGAGGGCGCCGGCGGCGAGCCGGACGAGAACGGGGAGGTGCTGCTGGCGCGGCAGGTCTCCGCGAAGGGCCGGTCGCGGGCGTGGGTCGGCGGCCGCGCCACCTCGGCGGCGACGCTGGGGGAGGCCGCCGGCGCGGTGCTGGCCATCCACGGGCAGAACGACCAGCTGCGGCTGCTGGGCGCCGACGAGCAGCGCGCGGCGCTGGACCGCCTGGACCCGGCGGCGACGGGGCCGCTGCTGGAGCGGTACCGGGCGGCGCACCGGGCGTGGCGGACGGCGGAGAAGGAGCTGCGGGAGCGGACCTCGCGCCGCCGGGAGCTGGCGATGCAGGCCGATCAGCTGACGTTCGCGATCGAGGAGATCGACGCGGTGGATCCGGAGCCGGGGGAGGAGGCGGAGCTCGCCGCCACGATCCGCCGGCTGCAGGACGTCGACGGGCTGCGGGAGGCCGCGGCCGGGGCGCTCGGCGCCGTCGACGGTTCGGCGGCCGCGGCCGCGGTGCTGGGCGGCGCGGGCGACCCGGGCGACGGCGACGCCGGCGCGGCCGACGGCCTCGGCCGGGCGCGGGCGCTGCTGGAGGGGTCGGGCGACGCGGAGCTGGAGGCGCTGGCCGGGCGGCTGGCGGAGCTGGCGTCGCAGCTGTCGGACGTCTCCGCGGAGCTCGGCGGGTTCCTGGAGTCCCTGCCGTCCGACGAGGCGTCGCTGGACGACCTGCTGTCGCGGCAGGCGGCGCTGAAGGGCCTGACCCGCAAGTACGCCCCCGACGTGGAGGGCGTGCTGGCGTGGCGCGACAAGGCGGCGCGCAAGCTCGCGTCGCTCGACGTCTCCGACGACGCGCTGGAGGCGCTGGAGCAGGAGGCGAGGAAGCGGAGGAAGGAGACCGCGGCGGCGGGCCGGAAGCTCACCGGCGCCCGCGTGGAGCTCGCCGCCCGGCTGTCGGAGGCCGTCACCGCGGAGCTGGCGGGCCTGGCGATGGCGAACTCCTCCCTGCACGTCACCGTCACCGACGCCGGGTCGTTCGGCCCCGACGGCGCCGACGACGTCGTCTTCGGCCTGGCCGCCCATCCGGGCGCGGATCCGAAGCCGCTGGCGACGTCGGCCTCCGGCGGCGAGCTGTCCCGCGTCATGCTGGCCCTCGAGGTCGTGCTGGCGGAGGGCGACGGCGGCCGCACCATGGTCTTCGACGAGGTCGACGCCGGCGTCGGCGGCCGCGCCGCCGTGGAGATCGGCCGTCGCCTGGCGCGGCTGGCGCGCCGCAACCAGGTCATCGTCGTCACGCACCTGCCGCAGGTCGCGGCCTACGCGGACGCGCACCTGCACGTCGCGAAGGACGTCACCGGCACGGGCGTCGTCTCCGGCGTGTCGGAGCTGGACCGGGAGGCGCGGATCGAGGAGCTGGCGCGGATGATGGCGGGCCTCGACGGCACCGAATCCGGCCGCGCCCACGCCACCGACCTGCTGGAGCGGGCGGAGGAGGATCGGCGCGGATCCGCCGCCTGACCGGCGCGCCTCCCCGATCCGGGGGTCCCGGCCTGGCACGCTGTGGCGCATGAGCCTGTTCTCCCGGAACTCCACCGACCTGCCCGGCGTCCAGGGCGACGTGCGCGACGGCTCCCGCGTCGACCGCGCGCTGCGCCGCCTCGGCGCCGGCGACATCCTGGTCATCGACGCACCCGACATCCCGCGCCGGACCGCGCAGGCGATCATCGACGCCAAGGCGGCCGCCGTCGTCAACGCCTCCCGCTTCACCACCGGCGCCGTGCCGAACTACGGCCCGCAGATGCTGCTCGACGCGGGCGTCGTGCTGGTGGAGAACGCCGGACCCGAGGCGTTCGACAGGCTCAAGGACGGAAAGGCCGGCCGCCTGAACGACGGCGTCCTGTACTACGGCGAGCGCCGCGTCGCCGCCGGCGACCCCGTCGACGCCTCCGCGGCCGCCGAGTCCTTCGGCGAGGCCCGAGGCGGTCTGCTCAACCGCCTGGAGGTCCTCGGCGGCAACCTCGTCGAGTTCTCCTCCACGGAGGCGCCGCTGTTCGTCGACGGGCTCGGCGTCCCCGACGTCGACGTCGACATGAACGGTCGCAAGGTCGTCGTCGTGGCGCCGGGCGACGACTCCCGGAAGCTGCTCGGCGAGCTGAAGAACTTCATCCGCGAGTACGAGCCGGTGCTCATCGGCGTCGACTCCGGCGCCGACGCCATCGTCGACGCCGGCTTCACCCCGGAGCTGGTCATCGGCGACCCGGAGGGCATCGCCTCGGCGACGCTGCGCTCCGGCGGCCGCGTCATCCTGCCCGCGGACCCGGACGGGCACGCCCGCGGCCTGGAGCGCATCCAGGACCTCGGCGTCGGCGCGATGACCTTCCCGGCGCTGTCCGACTCCGCCGTCGATCTGGCTCTGGTGCTCGCCGAGCACCACGACGCGTCGATGATCGTGCTGGTCGGCCAGCCGCTGAACCTCGACTCCCTCTACCGCGCGGCGGATCGGCCGGGTGCCCCGTCGGCGCTGCTGTCGCGGCTGAAGGCCGGCGAGAAGCTGGTCGACGGCGCCGTCGTCGCCGACCTGTACAAGGTCAGCGGCACCGGCTTCGGCGTCGCGTGGGCGATCCTCGGCGTGCTCGTCGCGCTGGCGGTCATCCTCATCATCGCGGGCACCGCGGGCGACGGCTCGGTGACGGAGAACCTCGTGGACACGTGGAACTCCATCGCCCTGTGGTTCCAGGATCTGACCGGGCTCGGCCCGGGCTCCGAGGGGGCGTAGGCCATGGGCAGGTTCTCCGCGGGAGTCTTCGGCGCGGGCCTCGGCGTCGCCGGCGGCGTGGCCCTCGGCGCGCTCATCCTCGCCCCGGCGGCGGGCATCGTCGGCGGCCCGGACGGGTCCGCCGGCGGCGACCGCGAGGTGCGCCGGGAGGCGGAGGCCGAGCGGGCGCGGGCGGACGCCGCCGACGACGTGCTGGCCGCCCACGAGGACGAGCTGGTCGCCGACAAGCTGAAGGGCGTGCCGGTCCTGGTCGTCGTCGCCGACGGCGCGGACCCGGCCGCCGCCGACGCGCTGCGCCGCACCCTCGGCGCCGCGGGCGCCGCCGACGCGGGCCGCGTCACCCTGTCGGGGGACTTCACCTCCGCCGAGGGCGCGGACCGGCTGGGCGACCTCGTCGCCGGCGTCCTGCCGGCCGGGGTGGAGCTCGACGAGGCGCGCACGACCCCCGGCCGCCACGTCGGCCAGGCGCTGGCCCCGGCGCTGCTGCTGGGCGAGGACGGGCAGCCGCGCGTCGACGCCGGCCAGCGGGAGCTGGTCCTGTCGACGCTGCGCGACGAGGGCTACCTGGACTGGGAGCAGGGCACGCTGCGCCCGGCCGCGGCGGTCGCCATCGTCTCCGGCCCCGCCGGCGACGGCTTCGCCGCCTCCGTGCTCGCCGAGTTCGCCGCCGCGCTGTCGGAGGGCCCCGGCGGCGCGGTGCTCGCCGCGCCCGCGGAGGCCGACGGCGGGGCGCTCGCCGCGCTTGACGACGTGCCGGGCGCCGACCGCGTGGGCCGCGCCTCCGGCATCGCCGACGCCGCCGGGCGCATCGCCGCGGTGACGGCGCTGGCCGACGTGGCGGGCCGTCCCGCCGCCCCGGCGCCGGAGGGCGAGGGCGGGGACGCCGCGCCGTCGGAGTCCGCCGACCCGGCCGCGCCGGACACGCCCGAGGGGGAGGGCGCGGAACCCGCGGACCCGGCCGCCCCGGCCGACGGCGCCGACCCGGCGGCCCCGGCCGGCGACCGGCCCACCCAGGCCGGCTCCACGCAGACCGCACCGCCCGCCTGACGGGCACGCGGGCGCGAGGCGACGGGCCCCGCGGCGGGCGCCATGACGGCGCCGCCGCGGGGCCCTCGCGTCGCCGGAGGAGGGGAGCGTCGTCACGCGCATGCGGGGGACGGCGCGGACCGCGCGCCGCGCGATCGCCGCGGCCACGTGCCGCGGCGGGCGCGTCCCCGGGAGACCTGCGCCACACCGGGTTCCGGGGTCGCCGCAGGTCGCGCGGCACCCGTGTTTCGGGTCATGTCCGGCATGTAAAACTCCGGTTAACCGGGCGGGCGGGCGTTGTCGGTTCCGCCGGGACCGTCGTAATCTGAAGTCCCGTGGTCGCGGAGCCCGCGACCTGCGCCCGCGATCGTGGCCGGGGACGGCCCAGGCGTGGACGCCCGCCCATGAACCCGAGGGGAATCACGCGCATGACCGTCCACCGCGGCGCAGAGCACGTCACCAAGTACATCGTCGTCACGGGGGGTGTGGCGTCCTCGCTGGGCAAGGGCCTGACGGCCGCCAGCCTCGGCCGCCTGCTCACCTCGCGCGGCCTGACGGTCACCATGCAGAAGCTCGACCCGTACCTCAACGTGGACCCGGGCACCATGAACCCGTTCCAGCACGGCGAGGTGTTCGTCACCCGCGACGGCGCGGAGACGGACCTCGACCTCGGCCACTACGAGCGCTTCCTCGACCGGGAGCTCGACCGCACCGCGAACCTGACGACGGGCAAGGTGTACTCCTCCGTCATCGCCAAGGAGCGCCGCGGCTCCTACCTCGGCCAGACCGTGCAGGTCATCCCGCACATCACCGACGAGATCAAGAACGGCATCGTCGCCATGGCCCGCCCGGCCGACGGCGGCGCCGCCCCCGACGTCGTCATCACCGAGATCGGCGGCACCGTCGGCGACATCGAGTCCCAGCCGTTCCTCGAGGCCGCCCGCCAGCTGCGCCACGAGGTCGGCCGCGAGAACATCTTCTACCTCCACTGCTCCCTCGTGCCGTACCTCGGCCCCTCCGGCGAGCTGAAGACCAAGCCGACCCAGCACTCCGTCGCGGAGCTGCGCTCCATCGGCCTCGTCCCCGACGGCGTGGTGCTGCGCTCCGACCGCGACATCCCGCAGCCGCTCAAGGACAAGATCGCGCTGATGTGCGACGTCGACGTCGAGGGCGTCGTCGCCTGCCCGGACGCGCCGTCCATCTACGACATCCCGGGCGTGCTGCGCGACCAGCACCTGGACACCTTCATCATCCGCAAGCTCGGCCTGCCGTTCCGCGACCTGGAGTGGGAGGACTGGCAGGACCTGGTCCACCGCGTCCACAACCCGGAGCGCGAGATCGAGGTCGCCGTCGTCGGCAAGTACGTCGACCTGCCGGACGCCTACCTGTCCGTCACCGAGGCCGTCAGCCACGCCGCGTTCGCCCACGACGCCCGAGCCCGCATCCGCTGGGTCGCCGCCGACGGGTGCGAGGGCGACGGCGCCGCGGAGGCGCTCGCCGGCGTCGACGCCGTCGTCGTGCCCGGCGGCTTCGGCTCCCGCGGCATCGAGGGCAAGGTCTCCGCCATCCGCCACTGCCGCGAGAACGCGGTGCCGCTGCTGGGCCTGTGCCTGGGCATGCAGTGCGTCGTCATCGAGGCGGCGCGCGCGGCGGGCCTGGAGAACGCCACCTCCACCGAGATCGACCCGGACACCGACGCCGGCGTCATCGCGACGATGGCGGAGCAGGCGGCGGCCGTCTCCGGCGACGCCGACCTCGGCGGCACCATGCGCCTGGGCTCCTACCCGGCCGCGCTGGCCGAGGGCACCGTCGTCGCCGGCCTGTACGGCGCCTCCGAGGTGGAGGAGCGCCACCGCCACCGCTACGAGGTCAGCAACGCCCACCGCGACCTGCTGGAGTCGGCGGGCCTGGTCATCTCCGGCACCTCGCCGGACGGCACGCTCGTCGAGTTCGTCGAGTACCCGGCGGACGTCCACCCGTACCTCGTCGCCACGCAGGCCCACCCGGAGTACCTGTCCCGCCCGACCCGCCCGCACCCGCTGTTCGACGGCCTCGTGGCCGCGGCGGTGGCCCGCCAGGAGGGGTAGGCCATGGGCGGCCACAGCTACGACGTCGTCTCCTCGGAGGTCCTCGTCGAGTCCCCGATCCTCGCCCTGCGGCGCGACATGGTGCGCATGCCGGGCGGGGAGGACCGCGTCTCCGCCCGCGAGATCGTCGAGCACTTCGGCGCCGTCGCCGTCGTCGCCGTCGACGACCGCGGCCGGGTGGCGCTGGTCCGCCAGTGGCGCCAGGCCGCCGGGCGGCGGCTGCTGGAGCTGCCCGCCGGGCTGCTCGACGTCGCCGGGGAGGACCCGCTGGAGGCCGCCGCCCGCGAGCTCGCCGAGGAGGCGGGCCTGGCCGCCGGCCGCTGGTCGCTGCTGGCCGACCTCGTCACCTCGCCCGGCTTCGCGGAGGAGGCGGTGCGCATCTACCTCGCGGAGGACCTGGAGCGCGTCGACTCCGACATCGACCTCGGCGTCGCCGAGGGCGAGGAGGCGGAGCTGGGCCTGGAGTTCATCGACCTGGACCGCGCGTGCGCGATGGTCGGGGAGGGCGGCGTCCTCAACGGCATCGCCGTCGCCGGCCTGTTCGCCGCCGCCCGCGTCGTCGCGGGCACGGACCCGCGCCGGCCCGCGGACGAGCGGCTGTTCGACCTGCGCCCGACCGCCCTGGCGGAGCGCCGTACCCGCATGCTCGGCGGCGGCGACCTCAAGCGCGTGCCGGACGACGCGACGTCGGCGGCGGACCTCGCGGAGGCCGCGGCGGCGAAGCGGGAGGCGGCCGAGGGCGATGGTCCGGCCGACGGCTCCGGCGCATCCGGCGCCGCCGCGACCCCCGACGGGCGGCGCCGATGACGCGGGCCGACGCACCGCCGGCGTCGTCGCCGGCCGCCGCGGTCCGCGGCTTCCTGGACCACATGGCCGTCGAGCGCGGCGCCAGCGGCAACACGCTCGGCGGCTACCGCCGCGACCTGGAGCGCTACCTGGAGTTCCTCGCGGGCCTCGGCCGCGACGACATCGCCGACGTGACGTCGGTCGACGTCTCCGCGTTCGTGGAGCAGCTGCGCCGGGGCGACCCGGACGCGGGGCGGGCGCCGATGGCGGCGTCGAGCGTCTCGCGCGCCCTGTCGTCGGTGCGCGGCCTGCACCGCTTCGCCGTCGGCGAGGGCCTGGCGGCCGACGACGCGGCGTCGCGGGTGCGCCCGCCGAAGTCGGGCGAGCGGCTGCCGAAGGCGCTGACGGTCGAGGAGGTCGAGTCCCTCATCGCCGCCATCCCGGACGGGGAGGCGGCGACGCCGGCGGACCTGCGGCTGCGGGCGCTGGTGGAGCTGCTGTACTCCACGGGCGCGCGCGTCAGCGAGGTGTGCGGGCTGGACGTCGACGACGTCGACGCCCGCGAGTCGCTGGTGCTGCTGCGAGGCAAGGGCGGCAAGGAGCGCATCGTGCCGGTGGGCCGGCCGGCGCTCGACGCCGTCGGCGCGTGGCTGGTCCGCGGCCGGCCGGGTGCCGCGCGGGCGGGGTCCCCGCCGGCGCTCCTCCTCAACACGCTGGGCCGGCGGCTGTCGCGCCAGTCGGCGGGCAACATGCTCGGCGAGCTGGCGGGCCGGGCGGGCCTGGCCAACCGGGTGTCGCCGCACACCCTGCGCCACAGCTTCGCCACGCACCTGCTCGAGGGCGGCGCCGACGTCCGCGTCGTCCAGGAGCTGCTGGGGCATTCCTCGGTGACGACGACGCAGATCTACACCGCCGTCACCGCCGACGGCCTGCGCCGCGCGTGGGCCGGCGCGCATCCGCGCGCGGAGTAGGCGGCGCGTGCCGCGGCGCGTGACGACGGGTGCCGCGTGTGGCGGACGTCGTCACGCATGACCCGGGGACCCGCCGCCGCGCGTGCGGCGGCGCGCACGGGGCGGGGGACGCGAACGCGCCCGGCGGACCTGCCGCGCGGCCCGCGGTCGGGGCGGTAGGCTTGACGGGAGCGCGGGACGCGCGCTGTCGCGGGGCCGCCCGCGGCGCCGCCGCGAACCGCCGACGGAAGCAGACGAGTCCAGGAAGAGGGGTTGACCGTGAGTGATGGCGCCTTGTTCGACGCGGAGAAGGCGCGCGTCGGCCTGACGGGCCGGCCCCTGCGCGAGCTGCCCGAGCCCGGCCCCGTCGACCGCAGCCGCCGCGCCCGCATCCTGGCGATGTGCAACCAGAAGGGAGGCGTCGGCAAGACCACGTCGACCATCAACCTCGGCGCGGCGCTGGCCTCCTACGGCCGCCGCGTGCTGCTGGTGGACCTGGACCCGCAGGGAGCGCTGTCCGCGGGCCTCGGGGTTCCGCACGAGGAGCTGGACATGACCGTCTACAACCTCCTCATCGACCCGTCCGCCGACGTCCGCGACTGCATCCACGGCACCGCGACGAAGGGCCTGGACCTGGTGCCGGCGAACATCGACCTGTCGGCGGCGGAGATCCAGCTGGTCAATGAGGTCGGCCGCGAGCAGGCCCTCGGCCGGGCGCTGCGCCCGGTGATGCGGGAGTACGACTACATCATCATCGACTGCCAGCCGTCGCTCGGCCTGCTCACCGTCAACGCGCTGACCGTGGCGCGCGGGGTCATCATCCCGATGGAGTGCGAGTACTTCTCGCTGCGCGGCCTGGCGCTGCTGACGGACACGGTGGAGAAGGTCCGCGACCGCCTGAACTTCGACCTCGAGGTGCTCGGCATCCTGGTCACCATGTTCGACCGCCGCACCCTGCACGCGAAGCAGGTGATGGAGCGGCTGCTGGAGGTGTTCGGCGACACCGTCTTCGACACCGTCATCACCCGCACCGTCCGGTTCCCGGAGACGTCGGTGGCCGGCGAATCCATCCTGTCGTGGGCGCCGAAGGCCGACGGCGCCGCCCAGTACCTGGCGCTGGGGCGAGAGGTCATCGAGCGCGTCGAGGACGGGGAGTAGCCGGCGTGGCGGAGGCCGCGGACGCGACGCCCGCGACCCCCGGCGACGCGGCGCCCGGGGACGCGGCGCCCGCGGACGCCGGGCCCGCCGACGCCGAGGTGCTGCGCGACGGCGCCGGGGTCCAGGAGGAGATCACCGGCTTCCGCGTGGCGCTGGCCAACTTCACCGGCCCGTTCGACCTGCTGCTGCAGCTCATCGGGCAGAAGAAGATGGACGTCACGGAGGTGGCGCTGGCGGCGGTGACCGACGAGTTCATCGCCTACACCCGCAGCCTCGACGCGGTGTCGGACCTGGACGAGATCACGGAGTTCCTCGTCGTCGCCGCGACCCTGCTGGACCTGAAGACCGCCCGGCTGCTGCCGCGCGGCGAGGTCGACGACGAGGAGGACCTGCAGCTGCTGGAGGCCCGCGACCTGCTGTTCGCCCGCCTGCTGCAGTACCGCGCCTACGGACGGGTCGCCGACATGATGGCGGAGTGGCAGCGCGGCGCCCCGCGGCGCCACGTCCGCGCCGTCGGCCTGGAGGACCGGTTCGCCGACCTGCTGCCGCCGGTGAAGCTGGGCATGGACGCCGACGAATTCGCGCGCTTCGCGGCGGTGGTGATGCGCCCGAAGCCCCCGGAGGAGGTCGGCGTCGGCCACATCCACCAGGTCCACGTCTCCGTGCCGGAGCAGGCGGGCCGCGTGCTGGACACGCTGAAGATCGCCGGCGAGGGCACGTGGCTGACGTTCGACAAGCTGACGGCCGACTGCCGCATCTCCATGGAGGTCGTCGGCCGGTTCCTGGCGCTGCTGGAGCTCTACCGCGCGAAGGCCGTGGGCCTGGACCAGCCGGAGCCGCTGGGGGAGCTCGGCGTCGCGTGGACGGGCCTCGACGTCGACCCGTCCGTCGTCGCCGCCTCCAACTGGGAGTAGCCGGGGCGTGACGACGCGCTCCGCGCCGCGCGGGGCCCCGCTCGCCGCGCGGGTGACGGGATGCCCGCGGGCTCCCGCGCCCGGCGCGGCCGCCTCGCCCCGCGGGGGTGCGCCGGGGGTGCGTCGGGCCGCGGGCGGCGGCGCGGCGGGCCTGGGGAGCCGCCGGGGCCGGTGGCGGGCACGCTCTTCGCCCTGACCTGTGGGAATCATCGGCCCGGACCCATCAATCCCGTGTCGCGGGAACCGTCGCAAAGCAAAACAATGCGGCGTGCACCGCGCGACGCTGCGCGAAATCCTCGCCACACGCTGCGGCGACGTGCTAAAAACCATGCGTTGTTATTCATCCGTGCGCGTGCCGTCCCGTCACATGGGACGCCGCGCCGCCTTCCGTGGAGGAGGTCCCGCATGACCGCATCCGTCGCGCCGCCCCCGGGCCGCGAGGACGTCGAGCTGCTGCAGCCCGACACGTCGCTGCCCCCGGTGGGCTACGTCGACCGCCGACCGATGTCGGGGGCCAAGAAGCTCGTCTTCGGCGTCATCGCCGTCGTCGCGGCCGTCGGCTGGGCGATGATCGCGCTCGCCCGCGGCGAGTCCGTCAACGCCACCTGGCTGGTGCTCGCCGCCGTCGGCTCGTACATCATCGGCTACCGCTTCTACGGGCGTCTCATCGAGTACAAGGTCATCCGCCCGCGCGACGACCGCGCCACCCCGGCGGAGATCCGCAACGACGGCAAGGACTTCATGCCGACGGACCGCCGCGTCCTGTTCGGCCACCACTTCGCCGCCATCGCCGGCGCCGGCCCCCTGGTCGGCCCGATCCTGGCGGCGCAGATGGGCTACCTGCCGGGCACCATCTGGATCGTCGCCGGCGCCGTGTTCGCCGGCGCCGTGCAGGACTACATGGTGCTGGCCATCTCCACCCGCCGCGGCGGCCGCTCGCTCGGCCAGATGATGCGCGACGAGATGGGCCGCGTCGGCGGCTTCTTCGGCATGATCGGCATCCTCGTCATCATGATGATCCTCATCGCCGTGCTCGGCGTGGTCATCATCAACGCCCTCGCCGAGTCCCCGTGGGGCGTGTTCTCCCTGGCGATGACGATCCCGATCGCCATCTTCATGGGCCTGTACCTGCGCTTCCTGCGCCCGGGCCGCGTCTCCGAGACGTCCATCATCGGCGTCGTCCTGCTGGTGCTGGCCATCGTCGCCGGCGGCTGGGTCAACGCCGACCCGGTCTGGCACGAGATGTTCCACTGGGACAAGCTCACCCTGGCGTGGGCCCTGGTCGGCTACGGCTTCCTGGCGTCGGTGCTGCCGGTGTGGCTGCTGCTCGCCCCGCGCGACTACCTGTCGACCTTCATGAAGGTCGGCGTCATCGTGCTGCTGGCCGTCGGCATCCTCATCGCCCGCCCGGTCATCCAGATGCCGGACGTGACGAAGTTCGCGCTCGACGGCACCGGCCCCGTCTTCGCCGGCGAGCTGTTCCCGTTCCTGTTCATCACCATCGCCTGCGGCGCCCTGTCGGGCTTCCACTCCCTGGTGTCCTCCGGCACCACCCCGAAGCTGGTGGAGAAGGAGTCCCAGGTTCGGATGATCGGCTACGGCTCGATGATCATCGAGTCCTTCGTCGCCGTCATGGCCATGTGCGCCGCGGTCATCCTGGACCAGGGCCTGTACTTCGCGATGAACGCCCCGGCGGCGCTGACCGGCGGCGAGGCCGCCACCGCCGCCGAGTACGTCAACGGCCTCGGCCTCACCGGCCCGGGCATCACCGCCGAGCAGCTGAGCGCCGCCGCGGCGGCGGTCGGCGAGGAGTCCATCGTCTCCCGCACCGGCGGCGCGCCGACGATGGCGTTCGGCATGTCCCAGATCCTCGCCGACGTGTTCGGCGGCGACGCCCTGCAGGCGTTCTGGTACCACTTCGCCATCATGTTCGAGGCGCTGTTCATCCTCACCACCGTCGACGCCGGCACGCGCGTCGCGCGCTTCATGCTCACCGACGCCGTCGGCAACATCCCGGGCCTGGGCAAGTTCAAGGACCAGTCCTGGACGCCGGGCAACATCTCCGCGTCCCTGGTGGTCTGCGGCGCCTGGGGCGGCATCCTCATCATGGGCGTCACCGACCCGCTGGGCGGCATCAACATGCTGTTCCCGCTGTTCGGCATCGCCAACCAGCTACTCGCCGCGATGGCGCTGACGCTGGTGACCGTCGTCGTCATCAAGAAGGGCCACGTCAAGTGGGCGTGGATCCCGGGCATCCCGCTGGTGTGGGACCTGGTGGTCACGATGACGGCGTCGTGGCAGAAGATCTTCAGCCCCGACACGAAGATCGGCTACTGGGCGCTGCACGCCGCCTACAAGGCGGGCGACCCGAAGGTCATCGGCGACAAGTCGCCGGAGGACGTCGCCGCCGTCATCCGCAACACCGCGGTGCAGGGCACGCTGTCCATCATCTTCGCCGGCGTCACGCTGCTGGTGGTCATCGTCGGCGTCATCGTCATCGTCCGCGCGCTGCGCGAGGGCGCCGCGTCCGGCCGCGAGGTCGACGTCCACGAGGACCCGGAGGTCCCGTCGCGCTTCTTCGCCCCGCGCGGCCTCGCCTCCACCCCGGTGGAGAAGGAGATCCAGGCGCAGTGGGACGCGCTCGACGACGAGGCGCTCCGGCGCGCGAGCCGCGCCACGCACGCCGACGCCGCCGCGGTCGGCCTGGTGCACGACCACGCCGCGGGCGAGGCCTGCGACCACGCGCATGACGACGGCCACGCGCATGACGACGGCCACGCGCACGCGCACGGCGACGGCGCCCCCGGCGCCGGGAAGGGGGCCTGACATGGCTGCCGTCCTCAGCGCCCTGCGCGGCGTCGCCTGGTACTTCGGCGAGCTGATGGGCGACCACGACTACGCCCGGTACTGCGAGCACCTGCGCCTGCACCACCCGGACCAGCCGGTGCCGACGGAGCGCGAGTACTGGCGCCGCCGCCACGCCGACGAGGCCGCCAACCCCGGCGCGCGCTGCTGCTGACGCCGCCGCGGCGGGAACCGTCGCAAAGCAACCGCAATGACGCCCCCGCACCCTCCCGGTGCGGGGGCGTCCCCGTTGTAGGCTCACCCGCATGAGCCTGCCCCCGATCGACCCGCTGCGCGCCGGCCTGGAGTCCATCCTCCTCGTCGTCGACAACCCCGTCGCCCCCGCGGACCTCGGCAGGGCCCTCGGCGCCGACCCGTCCGACGTGCGGGAGGCTCTGGAGGGGATCCGGCGGGAGTTCGACGAGCGCGGCGCCGGCTTCGACCTGCGGGAGACCGCCGAGGGCTGGCGGCTCTACACCCGCCCCGACCACGCCGAGGCGGTGGAGGCGTTCCTCCTCGACGGCACCCAGACCCGCCTGTCGCGCGCGGCGCTGGAGACCCTCGCCGTCGTCGCCTACCGGCAGCCGGTGACCCGCCAGCAGGTCTCCGCCGTCCGCGGCGTCAACGTCGACGGCGTCATGCGCACCCTCCACGCCCGCGGGCTCGTCGCGGAGCAGGGGGAGGACCCGTCCACCGGCGCGCACCTGTACGTGACGACGCCCCTGCTGCTCGAGCTGCTCGGCATCGAGAGCCTCGACGCCCTGCCGGATCTGGCGCCGCTGCTGCCCGACGTCGACCTCATCGACGAGCCGTAGCGCGGGGCCTCCCGCGGGGCGGCGCCCGCCGGAGCCGCGGCGTCTGCGCGCGCACCCGCGGTGGTGCCGGCGGTGGCGCCGGTCCACCGCCCGCGACCTGCATTGAACGCCGTTCGGGCGTAGTCGCGGCCGCGTCATGATCGCCGTTCAGTACGGTGGATCCCATGACCTCTCCCGTGCCTCCCCGCATGACCCCGGAGGAGATCGCCGCCTACGACCGGGCCCACGTGTGGCACCCCTACGGCCCCATGCCCGGGACCGTGGACGCGCTGCCGGTCGAGTCCGCCGAGGGCGTCCGCATCCGCCTCGCCGACGGCCGCGAGCTCATCGACGGCATGAGCTCCTGGTGGGCCGCCGCCCACGGACACTCCCACCCGCGCCTCGTCGCCGCCGCGACCGGACAGATCGGGCGGATGAGCCACGTCATGTTCGGCGGCCTCACCCACGAGCCCGCCGTGGCGCTGGCCCGCGACCTGGTGGAGATGACCGACGGGCCGCTGGAGAAGGTCTTCTTCAGCGACTCGGGCTCGGTCTCCGTCGAGGTCGCGGTGAAGATGGCGCTGCAGTACGCCCGCGCCACCGGGCCCCCGGAGCGCACGAAGCTGCTGACCTGGCGCGGCGGCTACCACGGCGACACCTTCGCCCCGATGAGCGTGTGCGACCCCGACGGCGGCATGCACTCGCTGTGGCGCGGGCCCCTGGCGGAGCAGGTCTTCGCCGATCGGCCCCCGGCCCGCGGCGCCTCGGAGGAGGAGCGCGCCGCCTACCTCGATCACCTCGCGGGATGCGTCACCGACGAGGTCGCTGGCGTCATCGTCGAGCCGGTCGTCCAGGGCGCCGGCGGCATGCGCTTCCACGACCACGAGCTGGTCGCGGGCGTGCGCCGGCTGTGTGACGAGCGCGGCATCCTGT
The DNA here is from genome assembly GCF_053525695.1 of Corynebacterium sp. 335C. Classification (NCBI taxonomy): domain Bacteria; kingdom Bacillati; phylum Actinomycetota; class Actinomycetes; order Mycobacteriales; family Corynebacteriaceae; genus Corynebacterium; species Corynebacterium sp. 335C. The sequence continues at coordinate 26,682 of NZ_JASTTB010000001.1, forward strand.
TCATCGCCGACGAGATCGCCACCGGCTTCGGCCGCGCCGGCGACCTGTTCACCACCTCGGCGGCCGGGGCGACGCCGGCCATCCTCTGCGTCGGCAAGGCGCTGACCGGCGGGTTCATGTCGCTGGCGGCGACCATCACCACCGCCGAGGTCGCGGAGGCCATCTCCCGCGCCCACGGCGGCGTCATGCACGGCCCGACCTTCATGGCCAATCCGCTGGCCTGCGCCGTCGGCCACGCCGCGATGGGGCTGGTGCGCGAGGGCGCGTGGCGTGACGACGTGCCCCGCATCGAAGCCGGCCTGCGCCGGGGCCTCGAGCCCCTGCGCGGAACCGACGGGGTCGCCGACGTCCGCGTCCTCGGCGCCATCGGCGTCGTGGAGATGGAGCGGCCCGTCGACATGGGCCGCGCCACCGCCGCCTGCGTCGACGCCGGGGTGTGGCTGCGGCCGTTCGGGAAGCTGGTCTACGCCATGCCCATGTTCGTCAGCGGCGACGACGACGTCGCCGCCATCTGCCGCGCCATCGCGGCCATCGCGGAGGAGGAGCGGAACCGGTGAGCATCACCATCGTGACGGGAACGGGCACCGACGTCGGCAAGACCGTCGCCACGGCGGCCCTCGCCGCGCGCGAGCTGGCGGAGGGCCGGGCGCCGCGCGTCGTCAAGCCCGCGCAGACCGGCGAGTCCGAGGGCTCCGGCGACCTCGCCACCGTCGCACGCCTGACCGGCGTGGACGACCTGCACGAGTTCGCGCGCTACCCGGAGCCGCCGGCGCCGGCGACCGCCGCCCGCCGTGCCGGCGTGGAGCTGCTCGACCTCGGCGAGACGGCCCGGCGCATCGGGAAGCTCGACGACGGCCGGCCGGTGCTGGTCGAGGGCGCCGGCGGCCTTCTGGTCCGCATCGCGGAGTGGACCATCGCCGACCTGGCCGCCGAGCTCGGCGCGCCCGTCCTCGTCGTGTGGTCGACGGGCCTCGGCAGCCTCAACCACGCGGAGCTCACCGTCCGCGAGCTGGAGCGCCGCGGTCTGGAGTGCGTCGGCCTCATCGGCGGATCCCTGCCCGCCGAACCCGATCTGGCGACCCGCTGCAACGCCGACGACCTGCCGGCCGTCACCGGCGTGCCCGTCCGCGCGTGGATCCCCGCCGGCTCCGGCGCGTGGCCGCGGGAGCGGTTCCCCGCCGAGGCGCCGGGGTGGTTCGCGTCGTAGGGGCCGGCGCCCGGGTCGCCCTCGCGTTCGCGTGACGACGGCCGCCGCGCCGGCCGCCTCGCCGGCCGCCTCGCCCGCGGCCGTGGCGCGGCGGGCCGATGCCGCGGGTCAGCGGCGTTCTCCGGTTGGGGAGGGGAGCGCCGGGGAAGTAGACTCGGCAACCGCATCAACCCCTCGAAGAAGGACATGACGTGACCCCACCCGCTCGCCGAGACGGCACACCGGAGAACACGGGCGGCGCGAGCCGCCGCGAGGAGCAGTCGCGGCGCGACCGCGAGCGCCACGGCGCCCAGCGCGCCGCCGACATCTACGTCTCCCAGGCCAGGCCCGCCCGCCACCAGCACGTGGACCGCGACGACAAGCCGCGCCGCCGCGGCGGCGGCGAGGACGGCGTCCGCCTGCAGAAGGTCCTGGCCCAGGCCGGCGTCGCCTCGCGCCGCATGTCGGAGAAGCTCATCGAGCAGGGCCGCGTCGAGGTCGACGGGAAGATCGTCACCCGCCAGGGCGTGCGCGTCGACCCGGACACGCAGGTCATCCGCGTCGACGGCTCCCGCGTCATCGTCGACGAGTCGAAGCAGTACTTCGCGCTCAACAAGCCGCGCGGCGTCCAGTCGACGCTGCACGACGACCAGGGCCGGCCCTGCATCGGCGACATCATCGACGAGCGGCTGGCCTCCGGCCAGCGCCTGTTCCACGTCGGCCGCCTGGACGCCCAGACGGAGGGCCTCATCCTGCTCACCAACGACGGCGAGCTGGCCAACCGCCTCATGCACCCCCGCTACAACGTCACGAAGACGTACCTGGCGACGGTCGTCGGCGAGATGGACAAGGCCGACTGCTCCCGCCTGATGAAGGAGGGCGTGGAGCTGGAGGACGGCCCCGCGCGCGCCGACTTCGCCCAGATCATCGACGTGTGGCAGGGCCGCACCATCGTGCGCGTGGAGCTGCACGAGGGCCGCAAGCACATCGTCCGCCGCATGCTCAAGGCCGCCGGCTTCCCGGTCGAGCGCCTGGTGCGCACGAAGATCCACACCGTCCAGCTGGGCGAGCAGACGCCGGGCGCCCTGCGCGCCCTCAACCGCGCCGAGCTGACGTCCCTGTACAACGCGGTGGGCCTGTGACGGCCGCCGACCGGATCCACGAGGAGGATCGCATGACCGACGACGCCACCGAGGCCGTCCTCGTCGCCATCGACGGCCCGTCCGGCACGGGCAAGTCCACCGTCTCCCGCCTCGTCGCGGAGCAGCTGGAGGCCAAGTACCTGGACACCGGCGCGATGTACCGCGTCGCGACGCTGTGGGCCCTGCGCCGCGGCGTCGACCCCGCCGACGCCGCCGCCGTCGCCGAGGCGACCGCCGACCTGCCGATGGAGGTCTCCGACGACCCGCGGTCGACCGCCGTGCTGCTGGACGGGGAGGACGTGTCCTCCGAGATCCGCGGCGCCGAGGTGACCCGCAACGTCTCCGCGGTCTCCGCCATCCCGGAGGTCCGCGCCAACCTCGTCGCCCTGCAGCGCAGCCTCGCCCGCGGTGCGGGCCGCTGCGTGGTCGAGGGCCGCGACATCGGCACCGTGGTGCTGGACGACTGCCCGGCGAAGATCTACATGACCGCCTCCGCCGAGGTCCGGGCCCGCCGCCGGTACGACCAGGACGTCGCCGCCGGCCGCGACGCGGACTTCGACCAGGTGCTGGCCGACGTGGTGCGCCGCGACGAGCTGGACTCCGGCCGCGCGGCGTCGCCGCTGCGCCCGGCCGACGACGCGGTCATCCTCGACACCTCCGAGCTGGCCATCGACGAGGTCGTCGAGCGCATCCTCGACGTCGTCGACGAGGCCTACCCGGGCCTGTTCTATGACGCGGAGGAGGACGGCGGGGAGGACGTCGGCGACGATGCCGGCTCCGGCGCGGCCGATGCCGGCGCGGCCGACGGCGCCGTCGCCGCCACGGGCGCCGGCACCACGACGACCGCAGCCGCCGGTTCCGCCGTCGGCGCCCCGCGCGACGTCGACGGCGCCGAGGCCCACGAGGTCCGCCGGGCGGAGCACGCCCCGGCGCCGGACGCCCCGGAGGACTCCGACGCGGTGCTCGACCGCGCGCTGGCCGACCACGCCGACGTCATCGACGACGCCATCGCCCGCGCCGAGGCCGGCGCGTTCGGCGACGACGAGGACTGGGACGCGCTGGAGGAGGCGTTCGCCGCGCTCGGCGGCGACGTCGACGAGGAGGAGGCGCTGCCGACGGTCGCCATCGTCGGCCGACCGAACGTCGGCAAGTCGACGATGGTCAACCGCTTCATCGGCCGCCGGGAGGCCGTGGTGGAGGACTTCCCGGGCGTCACCCGCGACCGCATCAGCTACCTCGGCGACTGGGCCGGGCGCCGCTTCTGGGTGCAGGACACCGGCGGCTGGGACCCGGACGCCAAGGGCATGCACGCCGCGATCGCCCGCCAGGCGGAGAACGCCATGGCCACCGCGGACGTCATCATCATGGTCGTCGACACCACCGTCGGCGTCACCGCGACCGACGAGGTGATGGCCCGCCGCCTGCAGAAGGCGGACCAGCCGGTCATCCTGGTGGCCAACAAGTTCGAGTCCGACGCCCAGCTGGGCGACGTGGCGGAGTTCTGGTCGCTGGGCCTCGACGAGCCGCACCCGGTCTCCGCGCTGCACGGCCGGGGCAACGCCGACGTGCTGGACTGGGTCGTCCGCAACTTCCCGGACGTGCCGCGCGCGGCCGCGCAGCCGACGGGCCCGCGCCGCGTGGCGCTTGTCGGCAAGCCGAACGTCGGCAAGTCGAGCCTGCTGAACAAGATCACGGGCGAGGAGCGCGCCGTCGTCAGCGACGTCGCCGGCACCACCGTCGACCCGGTGGATTCGCTGGTGCAGCTCGACGGGGCGCTGTGGCGCTTCGTCGACACGGCGGGCCTGCGCAAGAAGGTCCGCCAGGCGCAGGGCCACGAGTACTACGCGTCGCTGCGCACCCGCGCCGCCATCGACGCCGCCGAGGTGTGCATCTTCCTCGTCGACGCCTCGGAGCCGGTGACGGAGCAGGACCAGCGCGTGCTGCGCATGATCCTCGACTCGGGCCGCGCCCTCGTCGTCGCCTACAACAAGTGGGACCTCATGGACGAGGACCGCCGCGAGCTGCTGGAGCGCGAGATCGACCTCCAGCTGTCGCACGTGCCGTGGGCGCGCCGCGTCAACATCTCGGCGAAGACGGGCCGCGCGGTGCAGAAGCTCGAACCGGCGATGCTGGAGGCCCTGGAGAGCTGGGACACCCGCATCAGCACCTCGCGCCTGAACACGTGGCTGCGCGGCATCCTGCAGCAGACCCCGCCGCCGATGCGCGGCGGCCGCCTGCCGCGCGTGCTGTTCGCGACGCAGGCGTCGACGCGCCCGCCGGTGATCGTGCTGTTCACGACGCACTTCCTGGAGCACGGCTACCGCCGCTTCCTGGAGCGCAAGCTGCGCGAGGAGTTCGGCTTCGCCGGGTCCCCGGTGCGCATCGCGGTGCGCGTGCGCGAGCGCCGCAAGCGCAAGTAGGCACGCACGGGGCCCGGGTTCGTCCGCTTTCCGACGGGACCCGCCCGGCCCCGCGGCCGCCCGCCCGGCGCCCCTCCCGGTCATCGTGCCGGGAGGGGCGCCGATTGCCTTGCCGGGGTGATCCGGTGCACAGTGGATGGGCCGAACGGGCGGCGCCCCGCCGCCCGAGACCATGTCCACCACGAGGAGACGACGATCATGGCCGACAACCGCACCGGCCGCTTCCCCGGCGACGACGAGCCCACCCGCCACGTCGGGCGCGCCGGGTCCTGGAACGTCCCGGGCGACGACGACCCGACGCGCGTCCACGGCGACGCCCGCGCGTGGTCGAACACCGGCGACAACCCGACCGAGTTCATCGGCCGGGGCCGGCCGGACGAGGAGACGCGCATCGCCGACGCCGACTTCGCCGGCGGCGCCTCCTACTCCCGCCCGGAGCCGCAGGCCCCGTCCCGCGACGCGGCCGGCGGCCAGTACTGGGCGCCGCTGACGCCGGAGGAGCAGGGCTACGACGACCGCGGCTACGGCCGGCCGGACGACCGCGGCTACGGGCATTCCGGCGACCGGGGCCCCGGCTACGGCCGCGGGGACCGGTACGACGACTACGACGGCTACGACGACCGCCGGGATCGCCGGGGCCGCGACCGTGATCGGGGCCGCGGCCGCGGCGGCGCGACCACCGCGGTGGTCGGGATCGTCGCCATCGTGGCGGTGCTGGCCCTGCTGTTCTGGTTCGTCTCCTCCCGCGATTCCGGCGAGGGCACGACGCCGGCGCCGACGACCTCCGAGGCTCCGCCCTCGCCGACGACGTCGGAGACGCCGACGACCACGGAGTCGACGCCGACGGAGAACCCGCTGCAGGACCAGCTCGACGGGCTGCGCGAGGAGGTCGAGTCGCTGCGGGAGAACCCGCCGGCCATCCCGGGCCTTCCCGGCGCGGAGGTGACGGAGCAGCAGATCCCGGACGCCGTCGGCAAGTCCCCGGGCGAGGTGGAGCTGAACCTGCGCCGCCTGGGCTTCCAGGACATCACCGTCTACGACGCGCAGGGCACCCCGACGTCGACGCTGACGAACCTGACCGGCACGGTGGCGTCCATCGAGCCGTCGGCGGGCTCGGTCGTCTCGACCGACACCCCGATCGTCATCCGCCTGCAGTAGCGGCGGTCCCGGCGGCCGCGCCGCACCCCGATGGCGCGTGACCTGGGGATTGGCCAGAGCGGATGACGGTGTTGTAATCTACGGGGGTTGCCGACCGGGTTCGACCCGGTCGACGGCGGCGGACTGTGGCGCAGCTTGGTAGCGCACCTCACTGGGGGTGAGGGGGTCGCAGGTTCAAATCCTGTCAGTCCGACCACGCACGGCCCCGGCGGTTTCCCGCCGGGGCCGTTTCGCATGCCCGGGCAGCGCCGCCCGGGTCGCCGCCGCCGCGGGTTCCGCCCGCCGTCCGGGTCACCGGGTCATCGCGTGACGACGGCACCCGTCACGCCCCGCGCCGGGCGCTGACGTCGACGGCGAACCCGGCCAGCTGCGCCGAGTCGGTGAACTGCCACATCCCGGGCGAGGTGCCCCGGAAGGGCCGCCAGGCCCGGTGGCCGTCGCCGGGATAGCCGGCCCCGCCCGGCCACTGCGCCAGCCACAGCCCGCCGAGATCCGGGGCGGGGCGCCACCGCCAGTAGGAGCGCATCGTGTACATCCCGGCGACGCGCCCGCCGGCGGCGCGCAGGGCGTCCGCGGCGGCGTGGACGTCATCGGCGGTCAGCCGCGCCGGCGTCTCGCAGTCCAGCCACACCGGGGCGTCCTCCGCCCCGGCGCCGCGCAGCTGCCGCATGACGACGCCGGCCTGCTCCGCGAACGTCGTCCCCTCCGACGTGTGCCGGACGTACCAGTAGGACGAGACCTCCAGGCCGTTGTCCCGCGCGTCGGCGATGTGCGAGGCGCAGCAGCGGTCGGCGTACGTGCCGTCGCAGGCGCGGACGACGGCGAAGCGCATGCCGGCGTCGGCGGCCGCGGCCAGCGGCAGCCCGTCCTGCCACTCGGAGACGTCGACGCCGAAGTCGACGCCGCCGCGTGGCGCCCATCCGCCGCTCACCGGCCGATCCTCACCGGGATGCGCCGCGGCCCGAACGTCCCCGGCCGCGCCTCCCACGTGCCGGGCACGCGGCATCCGCAGGTTCCGCAGCGGCCCGCGTCGTCAAGCCCCCAGTGCAGCAGCCGGTACCAGTCGCGGACGATGACCGCGCTCCCGCAGCCCGGGCACCGCGTCGTGCCGCCCTCCGGATCGTGGACGTTGCCGGTGTAGGGGAACAGCTCGCCGGCCTCCAGGGCGATGCGGCGGGCGCGGGCGAGCGTCTCCGGCGGGGTGGCGGGCACGTCGGTCATGCGGTGGGCGGGGTGGAAGGCGCCGAAGTGGTGGGGCGTCTCCGGGCCGAGCTCGGCGACGACCCAGTCGCACATGCGGCGCAGCTCCGCGTCGGAGTCGTTGCGCCCCGGGATGACGAGGGTGGTGATCTCCAGGTGGATGTCCGTGGTCGCCAGCCACCGGAGGTTGTCGAGCACGACCTCCAGCCGGCCGCCGGTGAGCTTCCGGTAGAACTCCGGCGTGAACGCCTTCAGGTCCACGTTGACGGCGTCGAAGGCGCCGAAGAACTCCTCCCGCGCCGCCGGCTCGATGTAGCCCGCCGTCACCGCGATGGTCCGCACCCCGCGGGCCCGGCAGGCGCGGGCGACGTCGATGGCGTACTCGGCGAAGATGATCGGATCGTTGTACGTCGCCGCCACCGCCGATGCCCCGGCCCGCACCGCCGCGTCCGCGATGGCCTCCGGCGTCGCCTCCTGCGCGACGGCGTCGATGTCGCGGGCGGTGCTGATGTCGTGGTTCTGGCAGAACCGGCAGCCCAGGTTGCAGCCCGCGGTGCCGAAGGACAGCACCGCCGTGCCGGGCAGGAAGTGGTTGAGGGGCTTCTTCTCCACCGGGTCCAGGCAGAAGCCGGAGGAGCGGGCCCACGTGTCCAGCACGATCCGGTCGCCCTCGCGGGCGCGGACGAAGCAGAAGCCGCGCTGCCCGTCGCGCAGGCGGCAGCGCCGCGGGCACAGGTCGCAGCGCAGGCGGTCGCCGTCGCGGCTCCACCAGCGCGCGGTGCGGCGATCGGACGCGGGTACGCCGGCGCCCGGCGCGGGGGCGAGGGGAGCGGCGGTCATTCCGACCACGCCCTCACGCCGTAGCGCTCCAGGCGCGCGCCCTCCGGCCACGTGCCCGGGGGCAGGCCCGCCTTGACGACGAGCCGGTCCACGAAGTCCCGCGGCTCCGGCAGCTGCTCCCACACCTGGGGCAGGAACGTGCCGCGCCGGGCGCCGGCCGTCAGCGTTGCGCCGTCGACGCCGGGGCGCAGCGCCGCCGCGGCATCCGCCGCGGACCGCACGCCGGGCACCGGCTCCGGCGGGGTCAGCACGGAGACCTCCACCGACACGCCGTCGAGCTCCCCGGCCGTCAGGGGCGGGAACCGCGGGTCGCGGACGGCGGCGGCGACGGCGTTGGCGCGGACGTCGTCCAGCAGCGGCCGCCGCGGCTCCAGGGAGCCGATGCAGCCGCGCAGCCGTCCGCCGGCGGTCAGCGTCACGAACGCCGCCCCCGGCGCCGCGAGCCACGGATGGGCGGGGAGATGCGCGGCGGGGTCCGCGCCGGGGAGGGTGCCGTCGTCACGCGCATCCGCGGAACCCGCGCCGAGCGCCTCCGCGATCGCGGCCCGGGCCACCGCGGGCAGCCGCGTGCCGAGCTCGTCGAACCGCAGGGCGGCGTAGCCCACGACGCGGCGGGGATCCCCGTCCGGCACGTCCGCCGAGGTCCGCGCGGCGAGCAGCTCCGGGGCCAGGCCCGCCTCGCGCGCATGCGCCACGAGGCCGTTGAGAGGCACCGCGCCGCACGCCCGGCGCGGCGGCAGCGGACCGTCGAGGCGCAGCACGCGGTCCAGCGTGTCGTCGTCGACGCGCCTCGCCTGTTCCTGCGGCAGGAAGTGCGACAGGTCGGTGCTGACGACGTAGACCGCACCCGGGTCCGCCAGCACCGCCGCGGCGAGACGCGCCATCTGCTCCGGCGTCGCGTCGCCGGCGACCAGCGTCACCACGGGCAGCCCCGGCGCGAGCATCTGGATGAGCGGCAGCTCGACTTCCACGCAGTGCTCGTCGCGGTGGACGCCGGGGGAGACGACGAGCAGATCGCCGAGCTCCTCCCGCAGCCGGTCGACGACGTCGGCCGGCACGGGTACGTCGCCCAGCGGGGTGCGCAGCGCATCCGCGCCGGGCAGCGCCACGCCGCGCACGGGCACGCGGTGGGCGGGGCCGCAGACGACGGCGTGGGTGGCGCGCGACCAGTCGACCTCGTTCAGCGCGATGGCGGCGAGCCCGCCGGAGTAGCGCAGTCCCGCGTGCGGGGCGACGACGGCGCGGGGAGCGGGGAGGGGAACCGGGCGCGCGCCCTCGTGCGACCCCGGGCGGGCGTCTCCGCCGTCCCCCTCGCGTCCGGCGGCGTGCCCCGCGGCGGCCGCGAGCAGTCCGTCGACCGTCGCCCGCAGCTCGTCCGGGTCGGCGGGGTAGAACAGGCCCGCGACGGCGGGCGGGCGGATCCGGGTCATGGCGCACCTCCCTCGCGCGGGCGGCACGCGCGGCGCCCGCGCACCCCCATGGTACGGCCGCGCCTGGCGCGGACCCTCCCGTCAGGGGGCCCGCGCCGGGCGCGGATGGTGAGGCCGCCGCCGGGTCGCCGCCGTCGCGTGACGACGGCCCCCGCCGCGGCCCCTGCGCGTCAGCGCACGACGATGCCGTCGGAGTCGCAGTAGACGTGGTCGCCCGGGCGGAAGACGACGCCGCCGAAGCTCACCGGCACGTCGCGCTCGCCCTCGCCGGTCTTGGTGGACTTGCGGGGGTTGGTGCCCAGCGCCTTGCAGCCGAAGTCCTCCATCGTGCCGATGACGGCGGAGTCGCGGACGGCGCCGTGGACGATGACGCCGGCCCAGCCGTGGTCGCGGCCGAGGGCGGCGATGATGTCGCCGACCAGCGCGGTGTGCAGGGAGCCCGCGCCGTCGATGACCAGGACGCCGCCGTCGGAGTCCTCGCCGAGGATGGACTTCAGCAGGGCGTTGTCCTGGAAGCAGCGGACGGTGGTGACGGGGCCGTGGAACTCGACGCGGCCGCCGATGTCGCGCAGCTGCAGGTCGCAGCTGCGCACGTCGGCGCCGATCTCGTCGACCAGGTCGGCGGTGGGGATGAAGCCGGAGTCGGCCATCGTGATGCTCCTCGGGGGGGGGGTCGTGGTGTCGGGTCCGCCGCGTCGTCGCCCGGGCTCCCGCCCGGCGCGGCGTGCCCGACGTTACCGCGCCGCCGACGGCGCCGGGACGGACTGCGTTAGGCTGGGAAAACCGCGTGCCGGCGGCGCCCCCGCCCGGGGGCCCGCCGCCGGCGACCGACATGCAGACGGATGGGAGAGTGGCGCGTGGGGCGCATGAACTGGTTCTGGAGGGCCCTCGGCGGCAAGCAGGGGCGCGACCAGAAGCGCAGCGTCGCGCTGGTGGAGGAGGCCGCGGCCCTCGAGGAGGAGCTGCGGGCGCTCACCGACGCGGAGCTGGCCGAGCGGGCCCGCGCCGACCGGGAGGAGGCGCCGCAGCTGCTGGCCGCGCTGCGGGAGGTCTCCCGCCGCGCCATCGGCCTGCGCCCCTTCGACGTGCAGCTGCAGGGCGCGCTGCGCCTGCTGGAGGGCGACGTCGTGCAGATGGCCACCGGCGAGGGCAAGACCCTCTCCGGCGCCCTGGCCGCCGCCGGCTTCGCGCTGCGCGGCGAGCGCGTCCACTGCGTCACCGTGAACTCGTACCTCGCCGGCCGCGACGCGGAGTGGATGGGCCCCGTCTTCACGGCGCTCGGGCTCACCGCCGCCGCCGTCGGCGAGCACGACGGCCCGGACGCCCGCCGGGAGGCCTACGCCGCCGACGTCGTCTTCGTCGCCGTCAACGAGCTCGGCTTCGACGTGCTGCGCGACCGCGGGGCCCTCGACGTCGCGGAGCGCGTCATGTCCCCGGCGAAGGTCGCCATCATCGACGAGGCCGACTCGGCGCTGGTCGACGAGGCGCTGGTGCCGCTGGTGCTCGCCGGCTCCGAGCCGGGCGCGGCGCCCACCGGGAAGATCACCGAGATCGTCTCCCGCCTGGCGCCCGGCGCGGACTACACCGTCGACGAGGGCCGCCGGAACGTCTTCCTCACCGACACCGGAGCCCGCCGCGTGGAGCGGCTGCTGGACATCGGCAGCCTGTACGACTCCGCCCACGTCGGCACCACCCTCACCCAGGTCAACGTGGCGCTGCACGCCCGTGAGCTGCTGCAGCGCGACGTCCACTACATCGTCCGCGACGGGAAGGTCGCGCTCGTCGACGGCTCCCGCGGCCGCGTCGCCGACCTGCAGCGCTGGCCCGACGGCCTGCAGGCCGCGGTGGAGGCGAAGGAGGGCCTCGACGTCACCGAGGGCGGCCGCGTCCTGGACACCCTAACCATCCAGCAGCTCGTCGGCCGCTACCCGGTCACCTGCGGCATGACGGGCACGGCGGTCGCCGCCGGCGACCAGTTCCGCGAGTTCTACGGGCTGCGCGTCTCCGTCGTCGAGCCGAACGTGCCGTGCATCCGCGAGGACCACCCGGACCGCGTCTACGCCACCACCGACGACTCGTTCGCCGCGGTCGTCCGCGAGATCGTCGAGATGCACGCCACGGGCCGGCCGGTGCTCGTCGGCACGCGCGACGTCGCCGAGTCCGAGCGCCTCGCCGACGCGCTGGTGCTCGAGGGCGTGGAGTCCAACGTCCTCAACGCGAAGAACGACGAGGCGGAGGCCGCGGTCATCGCCGAGGCCGGCCGCCCCGGCACGGTGACCGTCTCCACCCAGATGGCCGGCCGCGGCACCGACATCCGCCTCGGCGGCGCCGACGAGGCCGACCGCGACGAGGTCGTGGAGCTCGGCGGCCTCTGCGTCATCGGCACCGGCCGCCACCGCACCGCGCGCCTGGACGACCAGCTGCGCGGCCGCGCCGGGCGCCAGGGCGACCCGGGCTCGTCGGTGTTCTTCGTGGCGCTGGACGACGACGTGGTGCGCGAGGGCGGCGCCGGCGAGGAGCTCGTCGTCACGCCCGACGACGACGGCTTCATCGACGATCCCAAGGCGTCGTCGTACGTCGACCGCGCGCAGCGGGTGACGGAGGCGACGATGCTGTCCATCCACGCCACGACGTGGAAGTACAACAAGCTCATCGGCGACCAGCGCGCCATCCTCGACGAGCGCCGCGAACGGCTGCTCGTCACCGACCTGGCGTGGGAGGAGCTGTCGGCTCGCGCCCCGGAGCGCGCCGCCGAGGTCGAGCGCATCGCCGGGGAGGACAACGCCCGGGCGGCGGCGCGCGGCATCATGCTGCACCACCTCGACCGCGGCTGGTCCGACCACATCGCCGCGCTCGACGATCTGCGGGAGTCGGTGCACCTGCGGGCCCTGGCGAAGGAGAGCCCCATCGATGAGTTCCACCGCGCCGCCATCGCCGCGTTCAAGGGCCTGGCCGCCGGCGCCGTCGACGACGCGGTGCGGACGTTCTCCTCCGTCGAGGTGACGGCGGACGGCGTCGACTTCGAGGCCGAGGGCCTCGGCCGCCCGACGTCGACGTGGACCTACATGGTCAACGACAACCCCTTGTCCGGCTCGGGATCGGCGCTGGGCGCCATCGCCGGGATGTTCCGCTGACGCGCACCGGGTAGCGTGCCGGGCGTGGAGCAGCAGGGCAGGGCCCCGGCGGATCCGGGGACACGTGACGACGGGACCCGCGCCGCGGGCGATCCCGCCGCCGGCGGGCCGGCCGCCCGCGCCAGGGATGCGGCGCGCCGGGGTGCCGCGCGCGCCCGCGACCGCTACGACGCCCGCGACGAGGCGGTGCGCCGCCGGCTGGGCGTGCGCCAGGAGGGCCACCTGGCCCGCGCGGTGCCGCCGGAGGTGGAGGACGAGGCGCGCCGCCAGGCCGGCCGGCCCAGCGACCGCGTCCTCACCATCCCCAACGCCCTGTCGGTGCTGCGCATCCTGCTCGTGCCCGTCTTCGCCTGGCTGCTGCTGGGCCCGGGCGAGCCGGGCTGGGCGCTGGGCGTGCTCGTCGCCTCGACGGTGACGGACTGGCTCGACGGCAAGATCGCGCGCGCCTTCGACATGGGCTCGCGCATCGGCGAGTACCTCGACCCGATGGCCGACCGGCTGCTCATCATCGTCGCCCCGGTGACGTTCGTGCTGGCCGGGATGCTGCCGTGGTGGATCGCGGCGGTGCTCGTCGCCCGCGACGTGGCGCTGGCGCCGACGCTGCTGGCCTACCGCGCCCGCGGGGTGCGGCCCCGGGTGATGTACCTGGGCAAGGCCGCCACCTTCGCCCTGATGTGGGCGATCCCGCTGTACCTGGCGTCGGTGGCGGGCTGGTCGTTCTCGCCGCTGTTCGCCCCGTGGGCGTCGGCGCTGTTGATCTGGGGGGCGGCGCTCTACGTGTGGACCGGCGTCCTCTACGTCTGGCGGGCCGTGCGCACCTGGCGCCGGTGACCTGCGGCGCCGCGGATCGGCATCCCCCGGCCGGGTGGGGCGCGCCGCGGATGATGCCGGATTGCGACCCGGCCGGGCCTCCGCGAGGTGGCGGCAATGGCTATGATTCGAAGGGTAAGCGGAAATCACATGATTGACCGGAGGAAGACACATGACTGACAACGCCGGGAAGCCCGAGGCTTCCGTCGAGACCACCTCGGTGTTCCGCGCCGATCTGCTCAAGGAGATGGAGTCGGGCGCGGGCCAGGACCAGGCCGTCTCCGGCGTCGAGGGCCTGCCCGAGGGTTCCGCGCTGCTCGTCGTCAAGCGCGGCCCGAACGCCGGCTCCCGCTTCCTGCTGGATCAGGCGGTGACCACCGCCGGTCGCCACCCCGACTCCGACATCTTCCTCGACGACGTCACGGTGTCCCGCCGCCACGCGGAGTTCCGCCTGGAGGACGGCTCCTTCGAGGTCGTCGACGTCGGCTCCCTCAACGGCACCTACGTCAACCGCGAGCCGAAGAACTCCGCCGCGCTGGCCAACGGCGACGAGGTCCAGATCGGCAAGTTCCGCCTCGTCTTCCTCAGCGCGGGCAAGGACGCGTAGTGGCGGCCCTGGCCGCACGCGGGACGAGCTCCGGCGAGGGCGGCCGCGGGCCGTCGATGAGCATCGGCAAGGTCGTCGAGATCCTGTCCGCCGAGTTCCCGGACATCCGGCACTCGAAGGTCCGGTTCCTCGACGAGCAGGGCGTCGTCGTGCCCGAGCGCACGGAGGCGGGCTACCGCCGCTACTACGGCGATGACGTGGAGCGGCTGCGCTACGTCCTGACGCTGCAGCGCGACCAGTACCTGCCGCTCAAGGTCATCCGCGAGCAGCTCGACCGTTTCGACGAGGCGCAGGCGGGGGAGGGCTCGGTCACCCCGATCGTCCGCCCCGGCTCCTTCGCCTCCGCCCCGGCGCTGCGCCTGACGGCCGCGGAGCTGGCGGAGCGCGCCGGCGTCGACGAGTCGTGGATCGGCGAGCTCGCCGCCGCGAAGATGCTGTTCCCCGACGCGATGGGCATGTACCGGGACGAGGACGCGGCGATCGCGTCCGCCGCCGGTCAGCTGCGCTCCTACGGCCTCGACGTGCGCCACCTCCGGTCGCTGCGCTCGTCGGTGCGCCGGGAGGCGGACCTTATCGCCGGCGCCGTGGCGCCCCTCGCCCGCTCCCGCCGCGACGACGCGGCGGATACCGCGGAGGAGCGGTCGCGCGAGATGGCGCAGCTGGTCACCCGCCTGCACGCGGCGTGGCTGCAGAACGAGGTCGGCCGCGGGACGGGGCGGTAGCCGATGCCGGACTTCACCGCCGCCGACGGCACCCGCTTCGTCGAGGTCGCCGTCCACGGCGTCCGCCACCAGGCCCCGGGCGGCGAGCCGGTGCTCATTCTGCACTGGGTCGACGGCGCCCGGGTGCTGCCGGTGTGGATCGACCCGGGCGACCAGTGGAAGCTGATGCCCGCGGAGACCGCGCCGCGCCGGCCCACCGCCCGCGAGGCGCTCGCCGACATGATCGAGCTGTGCGGGGGAGAGATCCTGCGCGCCGACGTCACCGGCTGCCACGAGGGCGTGTTCATCGCCCGCCTGGTCGTCGGCGGCGTCGTCGGCTCCCAGTTCGGCGACGAGTCGGACGAGGTGCACCTGGACGTGCGCGCCTCCGACGCCGTGGCGATGGCCCTGGACGCCGAGGCGCCGGTGTGCGCCTCCCGCGACGTGCTGGATTCGGCGTCCATCGCCGCCGGCCCGGTCGTGGAGTCGGACGAGGACCGCGAGGCCGCGGCCCGCGACTCCGTCGACGAGTTCCGCCGGTTCCTCGACTCCATCGACGCCGCCGACTTCGGTGACGGTTCGGGCGGCGATTCCGGCGACGCGGACGGCCCGGGGGGATTCCCCGGCACGCCGCGCGAATGACACAGGGGTAACTCACAGGGGTAGCATTCGTCACACCAGTCACAGGTGTCACATCGGCCCCGGAACGACGGCCCAGCTCCCTGAGCTGGGCTTTCGTCGTGTCCGGGGGATCCGGGCGCCCGTCCGGGCATCGGCGCCCAAACCTGAAGGTTGAAGTTGAACTTGAATGTTTCGGCGTGTCCCCCGATATTCTGTTGACAGTGTCCTAGCCTTGGCGAAGGATGAATCACACCAGTGCCGTTCCCCTGGTCAACGCGGAGATCCGCGGGCGGGGGAGGCGGCACGCGAGCGCAGGGAGATAGCGGATGGACGAGATGAGGAACGGCGACGCCGAGCCGCGCGCCTTCGGGGTCCAGGAGTCCCTCTTCGAGATGGGCCCGGACGAGGAGGTCGGCTACCGCGTGCCGATCGCGTGCCAGGTCGCCGGCATCACCTACCGGCAGCTGGACTACTGGGCCCGCACCGGCCTGGTGGAGCCCTCCATCCGCGACGCGCACGGCTCCGGCTCGCAGCGCCTCTACTCCTTCCGCGACATCCTGGTCCTGAAGATCGTCCGCGGCCTGCTGGACACCGGCGTGTCCCTGCAGAAGATCCGCCTGGCGGTCGAGCGCCTGCACGACATGGGCGTCGACGACCTGTCGACCATCACGCTGGTCTCCGACGGCACGACCGTCTTCCAGTGCCAGTCCGCCGACGACGTCATCGACCTGCTGGCCGGCGGCCAGGGCGTCTTCGCCATCGCGGTGCCGTCCATCGTCCGCGACCTGGCCGGCACCATCGCGGAGTTCCCCTCCGAGCGCGTCGGCGGCGAGCCCGAGGTCGTCCCCATGGTCGACGAGCTGGCCGCCCGTCGCCGCCGCCGCTCCTCCTAGGGGCCCGCGGCCTCCCGCGGCCGTGACGGCCGCACGCGCCCGGCGTTTCCCGCCGCGGCGCACCCTGCACGCAGACGACGGCGCCCCTCCCGGATTCCATCCTCCGGGAGGGGCGCCGTCGTCATGTCCGCGTTCGCGGGGCGGCGGTGCGGGGCGGCTTCGCCGCCGACCGCGTGCGGTCCGGCCCGCTACAGGCCGAGGGCGGCGCGCAGCGCCCCGTCGAGCGCCGCGGCGTCGCCGGCGGCGACCTCGTCGTAGGAGCCGCCGGAGGCCTCGGCCAGCCGTCGCAGCTCGCCGCCGGTGGCGTCGCCGCCCGTGACGACGACGTCGACGCGCACCGGGCGCTCCGGATCGGCGGCGCCGATGATGACGTCGACCGCCGCGGCCGCGTCGTCGGCGGTGGCGTCGGCGCCGGTGCTCACCAGCACGACGCGGTTGGCCATGCCGGGCACGTGGGCGTCGCGGGCGTGGGCGACGGCCTCCGGCAGGGAGCGCCACAGCCACGGCTCGCCGACGGCGCCGATCTGATCCAGCGCGGCCGCCGAGGCGTCGCCGGTGGCGCCGGAGAGCCAGACGTTGCCGCGCACCGGCGTCGTCACGCCGGGGTTGACGGGCGAGGAGAAGTTCCACAGGGCGACGCGGCGGTCGCCCTCGTCGGCCGGGGCGAGCAGCGGGTGCAGCGCCTCGCGGGCGGCCGGGACGTCGGAGGCGGCGGAGGCGTCGAGGAGCACCAGCGCGGAGCCGGCCGGGGCGTGGTCGCCGGCGACGGGCGCGGCGGCCGGCTGGTCGGCGGGCGCGGGAGCCTGCGGCCCGGCGGGCGCATTCGGGTCGACCGGGGCGTTCGGGGCGGCCGGGGCCTCCGGGTTCACCGGCGCCGGCGACAGCCCCGCCGGGTCCGCCGGGACGGCGGCGACGGCGCCCTGGATGCCGGAGGCGCGCTCGGCCTGCGGGCCGGCCGGGGAGGCCCACACCTCCGGCGGGCCGTCCGTCGCGCCGGCCGGATCGACGCCGGCGGGGGACTGCTCCGACAGGAAGCGGACGAAGTCGGCGCCCGCGCGGGCGGTCAGCTCGTCGACGCCGCCGCCGGCGCCGAAGGACACCACCGGCGCGGCGATGGCGGTGGAGCCGCCCGGGTCGATCCACGGCACCCCGTGGGCGCGGGTCATGGACTCGGTGGCGGCGACGGCGCGGACAGGCGCGTCGGCCGGGGCGGCGGCGACCTCCGCCAGCAGGGCCTCGGAATTGCGGGGCGTGGTCCAGCGGGCGCGGACCTCCGCGGCGCCGGCGACCGCGTCGACCGGGGCGGCCGAGTCGAGGTGCGCGGCGGCGATGGAGGACACGACGGCGTCGTCGCCGCCGGGGGCCGCGATGCCCTCGCCGGCGGGGCCGAGCTCCTCCCACGTGCGGCCCTCGTACTCCCCGCGGGTGGCGGGGGAGACGGCCAGGCCCACGGGCTGGGCGGCCAGGCGCGCCCGCGGCCCGGCGACGGTGACGGCCGGGTCGTCGTCGGCGCGGGCGACGTGCTCGTCGGTGGCCGGCACCCACACCGCGGGCACGCCGGTGGCGGGGGCGCCCTCGACGGCGTTGGCGGAGGCGACGATGCCAGCGAGCGACCGCTCGGAGCCGGCGACGTCGAGCTGCGGGCGGACGCAGTGGTCCTCGACGACCGGGGAGGTCTCGCCGTAGGCGAAGACGAGGTCGGCGACGGTCTCGGCGACGGCGGGGTCGGCGGTGACGCGCAGCGTCAGGTCGCCGCGGCCGCAGCCGCCGGCGGCCTCGTCCCCGGAGTCCCTGTTCAGCCACATGACGACGCCGAGGATGACGGCGCCGACCACGGCGACCGCCAGCACGGCGAGGATCAGGGGGCCGAGGGCGACGCGGGCGTTGCCCTCGCCGCTGGAATGGCGTCCCATCGGTTGCTCACGCTCCTCCTGGTGCGGTGGCCGGGCGTCGCCGCCCGGATGGTCCCCGCCAGTCTATGGGGCGGGTGGGGCGCATGGGAACCGATGGACGGGTCCGCGGCACGCGGGGGTATGCCGGGACGTGCCGCGGCGTCGCGGCGGGGGTCAGGACGCGGAGGTGACGTCGCAACGCGACAGCGCGTAATCGGCGCACGCGATGAGCGTGCGGCGCAGCGGCTCCGCGCGGCGGGAGAAGCCGCGCTGGCGCTCGACGTACTCGGCCTTGCCCTCGGCCGTCTCGATGCGCACCGGCTCCACGCCCCAGTCCCGCAGGTCGTAGGGGGAGGCCGCCATGTCGAGCGCCCGGACGTCGCGGGCCAGCTCGAAGCAGTCCAGCCACGTCTCGCCCGGCACTAGCGGCCCGAGCTTCGCGGCCCACTTGTACAGGTCCATCGTCGCGTGCAGGCAGCCGGCCTGCTCGCACGCCGGCTGGCCCTCGCGCGTGAGCTCGCGGGCGTTGAGCGGCCGGGCGGCGTCGGTGAAGAAGCGGAACGCGTCGAAGTGCGTGCAGCCGAGGAACCGCCGGTGCCCGTCGACGACCGCGTCGGTGCCGTCGCGCCCCAGCCGCAGCGGCTCGGGGTGGCGCGGCCGGTCGGTGCGGTAGACCATCGCCCACTCGTGCAGCCCGAAGCAGTCGAATCGCGCTGGGTTGTCCAGCGTCGCCGCCAGGAGGTCGCGCACGTAGCGCACCGAGTCGCCGCGGCGGTCCAGGTAGCGCGGGAGGTCGAGCGTGACGACGCCATCCTCCCCGGCCACAAGGTCCCGGCGCCACGCGAGTGTCCCGTCCGGCCCGCCGGCGGCGCCGGCGGCGTCCGCCAGGCCGTAGCCCGCGCCCGGCCACCAGCGGCGCAGCTGGGCGGGCCGGACCGGGTAGTACTCGAACAGGAAGTCCTCGACGGGGTGGCGCTCGCCGCGGGAGCGCCGGGCCAGGTGGTCGGCGGTGAAGCGGTCGGCACGCTCCGCGTGCGCCCCGGCGCGCGGGCGCCACTCGGCGGGGCCGAGGATGCGGACGTCGTCGCTCATCGGCCCGACCGCCCCTTGCCGCGGCCGCCCTTCGTGCGCTTGGGGCGGTGGACGCGGCCGGTGCCGCCGCGCCGGTTGCGGGAGGAGCCGGAGCCCCGCCCGCCCTGGCCGCCGCCGGAGCGGCCATCACGGTTGCGGCGCGGGCGGGGCCGGCGGGCGCCGACGGCGTCGGCAAGCTCCTTCGAGCCGGGCTCGGCGTCGATCTCCTCCGGCTCGATGCCGGCGGCGGCGTACATGCGCGCGGCGGACTCCGCCTGCGGGGCGCGGACGATCGCGGCGACCGCGCCGACGGCGCCGGCGCGGGCGGTGCGCCCGGAGCGGTGCAGGTAGGTGGCGGCGTCGGCCGGCGGGTCGACGTGGACGACGAGGTCCAGCTCCGGCACGTGCAGGCCGCGGGCGGCGACGTCCGTGGCCACCAGCACCGGCGTCTCGCCGGAGGCGAACGCCGCCAGGGCGTCCCGGCGGGCGACGCGGCCCCGGTCGCCGTGCAGCGTCCCGTGGGCGACGCCGGCGGCCGCCAGCAGCCCGGAGACCTGCGCCACCCGGGACTTCGACGACACGAACAGCAGCGTGCGGCCCTCGCGCGCGGCCAGCCACGGCACCAGGGCGTCGGCCTCGTCGTAGCCGGCCACGCGCAGCACCAGGTGGTGGCGGCGATCCGGCTCGTCCGGCTCCCCTCCGGCGGGGCCGCCGGTGACGGTGCCCGCGTCGGCGCCGCCGCCGGCGTCGACGCGCACCGGCTCGCCGAGCATCACCTGGGCCAGCGGCTCCACCCGGTCGTCCAGGGTCGCCGACAGCAGCATCCGCTGCGCATCCTGGGGAGCTGCCACGGCCAGGCGGGTCACGTCCGGCAGGAACCCGAGGTCGGCCAGCTCGTCGGCCTCGTCCACGACGAGGACGCGGACGTCGTCAAGCGACAGCAGACCCGTGCGGTGCAGCTCCACCGCGCGCCCCGGGGTGACCGCGACGACGTCGGCGGGCATCGCCAGCCGCGTGCGCTGCCGGGCGATCGGCTCGCCGCCGACCAGCGTCAGCGCGCGCAGCCCGTGGGCGGCGGCGACGTCGGCCAGCACGTCGCCGACCTGATCCGCCAGCTCCCGGGTCGGGGTGATGACCAGCGCGCGGGGCCGGCCGGGCAGCGAATGCCCCTCCGCCAGCGCCTGGACCAGCGGAATCGCGTACGCCAGCGTCTTGCCGGTGCCCGTCGGCGCGCACGCCGCGACGTCCCGCCCGGTCAAGGCGGCGGGGATCGCCTCCGCCTGGACGGGCGTGGGCGCGGACAGGCCGCGCGCCGTCAGCAGGCGCGCGATCGGCTCCGACACGCCCAGGTCGGCGAAGCTCCTCGAAGGCATGGGCCCAGGGTACCCGCCGGGATCGGCGGCGCCCGCCGCCGGGGAGTCCGGCGGCGGGCGTCGTGAAGCGGGCGTCGTCACGCCCGGGGGATCCGCGGGGAACCGCGGCGGCGGGGCTAGGCCTCCACCTCGGAGCGGTCGCCCGACCACAGGGTGTGGAAGGAACCCTCGCGGTCGACGCGGCGGTAGGTGTGGGCGCCGAAGAAGTCGCGCTGGCCCTGGATGAGGGCCGCGGGCAGGCGCTCGGCGCGCAGCGCGTCGTAGTAGGACAGCGAGGAGGAGAACACCGGCACCGGGATGCTCAGGCGGGTCGCCGTGACGACGACGTCGCGCCACGCGTCCAGGCAGTCGGAGACCTGGTCGCGGAAGTACGGGTCCAGCAGCAGCGCCGGCAGGGCCGGGTCGCGGTCGTAGGCCTCCTTGATGCGGTTGAGGAAGCGGGCGCGGATGATGCAGCCGCCGCGCCAGATGGTGGCCAGCGCGCCGCGGTCGATGTCCCAGCCGTACTCGGCGGCGCCGGCGTTGATCTCGTCGAAGCCCTGCGAGTAGGCGACGATCTTGGAGGCGTAGAGGGCCTTGCGGACCTTCTCCACGAACTCGGCGCGGTCGGCCGGCTTGTCGCCGAGCGCGCCGGACGGCAGGCCCTGGGCGGCCTCGCGCTGGGCGAGGGAGGAGGACAGGGCGCGGGCGAAGACCGCCTCGCCGATGCCGGTGGTCGGGATGCCCAGGTCCAGGGCGGCCTTGACGGTCCAGCGGCCGGTGCCCTTCTGGCCGGCGGCGTCGACGATGACGTCGACCAGCGGCTTGCCGGTCTCCGCGTCGACCTGGGAGAGCACCTCGGCGGTGATCTCCACCAGGTAGGAGTCGAGGTCGCCGGAGTTCCACTCGCGGAACACGTCGGCGATCTCGGCCGGCTCCATGCCCGCCGCGTCGCGCAGCAGGTGGTAGGCCTCGCCGATGACCTGCATGTCGGCGTACTCGATGCCGTTGTGGACCATCTTCACGAAGTGGCCGGCGCCGTCGGTGCCGATGTGGGTGCAGCACGGGGTGCCGTCGACCTCGGCGGCGATGGACTCCAGCAGCGGGCCCAGGGACTCGTAGGACTCGGCGGGGCCGCCCGGCATGATCGCCGGGCCGTTGAGGGCGCCCTCCTCGCCGCCGGAGATGCCGGCGCCGACGAAGTGGAGGCCGCGGGCGCGGATGTCGCGCTCGCGGCGGATCGTGTCCTCGAACAGCGCGTTGCCGCCGTCGATGATGATGTCGCCGTCCTCCATGGCGTCGGCCAGCTGGTCGATGACCGCGTCGGTGGCCGGGCCGGCCTGCACCATGATGATGGCGCGGCGCGGGCGCTCCAGGGAGGCGACGAAGTCCTCGATGGACTCCGAGGGGACGAAGTCGCCCTCGGAGCCGTGGGCCTCCATCATCGCCCGGGTCTTCTCCGGGCTGCGGTTGTACACCGCGACGGTGTGCCCGTTGCGGGCGAAGTTGCGGGCCAGGTTGGAGCCCATCACGGCGAGTCCGACGACGCCGATCTGGGCGAGCTTCTGCGAGTTCTCCATGGCGACGAGCATAGGCATGACTTCCCCCTCGGCTCGCGGTGTTGCCGTGATTTCCCCGGCGGAATCCGGGAGGTTTTCCCCGCGAAATCGATGCGCGGACGCGGGCGGGCGGCCCGAAACCCGGTGCCCGGGGCCGCCCCGCGGGTACGGTCGGCGCCACGTCCGCCGCACCGGCGGGCGCGGCGGACCACGGGAGGACCACGGATGGACGGCGCGGGACGGCTGCGGGACCGGACGCTGGAGCGGCACCGGCGCGCGTGCGCCGCCGCCGTTCGCGGGTGGCTGCACCACGGCGCCGCGGTCCCGGCCCGCGCGGTGGCCGCCGCCCTCGCCGACCCCGCGTGGCGCGCCGCGTTGTCCGGCGTCGTCGTCGCGGTGCACGGGGCGTCCGGCGGTGCGCGTGACGACGGGACGCGTGACGACGGAGCCTTCGCCGGCGACGGCTCCGCGGGCGGGCCCGCCGCCTCGGCCGCGCCCGGCGCGCCCGTCACCGGCATCCTCGCCGGCGCCGACGCCGCCGGCCTGCGCCTCGTCGGCCCCGCCGGGGAGCGCACCGTCGCCTGGGACGACGCCACCATGGTGACCGTCCCGCACCCCGCTCTGCTCGACGACCTCGCCGCCTGGCGCCGCGGCGCCGATCCTCGCGTTCGGCGACGCCGGCGGCGGCACCGCGGCCGGCACCGCGAATCCCTCCGGCACGCCCGCCCCGCCCGTCCCGGTGACCCCGGACGAGCTCCGCGCGGCCCTCGGCATCGATGACCTCCCGGCCGGCTTCGATCCGGCGGCCTCGGCGTTCTTCCCGGCCACCGCGGATACGCAGGACAGCCCCGCCGGCGTGCGCGACGGCCACCACGTCGCGCTGGCGTACCCGGGCGGCGAGGAGCACCGCGTCGTCACGCCGCTCGGCGAGTTCCGCTGCCGCTCCTGGTTCGACCAGGTGCTGCGCCGCCCCGGCGGCGGCGTCTGGTTCGCCCAGCGCGGCCGGCTCATCGACGCGGACACCGGCGCCGTGCTGCCCGCCCACAACGGGGTGCTCGACGGGCTGACGCACGACATGCTCCACCGTCTCCGGCCCCGCGACGCGGACGCCAGCCGGCGCCTCCGCGCGATGGACGCCGCGACCGCGGCCGGGATCCTCGACGCCCTGGCCGAGCCCGCCGAACCCGGCGTCGGCTACCCGGGAGGCGGCGGATCCACGCCGCCGCGCACCATGCCGGTCCGGCGCGCGACGCCGCACCGGCCGCCGCCCCCGCCGGCGTGGACGGCCTGCGCCCCCGAGCCGGAGTCCGGCGACGCCCGGCCCTGCACCCCCGCGTGGCGGGCGGCGGAACGCGCCCTCGGCACCGGCGACCCGGTGCTGCTGGCCGCGGTGGTGCGCACCGCCGCAGATGTCGCGAGCATCGCCCACGCCCTCCGCGCGCACTTCGGCCCGCCGCCGGCGGCGACCGGCTAGGCTCGGCGCCACGCCCGCCCCGCCGCCGCGCGCCGCGGCACCGGACCCCGCGCACCGCGGCGGCCCGCACGATCACATCGACGAGACACCAGGAGCACGCATGGCCGATTCCGCCACGTTCGAGGAGTACATGGGGCTGCTGCGCACCGCCGCGCAGCGGGAGCTGGACGACGCGGAGGTCGCCCGCTTCAACGAGCTCGCCGACGGCGGTCGCATCGACGGCCTCGGCGAGGTCCTCGGCGTCGTCTGCCTCGCCGCCGGCCCCCGCGGCGCGACGATGACGTTCACCGCCGACGAGCGCCACCTCCAGCCGTGGGGCCTGGTCAACGGCGGCGTCTTCGCCGCGGTCGGCGAGTCCCTGGGCTCCGTCTCCGGCTACCTCGCCGCCGGCGCCGGCCCCGCGGTCGTCGGCGCCAACAACTCCACCGACTTCTTCCGGCCGGGCCGGGCGGGCATGACCGTCGTCTCGACCTCCGAGCCGGTGCACCTCGGCCGCACCTCCCAGGTGTGGGAGATCCGCCACTGCGACGAGGCCACGGGCAAGCTCCTGGCCCGCACGACCCTCCGGCTCGCGGTGCTGCCGAAGGAGTGACGCGGCACCCGTCGTCACGCGCACCATGCGTGACGACGGACCCCGCCCCGGCCGCGCGCCGCAACCCGCGGCGACGGCGGCCGCACCCGCGCGGCGGCGCGCGCACGACGACGGGCCCCGGCCCCTCCGCGGAAGGAGGGGCCGGGGCCCGTGGCGCGCCCGGACGGGGCCGGGCGGGGGAGCCGGGGCCTAGGAGGCCTCGGACGCGGTCTCGCCGCGCTTGCGGTGCACGCGGCGGGTGTCGCGCACCTCCATCGGCTTGTCGTCGCCGGAGACGTGGTCCAGGCGGGCCAGCGCATTGCGGGCGTACATCTGCTGGCGCGTCGACACCAGCTGCCAGCGGTCGCGCGTCAGGACGTTGAGGCCCCAGCTCAGGCAGGACACCAGGCGGTTGCGGAAGCCCACCAGGAACATGAGGTGGACGGCCAGCCACAGCACCCAGCCGATGAAGCCGGTGACCTCGACCTTGCCCATCTTCACCACGGCGGAGAAGCGGGACACGGTCGCCATCGAGCCCTTGTCGAAGTACTCGAACGGCTTGCGCTCCGGCAGCTCGGCGCCCTCCTCGGCGTCGGTCTCCGCGGCGATGAGGTCGGCGACGTACTCGCCGCCCTGGATGGCGACCTGCGCGACGCCCGGCAGGCCGTCGAGGGCGATCATGTCGCCGACGACGAAGACGTTGCGGTCGTCGCCCACGGACAGGTCCTTGTTGACCTTCACGCGGCCGGCGCGGTCGCACTCGACGCCCAGCTGGTCGGCGACCAGCTTGCCCAGCGGCGACGCGGCGACGCCGGCGGACCAGATCTTGCAGTAGGACGGGATGACCTCTTCGGTGTCATCCTGCGTGTTCTTGTAGGTGACGCCGCGCTCGTCGACGTCGGTGACCATCGCGTTCAGCTTCACCTCGACGCCGAGGCGCTCCAGCTGCTTCTGCGCGTTGCGGCCCAGGCGCTTGCCGAACGGCGGCAGCACCTGCGGCGCGCCGTCGAGCAGCACGACCTTCGCCGAGTGCGGGTTGAAGTTGCGGTACGACGACTTCAGGGTGCGGTTCGCCAGCTCGGCCAGCTGGCCGGCCAGCTCCACGCCCGTCGGGCCGGCGCCGACGACGACGAAGGTCAGCAGACGCTCGCGCTCCGCCGGGTCGTCGGTGATCTCGGCGCGCTCGAAGGCGGAGATGATGCGGGCGCGGATCTCCAGGGCGTCGTCGATGGACTTCATGCCCGGGGCGAACTCCGCGAAGTGGTCGTTGCCGAAGTAGGACTGGCCGGCGCCGGCGGCGATGAGCAGGGAGTCGTACTCCCACACGTTCGCCGACTCGCCGAGCTCGGAGGTCACGGTGCGCTTCTCGACGTCGATGTCCACGACGTCGCCCTTCACCACGCGGACGTTCGGCTCGCCGTCCATGATCTGGCGGGTCGGCGGGGCGATCTCGCCGGAGGACAGGATGCCGGTGGCGACCTGGTACAGCAGCGGCTGGAAGAGGTGGTGGTTGGTCCGGTCGATCAGCGTGACGTCCACGTAGGCGTCCTTGAGCTTCTTCGCGGCGAAGAGCCCGCCGAAGCCCGAACCGATGATGACGACATGGTGGCGGCCGGTGGTGGGCCGGTACGGCGTCTCGGTCATGGCGCTCCTTCACGGGTGGCGATGGTGGTACCGGCACATGATAGGCCCTCGGGTGCGCCTCCGCCGATTCGGGCCGTCGCCCCGCTAGGTTGGGTGGACGAAACGCCCGGCCCCGGAAACAAAAACGAACGGGGCGGATCGGGCACCGACGGACAGGCGGGGAGAAGCGCATGGAACGGCAGGTCATCGACGCCGCGCGATGGCCCGGAGTGGCCCGGCGACCCGTCATGTCCGGCCCCAGAACGGATCTCGCCCGCCGCGCCTTCGCCCGCGCCTGCGAGCGCCGCGGCGTCGTCCTCGGCGGGGGCGACGGCGGCGATGGCGCGGGCGGCGGCGCCCCGCTGCTGCGCGTCCACGACGCCACCGCCTACGCGCGCATCGCCGAATCCGACTGGCTCGGCCTCGGGGAGGCCTACCTCGCCGGGGAATGGGACTCGCCGGACCTCCCCGCCGTGCTCGGGGGCCTGCTCGGCGGCGGCCTCGACGTCGGCGTCGAGGGCTCCATCGGCCGCGGCCTGCGCCGCCTGACCCGCACCCGCCCGAAGCCCCGCCACGCCGGGGCCGGCGGCGCGCTGCCCGCCTCCCTCATCGCGCTGTACGCCGGGGAGGGGCTGGAGGACGGCTCCGCCATCTTCGCCACCGGCCCCGCCACCACCGCGAAGCAGGAGATCCCCTCCCACGTGCCCGGCGCGGGCCGCCGCGGCGAGCCCGCCGCCTTCCTCGTCGACGTCACCCGCTACGACGACCCCCGCGGCCCCGAGCGCGCCGACCTGCCCGATGCGCAGGACCGCCGCAACCGCCGCCTGCTGCGCACCGCGGGCGTGCGCCCCGGCGGCCGCGTCATCGAGTGGCCGGCCTCCGGCGGCGGCGTCGCCCTGGCCGCCGCGGCCGCCGGCGCCGACGCCTCCGTCCTGGCGCTGGCCGACGACCACGCCGCCGCCATCCAGCGCCGCGCCCGCGCCGAGGGCCTCGGCGAGGCCGTCCGCATCCTCCGCTCCGACGACCCCGCGCCCGGGCCGCGGGAGTTCCGCCACGACTACGACGCCGTCATCTGCGTCGAGGGCGTCGAGGCCCTCGGCGCCGACGGCCTGCGCCGCTGGCTGCGCTCCGCCGACCGGGTCCTGGCCCGCGGCGGCTCCGTCGTCCTCCAGGTCGCCGTGGCCGCCGAGCCCTTCGACGACGACGCCGGCGACGCCCTCGACCTGCTGCGCTCCTACGTCTGGCCCGCCCTGCGCTACCCGACGCTGGACGAGATCCGCCGCATCGTCGACCGCGACACCGGCCTGCGCATCGTCGGCGAGTCCCACTTCGGCGGCCACTGGGCCGAGACGCTGCGGCTGTGGCGCGAGACCTTCGCCACCCGCTCCCGCGAGGCCGCCGGCCTGGGCTACGACCAGGTCTACCGCCGCCTGTGGGACTACCAGCTCGGCCTGCGCGAGGCGCTGGCCCGCACCGGCCGCCTGGACATGGTCCAGCTGGAGATGATGCCGGTGCCCCGCAGGAGCCGGTAGGGCCGCGGACCGGGGGCACCCGGTGCGATGCCCGCCGAAACCGGTTCACCGTCAAAAACATGCCGGTATCGTCTGCTGCATGAGCGAGCCGAATGAGCCGAACGAGCCGAACAACACCGTGACCGCAGCCGCCGGAGAGCCCGCCGCGGCCACCGCCGGGACCGCCGCGTCAACCGGCGCGACCGCCGTCGCCGTCGCCGTCGACGAGCCCGGCGCGGGGACCGCCGACCCCGCCGCCACCCGCACGACGGAGCCCCGGGCCGCCGCGGCCGATGGTGACGACGCCGGAAACTGGGACGTCATCGTCGTCGGCGCGGGCCTCGCCGGCCTCGTCGCCGCCTACGAGGCGCAGAAGGCCGGCCGCCGCGTCCTCGTCCTCGACCAGGAGTCCGCCGCCAACCGCGGCGGCCAGGCGTTCTGGTCGCTGGGCGGCATCTTCCTCGTCGACTCGCCGGAGCAGCGCCGCCTCGGCGTCCACGACTCCCTGGAGCTGGCGAAGGCCGACTGGTTCGGCTCCGCCGCCTTCGACCGCGAGGAGGACCACTGGCCCCGCAAGTGGGCGGAGGAGTACCTGAAGTTCGCGGCGGGGGAGAAGCGCGACTACCTCACCGGCCTGGGCATGCGCTTCGTGCCGGTCGTCGGCTGGGCGGAGCGCGGCGACGGCACCGCCGACGGCCACGGCAACTCCGTGCCCCGCTTCCACCTCACCTGGGGCACCGGCCCCGAGGTCGTCCGCGTGTTCAGCGAGCCGCTGGCGGAGGCCGAGGAGGAGGGCCGCGTCGAGTTCCGCCACCGCCACCGCGTGACCGAGGTCATCGCGGACGACGGCCGCGCCG
This sequence comes from Corynebacterium sp. 335C, assembly GCF_053525695.1. Lineage (NCBI taxonomy): Bacteria > Bacillati > Actinomycetota > Actinomycetes > Mycobacteriales > Corynebacteriaceae > Corynebacterium > Corynebacterium sp. 335C. Next base: position 54,734 of record NZ_JASTTB010000001.1, read on the forward strand.
TCGGCGTCCGCGGCGACGTCCTCGAGCGCTGCGACCACCTGGAGCGCGGCACCGAGTCCCCGGACCGCGTGCTCGGCGGCTTCGAGGTCCGCGGCCGCACCATCCTCATCGCCACCGGCGGCGTCGGCGGCAACCTCGACCTGGTGCGCCGCTACTGGCCGGAGGAGAAGCTCGGCCCCATGCCCGACGACATGGTCACCGGCGTGCCGGCGCACGTCGACGGCCGCGGCATCGGCGTCGCGGAGGCGGCGGGCGCGAACATCATCAACCGCGACCGCATGTGGCACTACACGGAGGGCATGAAGAACTGGGATCCGGTGTGGCCGAACCACGGCATCCGCATCATCCCGGGCCCGTCGTCGATGTGGTTCGACGCGGAGGGCGAGCGCCTGCCCGCGCCGTTCATTCCGGGCGCCGACACGGTCGGGACGATGAAGCACATCCTCGCCACCGGCCACTCCTACTCGTGGTTCGTGCTGGACCGCACGATCGTCGGCAAGGAGTTCCTGTTCTCCGGCTCGGAGCAGAACCCGGACCTGACGGACAAGGAGATCGGCAAGCTGGTCAACAAGGTCACCGCCGGCGTGCCGGGCCCGGTGCAGGCGTTCATGGACAACGGCGAGGACTGGGTCGTCGCGGAGAACGTCGGCGAGCTGGTCGACGGCATGAACCGCATCGCCGCGAAGGCCGCGGAGGACGCCGGCCGCCCGGGCACCAACCCGGTCATCGACCCCGCCCGCCTGTACGAGCAGATCCACGCCCGCGACCTGCAGACCGCCAACCAGTTCTGCAAGGACCACCAGGTCGGGCGCATCAACGGCGCCCGCCGCTTCCTCGGCGACAAGCTCATCCGCGCCGTGAAGCCCCACCGCATCCTCGACCGCAACCACGGCCCGCTCATCGCGGTGCGCCTGCGGATGCTCACCCGCAAGACCCTCGGCGGCATCGAGACCGACCTCGACGGCCGCGTCCTGCGCCCGGGCGGCGGCATCGTCGACGGCCTGTGGGCCGCCGGCGAGGCGTCGGGCTTCGGCGGCGGCGGCGTCCACGGCAACAACGCGCTGGAGGGCACGTTCCTCGGCGGCTGCATCTTCAGCGGCATGCGCGCCGGCCGCTCCATGGCGCGCGAGGCGGGCCGCCAGCTGCGCCCGTCGTGGGCGCTGCCCGAGCCCGAGGAGGGCGAGGGGGAGGAGTAGCCCCGCGCGGTTTTTTCCCCCCCCCCGTGTGCGTGACGACGGCCCCCGCTCCGGCTCCGATGCCGGTGCGGGGGCCGTCGTCACGCGGCTGATGCGCGGGGTGACGCGCACCGCGGCGGCGATGGGCGCGGCGCGGGCGGCGTCGTCACGCACGGGGTGCGCTGCGGTGACGCGCACCGCGGCGGCGATGGGCGCGGCGCGGGCGGCGTCGTCACATGGATGATGCGCGGACGACGCGGGCGGGCGTCAGTCCAGGCCCAGCGAGAACGCCGCCTCCAGGTCATGGCGCGAGTACGCGCGGAACGCTAGCAGCGTGTTCGTCGACTCCACGCCGTCGACCTTCGAGATGCGGTTCGGGATGACGTCCGCGAGCTGCTCGTGGTCGCGCACGCGCACCATGGCGATGAGATCCCACTCGCCGGTCACGGAGTACACCTCCGTCACCCCGTCGATGTCGACGATCGCGTCGGCGGCCTCCGGGATGCGATCGGCCTCGACGGCGATCATGACGATGGCGGTGGACACGGACACGGCGGCCTCCTGAAAATTCGGGGAACGGGCATGCGCCGACCATTCTACGCCGAATCAGGCGCGTCACAGCACGACCTCAGGAGTGACCGACGTCTCCATGATGTAAAAATGAGGCATGGCTACCACCGCATTCCAGGGGACCCCCGTCCAGCTGTCCGGCGATCTGCCGGCCGCCGGCACGGCCGCCCCCGAGTTCACGCTGACCAAGACCGACCTCTCCGACCTGTCGAAGGGCGATCTCGCCGGCAAGCGGGTCGTGCTCAACATCTTCCCGTCCGTCGACACGGGCGTCTGCGCCGCCTCCGTGCGCCGCTTCAACGAGCTCGCCGCCGGCTCCGGCGACGACGTCGTCGTCCTCAACGTCTCCCGCGACCTCCCGTTCGCGCTCGACCGCTTCTGCGGTGCCGAGGGCATCGAGAACGCCGAGGCCGCCTCCGACTTCCGCCACGGCTTCGGCGACGCCTTCGGCGCCGTCCAGGCCGACGGCCCCCTCGCCGGCCTGCTCGCCCGCTCCGTCGTCGTCCTCGACGCTGAGGGCACCGTCGCCTACGTGCAGCTCGTCGACGAGATCACCACCGAGCCCGACTACGACGCCGCCATGGCCGCGCTCGGCGAGCTCGCCGGGGGCGTGGCGTGACGGCCAACGGGGTCGGCCTCGCGCTCCTGCTCCTGGCCGCCCTCCTCTTCGTCGGCAAGGTCCTCCGCGTCCACCTCAAGTGGTCGCAGAAGCTCTTCCTCCCGGCGTCCATCCTCGCCGGCTTCCTCGGCCTGGCCCTCGGCCCCGAGGTCCTCGGCACCATCCTCGCCCAGTTCGGCAACGACTCCCTCGCCGAGGGCGGCGTCTTCGGCGCCGACGTCCTCGAGGTCTGGTCCAAGCTGCCCGGCCTGCTCATCTCCGTCGTCTTCGCCACACTGTTCCTCGGCCAGAAGCTGCCGAAGCCGCGTGACGTCGTCGACCTCGCCGGGCCCCAGCTGTCCGTCGGCCTCGCCTTCGCGTCGTCCCAGTACGTCGTCGGCATCCTGCTGACCGCCCTCATCCTCACGCCGATCTTCGGCATCCCGATGATGGCCGGCGCCCTCATCGAAATCGGCTTCGAGGGCGGCCACGGCACCGCCGCCGGCATGATCCCCGTCTTCGACGAAGTCGGCTGGTCCGAGGGTGGAGACCTGGCCATCGCCGTCGCCACCGTCGGCCTCGTCGCCGGCATCGTCGTCGGCATCGCCGTCATCAACTGGGCCATCCGCACCGGCCGCACCGAGGTCGTCACCGAGGTCGCCGAGCGCTCCCGCGAGGAGCAGCAGGGTCTCTTCCGCGAGGACGAGCAGTACGTCGCCGCGACCATGACGTCGCGCCCGTCGTCCATCGAGCCGCTGACCCTCCACGTCGCCTACGTCGCCCTGTCGGTGCTCGTCGGCGTCTGCATCCTCGAGGGCCTCCAGTGGATCGAGCAGATGCTGTGGGCCGACAAGGTCGAGCTCCTCGCCTACGTGCCCCTGTTCCCGATGGCCATGATCGGCGGCATCTTCGTCCAGATCGCCGCCGACAAGACCGGCTACGGCCACCTCATCGACGCGAACATGATGCTGCGCATCCAGGGCCTCGCCCTCGACCTGCTCATCGTGTCCGCCCTGGCGACGATCTCCCTCGAGGCCATCGCCAACAACTTTTGGCCGTTCGTCATCCTCTGCGTCGTCGGCATCGTGGTGAACACGTTCCTGCTGCTGTGGCTCGTGCCCCGCACCATCCCGTCGTTCTGGCTGGAGCGCGGCATCGGCGACTACGGCCAGTCCATGGGCGTCACCGCCACCGGCCTCATCCTCATGCGCATCGTCGACCCGGAGGGCAAGTCCCCGGCGTTCGAGGCGTTCGGCTACAAGCAGCTCGTCTTCGAGCCGTTCTTCGGCGGCGGCATCATCACCGCCATCTCCGTGCCGATCATCGTGCAGTTCGGCCCCTGGGGCTTCTTCGGCGCGATGCTGGCGCTGTTCCTGTTCGCCGCCGGCACCGGCCTGTTCTACTGGGGCAGGAAGAAGACGGACGACGCCGCCATCCGCGCCGCCGACATCGAGCCGAGCCACGTCGGCCCGGGCGACGGCGCCGACAAGAGCTGACGTCCGGTTCGCTGCTCCGGCAGCCGTCTGACGAGGGCCCCGCCCGACCATTCCGGTCGGGCGGGGCCCTTTTCGCGTGCGCGGGGTGGAAGGAGCCACGGGAAGCCGGGAATCTCGGCTCCGCGAAGAGTTAATGCGGTTTAGTGGCCTGAACGCGATCCGCGTCCTGGGGTTTTGCGGCGGATTCTGTCGCGTTTGGGCCGCTAAATTCCGTTAACCGGCTGTGAAGGGGATCGAGCCGTCGGGAAGGGGTAGTCGAGGGCGCCACCGGCACTGTTCGTGGCCTCCCCGGTCCACGTCGGGGTCTGCTCGTGCGCCGGTTCCGTGCTCCCGGAGGGGGTTAATGCGGTTTAGCGGGATAAACGCGATTGGAGACCTGGGGTTTTGCCGCCGATTGTGTCGCGTTCATCCCGCTAAATGCCGTTAACCGCCGGTCGGGCGGCTGCCGGAGCGCGATGCCGGCGGCGTGCGGCGCTGGGAAGGCGCTGCCGGCGGCACGTGCGGCGTTTGCAGGGCGCCGCCCGCGGCACGTGCGGGCTTCGGGGAGAGGCGCCGGGGTCGGGGATGCCGTGCCGCGGAGTGTGCCGCCGCCGTGATGGAGCCTTAAGCGTGCGAGATGGCGGTGGACGCCGGTGGGGAAGCGGTTGCGCGGCCGCCTGGCTCGCCCTGCCAGAGGGGTTAACGCTCTTTAGCGGGCCAGACGCACGATCGGTCCTGGGCTTTTGCCGCCCGTCGTGAGGTGTTGGGCCCGCTAAAGCGCATTAACCTCTCGCGGCGGGACGGATGGGGCAGCTGAGACCGCGGAAAGTCAGGGGAAGGCGGGGACACCCCGGACACGACGGCGCCCCGCCCGGGAAAACCCGGACGGGGCGTCGATGTGGTCGTGGCGGGTGGAAACCCGGCCGGCGAACCCGGCGGCCGAAGCCCCGCCGGCCTAGCCGCGCGCGGTCGCCTCGCGGACCTCGCCGACCAGTTCCTCCAGCACGTCCTCCAGGGCGACCATGCCGACGCGCCTGCCCTCGGCGTCGCGGACGATCGCGAAGTGCGCCTGGTCGCGCTGCATCGTGCGCATGACCTTCTGCAGCTTGTCGGTGTCGCGGATCTCCGACGGCTTGCGGATGAGCACCGGGTCGACCGGCTCCTCCCGCTGCTCGACCGGAACCTGCAGCATGTCCTTCGTGTGCACGTAGCCGTACCACTTGCCGTTCGGGGCGGTGACGGGGAAGCGGGAGTAGCCCGTCTCCACGCACAGCGCCTCGACGTCCGCGGCGGAGAAGCCCTCCGGGATCGTGCGCAGGGACTCGGACGGCAGCACCACGTCGGAGGCGGTGAGCTTCTCGAAGTTCAGCGCGCCCGACAGCAGGCGGATCTCGTCGTTGTCCAGGATGCCCTGGCGGCCCGACTCGGCGACGAAGTCCTGCACCTGCGCCGACGTGAACGTCGTCTCGACCTCGCTGCGCGGCTCCGCGCCGAACATGAGGCGCACCAGGTGGTTCGCCGTCTCGTTCATCAGCCAGATGATCGGGCGGGCGATGATCACGAAGAAGTGCAGCAGCGGGCCGAGGACCTGCGCGGTGCGGGCCGGGCCGGCGATGGCGATGTTCTTCGGGACCATCTCGCCCAGCACCATGTGCAGGAAGGTCACGAAGACCAGGGCGATGACCAGGGCGATGAGGTGCGACAGGCCCGCGGGCAGGCCCATGGCGACCATCGGCCCCTCCAGCAGCGACGCGATGGCGGGCTCGCCGACGGCGCCGATGATCAGGGAGCAGGCGGTGATGCCCAGCTGCGTCGCGGCGAGGTACGTGGAGACGTCCTCGATGCCGCGCAGCGCGTACTTCGCGCCCGTCGACCCCTCGACGGCCTTCGGCTCCAGCTGGTCGCGGCGCGCCGAGACCATGGCGAACTCGCCGGCGACGAAGAAGGCGTTGCCGGCCAGCATGATGACCAGCACGATGATGGCGGTTGACGTGCCCATTTAACGCTCGCCCCTTTCGTCGTCGCGGTCGAGGGCGACGGCATCGCCGCGGCCCCGGCCGTCGTCAAGCGCCGACCCGGCGGAACCCTCCGCGGCGCGGGCGTCGTCACGCGCATCGCGCGCATCCTCGTCGTCGCGGTCGCCGCGGCGGAACCAGCCGCGGTCCTCGTCCTCCGGCTCCGGCTCGGGGCGGGTGACGTGGACGCGGACGCGGCCGACGCGGCGGCGCGCCATCTTCTCGACGGAGAACTCGACGGCGGCCTGCGTCGGCAGGTCCTCCTCGTCGCGGTTGACGTGGTCGACGGCCTCGACCTCGATGCTGTCGCCGGAGCGCGGCATGCGGTCCAGCTCCTCGGTGATGTAGCCGCCGATGGTGTCGGACTCCTCGCCCTCGGGGATCTCGAGGTCGAGGATGTCGCCCAGCTCGTCGGGGCGCATGAGGCCGGAGACGATGACCGTGTCCTCGTCGACGCGGGTGAACGTGCGGGTGAGGGTGTCCTGCTCGTCGTCGATCTCGCCGACGATCTCCTCCACCAGGTCCTCCAGCGTCACGATGCCGTCGGTGCCGCCGTACTCGTCGACGACGACGGCGAACTGCAGCGGGTGGTTGCGCAGCTCGCGCATCAGCGGGTCGAGGGTCATCGACTCGGAGACGACGAGGATCTTCTCGCGCAGCTCGCGCGCCGGGGTGGTCGCGCGCTCGGACGGCGCGACCGACAGCAGGCGGTTGTAGTGCACGACGCCGACGACGTCGTCGACGCCGCCGTCGCCCACGACCGGGAAGCGGGCGTGTCCGGTGGACGCGACCATGGCGAGGACGTCGGCGACCGACTCGTCCTCGACGAAGTGGACGCGGGGGCGCGGGGTCATGACGTCGGCGGCGGTGCGGTCGCCGAACTCGATGGAGCGGGCGACGAGCTCCGCGGTGGCGGAGTCGAGGGTGCCCTCGTCGCCGGAGCGGCTGACCATGGCGCGCAGCTCCTCGGCGGTGCGCGCGTTGGCGACCTCCTCCTCGGGGTTGAAGCCGAGCTGGCGGAGGATCCAGTTGGCGGAGCCGTTCAGCATGCGCACGAGCCAGCCGAACAGGAACATGAACAGGAGCTGGGGGCGGACGACCACCTTGGCGACGCGCATCGGCTCGGCGATGGCCCAGTTCTTGGGCACGAGCTCGCCGAACACCATCTGCGTGAACGTCGCGATGATGAACGCGGCGGTCGTGGCGATGCCGGCGGCGGCGACCTCGTTCATCCCGGTCAGGCCGAGGCCCTCCGTGAGGATGACGCCGAGGGAGGGGCCGGTCAGGAAGCCGACGATCAGGCTGGTGAGCGTGATGCCCAGCTGCGCGCCGGACAGGTTCGTCGAGGTCTTCTTGAGGGACTTCTCGATGAGCTTTGCGGTCTTGTTTCCCTCGGCTTCGCTGTTCCTCACCTCGTTGCGGTCGACCGTGAGGTACGAGAACTCGACGGCGACGAACAGCGCGTTCGCGATGATGAGGAGGATGACTGCGATGAGGAGGATGACGGCGGACATCATTAGCGGCCGTCACCCCCGTAACTTCGGTATTCGTCCGGAGATGGCATGGGGACAGTGTACAAATCAGCAACGCCCGACGGGGTTGCGGGGGCCGGGAAATCCTCCGTGTCGCGCGCGGGTTCGCGTGACGACGGGTGCCGCCGCGGCCCGCGGGCCCGGATGCGGCGGGCCGGGCCGGCCGCGGGGGAGGTGCTTTGCGACGGGTGCCGCCGCGGCTAGGGCTGCGCCGCGGTGCGGGCTCCGCCGACCTTTCCGCGGCGAGGTCCCGTGCGGCTACGCCGCGGCGCCGGTCAGCCCGGCGAGCCCCTCGGCGACCATGACGCCGCCGATGGCGACGAACGCCACCGCCGCCAGCACGTCGATGACGGCCGTGGCGCGGCGGATGCGGCGCAGCACGGCGGGGTGGGAGGCCGCGGCGGCGACGAAGCCGAACCAGGCGGCGGCCATCGCGAGCATCACGGCGACGAGGACCGCGTAGGCTCCGGCGGTCGCGTCGGACGGGACGAAGCCGGCGAAGAGAGCGCCGAAGAACACCAGCGCCTTCGGGTTGGAGAGGTTGGTGGCCAGGCCGGCGGCGAAGGCGCGGACGGCGGGGGAGCGGCCGTCCGGCTCGTCGTCGGCGGTGTCATCCGGGGCCGCCTCCGCGGTCTCGCGGTCCGCGGCCGTCCGCAGCGCCCCGACGCGCGGCCGCAGCCACGAGCCGATGCCGGAGGCGCCCATCCACAGGAGGAAGGCGCCGCCGAGGAGCATGAGGACGTCCATGAGCGCCGGGCGCGTCGCCAGGACGGCGGCGATGCCGCCGATGGCCAGCAGCACCCACGCCGCGATGCCGGCGACGATGCCAACCGCGGCGGCGAGGGCGCGGGGGCGCGAGCCGGTCGCCGCCAGGCGGAGGACGAGCAGGAGGTCGGGGCCGGGGGAGACCAGCGCCGCCGCCCAGGTCAGCAGGAACGCGGCGGACACGGTCACTCCCCGAACGTGCCGGTCAGGCGGCGCAGCCGGTCGAGGCTCTGGCCGTCGAGGCCGACGACCTCCACGTCGCGGCCGCGCTCGTGGTACTTGCGCATGATGCCGTCGAGCGTCGCGACGGTGGAGGCGTCCCACACGTCCGCGCCGGTCATGTCGATGATGATGCGGCGCGCCCGGTCGGTGTAGTCGAACGCGTACACCAGGTCGTTGGAGGAGGCGAAGAACAGCTCGCCGCGCACCAGGTAGCGGCGGACGTCTGCGACGCCGTCGGCGTCGCGGTCGCCCTCGTCGACCGCCTCGACAGCGACCATGTGGGCGACGCGGCGGGCGAAGAGGATCATCGCGGCGACGACGCCGAGGACGACGCCGACGGCGAGGTTGTCCGTCGCCAGGGTCGCGGCGACGGTGACCAGCATGACCAGCGTCTCGGACAGCGGCATGGTGCGCAGGGTGCGCGGACGGACGGAGTGCCAGTCGAACGTCGACACGCTCACCATCACCATCACCGCGACGAGGGCGGCCATGGGGATGAGGCCCACGACGTCGCCGAGCGCCACGACGAGGATGAGCAGGAGGATGCCGGCGAGCAGCGTCGACAGGCGGGTGCGGGCGCCGGAGGCCCGGACGTTGATCATCGTCTGGCCGATCATCGCGCAGCCGCCCATGCCGCCGAACAGCGACGTGACGACGTTCGCGGCGCCCTGGCCCCACGCCTCGCGGGTCTTGTCGGAGTGGACGTCGGTGATGCCGTCGACCAGCTTCGCGGTCATCAGCGACTCCATCAGGCCGACCAGCGCCATGGCCAGCGCCGGCGGGAAGACGATGGCGAGGGTCTCCGTCGTCAGGGGGACGTCGGGGACGAGCAGCTGTGGCAGGCTCTCGGGCAGCTTGCCCTGGTCGGCGACGTCGGGGACGTCCCAGCCGAACAGGAGCACCGCGGCGGTGAGCAGGATGATGGCGACCAGCGGCGACGGGACGGCCGTCGTCACGCGCGGCAGCAGGTACACGATGAGCAGGCCGGCGGCGGCGAGCGGGTAGACCAGCCACGGCACGCCGACGAGGTGCGGGATCTGCGCGGCGAAGATGAGGATCGCCAGCGCGTTGACGAAGCCCGTCATGACGCTGCGGGGGATGAACCGCATGAGCTTCGCGACGCCGAGGGCCGCCAGCGCCACCTGCAGCACGCCCGCCAGCAGCACCGTGGCCAGCAGGTACTCGACGCCGTGGTCGCGGGCGACGGGCGCGACGACGAGCGCGACGGCGCCGGTGGCCGCGGAGATCATCGCCGGGCGGCCGCCGGTGAACGCGATGGCGACCGCCATGGTGAACGACGCGAACAGGCCCATCCGCGGGTCGACGCCCGCGAGGATGGAGAACGAGATCGCCTCCGGGATGAGCGCCAGCGCGACGACGAGGCCGGCGAGGACCTCCGTCTTCAGGCGGGCCGGGGAGGAGAAGGCGTAGCGGAACGACGCGGCGACGCCGGTCGGGGCGTCGGCGCCGGCGGGGGTGGGCGCGGGCCGGTCGCGCTCCGCCGGGAAGGTGAGGACCTCGCTCACGGGGGCGGCTCCTTGTTCGGTTGTTCGGGCCGGACGGGGACCGGGTGAACGTTACTGGAGCCGGGGCCGCGCGGCGCGGCCGGGGCGGGAAAGGGGCGTCCGTCAGTGGCCGAGCTCGTGGCGGCGGGCGGCGGCGCGCCGGACGCGCTCGCGGCGGTCGGCCTCGTCGATCTTCTTCAGCTCGTCGTATGTCTTCTCGTCGTCGGAGGACAGCCCGCTCAGCCACCGGACCGCCGGGTAGGAGATGAGGAGCAGCGCCCAGGCGATGCCGGCGTAGCTCGCCTCCAGCACGTTCTCGAGGATGAAGTAGGAGACGAGCGCGACGAGGAAGAAAACCCAGTCGGCCGTCTTGACGAAGGAGCCCCTGCGGCGGATGCGGCCCAGATCGCGGTCTTCGGCGTCGTCGGCTGCGGGGGCGGCGGCGGTGGAAGCCCGGGTGCCGTGTCCGGTGCGCTCGTCGGCGCTCGCGCCGATGTTCGCGTCGGCATCCGCGCCGACGGGCAGCGGCAGGCCGTCGCGGTCGACCGGCAGGCCGCCGGGGAGATCGGCGAAGAGCGGGGCGAGGTCGTCGGTGTTGACGGCCTCGACGACGAGGCGGGTGCGGTCGTCGAACTCCGCGTGGTCGAGGCGGCCGTCGGCGTAGTGCGTCGACAGGTGCTGGAGGGCGTTGGAGCGGTCGACGTCGCTGAGGCGCAGGCGCGTGGCGGGGGCGGCCGCGGCGGCGGAGTACGGGTCGGCGGGGCGGTTGCGTCCGTCGGCGCCGTTGCTGCCGTAGAGGGCCTGCGCGCCGAATTCCCGAATGCGGCGGTTGATGTCCATGACGTGTCCTCGGTGTCCGTTGCGTCGCCGGCGGGAGGCGGCGGGGCCCTCGTCCCGTTCCGTGCGGTGCCGCGGTGTGCGGCTGATTTCGAGGATGCTGCGCCGGACGGCCCGGATCAATGGAAAAGGGCCAGGTCATGACGCTTGTCAGTCAGTCGATGACGGATGTCATGCCGGGCCGTGCGGGGATGTCACGGACGCCTGGTGGCGTAGTGTGGGCCGACCGTCGCGGACGTGGCCGTCGCGGGGCATCCGGAGGGGGACGGAGCCGTAACGCTAGAATGTCATAATGTATATTATCGGACAACGGGCGAGAGGGGCCTGGTCGGGACCGGTGCCACCAGGGCTTTCCGGAGCCGCCGTGACGCGCCCTCGGCGCCCGCCCGGATGTCCGCGGCGTTATCGCCCGCCGTGTGGCGCGATTGTCGTTCGCGCTGCGGTTGCGTGCGCGCCCGCCCCGCCGCCGGGTTCGGGCGGGCGCGGTGCCCGCCGGTCCCGTCAGGCGCCGCCGCGGCGCGCGGCCTCGTCGTCGGCGAGCCGCACCGCGATCTCCTCCTTGAGTCGCTTGTTCTGCCAGAGCGTCAGCAGCATCAGCCCGACGCCGATGGCGGTCAGCAGCCACATCTGCTGCCAGGCGACGAAGACGACGAAGGCGGCCAGCACGACCATCCGCACCCGGCGCGCCAGGAGCATCTTGTCGAAGATCTCGGTGCCGCGCCCCGTGTCGAACGTCCCGGCGGCGCCGTCCGCCGCGCCGCGGCCGCCGTCCCCGCCGGTGCCCGGATGGCCGCCGGAGCGGTTGCCGTCGTCACGCTTCCCGAAGAGTCCCATGGCGTCGAATCCGCCCCTTTCCCGGTGATGATGATGGTCCGGGTGTCCACCCGCGAAACGTCACAGTGACGAAACGCAACGGAACTCCCGGCGTCCTGATCGCGGACATCCCCGCGCCGGCGCCGGCCCCGCGGCCGCCGGCGTGCCGCCCGCTACTCCGCGTCCTTCTTCTCCAGGACCAGGCGGAGGTTCACGTCGCCCTCCTCCTTGACCTTCGCGGCCACGAAGTCCGGCGTGCGCACGTTGTAGTCCAGGCGGTTGATGCGCAGCACGCCCGACATCAGGACGTTGTCGCCGGTGCGGACGACGTCCATCGGCACCGTCACGTCCTGCGTCACGCCGCGGATGGTCATCCTGCCCGGCACGTCGACGCGCACCATGGAGCCGTCGTCCGGCACGGACGTCAGGTCGACGGCCTCGGAGACCTCGAACGTCGCCTCCGGGTACCGGTCGGTGCTGAAGATGGTCATGCGGACGTTGACGTCGCGCTTCTCGATGTCCGACTTCAGGGTTGTCATGTCAACCGTGACGTGGCCAGCGGTGAGCTCGTCGTTCTCCACCGTGAACTCGCCCGACACGCCGTCCGTCGACCCCGACGTCGTCCGCTCCGAGCCCGGCAGCAGCTCCTGGAACGTGAAGCCCACCTGCGACGTATGGCCCGAACCCTGCTCCGCCACGACCCAGGTGCCGTTGCGGTCCGTGCTCGCCGGCGGCGCGCCCTCGGCGTTGATGCCCTCCGTCTTCACGCCGTCCCCGACGATCGCTTTGTAGACGACCGGGCCGACGATGACGATGGCCAGCGCGACGACGGCCACGGCGACAAGAGTCAGCAGAGTCTTCTTCATGCCCCCGATGGTACCGGCTACCCCAGATGCTCCAACCGCCGGGCCACCTGCACCAGCTCCGCGCACATCGCCGCGACCTGCTCCGCGTCGGCGCCCTCCAGCACGGCCGTGCGCACGTCCTCGGCACCGCAGCGCACCTCGAACAGGCCGTCCGCGAGGCGCTGCGCCTGCTCCTCCGACAGGCCCCCGTCCGGGGGCGCGACGGGCCGCCGGATGCCGCGGCGCGCCTCGTACGCGCGCTGCCGGCACGACTGCGAGCAGTACTTCCGGCGCCTGCCGCGCGGCGAGTCCTCGAACTCGCGGCCGCACCAGTCGCACGTCGAACGCCGCGCGGGCGCGATGCGGATGCCGGAGTCGTCCATGCGTCCACGATAACGGGCGGGGTCCACGTGGTGTCGCGGTGTTTGCTTGACGACGCCCACCGCCCCGGCTCCTCCCCCTCCGCGGGAACAAACGGGGCGGGCCGCGCGTTGGAAGCTTCGTGGCCGCGGCACCCCGTCCGCGACGCCCGTGACCGCGGGGCCGCTCCCCCGGCCTGCGATACACTGGAAGACCGAGTTCCCGCACGACCAGCACGACCACGAGAGGACGACCCGCACATGGCAGATCGAACCCTGCGCGGCAGCCGCATGGGCGCCGTGTCCTACGAGACGGACCGCGACCATGACCTCGCCCCGCGCCAGATGGTGCGGTACCAGACCGAGGACGGCGAGGTGTTCGAGGTCCCCTTCGCCGACGACGCCGAGATCCCCGGCGAGTGGCTGTGCAAGAACGGCCAGGTCGGCAAGCTGATGGAGGGCGAGGGCACCGAGGCCAAGCCCGCCAAGCCGCCGCGCACGCACTGGGACATGCTCCGCGAGCGCCGCTCCATCGAGGAGCTGGAGGTGCTTCTCGACGAGCGCATCGACCTGCTGCGCAAGCGCCGCCGCCACGCGGCCAAGCTGCTGAAGCAGCAGCAGGAGGCGATGGAGGCCGAGCAGAACGCAGAGTAGGCGCGCCGCCTCCCCGCTCTCCCCGGCCGGCGGGTCCTCCCCGCCGCAGCCTTTCCGCCGACGCCGCCGCGTCCCCGATTCCCGGGGCCGGCGGCGTCGTCGAGTCCGCGATCGTCCCGGGGTCAGCGTTGTCGCGTCCGGTCTCGTGATCCACGGCTTCTGCGGCCTTTCGTCGGGCACTCGTGCAGTGTGTGCCATCCTGCCGCCGCGGTGGTTCGCGCGACTTGGGGTTTTGGCGCGGCATCCGGCGGATTTCTGGCCACTTTTGCAGGAGTGGGACGGCCCGACGTCCATCCGGCCCGGACACGCCGAAGCCCCGGCCCGCGTGACGCGGAACCGGGGCTGCGGGAGTTCTGGGGCTCGCCAGCCGGTTGGCCGGACGAATGCGCCCGCCCGACGGATGCGCCGGCCGGACGGATGCGCCCGCCGGATAGTTGCGCCGGCCGGACGGCCGGACCAGCCGCGCGCCTCCCCTACGACTGCTTGAAGACGTTGTGGTTCTTCACCTCGTGGGCCAGCAGACGGCCGACCTCGCGGGAGATGTCGACGGCCTGGTTGACGCGGTGCTTCAGGCCCCACGCGGTGACCTGGCCGAGGGACTTCGCGACGAAGCTGCCGTCCATCTTCGACTCGCCGAGCTCGCGCTCCGTGAAGGTGATCGGCACCTCCTCGACCAGGAAGCCGGCGGTGACGGCGCGCCACGCCAGCTCGGTCTGGAACAGGTACGCGCCGGAGCCGATGGCGTCGAGGTCGAGGGCCTCCAGGACCTCGCGGCGGTACGCGCGGTAGCCGGCGGTGATGTCGGAGACGCCGGCGCCGAGCGCCAGGGAGATGTAGATGTTGCCGCCGCGCGACAGGATCTGGCGGGTCATCGGCCAGTTGACGGTCGAGCCGCCGTCGACGTAGCGGGAGCCGATGACCAGGTCGGCGCCGTCGTCGACGACGTCGAGGAGGCGGCGCAGCTGCTCCGGGGCGTGGGAGCCGTCGGCGTCCATCTCGCACAGCACGGTGTAGTCGCGCTCGAGGCCCCAGGCGAAACCGGCGCGGTAGGCGCCCCACAGGCCGCCCTCGCCCTTGCGGTGCAGGACGTGGATGCGGCCGGCCTCGTCGGCGGCGGCGAGCTGGTCGGCGACCTCGCCGGTGCCGTCGGGCGAGGTGTCGTCGACGACGAGGACGTCGACGTCGGGCTCCGCGGAGCGGAGGCGGTCGACGATGAGCGGCAGGTTCTCCCGCTCGTTGAACGTCGGGATGATCACCAGGGTGCGCTCGCTGGGCTGGGGCTTAGCCACCGGTTACTCCTTCATTGTCGGTGTCGTCGCCGGTCCGGGTGGTCCCGCGGGTGCGCGGGCCGGTGACGGCGGCGGCCGCTGCGGCCAGGGCTGCCAGGACGGCGAGGGCGACGATGGCGCCCTCGACGAGCAGGCCGTGGCGTGCGGCGATGGTCGGATCTTCTCGCAACGGCAGGCTTTCCGTCAAAACCGCCCGCTCGAAGATTTCGGAGGACTGGTCGACGGTGCCGTCGGGCAGCACGATGGCGCTGACGCCGGAGGTCGCGGCGACGACGACGGCGCGGTCGTGCTCGATGGCCCGCATGCGGCTCATGGCGAGCTGCTGGTACGTCATGTCGGTGAAGCCGAACGTGGCGTTGTTCGTCGGCGTGGCCAGGATGGTGGCGCCGGCGTGGACGGCGTCGCGGTAGGCGGCGTCGAAGATGACCTCGAAGCACGTCGCGAAGCCGACGGGAATGCCGCCTGCGACCGCCACGCCGTCGCCGTCGCCGGGGGTCATGTCGCCGGCCATGTCGACCATGTCGGTGACGTTGCGCAGCAGGTCGCGGAACGGCATCCATTCGCCGAAGGGCTGGAGGAACCGCTTGGAGTGGCCGTCGACGGGCCCCTCCTCGGGGTCCCAGACGATCATCGTGTTCTGCGTGCCGTCGCCGCGGGCGGGGTCGTCGGCGTAGGTGAAGCTGCCGACGACGATGGGCGCGCCGATGTCGGCGGCCGCGGCGTCGATGATGCGAGCCGCGTCCTCGTTGGTCATGGGGCTGATGTCGGAGGAGTTCTCCGGCCAGATGACGATGTCGGGCTGCTCCTCGCGGCCCTCGCGCACGGCGGCGGCGAGGTCGTGGGTCGCCTGCGCGTGGTTCTCCAGCACGGCGCGGCGCTGGGCGTTGAACCCCAGGCCGAGGCGCGGGACGTTGCCCTGGACGGCGGCGACGCGCACGACGCGTTCGCCGTCGCGCGGGGCGGGGTCGTTGGCGGGCACGGCGAGGCCGGCGGCCACCGCGACCGCGATCAGCACCAGGCCGGAGACGATGCGCTTGCCGACGATCGCCGCCGCGGCCCCCGCGCCGACGACCGCGGCGAGGAATCCGACGAGCGGCACGCCGCCGACGGAGGCGGCGTCCGCGAGCGGCCCGTCGATCTGGCCCCACGCGTAGCGCAGCCACGGGAAGCCTCCGAAGGGCCAGCGGGCCAGCAGCGCCTCGACGGCGATGATCCAGGCGGCGGCGCCGAGGGCTCGGAACCACCACGGCAGCCGGGCGGCGCCGACGATGAGGCGGACGCCGGCGGCGGTGAGGATGTGGAACAGGCCGAGGGTGACGCAGAGTCCGATCCACGGCAGGTTGCCGACGAACTCCGCGATCCAGGGAAGGCCGGCCAGTCCCCCGGCGGCGCCCCAGACGAAGCCGACGAGCGCGGTGAGGCGCCACGACGGCGCCGGGCGGGCGTCACCCCACGGGGCGAGCGCGGCGATGAGGAGGGCGGCGGAGATCCAGCCGGCCCACCACCATCCGGTGGGCGCGAACGAGGCCGTGAGGGCGAGGCCCGAGACGGCGGCGAGGACGATGCGTGCGAGCGCTGCGGCCATGGTCCGGGATCAGCCCTTGACCGGGCCGTCGCCGTCGCCGGACGCGCCGCCGGAGCCGCCCGTGCCGGACCCTCCGTCGCGCGGGCCGGTGATGTCCTCGGGCCGGATGTTCCGGAAGAACTCGGCGTCGAACTCCTCGTGGTCGATGACCCCGGAGTCCGAATCCGCGCCGGAGCGGCCGGCGCGGGAGCCCGAACCGCCGGCCGGGCCCGAACCGGAGTCGGATCCGGCGCCCGTGCGGCCGCCGCCGGACGTTCCCGCGGAGCCCGACGCACCGGGCGTCCCGGCCGGGCCGAACCCGCCGCCGCCCGCGCCCGGGAAGCGCGCGAAGCCGGCGCCGCCGAAGCGCTCCATGTAGACGAAGGAGTCCTCCGCGGTCTTCTCCGCCCACCTCCGGATCCTCCGCCCGAGCGCCCGGCGGACCATGCCGCGGGTCGGCGGGAGCATGAGCACCAGGCCCATGACGGCCGTGACGAAGCCGGGGATCAGCAGCAGGCCGGAGCCGATGATGATGAGGCCCGTGTCCGCCAGCGCGCGGCCGGGCCGCTCCCCCCGCGAGGCCTGGACGAGCACGCTGCGCATCTGCCACGACGTGAGCACCATGCCCAGGAAGAACAGCGCCACGATGGCAAGCAGGGCCCAGCCCCAGCCGATCCAGGAGGCGACCGCCCAGAAGGCCAGCGCCTCGACGAGGACGTACGGAATCAGCAGGTATGCGGGCATGCCGCCAGCCTACCGGGGCACCCGACACGCGCCATCGCGCGGCGCGCCCCGGGACGGTCGCCCACGGCGATCGCGGTCAGCGGTCCTCGAGGTCGCCCTCGGTCTCGAGATAGGTGCGGCGCAGCAGCTCCATGCGCTCGTCGTCGGGCGACTCCCAGAGCCCGCGGTCGGCGGCCTCGATGAGGCGCTCCGAGATGTCGTGGAGCGCCCACGGATTGGACGTGTCGAAGAACTCGCGGTTCTCGGCGTCGGCGACGTAGGTGTCCGTGAGCGTCTCGTACATCCAGTCGTCCATGACGCCGGCGGTGGCGTCGTAGCCGAAGAGGTAGTCGACGGTGGCGGCCATCTCGAAGGCGCCCTTGTAGCCGTGGCGGCGCATCGCGGCGATCCAGCGGGGGTTGACGACGCGGGCGCGGAACACGCGGCGCGTCTCCTCGTGGAGCGTGCGGGTGCGGACGTTCTCCGGGCGGGTGGAGTCGCCGATGTAGGCCTCCGGCGACTCTCCGGTCAGCGCGCGCACCGCGGCGACCATGCCGCCGTGGAACTGGAAGTAGTCGTCGGAGTCGGCGATGTCGTGCTCGCGGGTGTCGATGTTCTTCACCGCCACCTGGATGCGCCGGTAGGCGGCGCGCATGTCGTCGGCCGCCTCGACGCCGTCGACGCCGCGGCCGTACGCGTAGCCGCCCCAGGTGGTGTAGACGGCGGCGAGGTCGGCGTCGTCGCGCCAGGAGCCGGAGTCGATGAGCTGCAGCAGGCCCGCGCCGTAGGTGCCCGGCTTGGAGCCGAAGATGCGGCGGGAGTGGCCGTCGGCGCGGACGTGGGCGCGCAGGCGGTTGTCGGCGTCGTCCTCCTCCAGCCCGGCGACGAGCTGGACGGCGTCGTCGAGCATGTCGATGACGTGCGGGAACGCGTCGCGGAAGAAGCCGGAGATGCGGACGGTGACGTCGATGCGCGGCCGGCCGAGCTCCTCGAGGTCGATGACCTCGAGGTCGACGACGCGGCGGGACGCCTCGTCCCACACGGGGCGCACGCCCATCAGCGCGAGCGCCTGGGCGATGTCGTCGCCGGAGGTGCGCATGGCGGAGGTGCCCCACACGGACAGGCCGACGGAGTTGGGGTACTCGCCGCCGTGGTCGGCGCGGTAGCGGTCGACGAGCCCGTCGGCCAGCGCCTGGCCGGTCTCCCACGCCAGGCGGCTGGGCACGGCGCGCGGGTCGACGGAGTAGAAGTTGCGGCCGGTGGGCAGGACGTTGACCAGGCCGCGCAGCGGGGAGCCGGAGGGGCCGGCGGGGATGAAGCCGCCGCCGAGGGCGTGGAGGATCTGCGGGATCTCGCGGTCCGTCTGCGCCAGGCGCGGCAGGATCTCGTCGCGGGTGAAGTCGAGGAGCGTGACGACGGCGTCCGCGTCGGCCCCGTCGGGCAGATCCGCGGCGGCGACGACCTCGCGGACGTCTCCCCCGGCGGCGACGCCGCGGACGAGGTCCTGGGCGAGGGCGTCGACGTCGTCGACGCGCATGCGGGTCTCGGATCCGTCCTCGGCGAGGCCGAGGGACTCGCGCAGGCCCGGCAGCGTCGTGGTGCCGCCCCACAGCTGGCGGGCGCGGAGCATGGTGGCGACGGTCTCGACGAGCGCGTCGTCCTCCAGCGGCTGGCCGAGCACGTGGAGGCCGCCGCGGATGGCGACGTCCTTGATCTCGCACAGCCAGCCGTCGACGTGCATGAGCATGTCGTCGAAGACGTCCTCGTCGGGGCGCTCGTCCCAGCCGAGGTCGCGGTCCATCTTCGCGGCGGTCAGCAGCGTCCAGATTTCGCGGCGGATGGCCGGCAGCTTCGCCGGGTCCATGGCGGAGATGTTCTGGTGCTCGTCGAGCAGCTGCTCCAGGCGGGTGATGTCGCCGTAGCCCTCGGCGCGCGCCATCGGCGGGATGAGGTGGTCGACGAGCGTGGCGTGGGCGCGGCGCTTGGCCTGGGTGCCCTCGCCGGGGTCGTTGATGAGGAACGGGTAGATCATCGGCAGCTCGCCGATGGCCTGGTCGGGGCCGCACGCGGCGGAGAGGCCGACCTGCTTGCCGGGCAGCCACTCGAGGTTGCCGTGCTTGCCCATGTGGACGACGGCGTCGGCGCCGAAGCCGCCCTCCGACTGCGGCAGGTGCAGCCAGTGGTAGGTGGCCAGGTAGTGGTGGGTCGGCGGCAGGTCGGGGTCGTGGTAGATGCCGACGGGGTTGTCGCCGAAGCCGCGCGGCGGCTGGCACAGGACGACGACGTTGCCGAAGACGAGGCCGGAGATGTAGATCTCCCCGGTGCGCGGGTGGACGTAGAGCTCGCCGGGGGCGGCGCCCCAGTGCTCGGTCATCGCGTCGCGCAGCTCGGCGGGCAGGGTGACGAAGTGGTCCTCGTAGGTCTCCCACGCCAGCTTCAGCGGGTTGGCCTCCATGACCTCCTCGGTCAGCCAGTCGGGGTCCTGGCCGCCGGCGTCGATGATGGCGTGCATGAGCGCGTCGCCGTCGAAGTCCGCCGGGTCGTCGGCCCAGCCGGGGATTGCGGAGACGTCGCCGAGGTCGTAGCCGGCCTCCCGCAGGGCGTGGAGGGTGCGCAGCACCGATGCCGGGGTGTCCAGGCCGACGGCGTTGCCGATGCGGGCGTGCTTCGTCGGGTAGGCGGACAGGACGACGGCGACGCGCTTGTCGGCGTTGTTCAGGTGGCGCAGGCGGGCGTGGCGCACGGCGATGGCGGCGAGGCGGGCGCAGCGCTCGGGGTCGGCGACGTAGGTGATGAGGTCGTCGTCGTCGATCTCCTTGAAGGAGAACACGGGGCCGATGATGCGGCCGTCGAACTCGGGGACGGCGACCTGGGTGGCGACGTCGAGCGGGGAGGCGCCGTCGTCGGATTCCTCCCACTCCCCGCGGGAGCCGGTGAGCGCCAGGCCCTGGATGATGGGCCGGTCGAGCGCGGCGAGGGCGGCGACGTCCCACGCGCCGTCGTCGCCGCCGGCCTGCGCCTCGGCCGGGCGGTTGCCGCCGGCGGCGAGGACGGTGGTGATGATGGCGTCGCAGCGGCCGAGCTCCGCCAGCAGGTCGTCGGGGGCGGTGCGCAGCGACGTCGCGAAGACGGGCACGGCCTCCGCGCCGCGGTCCTCCACGGCGCGCGCGAGCTCCGCGACGTACCCGACGTTGCCGGCCAGGTGCTGCGCGCGGTAGTAGACGATGCCGACGCGGGGCGTGACGACGGCACCCTCCCCGGTTCCGTCGCCCCCGGCCGCGGCGGCGTCCCCGTCCGCGCCGGGCGCGGCGGCCCGGGCCCAGCGGTCGCGCTCCAGGTGGCCCCAGTCGGGCAGCCGCTTCGGCTCCTCGAAGCCGTGGCCGGTCAGTAGCAGCGTGTCGGACAGGAAGCGGTGCAGCTCGGCGACGTTGCCGGGGCCGCCCTCCGCCAGGTAGGCGTGCGCAGTGGAGGCGACGCCGGCGGGCACCGTCGACAGGTCCGCCAGCTCCGCGTCCGGGGCCTGCTCGCCGGAGACGAACACCGCCGGCACGCCGGAGGCGCGGAGCCTGTCGGCCCCGGCCTCCCAGGCGCGGCGGCCGCCGAGCAGGCGGACGACGGCGACGTCGGCGCCGTCGAGCAGGCCCGGCAGGTCCTCGTCGAGGATGCGGGACGGGTTCGCCCACCGGTAGGAGACGTCGTCGTGGGCGTCGGCGGCGGCCCGGGCGGACAGCAGGTCCGTGTCGGACGTCGACAGCAGCAGAATCATGGAGGGGCCTTCCTGCGGGGGTGCGCGCCCGCGTCGGAGTGTTTCCGGGGCGGCGGGGGTCTGGCTGTGACAGTGGCGCGACCGCACGGAATTGCACCGTGTTCCCCGTCCGTCCCGGGTGCTTCGTGTATTCGTTTCGACGGTCCCGGACGGGTCGGATCATCGGCTGCCCGGGCCATGTCAGGACAGCCTACCGTTGGAGGAGATCCGGCCGCCGACGTGGCACGATCGGGGGCATGGCCACCCATGACACCCGCCCACGCCCCGACGCCTGCCCCGGCGCGCGGAAGGTCCACCGGGCCGCCGACGGCGCCATCGGCCGGCTCCGCTTCCCCGGCGGGGAGCTGCCCGCGCCGGGCTTCTCCGTGCTGGCCGACCTCGCCGAGGGCTTCGGCGACGGCGACCTGCACCTGACCAGCCGCGGCAACGTGCAGATCCGCGGCATCCGCGACGTCGCGGGATTCGCCGACGCGGTCGAGGACGCCGGGCTGCTGCCCCACCCGGACCACGACCGGATGCGCAACATCATCGCCTCCCCGCTGACCGGCCGGGTCGGCGGGCTGGACGACGCCTCGGGCCTCGCCGCCGCCGTCGACGATGCGCTGTGCGCCCGCGAGGAGCTGGCGGCGATGCCGGGCCGCACCCTCTTCGCCGTCGACGACGGCCGCGGCGACGTCCTCGCCGAACGCCCCGACCTGGGCGTCATCGCCCGCGGCGGCGACCGGTGGGAGCTCATCGTCGCCGGCCTGCCCGCCGGCGTCGTCTGCGGCCGAGACGGCGTCGCCGACCTCGTCGCCGACGCCGCCTCCGCCTGGGAGGGCCTGCGCGGCACCGCGTGGCGGATCGGGGAATCGGGCCTGGCGGATGACGTCGTCACGCACATCCCGGATGCACCCGGGCGCGTGTGCGGCGAGCCGGGCCCCGGACCCGGCGACGACGGCGGCACGCCGGCGGAGCCGGAGGCGCCGGTCGGGTGGATCGACCAGCCCGACGGCAACGTCGCCCTGGCGGCGGGCCTGCGCTTCGGCGTGCTGCCCGGGCGTCTGGCGCGCGCCATCGCTCAGCTGTCGTGCCCGGTGCACGTCACGCCGTGGTACTCGCTGGTGTTCACCGACCTGGACGAGGTCGTCGCGGAGCAGGTCGTGCGCGTCTTCGCCCCCAACGGCCTGGTGTTCGACGCGAACTCCACGTGGCTGCGCGTCACCGCCTGCACCGGCCGTCCCGGCTGCGCGAAGTCCCTGTCCGACACCCGCGGCGACGCCTCCCACGGCATCGCCTCCGGCCGGCTGCCGGAGGGGCGCGTGCACTTCTCCGGCTGCGAGCGCCGCTGCGGCGCCCCGAAGACCGGGCACGTGGAGTACCTGGCCGTCGGCGACGGCGAGTACGAGGTCACGGCGCGCGAGCCGGAGCCGATGGCGCGCTGACGGCCGCGCGGGTGCGCGGGCGTATCGCGCCGCGTGCCCCGCCCCTCCCGGCGCGGTAGCGTCGACGCCATGACCGGACGACGCCCAGGGCACGACTACATCACCGACGGCGCGGAGATCTACCGCCGTTCCTTCGCGATGATCCGGGAGGAGTCCGACCTCTCCCGGTTCACCCCGGAGCAGGAGGTCGTGGCCGTGCGGATGATCCATGCCGCCGGCGACGTCAGCCTCGCCGCCGACATCCGCTTCAGCGACGGCGCCGTCGCCGCGGCCCGCGGGGCGCTGCGCTCCGGCGCGCCGGTGCTGGCGGACGTCTCCATGGTCGCCACGGGCGTCACCCGCCGCCGTCTGCCTGCGGACAACGACGTCGTGTGCACCCTGTCCGACCCGCGCACCGCGGATCTGGCGGCGGAGCTCGGCACCACCCGCACCGCCGCGTCCGTGGAGCTGTGGGCCGACCGGCTGGAGGGCGCGGTCGTCGCCGTCGGCAACGCGCCCACGGCGCTGTTCCACCTGCTCGACGGCATCCGCGACGGGCATCTGCCGAAGCCCGCCGCGGTGCTCGCGCTGCCGGTGGGCTTCGTCGGGGCGGCGGAGTCGAAGCAGGAGGTCGTCGACGCGGCCGCGGAGCTCGGCCTGGAGTACGTGACGGTGCTGGGCCGCCGTGGCGGCTCGGCCATCACCGTGGCGGCGATCAACGCCCTGGCGCGCGAGGAGGAGATCCTGTGAGCGACGGCGCAGCCACCGCAGCCGGAGCCGCCGCCCCCGGCACCTTCCACGGCGTCGGCCTCGGCCCCGGCGACCCGGAGCTGGTGACGCTGCGCGCCGCCCGCGTGCTGCGGGAGGCCGACGTCATCGCCTACCATTCCTCCCCGCGCGGCCGGTCCACGGCGCGGACCATCATGGCCGGGCTGGACATCGACTGGGAGTCGAAGACCGAGGAGTTGCTCGTCTATCCCGTCACCGTCGGCGGCGGCGACGACTACGCCGAGCGGATGGCGGCCTTCTACGCCGACGCGACCGAGCGCCTGGCCGCCCACCTGCGCGTCGGCCGCTCCGTCGCGGTGGCGTCGCTGGGCGACCCGATGCTCTACAGCTCCTGCCAGCACCTGCACCGGGCGCTGTCGGCGGATTTCCCGGCGGAGCTCGTCCCCGGCGTCACGTCCGTCACGGCCGCCGCGTGCGAGTCGGGGCATCCGCTGGCCGAGGGAGCCGAGATCCTCACCGTCCTGCCCGCCACCGCCGACCCGGCGCGGCTGGCGGCGGCCGCCGCGGCGGCCGACTGCCTCGTCGTCATGAAGCTCGGCGGCCACGTCGGGGAGGTCCGCGCCGCGCTCGCCGCCGCCGGCAAGCTCGATCGGGCGCTCGTCGTCGCCCGCGCCTCCATGGACGGCGGCTGGACCCGCCCGCTGGCCGAGGTCGCCGCCGACGAGGTGCCCTACTTCGCCGTCGCGGTCGTGGGCACCGCCTCCCGCGGATACGGGGTTCCGCGTGACGACGCCCACCGCCCCGGCTCCCCGGACGGATCCCCCGGGGACGCCGGCCCGGTCGCCGCGTCCGGCGGCGCGGGGGCCTCCGGCGCCGATGCCCCCGCCATGGGCGAGGTCGTCGTAGTGGGCCTCGGCCCCGGGCCGTCGCGCTGGATGACCCCCGAGGCGACCGCGCAGCTCGCCCGGGCCACCGACGTCGTCGGCTACTCCACCTACGTCCGCCGCGTCCCGGCGCGGCCGGGCCTGAAGCTGCACGCCTCCGACAACCGGGTGGAGGCCGAGCGCGCCGCCATGGCTCTCGACCTGGCCCGGCGCGGGGCGCGGGTGGCCGTCGTCAGCTCCGGCGACGCGGGCGTGTTCGCCATGGCCGCCGCCGTGCTGGAGGTCGCCGACGACGACGCGTTCCGCGACGTGCCCGTCCGCGTCGTGCCCGGCATGACGGCGGCGCAGGCCGTCGCGAGCCGCGTCGGGGCGCCGCTCGGCCACGACTTCGCGATGCTGTCGCTGTCCGACCGGCTCAAGCCGTGGGACGTCGTCGAGCGCCGCGTGGAGGCCGTCGCCGCCGCGGACATGGCCTTCGCCGTCTACAACCCGGCGTCGAAGTCGCGCCGGCACCAGGTCGGCCTCATGCGCGACGTCGTGCTGCGCCACCGCGCCCCGGAGACGCCCGTCGTCGTCGCCCGCGCCGTCGGCGCGCCCGAGGAGGACGTGCTCGTCACGACGCTCGGCGAGCTCGACCCGGACGTCGTCGACATGCGCACGATGCTCATCGTCGGCGCCTCCACCACCGCCGCCTACGAGGCCGGCGACGGCACGACGCGCGTGTACACCTCGCGGCGCTACGGCACGGGCACGGCCGGATAGGACCGCCGCCCCACCCCGCGCGGTGACCCGGCGATGAACTCCCGGTGAACTCTTCTCCGGGGGCCGCTCCCCCGGTATCGCCGCGCCCGCGCATGGGCTGGAATGGCCGTGGACACGTCATATCCGCGGCCCGCGGTGCCGCGCGTTCCCGCGCGCCCGGGCCCGGCCACCCCGTCGAAAGGCAGCAGCCCCGTGATCACCGGCTTCCTGGTCTACCCCGACCTGACCCACCGCACCATCGAGTTCGAGCTCGAGCACGCCAACCAGTTCCTCGGCGGCGTCGAGGACGACCGCGTGTCGGTGGCGTTCCAGGAGGACGGCACCACCTACGCGGCGCTGTTCAACTCCGGGGCGAAGGCCGAGGGCGCGGAGCCCAACCCCGTCGCCTCGCTGGGCCGCAAGGAGGCGGAGACCGGCGACTCGGCGTTCTTCTCCGACCCGACGCGCGCCATCTCCGGCCCGGTCATCTTCGTCGGCGCCAAGGGCGACGACATCACGGAGGCCGAGATCGGCCGCGTCCTCGACGGCATCCGCGCCGTCAAGGCCTACAGGGAGGACAACCCGCAGGAGTTCGGGTTCTGGCGCGCCGCCGTCCTCAACCTGCCGCATCACCGCTAGGCGGCCCGGCGCATGCGAGGGGCGCCCCGCACGGTCCGGACGCCGTGCGGGGCGCCCCTCGTGCGCGTGACGACGGCGCCGGCGGGCCCCGTCGTCACGCGCGGCGGCGACCCGGGCCCCGCGCGATCAGCGGCGGCGGCCGACGACCGCGGCCCACGCCTCCTCCGGCGTGTGGACGACGGTGGCGATGCCCTCCCCGGGCAGCGCCGGCCGGCGGACCATGATGACCGGCTTGTGCAGGTCGTGGGCCGCCTCGATCTTGGCGTGGGTGGCGTCGCCGCCGGAGTTCTTCGTCACCACGCAGTCGACGGCCCAGTCGCGCATGAGCTTGCGCTCGTCGGCCACCGAGTACGGCCCGCGCGACAGGATGACCTTGTGGTTGCGCGGCAGCGGCGCCGACGGCTGCTCGACGCAGCGGATGAGGTAGAAGCCCTCGCCGTCCGCGGCGAACGGCTCCAGCTGCTGGCGGCCGATGGTGAGGAACGGGCGGCGGAACCGCTCGCGGGCGACCTCCGCGGCCGCCGCCATGTCGTCGACCTCGATCCAGTCGTCGCCGCGGCCCGGCTCCCACGCCGGGCGGTGCAGCGCCACCAGCGGGATGAGGGTGGCGCGGGCCGCCTCCGCCGCGGAGACGGAGATCCGCTCCGCGAACGGGTGCGTCGCGTCGACGATGACGCCGACGCCGTGCTGCACCACCCAGCGGGCCAGGCCCGCCGGGCCGCCGAAGCCGCCGATGCGGACCTGCCCGACCGGCAGGTGCGGGTTGCTCACCCGCCCGGCGAGCGACGACGTGACCTCCCAGCCGGAGGCGACGAGCCGGCGGGCGAGCTCGCGGGCCTCGGCGGTGCCGCCCAGGATCAGCGCGTGCACGGGATCGTCCTCCCGTGCTCGTCGCGGGGCCGGCCGTCGCTGTAGAGGTAGCTGTCCGGGAAGCCCTCGGCGCCCAGCACCCGGCCGACGACGATGACGGCGGTGCGGGTCACGCCCGCGTCCTTGACCTTGCCCGCGATGTCGCCGACGGTGCCGCGCAGCACGACCTCCTCCGGGCGGGAGGCGAAGGCGACGACGGCCGCCGGGCAGTCCGCGCCGTAGCGGGGCTCCAGCTCCGCGACGACGCGGTCGATGTCGTGGGCGGCCAGGTGGATGCACAGCGTCGCGCCGGTGGCGCCGAAGTTGTCCAGCGTCTCGCCGTCGGGCATCTTCGACGCCCGCCCGGAGACGCGCGTGAGCACCACGGACTGGCCGACCTCCGGCACCGTCAGCTCGTGGCCGAGCGACGCGGCGACGGCGGCGAAGGCGGGCACGCCGGGCACGATCTCGTAGTCGATGCCCTCGGCGGCCAGGCGTCGGGCCTGTTCCGCCAGCGCCGACCACACCGACGGGTCGCCGGACTGCAGCCGGGCGACGTCCTTGCCCTCGGCGTGGGCGTCGCGGATGACCGCCATGATGTCGTCGAGCGGCATGCGGGCGGTGTTGACCAGCGTCGCGCCCTCGGGCGCGGAGGCCAGCACCTCCTCCGGGACGATGGAGCCCGCGTACAGGCACACGGGGCACGACCGGATGAGCCGGTCGGCCCGGACGGTGAGCAGGTCCGCGGCGCCCGGTCCGGCGCCGATGAAGTAGACGGTCATGGGGTTGGCTCCTCCTGTCCCGCGGCCCGCGGCCGCCGTGCGCGTCTCACCCGCCGTGCGTGACGACGATCCACTGCGTCACCGGCAGCGCCGGGCGCAGCGTCGTGAACGTCCCCACCGTACCGGCGCGGTCGACGCCGATGCGGCGGACGTCCCCGCCGTGGGCGCGGAAGGCCCGCCACAGCACCTCCACCGACTCCACGGTGACGGCGTTGGCGACCAGCCGGCCGCCCGGGGCCAGCGCGTCAAGGCACGCCTCCACCATGCCGTCGGCGGTGAGCCCGCCGCCGATGAAGACGGCGTCCGGGGCGCCGACCGCCTCGCGCAGCAGGTGCAGGTCGGCGGGGGCGGTGCCCGCGACGACGCGGACGGGGCCGAGGCGCGCGGCGTTGCGGCGGATGCGCTCCGCCCGCTCCGCGTTGCGCTCGATGCAGGCGGCGCGGCCGCCGTGGCGGGACCATTCGACGGCGATGGAGCCGGTGCCGCCGCCGACGTCCCACAGCACCGCGCCCGGGGCGGGCCCGAGGGCGGCGACGGTGAGCTCGCGGATGGGCGACTTGGTCAGCTGGCCGTCGGTCTCGAAGTCGTCGTCGGAGAGCCAGGGCCTGCGGGGTCCGGCGGGCTCGACGGCCAGGACGGTGAGGTCCCCGGCGGGCTCGGGCGGCGCGGCGGCGGTGCCGCGGCGGATGGCCTCCGTCTCCGCGCCGAGGTCGGTGAGCGCCGTGATGGCGGAGTCCGGCCGGTCGGCGAGGGCCTCCGCGACGTCGGCGGCGCTGGCCGCGGACCGCGCGAGCACGAGGAACGGCCGGCCCCGGTCCGCCGCCGCGGCGACCGCCCCCGCCCGGCCCGTGACCAGGGAGACGACCTCCGTGCGGTCCAGCGCCCAGCCGAGGCGGGCGCAGGCCAGCGACGCCGACGACGGCGCCGGCAGCACCCGCAGCCGATCCGCGCCGAGCAGGCGCGTCAGCGTCGTGCCGATGCCGTGGAACATCGGGTCCCCCGACGCCAGGACGACGGTCTCCGCCGGATCGCAGGCGTCGATGATGCCGGGCAGCGCCGGCAGCAGCGGCGACGGCCAGGCGCGCAGCTCCGCGTCGACGTGGCCGCGCACCAGGTCCAGCTGGCGGGGCGCGCCGAGGATGACGCGCGCCCCGTTCAGCGCCGCGCGGGCCGCCGCGCCCAGGCCCGGCCAGCCGTCGGCGCCGATCCCGGCGACGACGAGGCGGGGGCGGGAGGCGTCGTCACGCGCACCCGCGGACGCGGGCGACGGGCTCATCGCGGCATCCTGCGCCAGATGAACCGCGGCACGAACCGGGTGACGGCGGCGAGCACGCCGACGGCGCCCGGCACCCACACGTGCGCCTTCCCCTCGTCGAGTGCCTTGACGGACGCGTCGGCGACCTGATCCGGCGTGGAGGAGAACGGGGCGGGGTCCATGCCCTCCGTCATCGAGCCGATGACGAAGCCCGGCCGCACGATGGTCAGCTGCACCGGCCCGCCGTGGAGCCGGTCCTGCATGCCCTGCAGGAAGCCGTCGAGGCCCGCCTTCGCCGAGCCGTAGACGTAGTTCGGCCGGCGCACGCGCGCTCCCGCGATGGACGAGAACGCGAGGATGCGGCCGCCGCCGGCGCGCTCCATGCGCAGCACGAGTTCCGTGGCGACGGCGGCGTGGGCGGTGAAGTCGGTGTGGATGGTGCGCGCGGCGACCTCGCCGGAGGCCTCGCACGCGTCCTGGTCGCCGAGGATGCCGAACGCGATGACGGCGGTGTCGACGGGCTCGCGCGCCCACGCCTCGTCGAGCAGCGCCGGCTGGGCGGCGAGATCGTCGGCGTCGAAGAAGACGGGGTGGACCTCGGTCGCCCCGGCGGCGGTCAGGCGCGCGGCGACGTCGGCCAGCGCGTCGACGCGGCGGGCCGCCAGCGTCACGCGGTTGCCGGGCGCCAGCCGCTCGGCGACCTCCCCGCCGATGTCGGACGTGCCGCCGAGGATGAGGACGTGGCCCATGTCAGGAGTCCTTCCCGGGGGCGTCGGAGGCGGCGTCGGCGTCGGCGTCGGCCTTCGCTCCGGCCGCGCCCGTGGCGCGCACCAGGTCCCGGTCGCCGTGGTTGAGGCGCTCGCAGCCGTCGGCCGTGACGACGACGATGTCCTCCAGCCGCATGCCGACCTCGCCCTCGACGTAGATGCCCGGCTCGACGGAGAACGCCATGCCCGGCACCAGCTGCAGGTCGTTGCCGGCCATGATGAACGGCTCCTCGTGCAGGCTCAGACCGATGCCGTGGCCGGTGCGGTGGATGAACTCCTTGCCGTAGCCGGCTTCCTCGATGGGCGCGCGGGTGGCGGCGTCGATCTCCGCGGCGGTCGCGCCCGGGCGCACCGCGTCGACGCCGGCCTGCTGTGCGCGCTTCAGCACCTCGTACATGCCGGCGGCCTTCGCGTCGGGCTCGCCGACGACGTAGGTGCGGGTGCAGTCGGAGTGGTAGCCCGCGCCCCAGGTGCCGCCGATGTCGACGACCACGACGTCGCCGTCGGCGATGACGCGGTCGGACCAGTCGTGGTGCGGGTTCGCTCCGTTGGGGCCGGAGCCGACGATGATGAAGTCCACCGCGGAGTGGCCCTCCTCCAGGATCGCCGTGCGCAGGTCGTCGGCGACCTCCGCCTCGGTGCGGCCGGCGGCGAGCATCCCCGGCACGCGGGCGTGGACCCGGTCGATGGCCGCGCCCGCCTGGCGCAGCTGGTCGATCTCGGCGTCGTCCTTCGCCATCAGCAGGTCCTTCAGCGCCGTGTTCGCCAGCACCGGCACCGTGCGGGTGGCCGTGACGATCGGCAGGACGTGGTCGGCGGTCAGCGACGCGCCGATGCCCAGGCGCACGTCGTCGCGCGTGATGTCGGGCAGGCCGAGGGCCTTCGCGACGAGCTGGTGGGCGTCTGCGCCGTCCTCCCAGAGCTCCACCGCCAGGCCCGCCCCGGCGGGGTCGCGCAGCGCCGGCACCGCGGAGGCGGGCAGGTCGCCGCGCTCGACGGCCGGCAGGACGAACGTCGGCGTCCCCTCCGCGGGGACGACCAGGGCGGTGAGCCGCTCGTGGCTGGAGCTGGCCCAGCCGAGGGCCCACACCAGGTCGGAGCCGGTGCCGAAGACCAGGCCGGCCAGCCCCGCGTCGCGGGCGGCGGCGGCCGAGGCCTCCAGGCGGGCGGCGTAGACGGACGTGTCGAAGAGCGTTTCGTCGGACATGCGTCCCAGCGTAGACCCCGCCCGATCCCCGTACCCTCGGGGCATGGACCGCCCCGACGACCGCCACGACGACAGCACCGACCGCACCGCCGCCGCGCGTCCGCACGACCGGGACGCGGGAGGCGTCGGCAAGCGCCCCGCAGGGCCCCGCACCGCGGCCCCCATGGCCGACGCGCCCGTCGCCGTGACGGGCGCCGCCTCCGGCATCGGCCGCGCGCTGGCCCTGTCCTTCCTCGCGGAGGGCCGCGACGTCGCCGCCTGCGACCGCGACGCCGCGGGACTCGCCGACCTCGCGGCGCTGACGGAGCGCTCCCCCGCCGCGACCGGCCGGCTCCTCGACGCCACCGCCCTCGACGTCTCCGACCACGACGCCGTCCACGCCTGGGCGCGCCGCATCATCGCGTCGTACGGCACGCCGGGCGAGGTCCACCACGTCGCCGGCACCAGCGCCTGGGGAGACCCGCGCACGCTGCCGCACGCGACGTGGCGGCGGATGGTCGACGTGAACCTCATGGGCACCGTCCACGTCGTGGAGGCGTTCGCCGCGCCGCTGTGCGACGCCGGCCGCGGCCGCCTCGTCTTCGTGTCCTCCTCCGCCGGGTACCTGGGGCTGCCGTGGCACGCGGCGTACTCCGCGTCGAAGGCCGGTGTGCTGGGGCTGGCGGAGGTGCTGCGCTTCGACCTCGCCCCGCACGGGGTGGACGTCCACGTCGTCGCGCCGGGCGCCGTCGACACGGCCCTGGTGCGGACCATCGACATCGAGGGCGTCGACCGCTCCGCCCCGCGCGTGCGCCGGGCGACGGAGCTGTTCCGCCGCCACGCCATCACCCCGGCGCAGGCGGCGGCCGTCATCCGCACCGACGTCGACCGCGGGCGCTTCCTGGTCACCACCTCCCCCGACGTCGCCGCGGGCCGGTGGGCGCAGCTGCTCGCGCCGGGCGCGTACCGCGCCGCGATGCGCGGCCTCAACCGGGGTCTGCGGTGGGCGGTCGAGGGTGCGCTGACGCAGGGGGATGCGCGGGATTCGCGTGACGACGCCTCCCGCTCCGGCTCCCCCGGCGGCAACTGACGCGGCCGGCGCGCCGGGTCGTGTGACTGCGTCGCCGACGCCCGACGTTCAGACTCTCTTACGGACGGCGCGCCCGGTGGATGGACCCGCTCCCGGACGGCACTCCCGGCGTTCAGACCCCGATACGAACACCACCCCTGCCAGCCCGACCCACTTCTGGCGTTTTCGACCCCGTTCTAACTGGGTCGAAAAGGCCAGAAGTGGGTCTGACGGGAAAGGGCGGAGGGCACCAGGCGGCCGCAACGGGGTCGGAACGGCTGAAAGTGGGTCTGACGGGACGGGGACGGAGTGAGCCCAGAGGCCGCGACGTGATCTGGACGCGCGCGAAGCCTCGTGCGGCGGGCTGCGCGGGGCGCCGTCAGCGCGGCTCGTCCGGCGGCACGCCGAGGACGTGCAGGGCGGTGGCGAGGCCGTCGTAATGCGTCGTCAGCTGCACCAGCGCGACGCACTCGCGATCCGTGAGGTGCTCCGCGAGGGCGGCCCACGTCGCGTCCGCGACGTCGCGGTTCCGCACGAGCTCGTCGACCACGTCGAGGATCGCGCCCATGCGGCCCCCGAACCCGTGGGCGTCGCCGTCGACGGCGTCCATCTCCGCAGCGGTCGCCCCGGCGCGCCGGGCGATGACCCGGTGATGGTCGCGCTCGTAGGCGGAGCCCCGCAGGGCCGCGATGCGGAGGATGACCAGCTCCGTCTCCTTCCGCGGCAGATCGCCGAACGGCATCATCGTCGCCGAGTAGTGCAGCCACCCGCGGAACAGCCGGCGCGACCGTCCGATGGCGGCGAACACGCCAAGCCGGCGGCGGCCCGTCACGCGTGCCGCGATGGCCTCGAGCGTGCCGTTGACGGGGCCGAGCTCGCGGCGCGTCGCCAGGCCCGGCCGCCCACCGGGGACGTCGGCGGGGCGGGGTGCTTTCGTCATCGAATCGTCCATGCGCCCCACGGTAGCGGCACCGCGCCGGGCGGGACGGGACCGCGGATGCGCGACGATGCCCGACGGAGCCCGGACCGCGCCGGGCGGGACGGCCCCGCGGATGCGCGACGGCGCCCGACAAGGCCCGGACCACGCCGCGCCGGGCGCGTTCCGCCGAACCCGCCACGCCCCCGCGGCCGCCCCGCTAACGTTTTGCCCCATGAACGACACCGCCGCGCAGCCGCCCAATCCGTCCGACACGCCTCAGCCGAACGTCCCCGCCCGCGCGGACGCCCCGGCCCGCCCGCACCGCACCCCGACCCGCGTCGACCTCGTTCACCGCATCGAGGCCGCCGCCGCGGGCGCGCTGGTCCGCCTGCCGGAGCCGCTGCTGAAGCTGCTGGTCCCCCGCCCGCGCAACGCCCGCGGCGACCGGGTGGCCGCCGACGTGGCGCTGAGCCTGGCGCTGCTGAAGGTCGTCGGCGGCTCCGACGGCAAGGAGGGCCGCCCGGTCGGCGAGCTGCGCGAGGCGATGGACCTCGAGGCCTCGCTGGCGTGCGGCCGCCCGCCGCGGCTGCGGATGAACGACGTCCACGTCGCCGGCGTCCCCTGCCGCGAGTACCTGCCGCCGCAGCCTGCGGAGCATCCGGCCGGGGCGACGATCCTGTACCTGCACGGCGGCGGCTGGACGCTCGGCTCCCTGGAGACCCACGACGCGCCCTGCCGCCACATCGCCGCCGGCACGGGCGTGCGGGTCGTCTCCGCCGACTACCGGATGGCGCCGGAGGCCCCGTTCCCCGCCGCCGTCGACGACGTCATGGCGGTCTACCGGGAGCTCGCCGCGGCCGGCCCCGTCGTCGTGATGGGCGACAGCGCCGGCGGCAACCTCGCCGCGGTGCTGTGCCTCGTGGCCCGGGAGGAGGGCCTGCCGCAGCCGGCGCTGCAGGGCCTCATCGTCCCCGCGGTCGATCTGGCGGGCCGCACGGCCAGCCGCGACGAGTTCGCCGAGGGCTTCTTCCTCACCGACGCCGACATGGACTGGTACACGGACCAGTACGGCGCCGACCACGTCGCCGAGGGCGGCGACCTGCGCGACTGGCGCATCTCCCCGCTGCACGCCGAGGACCTCTCGGGCCTCGCCCCCGCCTACGTCGCCGTCGCCGGCTTCGACCCGCTGCGCGACGAGGGCGAGGCCTACGCCGCGAAGCTCGCCGACGCCGGCGTGCCGGTGACCCTGCGCCGCCACCCGGACATGGTCCACCCGTTCATCAACTCCCCGGGCATCTGGCGCGGCTCGCGCGCCGCCATCGCCGACCTCGTCGGCGCGGTGCGGCTCGCCCTCGGGGTGCGGTAGAGGCAGGTGCTTTGCGACGGCACCCGCCGCGGCGCGGGTGCCGTCGTCACGCGATGACCCGGTCCACGCGCGGAGGGTGCGGTAGAACCGGAGCCCATGGACTCCCCCGCAGGCGGCCGCGCCGCCGTCCCCCGCCGGCCCGCGCTCGTCGCCGTCGACGTGCAGCACGCGTTCGACGACGCCGCCTTCTGGGGTCGCGGCGACAACCCGGCGTGCGAGGACCGCATCGCCGACCTGCTGCGGCTGTGGCGGGCGCGCGGGTGGCCGGTCGTCGTGGTGCGGCACGACTCGGCGGACCCGGCCTCCCCGCTGGCGCCCGGCGCCACGGGGCACGCGCTGAAGGGCATCGTCGACGGGCCGCGCGACCTGCTGGTGCGCAAGTCCGTCAACTCCGCGTTCCACGGGGAGCCGGACCTCGACGCGTGGCTGCGGGCGGAGGGCTGCGACGCCGTCGCCGTGTGCGGGATCACGACGAACCACTGCTGCGAGACCACCGCCCGCGTCGGCGGCAACCTCGGCCACGACGTGACGTTCGTCCTCGACGCCACGCGGACCTTCGACCGCGTCGGCCCGGACGGGCGGACCATCCCGGCGGAGACGCTCGCCGCCGTCACCGCCGCGAACCTGCACGGCGAGTTCGCCGACGTCGTGGACGCGGCGGGGCTCATCGCGCTGGGGAGGATGACGGGGCCGCGCAGGACCCGGTGAGACGGAGCCCGGTCGGCGCCGGCGCCGGCTACGCGCCCAGCGCCACCACCCCGCGGCGGATGGCCTCCACCGCCCGGCCGGCGTTGCGCCGGATGTCGTCGGAGTAGCCGGTGTTGCGGATCTGCTGGAGCAGGTCGACGACCTGGCGGCAGGATCGCACGAAGTCGCCCGGGGTGAGCTCCGCGCCCGCCGCGGCCGCCGCCTGGATGGCGTAGCCCAGCGGTGCGCCCGCCGCCCACTGGTGGATGGCCCCGGCGAAGGCCTCGTCGGGGTCGCGGGTTTCCGGCAGGCGGTGGCGGCGCTCGTCGGCGACGAGCTCGCCGTGGATGCGGTGCACGTCCGCGATCGCCTTCTGCAGCGCGTCCGTCGGGGCCTCGGCGGCGGAGCGGGTGGCGCGGCGCGTCTCGAAGACCAGCGTGGAGGCGGCGCCCGCCAGCTCCGCCGGGTCCAGGTCGTCCCAGATGCCGCGGCGCAGGCACTGCGCCACCAGCAGGTCCGAGGGATTGTGGATGCGCGCCAGACGCTCGCCCTCGTCGGTGACGCGCCACGGCCCGTCGCCGTCGCGCTCCACGTAGTCCATCTCCCCCAGCAGATCCAGGATGCGGTCGAAGGTGTGCGCCAGGGTGTCGCCGGCGGCGGCGACCTTCGCCCGCAGCCGGGCGACGTCGCGCTGCGCGGCGCGCAGGCGGGAGGCGTCGGCGGCGACGGCCTCCACCGCCGGGTCGCCGTGCAGCGGGTGGGCGCGCAGCTGCCGGCGCAGCTCCTTCAGCTTCGGCGAATGCACCGCCGCCCGCCGCTTCAGCCGGCGCGGCCCCCGGATGCCGGCCCGCTCGATGGCGGCGGCGACGAGGCCGACCGCCCGCCGGGGCTTCCTCGCCGCGTCCGCCGGGACCTTCACCCGGCCCAGCACCTGCGGCGCCGCCGGGAACTTCGACGCCGCCAGGCGGCCGGCGAAGCCGCGGTTGCCGACGGCCAGCGGCCGCGGATCCGCCGCCCCCGGCCGGTCCTCCCGGACGATGGCGGCCAGCTCCACGCCCTTGCCGCGCGGGATGGCGATGACCTCGCCGCGGCGCAGCCGGCCCAGCGCGCGGACCGTCTCCGCGTGCCGATCCTCCAGGGAACGCCGCTTGGCCTCCTTCTCCTCCGCCGAGATGGCGGCGCGGATGTCCATGTACTCCAGGAACCCGTCGACGTCGCCGGCGGCGTCCAGCCCCGCCGACAGCTCCGCGACGCGCAGCTCCGCCCGCTCCAGGGCGCGGACGTCGCCGACGACGTCGCCGTCGGCCTGGAACTGGGCGAACGACTTCTCCAGCGTCGCCCGCGCCTCCGCCAGCCCCAGCGTGCGCACGAGGTTGACGGCCATGTTGTAGCCCGGCCGGAACGTCGACTCCAGCGGGTACGTGCGGGTCGACGCCAGGCCCGCCACCCACAGCGGGTCCATCGCCGGGGCCCACTGCACGACGGCGTGGCCGTGCACGTCGATGCCGCGGCGACCGGCCCGGCCGGTCA
This sequence comes from Corynebacterium sp. 335C, assembly GCF_053525695.1. Taxonomy (NCBI): domain Bacteria; kingdom Bacillati; phylum Actinomycetota; class Actinomycetes; order Mycobacteriales; family Corynebacteriaceae; genus Corynebacterium; species Corynebacterium sp. 335C. The sequence goes on from NZ_JASTTB010000001.1 coordinate 90,247, forward strand.
TCTGCGTGTACTGGCCCGGCGTGAGGTCGACGTGCGACTCGCCGTCGTACTTCACCAGCTTCTCCAGCACCACGGTGCGGGCGGGCATGTTGATGCCCAGCGCCAGCGTCTCGGTGGCGAAGACGACCTTAACCAGCCCCTCGTTGAACAGCTCCTCCACGATGTGCCGGAACGCCGGGAGCATGCCCGCGTGGTGGGCGGCGGCGCCCCGCAGCAGGGTGCGGCGCCAGCGCCGGAAGTCCAGCACCTCCAGGTCCTCGGCGGGGATGCCCTCGACGCCGCGGTCGACGATGGCGGCGATCCGCTCCTTCTCCGCGTCGAAGGTGAGATCCAGCCGGGCGGCGCCGAGCTGCATGAGCGCCCCGTCGCAGCCGGCGCGGCTGAAGATGAAGACGATGGCCGGCAGCATGCGCCGCGACTGCAGGAGCCTGACGACGTCCGCCCGCCGCGGCGGCCGGTGCCGCCGGGAGCGCCGCGAGTCCGGGTCGTGCAGGGCCTCCATCTTCGCGACGTCGTTCAGCAGGTCGCGGTTGACGCGCTCGGCGGCGCGGGCGCCGGAGGTCCCGTCGTCACGCCCCGCGCGGTCGCCGGCCCCACCCGGCTCGAACAGCGGATGCAGGCGCGTGCCGACGAGCATGTGCTGCGTCAGCGGCACCGGCCGATCCTCGCTGACGATGACGTCGGTGTCGCCGCGCACCGCGGTCAGCCACCGGCCGAACTCCTCCGAGTTCGACACCGTCGCCGACAGGCCGATGACGGACACGTCGTCGTCCAGGCCGAGGATGACCTCCTCCCACACCGCGCCGCGCTCCCGGTCGGCGAGGAAGTGGATCTCGTCCATCACCACGTGCGTGAGCCCGTCCAGCTGGGGCGAGCCCGCGTAGATCATGTTCCGCAGGACCTCGGTGGTCATGACGACGATGTCCGCGCCGCCGTTCAGCGACACGTCGCCGGTGAGCAGGCCCACCCGCTCCTCGCCGTACCGCTCCGCGAGGTCGCGGTGCTTCTGGTTGCTCAGCGCCTTGATCGGCGTGGTGTAGAAGCACTTCGTGCCCTCCTCCAGCGCCGCCGCGACGGCGAACTCGCCGACGACCGTCTTGCCGGCGCCGGTGGGCGCGCAGACGAGGACGCCGCTCCCGGCCTCGATGGCGAGGCAGGCGCGGCGCTGGAAGTCGTCGAGCGGGTACGGCAGGTCCGCGGCGAAGCGGTCCAGGACGGGGTGCGCGGCGGTCATGCCACCAGGGTCGCACACCCCGCCGGGCTACAGCACGTCGCCGTAGTCCGTGTCGCCCGGCTCGCCGTAGGTGAACCCCGCGCCGTCGCCCGGGGCCGGGCGCTGCGTGCGCGGGCGGGCGACGCCGCCGGGGGCCTTCCGCGGGGCGGGCGGGGCGGCCGGGCGGTCGCCGACCGGCGCCGGCGCGTCGACCGGCGAGGCCGTCACGCGCTCCCCGCCGCCGAGCAGCGACGGGCCGCCGACCGGCGCCGGCGCGTCGACAGGCGAGGCCGACACCGCCTCGCCGGCGCCGAGCGAGCTCGCGCGGACCCGGCCGGACGAGCCGACGGGGCCGGAGCCGATCGGCTCCGCGGTATCCGCGATGGGCGCGGCCGCGCCGATGGCCGATGCGGACTCGTCGTCCAGGTCCATCCACTCCGGGCGCTCCCTGTCGCGGCGCTTGTCGTTGATGCGGCAGAACTGGATCGCCAGCTCGATGAGCAGCGACAGCGACAGCGCCAGCGCCACCATCGAGATGGGATCCTGGCCCGGCGTCGCGAACGCCGCGAAGACGAAGGTCAGCAGGATGATGAGCCGCCGCTTGCCCTGCATGTGCTCGTACCGCAGCACGCCCACGATGTTGAGCATGACGATGAAGAGCGGGACCTCGAAGCTCAGGCCGAAGATGATGATGAGCAGGATGATGAACCCGAAGTACCGCTCGCCCGTCAGCGCCGAGACCTGCGCCTCGTCGCCGATGGTCAGCAGGAACTCCAGGCCGTAGGCGACGACGACGTACGCCAGGACGGCGCCGGTGATGAACAGCAGGCCCGCCAGCGCGACGACCACGAGGGTCATCCGCTTCTCCTTGCGCACCAGGCCCGGCGTCACGAACGCCCAGATCTGGTACAGCCACCACGGCGAGGAGATGACGACGCCCGCCAGGGCGCCGACCTTCATGCGCAGCAGGAACATCTCGAAGGGGCTGGTCGCCAGCAGGCGGCATTCATCGGCGCCGAGGCGCATCTCCGGCGGCAGCTGGCAGTAGGGGCCCTTGAGGATGTCGCCGAGCGACGCGACCGGCGTCGAGGCGACGTCGAAGCGGCTGCCCGGCACGATCGCGTTGAGGATCGCGCCCGGGTCGAAGCGGGTGCCGTACCAGATGAAGCCCAGGATCGTGCCGACGACGACGCCGGCGAACGCCTTGAGGATGCGCGACCGGAGCTCCTGCAGGTGCTCGACGATCGTCATGACGCCCTCGGGGTTCTTCGGCCTGCGCCTCAGGCGCGGCCGGCGTCCCCCGGGGCGTGCTCCGGATTCGGTGGCGGCGGTCACCGGCTAGCGGCGGTCGTCGTGCTGCGGGTCGACGATCTCGCCGTCGACCGGCTGGGCGTAGCCGTTCTGCGGCAGTTGCTGGTAGCCCTGCTGCGGCTGCTGCGGGTACTGCTGCTGGTAACCCTGCTGGGGCTGAGCCGGGTACTGCTGCTGGTACTGCTGCTGCGGCTGCTGCGGCATCGTCTGCGCCGGACCCTGGTTCGGCTGCTGCTGGGTCAGCTGCTGCTGCGCCTGCTCCTGCGCGCCGTCCTCGTCGTCCTTCTTCATCTCCCGGACCTCGGACTTGAAGATGCGCGCGGAGCGGCCGAGGGACCGCGCCATGTCCGGCAGCTTCGCCGCACCGAAGAGCAGCAGGACGATGAGGAGAATGATGAGGAGCTCCTGCCAGCCAAGACCAGCCACGGTTAATCACCTTCCGACGTTGTACGGGTGTGCACGGCGCCGTCGGGCGCCGAACGTTGAGCATAGTGTGCCAGACCGCGGCGCGCTCGGCGGGCCACGTCCCGGATGTCGCCCGGATCGGCGGCCCGCAGGTGCGGGTGCAGGGCGACCAGCACGTCGAGGGCGCGGTCGCGGTTGTCCGCCGGCAGCCACAGTCCGCCGTCGTCGTCGGCCAGCACCGTCTCGTAGTTGAGCACCCAGCCGGCGCCGTCGGCCAGCTCGACGCGGATCCACTCGCGCGCCTCCGCCATGCCGTGCGGGTCCGCCGGGTCGAAGGCGAAGCCGCGCGGCCGTCGGGCGGGCCGCTCCAGCACCTCCGCGTTCAGGATGCGGTCCAGTCGGAAGGACTTGACGACGGGCCCCTCCCCGCCGCCGCCCGCCGCCCCGGCGCCGGCCTCCCCGGGCGCCTCGGCGGCGTGGACGTAGGCCAGGCGGTCGCGGGCGCTGGCGAGGACGGGCTCCACCTCCCGCTCCGTCACGCGGTCGGCGCCGTCGCGGTAGCGGATGCGCAGCGCCCGGCGCCGGTCGAGGGCCTCCCGCACCGACTCGCGGACGCCCGGTGCGATGGGGTCGTCCGGGGCGGGCACGTGCAGCACGGCGTCGCCGGGTATGAGGGCGCGGACGCGGCGGGCGGCCGACCGCGCGGCCTCCGGGTCGTAGGTGACGGGGTTGCCGGCCATGGTCTCCAGTGCGAGCAGCAGCAGGAGGCCCTCGGCCTCCGTCAGCGACCCCGTGTCGGGGAAGGCGGGGAGGTCGGAGCGGACGCGGCGGACGCCGCCGGCGTGCTCCTCCACGTCGGCGACGGAGGCGGCGCCGCCGGGCACGAGCCGGCCGTGCACCGCGTCGAGCGTGGCGGTGAGGTCCGCCCACTCCAGGCCCAGCTCGGTGCGGGCCTCCATGAGCGTGCGCTCCTCGCGCAGGTACGTCAGCAGCGCCAGGATGTCGGCGACCGGCAGGATCCGGCCGGCGGGGCGGTCAGCGGGCATCGTCGGTCTCCTCGTCCTCGTCCACGTCCGCGTCGCCGCCGGCCGCGGCGGCGAGCTCCCGCAGCGCCGCGACGACCTCGTCGCGCAGGGCCGCCGGCTCCACGACGGCGAGCCGGCCCGCGTTCTCCAGGGCGATGCGGCGGGCCTCCAGCGCGCCGACCCGGGGCAGCCGCCACCGGCCGCCGCCCAGGTCCTCCGCCCGCCGCGTCACGTCGCCGCAGGTGCCGGGCACGACGTCGACGACGAGCTCCAGGTCGCCCATGCCCATCTCGTGGGCGCGGGCGATGAGCGCCTCCACCTCCGCGGCCGCGGCGCGGGGGACGCGGGCCGGCGATGGCGCGGGGCGGCCGTCGACGTCGACGAGGCGGGCCGCGGGCTCGGAGACGTTGGCCAGGCGGAACACCCGCGCCGCCCCGCGATCGCGGTCGTGGCCCACGAGGTAGAGGCGGGAGCGGTGCAGGGCGATGGCCCACGGCTCCAGCTCCCGGAGCTCGTCGTCCCGGTCGACCTGCGCGGAGTACCAGAACCGCACCGCTGTCCGGTCGCGCAGCGCCGCCGCGAGCACCATCAGCTCGTCGGCCGACAGGTTGATGCCGTCGGCGGCCACCGACAGGGTCTCCCCCGCCGTCGGCGCCGGGCGGCCGTGGTGGGCGGCGATCTTCCGGCGCGCCCCGGCCGCGACGGCGTTGAGCTTCGCGGAACCGAAGTCCGCGTCGCCCGCGGCGGCGAGGACCTCCAGCTCCGCGGCGGTGAATCCGGGGTCGCCGCCGGCGTCGTACAGCGAATCCAGGTCGACGCGCAGGCCGTCGCCGCGGGTCTCGAAGCGGACGCCCGCGTCCTCCAGCTCCGCCCGGTCGCGGAGGTACTTCCGCTCCAGGGCCTCCTGCGAGGCGTCGCCGTCGCCGGCGTAGCCCGGCACCAGGTCGTGGACCTCGGGGCCGGCGACGCCGCCGCGCCGCGCCAGCAGCAGCGCCAGCAGGTCGAGCTGCCGGATCCGGTTCGTCGTCGTCATGTCCACGACAATAGGCGGCGCGGCCGCCCCCGTCCGGGAGCGGCCGCGCCGCGGGCGGGTCCGGATCGAATCAGGCCCCGCCGCCCGCGATGGCGTCGAGCAGCGCGTCGAGCTCCGCCGACTCCGTCGCGAAGGGGTCGTTGACGACGACCATGCGCGGCTTTTCGCCGGCGACCTTCATGTGCGTCCAGTCGACGACGTGCTCCACCCCGGCTTCGCGGGCGGCGGCGAGGAAGCGGCCGCGCAGGTGGGCACGGGTCGTCGCCGGGGGCGCCGCGATGGCCGCGGCGACGGCGTCGTCCGTCGTCAGGCGCTCGACCATGCCGCGGACCTCGAGCACGCGGAACAGGCCGCGGCCCGGGCGGGTGTCGTGGTACGCCAGGTCGATCTGCGCCAGCTTCGGGTCGGCGATGTCCAGGCCGCGGTCCATGTAGCGCTTGAGCAGCGACCACTTGATGGCCCAGTCGATCTCCCGGTCCACCAGGGACCAGTCGCCGGTCTCGACCGCGCGCAGCGTCCGCTCCCACAGCTCCACCAGCTGCGCCATGCGGGCGTTCGGCGTGCCGCCGGCGGAGTCGTCGCGGCGCTCCAGCCAGCCGCGGGCGGCCTCCAGGTACATCCGCTGGATCTCCAGCGCGGAGGCGGTCTCGCCGCTTCGCAGCGGGATCGGCGCGGTGCCGGTCATGTCGCGGCTGACCAGGCGGATGGCCTTGATCTCGTTGGCGATCTCGATGTCCGGCAGCTCCAGGCCCTCCTCGATGAGCTCGAGGACCAGCTGGGTGGCGCCGACCTTCAGCGCGGTCGTCGTCTCGCTCATGTTGGAGTCGCCGACGATGACGTGCAGGCGGCGGTGGACGCGCGAGTCGGCGTGCGGCTCGTCGCGGGTGTTGATGATGGGCCGCGAGCGGGTCGTCGCCGACGACACGCCCTCCCACACGTGGTCGGCGCGCTGGCTGAAGCAGTACTGCTCCGGCTGCGACTCGAAGGGGCTGTTGGGGAACGGCCGGGAGATGACGCCGGCGCCGCAGATGATCTGGCGGGTCACCATGAACGGCAGCAGCAGCTTCGACAGGGCGCGCAGGCTCATGTCGCGGCCCACCAGGTAGTTCTCGTGGCAGCCGTAGCTGTTGCCGGCGGAGTCGACGTTGTTGCGGAACAGGAAGACCTTCCCGCCGATGCCCTCGGCCGCCAGCGACTCCTCCGCCTGCGCCGCCAGCCGCTCGATGATCGTCTCGCCCGCGCGGTCGTGGGCGATGAGCTGGTCCAGGTCGTCGCACTCCGCGGTCGCGAACTCCGGGTGCGCGCCGACGTCGAGGTACAGGCGCCCGCCGTTGGCGTGGAAGATGTTGGTGGCGCCGTGCTCCTCGATGACGGGCCGGAACATGTACCGGGCGATCTCGTCCGGCCCCAGGCGCCGCTGCCCGTCGAGCGTGCAGGTGACGCCGTACTCGGTCTCGATGCCCGTGATCCGCCGGACGAGCGCCACGGCCTACTCGCCGCCCTTCTGCACGTAGGAGCGGACGAACTCCTCCGCGTTCGACTCCAGCAGGCCGTCGATCTCGTCGAGCAGATCGTCGGCCGCCGCGATGTTCTCCTGCACCTGGCCGCCGCCGGCGCCGCCGCCGGCCGCGTCCTGCTCGTCGTCGCCGTCGCCGGCGCCGCCGCCCTGGATCTGGGCGCCCGTGATGTCAGCCATGTCGTCCTCCTGGTCGTTGGTGTTCGGTCGGTCGTGGTCTCTGTCGTGGTCGCCGCGGTGCGTGACGACGGGACCCGCGCGGCGCGCGGGGCCCCGGCGTGCGGCGCGGGGCCGCGGGGCCGTCAGCGCAGCCCGGCGAGTCCCCGCTCGCGGAGCCGGGCGACGGCGTCGCCGATGTCGGCCGCGTCCTCCAGGATGCCCCCGAGCTCCGCCTTCGTGTGGGAGGCCAGGCCCTGGAAGCGCATCTTCACCAGGTCGCCGGTGTCGTCGCAGTCCCCGCCGCGGGTCTCCGGGCCGCCCATGCGGACGATGGCGGAGTTCCAGCTGGCGGCGACGACGTCGTCCGGGAACCGGCGCAGCAGCTCGCCGCGGAAGTAGGCGCGGGTGTCCTCCGGCGGGTGGGCGACGGCGTGGGCGATCTGCTCGTACGTCGTCAGGCGCCGCATGCTGTCGCGGCGCTCCAGCGCCCGGTGCAGGCCGCGCGCCGGATCGACGTCGGCGTACTGCAGGTCCACCAGCGCCAGCTTCGGGTGGCGCCAGTCGCCGCCGGCGCGGGCGCGCAGGCCCTCCAGCAGCCCCAGCTTCGCGGTCCAGTCCAGCAGGTGGGCGGTCTTCCGCGGGTCCTCGGCCAGCAAGTCCAAGACCTCGCGCCAGAGGGCCGTCACCTCGCCCGATTCGTCGTAACGCGCGCAGCGGTCGAGGTACTCGCGCTGGATCTCCACCGCGGTGCGCCACGTGACGTGGTCGTCGTGCTGCAGCTTCGCCGTGCACGTCAGGTCGCGGGAGACGGTGCGGACGTCCTTCACCGGCTCGCGGAGCTTGAGGTCGGAGAAGTCGGCGCCGTCCTCGATGGCCGACAGCACCAGCGCCGTCGTGCCCAGCTTGAGGAACGTCGCGACCTCGCTCATGTTGGCGTCGCCGATGATGACGTGCAGGCGGCGCCACAGCTCGCCGTCGGCGTGCGGCTCGTCGCGGGTGTTGATGATGCCGCGGTTCAGCGTCGTCTCCAGCGAGATGTCGGTCTCGATGTAGTCGGCGCGCTGGGAGATCTGGAAGCCCGCGTCCGCGGTCGTCTCCTGCCCCGCCTCGCCGAGGCCCACGCGGCCGGCGCCGGTGATGACCTGGCGGGTGACGAAGAACGGGATGAGGCCGTCGGCGAAGTCCTCGAACGGGACGTCGCGGCGGATGAGGTAGTTCTCGTGCGAGCCGTAGGAGGCGCCCTTGCCGTCGACGTTGTTGCGGTAGATGCGCACCTCCGGCAGCTCGCCGGAGGCCTCCGCCAGCTTCGCCGCCTCGAGGATGATCTCGTCGCCCGCGCGATCGGCGATGACCGCGGCCATCGGCGACGCCGTCTCCGGGGCGGAGTACTCCGGGTGCGCGTGGTCGACGTAGAAGCGGGCGCCGTTGTCCAGGATGATGTTCGCCGCGCCGAGCGCGTCCGGGTCCACCACCGGCGTCATCCGGTAGCGGCGCAGGTCGTAGCCGCGGGTGTCGCGCAGCGGCGACTCCGGCTCGTAGTCCCACCGGGCGCGCTTGCCGGAGGCCGGGGCGTGCGCCCGCGCGTACGCCTTCACCACCTCCGTCGACGTCAGGATCGGGCTCGCCTGCGGCGTCGCCGGCGTCGAGATGCCGTACTCGATTTCCGTGCCGAAGATGCGGTTCATGGTCACGCCTCCCCCTCGGCGCCGTCGCCGAGCCAGTCGTGCTGGATCACCTGCACGTCGACGACGCGGCCCGACGGGCGGCCCGAGATGCGGGCCCACTCGTCCGGGTTCGACGTGTTCGGCAGATCCTCGTTCTGCAGGAACTCCTCGCGCACCGCGTCGAGCAGGTGCGCGGCGCGGATGCCGCCGGGCCGGCCGGCGATGACGTCCTTGATGGCGTACTTCTTCGCGCGGTCGACGACGTTGGCGATCATCGCGCCGGAGTTGACGTCGCGGAAGTGCAGCATCTCGTCGGTGCCGTCGGCGTAGCGGATGCGGACGTACTCGTTCTCCTCCGACTCCGCGTACATCCGCTCCACCGTCCGGGAGATGAGCGCCTCCGCCGCGGCGGCCGCGTCGCCGCCGTGGGCGGCCAGCTCCTCCTCCGCGTACGGCAGCTCCGGCACCAGGTACTTGCCGAAGATCTCCCGCGCCGCCTGCTCGTCCGGCCGGTTGATGCGGATCTTCACGTCCAGCCGGCCCGGGCGCAGGATCGCCGGGTCGATCATCTCCTCGCGGTTCGTCGCGCCGATGACGATGACGTTCTCCAGGCCCTCGACGCCGTCGAGCTCGCTGAGCAGCTGCGGCACGACCGTGTTCTCCATGTCGGAGCTCACGCCGGAGCCGCGGGTGCGGAAGATGGAGTCCATCTCGTCGAAGAAGACGATGACCGGCTTCCCGTCCTCCGCGATGTCGCGGGCGCGGTCGAAGATGAGCCGGATCTGGCGCTCGGTCTCGCCGACGAACTTGTTCAGCAGCTCCGGGCCCTTGACGTTGAGGAAGTACGAGCGGGCCCGGCGGGCCTCCGCCTCCGAGCTGCCGCGGGACAGCGCGATTTTGCGGGCCAGGGAGTTGGCGACGGCCTTCGCGATGAGCGTCTTGCCGTTGCCGGGCGGGCCGTACAGCAGCACGCCCTTCGGCGGCCGCAGGTCGTAGGCCTGGTACAGCTCCGGGTGCAGGAACGGCATCTCCACCGCGTCGTGGATCTGCTCGATCTGGTCGGAGAGGCCGCCGATGTCGGAGTACTCGACGTCCGGCACCTCCTCCAGCACCAGGTTCTCCACCTCGGCCTTGGGGATGACCTCGAAGGCGTGGCCCGCCTTCCGGTCGATGAGCACGGTGTCGCCGGCGCGCGGCGTCAGCTCCGCGGTGAGCTTCACCAGGAACTCGTCGCCGTGGTGGTCGGTGACCAGCACGCGGCCGCCGTCGGGGAGCGTCTCGCGGACGACGGCGAGGTCGCCGCTGTCCGGGTAGCCGCAGTCCTCGACGACCAGGGCGCCGTCGGAGATGCGCACCTGCGCGCCCGGGCGCAGCTCGCGCACCGGCAGGGAGCGCAGCACCGGCAGGCGCATGCGGCGGTTGCCGGTGAACACCTCGGCGCTGCGGCCGTCCGGCGCCGGCTCCAGGAAGATGCCGTAGGTCGACGGCGGCGCCGTCATCTCCTCCAGGTCCTGCTGCAGGCGCGCCAGCTGGTCGCGGGACTCGCGCAGCGCCTCGACCAGCTTGTCGTTGCGGGCGCCCAGGACGCGGTTCTTCTGCTCCACCGACCGCAGGTTCGTCAGCGCCTCGCGGTGGCGGGCGTTGGCCTCCCTGATGCGGGCCTCCGCGTCCGCCGCCGAGGAGGGCGGCGTCGCGGCGGCGCCGCCGCGGGACTCGCCCGGGCGGCCGTTCTCGTCGCTGGAGTAGCTCATGAACCGAACCCTACCTACCCAAAGGTCCGGCCCCGGCAGGTACCGCCCCCGAAGCCCGGCCGCGCCGCCCGTCGTCCGGTGCGGAGCCCCGCGTCCGGGCCGCGGGCCCTCCCCCTACCGCCGGTTGCGGCGCTGCGGGCGCGGGGCGCGGACGCCGTCGGCGAGGCGCCGGGCGACGATGAGGAACGCGGTGTGCGCCTGCATGCGGTGCACCGGGCGCACCGCGAGGTCGACGACGTGCCAGTCGCGGACGATGGTCTCCCACGCGCGCGGCTCGGTGAAGCAGCCGAGGGCGCGGATGCCCTCCATCACCTTCATCAGCTGGGTGACGGTGGCGACGTAGCCGATGAGGACGCCGCCGGGGCGCAGCACGTCCTTCGCCCGCTCCAGGCACTCCCACGGCTCGAGCATGTCCAGCAGGACGCGGTCGACGGGGCCGCCGAGGTCCTCGACCGTGACCTCCTTGAGGTCGCCGAGGCGCGGGCTCCAGTTCGCCGGCTCCTCGCCCCCGTGGAACTCCGCCACGTTGCGGCGGGCGTGCTCCAGGTGGTCGTCGCGGATCTCGTAGGAGATGAGCTCGCCCTCCGGGCCGATGGCGCGCAGCAGGTAGAGGCTCATGGCGCCGGAGCCGGCGCCGGCCTCCAGGACGCGGGCGCCGGGGAACACGTCACCCTCGACCAGGATCTGGGACGCGTCCTTCGGGTAGATGACGGCGGCGCCGCGGGGCATGGACAGGACGTAGTCCATGAGGGTGTGCCGCTGGCACAGGTAGAGGGTGCCCTCGCCGGACTCGACGGTGGTGCCCTCCTCCGAGCCGATGATGTCGTCGTGGGCGATCGGCCCGCGGTGGGTGAAGAACCGCTCCCCGGGCTGCAGGGTGATGGTGAACTTCCGGTTCTTGCCGTCGGTGAGCTGGACGCGGTCGCCCGCCTCGAAGGGTCCGCTGTGCGCCATGAAAGGCCCGCCTTCCTCGTGTGATGGTCCCCGCCCCCGTTACGCTGGACGATTATGCCCGACGCCCCCGCCCGCACGAAGCTCGCCCTCTCCCCGTCCCGCGCCAACGACTACCGGCAGTGCCCGCTGAAGTACCGGCTGCGGGCCATCGACCGCATCCCGGAGCCGAAGACGGTCGCGCAGGTCAAGGGCACGCTGGTGCACGCGGTGCTGGAGAGAATGCACGCCCTGCCGCGGGAGGAGCGGACCTACCCGGCGGCGGTGAAGATGCTGAAGCCGGAGTGGGCGCGCATGGGCGAATCGGACGACGAGCTCGCCGAGCTCGTGCCGGAATCCGACCTCATGGACTTCCTCGTCGAATGCCGCGGCCTGCTGAAGGGCTACTTCATGCTGGAGAACCCGCGCGGCTTCGACGCGGCGGATCTGGAGAAGTTCGTGCAGCTGCGGCTGGACGACGTGCCGGCGCGCGGCTTCATCGACCGCGTCGACGTCGCACCGACCGGCGAGGTCCGCATCGTCGACTACAAGACCGGCCGCAAGCCCCACCCGCGCTTCCAGGGCGAGGCGATGTTCCAGATGCGCTTCTACGCGCTGGCGTACTGGCGGCTCACCGGCCGCGTGCCCGATCAGCTGCGGCTGATGTACCTCAAGGCCGCCGACGACCTCATCCACGTGCCGAACACCCGGGAGCTCGAGCGCTTCCAGGCCGAGCTGTCCGCGCTGTGGGCCGACATCGTCCGCGACGGCGAATTCGGCGACTTCGCCCCGCGCACCTCGAAGCTGTGCGGATGGTGCTCCTTCCGCGAGAGCCTCTGCCCCGCCCACGGCGGCACGCCCCCGGAGTACCCGGGGTGGCCCGGCGCCCACGGCGACTGAGCACCCCCGCGGCCGTCACCGCCGCCGCGCAGGTTCCCGCCGCGCACGTGACGCGTGACGACGGCGACCGCGCGCGGCGGTCGCCGTCGTCACGCGGGGCCCGGGTGCGCGCGCACCCGGGCCCCGCCCGCGTCGGACGCCCCGCGGCGGCGCGGGGCGCGTCGTCATGCGCAGCGGCGTGCGGCGGCTACTCGCCGTCGCCCGGCTCGCCCTGCGGCGGCGCGGCCTCGCCCGCGTCGTCGTCGGCGGCCATGCCCTCCAGGCCCAGCTCCTGCAGCCGCGTGCGGCCGTCGACGTAGCGGGTGCCCAGGTACTCCGGGTGCATGAGGTTGTCGGTTGACAGGATGCGATCCAGCTGCGCCTCGTCCAGCAGCCCCTCCTCCAGGATGAGCTCGCGCACCGACCGGCCGGTGCGCGCGGCCTCCTTGCCGATGCGGTCGCCCGCCGCGTGTCCGATGACCGGGTTGAGGTAGGTGATGATGCCGATGGAGTTGTCGACGTAGCCGCGGCACACATCCGCGTTCGCCGTGATGCCCTGCACGCACTTCTCCCGCAGCACGTTCGCCGCGTTGCGCAGCAGGCGGATCGTCTCGAACAGGCACTGCGCGATGACCGGCTCCATGACGTTCAGCTGCAGCTGGCCGGCCTCCGCCGCCATCGACACCGTCAGGTCGTTGCCGAAGACCTTGAAGCACGCCTGGTTGACGACCTCCGGAATGACCGGGTTCACCTTCGCCGGCATGATCGACGAGCCGGCCTGCATCTCCGGCAGGTTGATCTCGTTCAGGCCCGCCCGCGGGCCCGACGACAGCAGGCGCAGGTCGTTGCACGCCTTCGACAGCTTCATCGCCGTGCGCTTCAGCGTCGCGTGCGTGTTGACGTAGGCGCCCGTGTCCGACGTCGCCTCCACCAGGTCCTTCGCCGACGACACCGGCAGGCCGGTGACCTCGCGCAGCGCCTGGATGACCGCCTCCCGGTAGCCCGACGGCGCGTTGACGCCCGTGCCGATGGCGGTGGCGCCGAGGTTCATCTCCAGCAGGCGGTCCGCGGAGCGGCTGATGCGATCCCGCTCCTCCGCCAGGTTGTTGCCGAACGCGTGGAACTCCTGGCCCAGCGACATCGGCACCGCGTCCTGCAGCTGCGTGCGGCCCATCTTGATGATGTCGTTGAACTCGTCGCCCTTCGCGTGGAACGCCGACTCCAGGTCGTCCAGCGCCGCGATGAGCTCCTGCGCCGCCATGTGCAGCGCCAGGCGGAAGCCCGTCGGGTACGCGTCGTTCGTGGACTGGCACTGGTTGACGTCGTCGTTCGGGTTCACGACGTCGTACCGGCCCTTGCCGAAGCCCATGTGCTCCAGCGCCAGGTTCGCGATCACCTCGTTGGTGTTCATGTTCACCGACGTGCCGGCGCCGCCCTGGAACACGTCGATCGGGAACTGGTCCATGCAGCGGCCGCGCTCCAGCACCTCGTCGCAGGCGTGGATGATCGCGTCGGCGACGTCGCCCGGGATGGTGTGCACGCGGCGGTTGGCCATCGCCGCGGCCTTCTTCACCATCACCATGCCGCGGATGAAGTGCGGCACGTCGTTGATGGTCGTGCGCGACATCGGGAAGTTCTCCATCGCGCGGAGGGTGTGGACCCCGTAGTAGGCGTCGGCGGGGATCCCCCTCGAGCCCAGCAGGTCGGTTTCGGTGCGGGTGGTCGGTGTCATCGGCGTCCTCGTCCGTCGTCGCGGCGCCGCCGCTGCCCGGGACCGCCGGGTCGAGGCGGACGGGGGCGGCCCCGCGCCCGCGAGACTACCCCCGGAAACGGAAACGCGCCCCCGCCCGCCTCCTCGACCGGAGGGGCGGGGCGGGGGCGCGGGGTCCGCGTGCGGTGCGCTGCGCCGGGCACCGCGGGGCGGTCGCCGTCGCAACGCACCGGGTGATGCGCGACGACGGTGACCGCGCGGCGGGCGCGGTGCTAGATGCGGGCGATGCGGATGTCGGACGCCAGGATGGCCTGGGCGCCGAGCGCCGACAGGTCGTCCATGATCGGGTTCGCCAGCTTGCGCGGGACCATGGCGCGGACGGCGACCCACTCCTCGTCCGCCAGCGGGGACACCGTCGGGCTGGACAGGCCCGGCGTCAGCGCCGCCGCGGCGTCCAGGGAGGCGCGGGTGATGTTGTAGTCGAGCATCACGTAGTTCTTCGCGTGCAGGATGCCGGTCAGCCGCTGCAGGAACACGTCCGCGTCCTCCCCCAGCTCCCGGTCCTCGTGCGCCACGACCACGGCGGCGGAGGTGACCAGCGGCTCGCCGAACGGGGCGAGGCCCTGCTGGCGCAGCGTCCGGCCGGTGGACACGACGTCGGCGATGACGTCGGCGACGCCGAGGCGGATCGAGATCTCCACCGCGCCGTCGAGGCGGATGACCTCCGCCGAGATGCCGCGGGCCTTCAGGTCCTGGCGCACCAGGTTCGGGTAGGACGTGGCGACGCGCTTGCCCTCCAGGTCCTCCACCGTCCATGACTCGTCGGCCGGGGCGGCGTAGCGGAACGTGGAGGAGCCGAAGCCGAGGTCCAGCACCTCGCGCACCGGCGCCAGCGAATCGCCGGCGAGGTCGCGGCCCGTGATGCCCAGATCCAGGTGGCCGTTGCCGACGTAGATCGGGATGTCCTTCGGGCGGAGGAAGAAGAACTCCAGGTCGTTGTCCTCGTCGTGCACCGTCAGGCGCTTGGAGTCCCCGCGGCCGGGGTAGCCGGCCTCCTTGAGGATCTCGAGGGCGGACTCGGACAGTGAGCCCTTGTTAGGGACGGCGACGCGGAGCATGGGGTGCGGTTCTCCTCTGCGGGACGGGTGCGGCGTGTGCGTGTGCGGTGTGGGTGTCGGATGCGGGCCGGGGCCCGGGGGCGCCTAGAGGTGGCGGTAGATGTCCTCCGGGGTCAGCCCGCGGCCGACCATGATGACCTGGAGCCAGTAGATGAGCTGCGAGATCTCCTCCGCCAGCGCGTCGTCGGACTCGTGCTCGGCGGCCAGCCAGACCTCGCCGGCCTCCTCCATGATCTTCTTGCCCTGGGCGTGCACGCCGAGGTCGAGCATCTCCACCGTCGACGAGCCCTCCGGGCGCTCCTCGGCGCGGGAACGCAGCTCCTGGTACAGGGTGTCAAAGTCCTTCACGCCGGACATTGTTCCACACGCCCGGGCGACCGGCCGGTCGGGGCCCTCGGGGGCGGCGGCGACGCGCGGCCGGACGCGCGGCCGGGCATCCGGGCGGGCCCGCGCGGCGGCGCGGCGCCGGCCCCGCGGCGGTGCGCCTCAGCTCCGCGCAGCGGCGGCTGCGCCGGCGCCGAGGCGGCCGTGCAGCTCCGCCAGGTCCGCCAGCGTGAAGCCCTCCAGATCGATGCGGCCGGTCAGCTCCGACAGACGTCCGGCGCCGTCGGCGACCTCGCCGTGGTCGTCGACCGGCGCGCCGAGGACGCGGCAGCCGGCGGCGACGGCGGCGGTGGTGCCGGTGAAGCTGTCCTCCACCGCCAGGCACGCGTCCGGGGCGGCCCCGGCGACCTCCGCGGCGCGCAGGTACAGGTCCGGCGCGGGCTTGCCGTGCGGGACCTCGTCGCCGCACAGCGTCGCGTCGAAGAGCTCCGGGCCGATGATGGCGATCTCCTCGTCGGCCAGGCGCCGCACCGTGTTGGTCACCAGGATGGAGGGCAGCCCCGCGGCCCTCGCCTCGCGCAGCAGCTCCGCCGCGCCCGGGCGCATGGGGGCGCCGCCGGCGCGCAGCTCCCGGATGAACAGATCGAACAGGCGGCGGATGGCCGCCGCCGTCTCGTCCTCCCCGAGCGTGGTGCCCAGGTGCTCCGAGATGACCCGGACGGTGTTCGGGCCGGAGCCGCCAATGGTCTTCTCCCGCGCCTCCGGGGTCAGCGGTCCGCCGAGCTCCTCCGACAGCGCGTAGGTGGCGCGTCCCCACAGCGGCTCCGTGTCGATGAGGGTGCCGTCCATGTCCCAGAGAATCGCGTCCATCACCCGGCTGACGCTACCGGAGCGCCGCCTCCCCCGCGCGTCCGGCGACGCCGCCCGTCCACCACCCCGGCCACCCCCGCGGCGGCGGACCGGCCGCGGGCCCGCCCGCACCACCGTTACCCTTTCGGGCATGAACGTTCCCGCCGCCTACTTCCAGCCCCTCGGCCCCGCCGACCCCGCGGAGACCGGCCTGCCTGACGGCACCCCGGTCGAGCGCTTCCTGCCCACGGAGCACACCCACGGCGCGTGGGGCCCGTTCCAGCACGGCGCTCCCCCGGCTGCGCTGCTGACCCGCATGCTGGAGCGCTGCCCCGGCATCCCGGAGGGCACCCGCACCACCCGCATCGCCGTCGACCTGCTGGGCGCGGTGCCGTACACGGAGCTGCGCGCCCGGTCGTGGATCTCCCGCCCCGGCCGCCAGATCCTCAAGGTGGAGGCGGAGCTGCTGGCGGAGGTCCGCGGCGCCTGGCGGCCCGTGGCGTCGGCGAGCGCGTGGCGGATGGCGACGGCGGAGACCCCCGGCATCGAGCGCGCCCTCGAGCGGCCCATCCCCGGCCCCGCCGACGCGGTGCGGGACGGGGCGCCGCTGCTGTCGGAGTGGGACGGCGGCTACATCGAGTCGATCGAGGCCGTCGCCGCCGCCGACCCCGATCCGCTGCCGGGCGCCGGCGGCCAGGCCCCGCCGGTGCACTGGGTGCGCACCCGCCTGCCCGTCGTCGAGGACGAGGAGCCGACGCCGGTGGAGCGGCTCATGCAGGTCGTCGACACCGCCAACGGCATCGGCGCGACGCTGGATCCGCGGGAGTGGACCTTCATGAACACCGACCTGGTCGTCCACCTGCACCGCGTCCCCGACTTCGCCGGCGACTGGTGGCTGGGCATCACGGCCCGCGGCTCCATCGGCCCGGACGGCATCGGCATGACCGCCGGCGAGCTCTACGACGCCCGCGGCCCCATCGGCCGCAGCGTCCAGACGTTGCTGGTGCGGGCCCGGGAGGACGGGTCCGCGTAGGGCCCGCACGGGTCGTGCTTTGCGACGGCCCCCTCCCCGGTGCGGCCCCCGGTCGTCACGCGCATGCGCCGTGGACCGCGAGGGCCGCGGCGCGCCCCGTCGTCAGGCGTCGTCGTCCCCGCCGAAGTCCGACAGCGGCCCGCGGACGAGGGCGACGCGCGCGGCGTTGAGGACCACGAGGACGTCGATGACCTCCTGCGCGATGGCGCCGGCCAGCGGCGGCAGCAGGCCGAAGACGGCCAGCACCATGCCCAGCGCCGACAGGCCCATGCCCGCGATGACGGACTGCAGCGCGATGCGGCGCATCCGGCGGCCGATGTGCAGCAGGTCGTCGAGGCGCTCCAGGGAGGAGTCGAGGACGACGGCTCCGGCGGCCTCCGTCGTCACGTCGTTGGCCGCGCCGAACGCGACGCCCGCGGTCGCCGCGGTCATCGCCGGGGCGTCGTTGATGCCGTCGCCGAGGAACAGCGTGCGGCCGCGGGAGGTGCGCTCCCGGACGATGGCGAGCTTGTCCTCCGGGCTGAGCCCGGCGTGGACCTCGTCGATGCCGACCTCGTCGGCGAGATGGCGGACCTCCGACTCGCGGTCGCCGGAGAGGATCATCGTGCGGCGCACGCCGTGGCGGCCCGGCAGGTGGGCCAGGAAGTCGCCGGCGTTCGCCCGCGGCAGGTCGCGGAAGCGGATGAGGCCCGCGACGCGGCCGTCGACCAGCACGGCGGTCTCCATGCCGGAGACGGTCCTCGGCAACTCCGCGGCGCCGTCCGCGTCGGCGCGCTCCGCCGCGGCTCGGCTGGTCAGCGCGACCTCGCGGCCGCCGACGACGCCGACGAGGCCGTAGCCCGGCTTCTCCGCGACCTCGGTGACCGGCGGGAGCTCCAGCCCCCGCCCCGCCGCGCCGTCGCGCACGGCGGCGGCCAGCGGGTGACGCGAGTATCCCTCGAGGGCCGCGGCGGCGGCGAGCATCGCGTCGGCGTCGGTGCCGGGCGTCACCGCGATCTCCGTGATGGACGGGCGGCCGTAGGTCAGGGTGCCGGTCTTGTCGAAGAGGATCTCGTCGACCGTCGACACTCGCTCCAGCAGGCCCGGGTCGCGGATGATGATGCCGCGCTTCGCGGACAGGCTGATGGCGCCGATGATGGCGACGGGCACGCCGATGAGCAGCGGGCACGGGGTGGCAACGACGACCACCGCGAGGAAGCGCGACGGGTCGCCGGAGATGATCCAGCCGGCGGCGCCGAGGACGACGGCGACGACGGTGTACCAGGCGCCCAGGCGGTCGGCGAGCCGGCGCATCGGCGGGCGGTTCTCCTCCGCCTCCTTCAGCACGCCGACGATCTGGGCGTAGCGGGAGTCCTCGGCGCGGGCCGTGGCCCGCACGGTCAGAGTGCCCTCGCCGTTGACGGCGCCGGACATCACGGCGGAGCCCGCGGACTTCGACACGACGTAGGGCTCGCCCGTCAGGTAGGACTCGTCCATCGCGCCGTGGCCGGCGGCGACCTCGCCGTCGACCGGGCAGAGCTCGTGGGGCAGGACGGCGATGAGGTCGCCGACCTCGACGTCGTCGGCGGCGACGTCGTCGAAGCCCGCGGAGAGGTCCTCGCCGCGCAGCCTGTGCGCGACGGTCGGGGTGCGCTTCGCGATGGCGTCGAGGGTGCGGGAGGCGCGCTTCGACGCGGCCTCCTCCAGCGCCTCGCCGCCGGAGAGCATGAGCACGATGATGGCCGCGACCGGCCACTCCCCGAGCAGCACCGAGGTGACGATGGAGATGGCGGCGAGCATGTCCGCGCCGCCGTCGTACTTGATCATCGCCGCGACGACGTCGCGGATGAGGGGGACGCCGCCGACGGCGACCACCGCGATGAGCGGCAGCCGCGTCAGCCACCAGGCGGCGGTGCCGTCGGCGGGCTGGACGATGGCGGAGGCGGCGAGGAAGACGATGATGGCCGCCGCGGTGGCCAGGGCGAGGCGCCCCTCGAAGGAGGCGAGGAAGGTCCGCATCGCGGAGCCGCGGGCGTCGGCCGCGCGGTCGGGCGCCGCGGCGGCGACCATCGCGTCACCGGGTGCGGCGGAGCCCATCTGAGTATCTGCATGCTTGCGCATGTGCGGGATGATGGCATGCGCGCGGCCCTGCGTCCAGCAAGTCCGCGCTGGTCATGCGGGGTACGGCGGCCCTTACGGAGGTCCGGCTCACTTGATCCGCCGCATCGAGAAGGGGTTTCCGCGTTAACGACGACGCCGATTCCGCGTTAACGGCGATGCGGTTTCCGCATTAGCGCCGCCCACGGTTTCCCCGCGCCGAAGAACGCGGCCCGCCTTGGCCGGCGGATGCGCGCCGCGCGGGTCCCGTCGTCACGCACCATGCGGGCGCGTGGCTACACGTTGAAGTACTTCGCCTCCGGGTGGTACAGCACGAACGCGTCGGTGGACTGCTCCGGATGCAGCTGCAGCTCCTCCGACAGCTCCACGCCGATGCGCTCCGGGCGCAGCAGCTCGACCATCGTTCGCCGGGACTCCAGGTCCGGGCAGGAGCCGTAGCCGAAGGAGTAGCGGGCGCCGCGGTACTTCAGGTCGAAGAAGGCGCGCTCCTCGTGCGAGTCGTCGCGCGCCGCGTTCGTGCCGTCGGAGAACGCCAGCTCCGCGCGGACGCGGGAGTGCCAGTACTCCGCCAGCGCCTCCGTCAGCTGCACGCCGATGCCGTGGATCTCCAGGTAGTTGCGGTAGTCGTCCTTCGCGAACAGCTCGTTGGCGTAGTCCGCGATCGGCTGGCCCATGGTGACCAGCTGGAACGGCAGCACGTCGACCTGGCCCGTCTCCACCGCCTTCTCCCGCGACCGCACGAAGTCGGCGATGCACAGGAAGCGGCCGCGCTGCTGGCGCGGGAACGGGAACCGGGCGATGGGCTCCGCGGACGGATCCGGCTCCGCGCCGTCCTCCGGCAGCGGCAGCACCAGGACGTCCTGGCCCTCGGAGACCGCCGGGAAGTAGCCGTAGACGACGGCGGCGTGCTGCAGGATGCCCGCCGTCGACAGGCGCTCCAGCCAGGAGCGCAGCCGCGGCCGGCCCTCCGACTCCACCAGTTCCTCGTAGGTCGGGCCCTCGCCGCCGCGGGCGCCGCGCAGGCCCCACTGGCCCAGGAACAGGGCGCGCTCGTCCAGGCACGTCAGGTAGTCGTTCAGGGCCACGCCCTTGACGATGCGCGTGCCCCAGAACGGCGGCGTCGCCACCGGCACGTCGACGGCGACGTCGGAGCGCTCAGGCACCTCCACCGGCGCGGCCTCGGCGGCGCGCTTGGCGGCGATGCGCTTCGACCGCTCGCGGCGCTCCCGGCGCTTCGCCTTCTTCTCCTCCGCGGCCTTCGCCTCCGGGGAGTCGGGCGCCGGGCCCTCGCCGCGCTTGACGGCCATGAGCTCGTCCATGATGCGCAGGCCCTCGAAGGCGTCGCGGCCGTAGTAGACCTCGCCCTCGTAGACCTCCGTCAGGTCGTCCTCCACGTAGGCGCGGGTGAGCGCCGCGCCGCCGAGCAGCACCGGGAACTGCGCCGCGACGCCGGCGGCGTTGATCTCCTCCAGGTTCTCCTTCATGACGACGGTCGACTTCACCAGCAGGCCCGACATGCCGATGGCGTCGGCGCCCGTCTCCTGCGCGGCGGACAGGATGTTCGCCACCGGCTGCTTGATGCCGATGTTGTGCACCTCGTAGCCGTTGTTGGACAGGATGATGTCGACGAGGTTCTTGCCGATGTCGTGGACGTCGCCCTTCACCGTCGCCAGGACGATGCGGCCCTTGGAGCCGGTGTTGTCCTCCGCGTCCATGAAGCCCTCGAGGTAGCTCACCGCGGTCTTCATGCACTCGGCGGACTGGAGGACGAACGGCAGCTGCATCTGGCCGGAGCCGAACAGCTCGCCGACGGTCTTCATGCCGCCGAGCAGGTCCTCGTTGATGATCTGGATGGGGGTCTTCTCCTCCATCGCCGCGTCGAGGTCGGCCTCCATGCCGGTGCGCTCGCCGTCGATGATGCGCTGCGCGAGGCGCTCGAACAGCGGCATCGCGGCCAGCTTCTCGGCGCGGGCGTCCTTCGCGTCGGCGGCGGAGACGCCCTCGAACAGCTGCATGAACGTCTGCAGCGGGTCGTAGGCACCGTCGGGGTGGCCCTCCTCGCGCCGCCGGTCGTAGACCATGTCGAGGGCTACGGTGCGCTGCTCCTCGTCGATCCGGTTCATCGGCAGGATCTTCGAGCTGTGGGCGATGGCGGAGTCGAGGCCCGCCTCCACGCACTCGTTGAGGAACACGGAGTTGAGGACCTGGCGGGCGGCCGGGTTGAGGCCGAAGGAGATGTTCGACAGGCCCAGGGTCATGTGGATCTCGGGGTGGCGGCGCTTGAGCTCGCGGATGGCCTCGATGGTCTCGATGCCGTCGCGGCGCGTCTCCTCCTGGCCCGTGGAGATGGGGAACGTCAGCGTGTCGACGATGATGTCGCGCTCCCGCAGGCCCCACGTCCCGGTGATGTCGGCGATGAGGCGCTCGGCGATTTCGACCTTGCGCTCGGCGGTGCGCGCCTGGCCCTCCTCGTCGATGGCCAGCGCGACGACGGCGGCGCCGTGCTTCTTCACCAGGCGCATGATGCGCTGGTAGCGGGAGTCGGGGCCGTCGCCGTCCTCGAAGTTGACGGAGTTGACGGCGCAACGGCCGCCGAGGTGCTCCAGGCCGGCCTCGATGACGCCGGGCTCGGTGGAGTCGATCATCACCGGCAGCGTCGTGGAGGTGGCGACCATGGCGGCGAGGGTGCGCATGTCCTCGCGGCCGTCGCGGCCGACGTAGTCGACGCAGAGGTCGATCATGTGGGCGCCGTCGACGGTCTGCTGGCGTGCGATGTCGAGGCAGTCCTCCCAGTCGCCGGCGAGCATCGACTCGCGGAAGCGCTTGGAGCCGTTGGCGTTGGTGCGCTCGCCGATCAAGGTGATGCCGGTGTCCTGCGTCAGCGGCATCGTCGAGTAGAGGGAGGCGACGTCGTCGGACCCGCGGGGGTCGCGCTCGGCGCGCACGGCGGGGGCGACGTCGTCCGTGCCGGCGATGGCGTCGTGGACGGCGGAGATGTGCTCCGGGGTGGTGCCGCAGCAGCCGCCGACCATGGACAGGCCGAACTCCTCGACGAAGCCGCGCAGCGCGGTCGCGAGCTCGTCCGGGGTCAGCGGGTAGACGGCGCCGTCCTTGCCCAGGACGGGCAGGCCGGCGTTCGGCATGACGGAGACGGGGATCCGCGCGTTCTTCGACAGGTAGCGCAGGTGCTCGCTCATCTCGGCGGGGCCGGTGGCGCAGTTGAGGCCGATCATGTCGATGCCGAGCGGCTCCAGCGCCGTGAGGGCGGCGCCGATCTCGGAGCCCATGAGCATCGTGCCGGTGGTCTCCACGGTGACGTGGACGACGATGGGGATGCGGCGGCCCAGCTGCTCCATCGCGGTCTGGACGCCGATGACGGCGGCCTTGACCTGCAGCAGGTCCTGGCAGGTCTCGATGAGGAAGGCGTCGGCGCCGCCCTCGAGCATGCCGAGGCCGCATTCGACGTAGGCGTCGCGCAGGTCGGCGAAGGGGGCGTGGCCGAGCGACGGCAGCTTGGTGCCGGGGCCGATGGAGCCGAGGACGAAGCGGCGCATGCCCTCGCGGCCGGGGCCCATCTCGTCGGCGACGCGGCGGGCGATTTCGGTGCCCTTGCGGGCGAGTTCGCGGATGCGGTCCTCGATGTCGTAGTCCGCGAGGTTCGGCTTGTTGCAGCCGAAGGTGTTGGTCTCCACCAGGTCGGCGCCGGCCTCGAAGTACCGGCGGTGGATGAGCTCCAGCACGTCGGGGCGGGTGTCGTTGAGGATCTCGTTGCAGCCCTCGAGGCCCAGGAAGTCGTCGTCGACGTCGAGGTCGAACGACTGCAGCTGGGTGCCCATGGCGCCGTCGCCGATGAGCACGCGCTCGCGCAGCGCCTCGAGCAGGGCTGCGCCGTGGGGAACCATCGCGGGGGCTGCGGGGGTGGTCGACATGAGTGGACAGCTTAGTCCATTTTCATGCGCATCCCGGCATCGCCCGCCGCATGGGTGCGCGGTTGCGCATGCGCGGAGGTCGCCGCGGGGCCCGGGTCCGGTGCGCGGGACGCGGGTGCGCGCGTCGCGCGCGCATCGCGTGACGACGGGACCCGCCGCGGCCCCGTCCGCCGCCCGGGTGCGCGCCCCTCCGGCGCGCCGCGGCGCGGCGGGGCGCGCTACACCTTGACGCCGAGCAGGCCGTCGAGGGCGATGCGCATCAGCTGCCCGGCGGTCTCCTGCTCCCCCTCGCCGGGCGCACGGCCGGCGGTGGCGCCGCGGCCGGCGGCCCAGTCGTCGACGACGCGCAGCGCCCGCGGGGTGTCCAGGTCGTCGGACAGCGCCTCGCGCAGCGCGCGGATCGCGGGCTCCGCGGGGGCCGACGGGTCGGCGCAGGCGGCGCGCCAGCGGGCCAGGCGCTGCTCCGCCTCGGCCAGCACCTCGTCGGACCAGTCGCGGTCGGAGCGGTAGTGGCCGGCGTAGACGCCCAGGCGGATGGCCGACGGGTCGGTGCCCGCGGCGACGAGCTTGGAGACGAAGACCAGGTTGCCCAGCGACTTCGACATCTTCACGCCGTCGAGGGCGATCATCGCGGAGTGGACGTAGTGCTTCGCCATGCGCGGGCCCGCACCGGGGCCGGAGTGGTCGTGGACGCCCGGGTTCGCGGCCTCCGCGTGGGCGGCGGAGAACTCGTGGTGCGGGAACTTCAGGTCGCTGCCGCCGCCCTGGATGTCGAAGCCCATGCCCAGGCGGTTGACGGCGATGGCGGAGCACTCGATGTGCCAGCCC
Source organism: Corynebacterium sp. 335C (assembly GCF_053525695.1). NCBI lineage: Bacteria > Bacillati > Actinomycetota > Actinomycetes > Mycobacteriales > Corynebacteriaceae > Corynebacterium > Corynebacterium sp. 335C. The sequence continues at coordinate 114,022 of NZ_JASTTB010000001.1, forward strand.
GGCCGGCCGCGGCCGAAGGGCGCGTCCCAGGCGGGCTCGCCCTCGCGCTCGGCGCGCCAGATGAGGGCGTCGAGCGGGTCGCGCTTGCCGGGGCGGTCGGGGTCGCCGCCGCGCTCGGCGAAGAACTCCGCCATCGTCGCCTCGTCGTAGTTGGACTCGTAGCCGAAGCCCGGGGTGGCGTCGCGGCGGAAGTAGACGTCGGGGTACTCGTCGTCCAGCTGGTAGGCGGAGCCGTTCTCCAGCAGCCGGCCGACCATCTCCACGACCTCGCCGACCGACTCGATGGCGCCGATGTAGTCGCGCGGCGGGATGACGGACAGGTTGGTCATGTCGTCGCGGAAGAGGTTGATCTGGGACTCCCCCAGCTCGCGCCAGTCGACGCCGTCGCGCTCGGCGCGCTCGAACAGCGGATCGTCGACGTCGGTGATGTTCTGCACGTAGTGGACCTCGTGGCCGTTGTCCAGCAGGACGCGGTGGATGAGATCGAACGTCAGGTAGGTCGCCGCGTGGCCCAGGTGCGTCGCGTCGTACGGGGTGATGCCGCAGACGTAGAGGCCCGCGGTGCCCTCCGGCCGCACGGGGCGCACCGCCGCGTCGGCGGAGTCGTGCAGGGACAGGGGCACGGGGGTGCCGGGGACCGTCGGGACGTCGGGGGCGGGCCAGGAGCGCATGGAGGGCAGTCTATCGCCAACCGCCCGCCCCGCAGGAGGCGGGGCGGGCGGTTGGCGGACGCGTCACGGATTTGCGCGTGACGACGGGGCGCCCGGCGGCCGCGCCGCGATCGGGGCGCGGCCGGGCGGGTGCGGGGCCTACAGCGGCTGCATGACGCCGATGCCCAGCAGCACCATGACGGCGAGGCCGACCGGGATGCGCCAGGCGGCGAACCAGGCGAAGGAGTGGTTGGCGACGAAGCGCAGCAGCCACGCGATGGCGGCGTAGCCGACGGCGAAGGCGATGAGGACGCCGACGGCCAGCTGCGGCAGCGACGCGGCCTGGCCGGCCTCCGGGTTGAACGCGTCGGGCAGGGAGAAGATGCCGGACGCCAGCACCGCCGGGATGGCCAGCAGGAAGCTGAAGCGGGTGGCGACTTCGCGGTCGAGGTTGAGGAACAGGCCCGCGGAGATCGTGCCGCCGGAGCGGGAGACGCCCGGGATGAGCGCCAGGCACTGGGCGAAGCCCATGATGACGGCGTCGCGCATGGTCAGCTCGCCGAAGCTGCGCTTCCTCCTGCCGAACTTCTCCGCGAGGATGAACACGAAGGAGAACAGGATGAGCATCGCGGCGGTGATCCACAGGTTGCGCAGGCCCTCGCGGATGGCGTCCTTGCCGAAGAAGCCGATGAGGCCGATCGGGATCGTGCCGACGATCACCATCCAGCCCATCTTGTAGTCGAAGTCCCGGGCCTCCTTGTTGAACAGGCCCCGGAACCACGCCGTCAGGATCCGCCAGATGTCCTTGGCGAAGTAGACGAGCACCGCGGCCTCCGTGCCCAGCTGGATCACGGCGGTGAACGAGGCGCCGGCGTCCTCGCCCCAGAACAGCTCGGAGACGATGCGGAGGTGGCCGGAGGAGCTGACGGGCAGGAACTCCGTCAGGCCCTGGACGATCGACAGGACGATCGTCTGCATCCAGGTCATGTCTGAGGTGGCGCCGGCCTGGGCCAGCGCGATGGGGGTATCGGTCACGCGGGTCACCCTACGCCCCGCGGCGGCGCCGCCCCAACGGAGCCGGGCCGCGTGTCCGGCGCCCCCGCCCCGCGGCGCCGTCTACCCTCGGACCCGTGCGACGACGGATTCTGGGAGACAGCGGCCTGCGCGTGTCGGCCATCGGGCTGGGCACCGCGACGTGGGGCGCAGGCACCGACGCGACGGAGGCGACCCGCATCATGGGCGACTTCCTCGACGCCGGCGGCGACCTGGTGGACGCGACGCCGGTGCCCGGCGGCGCCGACGCCGAGCGGGCGGTGCGGATGCTCGCCCACGTCCTGGCGCGGACCGGGGTGCGCGACGACGTCGTGCTCACCGCCTCCTCCGGCGTCGACGCGGCCCGGCCCGTCGGCAGGCGCGTCGACTGCTCCCGCAAGTCCCTGCTCGCCGGCCTCGACTCGCTGCTGGCGGGCCTCGGCGTCGACCACCTCGACCTGTGGTCGCCCGGCTACTGGGACGCGGAGACGCCGCCGGAGGAGGTCGCCGACACCCTCGAGCACGCCGTCCGCTCCGGCCGCGTCCGCTACGCCGGCGTCCGCGGCTACTCCGGCTGGCAGCTGGCCGTCACCCACGCCGCCGCCGGGCGCATCCGCCCCGTCGCCGCCCAGCACGAATTCAGCCTGCTGCAGCGCGGCCCCGAGGACGGGCTGCTGCCGGCGTGCGAGTACCTCGGCGTCGGCTTCATCGCCGGCGCCCCGCTGGCGCAGGGCGTGCTGACGGGCAAGTACCGCCACGCCATCCCGGTGGACTCCCGCGGCGCCTCCGAGCACGCCGACGCCGAGGTGCAGGACTACCTCGACGCCCACGGCGCCACCGTCGTCGGCGCCCTGTGCACCGCCGCGGAGGGCCTCGGCGTCGCCTCGTCGGTCGCCGCGCTGGCGTGGGCGCGCGACCGTCCGGGGGTGTCGTCGGTGCTGGCCGGCGCGCGTACCCGCGGCCAGCTGCGGGAGCTCCTCGCGGCCGATGACGTGGTGCTTCCCCCGGCCATCGCGGGCGCGCTGGACGACGTCTCCGCCTGACGCGGCGCCCGCCCGATGATGCCCGGAGGGGTACGGCCGGGCCGGACTCCCCGGGTGGTAGCGTCGGAAGGCGTGAGCAGCGTCAACTGGACACGAACGATGGCGGCCGCGGCGGCCCTGGCGACGGCGCTCGGCACCGCGGCCTGCGCCGGCACCGAGGGCGAGGAGCTGGCGGAGGCCATGGGCAACGCCTCCCCCGCCTCCGCCGCGGAGGTCGCCGCCGACCCCGCCGGGACGGTCGTCCCGCTGCAGGACCAGGTCACCGGGGCGCTGGCCGTCGGCGACCGCATCCTCGCCCGCGCCGGCGACCGGCTGCTGTCCGGCACCCCGGCCGAGCCCGCGATGACCTCCCAGTCGGTTGACCCGGCCTGCGGCCTGCTGGCCCCGTCGTCCGGCCCGGGCACCGCCCTGCTGCCCTGCCCCGACGGCATCCACGTCGTCGCCGGCGACGGCTCCACCACGGGCGTCGTCGGCCGCGGCACCGCCTACTCCGCCGCCGTCGGCCTGCCCGACGGCCGCATCGTCGGCCACCGTGCCGGGGAATCCGCCGTCGACGTCTACGGCTCCGACGGCGAGCCGGCCGCCGACTTCGACGTCTCCCGCCACGGCAGCCAGCTCATCGCCGTGCCCGGCACCCCCGACGGCGTCATGGAGCTCAACATCCCCGAGACCTCCGTCCACGAGGTCCACGTCGACGAGGCCCGCGTCGGCTCCAGCCTCCGCGCCGGCCTCGGCTCCGCCCGCGCCGCCAGCGGCGCCGACGGCACCATCGCCGTCACCGACCGCACCGGCGACCAGCTGCTCATCTTCACGATGACGGACATCATCCGCCTGCACCAGGCGTTCCCGGTGCCCGAGGGCCCGTGGGCCGTCACCGTCGACGACGCCCGCGACCTGGTCTGGATCACCAGCACCGCGCAGGGCCTGCTGACCGGCTGGGACGTCTCCTCCGGCACCGGCGTCAAGGTCGCCGAGCTGCCGCTCGTCGCCGACGCGCAGGCGCTGGCCGACGACGGCGACGGCGGCCTGGTCGCCTACTCCGCCTCCGGCGCCGGCGTCCAGCACCTCGACCGCGCGACCCTCGACGGCGCCATCGCCGCGCGCGAGGAGCAGGCGAACGCCGACCGGGAGCTCATGGCCCCGCGCGAGCCCGTCGACAAGCTGCCCGCCGGCCCCGAGGGCTCCGGCCAGGGCGGCGCGCCGGCCGAGGGGGCGGACAAGTGACCCCCGCGAAGGACTCCGCCGCGGACGGCGCCGGCCGCGCCGGCCGCGATGCCCACCCCGTGCGCACCGCCGCCTACCGCGCCGCGCTGCGCGCCATGTTCCGCATGGACCCGGAGACGATCCACACCTGGATCAACAAGGGCCTCGGCGGCCTCCGGGCCTCCCCGCCGCTGCAGCGGGCGCTCGCCCGCGTGCTGCCGGTGCGCGACCCGCTGCTGCGCCAGACCGTCTTCGGCGTCGACTTCCCCCGCCCGCTGGGCCTGGCCGCCGGCTTCGACAAGTCCGCCGCGGCCGCCGACGCGTGGGCGCCCATCGGCTTCGGCTACGCGGAGCTCGGCACCGTCACCGCCCACGCCCAGCCCGGCAACCCGGCCCCGCGCCTGTTCCGGCTGAAGGCCGACCGCGCGATCCTCAACCGCATGGGCTTCAACAACCCCGGCGCGGGGGCCGTCGCGGAGAACCTGCGGGCCCGCCGCGGCGACGGGGTCATCGGCATCAACATCGGCAAGACGAAGGTGACGCCGCTCGACGGCGCCGTCGACGACTACCGCGCCAGCGCCCGGGAGCTCGGGCCGCTCGCCGACTACGTCTGCGTCAACGTCTCCTCCCCCAACACCCCGGGCCTGCGCGACCTGCAGGCCGTCGAGTCGCTGCGGCCCATCCTCGCCGCCGTGCAGGAGGAGGTCGACGTCCCCGTCCTGGTGAAGATCGCCCCCGACCTGTCCGACGAGGACGTCGACGCGGTCGCCGACCTCGCCCTCGAGCTGGGGCTGGCCGGCATCGTCGCCACGAACACGACCATCTCCCGCGAGGGCCTGGCGACGGACGCCGCCGAGGTCGAGGCGATGGGCGCCGGCGGCGTGTCCGGCCCGCCGGTCGCCGCCCGCTCCCTGGAGGTCCTGACGCGCCTCCACGCCCGCGCCGGGGACCGCCTGACGCTGGTGTCCGTCGGCGGCATCGAGACCGCGGAGCAGGCGTGGGAGCGCATCGCCGCCGGCGCCTCGCTGCTGCAGGGCTACACCGCCCTCATCTACGGCGGCCCCGACTGGATCCGCGACATCCACCTGGGCCTGGCCCGCCAGATCCGCGTCCACGGCCTCGGCGGCATCGCCGACGCCGTCGGCTCCGGGCTGCCCTGGGTCGACGCCTGACCCGTCCCGGCGGGCACGGGCAGGGCCCCGGGCCGCACCGCCCGGACCGCCCGGACCGCACCGGGCGGGCACGGGAAAGGACCCCGGCGGCGCATCGTGCGCCGCCGGGGTCCTCGTCGTCACGCGTCACATGCGCGACCCGGGCCCTGGCGCGGACCCGGGCGCACGCGGCGCGGCGCTACTCGCCGGTGTTCTCCCACCACGGGGTGATGATGGAGCGGGCGATGGAGTGGAAGTACAGGTTGAAGCCCAGCACCGTCGGCGTCGCGTCCTCCGGCACCTCCAGCTCCTCCACGTCCACCGCGTGGACGGCGTACATGTAGCGGTGCGGCGCGTGGTTCGCCGGCGGGTTGGCGCCGTAGTGGCCGCGCTCGCCGGAGTCGCCCTTCAGCTGCACCGCGCCGGCGGGCAGGCTGGAGCCGTCGGCGGCGCCGGCGCCCTGCGCCAGGCCCGTCTCCGACGCCGGGATGTTGAACACGGCCCAGTGCCAGAAGCCGGCCGCCGTCGGGGCGTCCGGGTCGAAGCAGGTGACCGCGACGGACTTCGTGCCCTCCGGCAGGTCGGACCAGTTCAGCTCCGGGGAGACGGACTGGGGCGCGCGGAACTTCTCCTCGATCTGCTCGCCGTCGGCGATGTCCGGGGAGGAGAGCGGGAAGGACGGCAGGTCCTTCAGCGGGGCGTACGGGTCGGGGCCGGGGAAGTTGTTCGGAGTGCTCATGGGCCCCAGTGTGCCGAAACGCGGTGACGCCCGCCACGATCCGCGGCGGATTCCGGGGCGGCCCCGGCCCCGCGCACGTGCGCGCATGACACCGTTGGCATTCCCGATTCGCGGAATGACCTGCGGATTTGTGGCGCGCCCCGCGTTCGGGATAGAGTAACCGACGTTGCACCGCGGGGCCCGCCCCGCGGAGATGCGCACCCTGTCCGGGTGGCGGAATGGCAGACGCGCTAGCTTGAGGTGCTAGTGCCCAATTAACGGGCGTGGGGGTTCAAGTCCCCCTCCGGACACCATGCGGAAACCCCGCGGCTTCGGCCGCGGGGTTTCTTCTTGCGTTGCGACGGCACCCGCCCCGGCGGCCCTCCCCGCGCGTGCGGGGCATGGCCGCGGGGCGGTCGCCGTCGTCACGCGAATCGGCGGCGAGCCGCGCATCGCGCGCGGCGCGCGGGGCCTACTGCAGCGCCGACGTCAGGCGGAACAGGTTGTCCAGGTAGCGCTGCGGCCACGGGCGGCGCTTCCACTCCTCCAGCGTCAGCTCCGTGGAGACCCGGTCGTACTCGTCCGCGATCTCGATGAGCCGCGGTACGATGGAGCCGCGCGTGGCCAGCAGCGTCACCTCGTAGTTGAGGCCGAAGCTGCGCATGTCCAGGTTCGACGAGCCGAACGCCGCGACCCGGTCGTCGACCACCATGAACTTCGCGTGCAGCACCGCCGGCGCCGGGTAGCGCATGATGCGCACCCCGGACTCCAGCAGCATCCGGTAGTACGACGCCTGCGCGTGGCCCACCATGAACTGATCCGACTTCTCGTTGACGTGCAGGCGCACGTCGATGCCCATGTGCGCCGCCGTCGTCAGCGCCATCAGCATCGACTCGTCCGGCACGAAGTAGGGGCTGACGATGATGAGCCGCTCGCGCGCCTCGTAGATGAGGTCGTTGAACACGCGCAGGTTCGGCTCCGTCTGGAAGCCCGGGCCCGAGGGCACCACCTGCACGAGGTTCGTCTCCCCTCCCTCGTCCAGCGGCGTCCGCGCCGGCGTCGGCCGCTGCTGCACCGGCTGGTCGTAGCCCTCCGAGGCCCAGTCGACGGCGAAGACGGCGTCGAGCTCCGTGACCACCTCGCCCGTCAGCTCCACCATCGTGTCCACCCACCGGCGCACGGACTTCCGGTGCGCGCGCTGCTGGTACGCCGACTCGATCATGTTCTGAGAGCCCATGAACGCCCGGTCGCCGTCGACGGTGACGATCTTGCGGTGGTTGCGCAGGTCCGGCCGGCGCCACTGCAGGTGCACGATGCTGATGGGCAGCATCGGGTGCCACGGGATGCCCGCCCGGTTCAGCCGCCGCTTCAGCTTCCGGTAGCCGCGGTACTTGTAGGAGCCGATCGGGTCGACGAGGACCTTCACGTCCAGGCCGCGCAGATGCGCGCGCTCCAGCGCCTGGATGAACGGCTCCGTCGTCTCGTCGAGCGCGAAGATGTACATCTGCACGTGCACCGTCCGCTGCGCGTCGTCGATGGCGCGGATCATCGCCGCGATCGACTCCTCGTAGTTCGTGCGGATGCCGTGGTCGACGCCCAGCACCGCCGGCATGCCGGTGAGCCGCCGGTTCAGCAGGAACGTGCCCCGGATGCCGTCGTCGACGTCGACGCCCTCCGGGATGTCCGGCAGGTGCTTCGTGCGGCGCACCAGCTCGTCGTTCGCCCGCGCCTGGATGCGGTGGCGCCGCCCCGTGATCGCCTGCGAGCCCAGCAGGAGGAACAGCGGCAGGCCGAGGAACGGGATGAGCAGGATGACCAGCAGCCACGCCGTCGACGACGACGGGTTGCGGTTCGCCGGCACCACGCCGACGGCGATGATCTTGATGACGTAGTCCGCCACGACCAGCGCGATCTGCCACCACGTGGGGTCCTGGAACGGGAACCACGAGGGAACCAGCCAATCCACGGCCGCACCGTCCTTCCGTCGTCCGGCGGCGCCGGGCGGGCAGCCGGGCGCGCAGCCCGGCCGGTGGCCGGGCGAGGGACCCGGCGGGTGCCGGGCGAGGGGCCCGGCCGGTGGCCGGGCCCGTGGCCCGCGGCGTCGTCGGCCGCGGGGCCCGCGGCGTGATGCCCCGCGGGCAGCGGGACCCGCGGCGGGATGTGCCGCGGGGAGCATGCCCGGATTCTACGGTGCGGCCCCCGCGGTACAATCCCCCGGTCACCCCGCCCGACGGCCGCCGCCCGCGGCCCCAGCCCGAACCCCCGAGGAGCCCGCGTGCCCGCCGACGCCCCCGGCATCGATCCCGCCGACCTCGCCGTCTGCCTCCGCGTCCTCGAGGAGGGCGGCCGCCTGCCGGCGGAGCACCCCGACGCCGTCACGCTGCAGCGGGCCGTCGGCAAGCTGTTCAAGGACGTCAAGCGCGCCCGCCGCCGCGCGGCCCGCGACCGGCGCCTCGCCGCCGACCGCGCCGTCATCGAGGCGACTGCCACCGGCTCCCCCGACCGCATCGACGACGAGACGGAGGGCCTCGACCTCAGCGCGACGAAGGACTCCGGCGTCGCCGGCGAGCTCATCCGCCCGCAGAACTGCTACGTGTGCAAGAAGCCGTACACGACCGTCGACTACTTCCACCACCAGCTGTGCCCCGACTGCGCCGCCGACAACCGGGCGTGGCGCGACGCGCGCTGCGACCTCACCGGGCGGCGGGCCCTGCTGACCGGCGGGCGCGCGAAGATCGGCATGCACATCGCGCTGCGGCTGCTGCGCGACGGCGCGCACCTCACCATCACCACCCGTTTCCCGAAGGACGCCGTGCGGCGGTTCTCCGCCCTGCCCGACGCGGACGACTGGCTGCACCGCCTCAAGGTCGTCGGCGTCGACCTGCGCGATCCCGCCCAGGTCGTCCGCCTGGCGGACTCGGTGGCCGCCGACGGGCCGCTGGACATCCTCATCAACAACGCCGCCCAGACGGTGCGGCGCTCCCCCGGCGCCTACTCCGGCCTGGTCGACGGCGAGTCCGCGCCGTTGGACCCCGCCGCCGACCGCGCCGTGGAGTGGCTGAGCATCGCCGGGCCCGGCGGCACGACGGCGCTGCACCCGCGGGCGCTGGCCGGCGGGGCGCTGCCGGGCGGCGCGGGGGCGGGCGCGGGCTCCGGCTCCCCCGTCCCCGATGACGCCGCCCTCGTCCCCGGCGACGGCGCGGGCCTGCTGCCGTCGGCCGCCGGGGCCTCCACCGCGGCCGCCGAGGAGCTCGCGCGCGCCGCGATGCTCGCCGGCTCCGCGTCCCTCGACCGCATCGCCGACGGCACCGCCGTCGACGCAGGCGGCCTCCTGCCCGACCTCGTCGACCACAACAGCTGGGTCGCCGCCGTCGGCGCCGTCGACCCCGTCGAGCTGCTCGAGGTGCAGCTGTGCAACTCGGTCGCCCCGTTCATCCTGGTCAACCGCCTGCGCCCGGCGATGGAGGCGTCGCCCGCCCGCCGCAAGTACATCGTCAACGTCTCCGCCATGGAGGGCGTCTTCGGCCGCGGCTACAAGGGCGCCGGCCACCCGCACACCAACATGGCGAAGGCCGCGCTGAACATGCTCACCCGCACCTCCGCCGGGGAGCTGCGGGAGCACGGCATCCTCATGACCGCCGTCGACACCGGCTGGATCACCGACGAGCGCCCCCACGTTACGAAGGAGCGGCTCGCCCGCGAGGGCTTCCACGCCCCGCTCGACCTCGTCGACGGCGCCGCCCGCGTCTACCACCCCATCGTCGCCGGCGAGCGCGGCGAGGATCTCTCCGGCGTCTTCCTCAAGGACTACCGGCCGTCGCAGTGGTGACGGCGGGCGCGGCGCCGCGCGGTTCCCGTCGTCACGCGTGACGACGGCGACCCCTCCCCGTCCCGCCGACCCGCGCGCGGCCACTCGCCCCGGCCCCGCCGGCGGCGCGGCGGCTTCCGCACGACGACGCCCCGCCGCAGCCGGCGTCGATGCTGGCCGCAGCGGGGCGCCGTGAAGTCCCGTGGGATGCGGGGACTAGTGGTCGTGCTCGTTCGGGTCGTTCGCCTCGTCCTCCGGGGTGGCGTGGACGGTGCCCTTGACGTGGTCGGCGGGGCCGTAGATGGAGTAGACCTTCAGCACCTCGTCGCCCTCGTTGAGGACGTTGTGCCACTTGCCGGCCGGGACGAAGATCGCCCAGTCGTCCTCGACGACCTGATCGATGTCCAGGTCGTCCTCCGAGTTGCCGAGCAGCACGCGGGCCTTGCCCTGCTCGACGCGGAGGAACTGATCGTTGTCCGGGTGGACCTCGGCGCCGATCTCGCCGCCCGGCTGGATCGCCATGACGGTCATCTGGATGTGCTCGCCGGTCCAGAGGGTGTCGCGGAAGTTCTCGTTCTCCAGCGTCGCCTTCTCGATGTCCAGCACGTAGGGGTTCGGTCCGTGGTCGGTCAGCAGGTCGGCCATCGCGCATCTCCTTCTCGATTGGGTGTCCGTTACCCCTCCGAGTGTACGTCCGATCGGGCGTCCGGGGCGGGGGCCGGAGCCTTGTCGAACGCCGCGAGGATGCGCTCCGCGCCGAGCGTCGGCGTGATGGTGCCGTCGCGCAGCTGGCCCTCGACCAGGCCGCGTTCGGCGGCGACGTCGCCGTCCTCGTTGAGGCGCTGCAGCAGCGTCTCGTGGACCATCGACCACATCCAGTTGATGCGCTGCTCCGCGCGGGTGACGTCGAAGCGGCCGGCGGCGACCATCGCCTCGTGGTGCCTCTCCACCTCCGCCCAGAACTCCTCGACGCCCTCGAACTCCGTCGCCGACATCGTCAGCACCGGCGGGTTCCAGATGGCGTCCTTCGGGCGGACCAGCTTCATCGCCGTGCGCAGGTCGCGGGCCGCGCGCTTGGCCGGGCGGAGGTTCTGCCCGTCGGACTTGTTGATGGCGATGATGTCCGCCATCTCCAGCACGCCCTTCTTGATGCCCTGCAGCTGGTCGCCGGCGCCCGCCAGCGCCAGGAACGCGAAGCAGTCCGTCATCTGGCTCACCGCCGTCTCCGACTGGCCGACGCCGACGGTCTCCACGATGACGATGTCGAAGCCCGCCGCCTCCAGCACCACCATCGCCTCGCGGGTCGCCTTCGCGACGCCGCCGAGCGTGCCCGACGACGGCGACGGGCGGATGTACGCGTCGTCGGAGGCGCCCAGCTTCGCCATGCGGGTCTTGTCGCCGAGGATCGAGCCGCGCGTCTTCGTCGACGACGGGTCGACGGCCAGCACCGCCACCCGGTGGCCCTTCCCGATGAGGTGCATGCCCAGCGCCTCGATCGTCGTGGACTTGCCGACGCCCGGCACGCCCGTCAGCCCCAGCCGCAGCGACCCGCCGGAGAACGGCACCAGCCGGTCCAGCAGCTCCTGCGCCAGCACCCGGTGGGCGGCGGCGGTCGACTCCAGCAGCGTGATCGCCCGCGCGATGGCGGTGCGGTCGCCGGCTCGGACGCCGTCGAACAGCGCGTCGACGTCGATGCGGCGGCGCACGCGGCGGACCTTCTCCGGCGCCACGGCGGTGCGGCCGGTGATGACGGTGCCGGCGGTGGTGTTCAGGGTGCCCAGCGAGTGCTCGAGGAAGTCGCCCATGGGTCCCTCACTCCCCTCTCCTCGGGTGCGCCGCCCCGCGGGGCGGGCGCGTCGGTGTCGTGCGTCGGTGGCGGCGCATCCCCGCGGCCGGGCCGGACGCGGTGGCCGGCCCGGCCGCGGCGGTGCGCCGCGGGCCCCGGCGTCCGGCCGCCCGTCGCGTCGGGCGGCCGGGCCGGGGCCCCGGCGGGCGCGTCAGGCCCCGAAGGAGCCCTCGGCGCCGTCCGCGTGCTCCTCCGAGCCCTCGACGGTGACGTCGATGCCCAGCGAGTCGCCGAGCTTCGTCAGCATGTCGATGGCCGCGTCGGCGATGACGGTGCCCGGCGGGTAGATGGCCGCCGCGCCGTCGTCGTACAGCTCCTGGAAGTCGCCCGGCGGGATGACGCCGCCGACGACGATCATCATGTCGTCGCGGCCGAGCTTCCTCAGCTCGTCGCGCAGCTCCGGCACGAGGGTCAGGTGGCCGGCCGCCAGCGAGGAGACGCCGACGACGTGGACGTCGGAGTCCACCGCCGAGCGGGCGGCCTCCTCCGGCGTCTGGAACAGCGGTCCCACGTCGACGTCCATGCCGAGGTCCGCGTAGGCGGACGCGATGACCTTCTGGCCGCGGTCGTGGCCGTCCTGGCCCATCTTCGCCAGGTAGATGCGCGGCCGGCGGCCCTCCTCCTCGGCGAACTTGTCCGCCATGGCGATGGCGGTGGCGACGTTCGACTGGGGGCCTCCCACGCCGACCTCCTCCTTGTACACGCCGGACAGGGTCCGGATCTCGGCCTGGTGGCGGCCGAAGACCTCCTCCATGGCGTCCGAGATCTCGCCGATGGAGGCCATTGCGCGGGCGCAGTCGACCGCGAGCTTCAGCAGGTTCTTCTCCAGGTCGCCGGGCTCGCCCGGGTTGGCGCACGCCTCGGTGAGGCGGCGCAGGGCGGCCTGGCAGGCCTCCTCGTCGCGCTCGGCGCGCAGCCGCTCCAGCTTTTCGTGCTGCTCGCGGCGGACGCGCGTGTTGTCGACCTTGAGGACCTCGATCGCCTCGTCCTCCTCGACCTGGTACTTGTTCACGCCGATGAGGGCCTGGCGGCCGGAGTCGATGCGGGCCTGGGTGCGGGCCGCGGCCTCCTCGATGCGCAGCTTCGGGATGCCCTCGATGGTGGCCTGAGCCATGCCGCCGGCCTCCTCGACCTCCTCGATGTGGCCGCGGGCGCGCTCGACCAGCTGGTGGGTGAGCCACTCGATGTAGTACGAGCCGGCCCACGGGTCGACCGGGCGCACCGTGCCGGACTCCTGCTGCAGCAGCAGCTGGGTGTTGCGGGCGATGCGGGCGGAGAAGTCCGTCGGCAGCGCCAGCGCCTCGTCCAGCGCGTTGGTGTGCAGCGACTGGGTGTGGCCCTGCGTCGCGGCCATCGCCTCGATGCAGGTGCGCGCCACGTTGTTGTAGACGTCCTGTGCGGTCAGGGACCAGCCGGAGGTCTGGGAGTGGGTGCGCAGCGAGCGGGACTTCGGGCTCTTCGGGTCGAACTTGTTCACCAGCTCCGACCACAGGATGCGGCCGGCGCGCAGCTTCGCGATCTCCGTGAACGTGTTCATGGAGATGCCCCAGAAGAAGGACAGGCGCGGGGCGAACTTGTCGATGTCCAGGCCCGCGTCGAGGCCCGCCCGGATGTACTCCACGCCGTCGGCCAGGGTGTAGGCCAGCTCCAGGTCGGCCGTCGCGCCGGCCTCCTGGATGTGGTAGCCGGAGATCGAGATCGAGTTGAACTTCGGCATCTTCATCGAGGTGTACTCGAAGATGGACGAGATGATCCGCATCGACGGCTTCGGCGGGTAGATGTACGTGTTGCGGACCATGAACTCCTTGAGGATGTCGTTCTGGACCGTGCCGCGCAGCTGCTCCGTCGGGACGCCCTGCTCCTCGGCCGCGACGATGTACATCGCCATGACCGGCAGGATCGCGCCGTTCATCGTCATCGACACCGACACGGCGCCGAGGTCGATGCCCTCGAACAGCTGCCGCATGTCGTAGATGGAGTCCACGGCCACGCCGGCCATGCCGACGTCGCCCTGCACTCGCGGGTTGTCGGAGTCGTAGCCGCGGTGGGTCGCCAGGTCGAAGGCGACCGACAGGCCCTTCTGGCCGGCCGCGAGGTTGCGGCGGTAGAAGGCGTTGGACTCCGCCGCCGTGGAGAAGCCCGCGTACTGGCGGATGGTCCACGGCTGGTTGGTGTACATCGTCGGGTACGGGCCGCGCATGAACGGCGGGGTGCCCGGGAAGGAGTCGACGGGGTGGCCGTCGGCGGCGACCGCGTCGCGGTCGGCGCGGACGTAGACGCGGCGGACGTCGATGCCCTCCGGGATCGTCATCGTCTCCTCGCCGTGGGCGGCGTCCGCCGCGGCGGCGGCCTGCCCGGCTGCGGCGTCCGTGCGGGGCACGTCCGCGAAATTGGGGATGGTGCTCATGGGTTACGCCTCCAGCAGGTCGAGCAGGCGGGACAGTTCCGCGACCGCGTCGATGGTCATGGTCAGGTAGCCGTCGGGGCGCGAGGCCTCCGGGGCGTCCGCGAAGATCTTCTCCGGGCCGGCGAGGAGGACCTCCTCCGCGCCGGCGGCGCGGGCCGCGTTCACGGCGGCGACGCCGGACTCGGCGTACTCCGGGTCGGCGCCGCACAGGACGACGACATTCGTCGCCGCGGACTCCGCGAAGGAGTCCTCGCCGGGGACGACCTGGCCGGGGTTGACGGCCTCGATGCCGCCCGAGGCCAGCAGGTTGGTGGCGAAGCCGGTGCGCACGTTGTGCTTGGCCAGCGGGCCCAGCGGCAGCAGGGTGACCTGCGGGCGGCGGCCGTGCTCCTCGAGGAAGACGTCGGAGCGGTCGCGCAGCGCCTCGAAGTCGGCGGCCCAGCGGCGGATGTTCTCCGTCTCGCCGCGGCGGTCCGCCGGCAGCGGCGCCTCGCCGAGGTTCGGGAACTCGTTGATGGCCGTGACCTTGGTGCGGCGGTGGGCGATGTCGGCGCGGCGCGTCTCGTGCGCCGCGTCCAGCTCCTCGCGCACGTGGTCGGCGGCGACGACGAGGCCGCCGCGCTTCTCGACGTCCGCGAAGATGGTCCACGCCCGGTCGGCGACCTGGTCGGTCAGCTGCTCGACGTAGTACGAGCCGCCGGCCGGGTCGGAGACGAAGCCGAGGTGCGACTCCTCCAGGAGCAGCAGGTTGGTGTTGCGGGCGATGCGGGTGGCGAAGGAGCGGGAGACGTTCGGCTGGCCGCCGGGGATGGCGTTGTCGAACGGCAGGACCTCGACGCTGGTGGCGCCGGCGACGCCGGCGGCGAACGCCGCGACGGTGCCGCGGAGCATGTTCACCCACGGGTCGCGGCGGCTGTACATCACGGGGGCGGTGACGGCGTGGAACGGCGGCGGGGTGGCCTCGTCGACGCCGGAGACCTCCAGCACGCGGGCCCACAGGGCGCGGGCGGCGCGGAACTTCGCGATGGTCTGGAACTGGTCGTCGGTGGCCGACAGGCGGAAGACCAGCTGGTCGGCGGCCTGCTCCGCGGTCAGCCCCGCGTCGACGAGGGCGCGGAGGTACTCGACGCCGGCGGCCAGCGCGAAGCCGATCTCCTGGGCGTCGGTGGCGCCGCGGTTGGAGAAGGCCACGCCGTCGACGGTGATGGCGCGGGCGTCGCCGTCGCGCTCCGCGGCGCGGACGGCCAGGGCGACCGCGTCGTCGAGGGAGACGGCCTCCGAGCCGATGACCGGGGCGGTCAGCGGCGCCAGGCCCGCCTCGACGCGGGTCAGCGCGACGTCGCGGCCGGAGCCGTCGACGAAGGCGAAGACGGCCTCGGCGGCGGCGACGCCGTCGGCGCCGGCCTCCACGGCGATGGGCGCCATGTCCGGGTAGACGCCGTCGAGCAGCTGGGCCACGTCATCGGCGCCGAGATCCCCGGTCAGGTCCAGGCGGACGGAGGTGGTGCCGTTGGCCATCGCCGACAGCAGCGTCTCGTTGACCTCCTTCGCCGTGCCGCCGAAGGACCCGAAGGTCTCGCGGACGTCCCAGCCGGCGGTGTCGGCCGGCTTCGGCGCGGCGCCGCGGACGAACGGGAAGGCGCCGGGCACCGGCGCCTCCGGCAGATCGTCGGCCCGCGTGTACAGCGGGTTGACGTCCACCCCGTCGTAGGTGGTCTTGATGAGCTTGCGCCACACGTCCAGCGGGACGTCGGCGACGTCCTTCCTGCTGACGCGGGCGAAGACCCCGGCGACGGCCTTGTGCCAGGCCGCCTGCCGGTCGTCGAAGTCCGGCGGCAGGGGCGTGCCGCCGGCGGGGGCCGTGTCGTTCGTCACGTCGGACCTTCTCCCTCGTGTTCGGTTGTGCCACCGTCGGCCGTCCCCCGTCCCGCGGGCTGCGACCACCCGCGTCCGGGGCGCCGGGCGGCGTCCTCCATGTGCCGGGGGACGCCCGGCGTCCGCCCCGGTCGGGGCGTTCATGCGGGCGTCCGCACCTGTCGACCATGGTAGGCGCGTCCGGGGGCGGCACGCCCCGGCGCGCCCAACCCCCTGGTCACCAGGCACCCCGTTATAGGGGGTAGCGTCACCCGGGTGACGTCCTCCTCCGACCGCGCGCAGAGCCCCGATCGCCCCCGCCGCCGCGCCGCCGCCCGCATGGCGGTGCTGGCGCTGCTGGCCGTCGCCGGCGTCGTCGCGTGGCTGACGCTGGACGTGCCGGACGCGGCGGAGCTGCGCCGGTGGGCGGAGGCGACGGGCGCGTGGTTCCCGCTGGTGCTCTTCGCCGCCTACGTGGGGTTCACGCAGCTGCCGGTGCCGCGGACGATCTTCACGGTCAGCGCCGGCGTCCTCTTCGGCCCGGCGTGGGGGCTGGTCCTCGCCCTGGCGGCGACGGGCGTGTCCGGCGCCCTGTCGCTGACGGTCGTGCGGTCCCTGGGCCGGGAGTGGGTCCGCGCCCGCGTCGACGGCCCCTTCCTCCGCGACGTCGACCGCCGCCTGGAGCGCCGCGGCTGGCTGGCCGTGGGCAGCCTGCGCCTCATCCCGGGCGTGCCGTTCTCGCTGCTCAACTACGCGTGCGCGATGACCCCGGTCCACGTGGTGCCGTTCACCGTCGCGACCGTCCTGGGCTCGGCGCCGGGCACCGCCGCCGGCGTCCTCGTCGGCGACACGCTCACCGGCGAGTTCGACTGGCGCGCCGTCGCCTTCCTCGCGTCGCTGGTGCTGGTGGGTCTGGCGGGTCTGCTGCTCGAGTCGCGGCTGCCGTCGCCCTCCCGCGATCGGGTGCGTGACGACGTGCCCCGCGACGCCGCCGCCTGATCCCGGCGCCGGGGACGCGCCGTCGGCGGCACCCGGCCGGACCCGGGGGCGGCGCCGGATCCGCCCCGCGCGTCGCGGGCCCCGTCGTCAAGCCCCGTGCGTAGACTCGGGGCATGTACTGCGTGCACGCCCGTTACCGCGGACGCGCGGACGACCGGGCCGGCCTCGTCGCCGCGTCCGCCCGCGCGCTGGCCAAGCTCGACGGCGTCGACGGCATCGAGGTCGTCGGCGACGACGCCCTGTCGGCCGCCGCCCCGACCTCCGTCGGCGCGACGACGCTGACGATGGCGCTGCTCGCCGCCGGCGACTGGACCGCCGGCATCGGCATCTCCCCCGCCGGCTCCACGGACGCCGCCCGCGTCGCCGCCGCCGGGGTCATGCGCGCCGCCCGCGGCCCCGTCGTGCGCACGCGCATCCGCTCCGACGACCCGGCGGCCGCGGAGCTCGCCGACGACGTCTCCGCGGCGTTCACGCTGCTGCACCACGTGATCTCGCGCCGCTCCCCGGAGGGCCGCGAGGCGACGAACCTCATGCGCGCCGGCTGGTCGCAGGTCGAGGCGGCGGAGGACCTGGGCATCAGCAAGCAGGCCGTCAACCAGCGCCTCGCCGCCGCCGGCTGGCACGCCGAGGAGGCCGGCTGGGCGCTGGCCGTGCACCTCCTGGACCGCGCGCTGGAGATGTGACGGCGCGGGCCGCGCGGCCGTGCGGCCCGCGGCCCGGCGTCGGGGCGGCGGCGGACCCGGTCCGCCCCGTCCCCGCTACCGCGCCGGCGGCCAGGCGACGTCCGGCGCGGTGCCGTCGCCGAACGAGGTGCCGCCCAGCTCCTCGCGGCCGTGCGGGGTGAACCAGTTCGCCAGGTCCGGGCCCTTCGGCACGATGCCGGTCGGATTGATGTCCAGGTGCACCTCGTAGTAGTGCGACTTGATCTGGTCGAAGTCGACGTTGTTGCCGAAGCCCGGGGTCTGGAACAGGTCGCGGGCGTAGCCCCACAGCGCCGGCATCTCCGTCAGCTTGTTGCGGTTGCACTTGAAGTGGCCGTGGTAGACGGCGTCGAAGCGCACGAGCGTCGTGAAGAGGCGGACGTCGGCCTCCGTGATGTGGTCGCCGACGAGGTAGCGGCGCGTCGTCAGGCGCTCCTCCAGCCAGTCGAGGGCGGCGAAGAGCCGGTCGAAGGCCTCGTCGTGGGCCTCCTGGGAGCCGGCGAAGCCGACCCGGTACACGCCGTTGTTCACCTCGGTGAAGACGCGGCGCATGACCTCCTCCATCTCCTCCCGGTGCTCCTCCGGCCACAGGTCCGGGGCGCCCTCGCGCTGGTGGGCGGTCCACTCGGAGGCGAAGTCGCGGGTCATCTGGTCGAAGTCGTTGGTGACGACCTCGCCGGTGGCGACCTCCACCATCGCGGGCACGGTGATGCCGCGGGAGTAGTCCGGGAAGCGCTTCAGGTACGCGTCGCGGAGGCGGTGGATGCCCAGCACGAGGTCCTTCTCCCTCTCGTCGAGGTCGAAGGTCCACGACAGCTCGTCGTGGGTCGGGCCGGCCAGGCCGAGGGAGAACGCGTCCTCCAGGCCGAGCAGCTGCCGGTCGATGATGGCGCGGTTGGCCCACGGGCACGCGTAGGCGGCGATGAGCCGGTAGCGGCCGGGCTCGGCGGCGTAGCCGTCGCGGCCGTCGGCGGTGATGCGGGTGTCGATGTAGCGGGAGTCGCGGCGGAACTCCTTGCCCTTGTCGACGTAGACGCCCGGCGTCGAATGCGGGTCGCGGTCCTCGTTCGGGGTGGAGGCGGACTGGGTGCTGTCGGTCATGGGCGCCACTATAGGTGACACGTCAACACTGGGCAAGGCCGGTCCCGTCCCCGCGGCGCGGAAGGCGGCCCCGCACGGCCGGGCCCGCACGTCCGGCGTGGCGCGGTCCGTCCGCGCGGATCCCTCCCCGGACACGACGACGGCACCGCGGCCGGAAAGCCGCGGCGCCGTCGCCCGCGCGCATCGGGCGCGGTGCCGCGCGGGTGGCGTCGTCACGCGATGCGCGACCGCTCCCCGCGCGAACCCGGGGGCGTCAGTTCCCGCCCGGGGTCCACGGGCGGTCGCCGCCCTGCGGCGGCAGCCACGCGGACTCGCCCTGCGCCGCCGGACCCGGCTGCGCACCCGGCGTCTGCTGCTGCGCGCCCTGCCCGATGGCGCGGGCGTCGCCCTGCGCACCGTCGGCGCCGGCCTGCGGCGTGACCTTCGCGGCGCGGGCGGCGGCCTGGTCGGCCTCCGCCCGGTCGGCGGGCACGCCCTCCGGGACGTTCTGCCGCGACGCCGTCACCGGGTCGTCGACGGAGCGGTTGGCGACCTCGGAGGCCGCGGCGACCGCACGGGCGATCTCCGGAGAGGTGGAGGTGTCGAACCAGTCCTCGTCGTCGCCCTCCTCGGCCTTCCGCAGCGTCGCCGCGTCCGGCTCCGGGGCCTCGTAGCGGAACACCCCGTCCTCGCCGGCCTTGCCGAAGGCGCGGGCGAAGGACTCCAGGGAGTCGCCGAACTGCGACGGCACCATCCACACGGAGTTGCCCTCGCGGTTGGCCAGCTCCGGCAGCGTCTCCAGGTAGCGCCACGCCAGGATCTCCGGCGTCAGCTCGGAGGCCTTGATGGCGGCGTTGACCTTCCGCAGCGCGCGGGCCTCGCCCTGGGCGCGCAGGTAGGCGGCGGCGCGCTCGCCCTCGGCGCGCAGCATCATCGCCTGCCGCTCGCCCTCGGCGCTCAGCACCGCGGCGTGCTTGTCGCCCTCCGCCGCGAGGATCTGGGACTGCTTGCGGCCCTCGGCGGTCTTGATCTCCGCCTCCCGGGTGCCCTCCGCGGTGAGGATCATCGCGCGCTTCTCCCGGTCGGCCTTCATCTGCCGCTCCATCGCCTGCTGGATGGTCGGCGGCGGATCGATGGCCTTCAGCTCCACGCGGGCGATGCGCAGGCCCCACTTCGCGGTGGCCTCGTCCAGCTCCCCACGCAGGCGCCGGTTGATGTACTCGCGGGAGGTCAGCGTCTGCTCCAGCGTCAGGCCGCCGACGACGTCGCGCAGCGTCGCCGTCGTGATCTGCTCGATGCCGAAGATGTAGTCGGCGACGCCGTAGATGGCGCGCGCCGGATCGTTGACCTGGAAGGTGACGACGGTGTCGATGTCGACCGTCAGGTTGTCCTGGGTGATGACCGCCTGCGGCGGGAACGTGACCATCCGCTCGCGGGTGTCCACCCGCTCGCGGACGCGGTCGATGAAGGGCACGAGGAAGGTGAGGCCGTTCTGCACGGTCCGCGTGTAGCGGCCGAGCCGTTCGATGATGGCTGCCTCGCCCTGCGGCACCAGCGTCACCGACTTGGCGACGACGACGATGACGAGGACGACGATCAGCGCGAGGACGATGAGTCCGACCATGGCTAGATCTCCTTGTCGACGATGGCGGTGTTGCCGTCGATGACGACGACCGTGACCCGGGCGCCCTCGGGGAATCCGGCCCCGCCGGGCAGCGCCCGCGCCGACCACAGCTCGCCGCCGAGGCGGACGATGCCGGCGTCGGCGCCGACGGGCTCCACGACGATCGCGCCGCGGCCGGCGAGCTGCTCCGGCGTGGACTCGACGCGGTGATCGGGGCCGGCGGCCAGGCGCCTCTTCAGCGGCGGCCGGACCAGCAGCATCAGCAGCGCGACGGCCACCGCGAACACCGCGATGACGCCCCACAGCGGCAGTCCCGCGAAGGCCGCGCCGGCGGCGATGAGCGCCGCGATGCCGAGCATGAGCATGGACAGGTCGCCGATCAGCACCTCGCCGATGATGAGGAGAAGTCCTGCGATGACGAAAACTATTGCCGGGGTCACGCCGCCCAGGGTAGCCAAACCCCGGTTGCCCGGCCGGGTATCCGGCCGAGACGCGCCCGGGCGCGTGCCGCGGCCGCGGCTCCCGCGGTGGTGCGTGACGACGCCCCCCCCGCCCGCCGCCGCGCCGCCGGCGGCGCGCGGGGGCCGGGTGCGGCGGCCGCTCAGGCCCCGGGCTCGGTGACGAAGTCGACGAGGCTCTCGACGGCGCCGAGCAGGCTCGGCTCCAGATCCCGGAAGGACTCCACGGCGTGGTAGACGCGGTGCCAGCCCTCGCGGGTGTCGCCCCAGCCGAGGCGGCGGCACACGCCGGTCTTCCAGTCCTCGCCCATCGGGACCTCCGGCCAGGCGCGGATGCCAACCGACGCCGGCTTCACCGCCTGCCACACGTCGACGTAGGGGTGGCCGGTGACCAGGACGTGGGGGCCGAGGGACTGCGTCATGCGCGACTCCTTCGTCCCCTCCACGAGGTGGTCGGCGAGGACGCCGACGCGCCGGCCCGGGCCGGGGCCGAACTCCGCCAGCGCCTCCCCGAGGTTGTCCAGGCCCTCGAGCTGCTCGACGACGACGCCCTCCACGCGCAGGTCGTGGCCCCACACCTTCTCGACGATCGCGGCGTCGTGCACGCCCTCGACCCAGATGCGGCTGGGCAGCGCGACCCGCGCCTTCACGTCGGCGACGCGGCGCGAGCCGGAGGCGGAGCGCTCCAGGCGGGGATCCTTCGCGGCCGGCGCGGGGCGCACGAGCGTGACGGGGCGGCCGTCGATGAGGAAGCCCTCGGGCTCCATCGGGAACAGGCGCACCCGGCCGCGGCGGTCCTCCAGCCGGACGTGGTCGCCGCCCGGCGCCTTCTCGACGCCCACGACGGCGCCGACCCACGAGCCGTCGGCGGTCTCCGCCACCAGGCCGTCGTCGGCGGGGACCTCCGGCACCTCCGGGACGCGGGCGCGGCGGTGCGCCTTCGCGCCGCCGAGCGGATCGGATCCGGAGTACCTGTCGTGGAAGCCCATGGGCGACGAGGTTACCGCCCGCGCCGCCGCGCCCGGTAGCGTGGCGCGGCATGAGCGAACCCCGGAGCGTCCGCACCGTCGTCGACGAGGTGTGGAACCCCACCCAGCACGTCGCGCTGTGGCTCGGCGCCTGGGTCACCGGCCACGCGCAGGCCGACTTCGTCCTCGACGCGCTGGAGTCCCTCGGCCGCCGCCACGAGGTCGACCTGTCCGACGCGTGGGTGCCCGACGCCGTCGCCGACGGCCCCGCCGGCGCCGGCGGGCTGATGCGCATGGTCCGCGCGGTCACCGACGGCGCCGAGCCCGGCCCGGAGGCCGAGCCCCCGGTGCGCCTGGTGCTCTCCGGCCCCGGCGACGTCCCCGCCCTGCCCGCGGGCACGGACTGCGCCCGCGAGGCGGCGGCCGCCGGCGCCGCCATCGTCGTCGCCGACGCCGAACCCGGGTGGCACCACGTCCTGGTCCCCCGCCTGCGCCGCGACGACGGCGGCCCGCTGGTCCGCTGGCGCTGGTTCACCCTCGAGGGCCCGCTGCCCGCGACCGCGCACCTGTCCCCCGGCGAAGTCGACCTGCTGCTGGCCGACGCCACCCGCGACGCCGCGCGCACCATCGCCGCCGCCCACCCCGGCGGCCACGCCGCCTCCGCCGCCGGGGGCTTCGATCCGCGGCTGACGGTCGGCACGCTCACCGACCACTTCGACCTCGTCGCCCTGCCGGACGCCCTGCCGCGCCGCGCCGGCGGGGTCCTCGCCCGCGCCGACCGCGTCGCCGCGATCCTCGCCGTCGCCTCCGGCGGCGACGCCGGCGCCGTGCTCGACCCGCACCTCACGCCGCTGTGGCGGCCGGTGCGTCTGGCCCGGATGGCGGCCGTCGAGCACGCGGTCCGCGAATGGGTGGGCGTCTTCTAGCGCCCCCGCATCGCGCACGGAAGGAGAGGCGCCGCCCGCCTCGGGCGGCGCCCCTCCCCCATGCCCCGCGGCCGTCCCTACCGGGAGGCGGCGTGGGCGCCGTCGCGGGTGCCGTCGTCACGCACCCCCGCGGACGCGGCGTCCCCCGCACCCTCCGGCGCGGACCCCTCCGGGGCTTCCGACCCCGGCCGGCCGTTCGGG
This sequence comes from Corynebacterium sp. 335C, assembly GCF_053525695.1. Taxonomy (NCBI): domain Bacteria; kingdom Bacillati; phylum Actinomycetota; class Actinomycetes; order Mycobacteriales; family Corynebacteriaceae; genus Corynebacterium; species Corynebacterium sp. 335C. The sequence continues at coordinate 136,691 of NZ_JASTTB010000001.1, forward strand.
TGCTTGCGCTTCGTGGGCACGCAGCACTCCTCCGCGCAGAACGAGCCGTTGGCGGCGGAGCCCAGCTGCGGCTCGTCGCCCAGCCTGCGGGCTTCCTCCCCGTCGACGCGCTCGCGGATGAGCTCGCCGATCATGCGGGTGAACGCGTCGGTCGGCCCCGGCGTCGCGGCGCGCTCGATGAGGATGTCGTGGTGCTCCATCTCCTCCTGCAGCTCGCTGTCCAGGTCCCACACCACCTCGATGTGGTCGGACACGAAGCCCACCGGGCACACCACCGCGGCGCGCAGGCCGTCCTCGACCTTCGCCTCCATGTGATCGACCACGTCGGGCTCCAGCCACGGGATGTGCGGCGGGCCGGAGCGCGACTGCCACACCAGGTCCCAGTCGGCGACGCCCAGCTCCTCCGCGATGAGCCGGCACGACTCCCCGATCTGGCGGGTGTACAGGTGCCCGCCCTCCGCGGCCGGGCCCGAGGCCCGGTTGTCCGTCAGCGGAATCGAATGGGCGGTGAAGATGAGGCGCGCGTGGTCGCGGCGGTCCTCCGGCAGCTTGTCGAACGCCTCCCGGCAGGACCGGGCGAACGCGCCGATGAACAGCGGGTGATCGTGGAAGCCGCGGAGCCGCTCCAGGCGGACCTGCGGCAGCCCCACCGCGTCGAGGTGCAGGCGGGCACGCAGGATGTCCTCGTGGTACTGGCGGCAGCCGGAGTAGCCCGCCCACGCGCTGGTGGCGAAGACGAGGGCGTTGCGCACCCCGTCGCGGCTCATCTCCTCCACCGCGTCCTCCAGCATCGGGTGCCAGTTGCGGTTGCCGAAGTACACCGGCAGGTCGGGGCCCTCCTCCGCGAGGTGGGCGCGCAGGTTCGCGATGATCTCCCGGTTGAGGTCGTTCAGCGGCGACCGGCCGCCGAATTCGCGGTAGTGCTCGCCGACGACGTCCAGGCGCTCCGGCGGGATTCCGCGGCCGCGCGTCACGTTCTCCAGGAACGGGCGCACGTCCTCCATCTTCTCGGGGCCGCCGAAGGACAGCAGCAGCACGGCGTCGTAGGGGGTCGCGGTCATGCGGCCAGCCTACCCCCAAGGGCATTCAGGGAACGCGACGGGACTCGCCGAGCGCGCCGCCCGCGGCGATGAGCAGCGCCGCCGCCGTCGCCAGCATCCAGGGCCGCGGGTTCTCCGCGCGCCGCGTCTCGGTGCCGATGTCCTCCGCCAGCCCCGCGTACGCCTCCCTCAGCTCCTCCAGGGAGCCGGCGGAGTGGAAGCCGCCGCCGGAGCGCCGGGCGATCTCCCGCAGCGACTCGTCGTCAGTGGGCACCGGCAGCACCTGATCCTCGACGACGATGGTGCCGCCCGGCGTGCCGAAGCTGATGGTGTTGACGGGCACGCCGCGCGACGCCGCCTCGTCGGCCGCGGAGTACGCGCCGCGCGGGTCGTCCAGCTCCGCCGGGATGGTCTGCTTGCCGTCCGACAGCAGCACGATGGTCGCCGGCGGCGGACCCTGCTCCGACCGGACGCGCTCGCCGAAGCTGGTCACCGCGTCGAGGGCAGCGAGGATCGCGTCGCCGGTGGCCGTCGCCTGGTCCAGCGCGGCGCCGTCCAGGGCGCGCGCGACGGTGTCGTGGTCCGTCGTCGGGGGCACCGGCGTGCGGGTGGAGCCGGCGAAGGTGACCAGGCCGAGGTTGAGGTCGTCGGGCAGCATCCCGATGAATTCCGCGCCCGCCTGCTTCGCCGCCGTCAGCCGGTCCGGTGCGACGTCGGTGGCGGCCATGGACAGCGACACGTCGACGACGAGCATCACGGTCGCGCGGTTGCGGGCGACCTGCGTCTCCGTCACCGGACCCGCCAGCGCCGTCGACGCCGTCGCCAGCGCCACCAGCGTCGCCGCCGGGGCGATGTGCCGCAGCCACGGCCGGCCGGCGGGCGCCACGCGCGCCAGCGCCGGCAGGTTGCCGAACGCGAGCGCCCGGCGGCCGCGGCGGCGCGTCGCGACGACGTAGGCCATCGCCAGCGCGGCGGCCGCGACGACGCCGAGCAGCCACCAGGGGTGCGCGAACTCCGGGAGCATCTACGCCGCCCCCGTCCGCGCCGGGGACAGCTGGCGCGCCAGGTCCGCGACCCAGTCGCGGTCGGTGCGCAGCGTGACGACGCGCGCCCGCGCGGCCCGCAGGGCGTCGTCCACCTCCGCCGCGTGGCGGGCGGCCTCCGCGGCGTAGCGGGCGCGGGTGCGGTCGTCGACCGTCACCTCCAGCAGCCGGCCGGTGCCGGGGTCCGCGAGCACCGCGGGGCCCTCGCCGGGCAGCGCCACGTCGGCGGGGTCGACCAGGCGCACGGCAAGGACGTCGCAGCGGGCGCCGACGGCGCGCAGCTCCCGCGCCCAGTCCACCGGGCCCAGGAAGTCGGAGACGACGACCGCGAGCCCGCAGCGCGGCGCCCGCGCCGGCAGGGTGCCGAGGTCCGCGGCGAGCCCGGAGCCGCCGGAGTGGCGGGCGGCGGCCGCGGCCAGGCGCAGGGCGGCGACGCGGCCGGAGCCGGGCGGGACGACGGAGCCGTCGGCCAGCAGCGCGGTGCGCGTCCCCGGCCCGTCGTTGAGCAGGGCGACGGCGGCGCAGACGGCGACGAGCAGGTGCCGCTTCGTCGTGTCGACCGTGCCGGCGGCCAGCCGCGGCGGGGCGTCGGCGAGGATCCAGCACTCCAGCTCCCGCTCCGCCTCCGGGTCGCGGACGTGCGGGGCGCCGGTGCGGGCGGTGACCGCCCAGTCCATGCGGCGCACGTCGTCGCCCGGCACGTACTCGCGGGCGGCGTCCGGGTCGGTGCCCGGCCCGCGGGCGGCGGAGGCGAAGGAGCCGCGCAGCAGGCCGTCGAGCCGGCGCGTGACGGTCAGCTCCAGGTGGCGCAGGACGCGGTGCAGATCGCGGTCGGGGTCGCCGGGCACGGGTCCGGCCGGGCCAGGCGACCCCGCCGGAACGGAACGCCGGCCCGGGCCCGCCGTCTCCCCGGTCCCGTCGGCACGCCGGCCCGCGCCCGCCATCTACGCCCCCGCCTGCGGCAGCCGCACCGAGGCGAGGATGCGGCGCACGATCTCGTCGGGCTCGACGTCGTCGGCCAGGCCCTCGTAGCCCAGCACCAGGCGGTGGCGCAGGACGTCGGGCAGCACGGCGACGACGTCGTCGGGGATGACGTAGTCGCGGCCGGCCAGCAGGGCGGTCGCGCGTGCGGCGGAGACGGCGCCGAGCGTGGCGCGCGGCGAGGCGCCGTAGGCGAGCCACCGGGCGACGTCGTCGAGGCCCGCGCGCATCGGGTTGCGGGTCAGCTCCACGACGGCGACGACGTAGTCGATGAGCGAGTGGTGGACGAAGACGCCGCGGGCGGCCTCCTGCAGCTCGCGGACGCGCTCCGGGTCGAGGACGCGTCGGGCCTCCGGGGCGACGCCGCCCATGCGGTAGACGATCTCGCGCTCCTCCGACGGCGACGGGTAGCCGACGTCGACCTTGAACAGGAAGCGGTCGCGCTGCGCCTCGGGCAGCGGGTAGACGCCCTGGTTCTCGATGGGGTTCTGCGTCGCCAGCACGAGGAACGGGTCGGGCACGGCGGTGGTGCTCCCGGCGATGGACACCTGGCGCTCGGCCATGACCTCCAGCAGCGCGGACTGGACCTTCGCGGGGGCGCGGTTGACCTCGTCGGCCAGCACGACGTTGGCCATGACGGGGCCGTGCTCCACGAGGAACTCGCCGGTGTCCTGCCGGAAGATGCGCGTGCCGACGATGTCCGACGGCACCAGGTCCGGCGTGAACTGGATGCGGTTGAAGGACCCGCCGATGATGCGCGCGAAGGTGGAGACGGCCAGCGTCTTCGCGACGCCGGGCACGCCCTCCAGCAGCACGTGGCCGCCGGCGAGCATCGCGACGACGAGGCTGCGGCACAGGTGCGACTGCCCGACGACGACGGTGGAGAGCTCCGCGAGCACCCGGCGCAGGTCCTCGCCCGCGGCCTCCGCGGATCCGGCGGCGGGTCGCGCGGTGCGGGAGGTGCGTGACGACGGCTCCCCCGCCGGCGGCCGCGCCCCGGCGGACGGGGCCTGCCCCGCGGGCGCGGAGCCGGCGGTGGGCGCCCGGCGGCCGGTCGGGGCCGGGCCGGGGGCCGCCGCCTGGCCGGACGGCGGGTGCGGGACGGCATGGGCCCCGGACGCGGCGAAGCCCGCCTCCGGCGCGCGGTGGCGGGCGTCGCCGTCCCCCGGGACGGCGTGCGGTCGGTGCTGGTCCACGGGGCGGCTCCTCTTCGTGCGGGCGGGCGGTGCCGTCCAGGCTAGAGCAGGCGGACCACGTTCGGGGTCATGCTGTCGTAGCGGACCTTCGAGATCTTGACGACGTCGCCCGACTGCGGCGCCTCGATCATCTGCCCGTCGCCCAGGTAGAGCGCGACGTGGCCGTGGCCGTTCTTGCCCCAGAACAGCAGGTCGCCGCGCTGCATCTGCGACTTCGGGTAGTGCGTGCCCTTCTGGTACTGGTACCCGGTGTAATGCGGCAGCTGGATGCCGACGCCCGCGTAGGCGTAGAGCGTCAGGCCGGAGCAGTCGAAGCCGATCTTGTTGTAGTCGCCGTGGCGGTCCGCGACGCCGCCGTCGCGGATGCCCTTCGTCGGGCCGTTGGCGTCGCCGCCGCCCCAGGCGTAGGGGACGCCCAGCTGGCCCATCGCGCGGTTGATGACCGTCTCGATCTTCGCCTCGCGGGAACCGGCCGTCGGCGAACCGCCGTCCGGGGAACCCGGCGTGGCGGTGCGGGCCGGGGAGCCGGAGGCGTCGTCGCCCGCCTCGCCGGTGCCGTCGGCGTCCGCGGTGCCGCCGGAGGAGCCGAAGCCGTTCTCCAGGATGTCGTCGATGCCGAGGCCCGCGATGCCCGGGTTGTCCGTCGTCGAGGAGGCGTCGGTGCCGCGCTCCCCGTCCGTCCCGGTCCCGGTGCCGGACTCGCCGTCGTTCCCCGAGGAGCCGGACGCGTCGCCGGACTCGCCGCCGATGACGTCGGCGTCGGAGTCGCCGGCGGCTCCGGACCCGGACGAGCCGGAGGCGTCGCCCGCGTACTCCTGCGTGGTCGCGACGCCGGCGTCGATGGACTCGGCCTCGCCGGCGACCTGCGCGGCGGCGCCGCGCGCGGCCTCGTTGCGCTGATCCTCCGGCGCCTCCGCGGCGGCGGCGCGGGCGGCCTCCAGCTGGCGGGCCAGGATGTCGGCGGCCGCGGCCGCACGCCGGTAGTCCTCCTGCGCGGCGACCAGCCGCTCGGAGACCTCGCGGATGGCGGTCTCGGCGTCGGCGTGGCGGGCCTCCGCGTCGGCGGTGGCGGCGTCGGCCTCGGCCTTCGCCTGGCGGTTGCGGGCGTCGGCGTTGGCGTCGCGGGTGCGGGCCTTCACCAGGTCGTCGAGGATGAGCTGCTGCTTGTCGGCCTCGCGGCGCAGGACGCCGGCGCGATCGAGCGCGTCGGCGGCGTCGTCGGCGCCGCCGAGGACCGAGGAGGTGGAGCGGCCCTGGCGGGCGATGGCGCGGGCGAGTTCGTTGAACTCGTCCTGGGCCGTGCGCAGCCGGGTGCGGGTCTCCTCCAGGCGGCGGCCCGACTCGTCGGCCGCGGCGGCGGCGCGATCGGACTCGGCGCGGGCGACCTGCAGGTCGACGAGGGCCCGGTTGACGTCCTCGCGGACGACGCCCAGCTGCAGCTCGAGCTCGTTGACCGCGGCACGGCTCTCCGCCACGCGGGCGGCGAGGTCCTGGACGACGGCGTCGGAGCCGGCGAGCTCGTCCTGCATGCGGGCGAACTCGTCGGCGGTGACGGCGTGCGGGGCGTCGGCGGGCTGGGCGACGGCGGGCGCGGCCTGGGCGGCGATGGCTCCGGCGACGGCGAGCCCGGCGGCGGCGCGCAGCCACCGGCGGACGGTCCGGGGGTGTCGGGTCTGGCCCACGGGTCGAGCTCCTTATGTCGGCGTGCGGCCCCCGGGACACCGCCGGGGCCTCGGCGACTTCCCCTTCGCCGGGACCCGGCCGGGCGGGCCGTCGTCGGCGGCGTCCGGGAGCCATGGGTGTGTCGGGATTCGGCTCATGAGTCGATCCCTCGAACAAAGGGCACGGTACGACACTTATGACTCTGAAGAAACACCAGTCACATCGGCAGGGTTGACCGGGCGGCGCCGTGACCGTCCCGTGATCAACGTTGCGCAGGGGTTTCGCGACACGCCGGAAAAATTGTGATGTTAGTCACGAAAAAGGGGCGCCGACGGGCGCCCCGGCCCGCCGGTGCGGGTTCATGACGTGGCGATTCGAGATGAAGTCAAGTGGACGAGCTTGTCGCCGTCGTTAAGCATGCGACCTTCACGCCGCATCGCGGCGTGCGCGCCGTGCTATACGCGGCGCCGGCCCGGGCGATCCCCGGGTGCGGCCTCGTCCGGAACCCCCGCGCGGCCGGCGCGATCCCCGGGCGAGTCCGTGTCACCGTCGCCGGGGTCGCGGCGCTCCGCCCGCGCCTCCGCCCGCACCTCCGCCTGCGCCTGCGCCCGGGCGCGGGTCCACCACACCAGCGGCAGGCCGACGGCGAGGATCGCCAGCACGCCGAGCGCGATGAGGTTGAGGCCCGTGTACGGCATCGACCACTCCGCCAGCGCATCGACGAAGTCGGACATGCCCATCGTGTAGTCCCACGTCTCCATGCCCTCCAGCTGGGCGTTCTCCAGCGCCGCCCGCGGGAAGTCCTCGGAGACCGCCACCAGCTCCCCCGGTGCCCGCACGACGACGGTGCCGCCGTCCTGGGCGAGGATCTGCTGCGCGAGGTCGCGGGTGACGTGATCGCCCTCGGGCTGCCAGTCGAGCACCACGATGCGCAGCTCCCCCACGCCCTTGTCGTGCGCCTGCACCACGACGCCCTGCAGCGCCACGTCGAGCTTCGGATCCGTCGCCGCGACGCGGTCCTGCGCCAGCTGCTCGCGGATCAGATCGGCGTTGAACTCCGGCGGTCGGTTCGGCATCGCGGCGGCTCCTGTCGGGCGGGTCGGGCGGGCTGGGCGTGGCGTGCGGGCGGTGCGCGGCGGACGCCCGGCGTCGGCGGCTGCGCGCGGTCGCCGCCTGACGACGGGGCCCGTGCGCGCATTGTGCCCCGCGCGCGGCCCCCGGACGTGGAGGATCGCCGGTCCGGCGCGTCACCGGCGCGTCATCCGCCCGTCATCCGGAGGTTTTCCGCATCGCGCCAGGGCGGGGGTGGCGGTCGGGGCGGAGCGCCCGGGACACGCCCCGTACCGGGGGTGATCGGCAACAGAACGGCCGTACTGTTAAACTTGGCGCCAGGACGCGTGGGCGACCGTCGTCGCCGCATGCACGCGCCACATGGCCGGCCCCGTTTCGTGTGCGGGGGCCCGGTCAGCGGACTCATCCGAACCCACGAATTGGAGCAGACTGTGACCGAAAGCAAGAACTCCTTCAATGCCAAGAAGACCCTCCAGGTCGGCGAGAAGTCCTACGACTACTACGCCCTGGACGCGGTCGAGGGCATGGAGAAGCTGCCCTACGCGCTGAAGGTTCTCGGCGAGAACCTCCTGCGCAACGAGGACGGCGCCAACATCACCGAGGAGCACATCCAGGCGATCGCCAACTGGGATGCCTCGGCCGACCCGTCCATCGAGATCCAGTTCACGCCGGCCCGCGTCATCATGCAGGACTTCACCGGCGTCGCCTGCGTCGTCGACCTCGCCACCATGCGCGAGGCCGTCAAGACCCTCGGCGGCGACCCGGATCAGGTCAACCCGCTGAACCCGGCCGAGATGGTCATCGACCACTCCGTCATCATCGAGGCCTTCGGCGACGACCAGGCGTTCGAGCGCAACGTCGAGATCGAGTACCAGCGCAACGACGAGCGCTACCGCTTCCTGCGCTGGGGCACCGGCGCCTTCTCCAACTTCCGCGTCGTGCCCCCGGGCACGGGCATCGTCCACCAGGTCAACATCGAGTACCTGGCCCGCTCCGTCTTCGACAAGGACGGCCTGGCGTACCCGGACACCTGCGTCGGCACCGACTCCCACACCACCATGGAGAACGGCCTGGGCATCCTGGGCTGGGGCGTCGGCGGCATCGAGGCCGAGGCGGCCATGCTGGGCCAGCCGATCTCCATGCTGATCCCGCGCGTCGTCGGCTTCAAGCTGCACGGCGACATCCCGGCCGGCGTCACGGCCACCGACGTGGTCCTGACCATCACCGACATGCTCCGCCAGCACGGCGTCGTCGGCAAGTTCGTGGAGTTCTACGGCGCCGGCGTCTCCAAGCTGCCGCTGGCCAACCGCGCCACCATCGGCAACATGTCCCCGGAGTTCGGCTCCACCGCCGCGATCTTCCCGATCGACGACGAGACCGTGAAGTACCTCCGCCTGACCGGCCGCTCCCAGGAGACCCTGGACCTGGTCGAGGCCTACGCCAAGGCCCAGGGCATGTGGCTGGACGAGAACACCCCGGAGGCCGAGTATTCCGAGTACCTCGAGCTCGACCTCTCCACGGTCGTCCCGTCCATCGCCGGCCCGAAGCGCCCGCAGGACCGCATCGAGCTGTCCTCCGCCAAGGAGCAGTTCCGCAAGGACCTGCACAACTACGTCACCATCGACCCGGCCCAGGACGCCGGCGACATGGCGAACGAGGGCGGCGCCGCCGCCGGCAACGCCGCCTCCGCGGCCGACGCCAAGGGCAACGTGCCGGACACCAACGCGACCGACGTCGAGGGCCTGCCCTCCGCCGCGATCGGCGCCGACGGCCGTCCGTCCAACCCGACCAAGGTCACCTACAAGGGCGAGGACATGGTCCTCGACCACGGCATGGTCGGCATCGCGTCCATCACCTCCTGCACCAACACCTCGAACCCGTCCGTCATGCTCGGCGCGGCCCTCCTGGCCCGCAACGCCGCGGACAAGGGCCTGAAGTCCAAGCCGTGGGTCAAGACCTCCATGGCGCCGGGCTCCCAGGTCGTCACGGGCTACTACGAGAAGGCGGGCCTCTGGCCGGCCCTGGAGGCCATGGGCTTCTACCTCGTCGGCTACGGCTGCACCACCTGCATCGGCAACTCCGGCCCGCTGCCGGAGGAGATCTCCGCGGGCATCAACGAGGGCGACCTCGCCGCGACCGCCGTGCTGTCCGGCAACCGCAACTTCGAGGGCCGCATCAACCCGGACATCAAGATGAACTACCTGGCGTCCCCGATCCTCGTAATCGCGTACGCCATCGCCGGCACGATGGACTTCGACTTCGAGACCCAGCCGCTGGGCCAGGACCAGGACGGCAACGACGTCTTCCTGCGCGACATCTGGCCCTCCACGGAGGAGATCGAGCAGGTCATCGAGGAGTGCATCACCGCCGAGCTGTACGAGGAGGACTACCAGGACGTCTTCGCCGGCGACGAGCGCTGGCAGTCCCTGCCCACCCCGGAGGGCAAGACCTTCGCGTGGGACGACGCCTCCTCCTACATCCGCAAGGCCCCGTACTTCGACGAGATGGACATGGAGCCGCAGCCGGTCAACGACGTCGCCGGCGCGCGCGTCCTGGCGCTGCTGGGCGACTCGGTCACCACCGATCACATCTCCCCCGCGTCCTCCATCAAGCCGGGCACCCCGGCCGCGCAGTACCTCGACTCCATGGGCGTCGAGCGCAAGGACTACAACTCGCTGGGCGCCCGCCGAGGCAACCACGAGGTCATGGTCCGCGGCACCTTCGCGAACATCCGCCTGCAGAACCAGCTGCTGGACGGCGTCACGGGCGGCTACACCCGCGACTTCACCCAGGAGGGCGGCCCGCAGGCCTTCATCTACGACGCGGCGCAGAACTACGCCGCCGAGAAGACCCCGCTGGTCGTCCTGGGCGGCAAGGAGTACGGCACCGGCTCCTCCCGCGACTGGGCTGCGAAGGGCACCCTGCTGCTGGGCGTGAAGGCCGTCATCGCCGAGTCCTTCGAGCGCATCCACCGCTCGAACCTCATCGGCATGGGCGTCATCCCGCTGCAGTTCCCGGAGGGCGAGTCCTGGAAGTCCCTGGGCATCGAGGGCACCGAGACCTTCGACATCCAGGGCATCGAGGAGCTCAACGAGGGCCGCACGCCGAAGACCGTCAAGGTCGTCGCGACCAAGGAGAACGGCGAGACCATCGAGTTCGACGCGGTCACCCGCATCGACACGCCCGGTGAGGCCGACTACTACCGCCACGGCGGCATCCTGCAGTTCGTGCTGCGGAACATGATCAAGGGCTAGGCAGGGCCTGACCCGTCGCCCCGGTCCGCCGCTCCCCCTCCCCGGGGGCGCGGAGGGGCCGGGGCGGTCATGTTTCCGCCGGAACACGGAGCCGCATATGCCGAAGGTAAGTGAACGGGATCTCGCCGACCGCCGGCGGGACATCCTCGACGGCGCACGGCGGTGCTTCGCGGACTACGGCTACGACGGCGCGACCGTCGCCCGCCTGGAGGCGGCCACGGGCAAATCCCGTGGCGCCATCTTCCACCACTTCGGGTCCAAGGAGGGGCTGTTCCTCGCCCTGGCCGAGGAGGACGCGGAGGAGATGGCGGCGGTGACGGCCGAGGCCGGCCTGGTCGAGGTCATGCGCGACGTGCTCGCGCATCCGGAGCGCCACGCCTGGCTGGGCACCCGGCTGGAGGTCGTCCGGAGGCTGCGTTCCGACGCGGACTTCCGGGCCCACTGGCTGGAGAACCAGGCCCGCCTGGACGAGGCGGTCCTGGCCCGGCTGCGGGCGAGCGCCGCCGCCGGCACGCTGCGGGACGACGTCGCCCCGGAGACCGTCCAGAGGCTTCTGGAGCTGGTCCTCGACGGCGTCATCACCCGCATCGCCGCCGGCAGGCCGACGGAGGGCGTCGGCGACGTGCTGGACCTGCTGGAGCAGACGGTCCGCGGCCGCTGACCCGCCGAGAACGGGCCCCGCGTCCGCCCCCGACCACGGGGGCGGTGCGCGGGGCCCGTCCGCGCGCCCGGGGTCCCCCCGCACCGGGTGCGCCGTTCGCGTGACGACGGGGCCCGCGCGGCGGGGATCCCTCCCCCGCGCGCCCCCGTTTCCGCGGGTCCGGTGCGGGTCCGCGACCCAAGGTGAACTAAGCTGTCCACTCATGGACGAAGGCCGTTTCCTCCTGGTGGGCATCCGCGACGGCGACGACGTCGCGGAGGCCGAGCACCTGGATTTCCTGCGCAGCACCGGTCTGCCCGCGCACCGACTCGAGCACCGGCGCATCCTCGCGCCCTCCGACGGCCTGCCGAACCTGGCGGACTACGACGGCGTCTTCGTCGGCGGCAGCCCGTTCAGCGTGACGGACCTGGAGCACCCGGTGCTGCAGAAGCACGTCCACGACCTGATGTACGCCGTCGTCAAGTCCCCGACCCCCGCGCTGATGATCTGCTACGGCAGCAGCTACGCGGCGTTCGCGGGCCGCGGCCGCGTCGACCGGTCGTACCCGGAGCGCGCCGGCGTCTCCCGCGTGGAGCTCACCGAAGCCGCGGCGGCCGACCCGGTCTTCGGCGCCCTGCCGCGGACGTTCGAGGCGCTGACCGGCCACAAGGAGTGCGTCGCGGAGCTGCCGCGCGGCGCGGTGCTCATGGCGACGGGCCCGACGTGCCCGGTGCAGGCCTACCGCGCCAACCGCAGCACCTGGGTGACGCAGTACCACCCGGAGATGGACGCCGACGGCCTGCTGCTGCGGATGGGCTTCTACCAGGACGCCGGCTACTTCAGCCGCCACGAGATCGAGGAGATCGCCGGCATCGTCCGCGCCGCCGACCTGGCGGGCGCGGAGGCCGTGATGCGCTCGTTCGTCCGCCATTGCCTGACCCGACCCGGACGACGGGAGGACTAGTTCACCCATGACCCTGCCGGCCCGATCCACCGCCCCCGCGGATTCCGCCCCGGGCGCCGTGAAGCCGTTCCTGCTGCTGTCCACCCGCGGCGAGGACGCCGCCGCGCACGCGGAGCACCTGTCCTTCGCCCGCGTGGCGGGGCTGCCCGCGGCGAAGCTGCACCAGCTGCGCCTGGAACGGGAGCGGCCCGCCCGCGTCGACCTGTCGCGCTACTCCGGCGTGATGGTCGGCGGCGGCCCGTTCAACGCCTCCGACGAGGACAAGTCGGCGCTGCAGAAGGAGGTCGAGGCGTGGTTCGCCGACCACCTTGCGGAGGTCCTCGACCGCGACATGCCGTTCTTCGGCGCCTGCTACGGCGTCGGCCTGCTGGGCACCGCCGGCCGCGGCCACGTGTCGCGCCGCCACGGCGAGCAGGCGGCGGTCGTCGACGTGACGCTCACCGACGCCGCCGCGGAGGATCCGGTGCTGGAGGGGCTGCCCCGAAGCTTCCCCACCATCGTCGGGCACAAGGAGGCCATCGAGCGGCTGCCGGAGGAGGCGACGCTGCTGGCCACCGGCGAGGCGTGCCCGGTGCAGATGTTCCGCATGGGCCGCAATGCCTACGCCACCCAGTTCCACCCGGAGCTCGACGCGGACACCTTCCTGCAGCGTCTGCGGGTTTACGCGGACCAGGGGTATTACGCCCCGGGCGCGGAGCTGCGCGCCGTCGACGAGGCCCGCCGCCGCCCGGTCGCGGTGTCGGGCCGGATGCTGCGCAACTTCGCGCGCGTCCATGCCGCCCCGCGCCACCACTGAGCCGGGGCGCCGCTGAGCCGGGTCACCGCCGGCGCCCGCGCCGCGCGGGAGCCGTCGTCACGCGCTCCCGCGCGTCAGAGCGATCGGCGCAGGTCCGCGACCAGCGGCAGCACCCGATCCGGGATGCGGTGGCGCAGGACGACGTCGGTGCGCAGCCGCTCGACGCCCGGGATGGCCAGCAGCGCGCCGCACAGCTCCTCCAGGTGGGCGTGGTCGCGGGCGACGACGCGGCACGACAGGTCGTCGGCGCCCGCGACGGAATCGGCGCGCAGGATTTGCGGCACGGCGGCGAGGCGGGCGACGACGGCGTCGAGGTCCGCCTGGTGCAGCCGGATGTGGACGTCCGCCGCCAGCGGGTGGCCGAGCTGCGCCGGATCCGGGGCCGGCGCGAACGACGGCAGGACGCCGGCGGCGATGAGCTTGTCCAGGCGGGACTGGGCGGTGCCGCGGGCGACGCCGAGCCGGCGGGCGTACTCGCGGACGCCGGCGCGCGGTTCGGTGAGCACGAGGGTGAGCAGGTCGCAGTCGAGCTTGTCCATGATCCGTTCCGATACGCATAAATGCATGTTCACCTGCAAAAGCAGAATGTGGGCCAATGGTACAGGCGGACGGGGCTGCGGCGGTGCCGGTTGTCCAACTGGCACCGATTTCCCCGGCGGGTCGTGACTGTGACCTGGGTCACGGTTAACGTCCGCGTCACCGAACCAGGACCAGCGACCGTCGAGGTGACCACCCATGACCACGATGCTCAACCCGCCCTCCTCCCCCTCGCCGCAGCCCGGCGGGCGCCGCGGACGGACCCGCACCGGGACGCCGGACGGCGCCGCCCGCGCCCTCCGCGCCGCGGGGGCCGCGGATACCGCCCAGGCTCCGTCCGCCGAGGACGCCGCCGCGATCCTGACCGGCCGCTACACCGCCGACGAGGGCGCCGTGCACCTGACCGGCATCCAGGCGCTGGTGCGCATGATCCGCGATCGCGCCATCGCCGACCGCGCCGCGGGCCTGGCGACGTCGAGCTTCGTCTCCGGCTACGAGGGCTCCCCGCTCGGCGGCTACGACCTGGAGCTCGCCCGCCGCCGCACCATCCTGGCCCCCTACGACGTCCGGCACGTCCCGGCCGTCAACGAGGAGCTGGGCGCCACCGCCGTCGCGGGCTCCCAGTTCCCGGGCCGCGGCGGCGGGGCCGGCACGCTGCGCGACGGCGTCGACGGCGTCGTCGGCTACTGGTACGGCAAGGCCCCGGGCCTCGACCGCTCCGCGGACGCCCTGCGCCACGCGAACCTCTCCGGCACCTCCCCGACCGGCGGCGCCGTGGCCATCGTCGGCGATGACCCGGCGGCGAAGTCGTCGACCGTGCCGTCGAACTCCGAGGGCCTGCTCGCCGACCTCGGCCTGCCCGTGCTCGTGCCCGCCGACGCCGGCGAGGCGCTGCGCCTGGGCATGCACGCCGCGTGGCTGTCCCGCGCCTCCGGCCTGTGGACGGCGCTGCGCGTGACGACGGCCGTCGCCGACGGCTCCGCCACCGTCGACCTCTCCGGCCTGCCCGCCGCCCCCGCCGCCCCGGACGGGGAGCGCCACGCCCCCACCGCCCGCCTGCTCGGCCAGACGCTGCACGTGTTGGAGGCCTCCCGGGTCGGTCCCCGCATGGACCGCGCCCGCGCCTACATCCGCGACCACGGCCTCAACCGCGTGCTCCACGCCGCCCCGGGCGACCGCGTCGGCGTCGTCTGCGCCGGAGCCCCCGCCCTGGCCGTCGAGGAGGCGCTGCGCGACCTCGGCTCCCCCGCCGGCGTCCGCGTCCTGCGACTCGGCGTCACGTGGCCGCTCGACGCCGACGAGGTCGCGGTGTTCGCCGACGGGCTCGACGCCGTCATCGTCGCCGAGGACCGCGGCAGCTTCCTGTCGGAGTCGCTGCGCGCCGTCCTGTACGCCACGCCGCACCGGCCCCGCATCCTCGCCGGGCCCGCCGACGGCCTGCCGCGCACCGGCGCCGTCACCGCCGCCGACGTCGCCGCGGTCATCCGCGGCGCCTGCCGTGATGCGGGCGTGCCCGTGCGGGAGACCGCCGCAGCCGGCCCCGCCGGCCGCACCCGCCCCCGCGGGCCCCGCAGCCTGCCGCTGGCCGTCGCGGCCCGCGCCCCGCACTTCTGCTCCGGCTGCCCGCACAACGCCTCCATCCGCGTGACGGGCGAGTCCCTCGTCGGCGCCGGCATCGGCTGCCACGCCATGGTGCTGCTCATGGACCCCGACCGGGTCGGCGACGTCACCGGCACCGCCCAGATGGGCGGCGAGGGCCTGCACTGGGTCGGCATGAGCCCCTTCGTGGAGGAGCGCCACTACGTGCAGAACCTCGGCGACGGCACCTTCCTGCACTCCGGCTCGCTGGCCATCCGGGCGCTGGTGGCCGCGGGCGTCGACTGCACCGTGAAGCTGCTGCACAACGGCACCGTCGCCATGACCGGCGGCCAGGACCCCGTCGGCCAGAAGCCGCTGGCCGGGATGCTGGACATCCTGCGGGCCGAGGGCGTCTCCCGCATCGTCGTCACCACCGACGACGTCGCCCGCACCCGCCGCGCCCTGCCGCGCGGCACCGAGGTCCGCGACCGCGCCGACCTCGCCGACGTCCAGCGGGAGCTCGCCGCCGAATCCGGCGTCACCGTCCTGGTGCACGACCAGCACTGCGCCGCGGAGAAGCGGCGCGCCCGCAAGCGCGGGAAGGCGGAGACGCCGGCGACCCGCGTCGTCATCAACGAGCGCATCTGCGAGGGCTGCGGCGACTGCGGCGCGAAGTCCGGCTGCCTCTCCGTCCAGCCGGTGGACACGGAGTTCGGCCGCAAGACCCGCATCGACCAGTCCACGTGCAACGTCGACTGCTCGTGCCTGTCCGGCGACTGCCCCGCCTTCGTCACGGTGACGCCGAAGGGCGCCCGCGCCGCCCGCCCCACGGCCCCGCCGCTGGACGCCGCGGCGCTGCCCGCCCCGCCGGCGCCGGCCCCGCGCGACGGGTCCTTCGGCGTGCGGGTCACGGGCGTCGGCGGCACCGGCGTCGTCACGCTCGCCGCGGTGCTCGCCACCGCCGCGCAGCTCGACGGCGGCCACGTCCGCGGCACCGACATGACGGGCCTGGCGCAGAAGGGCGGCTCGGTCGTCTCCGACGTCCGCATCGCCGCCGCCCCGCTGGAGGAGCCGGGCACGGTCCCGGCCGGCGGCGCCGACCTCCTCATCGCCTGCGACGGCCTCACCACCGCCGAGCCCGGCAACCTCGCCGTCATCGACCCGGGGCGCACCGTCGCCGTCGTCTCCTCCACCGACAACCCCACCGGCGCGATGTGCGTCGACGTCGCCGCCACCCGTCCCGACGGCGTGGCGCTGGCCGGCGCCATCGGCCGCTCCGCCGCCCGCGCCGTTACCCTCGACGCCGCCGGCCTGTCGCTGCGCCTCTTCGGCGACGGCGCCCACCAGACGATGCTGCTCCTTGGCGCCGCCGTCCAGACCGGCGCGCTGCCCGTCACCCCGGAGGCCGTCGAGCAGGCGATCGCCGCCAACGGCGTCGCCGTCGACGCCAACACCCAGGCGTTCCGCCGCGGCCGTCAGCTCGTCGCCGACCCCGTGGCCCTGGAGTGCCTCACCGAGGACCTCGACCCGGCCCCGGAGGCGCCCGAGCCGCCGCGCTGGGCCGTCGACGCCGCCGCCGACGCCCTCGACCCGCGCGCCGAGGGCGTGCCCGACCCCGACGTCGTCGCCCACGTCGCCCTCCGCGCCGCGGAGCTCGCCGACTGGGGCTCCCGCCGCGACGCCGACGGCTTCCTCACCGACATCGCGCGCATCGCCGCCGCCGAGCGCGCCGCCGCCCCCGGCTCCACGGAGCTCACCGTCGCCGCGAGCTTCGGCCTGCACAAGCTCACCGCCGTCAAGGACGAGTACGAGGTCGCCCGCCTCGCCCTCGACGACGCGTTCGCGGACCAGGTCGCGGCCGAGCACGGCGACGGCGCCGACGTCCGGGCCATGCTCCACCCGCCGTTCCTGCGCGCGATGGGCATGACCCGCAAGATGGCCGTCGGCCGCGCCGGCCGCGTGGCGCTGCGGGCGCTGTCCCGCATGAAGGGCCTGCGCGGGACGCCGCTCGACGTCTTCGGCCGCGCGCACGTCCGCCGCGTCGACCGGGAGGTCCTCGCCGAGTACCGCGCGGCCCTGCTCGACGCCGCCGACGGCCTCGACGCCGAGGGGCTGCCCCGCGCCCTCGAGATCGCCGGGCTCGCCGACGGCGTCCGCGGCTACGAGGACGTCCGCCTGCGCACCATCGGCGCCTTCCGCAGCCGGCTCGCCGAGCTCACCGGGGACGGGGCACGCTAGCCGCGCGGGTCGCCGTCGTCACGCATCACGCGATCACCCGCACGACGCGTGACGACGGCGCCCGCGCGCACGCGGGGGCCGTCGCTAAGCAAAAGACGGTGCGCGGGAACCGCTCCCGCGCGACCGGCGGATCACGCCAGCTCGACCAGCTCCATGTAGTCGTCGCTCCACAGATCCTCCGTGCCGTCCGGCAGCACGATGACCCGCTCCGGCTCCAGCGCCTTCACCGCGCCCGGATCATGGGTGACCAGGACGACGGCGCCCTCGTAGGTCCGCAGCGCGTCGAGGACCTGCTCGCGGGAGACCGGGTCGAGGTTGTTCGTCGGCTCGTCGAGCAGCAGCACGTTCGCCCGCGACGACACCAGCGCCGCCAGCGCCAGGCGCGTCTTCTCGCCGCCCGACAGCGTCCCCGCCGGCTGATCCAGCTGCTCGCCGCTGAACATGAACGCGCCCAGCAGGCCGCGGAGATCCTGCTCGTCGGCGTCCGGGCACGCCTCGATGGTGTTCACCCACACCGACTTGTCCGGGTCGATGGTGTCGTGCTCCTGCGCGAAGTAGCCGATCTTCAGGCCGTGGCCCGTCACGATGCCGCCCTCGCCGTCCGTGCGCTCCACCCCCGCCAGCAGCTTCAGCAGCGTCGTCTTGCCGGCGCCGTTGAAGCCCAGCACGACGACGCGGGAGCCGCGGTCGATGGCCAGGTCCACGCCGGCGAAGACCTCCAGCGAGCCGTACATCTTCGTCAGGCCCTTCGCGTTCAGCGGCGTCTTGCCGCACTTCGCGGGCTCCGGGAAGGAGATGTGGGCGACCTTGTCGGCGACGCGGACCTCGTCGAGGGCGCCCATCATCCGGTCGGCGCGGGCGGCCATCTGCTTCGCGGCCTTCGCCTTCGTCGCCTTCGCGCCGAGGCGCTCGGCCTGCTGCTTCAGCGCCGACGCCTTCTTCTCCGCGTTGGCGCGCTCGCGGCGGCGGCGCGCCTCGTCGGTCGCGCGGGCGTCGAGGTACTTGCGCCAGCCCATGTTGTAGACGTCCGCCTCGCCGCGCACGGCGTCGAGGAACCAGATCTTGTTGCACACCGCCGCCAGCAGATCGACGTCGTGGGAGATGACCACCAGGCCGCCGTCGTGGGCCTTGAGGAACCCGCGCAGCCACGTGATGGAGTCCGAGTCCAGGTGGTTCGTCGGCTCGTCGAGAAGCAGCGTCATCCCCGACTTGCCGGACCCGGCGGTGGCGCCGAAGAGGATCTGCGCCAGCTCCACGCGGCGGCGCTGGCCGCCCGACAGCGTCTTCAGCGGCTGGTCGAGGACGCGGGCGGGCAGGCCCAGGGCGTCGCAGATGCGCGCCGCCTCCGCGTCGGCCTCGTAGCCGCCGAGGTCGTGGTAGCGCTCCTCCAGGCGGGAGAACTTGCGGATCGCGGCGTCGCGTTTGGCGTCGTCCAGCGTCGTCTCCATGATCTCCTGCTGGCGGTCCATGCTCCGCCGCATCTGATCCAGCCCCCGCGCCGACAGCACGCGGTCGCGCGCGGACTGGTCGATGTTGCCCTCGCGCGAATCCTGCGGCAGGTAGCCGACGTCGCCGGAGCGGACGACGGAGCCGCCGTACGGCTCGCCCTCGCCGGCGAGGATGCGCATGGTCGTGGTCTTGCCCGCGCCGTTGCGGCCGACCAGGCCGATGCGGTCGCCCGGCTGCACGCGCAGGTGCTCGCCCGGGGCGTCCAGGAGGGTGCGGGCGCCGACGCGGACCTCGAGATCCTTGGTGACAATCACGGCGGGGCAGTCTATCAGCCGCCGTTTCCGCGGCTAGCCTGGGTGCATGGTTGCACGAGGGGTCATCGGGCGCGCGGCGCGGCGGGTCGCGGGGGCGGTGCGGGGCGCTGTTGGCGGTGTTCGTTCCGCGTCTGCTGCGGGTTCCGGGGTGTCGCGTGACGACGTCATCCGCGCCGTCGTCCTCGGCCTCGGCCCCGCGGGGCGGGCGGCGGCCCATCGCGCTGCGGCGAGGGGCTGGCGGGTGCTGGCCGTTGACCCGGCGGGGGCGGCGGGCTCCATGCCGTCGACGGTCGGGGCGTGGGCGCGGCAGCTGCCGGCCTGGCTGCCGCCCGAGGCCGTGGTGTCGCGGTTCCGGCCGCTGGCGGTGACGGCCGACGGGCGGGAGCGCGTGCTGGACGAGTACGTGGTGCTGGACACCGGCGTCCTCGCGGGCCTCGGCGGCTTCGACGTTATCGAGGGGAGCGGCGTGGCGGGCTCCGGGGTGACGGTGGAGTGGGACGGCGCGGGGCGGTCGCGGCGGTGGGCCGGCCCGGCGGTGAGCCTGCTGGACGGCGGCGGGGCTTCGCCGTCCGCCCCCGCCGAGTTGCCCGAGGAGTGGACCTCCCCCGACGTCCTCGTCGACGCCTCGCCCACGGACCGCCCGCTGCCGGTGCTGCAGCTGGCGGTCGGGCACGTGTTCGCGGAGGCCGACGTCCCCGCCGCCCACCGCCGGCCGGTGCTCATGGACTTCACGGTGCCCGCGTCGGCCGGCCCGGGCGTCGACGCCACCGACGCAGCCCCGGCCTCCGGTGCCCCTGACGCGGGCCCCGCCTCCGCAACGTCACCCGCATCCGCCGAGAACGCCGACGGCTTCCCCGCGACGTTCTCCTACCGGCTCCCGCTCGGCGACGGCCGCTGGCTCATCGAAGAGACCATCCTCGTCGTCCACGTCCGCGACGGCGCGCACCTCGACGCCCTCTTCGCGGGCCTGCGCCGCCGTCAGGTCGCGCGGCTTGACGTGCTCGGCGTCGACCCGGGTGCCGCCGTCGGCGAGGAGCTCATCCGCTTCCCCGTCGGCCCCGCGGACCTGCCCTCGAACCGGCCGCGCACGCCGCTCGCCGAACGCCTGCGCGGCATCCCGGTCGGTCGCGGCGTGTCCCTTGACCTGTCGCGGCTGGTGCCGTGGTCGGGTGCGGCCGTCCCCGGGCTCGCCGCGTTCGGCGCCGCCGGCGGATGGATGCACCCGGCGACGGGCTACTCCGTCGGGGCGGTGCTCGCCGACGTCGACCGGGTGCTGGACCGCGTCGCGTCGCGTGACGACGCTTCCCCGCCCGGCGGCCGCCCCCTCGCGTGGCTGCGGCGCCGGGGACTGGCGGTGCTGCTGCGCTTCGACGCCCGCGCGACGCGCGACTTCTTCGGCTGCTTCTTCCGCCTGCCGGCGCCGTTCATCCGGGCGTATCTGACGGGCGGCTCGCCGCTCGCGACGCTGGGCGTCATGGTGTCGCTGGCGGTCCCGCTGGCGCTGCGGAGCCCGCGGACGCTGGGCCTGCTGCTCCGCGGCTTCGTGCGCCGCCTGCCCGTCTGATCCGGCTCGCCGGGCCGGCATGGGCACCGCCGCGTGCGTGCTGCACGGTTTCACCGGGGGTTGACGCCCTTTAGCGGGCCAGACGCACGATTGCCCCAGAGCGGTGCCTCCCCCGTTGTCCGTTACCCCGCACGCGCCGTCGCCATCCTCCTCAGGCGCCGCCGACACCCTCTGCCGGGGGTAATGCGGTTTAGCGGGATCAACGCGATCTCCGTCCTGGGGTTTTGCGGCGGATTCTGTCGCGTTCATCCCGCTAAACGCGGTTAACCCCGTCGAGACGGGCATGACCCCGTCGACGGGACCCGGCTAAATCGTCCGCATGGCTCCTCCAGACCGGGACTCCCCGTCACCTGGCGCTCGTCGAATGCTGTTAACGCGATTTAGCGGCCCAAACGCGATCCGGTTCCTGGGCTTTTGCCGCCGATTCCGTCGCGTTCGGGCCGCTAAACCCGGTTAACCCCCGTGAGGCACCGCGTCCCAGCCAGGCGGATGCCGCGCCGACGGCCCGGACCCGGAAAGCCCGGTGCCACGGCGGGTGCCACGCCGACCGGCCACCGGGGACCGCCCGTCCCCTGCGCGTCCCGGACCCGTCTCCGCCCCGCCTCCTCCCCCGAACCGGGCAACACCCGGGGGTGACCTCCCGAAAAATGCCTACGACGGCATAAGATTCCCCGGGAACTCGGCGCATCGCCCACCGGCGGCGCGTCAGCCTGCCCCCGGGCCGGCACCCCGCAGCCACCACACTGCACCCCCGCGCGGGCTCCCGTCCGCGCACCCCGCAGCCACCACGCTGCACCCCGCGGCCGACCAGGCCGCACGACGCGGCCCACCCCGCCGCACCCCCGCACGGCCCCCGGGCCGGGCACCCCGCGCAGACCGCGTGGACGTCGGCCACCTGCCACGGCCCGCGCATCCCCGGCGCAGCCGCCGCTCCCCGACCAGGGGCGGCCCCGGCTGCCACGGAACCGAATCCAGAGGAGACCTCCGTGCCCCATCCCGAGTCCCCGCACAAGGGGCAGCTCCGCCGCAGCCTGAGGGCGCGGCACCTGAACATGATCGCCATCGGCGGCTCGATCGGCACGGGCCTGTTCGTCGCCTCGGGTGCGACGATCTCGAACGCCGGCCCGGGCGGTGCGCTGCTGGCGTACGCGCTCATCGGCGTGATGGTGTACCTGGTGATGCAGTCGCTGGGCGAGATGGCCGCGTATCTGCCGGTGGCGGGTTCGTTCCAGGAGTACGGCACGCGGTTCGTGTCGCCGTCGTTCGGCTTCGCGATGGGCTGGAACTACTGGTTCAACTGGGCCATCACGGTGGCGGCGGAGCTCGTCGCCGCGGCGCTGGTGATGAAGTACTGGCTGCCGGACGTGCCGTCGATCGTGTGGTCGGCGCTGTTCCTGGCGCTGATCTTCGGCATCAACGCGCTGAGCGCCCGGGCGTTCGGCGAGGGCGAGTTCTGGTTCGCGGCCATCAAGGTCATCACGGTCGTGGTGTTCCTCGTCATCGGCGTGGCCATGATCGCGGGCATCATGGGCGGGAAGTCGCCGGGCTTCGAGAACTGGACGACGGGCGACGCCCCGTTCGTCAACGGCGGCCTGGGCATCCTCGCGGTATTCATCGCGGCGGGCTACTCGTTCCAGGGCACGGAGCTGGTGGGCGTCGCCGCGGGCGAGGCGGAGGATCCGGAGCGCACCATCCCGCGCGCCATCCGCACCATCTTCTGGCGCATCATGCTCTTCTACATCGGCGCCATCGCGGTCGTCGGCTTCCTCATCCCCTACACCGATCCGAGCCTGCTGAACGCGTCGGAGGACAACATCGCGGTGTCGCCGTTCACGCTGGTGTTCGACCGGGCGGGCATCGCCATCGCGGCGGGCCTGATGAACGCGGTCATCCTGACGTCGGTGCTGTCGGCGGGCAATTCGGGCCTGTTCGCGTCGACGCGCATGCTGTTCTCGCTGGCGCGGCAGGGCCAGGCGCCGCGGTTCTTCGGCAAGCTGGACAAGCGCCACGTGCCGATGCGGGCGCTCGTCGCGACGACGTGCGTCGGCATGGCGGGCTTCATCACGTCGATCGTCGGCGACGGCGCGGCGTACACGTTCCTGCTGACGCTGTCGGCGCTGGCGGGCTTCATCACGTGGATGGGCATCTCGTGGAGCCACTACCGCTTCCGGAAGGCGCTGAAGGCGCAGGGCCGGCCTCTGTCGTCGCTGCCGTACGTGTCGCCGTTCTTCCCGCTGGGCGCGGTCGTGGCGCTGGTGATGTGCTTCCTGGTGGTCATCGGCCAGGCGTACGAGCCATGGAAGACGGGCGAGGACACCTTCGCCCTGCTGGTGCCGTACGCGGGCATCCCGGTGTTCCTGGCGCTGTGGGCGGGCCACAAGCTGGTGACGGGCGAGAAGCGCGTCGACCCGGCGAAGGCCGATCTCACGCGCGGGGATCTGGAGCGGCGCCCCGTCGCGTAGCCTCCCCCTCCCCTTGACGACGGCGCCCGCCGCGCGCAGCACCTGCGCGCCGCGGGCGCCGTCGCCGTCTCCGCGTCCCCGCGGCCGCGCGTGACGACGGGACCCTCCCGCGGCCGCGCCGGACGCCCCGGCCGCGGGAGGGTCCCGTCGTCACGCAAACGCGCGCACCGGGGACGCGGGCGACCCGTGCGAGGCCCGCGCACGACGGCGCCGGCGCCGCACCCCGTGGCTGCGGGGTGCGGCGCCGGCGTGCGCGGTCCGTCCGGGGCGTGGCCTAGACGGAGAAGCCGAGGGCGCGCATCTGGTCGCGGCCGTCCTCGGTGATCATCTGCGGGCCCCACGGCGGGGACCAGACCCAGTTGATGCGGAAGTCCTCGACGCCGTCGACGTCCATCACCAGGGACTCGGTCTGGGCGGTCAGCATGTCCGTCAGCGGGCACGCCGGCGTCGTCAGCGTCATGTGGATGACGGCGGTGCTGCCGTCCTCCACCCAGATGTCGTAGACCAGGCCCAGGTCGACGACGTTGATGCCGATCTCGGGGTCGACGACGTCGAACATCGCGTCCTCGATCTTCAGCGCCAGCTGGTCGTCCTCCGGGGTCTGCTCCGGCCGCGGCGGCACCGTCAGGGAGCCGCCGGACTCGAGGCCCGGGTTGTACTGGGCGGCCTGCTCCTGGGCGGCCTCGGCGGCGCGGGCCTCCTCGTCGGAGAGGTTCGCGCCGGTGGCGTCGTCGGCCATTGTCTTCCTTTCCGCGCCGGTCCCGCGTGCGGGCGGCGCTTGGGTCGTCGCGGGCGCGGAGCCCTACTTCGCCTTGGTCTCCAGCGCCTCGGCGGCCGCGGCCTGGAACGCCTTCCAGCCCAGCAGCGCGCACTTGACGCGGGCGGGGTACTTGGACACGCCCTGGAAGGCGATGCCGTCGCCGATGAGGTCCTCGTCGCCCTCGACCTTGCCGCGGGAGGTGATCATCCGCTCGAACTCGGCGAGCTTCTCCATCGCCTCCTCGAGCGGTCGGCCGACGATCTCCTCGGCCATCACCGACGTCGACGCCTGGGAGATCGAGCAGCCGACGGCGTCGTAGCTGACGTCCTCGACCGTCGTCCCGTCCTCCGACAGCAGCACGCGCAGGGTCAGCTCGTCGCCGCAGGAGGGGTTGACGTGGTGGACCTCGCAGTCGTGCGGGTCGCGCAGCCCGCTGTGCTGCGGGTGCTTGTAGTGGTCCAGGATGACTTCCTGGTACATCGACTCGAGTTTCATGGGTGCTTCCTCGTGCCTCGGCGTGTCCTCGCCCCGTTCAACGCGTCACGCGCCGAAGAATTCCTTCGCGTCGCGGATCGCGTCGGCCAGAGCGCCGACCTCGTCGAGGGTGTTGTACAGGTAGA
This sequence comes from Corynebacterium sp. 335C, assembly GCF_053525695.1. NCBI lineage: Bacteria > Bacillati > Actinomycetota > Actinomycetes > Mycobacteriales > Corynebacteriaceae > Corynebacterium > Corynebacterium sp. 335C. The sequence goes on from NZ_JASTTB010000001.1 coordinate 160,860, forward strand.
ACGACGCGCGGGCGGTGGACTGGACCCCCAGCGCGCGGTGCGCCGGCCAGGCGCAGTGGTGGCCGACGCGGATGCAGACGCCGCGGTCGTCGAGGACCTGGCCCAGGTCGTGCGGGTGGACCCCGTCGACCTCGAAGGAGACGGCGGAGCCGCGGGCGACGGCCTCGCGCGGGCCGACGATGCGCAGCCCGTCGATCTCCTGCAGCGCGGACAGCGCCGCGCGGGTCAGCTCGTTCTCGTGCTCCGCGACGTTGGCCATGCCGACGCGCTCCAGGTACTCCACGGCGGCGCCGAGCCCGACGACCTGGCTGGTCATCATGGTGCCGGCCTCGAACCGCTGCGGCGGGGCCGCGTAGGTGGAGCCGTCCATGGCGACGACCTCGATCATGGAGCCGCCGGTGAGGAACGGCGGCAGCTGGTCGAGCAGCTCCGCGCGGCCCCACAGGGCGCCGACGCCGTTGGGGCCGAGCATCTTGTGGCCGGAGAAGGCGAGGAAGTCCACGCCGAGGTCCGACACGTCGACCGGCATGTGCGGCACCGACTGGCAGGCGTCGAGCACGGTGAGGGCGCCGACGGCCTTCGCGCGGCGGACGAGCTCCGGCACGTCCGAGATGGAGCCCGTGACGTTCGACTGGTGGGTGAAGGCCACGACCTTGACCTTGTCGGTCAGCTCCAGGGAGTCGAGGTCGATGCGGCCGTCCTCCGTCGCCGCGTACCAGCGCAGCGTCGCGCCGGTGCGCCGCGCCAGCTCCTGCCACGGCACGAGGTTGGCGTGGTGCTCCAGCTCCGTGACGACGATCTCGTCGCCCTCCCCGACCCGCAGGTCGCCGGCGCGCTCGTCGCCCAGCACGTAGGCGACGAGGTTGAGGGCCTCCGTGGCGTTCTTCGTGAACGCCAGCTCGTGGTCCTCCGCGCCGATGAAGCGGGCGATGGCCTCGCGGGCGCCCTCGTAGGCGTCCGTGGCCTCCTCGGCGATCTCGTACGCGCCGCGATGGACGGGCGCGTTGCAGGTCTCCAGGAAGCGCCGCTCGGCGTCGAGCACCTGGCGGGGCCGCTGCGAGGTGGCGCCGGAGTCCAGGTAGACCAGGCGCCGCCCGTCGCGCACGGTGCGGGAGAGGATCGGGAAATCCTCGCGCAGCGCGGGATCAAGCATTGAGGAACCGCTCGTAGCCGTGCTCCTCCAGCTCCAGGGCCAGCTCCGGGCCGCCGGACTCGATGAAGCGGCCGTCGCTGAACACGTGGACGAAGTCGGGCTTCACGTAGTTCAGGATGCGCTGGTAGTGGGTGATGATGAGGATGCCGCCGTCGTTCTCCTCCTGGTAGCGGTTGATGCCGTCGGAGACGACGCGCAGGGCGTCGACGTCCAGGCCGGAGTCCGTCTCGTCCAGGATGGCGAACTTGGGCTTGAGCAGGTCCAGCTGGAGGATCTCGTGGCGCTTCTTCTCGCCGCCGGAGAAGCCCTCGTTGACGGAGCGCTCGGAGAACGACGGGTCGATCTCCAGGTCCTTCATCGCCTCGCGCACCTCCTTGACCCAGTGGCGCAGCTTCGGGGCCTCGCCGCGCACGGCGGTGGCGGCGGAGCGGAGGAAGTTGGACATGGAGACGCCGGTGACCTCCACCGGGTACTGCATGGCCAGGAACAGGCCGGCGCGGGCGCGCTCGTCGACCTCCATCTCCAGGACGTTCTCGCCGTCCAGGAGGATCTCGCCGTCGGTCACCTCGTAGCGGGGGTGGCCGGCGATGGTGTAGGCCAGCGTGGACTTGCCGGAGCCGTTCGGGCCCATGACGGCGTGGGTCTCGCCGGAGTTGATGGTCAGGTCCACGCCCTTGAGGATGGGCTTGGACTCGCCGCCCTCCTCCGTGGGGAGGACGCTGGCGTGCAGGTTCTTGATTTCGAGGGTGCTCATGTCGGTGGGCCGTCCTTCGTGGTGTCTGTCGTGGTGGCCGGTGCCGCCCCGGCGCCTCGCGCCGGCCGCGGGCCTTCCCGCGGCGCCCGTCGCGCGCGGCCCGGCCTGGGTGATGTCGTGGGTCAGAGGGAGACGGTGTCCAGCTCGGCGTCGACGAGCTCGGCCAGCCGGTCCCGGGCGGATTCGACCGGGATGCGGTTGATGACCTCGCCGAAGAAGCCGCGGACGACCAGGCGGCGGGCGACGTCCTCGGGGATGCCGCGGGCCTGGAGGTAGAACAGCTGGTCGTCGTCGAAGCGGCCGACGGTGGCGGCGTGGCCGGCGCCGGCGATCTGCCCGGTCTCGATCTCGAGGTTCGGGACGGCGTCCGCGCGGGCGCCCTCGGTGAGCACCAGGTTGCGGTTCAGCTCGTAGGTGTCGGTGCCCTCCGCCTCGGCGCGGATGAGCACGTCGCCGACCCATGCGGTGCGGGCGTCGGGCTTCTTCGACGCCGGGTCGCCCTGCAGCGCGCCCTTGTACATGACGTTGGAGCGGCAGTTCGGGACGGCGTGGTCGACCAGCAGCCGCTGCTCGAAGAACTGGCCGTCGTCGGCGAAGTAGACGCCGAGCATCTCCGCGTCGCCGCCGGGGGCGGTGAACTTCAGGCGCGGGATGACGCGGACGACGTCGCCGCCGAAGGTGGCCACGGTGTGGCGCAGGGTGGCGTCGCGGCCCATGGTCGCGTGGTGCGCGGACAGGTGCACCGCGTCCTCCGCCCAGTTCGCCATGACGACGGTGGCCAGGCGGGCGCCGTCGGCGACGAGGAACTCGACGTTGTCGGCGTAGGTGCCGGAGCCGCGGTAGTCGACCACGACGACGGCCTCGGCGTTGTCGCGGACGTCGATGACCAGGTGGCCGTAGGCGACGGCATCCTCGCCCGGGCCGTCGACCGTCACGGTGATCGGCTCGGCCGCCCGGTGGTTCTTCGCGACGGTGATGACGACGGCCTCGTCGAAGGAGCTGAAGGCCTGCGCGGCGACGCGGTCCGTCGGGGCGCCCGCGCGGCCGAGCAGCTCGGAGCCGCGGGCGACGCGGGAGACCTCGACGCCCTCGCCGGCGCCGTCGACCGTGACCTCGGCGTGGACCGGGTCGCCGGCGGTGCCGTCGTGCAGGCCGCGGAGGCGGCGCAGGGGCACGAAGCGCCACTCCTCGTCGCGGCCCTTCGGGACGGTGAAGTCGTTGACGTCGAAGGACGCGAAGACGTCGCCCTTGTTCGCCAGGACGCGGGCCTTGTGGGCGTCCTGGCCCGTGGCGGCCGCGGTGGTGTCGTTCTCGTTCACAGTGGTCATGGGGTTAACCGACCGACCCTTCCATCTGCAGTTCAATGAGGCGGTTGAGCTCGAGGGCGTACTCCATCGGCAGCTCCTTGGCGATGGGCTCGACGAAGCCGCGGACGACCATGGCCATGGCCTCGTCCTCCTCGATGCCGCGGGCCATCAGGTAGAAGAGCTGGTCGTCGGAGACCTTCGAGACCGTCGCCTCGTGGCCGAGCGTGACGTCGTCCTCGCGGACGTCGACGTACGGGTACGTGTCCGAGCGCGAGATCGTGTCGACGAGCAGCGCGTCGCACTCGACGGACGACGACGAGTGCTTGGCGCCCTTGTTGATCTGGACCAGGCCGCGGTAGGCGGCGCGGCCGCCGTTGCGGGCCACGGACTTGGACACGATGTTCGACGACGTGTGCGGCGCCATGTGGACCATCTTCGCGCCGGTGTCCTGGAACTGGTCCTCGCCGGCGAAGGCGACGGACAGGACCTCGCCGCGCGCGTGCGAGCCGGTCATCCAGACGGCCGGGTACTTCATGGTGACCTTGGAGCCGATGTTGCCGTCGATCCACTCCATGGTCGCGCCCTCCTCGCACTTCGTGCGCTTGGTGACCAGGTTGTAGACGTTGTTCGACCAGTTCTGGATGGTCGTGTAGCGGCAGCGGCCGCCCTTCTTCACGATGATCTCGACGACCGCGGAGTGCAGGGAGTCCGACTTGTAGATCGGGGCGGTGCAGCCCTCGACGTAGTGCACGTACGCGTCCTCGTCGACGATGATGAGGGTGCGCTCGAACTGGCCCATGTTCTCCGTGTTGATGCGGAAGTAGGCCTGCAGCGGGATGTCGACGTGGACGCCCGGCGGGACGTAGATGAAGGAGCCGCCCGACCAGACGGCGGTGTTCAGGGCGGAGAACTTGTTGTCGCCGGCCGGGATGACCGTGCCGAAGTACTCCTTGAACAGCTCCGGGTGCTCCTTGAGCGCCGTGTCGGTGTCCAGGAAGATGACGCCCTGCTTCTCCAGGTCCTCGCGGATCTGGTGGTAGACGACCTCGGACTCGTACTGCGCGGCGACGCCGGCGACGAGGCGCTGCTTCTCCGCCTCGGGGATGCCGAGGCGGTCGTAGGTCTCCTTGATGTCCTCGGGCAGGTCGTCCCAGGTCTGGGCCTGCTCCTCGGTGGAGCGGACGAAGTACTTGATGTTGTCGAAGTCGATGCCGGACAGGTCCGCGCCCCACGTGGGCAGCGGCTTCTTGTCGAAGATGCCGAGCGCCTTCAGGCGCGTCTCGAGCATCCACTCCGGCTCGTTCTTCTTGGCGGAGATGTCGCGCACGACGGCCTCCGACAGGCCGCGCTGCGCGGACGCGCCGGCGACGTCGGAGTCGTGCCAACCGTACTGGTAGGCGCCGATGGACTCGATGATCTCCTCATCGGTCTGCGGCTTGGACACCTTCGCGGAATCGTCCTGGGCGAGGGTCATTGTCCGCTCCTTTCTTCTGGTGCCGTGGTCGGGCTGGTGGCCCCCGGGCGGATTCCCGGGGCGGGGTGCGCCGGACGGCGGACCGGCGTGAGGGGGATGTTCGTCGTGCACACGCCGTTGCCGTCGGCGATGGTAGCGAGCCGCTGGGTGTGCTGGCCCAGCAGGGTGCCCACCGCGCGGTGCTCGGCGACGCACAGTTCGGGGAAGTCCTCCGCCACGTGGCTGATCGGGCAGTGGTGGTGGCAGATCTGCAGGTTGCCGTCCGTCGCGTTGACGGTGGCGGCGTACCCGTGGCGCCGGAACGCCTCGACGACCTCCCCGATGACCGAGTCCAGGTCGCCGTCCTCCCCGACGGCCCCCACGCCGTCGAGGATCCGGTCGGCGCGGCGCCGCGCGAACGCCTCCACCGCGGCGTCGCCGCCCGCGTCGCGGAGGGCCTCCAGGGCCTCCGCCGCAAGGTCGTCGTAGCCGTGGCCGAAGCGGGACCTGCCCGCGTCGGTGAGGCGGTAGCTGCGGGCGGGGCGTCCCCGTCCCCGGGTGCGGCGGCCGTGCGGCGGCGCCTCCTCGGCGAGGCCCTCCTCCAGGAGGATGTCGAGGTGGCGGCGCACCGCGGCCGACGAGAGCCCGAGGTCGGAGGCGACCTCCGAGGCGCTGGCGGGATTGCGCTCCAGCAGCGCCAGGAGGATCCGCCGGCGGGTGTCGCCGTCGGCGCCCTTGGTGCGTCCGGTCATGGCCGCTGGTCACCTCCTCGCGTCGCGTCCGTGGTCCCCGGGCCGGCGGGTGATCCCCGGCCCGGGCGTGTGCCGTGTCGTCCGTGCCGGCGCCGTTCGCGGGCACGACGGCCCGCCGGCCGCGCCGGTTTTAGACAACACAAGTGTTGCGTATATCGGCCCGCATGTCCAGGTGGCCATGTCCGGGCGAGTCGGGCGTCCGAACGTGCGCGTTCCGGGCGTCGGCCGGGCGCCCTGCCCGCGGACGTCGCAACGCAACCGCGCACACCTCCCCGCAACTCCCCCGCACCCGAGCCGCGCACCCGCGCCCCGCCGGCCCGGACGCGCGGGAGGTCTCCCGGGCCGGACGCGCGGGCGCGGCGGCTAGTCTGGTGCGGTGACCGAATCGACCCCCGGGACGTTCAGCCCCCGCTGGCTGCGCGACGCCCTGCCGAAGGCCTGCCTCGCCGGCTCGCGGTCCGCGGCGCTGCACCAGGCCTCGGACGTGCCGCTGGCGTACCGCGTCGATCACCGGGAGCTGCGCCGCTTCACGGCGGTGCGGTGGCTGGGCACGCTGGGGTCCATCCTCATCATGGTGGGCGGGCTCGGCGCGGGCGCGACGCCCGTCGTCGGCAACGACCTCTGGGGCGCGGGCCTCGGCGTGATCCTCGGCCGCATGCTGCAGTCGACGACGATCGTGGCGCTGACCGGCATGGGCATGCTGGTGCTGGCGTGGCTCGGCGTCGGGGCGTTCGTGTACGCGGGGTCGCGCACGCGCGTGACCGCCGTCGACACGGGCATGCTGGCGCGGACGTTCGCGGGCTGGGTGCTGCCGATGATGGTGACGGCCCCGCTGTTCACGCAGGACATCTACTCGTATCTGGCGCAGGGCGCGATCGTCGACAGGGGCATGGACCCGTACGTCGCGGGCCCCGTCGACCTGCTGGGCGCCCGCGATCCGCTGGCGCGGTCGGTGCCGGTCATCTGGTCGCACTCCCCCAGCCCGTACGGCCCCGTCGCGCTGTCGGTGGCGTGGGCGATCTCCGCGGCGACGGGCGATCACATCGTCGTCTCCGTGCTGCTGCACCGCGTCGTCTCCGTGGCCGCGCTGTTCGTCGCGGCGTGGGCGCTGGTGAAGCTGTCGCAGCGGTGCGGCGTCGCGCCGCAGTACGCGCTGTGGCTCGGCATCCTCAACCCCCTGACGCTGCTGCACCTGGTCGGCGGCATCCACAACGAGTCGATCCTCGTGGCCTTCCTGCTGCTGGGCATCGAGACGTGCCTGCGGGCGCTGCACGGCCCGGCCGGTCCGCACGGCGCGGATCCGGCGGTGGAGCGGGCGGAACCGGGCGCCCCGGTGCTCGGCGCCCGCGGCTGGGCGCTGTTCGCGCTCGGCTGCGGGTTCATCGCCATGGCCGGGCTGGTGAAGGTCACCGGCTTCGTCGGCCTGGGCTTCGTCGGCATGGCGCTGGCGCGCCGCTGGGGCCCGTCGCTGTGGTCGGTGGTCCGCGCCGCCGTGATCTGCGCCGCCGTCGCGGCGGTCGTCGCGGTGGGCTTCTCCGTGGCGACGGGGCTGGGCCTCGGCTGGGTGACGTCGCAGGGCGGAGCGACGTCGGTGCGCAGCTGGATGAGCCTGACGACGCTGCTGGGCATGCTCTCCGGCGCCTTCGGCATGCTGCTGGGCATCGGCGACGTGTCGGATTCGGCGATTTCCCTGACCCACGCCCTGGGCCTGGCGCTGGCCGGCGCGTGGATGCTGCGCATGCTGTGGGCGACGTTCCGCGGCCGCATCCATCCGCTGGGCGGCTACGGCCTGGCGATGTTCGTCACCGTCGTCGTCTTCCCGGTGGTGCACCCCTGGTACCTCCTGTGGGCGCTGGTGCCGCTGTCGGCGTGGGCGAACCGGGGCGCGTTCCGCGTCGCCGTGGTGGCGTACTCCGCGCTGTTCAGCTTCTTCGTGCTGCCCCGCGGGCTCGGGCTGCCGCCGCTGACCGTGGTGCAGGTCTACGTCGGTGCGCTGGTGGCGTTCGTCGCGTGCATGGCGATCATCCTGGCCGTCGGTGCCCGCCGCGGCGTGTTCCGCATCCGCTGACCGCCGTCCCCGGTGCGCCCGCCCAACGCCGCCCGCGCCCGCCGCGGATCGCCTCCCCCGCGCCGCGTGCGCCGTGGGGTCCGCGGCCGCCCGCGGATCCGCGTGACGACGCCCGCCGCCCCGGTTTCCGCGACGATGCCCGGAGGGGGTTCCCGCGATGCAGAACGGTCGTCGCCTAGACTGTCCCATCGTGACCACCGACACGAGCCCGGCCCTGCGCCTGACCGGCGCGACGAAACGATACGGCGGCGTCGCCGCCGTCGACGGGCTCGATCTCGAGCTGCGCCGGGGCCGCGTCCTGGCGCTGCTCGGGCCGAACGGCGCCGGCAAGACGACGACCATCGAGATGTGCGAGGGCTTCGTCCGGCCGGACGAGGGCTCCGTCGAGGTGCTGGGGATGAACCCCTGGCGCGACGCCGCCCGGCTTCGGCGGCGCATCGGCATCATGCTGCAGGGCGGCGGCGCCTACCCGGGCATCCGCGTGGGCGAGATGCTCGACCTGGTCGCCTCCTACGCCGCGAATCCGATGGACGCGGACTGGCTACTCGGCGTCGTCGGCCTGTCGCGGCACCGCCGGACCAGCTACAAGCGGCTGTCGGGCGGCCAGCAGCAGCGGCTGTCCCTGGCGTGCGCGCTGGTGGGCCGCCCGGAGCTGGTGTTCCTCGACGAGCCGACCGCCGGCCTGGACGCGCAGTCCCGCATCGCCGTGTGGGATTTGGTGTCCTCGCTGCGCCGCGACGGCGCGACGGTGGTGCTCACCACGCACTTCATGGACGAGGCGGAGGCGCTGGCCGACGACGTCCTCATCATCGACCGGGGCCGCGCCGTCGCCGCCGGCACGCCGAGCGAGCTGACGGGCCTGGAGACCTCCCGCGGCGTCGACCTGTCGACGGAGACCCCGGTGGACGCCGCCCGTCTCGCCCGGGAGCTCGGCCCCGGCGTCACGGTGACGGAGACCGCGCCGGAGCACTACCGCGTCACGGGCGCCGGCGAACCGGACGACATCGCGCGCCTGGCCGCCTGGTGCGCCGCGGAGCGGACGCTCATCACAGAGCTCCGCGTCGCGCACCGCAGCCTGGAGGACGTGTTCCTGGACATCACCGGCCGAGAGATGAGGAGCTGACCGTGGCCGACACCGCCTCCCGCTTCCCCGCGGGCACCTTCACCCCGGCCCCGGGCCGCAACTCCATCGCCCGCATCCTCCTCGCCCAGACGCGGATGGAGGCGACGCTCATCCTCCGCCACGGCGAGCAGCTGCTGCTGTCGGTCTTCATCCCGCTGGCGCTGCTGGTGGGCTTCACGCTCGTGCCGGTGCTCGACGCCGAGGACCCGATCCGATCCGTCTACCCGTTCACGCTGGCCGTCGCCGCGATGAGCGCCGGGTTCACCGGGCAGGCCATCGCCGTCGGCTTCGACCGCCGTTACGGGGCGCTGAAGCGGATCGGCGCCTCGGGCCTGCCGAAGTGGGCGATCATCGCCGGCAAGACGACGGCGGTGCTGTGCGTCTCCGCGCTGCAGTACGTGCTGTTCACCGTGGTGGCGCTGGCGCTGGGCATGCGCGCCCCGGTCGCGGCCTTCGTCGCCGCGTTCGGCATCATGCTGCTGGGCACCGTCGTCTTCACCGTGCTGGGCCTGCTCATGGGCGGCACCCTGTCCGCGGAGCTCATCCTCGCGCTGGCCAACCTCATCTGGTTCGTGCTGCTCGGCGCGGCGGCGCTCGTCGCCGTGGGCCCGGAGCTGTCCGACGCGGCCGTCACGGCCCTGTCCGTCATCCCGTCGGTGGCCCTGACGGAGGCGATCATGGGCGTGTTCGAGGGCCGGGTCGCCTGGTTCTGCTACATCGTGCTGCTCGTCTGGGCCGTCATCGGGGCCTGGGTCGCGGTCCGGTACTTCCGCTTCGAGTCGACCGACGACTGACGCCGGCCGCCCCGCTCGCACCGCACGCCCCGCCGGCCCCGGCGGGGCGTCCGCGATCCGGGCACGGGGCCTCCCGCGCCGCCTCCGGTTCGTGTCCGCCTGCCCCCGGATGCGCCCGGAATCACCCCCGCGGGCCGCATGGCCGATGCGGGCGGGGGCACCCGGAGGGAGTAGCATCGGAGGGGTGACACGCTCCACCGAGACGCCCGCACCCAGCCTCACGGATCGGGCGCTTCCCCTCCAGTTCCTGCCCCTGCCGTCCATCGCGCGCCAGAAGCTGCTGTCGCTGCTCGTGCTCATCGCGCAGGCGGGCATCACGGTGACCGGATCCATCGTCCGCGTGACGGGCTCCGGCCTCGGCTGCGACACCTGGCCCCAGTGCCACCCCGGCAGCTTCGTGCCCGTCCCCGGCGCCGCCAGCGCGCTGCACCAGGCGGTGGAGTTCGGCAACCGCCTGCTGACGTTCGTGCTCATCGCCGTCACCCTCGCGACGTTCCTGGCCGTGCTGCGCGCCGGCCGGCGCAAGGCGATCATCTGGCTGACCTTCGCCAACGGCATCGGCATCATCCTGCAGGCGGTCATCGGCGGCATCTCCGTCCTCGTCGACCTGAAGTGGTACGTCGTGGCGCTGCACTTCCTCCCGTCGATGATCCTGGTGTGGCTCGCCGGCCTGCTGTACGTGAAGGTGCAGGAGCCGGACGACGGCCACGTCACGAACACCTACCCGCCGATGCTGCGCGGCCTCGGCGCCGGCGCCGCCATCGCGATGGCGCTGACGCTCATCACCGGCACCATGGTCACCGGCGCGGGCCCGCACGCCGGCGACGCCGACGTCCTGCCGGAGGACCGTCTGCAGCTGCCCATCATCGAGCTGAGCCACGTCCACGCCGGCTTCATGTACCTGTACCTCGGCCTCACCATCGGCCTGGTGTTCGGCCTGCTGGCGTTCCGCGCGGACAAGGCCGTCGTCACCCGCGCCTGGTGGCTCATCGTCGCGATCGTCGCGCAGGCCGCGATCGGCATGACGCAGTACTGGACGGGCGTGCCGGAGGTGCTGGTTCCCTTCCACGTCGCCGGGTCCTCCGTCGTCGTCGCGCTGACCGCCATCGTCTTCCAGATGGGCCGCCGACGCCTCGGCGGCGCCGCCACCGCCACGGGCTCCCCGGCCGGCGATTCGGAGCGTGCCGCGAAGGTCTAGCCCGCCACGGCCGGCGCGGTTCCCGCCCCGGCCCGCCGCCGGATCCCCGGCGGCTTCCCCCGACGCCCCGGCATCGCCGGGGCGTCGCCCGTATCGTGGGCCCATGCGAGGAATCAGAGTCAGCCGGTTCGGCGGCGCCGACGTCCTGGAGCACGTCGGCGACCTGCCGGACCCGCGGCCGGGCGCGGGCGAGGTGCTCGTGCGCGTGGAGGCCGCGGGCATCAACTACACCGACGTGTACCAGCGCGAGGGCATCTACCCGCGCGATCTGCCGTTCATCCCGGGCGGCGAGGGCGCGGGCGTCGTCGAGGAGGTCGGCGAGGGCGTCGACGGCGTCTCCCCCGGCGACCGCGTCGCCTGGTGCGACGACGACGCCTCCTACGCGGAGTTCACCGTCCTGCCCGCCGGCCGCGTCGTGCCCGTGCCGGACGGGGTCTCCCCGGAGACCGCCGCCTCCGCGATGCTGCAGGGCTGCACGGCCCACTTCCTGGCCACGTCCGTGGCCCGCCTCGGCGAGGGCGACACGTGCCTCATCACCGCCGGCGCCGGCGGCGTCGGCCTGCTGCTCACCCAGTACGCCCGGGCGCTCGGCGCGACGCCCATCACCCTGACGTCGACGGAGGAGAAGGCGGAGCTCTCCCGCGCCGCCGGCGCCGCCCACGTGCTGCGCTACGGCGACGACGTGCCGGACGAGGTCCGCGACCTGACCGGCGGCCGGGGCGCCGACGTCGTCTTCGACGGCGTGGGCCGCGCCACCTTCGCGGGCTCCCTGGCCTCCGCCCGCGTCCGCGGCCTCGTCGTCCTCTTCGGCGCCGCCTCCGGCGCGGTCGAGCCGTTCGACCCGCAGGAGCTCAACAAGCACGGCTCGCTCATGCTCACGCGCCCGCACCTGCGGCACTTCATCGCCTCCGACGAGGAGCTGCGGGAGCGCGCCGGCGACGTGCTGGAGCGCATCGCCCGCGGGGAGCTCGACGTGCGCACCGGCGCGACGTACCCGCTGGCGGACGCCCGCCGCGCCCACGAGGACCTGGAGGCGCGCCGCACGACCGGCGCTTCGGTCCTGCTGCCCTGACGCGGGGTGCCGTCGTCACGCACATCCACCCGCACACGACGGAGGGCCCCGGGGACGGTTCCCCGGGGCCCTCCGTCGCGCGTGCGGCGCCGCGCGGCTAGGACAGCAGCTGCGTCAGCGTCAGCAGGCCGAGCACCGCGTCGAGCGACAGGCCGACGCACACCAGCGCCAGGTAGTTGTTCGACAGCAGGAACAGCTTCATCGGCTTGATCTCGGCGCCTGCGAGGACGCCGCGGTGCAGCTGCACCGACGCGACGATGAACCAGATGCCCGCCACCAGCGCGACGACCAGGTAGATGAGGCCGGTCGCGGGGATGAGCAGCAGCGTCGTCACCACGGTCGCGACGGTGTACCAGATGATGCGGATGGTCACCTCCGGCGGGGACTTCACCACCGGCATCATCGGCACGCCCGCGGCCTCGTAGTCCTCGCGGTAGCGCAGGCCGAGCGCCCACGTGTGCGGCGGCGTCCAGAAGAAGATCACCATGAACAGGACGATCGCCTGCCACCAGTGCGTCCAGCCGTCGACGGTGGCGGAGTTGTCGGTGATGGCCGCCCAGCCGACGAGGACCGGCATGCAGCCGGCCGCGCCGCCCCAGACGACGTTCTGGTCCGTCCGCCGCTTCAGCCACATCGTGTACACGAAGACGTAGAACGCGATGGTCATCAGGATGAAGATGCCCGCCAGCAGCGAGCCGCACAGCAGCCACAGCCACAGGAAGCTGGCCACCATCAGCACCACGCCGAAGATGAGGGCCGCCCGGTTGCTCACCGACTGCTTCGCCAGCGGCCGCTTCGCGGTGCGGCGCATGACCTTGTCGATGTCCGAGTCGACGACCATGTTGAACGTGTTCGCCGCCGCGGCGCCCATCCAGCCGCCGACGAGCGTGCCCAGGATGAGCGGCACGTCGACGTGGCCGCGATCCGCCTGCAGCATGGCGGGGATCGCCGCGACGAGGAGCAGCTCGATCACGCGGGGCTTCGTCAGCGCGACGTACGCCTTGACGGTGTCCAGCAACGGTCCTCCTGTAATCGTGGGCATCGTCCGAGTAGTCGGACGCGGCGGGGCGGAGGTTCCCGCGGCGGCGTGCGCGCGGGAACAGGCCCGGGTTCGAATGGTAGCCGTTGCGCACTCAGGACCGTGCACCGCCCCGCCGATACCCCGGGGGATTCTCCGCGTGACGACGGCCACCGTGCCGCGGGCGCGCCCCCGCCCCCGCGGCGGGCGCCCGGAGGGCCTCCGGGGCGGCGCCCGGGGGTCGTGCGTGCGGCGACGGCGGCGTCCCGCGGCGACGCGAGGGGGCTCCGGCGGGGTTCCCGTGCGGCCGGCCGCGGGCGGTGGGCGCTGTTGCGGCAACTTGCCGGGCCGGGACGCCCCATGAACGCCGGACGGCACCCTACACTGAGGGCCACGGGACGGATCCCGCGGGAGGCGCGCCGCGCCGCCGCCGGCCATCCGCCGCACACGTCGACAACGAACTCAGGAGGACGACGAACGTGACCCTCTCCCCGGAGCTGCAGGCGCGAGTCGAGCGCAAGTACCCCGACGACTGGACCGACCTGGACACCCGCGCGGTCGACACCGCCCGCGTGCTGGCGGCCGACGCCGTGCAGAAGTGCGGGTCGGGCCACCCGGGCACCGCGATGAGCCTCGCGCCCCTGGCGTACACGCTGTACCAGCGCGTCATGCGCCACGATCCGGCCGACTCGCGCTGGGCGGGCCGCGACCGCTTCGTCCTGTCCTGCGGCCACTCCTCCCTCACCCAGTACATCCAGCTGTACTTCGCCGGCTTCGGCCTCGAGCTGGACGATCTGAAGGCGCTGCGCACCTGGGGTTCCCTGACCCCGGGCCACCCGGAGTACGGCCACACCGCCGGCGTCGAGATCACCACCGGCCCGCTGGGCCAGGGCCTGGCCACCGCCGCCGGCATGGCGATGGCGGCCCGCCGCGAGCGCGGCCTGCTGGACCCGGAGGCCCCGGCCGGCGAGTCCCCGTTCGACCACTTCGTCTACGTCATCGCCTCCGACGGCGACATCCAGGAGGGCGTCACCGCCGAGGCCGGCTCGCTCGCGGGCACCCAGCAGCTGGGCAACCTCATCGTCTTCTGGGACGACAACGGCATCTCCATCGAGGACGACACCACCATCGCCTTCACCGAGGACGTCGCGGCCCGCTACCGCGCCTACGGCTGGCAGGTCATCGAGGTGGACGGCGGCGAGGACGTCGCCGCCCTCGAGGCCGCCGTCGAGGAGGCCAAGGCGGACGTCAACCGCCCGACCTTCATCCGCGTCCGCTCCGTCATCGCCTACCCGGCGCCCAACGCCATGAACACCGGCGCCTCCCACGGCGCCGCGCTGGGCGACGAGGAGGTGCGCCTCATCAAGGAGGAGCTCGGCTTCGACCCGGAGCGCACCTTCCAGGTCGACGACGACGTCATCGCCCACACCCGCTCCCTCGGCCAGCGCGCCAAGGAGGCCCGCGCCGAGTGGCAGAAGTCCTTCGACGAGTGGTCCGACCGCAACCCGGAGGGCCGCAAGCTGTTCGACCGCCTCGAGGCGCGCACCCTGCCGGAGGGATGGGACGCCGACCTGCCGCAGTGGGACGCCGACGCCAAGGGCGTCGCGACCCGCAAGGCCTCCGAGGCCACGCTGCAGGCCCTCGGCGCCACCCTGCCGGAGCTGTGGGGCGGCTCCGCCGACCTCGCCGGCTCCAACAACACCGTGATCAAGGGCGAGAAGTCCTTCGGCCCGGAGGAGATCACCACCGACACGTGGTCCACCTCCCCCTACGGCCGCAACCTGCACTTCGGCATCCGCGAGCACGCCATGGGCTCCATCCTCAACGGCATCGCCCTGCACGGCGGCACCCGCCCCTACGGCGGCACGTTCCTCATCTTCTCCGACTACATGCGCCCGGCCGTGCGACTCGCGTCCCTGATGGACATCTCCCCCATCTACGTCTGGACGCACGACTCCATCGGCCTCGGCGAGGACGGCCCGACGCACCAGCCGATCGAGCAGCTGGCCTCCCTGCGCGCCATCCCGGGCATGACGACGTTCCGCCCGGCCGACGCCAACGAGACCGCCGCCGCCTGGGCCGCCGCCATCGACGGCCCGGAGGGCCCGAAGGCCCTGGCGCTCACCCGCCAGAACGTCCCTGTGCTCGAGGGCACGAAGGAGCTGGCCGCCGAGGGCGTGCGCCGCGGCGCCTACGTCCTGCGCGACGCCGACGGCGAGCCGGACGTCATCCTCATGGCCACCGGCTCCGAGGTCCAGATGGCCGTCGAGGCCGCCGACGTCCTCGCGGAGGACGGCGTGAACGCCCGCGTCGTGTCCGTGCCGTGCCTCGACTGGTTCGAGAAGCAGGACGCCTCCTACCGCGAGTCCGTTCTCCCGGCCTCCGTCCGCGCCCGCGTGTCCGTCGAGGCGGGCATCGCGATGCCGTGGCACCGCCACATCGGCGACGCCGGCCGCGCCGTCTCCATCGAGCACTTCGGCGCCTCCGCGCCGTACCAGAAGCTCTTCGAGGAGTTCGGCATGACGACGGAGTCCGTCGTCGCCGCGGCCCGCGAGTCCATCGAGGCCGCCCGCGCCTAGCGCCCGCGCCTCCCGGCCCGCGTCCCTCGCGGCGGACAGGGCCCCGAGACGGCGCCCCGGCTTCGGCCGGGGCGCCGTCCCCGTTTCCGGGGCACGCCGCGGCGGAATCCGGGCGACCGCCCGGCAACACCCCGCAACCCCGCGCGCGGCGGCGCCGAGCCGCGTAGCGTGGCGACCGCACCCCCGGGACTCCCCCGGCGCGATCCGCCGCGATCCCGGGGATCGGCCGCCGCGGCCGCGGCACCCCGCGTCCCGCCCGCATCGCGCGGGCCGGGTGGGCACCGCGCCCGGGACGGCGGCGAACGAGCGACAGACACGACAGCACACGACGACACGAACGAAGAACCCGACAGAAAGGCCACCGACGTGACCAACCAGAACCTCTCCGACCTCGCCGCCGCCGGCACCTCCGCCTGGCTCGACGACCTGTCCCGCCAGCGCCTCGACGGCGGCGAGCTGGATGCCCTCGTCGACGAGCTCGCCGTCGTCGGCGTGACGACGAACCCCGCCATCTTCCACACCGCCATGACCGCCGGCGACGCCTACGACGCCCAGCTCACCGAGCTGGCGAAGGAGGGCGCCGAGGCCGCCCCCGCCGTCTTCACCATGGCCATCGACGACGTCCGCCGCGCCTGCGACGCGCTGGCGCCGATCCACGCCTCCACCGGCGGCGCCGACGGCCGCGTCTCCATCGAGGTCGACCCCCGCTACGCCGACGACTACGACGCCACCATCGCGCAGGCCCGCGAGCTGTGGGAGCGCGTCGGCAAGGACAACGCGATGATCAAGATCCCGGCCACCGACGCCGGGCTGCCCGCCATCACCGAGGTCCTCGCCGACGGCATCAGCGTCAACGTCACCCTCATCTTCTCCCTCGCCCGCTACCGCCAGGTCGTCGAGGCCTACATCGCCGGCATCGAGAAGGCGAAGGAGAACGGCCGCGACCTGTCCCGCATCCACTCCGTCGCGTCCTTCTTCGTCTCCCGCGTCGACACCGAGATCGACAAGCGCCTCGAGGGCATCGGCACCGACGAGGCCCTCGCGCTGCGCGGCAAGGCCGGCGTCGCCAACGCCCGGCTCGCCTACGCCGAGTTCGAGCGCGCCTTCGCCGCCGACGACGATCGCTGGGCCCCGCTGGCCGAGGCCGGCGCCCACGTCCAGCGCCCGCTGTGGGCCTCCACCGGCGTGAAGAACCCCGACTACCCGGCCACCCTCTACGTGACCGAGCTGGCCGGACCGCACACCGTCAACACCATGCCGGAGAAGACCCTGCGCGCGACGGTCGAAGCGGCCCTGGACGCCCCGATCTCCGATACGCTGACCGGGACCGGCGCGGACGCCGAGGCCCTGATGGCCTCCCTGGCGGACGCCGGCATCGACCTCGACGACGTCTTCGCCGTCCTGGAGAAGGAGGGCGTCGACAAGTTCGTCGACTCCTGGCGGCAGCTGCTCGACGCCATCGGCGAGAAGCTCGAGCGCCTGCGCTAGGACCGACCGACGACAAGGAGCCCCATGGACAACGGACGCTCGACGCTGCAGAACCCCGCCGCGCCCCGCGAAGGCGCCGGAGGCTGGACCAACCCCCTCCGCGACGCCCGCGACAAGCGGCTCCCGCGGATCGCGGGACCCGGCGGCATGGTCATCTTCGGCGTCACCGGCGACCTCGCCCGCAAGAAGCTGCTGCCGGCCATCTACGACCTCGCCAACCGGGGTCTGCTGCCCGCCAGCTTCGCGATGGTCGGCTACGGCCGCCGCGGGTGGTCGAAGGAGGAGTTCGAGTCCTACGTCCGCACCGCCGTCGAGGCCGGCGCCCGCACCGAGTGGCGCGAGCACGTGTGGAACCGCCTCGCCGAGGGCATCCACTTCGTCACCGGCACCTTCGACGACGACGAGGGCTTCGACGCCCTGGCGGCCAAGCTGCGGGAGCTCGACGAGTCCCGCGGCACCGCCGGCAACTGGGCGTACTACCTGTCCATCCCGCCGAGCGGCTTCGCCGCCGTGTGCAACCAGCTCGACCGCGCCGGCCTCGCGACGCCGGGCGAGGAGAGCTGGCGCCGCGTCATCATCGAGAAGCCCTTCGGCCACGACCTCGCCTCCGCCCGCGAGCTCAACCAGACGGTCAACTCCGTCTTCCCGGAGTCGTCGGTGTTCCGCATCGACCACTACCTGGGCAAGGAGACCGTCCAGAACATCATGGCGCTGCGCTTCGCCAACCAGCTGTTCGAGCCGCAGTGGAACGCGCACTACGTCGACCACGTGCAGATCACGATGGCGGAGGACATCGGCCTCGGCGGCCGCGCCGGCTACTATGACGGCATCGGCGCCGCCCGCGACGTCATCCAGAACCACCTGCTCCAGCTCCTGGCGCTGGTGGCCATGGAGGAGCCGTCGGCCTTCACCCCGGAGGACCTGCAGGCGGAGAAGATCAAGGTGCTCCGCGCCGCCGAGCCGGTGCTGCCCCTGGCGAAGACCACCGCCCGCGGCCAGTACTCCGCCGGCTGGCAGGGCTCCCACTTCGTCCGCGGCCTGCGCGAGGAGGAGGGCTTCGACCCCGAGTCCCGCACCGAGACCTACGCCGCCTGCACCGTCCAGGTGAACTCCCGCCGCTGGGCCGGCGTGCCGTTCTACCTGCGCACCGGCAAGCGCCTCGGCCGCCGCGTCACCGAGATCGCCCTGGTCTTCAAGACCGCGCCGCACCTGCCGTTCGCCGACGACATGACGACGGCGCTGGGCGCCAACGCCCTGGTCATCCGCGTCCAGCCGGACGAGGGCGTCCTGCTGCGCTTCGGCTCCAAGGTCCCGGGCTCCACCATGGAGGTCCGCGACGTCAACATGGACTTCGCCTACCAGGAGTCCTTCACCGAGGAGTCGCCGGAGGCCTACGAGCGCCTCATCCTCGACGCCCTGCTAGACGAGGCGAGCCTCTTCCCCACCAACGAGGAGGTCGAGCACTCCTGGCGGATCCTCGACCCCATCATCGAGTACTGGGCCCGCGAGGGCCGCCCCGAGGACTACCCGGCCGGCACGTGGGGCCCGGAATCCGCCGACCGCATGCTCGCCCGCGAGGGCCGGGCCTGGCGGCGGCCGTAGGCGACGAGGACGACGAGGAACAGGCACATGATCAAGAACCTCCCCGACACCGACACCCGCGACATCGCCCGCGAGCTGCTCACCCTCCGCGAGGACGGCGGCGGCGCCACCACCGGCCGCGTGCTGACGCTCATCGTGCTCGCCCAGCGCGAGGACGACCTGGCCCGCATCATCAGCATCGCCAACGAGGTCTCCCGCGAGCACCCGGCCCGCGTGCTGGTGCTCATCTCCGGCGACCCGCGCGGCGAGTCCCGCCTCGACGCGGAGCTGCACTTCGGCGGCGACGCCGGCGCGGCCGAGATCGTCGTCATGCACGTCTCCGGCGAGGTCGGCGAGCACCCCGCGGCCGTCGTCACGCCGCTGCTGCTGCCCGACACCCCGATCGTCGCGTGGTGGCCGTCGAAGCCGCCGCAGGTCCCGGCCGCCACCGCCGTCGGCCAGATCGCGCAGCGCCGCATCACCGACTCGCTCATCGACCCCGACGCCGACGCGGTGAACCTCCGCCGCACCGGCTACAACCCGGGCGACACCGACCTCTGCTGGTCCCGCCTGACATCGTGGCGCGGCGTCCTGGCCTCCGCGATGGACCAGCCGCCGCACGGCGCCGTCACCGCCGCGACGATCGCCGGCTCGGCCGACGACCCGTCCGTCGACATCGCCGCCGGCTGGCTCGCCGACCGCCTCGGCGTCACCGTCACCCGCGTCATGGAGGACGGCCCCACCGTCCCGCTGGACCACGAGGGCGAGCCGAAGGCGCCCGTCAGCCGCGTCCTGCTGGAGCGCGAGGCCGGCGACCTGGAGCTGCGCGTCACCGGCTCCATGACCGCCGTCGTCCGCATCGGCGGCCGCCCGCCGTTCAAGGTCGCGCTGTCGCGCCGCCCCACGGCCGACTGCCTGACGGAGGAACTGCGCCACCTCGACCCGGACGTCGCCTACGGCCGCGCCCTCCGCGGCCTGGCGCGCATCCGCCGCGTCCGCGAGTCCCACTAGAGGACCCGGAACCGGCCGCGGCCCCGGCGACCACCGCCGGGGCCGCCGTCGCGTCCGGGCCCGGCAGCGGTGCCCCGCCTCCGGGCCCGCCGGTCCGCCCCGCGCATCGACCCCGGGGCACAACTGAACCGCGCCCGCCCCACCCCGACCATCCCGACCAGAAAGGCCCCGCACATGGCCGAGTTCGATCTCTTCGGCACCCCCGAGTTCTCCCGTCACGCCGACCAGGCAGCCCTCGTCGAGGCCGCCCGCGCCCGCTTCTGCGACGTCGTCGCGCAGGCGCAGGGCAACGACGACGTCGCCCGCGTCGTCATCACCGGCGGCGGCGCCGGCATCGCCCTGCTGGAGGCGCTGGCCGCCGACTCCGGCGACGTCGACTGGGAGCGCGTCCTCGTGTTCTACGGCGACGAGCGCTTCGTGCCCGCCGACGACCCCGAGCGCAACCAGCTCCAGGCCGACCGCGCGCTGCTGTCGAAGGTCCGCATCCCGGAGTCCCACGTGTTCAGCATCCTGCCGTCGGACGGCCCCTTCGGCGACGACCCGGGCGGCGTCGCCCGCGCCTACGCCGCCATCGTCGCGGAGCAGGCCCCCGACGGGTTCGACCTCCACCTCATGGGCATGGGCGGCGAGGGCCACGTCAACTCGCTGTTCCCCCACTCCCCGGCCCTGGCCGAGGAGAACGCCCTGGTCGCCCCCGTCCGCGACTGCCCGAAGCCCCCGCCGACCCGCATCACCCTGACCATGCCGGCGGTGCGGACGGCCGACCGCATCTGGCTGCTGGTCGCCGGCGACGCGAAGGCCGACGCCGTGCGAGCCATCGCCGACGGCGCCGACCCGGCCGAGTGGCCCGCCTCCGGCGTCCGCGGCCGCCGCGAGACCGTCGTCTTCGTCGACGACGCGGCCGCCGCCAAGCTGGACTAGCCCGGCGGCGCCGGGGCACGGCACGTCCGCCCCGGCACGGGAGGCCGGTCACCGCCGGCCCGGCCCGGCCGGCCCTCCTCCGCCCACGCGAAACGGGGACCCCGCACGATGCGGGGTCCCCGTTTTCCGCGCCCGGTGCGCGTCGTCACGCATGACCCGGGCGATGCGCCGGCCGCGGCCGGCGCGCGGCCGTCACCAGCCGAACGCCTGGAACAGGCCGAGCAGCACGATGCACGCCAGCCACAGGATGGCGGTGATGATCGTGATGCGGTCGAGGTTCTTCTCCACCACCGTGGAACCCGACAGGTTGGACTGCATGCCGCCGCCGAAGAGGCTGGACAGGCCGCCGCCCTTGCCCTTGTGCAGCAGCACGAAGACGGCCATCAGCAGGGACGTGATGACCAGGATGATCTGGAGAGCGAGTTCCACGCGGCGTTTCCTCCACGGCGTCGTCGTCGGTCGGTGGTCGTCCGGGGCTGCGGCCCCGGTGCGGTGTCCCGGGGCGCGCCCCGGTGCGGCTCCCCCGCGGGGGCGCCGTCGACTCCCGCCACGATACCGCACCCGCGGCCCCGGTTGCGGCACCGGGGCGAACCGCGCGGCGCGGAGGCCCCGCGGTACGTCGCCTGGCCCGGGCGGGCGGATGATCGCGGCGGGGCGCGTCGTCACGCGATCACCGCACCCGCGCACCGCGGGTGCGTCGCGTGACGACGGCGATCCGCGCTACCCGGAGTTGCGCAGCGCGGTGGCCAGGCCGTTCATGGTCAGCTGGATGCCGCGGTGGACCTTGTCGCGGCGGTCGCCGGCGCGGTAGCGGCGCAGCATCTCCAGCTGGATGACGTTGAGCGGCATGAGGTACGGGAAGCGCATGTCGACGGAGCGGGCCAGCAGCGGGTTGTCGCCCAGCAGCCCCTCGTGGCCCGTGACCTCGAGGAACATCTCGCGGGTCAGCGCGAACTCCTCGCGGATGTGGGCCTGGATGCGATCGGCGACCTCCCGGTCCGCGACGAGCGTGGCGTACTGGGCGGCGATGTCCATGTCGGCCTTCGACATGACCTGCGCCATGTTCGACAGCACCGACTCGAGGAAGGGCCAGGAGCGGACGAGCTCCCGCAGCTCCTCGCGGCGGGCGTCGTCGCCGCCGATCCAGTCGCGCAGCGCCGTGCCGACGCCGAACCAGCCCGGCACCATCGACCGCTGCTGCGACCACGCCAGCACCCACGGGATGGCGCGGAGATCGGAGATGGACGTCGTCTGCTTGCGCGACGTCGGCCGCGAGCCGATGTTGAGGTTGCCGATCTCCGCCACCGGCGTCGACTCCTCGAAGAAGGCGATGAAGCCCGGGTCCTCGTGCATGAGCGAGGCGTAGGCGTCGCGCGACAGGTCGGCGATCTCGCGCATCACGGCGTGGGCGCGCTCGTGATCCTCCAGGTCCTCGACGCGCAGCAGCGACGACTCGATGGTCGCCGACAGCAGCGCCTCCAGGTTCCGGCGGGCCGAGGCGGGGGCGCCGTACTTCGCGGAGATGATCTCGCCCTGCTCCGTGATGCGCACGGAGCCGCGCACCGCGCCGTGCGGCTGGGCGAGGATCGCCTCGTAGGACGGGCCGCCGCCGCGGCCGACGGTGCCGCCGCGGCCGTGGAACAGGCGCAGGTGGACGTCCGCCTCCCTCGACAGGGCCGTCAGCTGCAGCTCCGCGTCGTAGAGCGCCCAGTTGGCGGCGAAGTAGCCGCCGTCCTTGTTGGAGTCGGAGTAGCCGAGCATGACCTCCTGCTCGTCGCCCCGGTTGCGCAGGTAGGCGCGGTAGACGTCGACGTCCAGGGCGTCGCGCAGGATGCCGGCGCCGGCGCGGAGATCCTCGATGGTCTCGAACAGCGGGATGACGTCGACGGTGCCGGCCGGGCCGTCCTCGCCGACGGTGATGAGCCCCGCCTCCTTCAGCAGGATCATCGGCTCCAGCAGGTCGGACACCGAGGAGCACATGGAGATGATGGAGTGCGGCACGACCTCCGGGCCGTAGGCGGCGCAGGCCGCGGCGGCGGCGCGGACGATGCCGAGCTCCCGCTCGGCGACCTCCGACAGCCGCGCCCCGGCGGGCACGAGCGGGCGGGCCGACGACAGCTCGCGGACGAGGATCTCCACGCGCTTGTCCTCCGGCAGGCGGGAGTAGTCCGGGGCGACGCCGGCGAGGCGGAACAGCTCCGTCAGCACGTCCTCGTGCACGTCGGAGTTCTGGCGCAGGTCCAGGGAGTGCAGGTGGAAGCCGAAGGTGCGGACCGTCTCCTGCAGGTCCGCCAGGCGGTGGTCGGCGAGGATGTCGTCGTGGTTGCGGCGCAGCGAGCCCTCCACGACCGCGAGGTCCGCGAGCATCTCCCCCGCGTCCGCGTACGGCTCGTGGTCCGACCAGTCGCCCTCGACGACGCCGGAGCCGAGGCGGTGGATGGCCGTGGCGGCGACGCGGCCGCGGACGCCGTGCATCGCGCGGCGGTAGGGCTCGTCGACGCGCGACGGGACGTCGTTGCGTCCCCGGCCCGCCAGGGCGATGAGGTCGACGGAGACGTTGGACAGCCGGTCCGACAGGCTTAGCTCGCGCTCCAGGGCGTGGCACTGGGCGACGTAGTGGCGCAGCACCGTCGCGGCCGCCCGGTCGGTCGCGTAGCGCACGGTGTCGGCGTCGACGAAGGGGTTGCCGTCGTGGTCGCCGCCGATCCAGGAGCCCATGCGCAGCGTCGGCGCCATGTCCGCGTCGCCGCCGCGTTCCACGAGCCGGCGGCGCACCTCGCGGTTCAGCTGCGGGATCGTCTCCAGCAGGGACAGCTGGTAGTAGCGCAGGCCGACCTCGACCTCGTCCCGGATGTCCGGGCGGTTCATGCGGATGAGCGCCGTCTGCCACAGCGTCGTGATGCGGCGGCGGATGTCGTGGTCCAGCGCGGCCAGGCGTCCGGCGGTGCGGGCGGTCTCCGGCTCCGCCTGGATGCGGTGGCGCTCGCGCATGGCGGTGGCGATGTGCTTCTGGACGTCGAAGACGGTGCGGCGCCGGGTCTCCGTCGGGTGGGCGGTGAGCACCGGGGAGACCAGGGCGCGGCGGGAGACCGCGGCGACCTGCTCCGGGGCGACGGAGGCGTCGTCGAGCTTGCGCCACGTCGCCGCCAGCGAGGAGTCGCGGGGCTCGGCGCCGGCGTCCAGCTCGGCCTCCAGCAGGCGTTCCTCGTGGAGGTCCTCGGCGACGTTGGCCAGCAGCGCGAAGTGGGTGAACGCGCGGATGATCGGGCTGGCGTCGGCCGGGTCGATGTCGTGGAACAGGTCCGCCAGCGCGGTGACGTCGCCCTCGCCGCGGTGGAGGCGGAACGCCGTGCGGCGGGCCTCCTCCACCAGGTCGAAGACGTCGCCGCCCTCCTGCTCGGCGATGACCTCGCCGAGGATCCGGCCGAGGTGGCGGATGTCCTCCCGGAGGATCGCGTCGCTGGCGTCTGCCGTGGGCATGCTGCGGTGGTCGTTCATGGCCCGGATGCTACGCCCGGCACGGCCGCGGCGCGCGGGCCCGGGCCCGGCGTGGACCGGGTCGGGCGCCGCGCGCCGCGTGCGTGTGGGACGCGGGGGCGATGCGCGGGGGACGCCGGTCCCTCGCGTCGCCGCCGCCGGGTGCGCCGCGTGACGACGGCACCCGCTCCGGCGGGGTCTACTCCGCGGAGTCGGCGGCCAGGGCCGCCAGCTTGGCGAACGCCTCGCCGTCGAGGGAGGCGCCGCCGACGAGGCCGCCGTCGACGTCGGGCTGGGAGACCAGCTCGGCGACGTTGTCGACCTTCATGGAGCCGCCGTAGAGGATGCGCATGCCGTCGGCGACGACGTCGCCGGCGATCTCGCGGACGGCCTCGCGGATGGCCTTACAGACCTCCTGCGCGTCGGCGGAGGACGCGACCTTGCCGGTGCCGATGGCCCACACCGGCTCGTAGGCGATGACGGACGCGGCGACGTCCTTGTCGGTCAGGCCGTCGAGGGAGCCCTTGACCTGCTCGACGACGTAGTCGACGTGCTCGCCCTTCTCGCGGATCTCCAGCGGCTCGCCGACGCAGACGATGGGGGCCATGCCCTCCTTCAGCGCCGCCTTGGCCTTCTTGGCGACCAGCGCGTCGTCCTCGCCGTGGTACTCGCGGCGCTCGGAGTGGCCGACGACAACCCAGCGGCAGCCGAGCTTGGCCAGCATGTGGCCGGAGATCTCGCCAGTGTAGGCGCCCTTCTCGTGGACGGAGACGTCCTGGGCGCCGTAGGTGACGGCCAGCTTGTCGCCCTCGACGAGGGTCTGCACGGAGCGCAGGTCGGTGAACGGCGGGATGACCGCGACGTCGACCTTGTCGTAGTACTCCTTCGGCAGGGCGAAGGCGAGCTTCTGGACGACGCCGATGGCCTCCAGGTGGTTGAGGTTCATCTTCCAGTTGCCGGCGATGAGGGGCTTGCGAGCCATGGTCGTTTCGTCTCCTTCCCCCGCGCGGTCGGCGCGGGCGGGTGATCGTGGTGTGTCGGTGGGACGGGGGTCGGCGGGCCGGGCATCGCGCCCGGCCCGCCGGGGCTCCGCCGCGGCGCGTGGTGCGTCGTGCGGGGCCGGTGCCGCGGGGCTAGGACTCGAGGACCTCGACGCCCGGCAGCTCCTTGCCCTCCAGGAACTCGAGCGACGCGCCGCCGCCGGTGGAGATGTGGCTGAAGCCGTCCTCGTCGAGGCCCAGGGTGCGCACCGCCGCGGCGGAGTCGCCGCCGCCGACGACGGAGAAGCAGCCGTCCTTCGTCGAGTCGATGATGGCCTGCGCGACCAGGCGGGTGCCGTTGGCGAACGCCTCCATCTCGAACACGCCCATCGGGCCGTTCCAGAACACGGTCTTGGCCTCGGCCAGCACGGAGGCGAACGCCATCGCGGACTCCGGGCCGACGTCCAGGCCCATCCAGCCGTCGGGGATCTCGGTGGCGTCGACCGTCTTGCGGTCGGCGTCGGCGGCGAACTCGGAGGCGACGACGACGTCGGTCGGCAGCACGATCTGCTCGCCGTACTTCTCCAGCAGCTCCTTGCAGGTGTCCACCATCTCCTCCTGCAGCAGGGAGGACCCGACGGACAGGCCCTTGGCGGCGAGGAAGGTGAAGCACATGCCGCCGCCGATGATGAGGTTGTCGACCTTCGGGGCCAGCGCCTCGATGACGCCCAGCTTGTCGGAGACCTTGGAGCCGCCCAGCACCACGGCGTAGGGCTTCTCCGGGTCCTCGGCGACGGTGCGCAGCACCTCGAGCTCGGCGCGGACCAGGTCGCCGGCGTAGGCCGGCAGCTTCTTCGCGACGTCGTAGACGGACGCCTGGGCGCGGTGGACGACGCCGAAGCCGTCGGAGACGAACGCGCCCTCCGGGACCAGGTCGGCCAGCTCGGCGGCGAACGCCTCGCGCTCCGTCTCGTCCTTGGAGGTCTCGCGGGCGTCGTAGCGGACGTTCTCCACCAGCAGCACGTCGCCGTCGGTCAGGCCGTTGGCGCGCTCGTGGGCGTCCTCGCCGGACACGTCGCCGGCGAGGGCGACGTAGCGGTCCAGGCGCTCGGACAGCGCCTCGGCGACCGGGGCGAGGGACAGCTCCGGCTTCGCCTCGCCCTTCGGGCGGCCCAGGTGGGCGGTGACGACGACCTTCGCGCCGGCCTCGGAGAGCTTGCGCAGCGTCGGGACGGAGGCGTCGACGCGGCCGAAGTCGGTGATGGCGCCGTCCTTCAGCGGGACGTTGAGGTCGGAGCGGACGAGGACGTAGCGGCCCTCGACGCCCTCGTCGAGCAGGTCCTGCAGGGTCTTCACGGTCATGGTCGGGGGTTCCTTCCTTGGGGTGTTTCCCGGTGAGAATGCCGCCGGGCCGGGGCACGCGCCGTGGGCGCGCGCCCCGGCCCGGGGTCGAGGGGTGCGGGTGGGGCGCCTAGAGGCGCTCGCCCACGTACTCGGTCAGGTCGACGAGGCGGTTGGAGTAGCCCCACTCGTTGTCGTACCAGGAGACGACCTTGACCTGGTTGCCGATGACCTTGGTCAGGCCGGAGTCGAAGATGGAGGAGTGCGGATCGGTCTCGATGTCCTTGGAGACGATCGGGTCCTCGGTGTAGTACAGGACGCCCTTCAGGTCACCCTCGGCGGCCTCCTTCATGGCGGCGTTGACGGCCTCGACGGAGACCTCGTTCTTCGCCTCGAAGGTCAGGTCGGTCACGGAGCCGGTCGGCACCGGGACGCGCAGGGCGTAGCCGTCCAGCAGGCCCTTCAGCTGCGGCAGGACCAGGGAGACGGCCTTGGCGGCGCCGGTGGAGGTCGGGACGATGTTCAGGGCGGCGGCGCGGGCGCGGCGCAGGTCCTTGTGCGGGGCGTCGTGCAGGCGCTGGTCGCCGGTGTAGGCGTGGATGGTGGTCATGAGGCCCTTGGCGATGCCGAACTTCTCGTCCAGGACCTTGGCCATCGGCGCCAGGCAGTTGGTGGTGCAGGACGCGTTGGAGATGATGTGGTGCTTCTCCGGGTCGTAGTCGGTGTGGTTCACGCCGACGACGAAGGTGGCGTCCTCGTTCTTCGCCGGGGCGGAGATGATGACCTTCTTGGCGCCGCCCTCGATGTGGGCCTTGGCGGCCTCCGCGTCGGTGAAGAAGCCGGTGGACTCGACGACGACGTCGACGTCGTGCTCGCCCCACGGGAGGTTCTTCGGGTCGCGCTCGGCCCAGACGATGATCTTCTTGCCGCCCACGGTGATGGACTCGTCGTCGTAGGTGACCTCGGCGTCGAGGCGGCCCAGGAGGGAGTCGTACTTGAGCAGGTGGCTCAGGGTCTTGTTGTCGGTCAGGTCGTTGACCGCGACGATCTCCAGGTCCGAGTTGTTGGCCAGCACGGCGCGGAAGAAGTTGCGGCCGATGCGGCCGAATCCGTTGATGCCTACACGAACGGTCACTGTGGTTCTCCTTAAAGGGATCGATTGCAAACCCGTGCCGGCGGTCCTGGCGGGGCCGCCGGGGTCACCACGAGTGTACGTGCGCCGGGGCCGTTTCGCAGGGGGCCCGGGGGCGGGCGCGCCGCGCCCCTCCTCCCCCGCGCCGCAGCCCGCGCGGGCCCCGGGGAACCGATCCCCGGGGGCGCCCTACGCCTCGTCGGGCAGGTCGTCCGGCACCGCCGCGGTGGTGTCCGGAATGCCGAGTTCGCGGGCTCGCTTGTCCGCCATCGTCGTCAGGCGGCGGATGCGCCCGGCGATGGCGTCCTTCGTCATCGGCGGATTGGCCAGGCGGCCGATCTCGTCGAGGGTGGCGTGTTTGTTCTCCACGCGCAGGCGGCCGGCGGCGACCAGGTGATCGGGGGCCTCGTCGCCGAGGATCTCCATCGCGCGCTCGATGCGGGCGGCGGCGATGACGGCGGCGCGGGCGGAGCGGCGCAGGTTCGCGTCGTCGAAGTTGGCGAGGCGGTTGGCGTTGTTGCGCACCTCCCGCCGCATGCGCTGCTCCTCCCACTCCAGGCGGGTCTTCTGGGCGCCCATGCGGGTCAGCAGCGCGCCGATGGCCTCCGCGTCGCGCAGGACGACGCGCTCGCCGGTCTTCGTCTCCCGCGTCTTCGCGGACAGGCCCAGGCGCCGGGCGCAGCCGACGAGGGCGAGCGCCGCCTCGGGGGCCGGGCACGCGACCTCGAGCGCCGAGGAGCGGCCGGGCTCCGTGAGGGTGCCGTGGACGAGGAACGCGCCGCGCCACGCCGCCTCGGCGTCCAGCACGGTGCCGCCGATGATGCGCGGCGGCAGGCCGCGGACGGGACGGCCGGCGCGGTCGATGAGGCCGGTGGAGCGGGCGAGCTCCTCCGCCCCGTCGGTGATGCGCACGACGTAGCG
Source organism: Corynebacterium sp. 335C (assembly GCF_053525695.1). Classification (NCBI taxonomy): domain Bacteria; kingdom Bacillati; phylum Actinomycetota; class Actinomycetes; order Mycobacteriales; family Corynebacteriaceae; genus Corynebacterium; species Corynebacterium sp. 335C. The sequence goes on from NZ_JASTTB010000001.1 coordinate 188,983, forward strand.
GGTGGAGCGGCGCAGGCCGCCGGGGCCCAGCGCCAGCAGCTCGGCGTCGACGCCCTGCAGGTCGTGGACGAAGCCGATGAGGCGTCGGGCGACGGCGCCGGAGGCGACCTCGGCCTCCAGCACGATGCGGCCCGCGACGACGTGGAGGCCGCCGGCGAAGCGGAGCAGCGACGCCACCTCGGACTTGCGGACGTCGTCCTGCGACACCGCGACCCGGGCGAGCTCGTCCTTGACGTTCGACGTCAGCGCCACCGGCGCACCTTCCTCCCTCGGGGCGGCCGCGCAACGGGCCGCCCGCGCTTCTGCTTGACGGTCCCGGAGAGTCTAGCGGTCCAGCCGGCCGCGCAGCGCCGCGGCCAGCTTCCGCGGCTGGTGCCGGCCGGTCCAGCGGCCGTCGCCGTCGATCTCCTGCACGTCGGCGGCGACGATCTCCGCGCCGAGGCCGGCGGCGGCCCGCTGCAGGAAGCGCAGCTCGCTGGCGCCGGCGACGGTGCGCTCGTCGACGATGACGGCGTCGGCCTCCAGGCCCGGGGCGTGCTGCGCCAGCATGTGGATGTGTCGCTCGGCGGAGAACCCGGCGGTCTCCCCCGGCTCCGCGACGAGGTTGAGGACGATGACGCGCGTCGCCTCCGTCTCCCGCAGCGCCTCCACGAGATCCGGCACCTGCAGGTGCGGCAGCACGGACGTGAACCAGGACCCCGGGCCGAGCGTCACCAGGTCGGCGTCGCGGATGGCGTCGACCGCCTGCGGCGTCGCCGCCGGGTTGTCGGGGATGAGGCGGATGCGGCGCACCTGGCCCGGGGTGGTCGCCACCGCGACCTGGCCGCGGACGGGCCTGACGACGCGCGCGTCGTCCTCCAGCCCCACCACCTCGGCCTCGATGTCCAGCGGGATGGTGGACATGGGCAGGACGCGGCCGCGGACGCCGAGGAGCCGGGCGACCTCGTCGAGCGCGGCGACCTCGTCGCCCAGCACCGACGTCAGGCCGGCCAGCAGCAGGTTGCCGACGGCGTGGCCGGCGAGCGCGCCGGTGCCGCCGAAGCGGTGCTGGACGACGGTCTCCCACATCCGGCCCCGCTCGTCGTCGGCGGCCAGGGCGGACAGCGCCATGCGCAGGTCCCCGGGCGGGATCTGCCCGAGCTCGCGGCGGATGCGGCCGGAGCTGCCGCCGTCGTCGGCGACGGTGACGACGGCGGTGACCGAGTCGGTCAGCGTGCGGGCCGCGCGCAGCGTCGCGAACAGCCCGTGTCCTCCGCCGAGGCAGGTGATGGCGGTCATGGGGTCCTCCTCCGTGCGGCGCCCGGGGATGGCGGGGCGCCGGTGTCCTCGGCCCGCGGGGCGGATCGCGCCGCCGCGGGCCCCGTCGTCAGTCGCGGGCGATGTCCCTGTGGACGGCGTCGACGACGACGCCGGGCATGCCGCCGAGGCGGTCGGCGAGCGCCTCCGCGACGGCGACGCTGCGGTGGTGGCCGCCGGTGCAGCCGATGGCGATGGTCATGAAGCTCTTGCCCTCGCGCTTGTAGCCGGGCAGCGCCACCTCCACCATCTGGCGGACCAGGTCGAGGAAGCGCGCCGACTCGGGGCGCTCCAGCACGAACTCCGCCACGTCGTCGTCGGTGCCGCGGTGCTCGCGCAGCTCCGGCACCCAGTACGGGTTGGGCAGGAAGCGGACGTCCAGCAGCATGTCCGCGTCGCGCGGGGCGCCGTGCTTGAAGCCGAACGACTGCACGGTCACGTGCTGCTTCGCCGACGCCGGGTCGGTGAACTGGCGCTCCAGCTCCCGGCGCAGGTCGTGGATGGACATCCGGGACGTGTCGACGACGATGTCGGCGGCCGCCTTGATGCCGGCGAGCATCACCCGCTCGCGCTCCAGGCCGTCGACGAGCGTGCCGTCGTCCTGCAGCGGATGGCGGCGGCGCACCTTGTCGTAGCGGGCGATGAGCACGTCGTCGTCGGCGTCGAGGAACATCACCAGCGGCCGGTGGCCCGTGTCCCGCAGGCGGTCGAGGACGTCGCCCAGCGAGCCCGCGAAGGCGCGGGAGCGGACGTCGGTGACGATGGCCAGGCGCTCGACCGGCGAATCCCCGTCGAAGCTCAGCTGCACCATGCGCACGATGAGCTCCGGCGGGAGGTTGTCCGCGACGTACCAGCCCATCTCCTCGAGCACCTGGGCGGCCGTGTTGCGGCCGGAGCCGCTCATGCCGGTGATGAGCACGAGCGAGGGATCCGGGCTGACTCCGGGCACGGTCGGTTGCGTCATGCCGTCCAGCCTACGTCGTTGACCCCTGCTCCGCCCGGCCTTCACCGCCCCCGCCGTCGCCCGGGTGCAGCGCCGCGTGCACCGTCGCCGCCAGCGCCGGGCCGATCCCGCGGACCTCCCGGATCTCGTCCTCGCTCGCCGCCTTCAGCTTCTTCACGGACCCGAAGTGCTTCACGAGGTCGGAGCGCCGTTGCGGGCCCAGGCCCGGGATGCCGTCGAGCACCGACGCCCGCATGCGCTTGGACCGCTGCTGCCGGTGGTAGGTGATGGCGAACCGGTGGGCCTCGTCGCGGATGCGCTGCATGAGGTACATCGCCTCCCCGCCGCGGGGCAGGATCACCGGCTCGTCGTCGCCGGGTACCCAGATCTCCTCCAGGCGCTTCGCCAGGCCGACGAGGGTGACGTCGTCGACCCCCAGCTCGTCGAGCACCGCCTGGGCGGCGGCGACCTGCGGGGCGCCGCCGTCGACGATGAACAGCTGCGGCGGGTACGCGAACCGGCGCTCGGAGGTCGCCTCCTCGACGACGTCGGCCTCCTCGTCCTCGAACGCGGTGCCGTCCTCGCTGCCCGGCATGGCCAGCTTGTCCTCGACGTGGCGGCGGAAGCGGCGGCGGACGACCTCGGCGATGGAGCCGACGTCGTCGCTGCGGCCGTCGCCGGCGGCGTCGCGGATGCGGTACCGGCGGTAGTCGGACTTCTTCGGCAGCCCGTCCTCGAACACGACCAGGGACGCGACGACGTCGGTGCCCTGGATGTGGGAGATGTCGGTGCACTCGATGCGCAGCGGCGCCTCGTCCATGAACAGGGCGTCGCGGATGCCCTCCAGCGCCTGCGAGCGGGCGGTGAGGTCGCCGGAGCGGCGCAGCTTGTGCTGGGTCAGCGCCTCGGCGGCGTTGCGGCGAACCGTCTCCAGCAGCTCCCGCTTGTCGCCGCGCTGCGGCACGCGCAGGTCGACGTGGGCGCCGCGGATGCCGGAGAGGTACTCGCGGACCCCGTCGGCGTCGTCGGGCTCGACCTGCACCAGGATCTCGCGCGGCACGGTGCCGGCGGCGGTCGTCGACTCGTCGCCGTCGACGCGCGCGTGCTCGGCGGCGTCGCCGTAGAACTGCGCCAGGAAGTCGGCGAGCAGCCGCGGCAGCGCCGGGTCCTCCTCCCCTTCGGCGATGGGGCCGGTCTCCGCGTCGCCGGACTTCTCGACGACCCAGCCGCGCTGGCCGTGGATGCGCCCGGAGCGGACGTGGAAGATCTGGACGGCCGCCTCGAGCTCGTCGGTCGCGAAGGCGACGAGGTCGGCGTCCGTGGCGTCGCCGAGGACCACCGACTGCTTCTCCATCACCCGGTGGACGGCCTGCAGGTCGTCGCGCAGGCGGGCGGCGCGCTCGAAGTCCAGCTGCTCGGCGGCCTCCGTCATCTCGGTCTCCAGCGAGCGGGTCAGCTGCCGGGTGTCGCCGGACATGAAGCGCATGAAGCCGTCGACGATGGCACGGTGCTCCTCCGCGGAGACGCGGTGGACGCAGGGGGCGGCGCACTTGTCGATGTAGCCCAGCAGGCAGGGCCGCTCGAGCTGGCGCTGCCGGTTGAACACGCCCTTCGTGCACGTGCGGGCCGGGAAGACGCGGGTGAGCAGGTCGAGGGTCTCGCGGATGGCCCACGCGTGGCCGTAGGGGCCGAAGTAGCGCACTCCCTTGCGGCGGGGGCCGCGGTAGACGAACAGCCGCGGGTAGAGCTCCCCGACGCTGACGGCGAGCATCGGGTAGCTCTTGTCGTCGCGGTACATGACGTTGTACCGGGGCCGGAAGCGCTTGATCCACGTGTACTCGAGCTGCAGCGCCTCGACCTCGGTGCGCACGACGGTCCAGCGCACCTGGGAGGCGGACAGCACCATCTGCCGGGTGCGGGGGTGCAGGCCGGCGACGTCCTGGAAGTAGTTGGACAGGCGGGCGCGCAGGTTCTTCGCCTTGCCGACGTAGAGCACGCGCCCGGAGTCGTCGCGGAACGTGTACACCCCCGGCTCCTGGGGGATGGTGCCGGGGGCGGGGCGGTAGGTCGCGGGGTCGGCCACGCCCTAGTCCTCGGGCATCCAGCGGTCCTCGAGCTCGCGGAACCGGCGGACGGCGTCGACGGTGCGCTCGCCGTCGGAGGCGGGCATCGCCCACATGGGGACGAACTCGAAGTCGGGCAGCTCCAGGCGGGCGCAGCGCGCGTCCTCCGGGAAGCTCAGGCCGTAGACGTCGGCCCACACGTAGAACCGGGGGCCGCCGAAGTTGCGGACCTCGACGCCGCGGTCGTTGACGCGCACGCGCGGGCGGGTGAGCGTCAGGGCGCAGGCGGCGACGATGACGCCGATGAGCGGGTAGGCGGCGACGTCGATGGGGGTGACCGCGGCGCCGGTGTCGCCGACGCCGACGACGGCGCCCATGAACAGGTGGATCACGATCGCGGCGGCGGCGAGGCCCCAGCCCCACGTCTTCATCCGCTTCGAGGTGACCTCGTAGACCCAGCCGCCGTCGGCCGCGGCCGCCGGGTCGGCGGCGCGCTCGCCGGAGGTGCGGGCGTCGCGGGCGGTCACGCGATCACCTCGCCCTCGCCCCCGGCGTAGGGCCGGTCGTCGTCGACGCGGGACAGTACGAGGGCGGTGTGCAGCGCGGCGACCATCGCCTCGCGGCCCTTGTCCTCGGTGGAGCCCTCGACGCCGGAGCGGGCGACGGCCTGCTCGTGGGTGTCGCACGTCAGGACGCCGTTGCCGACGGGCGTCGCCTCGTCCAGCGCGATGCGGGTGAGCCCCTGCGTCACGGAGTCGCAGACGTAGTCGAAGTGCGGGGTGCCGCCGCGGATGACGCAGCCGAGCGCCACGACGGCGTCGCAGCGCCGCGCGAGCGCCTGCACGACGACGGGCAGCTCCAGCGTGCCGACGACGACGTGGTCCTCCACCGTCGCGCCCGCCTCCTCGGCGGCGGCGATGGCGCGCTCGCGGAGCACGGAGGTGATGTCGGCGTTCCAGTGGGCCGTGACGACGCCGACGGTCAGCCCCTCGGCGTCGGGCAGCTCGATGTCCGGGAGTCCGGCTCCGCTCACGATGTCTCCTTTGCGTCGGTGGCGCGCCCCGCGCGGCGGGTGCGGGGCGCGGATGGCCCGGTCCGCGGGATGCGGGCCGGGCGGGGCCCGGGCGCGGGCCTAGTGCGCGTGCGGCTCCACGTGGTGGGTGCCGCAGGCGGGGCACTCGGCGATGCGGCCGGGCAGCTCCGAGGGGGCGGGGCCCTCCGGGAGCCCGTGGTCCCCAATGTAGTCGTCCAGCCACGGCAGTTCATGGCCCATCCGCTCGCGCTTGGTCAGCAGGTAGCGGATGTTGTCCTCGTTGACCTCGACGGGCACCGGCACGCGGCGCTCCATCTCCAGGCCGTGGCCGCCGAGGCCGGCGCGCTTGGTCGGGTTGTTGGTCAGCAGGGCCATGGTGCGCACGCCGAGGTCCCGCAGGATCTGGGCGCCGGTGCCGTACTCGCGGGCGTCGGCGGGCAGGCCGAGCGCGAGGTTCGCGTCGACGGTGTCGGCGCCGGCGTCCTGCAGGTGGTACGCCTCGAGCTTGCTCATCAGGCCGATGCCGCGGCCCTCGTGTCCGCGCATGTACAGGATGACGCCGCGGCCGGCCTCCTGGACCATCTCCATGGAGCGGTGCAGCTGCTGGCCGCAGTCGCAGCGGCGGGAGCCGAACACGTCGCCGGTCAGGCACTCGGAGTGCACGCGAACGAGGACGTCGCGGCCGTCGTCGGCGGTGATGTCGCCGACGACGAGGGCGACGTGCTCGACGCCGTCGACGCGGCTGCGGTAGCCCACGGCGCGGAAGAGGCCGAAGTCGGTGGGCATGCGCGTCTCGACGACCCGCTCGACCAGCGTCTCGTGGTGTCGGCGGTACTCGATGAGCTGCTCGATGCTGATGAGCGCGAGGTCGTGGGCGTCGCAGAAGCGGCGCAGCTCCTCGCTGCGGGCCATGTCCGTCGGGTCGTCCTCGGAGACGACCTCGCACAGCACGCCGGCCGGGCGCAGGCCCGCCAGGCGGGCGAGATCCACGGCGGCCTCCGTGTGGCCGGCGCGGGCCAGGACGCCGCCGTCGCGGGCGCGCAGCGGGACGACGTGGCCGGGACGGGTGAAGTCCTCCGGGCGCGTCTCCGGGTCCGCGAGCAGGCGGATGGTGTGGGCGCGGGAGGTCGCGGAGATGCCGGTGGTGCCGGTGGAGGCGTCGACGGTGACGGTGTAGGCGGTGCCGCGGGCGTCCTCGTTCCGGGCGACCATCGGCGGCAGGCCCAGGCGATCGCAGTCGGCGCCGGTCAGCGGGGCGCAGACGTAGCCGGAGGAGTAGCGGACCATGAAGGCGAGCAGCTCGGGCGTCGCCTTCTCGGCGGCGAAGATGATGTCGCCCTCGTTCTCGCGGTCCTCGTCGTCGATGACGACGACGGCGCGGCCGGCCGCGATGTCGGCCACGGCCCTCTCGACGCTGTCCAGTTCAATCACGGCCATGAGTCTATCGGCCGAGCATCTTCTCGACGTACTTGGCCATCACGTCGACCTCCAGGTTGACCCGATCGCCTGCGCCACGTGCGCCGATGACTGAATCGCGCAGGGTCGTGGGGATGAGGGACACCTCGAACCAGCCCTCCCCGATCGCGGAGACCGTCAGCGACGTTCCGTCGACGGCGATGGAGCCCTTCTCCACGACGTAGCGGTCCAGATCGGCGGGCAGGGAGATGCGGAGGACCTCCCAGTGCTCCGCCGGGGTGCGGGAGACGACCTCGCCGACGCCGTCGACGTGGCCCTGCATGACGTGGCCGCCGAGGCGGGCGCCGACGGCGAGGGCGCGCTCGAGGTTGACCTCGTCGCCCACGGCGAGGTCGCCGAGGCCGGAGCGGTCGAGGGACTCGCGCATGACGTCGGCGACGAAGCCCTCCCGATCGCCGATCATCTCCGCGACGGTCAGGCACACGCCGTTGACCGCGATGCTGTCGCCCAGGTGGGCGTCGGAGACGGCCAGGGTGCAGGAGACGGACAGGCGGATCGCGTCGCCCAGCTCCTCGATGGCCGCGACGCGGCCCTTCTCTTCGACGATTCCGGTGAACATTCCACAGAGCCTAGCCCCGGCCCCGTGCGCGGCCGCAGCGGCGCCCCGGGGCCGGGCCCGCCCCTCCCCCGTTCGCGGGCGGCGGCGCGCCGGGCGCCCCGTCGTCAGGCGTCGCGGCGCACGGCGCGGATGAGCACGTCGTCGCCCAGCACGTCGACGGAGACGGTGCGGAACCGCGTGATGTCGTCGATCGAGGTGCGCGCGCAGGTGTCGACGACGGCGGTGCCGGCGCCGAGCAGCGACGGGGCGACGTAGGACTCGACGGCGTCGACGAGCCCCGCCTCCAGGAACGCGCCGGCCAGCCGCGGCCCGCCCTCGACGAGGACGTCGACGATGCCGAGGTCGGCGAGCACGTCGACGACGGTCTCCATGTCGCGGGTGCGGATGTGGCGGAAGCCCCCGTCGCCGGGGGCGCCGTCGCCGCGCACCAGCGCGTCGTCCGGCACGTCCTTCTCCCCCACGACGACGCGCAGCGGCTGGCGGTCGTGCAGGCCGCCGTCCGGTTTCCGGGCGGTGAGGCGCGGGTCGTCGGCGATGACGGTGCCGGTGCCGACGACGATGGCGTCGCGCCGCGACCGGTCGACGTGGACGCGCTCACGGGCCCGCTCGCCGGTGATCCACTGGGAGGAGCCGTCGGTCGCGGCGGCGAGGCCATCGAGGGTGCCGGCGGTCTTCAGCGTGATGTGGGGGCGCCGCGTTGCCTGCCAGTGCAGCCAGGGCCGCAGCACGGTGTCGGCGATGACGCCGGAGAGCACGCCGCGGCTCACCTCGACGCCCTGCTCCGCCAGCCAGTCCGCGCCGCCGGCGGCGACGGGGTTCGGGTCGGACACGCCGAACACGACGCGGGCGACGCCCGCCTCCGCGAGCGCCCGGGTGCAGGGCCCGGTGCGCCCCGTGTGGTTGCAGGGTTCGAGCGTGACGACGGCCGTCCCGCCGCGCGCCCGATCCCCGGCGGCGGCGAGGGCCTGCGGCTCCGCGTGCGGGCCGCCGACGGGCTCCGTGCCGGCGGCGGCGACGGGGATGCCGCGGGCGTCGAGGACGACGCAGCCGACCGGCGGGTTGGGGGTGGTGGAGCCGCGGACGCGCTCGGCGGCGGCGATGGCCGCGCGCATCGCCTGGTCGTCGGACAGCGGCGTGGCGGCGGCGAGATCCGGGAAGACGGGCACGGGGATCCTCCTCGCGTCGGGCGGGCGCGCGGAGTGCGCGTCCGCGGGGTCGTGCCGCGCCCGTGACCGGCGCGGCGGGGTCAGCGTGCGGCGGCCGCCAGGCGGCGGAGCTCCTCGACCGCCTCGTTCGGGTCCTCGGCGCCGTAGACGGCGGAGCCGGCGACGAAGGCGTCCGCGCCGGCGGCGGCCGCGTCGCCGATGGTCGTGGCGTTGATGCCGCCGTCGATCTCGACGACGCAGTCCAGGCCGCGCTCGTCGATGGCGGCGCGCAGCAGCCGGACCTTCTCCAGCTGATCCGGCATGAAGGACTGTCCGCCGAAGCCCGGCTCGACGCTCATGACCAGCACCAGGTCGAACTCCTCCAGGTGGTCGAGCCACGGGCGGATGTCGGTGCCGGGGCGCACGGAGATGCCCGCGCCGACGCCGGCCTCCCGCAGGCGGCGGGCCAGGGCGATGACGTCGTCGGCGGCCTCGACGTGGAAGGTGATGCTGTCCGCGCCGCCCTTGACGTAGCCGTCGACCCAGTCCTGCGGGTTCTCGATCATCAGGTGGACGTCGAGGAAGCGGTCGGTGACGGAGTCGACGGCCTTCAGGATGGGGACGCCGAAGCTGAGGTTGGGCACGAAGTGTCCGTCCATGACGTCGACGTGGATCCAGTCGGCGCCCGGCACCCGCTCGACGTCGCGGCCCAGGTGCGCGAAGTCGGCGGAGAGGATGGAGGGGGCGATGATCGGCGCGTTCATGGCCCCGATCCTACCGCCACCGGGCGGCCCCCCGGCCGCGGCGCGCGCCCGCGTCCCCCGGGGCGGGGCGGACCCCGGCGCCGGGGCGGCGGACGGCCGCGGCGGGTCCCGTCGTCACGCGGACGGGGACGGCGGCGCTACGCCTGCGCCGGACGGCGCAGCACGGCGAAGAACATCGCGTCGGTGCCGTGGCGGTGCGGCCACATCTGCACCGACGGGTGATCGCCGACGCGGTCCATCGGGGCGACGAGGCCGTGGGCGTCGAGCTCCTCCAGCCCCTGGGTGCGCACGGCGCGGTCGACGGCGCCGCGGGTCTCCCGCACGTGCGGCGAGCACGTCGAGTAGACGATGACCCCGCCCGGGCGCACCAGCTCCGCGGCGGAGGCGAGCAGCTCGCCCTGCAGCGTCGTCAGCGCCCGCAGATCCGACGGGTCCTTCGTCCACCGCGACTCCGGGCGGCGGCGCAGCGACCCCAGGCCGGAGCACGGCGCGTCGACGAGCACGCGGTCGTAGCCGGGCTCCAGGCCCGGGTCGCGGCCGTCGGCGACGTGGACGTCGACGGGCAGGCCGGCGGTCGCCTCGCGCACGAGGTTCGCGCGCCGCTCCTGCAGCTCCACCGCGTCGACGCGGGCGCCGTCGATGGCGGCGATGGCGCCGAGGAACGCGGCCTTGCCGCCGGGGCCGGCGCACAGGTCGAGCCAGCGGCCGCCGTCGGGCCCGTCCAGCGGGGCCTCCGCGGCGGCGCGGGCGATGAGCTGGGAGCCCTCGTCCTGCACCGCCGCCAGGCGATTGCGGACGGGCTGCAGGTCGCCGGGGTCGCCGCCGTCGTCGAGGCGCACGGCGTACGGGGACCACGGGCCCTCCTCGCCGCCGGTGACCAGCGCCAGCTCCTCCGCGGTGATCTCGCCGGGCCGGGCGGCCAGGTGCACCACGGGGCGGGAGTCGTCGGCCGCCAGCGCGTCGGCGAGCTCCGCGGCGTCGGTGCCCAGCGCCTGCGCGAACGCCTCGGCGATCCAGCGCGGGTGGTTGTGGCGCATCGCCAGGTGGCCGATGGGGTCGCGCGCCGCGTCCGGCGCGACGCGCTCCACCCACTCCTGCTCCGATCGCTTCGCGACGGTGCGCAGCACGGCGTTGACGAAGCCCTTCGCCGCGCCCGACCCGGCCGCCTCCGCCGCACGGACCGACGTGTCGACGGCCGCATGGGCGCCGACGCGGGTGCGCAGCAGCTGGTAAGCGCCCATGCGCAGCACGTCGAGGAGCTCGGGGTCGATCTCCTCCAGCGGCCGCGACGACGCCGAGTCGAGCACGGCGTCGACGAGCCCGCGGGCGCGCAGCGTGCCGTAGGTCAGCTCCGTCGCGAAGGCGGCGTCGCGGCCCTCCATCTTCCGCCGGCGCAGCTCCGCCGGCAGCGCGAGGTTCGCGTAGGCGCCCTTGTCGCGCACCGCCGCAATGACCTCGAGGGCCGCCGCGCGCGGGGCGTCGACGCCGTGGTCGCGGCGCGGGCGGCTGCCGTGGTTGCCCCTGTTGCCGCCGCGATTGCCGCCGCGCCGGTTGCCGCGCCCGCCGCGGGCCGCGTCGTCGCGCCCCTTCCTGCCGCGGCGCTCGCCGGCCGCGTTGCGGCGCCGGCCGCCCCTGCGCGGGCCGCCGGCATCCCCGGCGCCGCCGTCGCGGCGGGCGCCGCCCTCGTCGTCGTCACGCATCTACTCCACGACCTTCCCGTCCGGATCGGCGCCGTTGGCCCAGTCGCCCGCGCGCATCATGCGCTTGCCCGGCGCCTGGACCTCCGTCAGCTCCACGGGCACGGTGCCCGTGCCCACCACCACGCGCGCCTTGCGGCGGCGGATCACGCCGGGGGCGAGCCCGCCCTCGGCCATCGGGTCCGACTCCGCCAGCGGCGTGACGCGGCCGAGCTTCAGGCGCGCCTCCCCCAGCATCGTCCACGGCCCCGGATGCGGCAGGTGCGCGCGCACGCGGCGGTCGATGACGTGGGCCGGCAGCGACCAGTCGATGCGGGCGTCCTCCGGCGTGATCTTCGCCGCGTGGCTGACGCCCTCGGCCGGCTGCGGCTCCGGGCGCATCCGCCCGGCGGCCAGGCCGTCCATCGTCGCCGCCAGCAGGTCGGCGCCGGAGACGGCGAGGCGATCCAGCAGGTCGCCGGCGGTGTCGTCGGCGCGCACCGCCTCCGTGACCGTGCCGAGCACCGGGCCGGTGTCCAGGCCCTCCTCGATGCGGAAGGTGGAGGCGCCCGTGATCTCGTCGCCCGCGGCGATGGCCGCCTGCACCGGCGCGGCGCCCCGCCAGGCGGGCAGCAGCGAGAAGTGCAGGTTCACCCAGCCGTGGACCGGCAGGTCGAGCAGCTCCGGCGGCACGAGGTTGCCGTAGGCGACGACGGCGACGCAGTCGGGCGCGAGCTCCCGCAGCGCCTCCGCGGCGTCGGCGTCGCGCAGGGAGCGGGGCGTGAGCACGGGCACGCCCGCGGCGTCGGCGACCTCGCGCACCGGCGACGGGTGCAGCCGCTTCCCGCGGCCGCGCTTCGCGTCGGGGCGGGTGAGCACCGCGACGACCTCGTGGTCCGGGTGCTCCAGCAGCCGCCTCAGGGACGGGACGGCCGGCTCCGGGGTGCCGGCGAAGACGATGCGCATCGCACCCGTCACCCCTTCATGAACCAGTCGGTGGCGCGCAGGTCGCGCATCGCCTGCTTCCGCACGTCCGGCGCCATGCGGCGCATGAACATCACGCCGTCCAGGTGGTCGGTCTCGTGCTGGATGCAGCGGGCGAGCAGTCCCTCGGCCTCGATCTCCACCGGCCGTCCCTGCGGGTCCTGGCCGGTGGCGCGCACGCGCATGTGGCGCTCGACGTCTCCGCCGACGCCGGGCACGGACAGGCAGCCCTCCTCGCCGACCTGCATCTCGTCGTCCACCGGCTCCCACACCGGGTTGACCAGGGCGCCGCGGACGCCCTCGCAGTCGTAGACGAAGATGCGGCGCAGCACGCCGACCTGGTTGGCGGCCAGGCCGACGCCGCGGCTGTCGTCCATGGTCTCCAGCATGTCCTCGGCCAGGCGGGCCAGATCGGCGTCGAAGTCCGTCACCTCGTCGGCGCGGGACGTCAGGACCGGGTCGCCGAACAGGCGGATGTCGCGCAGCGCCATCGCCGGATCATCTCCCTTCGGGGGTTCGGGGTCGGGTGGCGTGGCGGGGCCGGTTCCGGGCCCCGCGATCCCGCCCATGGTAGCGCAGGCAACGGGTGCTCCCCCGCGCCGCGCGGGGTCGCCCCGGTCGCGTGACGACGCACCCCGCCGGAGCCGTGCCGGACGCCCGGCCGGGTCCGGCGGGCCGGGGATCAGCCGATGCGCACCGGGTCGACGATGACGCGGACGGGCTGGGATCCGCGCTCCGACGTCCGGCGCGCGGCGGCGACGCGCAGCGCCCGGCCGAGCTCCCGGGCCCGGTCGCGCGGGACGCGCAGCAGCAGCCGCACCGGCTCGTCGTCGGCGTCCGACCCGGCGGGCGGGCGCACCCCGGGCGGCAGCGGGACGGGGCCGAGGAACGCCGTGCCCCGCGGGGCCTCCAGTCCGTCGCGGAAGGCGGCCACGGCCGCGGCGGATCCGTCGACGGCGGCCATCTGCACGGCGGGCGGGAACCCGGCGGCCTCGCGATCGGCGTACTCGCGGGCGGCGGCCGCCGCGACGTCCCAGCGCAGCAGGTCGGCGACGGCCGGCAGGGCGGCGTCGGCGTCGACGACCACGACGCCGCCGTCGCCGGCCGGGCGGACCATCGCGGCGGCCCGGGCCCAGTTGGCCAGCGCCTCCTCCCCGGCCCGCAGGTCCTGGCGGCCGAGGCTCGCCCACGTGTCCATGATGATCGCGGCGCCGTAGCCGCCCTCGACCTCCGGCTCCGCGCCCGGCGTCGCGACGACGACGCGGGCGCCCGGGTCGACGCGGGCGACGACGTGCTCGCCCGACGACGCGGTGATCCGGTGCGGGGCGAAGACGCGGCCGAGCTCCTCCGCCGTGCGGTCGGAGCCCGTGACGACGGCCCGGATCCGCGGCGAGCCGCACTCGTGGCAGCGGTGGCGGGCGTCGACGCGGCCGCACCAGCGGCACGTCGGGGCGCCGGCGGAGCCGCCGTGGCCGGGTGCGGCGCGCAGCGGCAGCTCGCGGCGGGGCCCGGGGCCGGCGGGACCGCCCGGCCCGCCCTGCCCCGTGCCGCCGCCCGGCCCGCCGTCCGCCGGCTGCGCATGCGGGATCTCCAGCGGCCCGTTGCAGTGCCGGCAGCGGGCCGGGGCGCCGCAGGAGCCGCAGGACAGCGTCGGCACGTAGCCCTTGCGCGGCACCTGCACCAGCACGGGCCGGTCGTCGCGCAGCGCGGCGCGGGCGGCGCGGAACGCCGCGGCGGGCAGGCGCCCGCGGGAGACGTCGGCGGGGTCGTCGTCGGTGTCCGTCGTCGCGCGCAGCTCCGGCACCGCGGCGGCGAGCGACTCCGGCGCCGGCATGAGCGGCGCCAGCCACCCGGAGCGCACGAGCGTCTCCATCTCCGCCGTGCGCGTCCACGAGGCCGCGAGGAAGCCGCAGCCTTCCTGGCTCGCCCGGGTCACCAGCACCTCGCGGGCGTGGACGTACGGGGCGCGCGGGTCGACCAGCGTGTCGTCGCCGTCGTCGACCAGCACGACCAGCCGCAGGTCCCGCACCGGGGTGAACGCCGCGGAGCGGGTGCCGATGACCAGGCGCGCCGAGCCCCGCAGCGCGTCGAGGTAGCGCCGGTACCGCGACTCGGGGCCGGTGCCCGCCGACAGCGCCGTGATCTGGCGCGGGCCGACGTGACGGCGCAGCGCCTCCTCCAGCGCATCCAGCCGCCGCTGATCCGGCACGATGACGAGGACTCCGCCGCCCTCCCGCGCCGTTGCCGCCGCGAGTTCCGCCAGCCGTGCGGCGACATCCTCCCCCGGCATCGGGTGCCACGCGGCGCGGGCGGGCCGGGCGGCGTCGCCGGCGACCGCCGCGGCCGTGAACGACCGGCCGTAGGCGTAGGCGCCCCACGACGACAGGTCGACGTCGTCGAGCTCGAGGGGGCCGAGCTCCTCCCACGTCGGCGGGGTCTCCGCCAGCGACTTCTCCGCGCGCGCGTGCCGCGACGGCACCGCCGCGCGGATGACGTCGCTGCGCACCCCGCCGTAGTACTCCGCCAGCGACTCCGTCAGCCGCGCCAGCTGCGGCGGGTACACCACGTGCGGCGACACCACGGCCTTGAGATCCGCCAGCCGGCCGGGATGCTCCGTCGTCTCCGCGAGCTCCAGCAGGATCCCGTCGACCAGCCGCCCGCCGAAGCGCACGCGCACGCGCACGCCGGGCTGCGCCGCCTCCACCATCTGCTCCGGCACCCGGTAGTCGAACACGCGGTCCAGGTGCGGCAGCCCGAGCAACGGCAGCACCCGCGCCACGGGGGCGCGGGTGCCGGATGCAGGGGCGTCGGTCATGCCGCCGATAGTAGAGGCGGCCCCGGCATGCGGTGCATGCCGGGGCCGGGGCGTAGGTCGGGTGCGCGGATGGTGCCGTGCTTTGCGACGGGTGCCGCGCGGCGCCGCGGGCTACAGCCCGGCGGCGGCGCGGAGATCCTCGACGCGGTCCGTGCGCTCCCACGGCACGTCGAGGTCGGTGCGGCCGAAGTGGCCGTACGCGGCGGTCGGCGCGTAGATGGGGCGCTTCAGGTCGAGCTCGCGGATGATCGCGGCCGGGCGCAGGTCGAAGACCATGCGGATGGCCTCCTCGATGACGGACTGCTCGACGGCGCCCGTGCCGAAGGTCTCCACGTAGAGGCCGACGGGGTTGGCGCGGCCGATGGCGTAGGCGACCTGGACCTCGGCGCGGCGGGCCAGGCCCGCGGCGACGACGTTCTTCGCGACCCAGCGCATGGCGTAGGCGGCGGAGCGGTCGACCTTGGACGGGTCCTTGCCCGAGAACGCGCCGCCGCCGTGGCGGGCCATGCCGCCGTAGGTGTCGACGATGATCTTGCGGCCCGTCAGGCCCGCGTCGCCCATCGGACCGCCGAGCACGAAGGAGCCGGAGGGGTTCACCAGGACGGTGAGGTCGGAGACGTCGAGGGCCGGCAGGCCCTCCTCCGCCAGCACGGCGTCGATGACGTGCTCGCGCAGGTCCGCCTCGATCTGGTCCAGGGACACGCCGGGGTCGTGCTGCGTGGAGATGACGACGGTGTCCAGCGTCACCGGGCGGTCGTCGGCGTCGTAGCCCACGGTCACCTGGGTCTTGCCGTCCGGGCGCAGGTAGCCCAGCACGCCCTCCTTGCGGACCGCGGTCAGGCGGCGCGACAGGCGGTGGGCCAGCGCGATCGGCAGCGGCATGAGCTCAGGGGTCTCGTCGACCGCGTAGCCGAACATCAGGCCCTGGTCGCCGGCGCCCGCCAGATCGTCGGCGTCGACCTCGCCGCCGGCGGTGCGGGCCTCCAGCGACTGGGTGACGCCGTCGGAGATCTCCGGGGACTGCTCGCCGATGGACACGAGCACGCCGCAGGTGTGGCCGTCGAAGCCCTTCTCCGAGGAGTCGAAGCCGATCTCGATGAGCCGGTCGCGCACGATGCGCGGGATCTCGACGTAGGTGCGGGTGGAGACCTCGCCGACGACGTGGACCTGGCCGGTGGTGACGACGGTCTCCACCGCGACGCGGCTGTCCGGGTCGTCGGCGAGCATCGCGTCGAGGATCGAGTCGGAGATCGCGTCGCAGATCTTGTCCGGGTGGCCCTCGGTCACGGACTCGCTGGTGAACAGGCGCAGGCCCTGGGTGGTCATCTGTCTCCCTTCTGCCCGCCGCGGCGCCGCCCGGGCTGGCCCGGACGGCGCGGCGGAGGTGTTCGGTGGGTCGGGCGGGCGCGTCGCCCGCGGCCCGCGCCGGCGGTGCCGGGGCGGGGAACGTCGGCAAGTATAGACTAAGCGGTCCGGGTGTCCAGGAGATCCCCGGCGCCGTCGAGGATCGCGGCGGCCACGGCGTGCTTCGAGCCGCGTGGCACGTCGTCCGCCTCCCCGTCCGGGGTGAGCAGCCAGCCCGCGTTGTCCTCGGCGCCGAAGGTGCCGCCGCCGGAGACGTCGTTGCACATCAGCAGGTCGCAGCCCTTGCGCGCGATCTTCTCCCGCGCCAGATCCAGGGGCGTGCGCTCGGCGTCGCCCGTCTCCGCGGCGAACCCGCAGATGACCGCGTCCGCGTCGAGCTCCCCCGCCGCGCGGCGCTCGACGGTGCGGCGCAGGATGTCCGGGTTCTCCGTCAGGCGCAGCGCCGAGAGGGCGTCGTCGTCGGAGCCCTTCTTCATCTTCGACGCGGCCTCCGTCTCCGGCCGGTAGTCGGCGACGGCGGCGGCCATGATGAGGAGGTCCGCGCCCGGGGCCGCCTCCGCGACCGCCGCGTCGAGATCGCGCGCGGACGTGATGCGGACGAGCTCCGCGCCCGGCGGCGTGTCCAGCTCGTCGGTCGAGCCCGCGATGAGCGTCACCGACGCGCCGCGGTGCACCGCGACGTCGGCCAGCGCGAAGCCCTGCCGGCCCGAGGAGTGGTTGCCCAGGTAGCGCACCGGATCCAGCGCCTCGCGGGTGCCGCCGGCGGTGATGACGACGCGGCGGCCCTCCAGCGTGCGGTCCAGCGCGCCCGGCCGCTCGGCGGCCAGCAGCGCCATCCGCCCGATGTGATCGGGCTCCGGCAGCCGGCCCGGGCCGCTGTCCTTCCCGGTCAGGCGCCCGTGCGCGGGCTCCAGCACCACCGCGCCGTGCCGGCGCAGCGTGGCGACGTTGTCCCGGGTCGCCGGGTGGTTCCACATCTCCGTGTGCATCGCCGGGGCGAACACCACGGGGCACGTCGCCGTCAGCAGCGTCGCGGTCAGCAGATCGTCGGCCCGCCCCTGGGCGGCGCGGGCCATGAGATCCGCGGTCGCCGGCGCGATCACGACGAGGTCCGCCTCCTGCCCGATGCGGACGTGGCGGACCTCGTCGACGGCCTCGAAGACCGTCGTGGAGACCGGGTTGCCGCTCAGCGCCTCGAACGTCGCCGCACCGACGAAGTTCAGCGCGGACGGCGTCGGCGCGACCGTGACGTCATGGCCGCGCTCGGCGAAGAAGCGGACGAGGTGGCAGGCCTTGTACGCGGCGATTCCGCCGGCCACGCCGACGACCACCTTCATGGGACGGGGGGACGTCGAAGCACGGCCGTCGGTCACGTGGCCTGCCACCTCTCCTTCGGTCTAGTTGCCCTCGGTGTGATCGAGGAGCCCCGCGTTGATCTCGCGCAGGGCGATGGACAGCGGCTTCTCGGCCGGGCCCGGCGTCACCAGGGGGCCGATGAACTCCAGCATGCCCTCGTTGAGCTGCTGGTAGTAGTCGTTGATCTGGCGGGCGCGCTTGGCCGCGAAGATCACCAGGGCGTACTTGGAGGAGGTCGTCCCCAGCAGCTCGTCGATCGGCGGGTTCGTGATGCCGACCGGCGGATCGAACACCGGCTGCGGGTTGGCCTCTGCGGTCTCCTGGGTCACTGTGCGTTGTCCTTCGAATCGATGGCGAATGGTCGGGGCGCCCGCTCGCGCGGGCGCGGTCGGGGCGCGTGCCCCGTGGTCAGCGGCCGAGATCCGCGCCGAGCTCGGCGGCGATGTCCCGGGCCGCGACGGCGGCGTCGTCGTTGATGATCGTCCGGTCGAACTCCCCCTCGGCGGCCAGCTCCTCGCGGGCCGTCCGCAGGCGGCGCTCCACCTGCTCCTCCGTCTCCGTGCCGCGGCCGCGCAGCCGCCGCTCGATCTCCCCCGTGTCCGAGGGGCGCAGGAACAGGCGCCGGGCCTCCGGCATCGACTCCGCGATGCTCCGGGCCCCGGCCAGATCGACCTCGATGAGGACCGGGCGGCCCGCGGCGAGAGCCTCGTCCACCGGCACGCGGGGCGTGCCGGAACGCTGCAGTCCGCCGTGGATGTCCGCCCACTCCAGCATCTCGCCGGCCGCGATCGCCGCGTCGAAGCGCTCGCGGGTGACGAAGTGGTAGTCGACCCCGTCCGACTCGCCCGGACGCGGCGGGCGGGTCGTCATGGAGACGCTGAAATAGAGGTCCGGGATGCCCGCCAGGAGCTTCGCGACCACCGTCGACTTGCCCGACCCGGCGGGGCCGGACAGCACGACGACGCGGGCGGAACCGGGACGGGACATCGCGACTACTCCGAGGTGAAGCCGAAGCGCTCGAGCAGGGCGCGGCGCTGGCGCTCGCCGAGGCCGCGCAGACGGCGGGTCTGGGCGATCTCCAGGTCGGCCATGATCTCCTGGGCCTTGACCTTGCCGACCTTCGGCAGGGCCTCGAGCAGGGCGGACACCTTCATCTTGCCGATGATCTCGTCCTCGTCGGCCTGCTTCAGGACCTCGGGCAGCTCGACGGCGCCGCGCTTCAGCTTGTCCTTCAGCTCGGCGCGCACCTTGCGGGCCTTGGCGGCCTTCTCAAGGGCGGCGGCGCGCTGCTCGGGGGTCAACTGCGGAAGGGCCACGGGTTCCTCCGTATGGGTTAGGGGTCTTGGATTCTCGTCGGTGACGCATCCGCGCGCAGGTGGCGCGCGGAACGGGCCGTAAGGCTAGCGCACCTGCGGCCGCACCGGTCAATCCGCGCCGTGCGGCGGGTCGCCGGGCCCGGTCGCGGGCGCCGCCCGTCCGGCCCTCGCCGGAGGCTCCGGCGGGTCAACTCGGGACAGTGTAGCACCATGTCGCCGCATGTCAGAACGCGGATCGGGCCGCGCGGCGCGAATTGCCGCCCGCCGCCGGGACTGGTATGGCCCCGGAAACGACGGCGGCGGACCGCCGGGGCGCACGTGCGCGCCCCCGCGATCCGCCGTGGGCCGGCCGGCTCCGCATCATGCGCCGCCGGCCGACGGGATCAGGCCGGGAACTTCCCCGCCGCGCGCAGCGCCGCCTCGCGCAGCGCACGCGGGTCCGGCCCGGCCTTCAGGATGGCCCGGGAGATGTTCGGCAGGGCCAGGCGGGCGGCGCCGCCCGCCACGCGGGCCACGTCGTCCGCGTCCGCGCCCTGGGCGCCGACGCCCGGCATGAGCACCGCGCCCGCCAGCTCGTCGAGCACCGGCGGCTCGGCCACCGTCGCCCCGACGACGACGCCGACGGAGCCCCCGCGGGCCCCGGCCGCGACGGCGGAGGCGTTCCGCTCCGCCGCGGCGTCGACGATGAGCTGGGACAGCGCGCGGCCCCCGTCGTCACGCGAACGCTGCACCGACGGGCCCTCCGGGTTGGAGGTCGCCGCCAGGACGAACACGCCCCGGCCCGTCTCCTCCGCCAGATCGAGCGCCGGCTCCAGCGAGCCGAAGCCCAGGTACGGCGAGACCGTCACCGCGTCGCACGCCAGCGGCGAGCCGTCGGCCAGCCACGCGCGGGCGTAGGCCGCCATCGTGGAGCCGATGTCGCCGCGCTTGGCGTCCGCCAGGGTCAGCGCCCCGGCGTCCGACAGCGCGCCGAGCAGCCGCTCCAGGACCGCGAAGCCGCGGGAGCCGTGCTCCTCGAACATCGCCACCTGCGGCTTCACCAGCGCGACGACGTCGCCGAACGCCTCGACGCACGTCATGGAGAACCGCTCCAGGCCGTCCGCGTCGTACGGCAGGCCCCACGCCTCCAGCAGCGCCGGATGCGGGTCGATGCCCGCGCACAGCCGGCCGCGCGCCTCCGTGGCGTCCAGCAGGCGGTCGCCGAAGCCCGGGCGGGCCCCGGCGCCGCTCGTCGCGTCCGCCATGGCCTACGCCCCCGCGCCGTGCAGGTCCTGCAGCGGGCGCACGTCCGTCTCGTTGTCGCGGATGGCCTCGATGCCCTGCACGGCCGCGATGGCGGCCTGGACCGTCGTCACGCACGGCACGCCCATGGCGACCGCCGCGGCGCGGATCTCGTAGCCGTCCTGGCGCGCCCCCGCGGAGCCGCCCGGCGTGTTGACGATGAGGTCGACCTCGCCGGCGCGGATGGCGTCGACGATGGTGGACTCGCCCTCGACCTCCGGGCCGTCGGCGGTGAACTTGTTCACGACCTCGCAGTCGATGCCGTTGCGGCGCAGCATGCCCGCCGTGCCGCGGGTGGCCAGGATGCGGAAGCCCATCAGCGCCAGGCGCTGGATCGGGAACACCAGGGTGCGCTTGTAGCGGTTCGCCAGCGACACGAAGATGGTGCCCTCCGCCGGCAGGTCGCCGTAGGACCCGGCCTGGCTCTTCGCGTACGCCTGGCCGAAGTCGCCCGCCAGGCCCATGACCTCGCCGGTGGACTTCATCTCCGGGCTCAGCAGGGAGTCCAGCTGGCGGCCGTCCGGGCTGCGGAAGCGGTTGAACGGCAGCACGGCCTCCTTCACCGCGATGGGCGCGTCCAGCGGCAGCGAGCCACCGTCCATGCCCTCCGGCAGCATGCCCTCGGCGCGCAGCTCCGCGATGGTCGCGCCCATCATGACGCGGGACGCGGCCTTCGCCAGCTGCACCGAGGTCGCCTTGGAGACGAACGGCACGGTGCGGGAGGCGCGCGGGTTGGCCTCGATGACGTACAGGGTGTCGTCCTTCAGGGCGTACTGGACGTTCATCAGGCCCTTCACGCCGATGCCGTGCGCCAGCGCGGCCGTCGAGCGGCGGACCAGGTCGATGGTGTCGTCGCCCAGCGTCATCGGCGGCAGGGCGCACGCCGAGTCGCCGGAGTGGATGCCGGCCTCCTCGATGTGCTCCATGACGCCGCCGAGGTAGACCTCCTCGCCGTCGCACAGGGCGTCGACGTCGATCTCGATGGCGTTGTCCAGGAAGCGGTCGACGAGCACCGGGTGGTCCGTCGACAGCTCCGTGGCGCGCTCGATGTAGTCCTCCAGCGTCGCCTCGTCGTAGACGATCTCCATGCCGCGGCCGCCCAGCACGTAGGACGGGCGGACCAGCACCGGGTAGCCGATGGACGCGGCGACCTCGCGGGCCTCCGCGAAGGAGGTCGCGGTGCCGAACGCCGGCGCCGGCAGGCCCGCGGCCTCCAGCACCTTGCCGAACTCGCCGCGGTCCTCCGCCATGTCGATGGCCTCCGGGGTCGTGCCGACTACCGGCACGCCCGCGTCCGCCAGGCGCTGCGCCAGGCCCAGGGGGGTCTGGCCGCCGAGCTGGACGATGACGCCGGCGACCGTGCCGGACTGCGACTCCGCGTGGTAGACCTCCATGACGTCCTCGAACGTCAGCGGCTCGAAGTACAGGCGGTCGGCGGTGTCGTAGTCGGTGGAGACGGTCTCCGGGTTGCAGTTGACCATCACCGTCTCGTAGCCGACGCGGGACAGCTCCAGCGCGGCGTGGACGCACGAGTAGTCGAACTCGATGCCCTGGCCGATGCGGTTCGGGCCGGAGCCCAGGATGATGACCTTCTCGCGCTCGGTCTGCGGCGCGACCTCCGACTCGGCGGCCGGGTCCAGCTCGTAGGCCGAGTAGTGGTACGGGGTCTTCGCCTCGAACTCGGCGGCGCAGGTGTCGACGGTCTTGAACACCGGGTGGACGCCGAGGCGCCAGCGCAGCGTGCGCACGCCCTCCTCGCCGGCCAGCTCCGGGCGCAGCGCGGCGATCTGGGCGTCGGACAGGCCCCAGTACTTCGCCTCGCGCAGCAGGTCCTCGTCGACGACGGCGGCGTCGAGGAGCTTACGGCGGACGTCCTGCAGGTTCTCCATCTCGGCGATGAACCACGGGTCGAGGCCGGAGGCCTCGTGGATCTGCTCGATGGAGGCGCCCAGGCGCTGGGCCAGCTCGACGTCGTAGATGCGGCCCTCGGTCGGGCGCCGCAGGTCCTCCAGGACCGCGTCGACGTCGGTCGCGCGGTCGCCGGCGAACGCCTCGTCGGGGACGGTCCAGAAGCCGGACGGCTTGTTCTCGAGGGAGCGCATGACCTTGCCGAGCGCGCCGATGTAGTTGCGGCCGATGGCCATGGCCTCGCCGACGGACTTCATCGTCGTCGTCAGGGTGTCGTCGGCGCCCGGGAACTTCTCGAACGCGAAGCGCGGGGCCTTGACGATGACGTAGTCCTGCACCGGCTCGAACGCCGCCGGGGTCTCGCCGGTGATGTCGTTGGTGATCTCGTCGAGGGTGTAGCCGATGGCCAGCTTCGCGGCGAACTTCGCGATCGGGAAGCCGGTGGCCTTCGACGCCAGCGCCGAGGAGCGGGACACGCGCGGGTTCATCTCGATGGTGATGATGCGCCCGTCCTCCGGGTTCACGGCGAACTGGATGTTGCAGCCGCCGGCGGCGACGCCGACCTCGCGGAGGATGGCGATGCCCTGGTTGCGCATCACCTGGAACTCGCGGTCGGTGAGCGTCATGGACGGGGCGACGGTGACGGAGTCGCCGGTGTGGACGCCGAGGGCGTCGACGTTCTCGATGGAGCAGATGACGACGACGTTGTCGTCGGCGTCGCGCATGAGCTCCAGCTCGAACTCCTTCCAGCCGAGGATGGACTCCTCGATGAGGACGTTCGCCTCCGGGGAGGCCGCGAGGCCGCCGCCGGCGATGCGCTCCAGGTCCTCGTCGGTGAACGCCAGGCCGGAGCCGAGGCCGCCCATGGTGAACGACGGGCGGACGACGACCGGCAGGCCGAGCTCCGCGACGGTCTCGCGGACCTCGTCCATGTCGTGGCACACGCGGGAGCGGGCGGACTCGCCGCCGATCTTCTCGACGATGTCCTTGAACATCTGGCGGTCCTCGCCGCGCTGGATGGCGGGGATGTCAGCGCCGATGAGCTCGACGCCGTACTTCTCCAGGATGCCGGCGCGGTCCAGCTGGATGGCCGCGTTGAGGGCCGTCTGGCCGCCGAGGGTGGCCAGCACCGCGTCGATCGGGTGGCCAGCCTCCTTCTCCTTCTCGAAGATCTTCTCGATGTACTGCGGCTGGATCGGCTCGATGTAGGTGTGGTCGGCGAACTCCGGGTCCGTCATGATGGTCGCCGGGTTCGAGTTGATGAGGGTGACCCGCAGGCCCTCCTCCTTCAGCACGCGGCACGCCTGGGTGCCGGAGTAGTCGAACTCGCAGGCCTGGCCGATGACGATCGGGCCGGAGCCGATGACCAGGACGTGGTTGATGTCGGTGCGGCGGGGCATGGGCTAGACCTGGCCTTCCATGAGCTCGAGGAACGTGTCGAAGAGGGTGCGCGCGTCGTGCGGGCCGGCGGCGGACTCCGGGTGGTACTGCACCGAGAACGCGCGGCCGCTGTCCAGGGCCACGCCCTCGACGGTGCCGTCGTTGAGGCAGGTGTGGGTGACGGAGGCCGTGCCCCACGGGGTCTCGAAGGAGTCGCCCGCCACGCCCTTCAGGGCGAAGCCGTGGTTCTGCGCGGTGATGTAGACCCGCTGGTCGCGGTGGTCCATCACGGGGACGTTGAGGCCGCGGTGGCCGAACGTCATCTTGTACGTGTCCAGGCCGAGGGCGCGGCCGAGGATCTGGTTGCCGAAGCAGATGCCGAACAGCGGCATGCCGTCGTCGAGGGCGTCCTTGACGACCTGGACCTGGGCGTCGGCCGTGGCCGGGTCGCCCGGGCCGTTGGACAGGAACACGCCGTCCGGGTCGTGGGCCTCCTTGGCCTCCGCGTAGGTGGTGGCGGCTGGCACGACGACGACGCGGATGCCGCGCTTGGCCATCTCGCGCGGGGTGTTGGCCTTGATACCGAGGTCCCACGCGACGACGGTCTTCTTCGCCTCGCCCTCCGGCTCGACGACGTAGGTCTCCTCCGTGGTGACCTCGGAGGCGAGATCGGAGCCCTCCATGGACGGCTGGGAGCGGACGATCTCCAGCAGCTCCTCCACCGGCTTGGCGGCCTCCTCGCCGGAGAAGATGCCGGCGGCGACGGAGCCGTGCTCGCGGATGTGGCGGACCAGCGCGCGGGTGTCCACCTGGCGGATGCCGACGATGCCCTGGTCGGCCATGACCTGCGACAGGGTGCCGGCGTCGTTGCGCCAGTTGGAGGGGATGCGCGACAGGTCGCGGATGATGACGCCGGCGGCCCAGATGCGGTCGCCGGGGTTCTCCCCGTCCTCGGTGTTCCAGCCGGTGTTGCCGATCTGGGGCGCGGTCATCGTGACGAGCTGCCGGTGGAAGGACGGGTCGGTCAGGGTCTCCTGGTAGCCGGTCATGGCGGTGGTGAACACCGCCTCGCCGAGGGTGCGGCCGGCGGCGCCGAAGCCGCGGCCCCGGAACACGCGTCCGTCCGCGAGGACCAGGACCGCCGGAAGATCGTTGGCGGGCTCGTTGCTCACGTGGCTGCCTTTCTGTTCGTGGGTGGGGGCGGAACCGGCGCTCATGCGCGGGCCCCGGTGTCGGTCGGCAGGGCCGGGTCGGCCTCGCCGTGGAGGGCGGTGACGCGGCCGCGCAGCACGGTGGCCGCGACGGACACCCGCATCTCCATGTCCTCGTACGGGGTGTTGGTCGTCTTCGACGCCAGGTCCTCGCCGTGGACGACCCAGCGCTTCTCCGGGTCGACGACGGTGAGGTTCGCCGGCTCGCCGACGGCGATGGGGCGGCCGTGGCCGGGCAGGCGGACGATCTCCGCCGGGCGCTCGGACATGACCTTCGCCAGCCAGCGCCAGTCGCACGGGCCGTCGTCGAGGACGAACTCCTCGGCGATGATGGACATCGACGTCTCCAGGCCCAGCATGCCCGGGCGCGCCATGTCGAACTCGCAGCACTTCTCCTCGGAGCCGTGCGGGGCGTGGTCGGTGGCGACGCAGTCGATGACGCCGTCGATGAGCGCCTGGCGCAGGGCCGCGGTGTCGCGGTCCTCGCGCAGCGGCGGGTTGACGCGGTTGACGCCGTCGAACGTCTCCAGGCGCGCGTCGGTGAGGATGAGGTGGTGCGGGGTGACCTCGGCGGTCATGGGGATGCCGTGGTCCTTCGCCCACTTCACCAGCTCGACGGTGCCCTCGGTGGAGGCGTGGCAGATGTGGGTGCGGCCGCCGTAGTCGCGCGCCAGGATGGCGTCGCGGGCGACGATGGACTCCTCCGCCACGCGCGGCCAGCCGCCGAGGCCGAGGCGCGCGGCGGTCGGGCCCTCGTGGGCGACGGCGCCGACGGTGAGCCGCGGGTCCTCGCAGTGCTGGGCCAGCAGGACGTCCATGCCGCGGGCGTACTCGACGGCGCGGCGCATGATCATCGGGTCGTCGACGCACTTGCCGTCGTCGGAGAAGACGCGGACCTTCGCCTGGGAGTCGGCCATCATGCCGAACTCGGTGAGGTTGGTGCCCTCCAGCCCCTTGGTGATGGAGCCGATGGGGTGCACGTCGCACAGGCCGATGGCCTGGGCCTTCAGCCACACGCTCTCGGCGATCGACGGGTCGTCCATCACCGGCTTCGTGTTGGGCATGGTGAACACGGCGGTGAAGCCGCCGCGGGCGGCCGCCTCGGAGCCCGTCTGCAGGGTCTCCGTGTCCTCGCGGCCCGGCTCGCGCAGGTGGACGTGGATGTCGACGAGGCCCGGCAGCAGCACGAGGCCGTCGAACTCGAGCGTCGCCGCGCCGTCGGCCGCATCCGCCGCGGCGTCGGCGCCGATGGCGGCGATGACGCCGTCGCGCACGAGCACGTCGACGGGCTCGCCCTCGCCGTAGGGGCGGACACCGCGCAGGACGAGGTCGCCGCGCACCGGCGGCGCCAGCGGGCCCGCCTCCGGGTAGTCGGTCCCCGCGGCCGGGGTGGTCTGCGTCGCGGTCACTTGGCCGCTCCTTCCTCGGTCGAGCCGGTGCCCTTGACGCCGGTCTCCATCGGCCCGGTGGAGCCGGAGGTCAGCAGCGTGAACAGGACGGCCATGCGGACGTGGACGCCGTTGGAGACCTGCTGCAGCACGGCGGTGCGCGGCAGGTCGGCGACGTGGTCGTTGATCTCCATGCCGCGCAGCATCGGGCCGGGGTGCATGACGATGGCGTCGTCGCGCATCAGCTTCTCGCGGTTGCGGGACAGCCCGTAGCGGGTGGCGTACTCGCGGTGCGACGGGAAGAACCCGCCGTTCATGCGCTCCTGCTGGACGCGCAGCATCATCACCGCGTCGGCGTCGGGCAGCTCCGGGTCCATCTCGTAGCTAACGCGCACCGGCCACTCCTCCACGCCGTACGGCAGCAGCGTCGGGGGCGCGACGAAGACGACCTCGGCCCCCAGCGTCGACAGCAGGTCGGCGTTGGAGCGGGCGACGCGGGAGTGCAGGATGTCGCCGACGAGGACGATCTTGCGGCCCTCGATGCCGCCGAGGCGCTGGCGCAGCGTCACCACGTCGAGCAGCGCCTGGGTGGGGTGCTGGTGCTTGCCGTCGCCGGCGTTGACGATGGACGGCTGCTGGCCGTGCTTCCCGGTCCAGTCGGCGATCTGCTTCGCGGCGCCGGACGACGGGTGGCGGACGACGATGGCGTCGGCGCCAATGGCGTCGAGGGTCAGCGCCGTGTCCTTCAGCGACTCGCCCTTCTTCACGGAGGACGACGACGCCGAGATGTTGATGACGTCGGCGCTCATCCACTTGCCCGCGGTCTCGAAGGAGGCGCGGGTGCGGGTCGAGTTCTCGTAGAACAGGGTGTAGATGGTGCGGCCGCGCAGCGTCGGCAGCTTCTTGATCTCGCGGCCGTCGAGCGCCTCCCGGAACCGGTCGGCCTCGTCCATGAGCCCGACGATCTCGTCCCGGCTCAGGTCCGCGATGGACAGCAGGTGCTTCACTTGCCCTCCTCCTCGGGGCGGGACAGGACGACGGCGTCGCGGCCGTCGAGGCTCTCGGTCAACACCTGCACGTCCTCCGTGCGCGCGGTCGGCAGGTTCTTGCCGACGTAGTCCGCGCGGATGGGCAGGCGCCGGTGGCCGCGGTCGACGAGGACCGCCAGCTGGATGGCGTCCGGCCGGCCGATGTCGGAGACGGCGTCGAGCGCGGCGCGGATGGTGCGGCCGCTGAACAGGACGTCGTCGACCAGGATGACCAGGGCCCCGTCGAGCCCGGCCGGCGGGATGCGCGTCGGCTGCAGCGCCCGGTGCGGGCGGTCCCGCAGGTCGTCGCGGTACAGGGTGATGTCGAGGCTGCCGGTCTCCGGGCGCACGCCCGAGAACTCCTCGATGCGCCCCGCCAGCCGCTCGGCCAGCGGCACTCCCCCCGACGGGATGCCCAGCAGCACCACCCTCGGCGCGGCCGATCCGTCCAATGCCGTCTTCTCGATGATCTGGTGCGCGATGCGCGCGACCGTCCGCGACACCTCCTCGGCGCTCAGCAGCTCCGTGACGTGCCCGGCGTTCGTATCGTCGCTCATCGTGACCTCCTTCCCCGCCTCTCGGTGCGGTCCCTTAAAGGATGTCGACGTGACATACCGGCTCGAGGATAGCACCGGTCTCGGCCCGGTCCGGGATCGGCGGCGCCCCCGCACCGGGGTGTCCCGGTGCGGGGGCGTCGTGCGGGGCTACTCCCCCCGCTTCGCCTCGCCGGCATCGACCACGGAGTCCGCGGCATCCGCGTCGCCCGCGGGTGCTGCGTCCGCGTCGGTCGCCGTCCCGTGCGTGACGACGTCCTCCTGCGCGGCGTCCGCGCCCGCCTCCCGCGCGGGCGCCTCCTCCGGCGCGTCGCCCGCGCCGTCGGCGTCGGGCTCCGCCGCGGCGGGGGCGGCGTCGTCACGCGGCTCCGCGTCCCGCGGCGGGACGACGACCGCGGCCGCGGCCAGCCGCGCCTGATCGGCGACGTCCGCGGCGGAGTCGAGCACCGCGTTGATGTACGGTGGCGCGACGTCCGTCGAGTACTCGGCGGCCAGCTCCACGGCCTCCACCACCGCGACGCGCGGCGGCACGTCCGGGTTGTGGAACAGCTCCCACGTGCCGATGCGCAGGATCGCGCGGTCGACGGCCGGCAGCCGGTGCAGCGGCCACTCCTCCGACAGGTAGCCGACGATCGTGTCGTCGATGCCGAGGATCTCGCGGGCCACGCCGATGACGATCTCCTCCGCGTACTCCGGCACCGGCGCGACGCCGGCCTCCGGATCGCGGGCCAGCTCGATGCGGTCGGCGACGAGCTCCTCCGCGTCGACGGAGCGCTGCTCCGCCTCGAACAGCAGATCGACGGCGCGGCGGCGCGCCCGGTAGCGGGCCCCGCGGCGCTTGTAGTTGGCCTCGCGGGCCCCGGTGCGGTCCTTGCCCACCGCCGGGCCTAGCTGGAGACGCGCGACAGGTAGGAGCCGTCGCGGGTGTCGATCTTCAGCAGGTCGCCGGTCTCGATGAACAGCGGGACCTGCACCTCGGCGCCGGTCTCCAGGGTCGCCGGCTTGGTGCCGCCGGTGGAGCGGTCGCCCTGCAGGCCCGGATCGGTGTGCTCGACCTTCAGCTCCACGGACACCGGGAGCTCCGCGAACAGGGGGTTGCCCTCGTGGAAGGACACCTGCACCGGGGAGTTCTCCAGCAGGAAGCGGGCGCCGTCGCCCATGAGGGCCGGCTCCAGGTTGATCTGGTCGAACGTCTTGTCGTCCATGAGGACGAAGTCCTGGCCGTCGCGGTACAGGAAGGTCATGTCGCGGCGGTCGACGGTGGCGGTCTCGACCTTGACGCCGGCGTTGAACGTCTTGTCGATGGTCTTGCCCGAGACGACGTCCTTCAGCTTCGTGCGGACGAAGGCGGGGCCCTTGCCCGGCTTGACGTGCTGGAACTCGACGATCTGCTGAAGCTTGTTGTCGATCTTCAGCACGAGGCCGTTCTTGAAGTCGGCGGTGGTTGCCACGTGTTCACTCCTGTGGGGCGGATGGGTGTCTTGCGGGTCCACGGTACCCGCGCAGGCGGCGCACGGGAAACGCGCCGCGCCGGGGACCGCGGGGTCGCCCACCGCGCCGACGCGGGGACGGCGGCGCGGCGGGCGCGGGATCAGAGGGTCTTCGGCAGCGGGACGAGGTTCTCGGGGTCGCCGTCGGTGATGACCAGCGTGTCCTCGATGCGCACGCCGCCGCGGCCCGGGACGTAGATGCCCGGCTCGATGGTCAGCGTCATGCCGGGCTCCAGCACGCCGGTGCCGGAGACGGCGGCGTACGGGAACTCGTGGACGTCGACGCCGATGCCGTGGCCCGTCGAATGCACGAAGTACTCGCCGTATCCGGCGGCGACGATGACGTCGCGGCAGGCTGCGTCGACCTCCGTCAGCTTCGCGCCGGGACGGGCGGCCTCCACGCCGGCGAGCTGGGCCCGCAGGACCACGGAGTGGATCTCGCGGGAGAAGTCGTCGGCCGCGTCGGCGCCGCCGACGGCGACGGTGCGGGTCATGTCGGAGCAGTACCCGTTCGCCAGCGCGCCGAAGTCGACGGTGACCAGGTCGCCCTCCTCCAGCACCCGGTCCTCCGCCCCATGGTGGGGCTTCGCGGAGTTCGGGCCGGAGGCGACGATGGTGTCGAAGCTCGGACCGTCGGCGCCGCGGACGCGCATGCGGTACTCCAGCTCGGCGGCGACCTCGCGCTCGGTGACGCCGGCGCGGATGCAGCCGTCGGCGGTCAGCGCGGCGAACGCGTCGACGGCGATCTCCGCGGCGCGGCGCAGCAGATCCAGTTCGACGTCGTCCTTGACGGCGCGGAGCTTCTCGACGACGTCGGTGACCTCGACGAGCTCCCCGCCCGCCGCCTCGCGCAGCGCGCCGGCGGCGGCGACGGTGACGTGGCCGGCCTCGAAGCCAATGCGGGGCGCGGCGGCATCGGCCGCGTCGCCGGCGTCGGAGGCCCCGTCGTCACGCGTCTTCTCCCGCTCCAGCAGATCCGCGATGAGCGCGGTGCCGCACGCGCGGGCGTCGACGCAGCGCAGATCCGGGGCCTGCGCGGCGACCTGCACGGTGTAGCGGCCGTCGGTGGAGATGACGGCGGGCTCGGCGCCCTCACGGGCGTCGACGAGCACCGCGCCGTTGGAGCCGGAGAAGCCCGTCAGCCAGGCGACGTGCGCCGGATGCGTGACGACGAGCGCGTCGCACCCGGCCTCCGGCAGCGCGGCGGCCAGGGCCGCGCGGCGGGCGGCGAAGTCGGGGCGGGCGGTCGCGGCGTCGGCCCCGGCGGTGGCGTGGTCGGTCATCGGTCCTCCTCCGGAACGGTGGAATGGTCGGTGTCGCCGGCGGCGGCCCCGGCTCCGGCGGATGCGGCGGCCCCGGCGCCCGCGGACTCCCCCGCGCGGCCGGCGATGGCGCCCAGCGCCATGCCGTAGCCGGCGACGCCGCAGCCGACGATGACGCCGTCGGCGATCGGCGACAGGTACGAGTGGTGGCGGAACGGCTCGCGGGCGTGGACGTTCGAGATGTGGACCTCGAAGAAGCCGCCGGCGTCGGCGACCTCCGCCATCGCGTCGCGCAGCGCCACGGAGGTGTGGGTCAGGCCGCCGGGGTTGATGATGACGGGCCAGCCCTCGTCGGCGGCCTCGTGGGCCCAGCCGATGAGCTCGCCCTCGTAGTCGGACTGGCGGCATTCGACGGTGATGCCGTGCATGGTGCCGAGGTGCCGCAGCTGCTCCTCGACGTCGTCCAGCGTCGTCGCGCCGTAGACGTCCGGCTGCCGCTTCCCCAGGCGGCCGAGGTTCGGGCCGTTGAGCACGAGCACGTGCATGGGGCCGGCGTCGGGGTGGACGAGCGGGCGGGGGCCGTCGGCGGCGATCATCGGGCCGACTCCTCCGCGGCGGGCTTCCCGGCGGCGGTCAGCGCGTCGTAAGCGGCGCGCAGCGTCTCCGTGTCCGGGTCCTCCAGGCGCGTGCAGCGCCCCGGCTCCTCGAGGACGACGAAGCGGATGCGGCCGCGGCGGTTCTTCTTGTCGCGGGTCATGCCGGCGTGCAGCTCGTCGAACAGGCCGGGCGCGTACGTCGTCGGCAGGCCGATGGACTCGAGGATGCGGCGGTGGCGCTCCACCAGGTCCGCGTCGATGAGGCCCGCCAGGCGGGCCAGCTCGGCGACGTAGACCATGCCGACGGCGACGGCGTGGCCGTGGCGCCAGCGGTACTCCTCGTGCCGCTCGACGGCGTGGCCGAAGGTGTGGCCGTAGTTGAGGATCTCGCGCAGCCCGGACTCCAGCAGGTCCTGCGACACGACGTCGGCCTTGACCTGGATGGCCCGGACGATGAGCTCCTCCAGCGCGCCGTCGACGTCGATCGCGGCGGCCGGGTCGGCCTCGTACAGGTCCAGGATGGCGGTGTCGGCGATGAAGCCGGCCTTGATGATCTCCGCGGAGCCGGCGACGATCTCCGCCTCCGGCAGGGTGCGCAGGAAGTCGAGGTCGCAGAACACGGCGGCCGGCTCGTGGAACGCGCCGACGAGGTTCTTGCCCGCGGCGGTGTTGACGCCGGTCTTGCCGCCCACGGCCGCGTCGACCATGGCCAGCAGCGTGGTGGGCACCTGGATGACGTCGACGCCGCGCATCCACGCCGCGGCGACGAAGCCGCCGAGGTCGGTGGCGGCGCCGCCGCCGACGGCGATGACGGCGTCGCGGCGGCCGAGGCCCCGCTCGCCGAGGGCGTCCCAGCAGCGCTCGGCGACCTGCAAGGTCTTGCCGGCCTCCGCGTCGGGGACCTCGAGGGCGAAGGCGTCGACGCCGGCGGCGGCGAGCGCCTCCTCGATGCGGCGCACCGGGCCCGCGACGGAGCCCTGGTGGACGATCGCGACGACGGACGCGCCGGAGGCGGCCTCCGCGATGGCGGGGACCAGGCCCCGGCCGACGGCGATGTCGTACGGCCGGGGGCCGTTGACGGTGATGGTGGTCATGCGTTGCTCCTCTCGGGGGCGGCGTCGTCCTCGTCGGACTCCAGGAAGCCGAGGATCTCGGCGACGACCTGCTGCGGCGTCCGGCCGGCGGAGCGGGCGCGGAACGACGCGACCTCCTCGTACAGCGGGCGGCGGCGGTCCAGCAGGGCGCGGTAGTGGGCGGCGGGGTCCTCGGCGGCCAGCACCGGGCGGGTGTTCTCCTCCGCCGTGCGGCGCACGCCCTCCTCCGCGTCGATCTCCAGGTAGACGACGGCGTGGCGGGACAGGCGGGCGCGGGTGGCCTCCGACAGGACGGCGCCGCCGCCGAGGCTGACGATGCCGGGGCGGGTCAGCGCCTCCGCCACCAGCTCCTCCTCGATCTCGCGGAAGCGCGGCTCGCCGAGGTCGGAGAAGACCTCGCCGCAGGCGCGGCCCTCGCGCTGCTCGATGAGCTCGTCGGAGTCCGTCAGCGGCACCCCGAGGGCGCGGGAGAGGCGCCGGCCGATGGTCGACTTGCCGGCGCCGGGCGGCCCGACGAGGACGGCGAGCGGGGCGTCGGCGGGCGCGGTCACTCGGCGGCCCCCTCGTCCCAGGCGAGGCGCCCGGCGACCTGCGCCAGGTAGCCCTCGACGTTGCGGCGGGTCTCGCCGATGCTGTCGCCGCCGAACTTCTCCATGACGGCCTGCGCCAGCGTCAGCGCGACCATCGCCTCGGCGACGACGCCGCCGGCGGGCACGGCGCACACGTCGGAGCGCTGGTGGATGGCGGTGGCGGCGGCGCCGGTGGCCATGTCGACGGTCTTCAGCGCACGCGGCACGGTGGAGATCGGCTTCATCGCGGCGCGGACGACCAGCGGCTGGCCGTTGGTCATGCCTCCCTCGAGGCCGCCGGCGCGGTTGGTCAGGCGGGTCACGCCGTCGCCCTCGCGGACCATCTCGTCGTGGGCGGCGGTGCCGCGGCGCCGGGCCTCCTCGAAGCCGTCGCCGATCTCGACGCCCTTGACGGACTGGATGCCCATCAGCGCCGACGCCAGGCGGGCGTCCAGGCGGGCGTCGCCGGAGATGTGGGAGCCCAGGCCGACCGGCAGGCCGTGCACGACGACCTCGACGATGCCGCCGAGCGTGTCGCCCTGCTTCTTCGCGGCCTCGATCTCGGAGACCATCGACTCCTCCGCCTCCTTCGAGAAGGCGCGCACCGGCGACGCGTCGATCGCGTCGACGTCGTCGAACGTCGGCAGCGGGCCGTCGTACGGCTCGGAGGCGCCGATGGAGACGACGTGGGTGACCACCTCGACGCCGAGCGCCTCGCGCAGGATGGCGCGGGCGACGCTGGCGGCGGCGACGCGGGCGGCGGTCTCGCGGGCCGACGAGCGCTCGAGGATGTTGCGGGCGTCCTCGTGGTCGTACTTCAGCATGCCGTTGAAGTCGGCGTGGCCCGGGCGCGGGCGGGTCAGGCGGGCGCCGCGGGCGGTCTCCAGCTCCGCCGGGTCCACCGGGTCGGAGGACATGACGGTGGTCCACTTCGGCCACTCCGTGTTGCCAATCATGATGGCGACGGGCGAGCCGAGCGTCCGGCCGTGGCGGACGCCGCCGACGAACGTCAGCTCGTCGGCCTCGAACTTCATGCGGGCGCCGCGGCCGTAGCCGAGGCGGCGGCGGGCGAGCTGGTGGGAAACGTCCTCGCGCGTCACGGTGACGCCGGCGGGGACGCCCTCGACCATGGCGATCAGCGCCTGGCCGTGCGACTCCCCTGCAGTGGTCCAACGAAACATGGGTGCCATTGTGGCATGCCGCCCGCCGCGGCGGGCGCATAGCCCGGGACCCGCCGCCGACCCTCCCCCGCGCCGCCGGTTCCGGTGCCGTGCGGGTGGCTCACGCGGCCGCGAGCGCGACGGCCAGCGCCGCGCCCGCCAGCATCCCGGGCCCGTGGGGCACCGCGCCCGGGTCCGCGTCCCGGTTGCGCTCCCCGCCGCGCCACCGGATCCGCGTGACGACGCCCAGGGCCGCCGTCGCCGCCCCCGACGCCGCGACGGCGGCGGCCAGCAGGACGGGCAGGTCCCCCGCGCCGCCCGAGCGGACCGCCGCCCAACCCACGGCCGCGCCGAGCGGCAGGGCCAGCTTCACGTCGCCGCCGCCCATCGACCCCGGCGCCGCCACCGCCAGGGCGAGGTGCGCCCCCGCCCAGCACGCGGCCCCGGCGACGGCGAGCGTGGCCGCGCGGGTCCCGTCGTCAAGCACCGCGGCGGCGGGAACGAGCACGGCCGCGGGCAGCGTGAGCGCGTCGTCGAGGCGGCGGCGCGTCAAGTCGCGCCATGCGAGCACGGCGGCCCACGCGAGGGCCAGATACGGGAGGACCGGCGTCATGGGCGGGACGCTACGGGCGCGCCGGCGGGCGTGCGGGGGCCGTCGCCCCGACCGTGGACGGCCCGGGCGGGCGGGAAGATCGGCCGCGGCACAGTGGATGGCGGCGGCGGATCGGGCGGCGAAGCGGACGGAAGGGCAGGACCCCGCGTCAGGCGCCGAGCGCCGCGCGCATCTCCGCGACGGGCGCCGCGTGCCCGGTGAACCGCTCGAACTGGGCCGTGCCCTGGTGCAGCAGCATCGACAGGCCGCCGACGACGGGATGGCCGACCTCGCCCGCGGCGCGGGCCAGCGGCGTCGGCCACGGGTCGTAGATGACGTCGAGGATGCGCGGGGCGCGCGCGAGGTACGTCGCGACGCCCTGCAGCGCATCCGACGGCACGGTGGACACGAGCACGTCGGAGGCGCCGGCGATGTCCGGCAGGCGCCCGTCGTCGAAGCGCACCCACGTGAACTCCATCCCCAGCGCGGCGGCGAGGGGCTCGACGGCCAGGGCCCGCTCGGAGCGGGCGACGACGTCGAGGTGGCGCACGCCCGCGCGGGCCAGGGCCCACAGGGCCGGGCGGGCGGTGCCGCCGGCGCCGACGACCACCGCGCGGCCGTCGGGCAGATCATCGGCGCCGAGCTCCGCGAGCGCCCCGGCGACGCCGTCGCAGTCGGTGTTGTCCGCCAGCCACCCGCCGTCCGGCAGGTGCACGAGCGTGTTCGCGGAGCCGACGAGCCGGGCCCGCTCGGTCGACTCGTCCGCCGTCTCCAGCGCGGCGAACTTGCCGGGCATGGTGACGGAGAACCCGGCCCACTCCGGGCCCGCCGCCGCGACGAGCGCCGGCAGCTCCTCTGCGCCGCAGTCGACGCGGACGTACTCCCAGTCGTCGAGCCCGAGCGCGGCGTAGCCGGCGCCGTGCAGCTGCGGCGACTTCGAGTGCGCGATGGGGCGCCCGAGGACCGCGGCGCGATGCGCCACGCCATCACGGGCGGGCGCGGGAAGCGCCGCGGGGGGCTTCCCCGGGCCGGGCGCGCCGGTCATCGGTTGGAGTCCAGCACGCCGCCGTCGATCGCCTGCTGCGTCGCGGCCTGGTGCTCCTCGAGGGTGTTGGAGAAGATCGTCGTGCCCTCGGAGTCGACGGTGACGAAGTACAGCCACTCGCCCGGCGCCGGGTTCTCCATCGCCTCGATGGCCTTCAGCGACGGCGCGCCGATGGGCGTCGCCGGTAGCCCGTACATGCGGTACGTGTTCCACGGGGTCTCGCGGGCGCGGGCCTCGTCCGTCGTCGCGACCTCCTGGTCCGGCAGGTCGTAGTTGACGGTGGAGTCGAACTCCAGGGGCTGGTTGATCTCCAGGCGGTTGAGGATGACGCGGGCGACCTTGTCGAAGTCGTCCGCCGGCGCCTCCGCCTCCACCAGCGACGCGGCGGTGACGAGCTCGTACGGGGTGAGGCCGACGGCCATCGCCGTCGCCTCCAGGCCCGTGGACTCGAACTGCTGCGCGGACTCCGCCAGCAGGCCCTTCAGCACCGCGACGGCGTCGCCCGACGGGTCGAAGTGGTGGATGCCCGGGGTGATGAGGCCCTCGATGCGCTTCGGGTCGTCGCCGCGGGCGTTGACCGCGTCGACGGCCCACGCGGGGACGCCGAGCTCCGCGGGCGGGGTCGTGCCCGCCGCGGCGCGCAGGTCCTCGACGCTGACGCAGTCCTCGCCGCCGCCGGCGCAGGACGCCTCGGAGATGAGGGTGAAGATGCCCTTGCGGACGTCGTCGGACGCCACGACGTGGGTGTCCTCCAGGCGCAGGCCGGTCGGGATGTCGATCATGCCCGCCTGGTTCTCCGGGTTGAGCAGGGCCTCGACCGCGGACTCCGCGGACATCCGCTCCTCCAGGCGGTAGAAGCCGGGCTGCAGGGAGTTCGACCGCGGGTGCGCGTTCGCCGCGTTGACGAAGGCGCCCGGGGAGCCGACGACGCCCTTCGCGTCGAGCTCGTCGGCCAGGTCCGACAGGGACTGGCCGGCGGCGACCTCCACCATGACCGGGGTGCCGTTGCCGTCGCCGCTGAAGTCGCCCTCCGTGCCGCCGCGGGCCCAGGCGACGCCGACGCCGACGAGGACCATGAGGCTGAGCAGGATGGAGGTGACGTTGATGGCCATCGACGTCTGCCGGCGGCGCACCCGCCCCCGACGTCCGTTGCGGCCGCGGCCCCTGTCCCGGGGCGCGCCCCGACGGGCGGTCTTGCTCATGGGGTGCTTCCTCCGGGGTCGACGGTGAACTAACCCTGCGATTGTCGCGCACGGCGCGCCGAAAGTCACGTTGCGGTCACGGCGGGTCGCGCCGGACGGGACGCGTCAACCGCCCGGTGACCGTCGTTCGCGTGACGACGGGGCGTGACCGGCGGCGACGCCGCCGGACCGCGGCGGCGCGCGGGCGGGGAGGTCTTACCGGTGCCGACGCCCGAACGTTACCCCCGGCCACCCCCGGCCACCCCCGACGGTGTTCCGGCCGGGCACGGGCGGGCGTGTGCGGGGGCCGTCGCCCGTGCAAGGCGGGCCGTGTCCGGGGCCTACGTCCCGCGGCGCAGGTCCAGCCAGGCCTGGAGGATCTCGACGGCGGCGGCCTGATCGACGGACTTCCGGCCCTCCCGGGCGGACACCCCCGCCTCCCGCATCCGGGACTGGGCGATGACCGTCGTCATGCGCTCGTCGCCCATCCGGACGGCGACGTCGCCGAGACGGCGGCGCAGGCGGAAGGCGACGTCGGCGGCCTTGCGCGCCGAGGTGCCGGGCGTGCCGTCGAGCATGAGCGGCAGGCCGACGACGATCTCGACGACGCCGAACTCCTCCGCCAGCTCCACGAGCCGGTCGATGTCGGGGCCGTCGGGGCCGCGCCGGCCGGTGGCCCGGGCGACGGTCTCCACCGGGGTGGCCAGCAGGCCGTCGGGGTCGCTGACGGCGACGCCGACGCGGACGTCGCCGACGTCGACGCCGAGGCGCCGGCCGGGGCCGGGATCGTCGGCGCCGGGCCGGTCGGGCACGAGCGTCGCCACGCGGGACTCCCCCGGCCTAGCGCCCGGCGAGGTGCGCGCGCACGGCGGCGAGGCCGGCGTCGACGCCCGACGGGTCGTTGCCCGCGCCCTGGGCCAGCTGCGGCTTGCCGCCGCCGCGGCCGGCGATGTGGGCGCCGAGGACCGGGACGAGATCGCCGGCCTTCAGGCCCGCGGCGACCGCCGGGTCGGTGACGCCGACGGCGAACGGGGCCTTGCCGCCGTCCTTGCCGCACAGCACCACGACGGCGGCGCGGTCGTTGAGGCGCCCGCGCAGGTCGTTGGCGAGGGTGCGCATGTCGCCGGCCTTCGTGCCCTCCGGCAGGTTCAGGCCGAGGAAGGTGACGTCGCCGACCTGCTCCGCGGAGTCGAGGTGGGAGGCGGCGTCGGACAGCAGCTGCTTCGCCTTGAGGTCCGCGAGCGCCTTCTCGGTGGCCTTCAGCTTCTCCGACAGGGCGCCGATGCGATCCGGCAGGTCGGCGGACGGGGTCTTGAACTCGGCGGCGAGGCGCTCGGCCAGCAGGCGCTCCGCGGACAGGTAGCGGAACGAGTCCATGCCGGAGTACGCCTCGATGCGGCGGGCGCCGGAACCGACGGAGGACTCGCCCAGCACCGCCACCGGACCGATCTGGGAGGTGTGGGCGACGTGGGTGCCGCCGCACAGCTCCATGGAGAACGGGCCGCCCATCTCGACGACGCGGACGCGGTCGCCGTAGTTCTCGCCGAACAGGGCCATCGCGCCCATCGCCTTCGCCTCGTCGAGGGAGGTCTCGATGGTGTTGACGGTCCAGTCCGCGTCGACGGCCTCGTTGGCCAGCGCCTCCACGCGGCGCAGCTGCTCCTCGGAGAGCTGCTCGCCGTAGGTGAAGTCGAAGCGCAGGTAGCCCGGCTTGTTCAGCGAGCCGGCCTGGACGGCGTCCGGGCCGAGGACCTCGCGCAGCGCGGCGTGGACGAGGTGGGTGGCGGAGTGCGCCTGGGTGGCGCCGTGGCGCCAGACCTCGTCGACGCGGGCCTCGGCGAGCTCGCCGACGGCGGCCTCGCCGGAGACGACGCGGCCCTTGTGCAGCCACAGCTTCTTGCCGACCTTCTGGACGTCGCCGATCTCGACGACGGCGCCGGAGCCGGTGGTGATGCGGCCGTGGTCGGCCATCTGGCCGCCGGACTCCGCGTACAGCGGGGTGCGGTCGAGGATGACCTCGATCTCGTCGCCCTCCGCGGCGCGCTCGACGCGCTCGCCGCCGGAGACCAGTCCCAGCACCGTCGACTCGTCGATGAGGCGGTCGTAGCCGGTGAACACGGTCGGGTGCTCGTCGAGGAACTCGCGGTAGACGCCGAGGTCGCCGTGGGTGCGCTTCTTCGCGCGATTGTCGGCCTTGGCGCGGGCGCGCTGCTCGGCCATGAGCTCGCGGAAGCCCTCCTCGTCGACCGTCAGGCCGGCCTCGGAGGCCATCTCCAGCGTCAGGTCCAGCGGGAAGCCGTGGGTGTCGTGGAGGGTGAACGCGTCGTCGCCCGACAGGGTCGTGCGGCCGGCGGACTTCGCCTCCGCGGCGGCCTCCTCGAACAGGCGCGTGCCGGCCTCGAGGGTCTTGAGGAACGCGCGCTCCTCGGCGACGCCGGTGCGGCGGATGCGGTCCCAGTTGTCCGCGATCTCCGGGTAGGACGGGGTCATCGTCTCGCGGACGGTGTCCAGCAGCGTCTCCAGGGTCGCGCCCTCGGCGCCGAGCAGACGGGCGGAGCGGACGATGCGGCGCAGCAGGCGGCGCAGGATGTAGCCGCGGCCCTCGTTGGACGGGGTGACGCCGTCGAGCATGAGCATGAGGCCGGTGCGCGCGTGGTCGGCGATGACGCGGAACAGCACGTCGTCACGCTGGGAGCCGCCGTAGGTGGAGCCCGTGAGCTTCTCCGCGGCGTCGATGACCGGGCGCAGCAGGTCCGTCTCGTAGACGTTCTCGACGCCCTGGAGCAGGAACGCGACGCGCTCGATGCCCATGCCGGTGTCGATGTTCTTCTTCGGCAGGGGGCCGAGGATCTCGAAGTTGTCCTTGCCGATGCCCTCGCCGCGCTCGTTCTGCATGAAGACGAGGTTCCAGATCTCGACGTAGCGGTCCTCGTCCGCCACCGGGCCGCCGTCGACGCCGTACTCCGGGCCGCGGTCGTAGAAGATCTCCGAGCACGGGCCGCACGGGCCGGGCA
This sequence comes from Corynebacterium sp. 335C, assembly GCF_053525695.1. NCBI lineage: Bacteria > Bacillati > Actinomycetota > Actinomycetes > Mycobacteriales > Corynebacteriaceae > Corynebacterium > Corynebacterium sp. 335C. The sequence continues at coordinate 228,527 of NZ_JASTTB010000001.1, forward strand.
CGCCCATCGACCAGTAGTTGTCCGCCATGCCGCGGCGCTGGACGCGCTCCTCCGGCAGGCCGACCTTCCCGGTCCAGATGTCGTGCGCCTCGTCGTCGTCGAGGTAGACCGTGGCCCACAGGCGATCCGGGTCGATGCCGAAGCCGCCGTCCGCCACCGGCTTCGTCAGCAGCTCCCAGGCGAGCGTGATCGCGCCCTCCTTGAAGTAGTCGCCGAAGGAGAAGTTGCCCGCCATCTGGAAGAAGGTGTTGTGGCGGGTCGTGATGCCCACCTCCTCGATGTCGAGGGTGCGCACGCACTTCTGGATCGACGTCGCCGTGTCGAAGGACGGGGTCTCCTGACCCAGGAAGTAGGGCTTGAACGGGACCATGCCGGCGTTGACGAACAGCAGGTTCGGGTCCTCGAGGATCAGCGATGCGCTGGGGACCTCCACGTGCCCGTGGGAGGTGAAGTGATCCAGGAAACGCTGGCGGATCTCGTGGGTCTGCAAGGCTGTTCGTCCTTCTGGTCGGTCGATCGCGGGCGGGTGCCGGCCCGGGTCCGGGCCGACGGCACCCGGACAGCATACTCCCCGGGGTCAGCCGCGGCGGAACCCGCGCACGATGCGGCGCAGGCGGCCGATGTATTCGCCGATCGGCTTCTCCCGCCCGTGGTCCGACGGCGCGTAGTAGACGCCGTCCAGGACGTTGTCCGGCGGGTACTGCTGCTCGACGACGCCGCGGGGGTCGTCGTGCGGGTAGCGGTAGCCGACGGCGTTGCCGATGGCCTTCGCGCCGGCGTAGTGGCCGTCGCGCAGGTGCGGCGGGACGGGCCCGGCCTTGCCGCCGCGGACGTCCTTCAGCGCCGCGTCGATGGCGGCGATGACGCTGTTGGACTTCGGGGCCGTCGCGAGGTGGATGACGGCCTGGGCCAGCGGCAGGCGCCCCTCCGGCATGCCGATCATCTGCACCGCCTCCGCTGCGGCGACCGCGGTCTGGAGGCAGCTCGGGTCGGCCATGCCGACGTCCTCGCTGGCGAGGATGACGATGCGCCGGGCGATGAACCGCGGGTCCTCCCCGCCCTCGATCATGCGGGCCAGGTAGTGCAGGGCGGCGTCGACGTCGGAGCCGCGCACCGACTTGATGAAGGCGCTGGTGACGTCGTAGTGCTGGTCCCCGTCGCGGTCGTACCGGATGGTCGCGCGGTCGATGGCGCGCTCCACGGCGGCCGCGTCGAGCGTGCCCCCGTCGGCGACGCCCTCGGCGGCGGCCTCAAGGTAGGTGAGGCACCGGCGCGCGTCGCCGGCCGACAGCGCCACGAGCTGCTCCAGGCCGTCGTCCGCCAGCTCTATGCGGCCGTCGAGGCCGCGCTCGTCGGCGACCGCGCGGCGCAGCAGCTCGGCGATGTCGCCGTCGTCCAGCGACTCCAGCTGCAGCAGCAGCGACCGGGACAGCAGGGGCGAGACCACGGAGAACGACGGGTTCTCCGTCGTGGCGGCGACGAGGAGCACGGTGCGGTTCTCCACGGCCCCGAGCAGGGCGTCCTGCTGCGTCTTGCTGAAGCGGTGGACCTCGTCGATGAACAGCACCGTGCGGGAGCCGTCGCGGACGAGGCGCCGCCGGGCGCGCTCGATGACGGCGCGGACCTCCTTGACGCCGGAGTTCAGGGCGGACAGCGCCTCGAAGTCGCGTCCCGTCGACGTGGAGATGAGTCCCGCCAGCGTCGTCTTGCCGGTGCCGGGCGGGCCGAAGAGGATGACGGAGGCGTCGCCGCCGCCCTCGACGAGCCGCCGCAGGGGCTTGCCCTCGCCGAGCAGGTGCGACTGGCCGACGACCTCGTCGAGCGTCCGCGGCCGCATGCGGACGGCCAGCGGAGCGTGGGCGCCGGGGTGGAAGTAGTCGGAGCCGGCACCGCCGCCGTCTGCCGCGCCGGCGGCCCCCGGGCCAGCGGCGCCCGCCGGGGCGGGCTCGTCGAACAGTCCGGGGCCGCCGGTCATCGGGCGGCCCCCTCCCGAGCCCCGGCCGAGGCGATCTCGGCGACGTCGGCGGCGAACGCCGCGAGCGCCGGCGAGGGCGTGCGGCGGCCCTCGGCCCAGGCGCGCAGCACCCGGGCGGTGGCGGCGACGCTGCGGACGGTCGCGCGCCCGGCGGCGGGCGGCTCGCCCTCGTCGGCGGCCGCGAGCGTGCGGGCGAGGTGGGCGACGACGCCCTCGTCCCGGTCGTCGACGTCGTAGCCCTGGCCGGCCAGGCGGCGCTCGATGGCCGCCTCCGTCTCCAGTCCCTGGTCGACGGAGCCGATGTGCATGACCGTCACCATGATGAGCGTCCAGCCCAGCAGGCCGACGGTGATGCGCTGGCCGAGGGTGTCCTCCTCCTCGATGTCCGGCCAGGTCCGGCGGACCTCGGACATCCAGGCGTCGAGCAGGACGCGGACCTCGTCCTCCTCCAGCGGGGCGATCCGCGGGTTGCGGGGGAAGCCGGCGATGACGTTGGCGAGGTCGAAGCCGACGTCGCGGTAGCCCGCCCACTCGTAGTCGAGGACGTTGACGGCGCCGCCGCCGAACAGGATGTTGTCGGGCAGCAGCTCGAAGGGCGTGAAAGCGCGGTGGAAGCCGTCGGAGATGCGGCGCACCGCCTCCTCCACCAGCGCACGGACCTCACGGGGCACGGATACCCCGCGGTGCTCGAGCAGGGCGAGGCCGAGGTCGATGGAGCGGACGATGCCCCGGTCGCGGCCGCCGAGGACCAGCCCGGGGATGTCGCGGTGGGCGCGCCACATGCGGCGGGCCAGCGAATCGAAGCCCGCCTCCCGCTCCGCGGTGCCGGCGTGCATGCGGCCCAACGCGTGGCCGAGCATGCGCAGCGCGTTGATGCGCTCCCCGGGCTCCGGTTCGCGGCGGGTGAGCACGTCGGCGAAGGTCACGCCGTCGCCGACGTCGGTGATGATGACCAGGCGGCGGTCGACGTCGTGGGCGAGCAGCACCGGCCCGGGCCGCACGTCCGCCGGCAGGGCGGTCGTGAACTGGTACGCCGCGATTTCGCGGAGCACCGCCGGTTCGACGCCCTGCGCCGCCGCGGGGGCGAGCTGCTTGACGACGACGGAGCGCTCCGGCAGGAACGGGTTCGGCGCGACGCGCACGCGCAGCACCAGGGCGTCGCCGGAGCCCCCGAGGTCCTCGGGATCGCCGAGCTCGGGGCGGCCGCCGAAGCGGCTGGCCAGGAGGTCGGCGGCGTCGTCGAGCAGCGCCGGGACGTCCGCGTCGGTCGCGTCGGCGGGCACCACGTCGCGGGTCCGGCCGGCCTGCGGCGCGGATCCGGCCGCGTCCCCGTGCGGGGGGACGCCGCCTGGGACCGGCTCGTCGTGCGCCGCGATCGGCGACGCCGCCGCGCGGGCCTCCCCCGCGCGGCCGGTGGCGTCGGTGTCCTGCATGGTCGTCCCCGTCGCCGCCTACGCGCCGGCGGCCGGGGCGGCGTCGCCGCCCGTGGCCTTCGCGGCGTCGGCCTTCGGCTTCGGCTTGGCGTCGATGCCGGCCTCGCGGCGCTGCGCGGCGGTGATCGGCGCGGGCGCGTCGGTCAGCGGGTCGACGCCGCCGCCGGACTTCGGGAAGGCGATGACCTCGCGGATGGAGTCGACGCCGGCCAGGAGGCTGACGATGCGGTCCCAGCCGAAGGCGATGCCGCCGTGCGGCGGGGCGCCGAAGGCGAAGGCGTCGAGCAGGAAGCCGAACTTCTCGCGGGCCTCCTCCTCGCCGATGCCCATGACCTTGAAGACGCGCTCCTGGACGTCGCGGCGGTGGATGCGGATGGAGCCGCCGCCGATCTCGTTGCCGTTGCAGACGATGTCGTAGGCGTAGGCCAGCGCCTCGCCCGGGTTCTCGTCGAAGGTGTCGAGGTGCTCCGGCTTCGGGGAGGTGAAGGCGTGGTGGACGGCGGTCCACGCGGAGTGGCCGAGGGCGACGTCGCCGGAGGCCTTGGCGTCGGCGGACGGCTCGAACATCGGGGCGTCGACGACCCAGGTGAAGGCCCACTCGTCGGGGTCGATGAGGTCGAGCTTCTCGGCGATGGCGCCGCGGGCCGCGCCGAGGAGGGCGCGGGAGGACTTCGTGTCGCCGGCGGCGAAGAAGATGCAGTCGCCCGGCTTGGCGCCGACGTGGGCGGCGATGCCCTCGCGCTCGGCGTCGGTGATGTTCTTGGCGACGGGGCCGCCCGGCACGCCGTCCTCGCCGATGAGGATGTAGGCGAGGCCCTTGGCGCCGCGTTGGCGGGCCCACTCCTGCCACGCGTCGAGCTGGCGGCGCGGCTGGGAGGCGCCGCCCTCCATGACGACGGCGCCGACGTACTCGTTCTGGAACACGCGGAAGGTCGTGTCCCTGAAGAACTCCGTGCAGTCGACGAGCGGGATGTCGAAGCGCAGGTCGGGCTTGTCGGAGCCGTAGCGCTCCATGGCCTCCGCGTAGGTCATGCGCGGGAACGGGGTGGTGACCTCGACGCCGGCGGCGGCCCACACGGCGGTCAGCACCTCCTCGGCCAGGGCGATGACGTCCTCCTGGTCGACGAAGCTCATCTCGACGTCCAGCTGGGTGAACTCCGGCTGGCGGTCGGCGCGGAAGTCCTCGTCGCGGTAGCAGCGGGCGATCTGGTAGTAGCGCTCCATGCCGCCGACCATGAGCAGCTGCTTGAACAGCTGCGGGGACTGCGGCAGGGCGTAGAAGGTGCCCGGCTTCAGGCGGGCCGGCACCAGGAAGTCGCGGGCGCCCTCCGGGGTGGAGCGCGTCAGCGTCGGGGTCTCGATCTCGGTGAAGTCGTGGGAGTCGAGGACGGCGCGAGCGGCGCGGTTGGCGGCGGCGCGCAGGCGCAGGGCCTTCGCCGGGCCCTCGCGGCGCAGGTCGAGGTAGCGGTAGCGCAGGCGGGTCTCCTCGCCGACCTCGTTGGCGCTGGACTGGTCGTCCAGCTGGAACGGCAGGGCGGCGGAGGTGTTGAGGATCTCCAGCTCGGAGACGTTGACCTCGATGGCGCCGGAGGCGAGGTTCGGGTTCTCGGAGCCCTCCGGGCGGGGCTCGACGACGCCGGTGACCTTGACGCAGAACTCGCTGCGCAGGTGGTGGGCGCGCTCGGCGACCTCGGACTCGCGGAAGACGACCTGGGCGATGCCCGAGCGGTCCCGCAGGTCGATGAAGATGACGCCGCCGTGGTCACGCCGGCGGGCGACCCATCCGGTCAGGGTGACGGTCTGTCCGGCCTGCTCGGCGCGGAGCTCTCCGGCGAGATGCGTACGCAGCACTGCGGGGGTTCCTTCCAGGTGTTCGTTCGAGGTCCTCGGCCCGCCGGTTCGCGGCGGGCGCACGAATACCGGAGTGTACCCGCAGGGCGCGCCGCCGTCGGCCCCGGGCCGTGCCATACTTCCGGCCATGACGTTCAGCGAGGGATTCCGGAAGGGCGGGGATCGCGCCCGCCGCGGCGGAGGCGGCATCGGCAGGGGCGGGATCGCCGTCGGCGGCGGCCTCGGCGGCATCGTCCTGGTCGGCCTGTACCTGCTCCTGGGCGGCGACCCGGGCGCCCTGATGCAGGGCGGCGGGCCGGCCGCGCCGCAGCAGGGCACGCACGCGGAGCAGGGCGGCCTGGACCACTGCGAGACCGGCGCCGACGCCAACGAGCACGTCGACTGCCGCATCGAGTTCACGGGCATCTCGCTGGACCGCGTGTGGTCGGAGCAGCTGCCGGCGCAGGCGGGCATCGAGTACACGGCGCCGGGCATCGTCATCTTCGACGGCCGCACGCAGTCGGCGTGCGGCCCGGCGACGGCGAACACCGGCCCGTTCTACTGCCCGGGCGACGAGTCGAGCTACTACGACGTGTCCTTCTTCGAGCAGCTGGAGCGCCTGGGCGGCGGCTCGGGCCCGCTGTCGCAGGAGTACGTGGTGGCCCACGAGTTCGGCCACCACATCCAGAAGCTCGAGGGGACGCTGCACCTGTCGGACTACAACGACCCCGGCGCGGACTCGGGCGCGGTGCGCATCGAGCTCCAGGCGGACTGCTACGCGGGCATCTGGGCGCACTTCGCCGACGACGGCCCGGACGCCATCCTGGAGCCGCTGACGGAGCAGCAGGTCCGCGACGCGATGGCGACGGCGCGCGCCATCGGCGACGACGCCATCCAGTCGCACTCCGGCGGCGGCGTCAACCCGGACCTGTGGACGCACGGCTCGTCGGAGCAGCGGGAGAACGCGTTCCTGACGGGCTACCGCACCGGCTCGATGGCCAAGTGCGACACGCTCGGCCGCGACGTCTACTCGGGCTGATCGCATGGCCATCAGCGCGCTGGACATGTTCTCGGTGGGCATCGGCCCGTCGTCGTCGCACACCGTCGGCCCGATGCGGGCCGCCGCGGCGTTCGCGGCCGCCGCGCCGGAGGGCACCGTGCGCGTCGACGTGATGCTCCACGGCTCGCTCGCCGCGACCGGCCGGGGCCACGGCACCGACCGCGCGGTCGTGCTGGGCCTGGCGGGCCACTCCCCCGACACCGTTGCGCCGGACGAGCATCCGGCGCCCGGGCTCCCGGTGCCGCCGGAGGGCACGGCCGGGCGGCTGCGCTACCGGCTGGGCTTCGACATCGCGGCGCTGCCCTCCCACCCCAACGGCATGGTCTTCACCGCGCTCGGCGGCGACGGCGAGGTGCTGAAGGAGGAGGACTGGTACTCCGTCGGCGGCGGCTTCATCCTGCCGGGCGAGGCGCTGCAGGGGGCGCAGCCGGGCCCCGGTGCGGCGGCCGCGGGCCGGGAGGCGGAGCTGCCGCATCCGTTCTCCACGGCGCGGGAGCTGCTGGAGCGTTGCGACGGCGCGGGCCTGACCGTCGCGGAGGTGATGCTCGCCAACGAGACGGCGCTCCACGGGGGCGAGGAGGCGGTCGTCGCGCACCTGGACCGGGTGTGGCGGGTGATGCGGGAGTGCGTCGCCGCCGGCGCCGGCGCGCGCGGCATCCTGCCGGGCGGCCTCGGCGTGGAGCGCCGGGCGTCCGCGCTGCGCGACAGCCTCGCCGCCTCCGCCGGCCGCCGCGGCACGGACCCGCTGCACGCGATGGAGTGGGTGAACCTCTACGCTCTGGCGGTCAACGAGGAGAACGCGGCGGGCGGCCGCGTCGTCACCGCCCCGACGAACGGCGCGGCCGGGATCATCCCGGCGGTGATGCACTTCGCCCTGGACTTCGAGGAGGGCTTCGACGGGGAGGCGGCGCGGACGTTCCTGCTCACCGCGGGCGCCGTGGGCATCATCATCAAGCGCAACGCGTCCATCAGCGGCGCGGAGGTCGGCTGCCAGGGCGAGGTCGGCTCCGCGTGCGCGATGGCGGCGGCGGGGCTGTGCGCCTTCCTCGGCGGCAAGCCGTGGCAGGTCGAGCGCGCCGCGGAGATCGGTCTGGAGCACAACCTGGGCCTCACCTGCGATCCGGTGGGCGGCCTGGTGCAGGTGCCGTGCATCGAGCGAAACGCCATGGCGGCGGTGAAGGCCATCAACGCCGCGCGCCTGGCGATGCACTCCACCGGCGCGCACGTCGTCAGCCTCGACGACGCGGTGCGCACCATGGCGGAGACCGGCCGGGACATGCTGGACAAGTACAAGGAGACGGCGGCCGGCGGCCTGGCCGTGAACCTCACCGAGTGCTGACGCCCGCGCCGTGCGGCCGGGGCCCGCGGCGGGGATCGGGGCGTCGTCACGCGATGCGGCGGCGACCCGCGGCGACCGTGCGGCGGACGGCGGCGGCGACCCGGCCCCGCGGATAGCATCGGGGGCATGGACGACGACGCCGGCACCCGCCCCGGGGACAGGGCCCGCACCTTCCTGGACCACTACGCGCGGATCGAGGCCATCCTGGTCAAGCGCGTGCCCACCGAGCACTGGACGGGCGCGGTGAAGCGGGCGGAGCGGCTGCACGACCGGCACGGGATGACGCGGCACCAGCTCGACGCGTTCAAGGCGTTCGCGGAGCTGCGCAACGCGCTGAGCCACGCGGCCTACCGCGACGGCCGGCCCATCGCGGACCCGCTGCCGGAGGCGGTCGCGGCGATCGCGAAGCTGGCGGAGGATCTCGACTCCCCGCCCACCGTCTTCGACGTGCTGGAGCACCGCCACCCCGTCACGCTCGCGCCGGACGACGACGTCCGCCGGATGCTGCGGACCCTGCACGAGCGGCCGCACGCCCAGTTCCCGGTGTACGAGGACGGCCGGGGCATCGCGATGCTCACCACCGACGCCATCGCCCGCTGGGTCGCGGAGGACGTGACGACGGACGGGGAGATCGGCGCGCGCACCGTTTGCGACGTCCTGGCGCACGTCGCCGGCGACGCGGAGCCGGTCTTCGTCGCGCGGCTGGCGCCCATCACGGAGATCATCCACCTGCTGTCGCAGTCGGACGACCCGCGGCGGCCGGGCGCCGTCATCGTCACCGAGCACGGCCGCGCCGACAACCGGCCGCTGCGCGTCGTCGCCATGGGGGATCTGCCGGCGCTGTACGCGGCGCTCGACGGCCCCGGGGCCTGAGGGCCGCACCCCGGAGGCCGGCACCGGCCCCCGCGCGACGGGGACGCGACGCCCCATGCACCGGGCCGGCGGACCCGCACCGCGCCCGGATCCCGCCCGATCGCCCCCGTTTCCGCCCCGGATCCGGGGAGACCCCGGGGTGGGCCGGGGCCCGGGACGCTACGATTCACCCGTGACGAAGCCATTGACCACACCGGGGTCGCCGGAGGCGGCCGATCATCCCGTCAACCAGTACCCGGGGCACCTGCGCGCGCTCATCCTCGGGTTCCAGCACGTCCTGGCCGCGTACGCGGGCGCCGTCGCGGTGCCGCTGTTCGTCGGCTGGGCGCTGGTGGAGCAGGGCCGCATGCAGCCCTCCGACATCCCGCACCTCATCGCCGCGGACCTGTTCGTCGCGGGCGTCGCGACGATCGTGCAGTCGGTGGGCATCTGGCGCTTCGGCGTCCGGCTGCCGCTCATCCAGGGCTGCACCTTCTCCGCCGCCATCCCGATGGTGACCATCGGCGGCACCTACGGCGTGCCGGCCATCTACGGCGCGGTCATCGCGTCGGGCATCTTCATGATGCTGTTCGCCCCGCTGTTCGCCTCCCTGCTGCGGCTGTTCCCGCCGCTGGTGACGGGCACGGTGCTGCTCATCATCGGCACGACGCTGATGCCGGTGGCGGCGGACTGGGTCGGCGGCGGCGCGGACCTGAAGGGCACCGACGCCTACGGCACGCCGCAAAACCTGGCCATCGCGTTCTTCGTGCTGGTGTTCATCCTGGTCATCGAGCGCTGGGGCCCGCCGATGCTGTCGCGGATCGCGGTGCTGCTGGGCCTCGTCGTGGGCCTGCTGGTGTGCATCCCGCTGGGGATGGTCGACTGGTCGGAGACGGCCGACTCCCCCGTCTTCGGCCTGACTACGCCGTTCTACTTCGGCCTGCCGGAGTTCGTCCCGGCGGCCATCCTGGCGATGTGCATCGTCTCCCTGGTCACCATGGTCGAGGCGACGGGCGACGTGCTGGCCATCGGCGAGATCACCGACTCGAAGGTCGACGACCGCCGCATCGCCGACACCCTGCGCGCAGACGGCGCGGCGACGGTGCTCGGCGGCGTGTTCAACACCTTCCAGTACACGGCGTTCGCGCAGAACATCGGCGTGCTGAGCCTGACGGGCGTCCGCTCCCGCTGGGTCACCGCGGTCGCCGGCGCGTTCCTCATCATCCTGGGCCTGCTGCCCAAGACCGCCGCGCTGGTGGCGGCGATCCCGGCGCCGGTGCTGGGCGGCGCGGGCATCGCGCTGTTCGGCATGGTCGCCGCCGCGGGCGTGCGCACCCTGTCGGGCGTGAAGTTCACCGAGTCCAACATCGTCGTGGTGGCGGTGCCGCTGGCGCTGGCGCTGCTGCCGGCGGTGGCCCCGGCGCTGTTCTCCGGCCTGCCGGCGTGGTCGCAGACGTTCCTGTCCTCCGGCATCGTCATCGGCTCCGTCGCGGCCATCCTGCTCAACCTCATGTTCAACACGGGCGCCCGCGCCCCGAAGTCCGCGGCGCAGACGGCGCACGACACCTTCCGCGGCAAGCTGAACCTGAAGGACGACGACCACGACGGCTTCGGCGACGCCCCGCGCGGGCACCGCTGACGCGATCGCGCCGCGCACGGTCCGCGGCGGGTGCGTGACGACGCTCCCCGCCGCGGCCCCCGCGCCCCCTGCACGGCGGCCGCCCTTCCCGGTTTCCCCGGGAGGGCGGCCGCCGTCGTCGTGCGCGCGGGGCGTGCGGGCCCCGCGGAGGCGCTGTCCTCGGACCGCGTGCACCCGCCGACGCCGGCGCGCGCCGGCGCACGTGCGGGTCCCCGGGCCGCGCCGCGCCTCAGGATCCGGTGACGCGCAGCCCGAGCTCCGCGGCGGCGGGGCCGGAGATGAGCTCGGCGTAGGACTCCCCTTCGTCGTCGACGCCCGTGCCGGCGAGGATCCCGACGGCGACGAGCGTCCCGTCCGGGGCCTCCGCCCAGACCGGCGAGCCGCTGTCGCCCTCGATGGCGGGGACGCGCAGCGCGACGTCGGAGACGTACCACGGCGCGCCGGGCACGCCGCCCCAGGCGCCGCAGGCGACCCCGGACATCTGGCCGGAGAAGCAGAGCTCGGGGCTCTCCGCGGTCAGCTCCGGCAGCTCGGCGACGTCGCCCGGGGCGCGGTCGACGCCGAGGATGGACGCGTCGGCGAGCGACGGGTCGTCGAGTGCGATGAACCCGAGGTCGAGGTCCTGGATCGTCATGCCGTCGTCGCGGGCGACGGTGAAGCGCCCGATGACGCGGGGTCCCAGGAGCGTGTCGACGGAGACCTCGTCGCCCACCGAGCCGCAGTGCCCGGCGGTGAGGAAGCCGAGGCGCCCCTCGGCGTCCTCTCCGAGGAAGCCGAGGGTGCACGTCGAGCCGGCGTCGTCGTTGACGTAGGGCGCGCCGGGGCGCACCACGGGCGTCGGCGACGTCGTCGTTCCCGTGAACAGGCCGACGAGCAGCATGAGGCCGATGGTGACGGCGCCGATGACCACCAGGCCGACGGCGGCCGCGAGGCAGCCGGAGCCGCGGCGCCGCGGCGGCGCGGGTGGAAGCGGCGCACCGTACGGGCCGTGGGGGACATGCGCGCCGTCGGCGAACGGCGGCGGGCCCGGCGGCAGCTGCGGGTGCGGGGCGGGGCCTCCGTGCCGCGCACCGGGGTACGGGCCCGGCTGCGGCGCGCCGAATCCGCCGGCGTGCCGGCCCGGGTGCGGGTTCGCGTCCGGGTGGTGCGGCGGGATGTTCGGGGGCTGCTGCGGGTTCCCCCACGGGCGGGGCTCATGGGGGCCGGACCACCCCGGGCCGGGCGGTCCCGGAGGCGTGGTCGCGGGCATGGCCGCCATCTTGCCACGGGCGCCGCCGCGCGCCGGGCGGGCGGGTCACCGGGCGCGGGGATCCGGGCGAGATTGTTGACAGGCACCCGTCGCAACGCATATTGTTGACGCATCAACCCGCGGCACGGGCCGCACCCGACGACAGGAGCACGGCATGCAGTTCGGCGTCTTCACCATCGGCGACGTCACCACCGACCCGACCACCGGCCGCACCCCCACCGAGGGCGAGCGCATCGAGGCGATGACCGCCGTCGCCCTCAAGGCGGAGGAGGTCGGCCTCGACGTCTTCGCCACCGGCGAGCACCACAACCCGCCGTTCGTCCCGTCGTCGCCGACGACGCACCTCGGCTACATCGCCGCGAAGACGGAAAAGCTGGAGCTGTCGACGGCGACGACGCTCATCACCACCAACGACCCCGTGAAGATCGCGGAGGACTTCGCCTTCCTCCAGCACCTCTCCGGCGGCCGCGTCGACGTCATGATGGGCCGCGGCAACACCGGCCCCGTCTACCCGTGGTTCGGCAAGGACATCCGCCAGGGCATCCCCCTGGCCGTCGAGAACTACCACCTCCTGCGCCGCCTGTGGCGCGAGCGCCCCGTCAACTGGTCCGGCCAGTTCCGCACTCCCCTGCAGGGCTACGTCTCCACGCCGTGGCCGCTCGACGACACCCCGCCGTTCGTGTGGCACGGCTCCATCCGCTCCGTCCAGATCGCCCACCAGGCGGCGTTCTACGGCGACGGCTTCTTCCACAACAACATCTTCTGGAACAAGGAGCACACGGCGAAGATGGTCGGAATCTACCGCCGCGAATACGAGCGCTACGGCCACGGCGGCGCCGAGCAGGCCATCGTCGGCCTCGGCGGCCAGGTCTTCCTCGGCGAGACCGAGGCGGAGGCCAAGCGCATCTTCCGCCCCTACTTCGACAACGCCCCGGTCTACGGCGGCGGCCCCTCCCTGGAGGAGTTCTCCGAGGTCACCCCGCTGACCGTCGGCACGCCGGAGCAGGTCATCGACCGCACGCTGTCCTTCGCCGACTGGGTGGGCGACTACCAGCGGCAGATGTTCCTCATCGACCATGCCGGGCTGCCGCTGGACATGGTCCTGGAGCAGATCGAGATCCTCGGCCGCGAGGTCGTGCCCGTCCTGCGCAGGGAGTTCGAGCTGCGCCGCCCCGCCGGCGTGCCGTCGGACCCGCCGGACCACGCGTACCTGCGCGACCACCGCGATCACCCGCACCATCAGGTGGAGCCCGGCAAGCCCGCGGCCGGGGAGGAGGGCCGCTGATGCGCCGCATCGTCGTCGTCACCGCCGGGCTGTCGTCGCCGTCGTCGACCCGCCAGCTCGCCGACATGCTGGCCGACGCCACCGTCGCCGCGGTCTCCAGCCGCGGCGAGGCCGCCGAGGTCGAGGTCATCGAGGTCCGGGACCTCGCCCGCGACCTCGCCACCGCGTTCACCGCGGGCGGGCTGTCCTCCCCCGCCCTGGACGACGCCCGCCGCGCGGTCGCCTCCGCCGACGGGGTCATCGCCGCCGCCCCGGTGTTCAAGGCGTCGTACAGCGGCCTGTTCAAGATGTTCGTCGACGCGCTTGACGACGAGGCGCTGCGCGGCGTGCCCGTCCTCGTGGCGGCGACCGCCGGGACGGCGCGCCACGGGCTGGTCGTCGACCACGCCATGCGCCCGCTGTTCGCGCACTTCGGCGCCGTCGTCGCGCCCACGGGCGTCTTCGCCGCCACCGACGACTTCGGCGAGGCCGCCTTCACCGGCGGCGACGACGGCCGGGGCGTCGCCCCGCTGCACGCCCGCGTCGACCGGGCGGCCGGGCAGTTCGCCGACCTGCTGCTGGCGCAGGCCGTCGGCGGCCTCGGCGGCGCGACGGCCGACGGGGCGGGCGGCTCCCGCGGCGCCCGGCCGTCGGGCGCCGGCGTCGAGGAGACCGGCGTCGGCTTCGAGGATCTGCTCCGCGGCCACATGGGCTGACGGCCCGCCGGCCGAGGCCTTTCCCGGCACGGTCCACGGCCCGGCCGCGCCGGAGTTGTCCACCGCCGCCCGCCCGTCCACCGCGTGACGGACGGGCGGCGGCGCGCGTGCGGGGCCCGGCGGCGCGGGGCCTACGATGCGGCGCATGGGGAACCGACGCGACGTCATCCGCGGCCGCATCCGCGCGCTGCTCAACCAGGCCGCCGACCGGGCGGGCACGCCGGAGGGGGAGATCTTCGAGGCCAAGGCGCTGGAGCTGCTGGCCAGGTACGGGCTCACGGAGTCCGACCTGCCGGAGGCCGGAGACGCCGACCCGCACGAGGTCGTCGAGCGCACCATCGACGTCACCGGGCGCTACGTGACGCAGCGGCTGGCCCTGCTGGGGTCGCTGGCGCGGGCGCTGCACTGCGCCTCCGCGGCCCGGAAGCTCGGCGGGACGGGGCGCCGCGCCATCCTCGTCGGCGCCCGCCGGCACGTCGATCGCCTGGACCTGCTGTGGCCGATGCTCGACGCGCACATGGCCGGCCGTGCCGTGCAGCTCCGCTCGGAGGTCGGCGACCCCGCGGAGACGGCGCGGCTGCGGCGGTCCTTCATGGTGGGCTTCTCCCGCGGCATCGCCGCCCGTCTGCGGGAGGTGGAGCATGCGGTGGCCGAGGAGCACGGCCCGGGCACCGGGCTCGCCCTGCTGGACGACGGCCGCCGGGCCGAGGCCGAGATGGCGCGGCGCTACAGCGTCCGGGCGGGCCGCGCCAGCACCGCGGAGATGGACCCCGCTGCGCTCGGCGACGGGGTGCGCGCCGCCGGGTCCGTGGACCTCGGCGCGCGGCGGATGGAGCCGCGCAAGGCCATCGGGGGCTAGATGCTGGACCCGGCGGACCCGGATCCGCCGGCATCGCCGGAGGCGCCGTCGCACATCGCGCCACCTGCGACATCGCGGGAATCCGCTGCGGCGTCGCCCCCGTCCCGGGAGGCGTCGTCCGCGTCGTAGCCCAGGCGGCGGCGCTCGGCGGCGACGATGCTGCGGGCGATGTCGGCCTCGGACACGTCGACCGCGTCGGCGACGTCGGCGGACTCGCTGGAACGGGCGTAGGCGTCGAAGATGCGCCGCTTGTCGCCGAGGATCTCCAGCAGCCGCTCGTCGGCCGTGTCGTCGCCGACCAGCCGGTGCACGACGACCTGCGATGTCTGGCCCATGCGGTGCACGCGGGCGATGGCCTGGTCCTCCAGCGTCGGCTTCACCTGCGGTTCCACCAGGACGACGACGCCCGCGGCCTGGATGTTGAGGCCCGTGCCGCCGGCGGTGATCTGCGACAGCAGCACCGACCCGGCCGGGGCCTCCCCCAGCCGGTCGACCATCGCCTGCCGCTCGTCCGGGGCGACCGAGCCGGTGAGCACGCCGACGACGCGGTCGCCGAGCTCGGCGCGCAGGACCTCCAACACGTCGAGGAAGAACGTGAACACCAGGACGCGGCGTCCGCCGTCGGCGGCGCGGTCGACGATCTCCCGGACGCGCTCCAGCTTCGCGGGGCAATTGCCGGGCGTCGTCATCGGCGCCCGGCGCATGAGCATCCAGTTGCCCTCCGCGACCGCGGCGTCGTAGTGCCGCCGGTCGGCGTCGGTGAGGTCGATCCAGTCGGTCTTCTCCGTCAGGTCCGGCAGCTCGTCGAGGACGTCGTCCTGGTTGCGCCGCAGGTAGGCCGGGGCGACGGCCGTGCGGAACATTCCGGCGGGCAGCGTCACGCGCCCGTCGTCCAGCAGATCCGGCCGCACCATCCTCACGAGGTTCGCGAACTCGTCAACGCGGTTCTCCAGCGGCGTACCGGTGAGCAGCATCGCGTGGCCCGCGGCGGCGACGAGCCGCGCGACGGCCCGGCTGCGCTGCGCCTCCGGATTCTTCACCATGTGCGCCTCGTCGACGATGACCGCGTCGGGCTCGGCATCGGCGAAGTCGAGGGTGCGGGCGCCGTCGTAGGTGCACACGCACACGCCGCCGAGCTCCGCCCACGCCCGCACTGCGTCGTCCTTCGCCGCGCCGTGGGCGCGGTGGACCGGCAGGTCGGTGAAGCGGCGGGCCTCCCGCAGCCAGTTGACGACGACGGAGGCCGGGCACACCACGAGGATCCGCCCCGGGCGCTCCCCCGCCGCGGTCTCCGCCGCGGACTGCGCCGCGACGTGGGCGGCCATCGCCAGCGCCTGGACGGTCTTGCCCAGGCCCATCTCGTCGCCCAGGATGACCTTGCCCTGCACGAGGGCGAAGCGGGCGCCGAAGGACTGGTAGCCGCGCAGGTGCAGGTCCCGCAGGTGCGTGCGGTCCAGGTGCAGGTCGCGGATGCGCTGCAGCGTCGGGGCGTCGAGGTCGCCGCCCTCGACCTCCAGCCGCAGCAGGGTGGCCAGCAGCGCCTGGTAGTGCGCCGGGCGCTCCAGGTAGTCCGACCATGCGGCGTCGCCGGCGTCGTGCACCGCCGTCGGCGTCAGCGACTCCGGGTGGGCGTCGGCCCACGCCACGTCGTCGAGGAAGCGGGCGAAGGCCACCGGGGCGTCCGCCCCCGCCAGTGCGACGGGCCACGGCAGCGGCGACGCCGTCTCCGGCAGCACGGCCGCCGCGTCGAGGAGCCGGGAACGGCGCGCCCGCTCGACCTCGTCCAGATCGTCGACCTGGTCGTAGCGGTGCAGGACGCGCACCAGCTGCACGGCCGGGGCGGTCGGCTCGTCGCCGATGGACGTGCCGGCCTCCGACTCGGCCTCGTGCTGCAGCGTCTGCGCCGCCGCCCGCAGCCGCCGGGCCGTGCGCTCGCCGATGCCCGGCACCTGGCGCAGCACCGCCTCGGGGGCGCGCAGGACGTCGGCGACCGTCGTCACGCGCACCTGCTCCAGCCCCGCGAACCGCAGGCGCTCGTCGGTGACGGTGCGCAGCGCGTCGACGGGCAGGCCGGCCAGCAGGATGCGGGCGCGGTCGGCGGCCAGGGCACGAAGGTGGCGTTCCGCCTCGGCGCGCAGCCGCGGCTCGGAGTCCGGGTCGGAGGCGAGCGACCGGGCGCGGGCGAGGACCCGCTGGACGCGGTCGGGCTCCACCCAGGTCCATTCGCGCACGCCACCGCCCAGCCGCTCCGCGACGGCGGCGCGGACGGCCTCCAGCAGGTGGGGCGGGCAGCCGTGGGCGCCGGGCAGCAGCGGCACCCCCTGCGCCTGGATTGCCGCGGCGGCGCCGGCGCGGTCCAGCAGCGCCGCGGCGTCGTCGAGGGCCGCCGCCGACCCGGGGTCGTCGAGGACCGCGGCGAGCTCGGCCGCCGCCTGCTCCGCGCGCCGGGTGCGGCCGGACAGGAACAGCCGGCCCAGGAGGCCGGGCGAGGCGTGGGCGGCGGTCGCGCGCAGGACCGCGGCGCGGGCGCCGGCGAGCTCCGCGCGGCGCAGCACGTCGGCGGAGCCGGGCGAGGCCGCCGCCTCCAGGCCCGGCAGCAGCGCCGGCGGCCAGGCGGCGAGGGCCGGCGGGAACAGGACGACGCGGGCGTCGCCCAGGTCGCCCCCGCCAGGCAGGTCGATCCCCGGCGGCTGCCACGGACCGGCGGCGGCGCCCATGTCGCGGGCCAGCGTCCGGACGCCGTCGCCGACGGCGATGGCCCGGTCGGCCCGGTCCAGCAGGGTCCGCAGCGCGACGGCGTCCATGGCGTGCCCCGGCGTCAGGCCAGGCGGGCGGCGAGATCCGCGACGGCGGCGTCGAGGGCGACGGCCTCCTGGGAGTGCTCGGCGAGGTCCTTCACCTGCACCTCGCCGGCCTCCAGCTCGCGGTCGCCGAGGACCAGGGCGAAGCGGGCGCCGGCGCGGTCGGCGCCCTTCATCGCGCCCTTGAGGCCGCGGTCGCCGTAGCTCATGTCGGCGGAGACGCCGGCGCCGCGCAGCTCGTCGACGAGGCGGGCCATGCGGCGCTTGGCGTCGGAGCCCATGGCGACGCCGTAGACGTCGACGCGGCGGGCGGCGCCGAACTCCACGCCCTCGGTCTCGAGGGCCAGCAGGGAGCGGTCGAGGCCGAGGCCGAAGCCGATGCCGGAGAGGTCCTGGCCGCCGAGCTGGCCCATCAGGCCGTCGTAGCGGCCGCCGCCGCCGATGCCGGACTGGGCGCCGAGGCCGTCGTGGACGAACTCGAAGCAGGTCTTGGTGTAGTAGTCCAGGCCGCGGACCATGCGGGGATTGACCTCGTAGGCGACGCCCATGTCGTCGAGCAGCCCCGTGACCGTCTCGAAGTGCTCCCGGCACTCGCTGGAGAGGTGGTCGAGCATGAGCGGTGCGTCCGCCGTCATCTCCTTGACCTCGGGGCGCTTGTCGTCGAGGACGCGCAGGGGGTTGATCTCGGCGCGGCGGCGCGCCTCCTCGTCCAGCGGCAGGGCGAAGAGGAAGTCCTGCAGCTTCCGCCGGTAGGCCGGGCGGCACGTCTCGTCGCCGAGGGAGGTGATCTCCAGGCGCTGGCCGGTCAGGCCGATGGAGCGGAAGCAGGCGTCGGCCAGCGCCACGACCTCGGCGTCCAGCGCCGGGTCGTCGACGCCGATGGCCTCGACGCCGAACTGCTGGAGCTGGCGGTAGCGGCCGGCCTGCGGGCGCTCGTAGCGGAAGAACGGGCCGGTGTAGGACAGCTTCACCGGCAGCTGGCCACGGTCGAGGTTGTGCTCGATGACGGCGCGCATGACGCCGGCGGTGCCCTCCGGGCGGAGGGTGACGGAGCGGTCGCCGCGGTCGGCGAAGGTGTACATCTCCTTCGTCACAACGTCGGTCGACTCGCCGACGCCGCGGGCGAACAGCCCCGTCTCCTCGAAGATCGGCAGCTCGATGTGCTCGTAGCCGGCCAGGCGGGCGCGGCGCGTGTACTCCGCGCGCACCGCCTCGAACGCGCGCGACGCCGGCGGCGCGTAGTCCGGGACGCCCTTCGGGGCGGAGAACGGCTGGATCTTCTGCTTCTTCTCGCTCACCCGGCAGATGATACGTGGCTAGCGGACCTGGGCGAGGAAGGGGTTGGAGGCCCGCTCGTCGCCGATCGTCGACGTCGGCCCGTGCCCCGGCAGGATCGGCAGGTGGTCCTCCAGCGGCAGCACCCGGTCGCGCAGCGACGCCATCATCGCCTCCGGGTCGGCGCCCGGCAGGTCGGTGCGGCCGATGGAGCCGGCGAACAGCACGTCGCCGGAGACGATCACCTCGTCCGCCCCGTCGGAGACGCGCAGCATGACGCAGCCCGGCGAGTGGCCCGGGGCGTGGATGACGGAGAAGACGAGGCCGCCGTACTTCACCTCGTCGCCGTCCTCGAGGTCCCGGATGTCCTCCGGCGGCGTCATCTCGGAGACCCGGAACATCGCGCCGAGGCTCAGCCCCGCGCCGATCATCGGGTTCTCCAGCATGAACCGGTCATTGGAGTTGATGAGCACCGGCACGTCCCACTCCGCGACGACCTCGCCGACGTCGCGGGTGTGGTCGATGTGGCCGTGGGTGAGCAGGACCGCCTCGGGGACGAGGCCGCGGGCGGCGCACTCCTCCCTCAGCCGCTCGTGGGCGCCCATGCCGGGGTCGATGACGACGCAGGGGCGGGCGGCGCCGTCGCCGGCGTCGTCGTGTCCGGTGGCGACGTAGCAGTTGGTCTGCAGCGGGCCGGCGGGGAAGCCGAGGATCTCCATGGCGCGGGCTCTCCTGTCGTTGCGGTGCGGGGCGCGGGTGGTGGGGCCGGGTCGCCGGGTGCGGTCGCGGGACGCGGTGCGTTGCGACGGGTCCCCTCCGGCCCGGGGCCCGCGCCCCGGCCCGGACCGCGACCGTTCACGCGGCGAAACCTTCGGCACGACAGTCTACCGCCCGCCGTCCGCGCCCTCCCCGGCCGGCCTCCCCCGCGGCCGGCGCCGACGACCCGGGGCGGGTGCCGTCGTAAAGCCCCTCCCGCACCATCCGCGGACCCGTCACGCGCGCCGCGCCCGCGGCCCTGCGCTCCCCGCGCGCCGCGCCGGGGCATAATGGATCGCCGTACCCCGACCGCACCGACCACCCGGAAGGCAGGCACCACGTGGCCGACACCGCCGACAACCGCCAGCGGCGCCAAGACGCGATGAAGAAGCTGGAGCGCGAGCTGAACAAGCGCGACCGCGCCGAGAAGGCCCGCCCCCTGGGCGTGGTCGCCGCGACGCTGGTGATCCTCGTCGCCATCGTCGGCGGCATCTGGTTCCTCACCACCCGCGGGCAGGAGGACCTGACGGCGGAGGGCGACCCCGCCGCCGCCGAGTCGCAGGCGCCGACCGAGCCCATCGCGCTGGAGCCGACCCCGGTCCAGGGCGACATCGTCCCGATGTCCCGCGAGGAGGCGCTGCCGGAGACCGTGACCTGCACCTACCCGTCCGACGGGCAGGACGCGGGCGTCACCCCGCCGCCGGCGGAGAACGTGCCCGCCACCGGCACCGTCACCGTCACGCTGAACACGAACCACGGCGCCATCCCGATGGAGCTGGACCGCGCGGTGTCCCCGTGCGCCGTCAACGCCATCGTCCACCTGGCGGAGCAGGACTTCTACGACGACACGGTCTGCCACCGCATCACCGGCGGCGGCCTCAACGTCCTGCAGTGCGGCGACCCGACCGGCTCCGGCGCCGGCGGCCCGGGCTTCTCCTTCCCCGACGAGTGGCCGGTGAAGGACTCCAACCTCGACGCGCAGACGCCGCTGATCTACCCGGAGGGCTCCATCGCCATGGCAAACTCCGGCCCGGACACCAACGGCTCGCAGTTCTTCCTCAACTACGCCGACGGCCAGTTGCCCCCGGCGTACACCATCCTCGGCAAGATGACCCCCGAGGGCCTGCAGGTGGTCAAGGACATCGCGGCCAACGGCGTCGCCCCGGAGGCCGGCCAGCCCGACGGCAAGCCGGCCGAGGAGGTCCGCATCGAGACCGCCGAGGTCTCCTAGCCTCCCCCATCGCCTGACGACGGCCCCCGCCGCGCCCTCCCGGACGCCGGCGGGGGCCGTCGCCGATCGCGGGAACCGGTGGGCGCGGACGCCCGGAGCGGACGCGGGCGTCCCCGCCGTGGGGCGGAGCCGGCCGGGGTCCGGCGGGCCTGTGACGCGGATCGCACCCCGCCGTCGGCGGAGTAGACCGCTCAGGGTAGCCTTCCCCGCATGGACACTCCCACGACGACCAGCAGGCGCGGGGCGGGCGCGGAGGCCGGGCGCGGCTCCGCGATGCTCATGGCATCGACCGTCTTCCCGCTCATCGTGCTCGCCGCCGCCCTGTGGGGCTGGCTCTCCCCCGGCACCTGGACCCCGCTCGCCCCGCACGTGCCGATCCTCCTGGGCATCATCATGCTGTGCATGGGCATGACCCTCACCCCGCCGGACCTGCGCTCCGTGGCCCGGCGGCCCGGCGTCGTGGCCCTCGGCATCGTGGCGCAGTTCGTCATCATGCCGCTGACCGCCTGGGCCATCGCGAAGGCGCTGAACCTGCCGCCGGAGCTGGCCGCGGGCCTCATCCTCGTCGGCTGCGCCCCGGGCGGCACGTCGTCCAACGTCATGACCTACCTGGCCCGCGGCGACGTCGGCGTCTCCGTCGCCGTCACCACCTGCTCGACGCTGCTCGCGCCGCTGCTGACCCCGGTGCTCACCCTGTGGCTCGCCGGCACCTACATGGAGGTCGACGCGGCGTCCATGGTCGGCAGCATCATCAAGACCGTCATCGTGCCGGTCGCCGTCGGCGTCGTCATCCGCATCGTCGCCCGCCGCCTCGTCGAGAAGCTGCAGCCGGCGTTCCCGTGGATCTCCGGCATCGTCATCGCGATGATCGTCGGCACCGTCGTCGCCGGCTCCGCCGACAAGATCGTCTCCGCGGGCCTCATCGTCCTCGTCGCCGTCGTCCTGCACAACGGCGCGGGGCTCGCGCTCGGCTGGGCCGCCGGCCGCGCCGCGGGTCTCGACCGGGCCACCCGCCGCGCCCTGTCCTTCGAGGTCGGCCTGCAGAACTCCGGCCTCGCCGCCACGCTCGCCGGCCAGTACCTCACGCCGCTGGCGGCCCTGCCGGCCGCGGTGTTCAGCCTCTGGCACAACCTCTCCGGCGCGTTCGTCGCCTCCGTGATGGCCCGCCGCGGCTGACCGCGCCCGGGACCCGCGCACGCCCCGGGCGCGTCATCCCGGGCACGGCGACGGCCCCCGCACCGCACCCCGGCGAGGGGGCGGCGCGGGGGCCGTCGTCACGCGAACCCGCGGCACGCGACCGCGCGGGACGCGGACGCGACGCGCGGGCACCCGCCCGCGGCGGCCGCCTCAGCCGCCGGAGGTGACGCGGAAGACGTCGTAGACGCCCTCGATGCCGCGCAGCACCGAGATGATGTACCCCAGCTGCTTGGTGTCGGAGACCTCGAAGGTGAAGCGCATCGTCGCGACGGAGTCCTCCGCGGTGTGCGACGACGTCGCCATGATCGGCACCTTCTGCTCCGAGATGGTGCGGGTGATCTCCGACAGCAGGCCGTGGCGGTCGAGCGCCTCGATCTGGATGGTCACCGTGAAGACGGCGCCGGCGAACTCGTCGGCCCACGACACGCGGATGATGCGCTCCGGCTCCTCCCGCAGCCGCGCCGCGTTCGTGCAGTCCGTGCGGTGCACCGACACGCCGCCGCCGCGGGTGACGAAGCCGAAGATGTCGTCGCCCGGCACCGGGGTGCAGCACTTCGCCAGCTTCGCCATCATGTCGGCGCTGCCCTCGACCAGCACGCCCGCGCCGTCGGCGCGCGCCCGCTTCTTCGGCGCCTGCAGCGCCGACAGCGGCGTCCGCGCCACCAGCTGATCCTCCGCGTCATCCGCGGAGGCGAACTGCGCCATGAGGCGGTTGGTCACGTGCCCCGGCTTGACGCGGCCGAGGCCGATCGCCGTGTACAGCCCGTCGACGTCCGCGTAGTTCAGCTCCTTGGCGATGCGGTCCATCGACTCCGGCGTGAACAGCCGGTGCATCGGCAGGCCGCCGCGCTGGATCTCCGCCGCCAGGGCGTCGCGGCCGGCCTCGAGCGCCTGATCGCGGCGCTCCTGGTTGAACCACTGCCGGATCTTCGAGCGGGCGCGCGGCGAGCGGACGAACGACTCCCAGTCCTTCGACGGCCCCGCCTGCGGGTCCTTCGACGTGAACACCTCGACCCGGTCGCCGGTCTTCAGGGCCGACTCCAGGGCCACGAGCTTGCCGTTGACCTTCGCGCCGATGCAGCGGTGGCCGACCTCCGTGTGCACCGCGTAGGCGAAGTCCACCGGCGTCGCGTCCGTCGGCAGGGTGATGACGTCGCCCTTCGGCGTGAACACGAAGATCTCGTTGGACGCCAGGTCGTAGCGCAGCGAGTCGAGGAACTCGTTCGGGTCCGCCGCCTCCCGCTGCCAGTCCAGCAGCTGGCGCATCCACGCCATCTGGTCGACCTCGGACTTGTCGCCGCGGTGGGAGCCCTTCGTCTCCTTGTACCGCCAGTGCGCCGCGATGCCGTACTCCGCGTTGTAGTGCATCTCGTGGGTGCGGATCTGCACCTCCAGCGGCTTGCCGCCCGGCCCGATGACCGTGGTGTGCAGCGACTGGTACACGCCGAAGCGCGGGGAGCTGATGTAGTCCTTGAAGCGGCCCGGCATCGGCTGGTACAGCGAGTGCACCGCGCCGATGGCGGCGTAGCAGTCCTTCACCGTGTCGACGAGGACGCGGATGCCGACGAGGTCGTAGATCTCGTTGAACTCGTGGCCCCGCACGATCATCTTCTGGTAGATGGACCAGTAGTGCTTCGGACGCCCCTCGACGCGGGCGCTGATGTGGGCGCGCCGCAGGTCGGCGCCGAGCTCGTCGGAGACCTTCCGCAGGTACTCGTCGCGCTGCGGGGCCCGGTCGGCGACGAGGCGGACGACCTCGTCGTACTTCTTCGGGTACAGGATGGCGAACGCCAGGTCCTCCAGCTCCCACTTCACGCTCGCCATGCCCAGGCGGTGCGCCAGCGGGGCGATGACCTCCAGGGTCTCGCGGGCCTTCTTCGCCTGCTTCTCCGGCGGCAGGAACCGCATGGTGCGCATGTTGTGCAGGCGATCGCAGACCTTGATGACCAGGACGCGGGGGTCCTTCGACATCGCGACGACCATCTTGCGCACGGTCTCCGCCTCCGCCGCGGAGCCCAGCGCCACCTTGTCCAGCTTCGTCACGCCGTCGACGAGGCGGGCGACCTCCGGGCCGAAGTCGGCCTCCAGGTCCTCCAGCGAGTAGTCGGTGTCCTCCACCGTGTCGTGCAGCAGCGCCGCGACGAGCGTGGTGGTGTCCATGCCGATCTCGGCGGCGATGACGGCGACCGCCAGCGGGTGGGTGATGTACGGCTCCCCCGACTTCCGGAACACGCCGTCGTGGAGCCGCTCGGCGGTGTCGTAGGCGCGCTGCAGCACCGCGACGTCGGCGCGCGGGTGGACCTCCCGGTGGATGGCCACCAGGGGGTCGAGGACGGGCCGGACGCGCGTGCGACCGCCCGTAAGGCTCCGGGCCAGCCTGGCCCCGTACCGGCGCGCGCCCAGGTCCGCCATCTCGATCAGTCCTTCGGGGAGTCGACGACGTAGACCTCGGTGCCGGCCAGCGCCTCGCGCCCGCCGAGGCCCTCGACCTCGAGCACGACGCACAGGCCGCGGATCTCGGCGCCGCAGTCCTCCAGCAGCTTCATCGCGGCGCCCATGGTGCCGCCGGTGGCCAGGACGTCGTCGACGAGGACGACGCGGCGGCCGTCCAGGTCGATGCCGCTGGCCGGGACCTCCAGGGCCGCCGTGCCGTACTCCAGCTGGTACTCCTCGGAGTGGACCGGCGGGGGCAGCTTGCCCTTCTTGCGCACCGCCAGCAGGCCGAGGCCGAGCTTGTAGGCGACGGCGGAGCCGAGCAGGAACCCGCGCGCGTCCAGGCCGGCGATGACCTCCGCACCCATCTCGCGGCACTTCTCCGCCAGATCGTCGATGATGAGGCGGAAGCCCTCCGCATCGGCGAGCGCGGGGGTCAGGTCCTCGAAGACGACGCCCTCCTCCGGGAAGTCGGGGACGAAGCGCATGAGGTCGGCGAGGGCCTCCCTGGCGTTGGCGTAGGTCACTGAAGAATCCTCCGGAAATGGCGAAGCGGGCCGGGTACCCGTACAGGTTACCCGGCCCGCTTCCCTCGGATCAGCGGGATCCCGGACGCCACGTCAGCGGCGTCTCGCCGTCGTCGCCGTCCTCCCGCGGGGGGCGGGGCGTGACGACGTCCCGACGTGCGGCGCGCGGGCCGCGGGAGCCGGCGGCGCCGTCCTCCCCGGCCCCGGCCGCGGCGGGCCGGGCCGCCGCGCGGGCCGCGCCCCGATCGGGGGCGGCGTCCGCGACGGCCGCGTCGCCGGAATCGGCGGCGCCGCCGGAGCGGGGCTCGTCGTCACGCTCCCCGGAGGCGTCGCGGGCCTCCCCGCCGCGGGCCTTCGCCACGAGCTCGTCGTGGCGTCGGTAGCGGCGCTGGCGGCGCTTGAGCCACACCAGGATCGGGGCGACCAGCAGCACCGAGGAGAAGGTGCCCTGGATGATGCCGATGAACTGGATGACCGCCAGGTCGGCGAGCGTGCCGACGCCGAGCAGGCCGACGGCGATGACCAGCAGCGCGATGATCGGCAGCAGCGTCGAGACGCTGGTGTTGATGGAGCGCATGATGGTCTGGTTCACCGCGAGGTTCACCAGCTCGCCGTAGGTGCGGCGCGTTGACTGCTCGAAGCCGGCGGTGTTCTCGTCGACCTTGTCGAACACGACGACCGTGTCGTAGAGCGAGAACGACAGCACCGTGAGCAGGCCGATGATGGTCGCCGGGGTGACCTCCAGGCCCAGCAGGGCGTAGACGCCGAGGATGACGACGCCGTCGACCAGCAGGCCGCCGATGGCGGCGATGGCCATGTCCCGCTCGAAGCGGATCATGATGTAGATGAACACCAGGACCAGGAACACCCCGGCCGCGATGAGCATCCGCTCCGTGATGGTGGAGCCCCACGACTCCGAGATGGTGGAGTCGCCGACGGCGTCCGGGGAGACGGTGCCGGTGTTGTCCTTCGGCTGGAACGTCTCGTAGAGCGCGACGCGGGCGTCGTTGATCTGCTGGTCGGTCAGGGACTCGGAGGTGACCTCCATGATGCGGCCCTCGCCGGAGCCGACGATCTGCACCTGCGCCGGCTCGACGCCGGTCGCCCCGGTGAAGACCTCCTCGACCTGCTGCTCGGTCGCGTCGCCCGGCGGCATGGTCATGCGGGTGCCGCCCTCGAAGTCGATGCCGAGGGAGAAGCCGCGGATGACCATCGCCAGGATCGCGACGGCGAGCACGGTGCCGAACACGGCGAACCAGCGCTTCGACTTGCCGATGATGTCG
Source organism: Corynebacterium sp. 335C (assembly GCF_053525695.1). Classification (NCBI taxonomy): domain Bacteria; kingdom Bacillati; phylum Actinomycetota; class Actinomycetes; order Mycobacteriales; family Corynebacteriaceae; genus Corynebacterium; species Corynebacterium sp. 335C. The sequence continues at coordinate 254,246 of NZ_JASTTB010000001.1, forward strand.
ATGCCGCCGGCGCCGGTGTAGAGGCGCCGCAGGAACCCGCCGCGGGCGTCGTCCTCCGCGTCGATCGGGGCGACGGCGGTGTCGGTGGTGGTGTCTGCCATGGCTACTTCGCCTCCTCGGCGGTCTGGTGGGCGATGCGGCGCTCGGCGTCGGCGGGCAGCTCCCGTCCGGCGCGGCGGCGATCGCGGGCCAGTTCCATCACCGAGCCGAAGCCGTTCATCGACGGCTTCGCCATCGCCGGGCGCCGGGACGCCAGGACCACCAGCGGGGCGGTCACCAGGAAGGCGGTGATGATGTCGAACGCGGTGGACAGGCCCAGGGTGAAGGCGAAGCCCTTCACGTCGCCGACGGCGAGGATGTAGAGCACCACCGCGGCGATGATGGACACGAAGTTGCCGGTCCAGATCGTCCTGCGGGCGCGGCGCCAGGCCCGCGGGACGGCGGACCGGAAGGTGCGGCCGTCGCGGATCTCGTCCTTGATGCGCTCGAAGAAGACGATGAAGGAGTCGGCGGTCGTGCCGATGGAGATGATGATGCCGGCGATGCCGGCCAGGTCCAGGCTGTAGCCGATCCAGCGGCCCAGCAGCACGAGGACGCCGTAGACCATCGCGCCGGCCGCGGCCAGGGAGACGATGGAGATGGCGCCGAGGCCGCGGTACAGGGCCAGGGCGTACAGGACGATGAGGCCGACGCCGACGAGGCCGGCGATGATGCCCGCCTGCAGGGAGGCGGCGCCGAGGGTCGGCGGGATCGTCGTCGTGGTGCCGCCCGGCTCGCCGTTCTCGCCGGCGAAGCTCAGCGGCAGCGCGCCGTATCGCAGGTTGTTGGCCAGCGACTGGGCCTCCTCGACGGTGAAGTCGCCCGTGATGCGGGTGAACTCGCCGACCGGGGTGGGCTCCTGGATGACGGGGGCGCTGATGACCTGGGAGTCCAGGACGATGGCGACGCGCTCGTTGAGCATGTCGGTGGTCAGCTGGGTCCAGGTGCGGGCGCCCGGGTCCTCGTTGCCGGACTTGAACTTGAAGGACACCTGCACCTGGCCGGACTGCTGGTCGAAGCCGCCGTTGATGGGGGCGTTCGTGTCGATGTCGTCGCCGGACAGGCGGTTGCCGTTCTCCTCGTCGGTGTCGCCGACGACGAGCGGCGCGGGGCCGAGCGGCAGGACCTGGCCGGGGCTCGACGGGTCGCAGGACAGCAGCGGCAGACGCGGGTCGTCGGCGCCGGCGAGCGGGTCGACGCGCTCCGGGTCGTCGCAGCGCATGAGCGCGGAGGTGGCGAACTGGGTCGTCGGGTTGTCCGACTGGCGCGTCGCCAGGAGCACCTCGCGGGTCTCGGTGCGCTGCTCGGCCGCCTCGATGGAGTTGGCGGGCTCGGCGGGCGGCGCGGCGGTGACGGTCGGGGCCTCGGGGACCTCGATGTCCAGCTGCGGCGGCAGCTCCTGGTCGGGGAACTGCTGCTCGAAGCCCTGGCGCTGCTGGTCGATGTTCGCGCGGAACTGGTCCGTGAACTCCTTCAGCGACTGGTTGGCCTCCTCCGGGGTGAGCACGCCCACGCGGACCCACTCGTCGGCGACGCGCTTCAGCTCGCCGGTCATCGCCGCCGGGTCGGGCGTCGGGGGCTGGAGCACCGGGCGGAAGAACAGCTGGGAGGTCTGGCCGAGGGTGCGGGCCTGCTGGGAGTCCTCGCCGGGCACCGTGATGACCAGGGTGTCGCCGTCGGTGATGACCTCCGCGTCGCTGACGCCCATGCCGTTGACGCGGTTCTCCAGGATGGTGCGGGCCTGCTCGAGCTGCTCCGGCGTCGGGTCCTGGCCCTGCGGGACCAGGGTGACGCGGGTGCCGCCCTGCAGGTCGATGCCGAGCTTCGGCGTGGGGTTGCGGTCGCCGGTGAAGAACACCAGCGCGTACGTCACCACGAGGATGATGACGAAGAGGGCGAGGGACCATTGCGGCCACGACGCCCTGATGCCGCCGCGTCCGCGGCGCGTCTGTGCTGACACTGTCTGTCGTCTCCTAGCGGGGCTCCGCCCCGTCGGTCGTGGGGGCTAGGGGCGATCCTGCGGGTCGCGCGGGTCCTCGATGCGGTCGGCCGGGCGGTCGGCCGGCTGGTCGTCGAGGGGGCGGGCGGCCGGGGCGTCGTCGGCCGGGCGGGCCTGCGGGGCCTCGGTCTCCGACTCCGCGGCCGGGGCGCCGGCGACGGCCTCGTCGGCGCGGCGGCCGGCGACGCGGTCCTCGTCGGAGCGGTTGCGCATGATGGCGGCCCGCTCCCAGACGGTGGTGACGCCCTGGGCGATGGTCAGCTCGACCGTGGTCTCGCCGAGGGACTCGACGATGCCGTGGACGCCGGCGCCGGTCTGGACGCGATCGCCGACCTGGATGCGCGACTGCATGTCGCGGATGGCGCGGATCTGCTTGTTGTGCCGGAACGTCTGCCACAGCGGCAGCGCCAGCAGGATGAGCATGAGGATGAGAAGGAGCAAGGGGTCCATGGGGGACGAGTGTATAGGCAGGGTGCCCTTCCCCCGGGAGGCGGGGCGCGCGTCCCCGGCGGTGGCCGCCCGCTCCCCCGCGCGGCCGCCGCGGGGCGTGACGACGGGTGCCGCGCCGCGGTTCTCCCCCATGCCCCGGCGCCGCGCCCGCCGCGGCTAGTGGCCCAGCGCCCCCGGCGCGTGGTCCGGCGGCTCGAGGCCGAGGTGGCGCCACGCCGCCGCCGTCGCCACGCGGCCCCGCGACGTGCGGGCGATGAGGCCGGCGCGGACGAGGTACGGCTCGCAGACCTCCTCGACGGTCGCGGGCTCCTCGCCGACGGCCAGCGCGAGCGACCCGACGCCGACGGGGCCGCCGGCGTGCTGGCGCACCAGCGCGCCGAGGACGGCGCGGTCGAGGCGGTCGAGCCCCGCCTCGTCGACGTCGAAGACGACGAGGGCGGCGCGGGCGGCGCCGAGGTCGATGGACCCGTCGGCGTGGACATCGGCGAAGTCGCGGACGCGGCGCAGCAGGCGGTTGGCGATGCGCGGGGTGCCGCGGGAGCGCGACGCGATCTCGGAGGCGGCCTCCGGGGTGATCTCCACGTCGAGGATGCGGGCGGCGCGTTCGACGACGTGGCGCAGGTCCGCCGGGTCGTAGAACTCCATCTGGGCGGTGAAGCCGAAGCGGTCGCGCAGCGGGCCGGTGAGCATGCCGGAGCGGGTCGTCGCGCCGACGAGCGTGAACGGCGGGATCTCCAGCGGGATGGAGGTGGCGCCGGGGCCCTTGCCGACGATGACGTCGATGCGGAAGTCCTCCATCGCCATGTACAGCATCTCCTCCGCCGGTCGGGCGATGCGGTGGATCTCGTCGATGAAGAGGACGTCGCCCTCCATGAGGTTGGAGAGCATCGCCGCGAGGTCGCCGGCGCGCTCCAGCGCCGGGCCGGAGGTCATGCGCAGCGACGTGCCGAGCTCGGCGGCGATGATCATCGCCATCGTCGTCTTGCCCAGGCCGGGCGGGCCCGACAGCAGGATGTGGTCGGGCGTGACGCCGCGGCGGCGGGCGCCGGAGAGCACGAGGTCCAGCTGGCCGCGGACCTTCGACTGGCCGATGAACTCCTCCAGCGACTTCGGCCGGAGGTTCAGCTCCGCGTCCGCCTCGGCCGCCTGCGCCGACGGGTCGACGTCGGGGTTGCGGAAGCCCCCGCCGGGGACCGCGGGCGCGGGCCCGCCGCCGGCGAGGTTGAATTCGGTGCGCTCGACGTCGCTCATGGTTCCCCCCACCCTAGCCCCGGCCGAGGGCCTTGAGCGCCTGGCGCAGCGCCGACGACGCGTCGGCGGACGGGTCGGCGGCGAGGACCGACTCGACGGCCCCCGTCGCCTCCCGCTCGCCGAAGCCGAGGCCCGCCAGGGCCTCCACGACGCGGTCGACCTCGGCGCCGCCGGCGGGCGCCGCGGCCGCGGGGGCGGCGGCGTCCGCGCCGTCGTGGCCGGCGGGCGCGGCGAACGCCCCGACCTTCTCCTTCAGCTCCAGCACGATGCGCTCCGCCATGCGCTTGCCGACGCCGGTGGCGCGCGACAGCGCGCGCACGTCCGAGCCGGCGATGGCGGCCGCGATGCCCTGCGGCGGCAGGATCTCCAGCAGGGCGAGCGCGATCTTCGGGCCCAGCTTCGACACGGTCTGCAGGAGGCGGAACATCTCCCGCTCCTCCGACGAGCCGAAGCCGTAGAGCGTCATCGCGTCCTCCCGCACCACCAGCTCGGTGAGCACGAGGACCTCCTCGCCCCGCGGCAGCTCCGCGACGGTGCGCGGCGGGCAGGTGATGAGGTGGCCGACGCCGGCGGCCTCCACCACCACGTGGTCGAGCGCCTTGTCGATGACGGTGCCGCGCACCGAGGCGATCATCGGGTCCCCTTCCTCTGCGCCGTCCACTGCGGCGCGGTCCTGGGCGCGTGGGCGCGCCGGAGTTCGTCGAACCGGGCCTTCTGCGCCGCCACCCGCTCCGCGACGGCCCGTTCGCGGGCGATGAGCGGGGCGCGCCAGCAATGGCAGATCGCCAGCGCCAGCGCGTCGGCGGCGTCCGCCGGCTTCGGCGGCTCCGACAGCCCGAGGATGCGGGTGACCATGGAGGTCATCTGCCGCTTGTCGGCACGGCCGTTGCCGGTCAGCGCCTTCTTCACCTCCGACGGGGTGTACTGGTGCACCTCCAGCCCGCGGCGGGCGGCGGCGAGCATGACGACGCCGACGGCGTGCGCGGTCTGGATGACGGTGGAGACGTTGCCGCGCTCGAAGACGCGCTCGACGGCGACGACGTCGGGGTCGTACCGGTCGATCCACTCCTCCACCGCGTTGGACAGGCGCAGCAGGCGGTCCTCCACCGCCGCGCCCGACTCGGTGCGGGCGACGCCGACGGCGACGGGGACGACGGACCTGCCGCGGCCGCCGTCGGCGACCGAGAGGCCGCACCGGGTCAGGCCGGGGTCCACGCCCATGACGCGCACGCGTCCGCCACCGTCGATGTCCACCCGTCCATTCCTATCACATCGTCCGAACAACCGTTCCCATGGGCCGGGTCCGCCCGGGCGCCGGGACGGCACCGCACCGGGGTCCGGGGCGGAGGACGGCGGCGCCCGGCCCACGCGTATCGTGGACGACCATGACCGACGCCCCGCTCACCGACGCCGTCCGCGCCACCTGGCCCGACGTGACCTGGGACGACGTGTCGTCGCCCCCGCGGGGCCTCGACCACGACGTCGCGGTGCTGCACGGCGCGGCACTCGGCGGCGATCCCGTCCCGGGCGGCGCCGTCGTCGCCCGCCGCGCCACCTCCCCCGGCGTCCGGGGCCGCGCGGGCCTGGAGGCCGCCGTCCTGGCCGAGCTGGGTCCGCGCATGCCGGACGGCGTCCGGCTCGCCCGGGCCCTGCGCCACGACGGCGCGGACCTGACCCTGCAGTCCTTCGTCCCCGGCGAGCCGCTGGACGCGGCGGCCGTCGCCGACGCCGGCCTCCCCGCCATGGCGGCCCGCATCTCCGCGGCGCTCTCCGTGTTCCACCGCGCCGGCATCACGGCCGCGCCGTTCGACGCCGTCGGCGGGTCCTGGTTCCCGGAGAAGGCCGCCACCGTCCGCGAACGCTGCGAACGGCACCTCCTGCCCCGGCTCGACGACGGCGCCCGCCGCGGCGTCGCCCGCATCCTCGACCGCGCCGACGAGGCGTTCGACGCCGACCCCGCCCCGGCGCACCTGGTCCACGGCGACGTCAACGCCTCCCACCTGCTGTGGGACGGGACGACGCTGGGCGTCATCGACGTCTCCGACATGACGGTGGCCGACGCCGCATTCGATGTCGCCCACCTCGACGACGTCGCCCCGGGCCTGCGCGATGCGGTCATCGGCGGCCTCGCCGACCGGGACCCGCGCGTCACCGCCGCCTCCCTGCGCGAGCGGGCCGCCCGCTACGCGGCGTGGGACGCGGTGTTCCTCGCCTGCGACGCCGCAGCCGGCGGGCACGCCGACGCGGCGAAGGCCCGCCGCCTGCTGGACGCCGCGCTGCGCGGCGCCGTCGGGGGCGGGGACCGTCGTCAGGCGAACCACTCGGTCGGAGGACCCGCCATGAGCAGCAGCCCGAACACGACCGCGACGCCGAGCAGCGTCACGATCGCCATGGACAGCGGGTAGCGGACGTACAGCGCCAGCACGCGGTCCGGCAGCGTCGACGGCCGCTCCACGGAGTTGCGGTAGCGCCAGTCCCCCTCCAACAGGCCGCGGCGGTCGACCCACTTGTCGAACGGCAGCGTCGCGAACGGCACGATGGACGACGCCAGGCCCAGCACGCCCGTCTTCGCGTCCCACCGCTGGTTCACCCAGGTGAGCACGGTGACGACGCAGTACGTGAGGAACGTCAGGCCGTGGACGCCGCCGCCGATGCGCACGCCGAGCTCGCCGGCGCCGACGGCGTACTTGAGGAACATGCCGCCGAGCAGCAGCGCCCACGTCACCATCTCGGCGGTGGCGAGGACGCGGTAGAGGGATTTCGGAGTCATGGCCGCAAGGGTATAGGCGCATACCCTTGCGGCACATCATCCGAAAGGCTGAAGGACGCGGCGCCCCGCGATCGACGGCGGCGCGGGCCCGCGTGCTGCGGGACCCGCGCCGTCGGCGGCGGCCGGACCTAGTCCAGCTGCTCGGCCACCTCGTCGGAGATGTCCATGTTGGAGAAGATGTTCTGCACGTCGTCGGAGTCCTCGAGGGAGTCGATGAGGCGCATCATCTTCTTCGCGCCCTCGACGTCCAGCGGGACCTCGACGGAGGCGCGGTAGTCCGGGTCGGCGGAGTCGTACTCGATGCCGGCGTCGGTCAGGGCCTGGCGGACGTTGGAGAAGTCGGTGAAGTCGCAGACGATCTCGAACTTGTCGTCGAGGTCGTTGACCTCCTCCGCGCCGGCCTCGAGGACGGCCATCAGCACGTCGTCCTCGTCCATGTCGCCCTTCGGCAGGACGAAGACGCCCTTGCGGGTGAACATGTACGCGACGGAGCCCGGGTCGCCCATGGAGCCGCCGGCCTTCGTCACGCGGGAGCGGACCTCGGACGCCGCGCGGTTGCGGTTGTCCGTCAGGCACTCGACCAGCATGGCGACGCCGCCGGGGCCGTAGCCCTCGTACAGGATGGTCTCCCAGTTCGCGCCGCCGGCCTCCTCGCCGGAGCCGCGCTTCCGGGCGCGCTCGATGTTGTCGTTGGGGACCGACTGCTTCTTCGCCTTCTGGATGGCGTCGTACAGCGTCGGGTTCGCCGCGGGGTCACCGCCGCCCGTGCGGGCCGCAACCTCGATGTTCTTGACCAGGCGCGCGAATTCCTTGCCGCGCTTGGCGTCGTTCGCGGCCTTCTTGTGCTTGGTGGTTGCCCATTTGGAGTGGCCGGCCATGTAGCGCTACCTGCTCCTCGTTCATCGGTTTCAGGGGGACGCCCCACTATAGCCCAGGGTGCGCGCGCCGACGGAGGCGGGCGCCCTCCGCGTCGCGCGGGGTTCGCGTGACGACGGTCACCGTCCGGCAACGCGCCGCCCTCTCCGCGGCGCGGCCGCCCCGCGGTGCCGCGTGACGACGGCCTCCCCCGGCGCTTCGCCTCAGGCTCCGGCGCCGACGCACTCCCGCAGGAACAGCTCGTGGACGCGCAGCTCCCCGTCCTGGCACTCGGGGTGGAAGCTCGTGGCCATGACGCGGCCCTGGCGGACCGCGACGACGGCGCCGCCCTCGGTGCGGGCGAGGACCTCGACGTCCGGGCCGACCTCCTCGACCTGGGGCGCGCGGATGAACACGGCGTGCACCGGATCGTCGATGCCGGCGAAGTCGAGGTCCTCCTCGAAGCTGTCGATCTGGCGGCCGAAGGCGTTGCGCCGCACCACCGCGTCGAGGGCGCCGAGACGCACGGCGTCCTCGCGGGTGTCCAGCACCGTGGAAGCCAGCAGGATCATGCCGGCGCAGGTGCCGTAGGCGGGCAGGCCGCCGGCGATGGCGTCGGCCAGCGGCCCGTCGAGGCCCTCCATCCGCAGCAGCTTCGACTGGGTCGTCGACTCTCCGCCGGGCAGCACGATGCCGTCGAGGCCCTCCAGGTGCGCCGGGCGCCGGACCTTGCGGACCTCCGCGCCCAGCGATTCGAGCACGCGCTCGTGCTCGGCGACGCCGCCCTGCAGCGCCAGCACGCCGATGATCACCGGCCGCCCTCCTTCTTCGACGGGACGGACTCCTGGCCGGGCGCCAGGGTCCGGGTCAGGCCCTCCTGCGTCGCGACGGCGACGAGGTCGCCCGCGCGGTTGAAGATCCGGCCGTGGGTCAGCGCGCGGCCGCCGTGGGCCGACGGCGAGATCTGGTCGTAGAGCAGCCAGTCGTCGGCGCGGAACGGGCGCAGGAACCACATCGCGTGGTCCAGGCTCGCCTCCTGCACCTCGACGCCCGGGTGCGGAACGAGCGCCGAGGACAGCAGCGTCATGTCGGACATGTACGCCAGGGTGCAGACGTGGAACGTCGGGTCGTCGGGCAGGCGGTCCTTCGCCCGGAACCACACCGCCTGGTGCGACACCGTGTACGGGTTCCGCGTGTACCGGTCCCCCGGCACGATGCGGATGTCCCAGTCGGACCACTCGCGCAGCAGCAGCTTGCGGGTCTCCGTCATCGTCGACTCGTCGACGACGACCTCCTCCGGCGGCGGCACGTCGCGCATCGCGTCGGAGTGCTCGATGCCCTGCTCCCCGACCCGGTGGAACGACGCCTGCATCACGAAGATGGTGCGCCCCTCCTGCACCGCCTTGACCTGGCGGGAGTCGAAGGAGCGGCCCTCCTTCACCCGATCGACGAGGTAGACCGTCGGCACGTCCGGCCGGCCCGGGCCGACGAAGTAGGCGTGCAGCGAGTGCACCTCCTTGCCCTCGCCTACCGTGCGGGTCGCCGCCACCAGGGCCTGCGCGGCGACCTGGCCGCCGAACGTGCGCTGCAGGATGGACTCGATGACCGGGCCGCGGTAGATGTCGCGATCGATGTGCTCCAGGTCCAGGACCTTGCGGATGTCCGCCATGGCCGGGAAACCCTCCTTCTCCTCGTGAATCGGGTGCGCCCCGGGTCCGGCGTGCCGGCCGGGCCCGGGGCGTCGTCACGCGCACGCGCGGGGGACGCGCGGCGCGTGCGGTGCTCCTACCAGCCGCGCTCGGCGAGGCGGTGCGGCTGCGGGATCTCGTCGACGTTGATGCCGACCATCGCCTCGCCCAGGCCGCGGGAGACCTCGGCGATGACGGACGGGTCGTCGTAGTTCTGGGTGGCGCGGACGATGGCCTTCGCGCGCTTCTCCGGGTCGCCGGACTTGAAGATGCCGGAGCCGACGAAGACGCCCTCGGCGCCCAGCTGCATCATCATCGCGGCGTCGGCCGGGGTGGCGATGCCGCCGGCGGTGAACAGCACGACCGGCAACTTGCCCTTCTCCGCGACCTCCCGGACCAGCTCGTACGGGGCCTGCAGCTCCTTCGCGGCGACGTACAGCTCGTCGTCGGCCATCGACTTCAGGCGGTTGATCTCCGCGCGGATGGTGCGCATGTGGGTCACGGCGTTGGACACGTCGCCCGTGCCGGCCTCGCCCTTGGAGCGGATCATCGCCGCGCCCTCGTTGATGCGGCGCAGCGCCTCGCCCAGGTTCGTCGCACCGCACACGAACGGCACGTCGAACGCGAACTTGTCGATGTGGTTGGCGTAGTCCGCCGGGGTCAGCACCTCGGACTCGTCGATGAAGTCGACGCCGAGGGACTGCAGCACCTGCGCCTCGGCGAAGTGGCCGATGCGGGCCTTCGCCATCACCGGGATGGACACCGCCTCGATGATCCCGTCGATCATGTCCGGGTCGGACATGCGGGACACGCCGCCCTGCGCGCGGATGTCGGCGGGCACGCGCTCCAGCGCCATGACGGCCGTCGCGCCGGCGTCCTCCGCGATACGCGCCTGCTCCGGGGTGACGACGTCCATGATGACGCCGCCCTTCAGCATCTCGGCGAGGCCGCGCTTCACGCGGGCGGTGCCGTGGGTCACGGTGCTGTCGGAAGAGTTGGTCAAGGAACCTGCTCCCTCGTGTGATGGGCCGGACGGCGGCCCGCCGGTGTGGTCCGCACCATGATAGACCGCACCGTACAGATGAACGCCATTCAGCCCGGTGGGGCGGTGGAACGCCTTACGCGTGGTCGGGTGCTGCGACGTCGAAGAACTCCGGGCGCGGGGCGGTGCCCGCCAGGCGCAGCCAGCGCACGATGGGCCGCCGGCGCAGGTTCCGGGTGTCGGTGACGGCGTCGTTGTAGAAGCGGCGGGCGAGCTCCACGCGCAGCCGCGCGTCGTGCAGCTCGATGGCCAGCGGGCCCGGCAGGCCCTCGTCGCCGCGGGCGACGAGCTCGGCGGTCAGCCGGTTCTCCGCGTCGGCGCGCGCGCCGGTGTCCGCCGCGGTCAGCGGCAGGGCCTCCGCGGCGCGCACGAGGTCCGCCAGGTCGGGGTGCGCGGCGCGGGCGACGGCGCCGCGGCGGCCGAGCGCCGACTCCAGCGACAGGCGCGCCAGATCGCAGCGCACGTGCATGCGGTTGAGCCGCTGGGCGGTGGCGGAGGCCAGCAGGCCCACCACGAGCGCCACGACGGCGACGACGATGACGACCACCAGCCAGGTGGGGATCTCGACCATTGCGCTACGTCCTCACTACCTTCTCGCCGTCCATGCGGACGGTGTCGTACACCTGCAGGACCCGGTCGGCGATCGTGGACCAGTCGTAGTCCCACGCCCGGGCGTGCCCGTCGGCGATCATCGCCCGCCGCCGATCGTCGTCGTCCAGCACCTCCGAGACGGCGCGCGCCAGGTCGGCGGAGTCGCCGTTGCGGAACTGCTCGCCCCACCGGCCGTCGCCGAGGACGAGGCGGAACGCGTCGAGGTCGCTGGCGACGACCGGGGCGCCGGCCGCCATCGCCTCCACCAGCACGATGCCGAAGCTCTCGCCGCCGCGCTGCGGGGCGACGTAGGCGTCCGCCGACCGCAGCACGGCGGTCTTCGCCCGCTCGGAGAGGCGGCCGACGAAGCGCAGCGCGCCCTCGTGGGCGCCGGCGCGGCGCATGGCGTCGCGGCGGTCGCCGTCGCCGATGACGACGACCTCCAGCCCCGGGTGGCGCCGGGTGATCTCCGGCAGCGCCTTCAGCAGCACGTCGAGGCCCTTTCGGGGCTCGTCGAAGCGGCCGAGGAACACCAGGCGGCGCACGCCGGGCTCCGCGGGTCCGATGCCGGCCTCCTCGCGGACCTCCGGGTCCTCCAGGCCCGGGCACTCCTCGTACTCCGCGACGCGGACGCCGTTGGGGATGAGCACCGGGTCCCCGCCGACCTGCTCCACCTGCCAGCGGCGGGCGACGTCGCTGACGGCGATGCCGCCGCGGATGCGCTCCAGGAAGGGGCGCAGCACCGGCAGCGCGAGCTTCAGCACCAGCGACCGGGTCGCCGCCGAGTGGTACGTGGCGACGATGGGGCCGACCGCGTTGGCCATGGCGAACATGGACCACGACGGCGAGTTCGGCTCGTGGATGTGCAGGACGTCGAACTCGCCGCGGCCGATCCACCGGCGCACGCGGCGCCACGTCACCGGGCCGAACGCCAGGCGGGCGACGGAGCCGTTGTACGGGATGGGCAGCGAGCGGCCGCCGCGGACGACCCAGTCGGGCACGTCCGCGTCGGGGCCGGCGGGGCCGGCGAGGCTGACCTCGTGGCCGCGGCGGCGGAACTCCGCGCACAGGTCCAGCGCGTGGGCCTGGACGCCGCCCGGGACGTCGAAGGAGTAGGGGCAGACCATACCGATGCGCATGGGCTACTCCCCCGCCTCGGCCGTCCCGGCGGGCTCGTCCGACCGGCCGGTCGGCTCCGTGGCCCCGGCGGCATCCGCGCGGTCCGCGGCCTGCTCCTCCGCCGTCTCCGCGCGGCGGCGCCGGCGGTCGGCGAGCCACAGCGGCTGCAGCATGTGCCAGTCCGCCGGGTGCGCGGCGATGTCGGCCTCCATGTGGCGGGCCTGCTCCTGGACGATGTCCGCGATGTCGCGGCCCTCGACGGGGATCTCCGGGCCCATCTTCATGCCCCAGCCGTCGTCGCCGACGAAGTGGACGTGGACGACGTGCAGCGCGGCCCCCGTCTCGCGGGCCAGCTGCGCGGCGCCGGCGGGCATGGTGGTGCGCTCGCCGAAGAAGTCGACCTCCACGCCGCGGCCGCCGAGATCCCGCTCGCCGAGCAGGCAGACGACGCCGCCGTCGCGCAGCCGGGCGCGCAGCCCCTCCATCGGCGGCTCCCCGCCGGTCAGCGGCAGGACGGTGAAGCCCAGGCCCTCGCGGAAGTCCACGAACGCGTCGTAGAGCTCCTCGGGCCGCAGCCGCTCGGCGACCGTCGTGAAGCCCCCGATGCGGTCGACCAGCCACATGCCGGCCATGTCCCAGTTGCCGGAATGGGTCAGGGCCATCACGATGCCGCGGCCGGAGGCGCGGGCCTCCTCGAAGATCCCCAGTCCATCGAAGTGGGCGCCGGCGGCCTCGACGAGCTCCGGGCCGACCATGCTGGGCAGACGGAAGGCCTCCACCCAGTAGCGCAGGTAGGAGCGCATCGACGCGCGCACCAGCGCGTCCGGCACCTCCTCCGGCGGGCAGCCGACGACGCGGGCGAGGTTGCGGCGCAGCTGCGCCGGGCCCCGGCCCCCGTCGGAGAAGCGATCCGCCGCGCGGTCCGCCGCCCACCGCACCAGCCGGTGCGGCAGCAGCCCCACGAAGCGCCACCCGGCGATGTAGCCGAGCGCCGCCCAGTCCTCCTGCGTGCGCGGGATCCTCATCGGGAACCGCCCTCCGGGCAGCGGCGGGTGGCGTCGTCACGCGAACCGGCGTGCGGACCGTCCTCCGCGCCCTTCGGCGGCGCGATGTAGTCCGACGCGCCCGGCTGCCCCGCGACCATCGCGAGGCGCTGGACGACGGTGAACACCGAGCCCGCGGCCAGCGCCCACATGGCGACCCCGATGGCGTACGGCACGCCCAGGCCCTCCAGGCCCAGACCCGTCAGCCCGATGATGAGGCGCTCCGCGCGCTCCACCAGGCCGCCGTCCACGGTGAAGCCCGACGCCTCCGCGCGGGCCTTGACGTAGGAGATGACCTGCGACGCCACGAGCACGGTCAGCGTCGCGCCGACCAGCGGCCCGGGCGACTCGACCTGCCACCACGCCCACCACGCGATCGCCGCGAACAGCGCGCCGTCGGTGATGCGATCGCAGCTGGCGTCCAGCACCGCGCCGAAGCGCGAACCCCCGCCGCGCAGGCGGGCCATCGTGCCGTCGACCAGGTCGAAGGCGGTGAACAACGCCATGAGCACGGCCGCGGCGAACAGGTGCCCCGTCGGGATGAGCCACAGCGCGACGCCGACGGCGGCGACGGTGCCGGCGACGGTGACGACGTTGGGGCTGACCCCGGAGCGGTTCAGCCGGATCGCGATCGGCTCGACGAACCGCGCGATCGGGCGGCGTGCCCTGGCGTTGAGCATCAGTCCTCCTCGGCCCAGGCCCCGGCCAGCAGGGCGCGGGTGTCCCGCAGCAGCTGCGGGAGCACCTTCGTGCCGTCCAGGACCGTCATGAAGTTCGCGTCGCCCGCCCAGCGCGGCACGACGTGCATGTGCAGGTGGTCGCCGACCGACCCGCCGGAGGCGCGCCCCAGGTTGAAGCCGACGTTCACCGCGTGCGGGTGCGACACGCGCTTCAGCACGCGGATGGCCTTCTGGCCGAACGCCATCAGCTCGTGCAGCTCCGGGTCCTCGAGGTCCTCCAGGTTCGCCACCTGACGGTACGGCACGACCATCATGTGCCCCGAGTTGTACGGGAACAGGTTGAGCACGCAGTACACCAGCTCGCCGCGGGCGACGATGAGCGCGTCCTCGTCCGACCGGGACGGCAGCTCCGTGAACGGGTTGGCCCGCCGCTTCGGATCGTCGTCGTCCCGGGCGCCGCCCTCCGCGATGTAGGACATGCGGTACGGCGCCCACAGGCGCTCCAGGCGATCGGGCTCGCCGGCGCCCCGGTCGATGAACGCGTCGCCGTCAGGCACGCCGCGCCCCGATCGACTCGGCGGACGGCTGCTCGTTGAGGCGCTCGCCCACCCAGGCGGCGACGAGGTCCGCGGCCTCCTCCACCGGCACGCCGTTGACCTGCGAGCCGTCGAGGAAGCGGAACGACACCGCCCCGGCCTCCACGTCGCGGTGGCCGGCCAGCACCATGAACGGCACCTTGCCGGTGGTGTGGTTGCGGATCTTCTTCTGCATGCGGTCGTCGGAGGCGTCGACGGAGGCGCGCAGGCCGCGGGCCTTCAGCAGCGCCGTGAACTCCTCCAGGTGCGGGATGCAGTCGTCGGACACCGGGATGCCGACGACCTGCTCCGGGGCCAGCCACGCCGGGAACGCGCCGGCATAGTGCTCCAGCAGCACGCCGAAGAAGCGCTCGATGGAGCCGAACAGCGCGCGGTGGATCATGATCGGGCGCTGCTTGGAGCCGTCCGGGGCGGTGTACTCCAGCTCGAAGCGGTCGGGCAGGTTGAAGTCCAGCTGCACCGTCGACATCTGCCAGGTGCGGCCGATGGCGTCGCGGGCCTGGACGGAGATCTTCGGGCCGTAGAACGCGGCGCCGCCCGGATCCGGGACCAGCTCCAGGTCGGACTTCTCGGCGACGGACTGCAGGATCGACGTCGCGCGCTCCCAGATGTCGTCGGAGCCGACGAACTTCTCCTCGTCCTTGGTGGACAGCTCCAGGTAGAAGTCGTCGAGGCCGTAGTCGCGCAGCAGCGACAGGATGAACTCGAGGACGTCGGAGAGCTCCTTCTCCAGCTGGTCCTCGGTGCAGTAGATGTGCGCGTCGTCCTGCGTGAAGCCGCGGGCGCGGGTCAGGCCGTGGATGACGCCCGACTGCTCGTAGCGGTAGACGGTGCCGAACTCGAACATGCGGATCGGCAGCTCGCGGTAGGACCGGCCGCGGGAGCCGAAGATCAGGTTGTGCATCGGGCAGTTCATCGGCTTGACGTAGTAGTCCTGCGGCTGCTTGACGCAGTGGCCGTGCTCGTCGTATTCGCCGTCGAGCTGCATCGCCGGGAACATGCCGTCGGAGTACCAGTCCAGGTGGCCGGACTGCTTGAACAGGTCGCCCTTGGTGACGTGCGGGGTGTAGACGAACTCGTAGCCCGCCTCGATGTGGCGGCGGCGGGAGTGCTGCTCCATCTCGTTGCGGATGATGCCGCCGCGGGTGTGGAACACCGGGAAGCCGGAGCCGATGCCGTCCGGGAAGGAGAACAGGTCCATCTCCTGGCCGAGGCGGCGGTGGTCGCGCTTCTCGGCCTCCAGCAGCATGTCGAGGTGGTGGTCGAGGGCGTCCTTGGACTCCCAGGCGGTGCCGTAGACGCGCTGCAGGCCGGCCTTCGACTGGTCGCCGCGCCAGTAGGCGGCGGACGAGCGGGTCAGGGTGAAGGCGGGGATGTAGCGGGTGGTCGGCACGTGCGGGCCGCGGCACAGGTCGAACCAGACGGTCTCGCCGGTGCGCGGGTTGACGTTGCGGTAGCCGGTGAGCTCGGCGCCGCCGACGTCGACGTTGGCGTCCTCGTGGTCGGCGACGCCGCCCTTCGACTTGTCCTCGATGAGCTCCAGCTTGTACGGCTCGTCGGCCAGCTGCTCGGCCGCCTGCTCCGGGCCGTCGAAGACGAAGCGCGCGAAGCGCTGGCCGGACTTGATGATCTTCTTCATGCGCTTCTCGATGCGCTTGAGATCCTCCGGCGTGAACGGCTCGGCGACGTCGAAGTCGTAGTAGAAGCCGTTCTCGATGGCCGGGCCGATGCCCAGCTTCGTGCCCGGGAACTCCGCCTGGACCGCCTGGGCCAGCACGTGGGTGCAGGAGTGGCGGATGACCCCGCGGCCGTCGTCGGTGTTCGCGGGGACCGGCTCGACGGTCTCCTCGGTCTCCGGGGCGTAGCTGAGGTCGCGGAGCTGCCCGGACGAGTCCCGGACGCAGACGATGGCGTCGGGGCCCTTGTTCGGCAGCTCCAGCTCCCGCATCGCCTCGCCGGCGGTGACGCCGGCGGGGACGGTGAAGGGGGCGGGCGTGGGCGTGGCGGTGGTCACGGGGAGGGTTCTCCTTCGGTTCTCGGGCGGTGGTCACATACCTGGCGACCCCCGCGGACGGGAAGTCACCTTACCCCCTGCCCTTCCCCGGCCGCCGACCGCGCCCGCGGCGTGGCCCGGGGCCGCCGCGTCAGTCGCCGAGGATGTCGTCGCCCCACCAGCCCTCGGGGTCCGTGCCGTGCGGGATGAAGAACACGGCGGAGCCGATGTGGGTGATCCACTCGTTGAGGCGGTCGGCCTCGTCGAGGCGCTTCTGCACCGGGTCGTACTGCAGCAGCGGGTCCTTCTGGTACGCGGCGAAGATGAGGCCCGTGTTCGTCGTAGCGCCGGAGCCCGGCTCGGGCGGCAGGTCGTACTGGTACGGGCGGCGCAGCATCTGCAGGCCCGGCTTGCCGTTCTCCGGCATGGAGCGGGCCATGTGCGACTGGGCGTCGATGACGGGCAGGCCGTACTCGTCGGTCTTCGACAGGTCGGCCGGGTCGTGCTCGTGCAGCTGCCCCAGCGGCGCGCCGGTGTCGAGGGTGCGGCCGGCGACCTCCTCGCGCGAGGTCCGGTCGAGGATGTCCCAGCCCTCGATGTCCATCTCGATGCGGCGGACGACCAGCGCCGTGCCGCCGCGCAGGTGCAGCGGGCCGTCCTGGATCCACACGATCTCGTCGTATTCCTCCGGCGTGCGGGGGTTGACGGTGCCGTCGAGCTGGCCGAAGCGGTTGCGCGGCGTGGCGCCCGGCTCGATGGAGCCGCGGGCGTGAAGGAATCCGGTCTGGATCCAGCGGGGCTCGGCGTAGGTGGCCCCGTCCTTGATCATGAAGCGCGCGCAGTGCGACAGCATCATGGGGTCGTCGCTGCCGATCTGGAGCAGCAGGTCGCCGTCGTTCCACTCGTCGCGCAGCCGGTCCAGCCGGTACGCGGGCAGCGGCCCGAGCCATTCCGGCGCCTTGTCGCGCATGCCGGCGGCCTCGAAGAAGCCGGGCCCGAAGCCGACGGTGATGGTGAGACCCGCGACGGAGAACAGCATCTCCGGCTCCAGGTCGGTGCGCGCCGGCTCGCCACGGGTCATGCGGCGGGCGGAGTCGGTCCAGATGCGCATGAGGCGGCGCAGCTCGGTCGCCCCGACGTCCTCGCGCAGGTCGAAGGCGATGAACCAGGAGTGCGCCTGCTGGGCCGTGGAGATGCCGGCCTGGTGGCGGCCGTCGAAGGGGATGACGTCGTCGCGCAGCGGCGGCGCCGGCGGGGCGTCGTCCTCCTTCGGGGTGAAGGACAGCGCCCCGGCGGCGGGTGCGGCGCCGGCGGCCGCGGCGGTCGCGCCGGCGGCGGCGCCGAAGCCCGCGAGGAACCTGCGGCGGGGAAGGTTGCTGCTCATGTCTCCGATTCTCCTTCGGTCGCGTGGGTTGCGGGTGGAGGGCGGCTGCGCGGGTCGCGTGACGACGCCCGCCGCCCCGGCCCCGCGCCCCGGATCGCGGGCGGCGCCCGCCCCGGGGGTGTCCGGGAGCGGGCGCCGCGTCAAGGTGCGGGCGCGGGGCCCGCTCCGGGGCCGTCGGCCTGCACGGGCCTAGTGGTCGTGGCCCTCGTGGCCGTGATCGTGGTCGTGGCCCTCGTGATCGTGGTCGTGGCCGGCGTGGTCGCCGTGGTCGTGGCCGGCGTGCTCGTCGTCGCCCGGGTTGACCAGCTGGCCGTCCTCGCCGTAGTCCTCCTCGCCCGCGGCCTGGACGCGGACCTCGACGTCCTCGCGGACGGTGGTGCCGTCGGAGAACTCGAGGACCATCTCGACCTCGTCGCCGGCCAGAAGCGGCTTGGTGGCGTTCATGATCATGAAGTGGTCGCCGCCCGGGGCGAGCTCCAGCTTGCCGCCGGCCGGGACGGTGAGGCCGCCGGGGACCTCCTGCATGACGCCGTCCTTGGTCTCGTGCTGCTCGTAGGTGGTGCCCTCCGGCAGGCCCTCGATGGAGAAGGAGGTGATCGTCAGATCCTCCTTGCCCTCGTTGACGATGGTGCCGAAGATGGCGGTCATCTCCTTGCCCTCCGGCATCTCCTTGACGTAGAAGTCCTCGAGATCGACGGCGGCCTCGGCCTTCGCCTCGTCGGTGGCGCCCTTGGCGGCCGAGGTGGCCTCCTCGGCGGCGCCGGCGACGGCGGAGGTGGCGTCGGCGGCCGCGTCCTTGGCCTCGTCGGCGGAGCAGCCGGCCAGCGCGAGCGCGAGGGCGGCGGTGCCGGCGGCGAGGATGCGGGTGGAGCGGTGGATGGTCATGGGGTGGTTCATCCCTTCTTCTTGACGACGGCCACGCCGGCGACGACGGCGATGACGAGGGCGATCAGGACGCCTCCGGCGACGTACGCCCAGGCGGGCACTCCGCCCGCGGCGTCACCGCCTTCGGAGGGGTCCTTCTCCGCGCCCGGGCCGGGGGCCACGGTCCGGCCGTCGCCGACCGAGAACGTGACCATGCCGCGGGTGGAGTGGCCGTCGGATGAGGTGATCTGGAACCCGACGAGGTACGAGCCGGGTCCGGGTCGGACGTCGTCCGGGACCTCCACCGTGACGTTCCTGCCGTCGAGCTCGGGCTCGGCGGTGAACAGGACTTCCTTCGTGTCCTGGTCGCTGACCGCGACCGTGTTGAAGCTCGGCTTCGGTTCGCCGGAGAAGACCAGCTGGATTTCGCGGGGGAATTCGTCGACGGAGCCGCCGTTGGGGGGAGTCGAGTCGACGACGGAGTCGTGGGCCGCCGCGACGGGCAGGCCCTCCCCCGCGACGGCCGGAGCCGCCACCGCCCCTCCCGCGAGGAGCGCGGCCGAGCCGAGGGCCGCCGCGATCCTGCGGATGGTGGTCGTCATCTTCGTGTGCTCCTCCCGCCCCGCGCCCGGGGCCCGACGGCGCCGCGCGTGCTCTCCCGCGGCGGACCCGGGCCAAGGTCCGGCCGGGGTCACGTCAGTAGTCGGACCCGGCCGCGGTTTGGTTCCCGCGTCACCCCGGAATGCTACGCCGGGTATCCGCGGGCGCGGAAAACGAGGGCCTGGCGCGTCAGAGATGCGACGAGGGCCGCGGCACCATCGGTGCGGCGGCCCTCGCGTTTCGGTAGCTCCGACTGGGTTCGAACCAGCGACCTTTCCGGTGTGAACGGAACGCTCTTCCACTGAGCTACGGAGCTGCAACGGGCGGGTTCCGGGGAACCGCGCCCTCGCTGCGGGATAAGTTAGCACGCCCGCACCCCAGGTTCCCAATCACCCCTCCGACATGGACCGGGGTGCCGATCCCCGGG
Source organism: Corynebacterium sp. 335C (assembly GCF_053525695.1). Classification (NCBI taxonomy): domain Bacteria; kingdom Bacillati; phylum Actinomycetota; class Actinomycetes; order Mycobacteriales; family Corynebacteriaceae; genus Corynebacterium; species Corynebacterium sp. 335C. Next base: position 273,637 of record NZ_JASTTB010000001.1, read on the forward strand.
CGGCCGCCGGGTCGCGGCCACCCGCGCCGGAGCGTGACGACGGCACCCGCCGCGCGCATCGACGTCGCCCGCATCCACCGGCACCCGCGTACGCGTCCACGCCCGAGCGCACGCGCACGCCCGTCACGCGCACGGGCGACGCGCACGGCGGCCGAAGACGACGGCGCCCGCCGCCCGGCGCCCGCGCGGATGCGCGTCCCGCGCCCGCCGGGGCGCGCGTCCCCGGTGCGGGCGCCGGGGCACGGGCACCACGGTGCGCGGAACGCCGTCGAAAAGCAGCCGCCATGCACCCACCGGAAACCGGAAATACGGCACCACCTGGGGATTTGTGCGCGTCGGAGTAATCACGCTAATGTTCTTCTCGCACCGCAAGCGGGGGCCACGGGAAACCGGGACCGCCGCGAACGGATTGCAGTGCGGATGTAGCGCAGCTGGTAGCGCATCACCTTGCCAAGGTGAGGGTCGCGGGTTCGAGTCCCGTCATCCGCTCGGATTTTTCCAAACCGGACACCATCTGGTATAAAGTTCGGAAGAATCACGAGGCGGTAACGCCACGGTGGAATGGCCGAGTGGTGAGGCAACGGCCTGCAAAGCCGTGCACACGGGTTCGATTCCCGTTTCCACCTCGCAGTAATTGCAGGCGCGATTAGCTCAGCGGGAGAGCGCTTCCCTGACACGGAAGAGGTCACTGGTTCAATCCCAGTATCGCGCACCAACCACTCCCCTCACGGGGAGTTCGGTTTTTGCGGATGTAGCGCAGCTGGTAGCGCATCACCTTGCCAAGGTGAGGGTCGCGGGTTCGAGTCCCGTCATCCGCTCCACCGAAACCCGCCGCCCGGCTCAGCCGGACGGCGGGTTTCCTCGTGCGCGGGGTGCGGTACGCCCCGGTGCGCCGTCGCCGCTTCGGGGCCACCGCTCCCCACCTTCCGGCGGACTCGCGGACATGCGGTCGGACGACGGGCGAAATGGTCCCCGCAGCCGTGGGACGGCCCCGCGGGAACCTGCGGAACGAAAGCGCCGACGCCCGCGGGGCGAATCCGCCGGGCCCCGTGGATCGCCCGCCGGCGGATGGAACGACGAGCGGATCGACGCCGCCCGTCCATCGCCGGCGCACGGCACGGGGCTCGCGCATCCGCACCGCGCCGAAACGGGAAAGGGCATGCCCGGGGACGGGCGATCGTCCCCGGACATGCCGAAGGGCGCCGATCCCGTGGGCTGGACGGGATCGGCGCCCCTGAAGTTGCGCCTCAGGCGCACCGGCAGGCCATGGCGCGGTTTAGCGCTTGGACAGCTCCTGGTCCATGAGCAGGATGCCGGTGCCCTCGGAACCGACGAAGGTCAGGCGGCCGATGATGGTGCGGACGGTGTCCTCCTCCTCGATCTGCTCCTCGAGGAAGCCGTCGAGCAGCTTGCGGGAGTCGACGTCGCCCTCCTCGGCGGTGAGGTTGCGCAGGGCGCGGATGGAGGCGGAGACCTTCTCCTCGTGCTCCAGGGCGATGCGGAAGGCGTCGATCGGCTCGCCGATCTTCAGCTCCGGCTTCTCGATGACGCCGATCTGGGCGCGGTTGTCGCGGGCGTCGAGGTGGGAGATGAACGCCTCGGCGTGCTCGATCTCCTCGGCGGCCTGGGCGCGCATCCACGCGGCCATGCCCGGGAGGTCGATGTAGTCGAGCTCGATGGCCAGCTGGCGGTAGACGTTGGACGCCGTCAGCTCCATCGTGATCTGGTCGTTGAAGGCCTTTTCAAGAGTGTCGTTGAGTCGCATGCCTGCACTATAAATCCACCCTTTTAAAGGCGGCAACCCAGTCGCGAATACCTATCGAAGGTGACCCTTCCCTGCGTTCGCATGCCGTCACGTATCGTCCGGACCATGCATTGGCACGGCTCCATCACGCCCGCCGACGCGGCGCGATTCGTCTCCGACCAGGGGCTTTACGACGACACCCGCCCCGGCGGCGATGCCGGCGGCGACGATTCAACCCTTTTCGGGGGTGCGAACCCCACGGAACCAAATGCAGAATGTGAGTCCAATCACGATTCAGGATGTGCGCAAATCTCGGCTTCCCGCGCCACTTCAGCCCCATCAGCCACTCCCGTTGCGCCTGAAACGTGGACTCGCGCCGTCCTCATCACCACGCCTGATGGACGAGCCACCGTCGACGGCGTCTCCGGCGGGCTCGGCAACGACGCGGACGCCGCCGTGCTCGCAGCCTGCCGCGACGCCGCGGACGTCATCGTCGTCGGCGCCGCCACGGTCCGCGCCGAGGACTACGGCGGACACCATCCCTCCGACGAGGTGCGCCGGAAGCGCCGCGCGGCGGGACGCGCCGGGGCCGCGCCGGTGGCCGTCGTCACGCGATCCGCGAGGATCGTCCCGGACTCGCGGCTGCTGCGCGACGCGGAGGAGCCCCCCATCATCGTCACGCCCCGCGACGCGGGCGCCGCGGACGACGCCGGCGACGATGAGGCGGCTGCGCGGAGGGCGCGGCTGGACGCGCTCCGCGACGCCGGCGCCCGCCTCCTCGAGCTCGACTCGACCGAGCCCGCCGACGTGCGCGCCGCGCTGGCGGAGCTCGGCCTGCACCGCATCTCCCTGGAGGGCGGCCCCTCCCTCTACCGCGCGTGGATCGACGCCGGCTGCGTCGACGAGCTCACGCTCACCCTCGCACCCGTCGTCGCCAGCTCCGGCGCCGCCGCCTTCCCGGACGGCCCGCCCGCGCACTGGCGCCTGCACGCCGCGGCGCACGGCGACTCGCACGTCTTCCTCCGCTATCTGCGCACCCCCGGGCGGTAATGTCCGCCCCGTGACGTACACCCCCGAGAAGCCCGCGCCCGCCGCAGGCCGCAGCCCCGGCCGGTACCTCGCACCGGCGCTGTGGCCCCTGGCGATCCTGGCGGTCATCCACCGGTGCATCATCCGACCCTCCGGCGGCGACACCACCGACGACTTCTCCACCGTCTTCACCGCCATCTGGCGGTTCATCGACGGCGAGCGGGTCTACGAGCAGGACTACGCGTCCATCGTCCCCCACTACCTGTACTCCCCCGGCGGCACGCTGGCGCTGACGCCGCTGCTGGGCTGGTCGGACGACATCGACACCGTCCGGTGGGGCTTCATCGCCATGCAGGCCGCCGCCATCATCGGCGCCATCGTCCTGCTGCTGCGCTGGGTCGGCGTGCCGTGGCGCCACTGGCTCTACCCCGGCGCCATCGCCGCGGCGTTCGTGACCGAGACGGTGTCCAACACCGTCGCCTTCACCAACGTCAACGGCATGATCCTGCTGGCCGAGGTCGCGTTCCTCGTGCTCCTGCACCGCCGCCGCCAGCTGTGGGCCGGCCTCATCATCGGCCTGGCCATCACGGTCAAGCCCATCGTCGCGCCGCTGCTGTTCCTGCCCTTCGTCCGCCGCCAGTTCGGCGCCGTCGGCGCGGGCATCGCCGTGCCGATCGTGTTCAACATCGCCGCCTGGCCGCTGATGACGGCGCCGAAGGAGTACCTCACGCTGACGGTGCCGTACCTCGGCGTCATCCGCGACTACGCCAACGTCTCCCTGTCCGGCCAGTTCGAGTACTTCGGCGTGCCCGGCACCCGGACCCTCATCTGGCAGGCGCTCGTGGCCCTGGCCGTCATCGTCGGCCTCGTGCTGCTGCTGCGCTGGGTCGACCGGGACGAGATCTTCTGGCTGTCGACGACGGCGGCGCTGCTGATGACCGGCGTCTTCCTCCTCGGGTCCCTCGGCCAGATGTACTACTCCATGCTGCTGTTCCCGCTGTTCGCGACGCTGGCCCGCCCGCTGGCCGGCGCGCGCGACGGCTGGGGCGAGCCCGCCCGCTCCGTGCTGCACTCCGTGCCCGTCGCCGCGGGCCTGGCGCTGTGCCTCTGGTTCACGTCGTTCCAGACGGAGGCCTTCGCCACCGGCTCCTGGTGGTTCGACGTCGGCCGCGGCACCGTCGGCTGGATCCTCATCGTCTTCGGGCTCGTCGGCTGCCTGGTGAAGTGGACCGTCGAGGAGGCCGCACGCGGCGTGCCGCTGCACCCGGCGCTGCCCGGTGTACGGTCGGCCCCATGACCGAGCGCGAGGACTGGAACCTGACCGACGCCGAGTGGCGCGCCCGCCTCTCCGACGCGGAGTACCGGGTGCTGCGGATGGCCGGCACCGAGCGGCCGTTCACCGGCGAGTACGTCGACACGGAGACCGAGGGCGTCTACTCGTGCCGCGCCTGCGGGGCGGAGCTGTTCCGGTCGCGGGAGAAGTTCCATTCGCACTGCGGGTGGCCGTCGTTCTTCTCGCCGGCAGACTCGGACGCCGTCGTCGAGAAGCGCGACACCTCGCTCGGCATGGTTCGCACGGAGGTGCTGTGCGCCCGCTGCGGCTCCCACCTCGGCCACGTCTTCGAGGGCGAGGGCTACGCCACGCCCACCGATCTCCGCTACTGCATCAACTCCATCTGCTTGACGCTGGAGCCGTCGGCCTAGGTCGCGTCGCGTCAAGCACCCGCGCAGGACGACGGCGCCGCGCCGGCCCCTCCCCGGGGCGGCGCGGCGCCGTCGTCATGCGGTCGACCGGCCGGTTGCGCGGCGGCCGCGGACGCCATGCCGGCGGCCGTCGTCAAGCAGCCGGCCGCCGGCGCGCCGTCACGGCAGCGTCGTGGTGATCTCCGCGATGTCGTCGACGCGGCGGCCGGTGTGGAACGGCACCTCTTCGCGGACGTGCAGGCGCGCCTCGGTGTAGCGCATCTTCCACATGAGGTCGACGATGCGGTCGAGCTCCGGGCCCTCGAACGCGAGGATCCACTCGTAGTCGCCCAGCGCGAAGGACGGCACCGTGTTGGCGCGGACGTCCGGGTAGTCGCGGCCGGCCATGCCGTGCTCGGCGAGGATGCGGCGGCGCTCCTTGGCGTCCATGAGGTACCAGTCGTAGGAGCGGACGAACGGGTACACCGCGATGTAGCGGCCCGGCTCCTCACCCATGATGAAGCTGGGAAGGTGGGACTTGTTGAACTCCGCCGGGCGGTGCAGCGCGGCGTTCGACCACGTCGGGGTGGAGGCGCGGCCCAGCGCCGTCTCGCGCTGGAAGCGCTTGTAGAACTCCTGGATGTCCTCGATGCGCTCGGCGTGCACCCACGTCATGAAGTCGGCGTCGGCGCGGAGGCCGGAGACGTCGTAGACGCCGCGGATCTCCAGGTCCGTGTCGTCGTAGGACGCGAGGAAGGCGCGGGCCTCCTCCGTCACCGCGTCGCGGTCGTCGCCGAGCGCGCCCGGCTGCACCTTGTACGCCGTGAACATGAGGTAGCGGATGGTGCTGTTGAGCTTCTCGAAGTCGAGCTTGGCCATGTGGCCCGTGTCCTCCCTGGTCGTCCGGATGGGTTCTCTGGTTCAGGGTACCCTCACCCGTATCGCGCGCGCCGCCGCGCCCGCGTGAGGTGCCCCACGCCGCATCCCGCTGCTACAGCGCGGCGGCCAGCCGGTCGGCGGCGGCGCGGGCGTCGGCGATGCAGGCCGGGATGCCGGGGCCATGGTGCCAGGCGCCGCAGGCGACGACGCCGCGATCGGCGGCCTCCTCCAGCAACGCGTCGGCGACCGTCATGAGCTCCGTGTGGCCCACACCGTAGCGCGGGATGCCGCCGCGCCAGCGCTGCACGAGCGTCTCGACGGGCTCGGCGCGGAAGCCGGTGGCGGTCTCCAGGTCGCGGACGGCGCGGCGCACCAGCTCGTCGTCGTCCAGCTCCACCAGCGACTCGTCGCCGTAGCGGCCGAAGGACGCGCGGACCAGCGCCCCGCCGCGCTCGGCGAGGTGCGGCCACTTGCGGGAGCTGAAGGTGAAGGCCTTGGCGTCCAGGCCGGCGTCGGCGGCGACGAGGATGCCGGAGTTCTCCGGCAGCCCGCCGGCGTCCTCCAGACGCAGCGCGACGACCGCGGACGAGGCCAGGTCGACGCCGCCGATGATCTCCGCCGGGTCGGGGGCCACGGACGCCAGCAGGCGGGAGGCCTCCGGGGCGGGGGCCGCGACGACGACGCCGTCGACCTCGCCCACGCCGGGGACGCGCAGTCCGCCGTCGACGGCCTCCACCGGGCCGGTCTCCGCGCCCAGCAGGAGCTCGGCTCCGGACTGCTCCACCAGGGCGTCGACGAGCGCGCCGAAGCCGCCGTCGAGCGCCCGGAAGATGCCGGCGAAGCGCGGGCCCCCGCCCTCGGCGCCGGCCTTCTCCGCGGCCGCCTTCCGGGCCGCCTCCATCGCCTCGCGGCGGCGGTCCAGCACGCGGGTGACGGCGCCGGTGAGCGTCACGGGCACGCCGTCGACGACCATCGCGTCGAGCTCCTCCGCCAGCTGCGGGACGGTGGCCCGCAGGCCCAGGTCGTCGGCCAGCGTCGAGTAGACGCCGCCGAGCAGGGGGCTGACGACGTGGTCGACGACCTCCTGGCCCATCCGCGCGGCGACGAGCTGGCCGAGGTTCACGTCGTCGCCGGGCACCCAGTGCAGCGGCGGGGTGCGCTCCGGGTCGCCCTCGGCGGCGATGCGCTCCCCCGTCTCCTCCGAGACCAGGTCCCCCAGCGCGTCGGCGGAGCCGGGCACGCCCATGAGCGTCGCCCGCGGCATCGCCCGCAGGCCGCCGGAGTAGATGAGGGAGCCGAGGCCGGAGGGGCCGACGACCCGGTCGCCGAGTCCCAGCTCCTCCACGAGCTCCGCGGCCTCCGGCTTGGTGCCGATCCACGCCTCCGCTCCGACGTCGACGGGGCCGCCGAGGTCGGCGGTGCTCAGCTTGCCGCCGGCCCGCCCCGCGGGGTCGGCGACGACGATGCGGGTGTGGGAGCCCAGGCGGCGGCGCAGGCGGTGGGCGGCGACGAGGCCGCTGAGGCCCGCGCCCAGGACGGCGACGGTGGTCGGTCGGGTCACGGCGGAAACCGGTCCTTTCGTTCGATCCGCGCTCCCGCCGCGTCCGGGGTCAGGCGCCGGCGGCGGGCAGCGAGTGCACGTACCCGACGGTACGCGTGATCGCGTCGGGGTCGGTCGTCGGCAGGACGCCGTGGCCCAGGTTGAAGACGTGGCCCGTCGCATCGCCCGCGGCGATGGCGCGATCGGACTCCGCGACGATGCGGTCGACCTCTGCGCGGACGACGTCGTCGCCGGCGAAGAGCATCGCCGGGTCGAGGTTGCCCTGCAGCGCCTTCGGGCCGGCGGCGGCGCGGACGCGGCGCGCGGCCTCGTCCAGCGGGACGCGCCAGTCGACGCCGACGACCTCCGGGCCGGCCTCCGCCATCGCGCCGAGCAGTTCGCCGGTGCCGACGCCGAAGTGGATGCGCGGCACGCCCGCGTCCGCGACGGCCTCCAGGATGGCGGCCGAGTGCGGCAGGACGTGGCGGCGGTAGTCCCTCTCCGTGAGGAAGCCGGCCCAGGAGTCGAACAGCTGCAGCGCGTCGACGCCCGCGTCGATCTGCACCCGCAGGAACGCGGTGACCAGCGGGGTGATGCGGCGCATGAGCCGGTCCCACAGCTCCGGGTCGGAGTGCATGAGGGACTTGGTGCGCTCGTGGTTGCGGGACGGGCCGCCCTCCACGACGTACGACGCCAGGGTGAACGGGGCGCCCGCGAAGCCGATGAGGGCCTGGGAGTCCGTCAGCTCGTCGAGGATCGCCGCGATGCCCTCGGCCACCGGCGCGAGGTCCGCCGGGTCGAGCTCCGGCAGCCGGTCGACGTCGGCGGCGGTGCGCACCGGCTCGGCGACGACGGGACCGCGGCCCGGCACGATGTCCAGGTCGACGCCCGCGGCCTTCAGGGGCACGACGATGTCGCTGAAGAGGATCGCGGCGTCGACGTCGTGGCGGCGCACCGGCTGCATCGTGATCTCCGCCAGCAGGTCGGGGCGGAAGCAGGAGTCCAGCATGCCGACCTCGGCGCGGATCTCGCGGTACTCCGGCAGGGACCGGCCGGCCTGGCGCATGAACCAGACGGGACGCCGGGACGGGACGCGCCCGGCGGCGGCGTCGAGGAGCGGGGCGTCGGACAGCGTGCGGCGATTGCTCATGCCCCCAATCATGCCCCATGACTCCCCCGGCGCGCCTTCCCCCCATCCGGGGCGGTCCGGGATATGTTGCGGCCTGTGACAGCGACCGACACCGCACCCCAGATCTTCCGCGACGCCGTGGCGTCGATGCACTCCGCGCGCCTGCGCGCGGAGCTGTCGCTCGCCGAGATCCGGGCGCCCCGGAAGCTCGCCCCGTTCTCCCACGCCGTCGGGCTGGAGGTCCTCCACGACGACGACGCGCCGGTGCCGGAGACGTCCGAGGGCGACGCCTTCGGCCGCCTCATCCTGCTCCACGACCCGGGCTCGGGCGAGGACTGGCAGGGCCAGATGCGGCTCGTCGCCTACATCCAGGCGGACATGGACGCCGCCGTCGCCGAGGATCCGCTGCTGCCGCAGGTCGCGTGGGAGTGGCTGACGGAGGGCCTCGAGGACTCCGGCGTCGAGCACGTCAACCTCGGCGGCACCGTCACCACGACGAATTCCGTGCGCTACGGCGACATCGGCGGCCCCGGCCAGGCGTTCCAGCTGGAGCTGCGCGCCTCCTGGACCGCCGCCGGCCCCGACCTCGCCGCGCACGTCGAGGCGTTCGCCCACGTGCTGGCCAACGTCGCCGGCCTGCCGCCGGAGGGCGTTGCCGTCCTCGGCCGCTGACCCGGCCCGCCGCTCCCCGCGGCCGCGCCCGTCGCACGCGGCCCCGGACGCGCCGAAGGCCCCCGCCGTCCTGGCGGGGGCCATCGCCGTCCCCGGGGTCCGCGGTCGGGTGCGGTGCGCGCGCACCGCACCCGTCCGCACGCGGGTTCCGTCGTCACGCGTGACGACGGGACCCGCCGCGGCCCGGCGCCCGGCGCCTAGTAGTAGACGGCGAGGGGGCTGCCGTGCGGGCCCTCGACGACGTCGATGGGCGTGTTGAAGACCTCGGTGAGCAGCTCGGAGTCCATGATCTCCGCCGACTCGCCGAACGCAACGACCTCGCCGTTCTTCGTGCAGCAGATGCGGTCGGCGTAGTGCGCCGCGAAGTTGATGTCATGGATGACGATGACGATCGTGCGGCCGAACTCCCGGGCGGCGTTCTTCAGGTGGTGCATCATCTGCACCGAATGCTGCATGTCCAGGTTGTTCAGCGGCTCGTCCAGCAGGACGTAGTCCGTCTCCTGCGCCAGCACCATGGCGACGTAGGCGCGCTGGCGCTGGCCGCCCGACAGCTCGTCGAGGTAGCGGCCCTCGAGCTCCGCGAGGCCCAGGAAGTCGATGTACGTGGAGATGATCTCCTCGTCCTTCTTCGTCAGCCGCCCGCGCGAGTACGGGTAACGGCCGAAGCCGACCAGCTGGCGCACGGTGAGGCGGGTGACGAAGTGGTTCTCCTGCCGCAGCACCGAGATGATCTTCGCCAGGTCCCTCGAGTTCGTCGACGCGACGTCGTAGCCGGCGATCTCGATGCTGCCCTCGTCGAGCTTCAGCAGGCGGCCGATCATCGTCAGGATGGTCGACTTGCCGGCGCCGTTCGGCCCGATGAGCGCCGTGATGCCGCCCGCCGGGATCTCCAGGTCGACGGGGCCGATGCGGACGGAGTCGGTGTACTGCTTGACGACCTTGTCGAGCGTGATCACAGGCGTCCCTTTCGCATGATGTAGGTCAGGAAGAACAGGCCGCCGACGACTTCGATGATGATGCCGACGCTGCCCTCCGCGTAGAAGATTTCCTTGAGGATGAAGTACGCGCCGGACAGGAACGCGATGCCCGCCAGCGTCGCCATCGGGAAGATGAGCTTGTGGTCGTACGTGTCGGCCAGCTGGTAGCCGATCATCGCGACGAGGAAGCCGAGGAACGTCAGCGGGCCCACCAAGGCGGTGGAGCACGCCATGAGCACGGCGACGAGCATGAGGACGATGATCGTCTCCCGCTTGTGGTTCTGGCCCAGGTTCGTCGCCGTGTCCCGGCCGAGGCCGAGCACGTTCAGCCGGCCCGAGCGGAACCACAGGATGCCGCCGGAGACGAGCACCAGCGGAATGCACACCATGAGGTAGTCGGTGTCCGCGTTGGCGATGCTGCCGATGAGGCGGGCCTGCAGGATGTCGAACTCGCCCGGCGTCATCAGGCGCTGCATGAACGTCGCGACGGCGCCGAGGCCGGCGCCCAGCACGATGCCGACCAGCAGCATGATCTGCAGGTTGCCGCGGCGGCCGAGCAGCAGCCAGCCGTACAGCAGCGCCGACAGCGCGACCATCATGGCGACCTGCAGCAGGAACCCGGCGATGCCCTCGAGGGCCGACAGCCCGGCGACGCCCAGGAAGAACATCGCCGAGGTCTGGATGAGCCGGTACAGGGCCTCGAAGCCCATGATCGACGGGGTCAGGATGCGGTTGTACGTGACCGTCTGGAACGCGACCGTGGCCGTCGCCTGCGCGAAGGCGACGACGAGGATGACGATGATCGCCTCCACACGCATGTTCGCGATGCGCATCCATCGGTCCGAACCGAACGGCACCGTGATGTCCCAGCTGAGGTACAGGAGGCTGAAGCCCGCCGCCAGGACGATCATGAGGATGAGCAGGGCGGTGTAGCGGCCCTTCTTCTTCATGGTCGGCAGCGGGCCGGCGTGTCGGCCGCGGGGATCGGCGTCGGACGCGTCGACGGCGACGGCGGTGGCGGTGCGCCCGTCGTCGGCCGCGTGGCCCGGGGCGGACGCGTCGGCGCCGGTGGCGCGGGCCGCCTCCGCGGCGGCGTCCTCCGGCAGGTCCGGGCTGGTGCGGGTCGTGTCGGACATCAGCCCACCGCCTTCCGCCGGCGCATCAGCATGTAGATGAAGACGACGGTGCCGACGACCGCGAGGATGGTCGAGACCGGGACTTCGAACGGGTAGATGATGGTGCGGCCGATGAGGTCGCACACGGTGACGACCATGATGCCGACCAGGCACACCCAGGGCAGGTTCGAGCGCAGGTCGTCGCCGCGGAACATGGACACGAGGTTCGGGACGACGAGGCCCAGGAACGGCAGATTGCCGACGACGACGGTGACGATGCCGGTGGCGACGGCGACGAGGCCGGTGCCCAGGAGCATGATCGCCCGGTAGTTGAGGCCGACGTTCGTCGCGACGTCCTCGCCGAGGCCCGCGACCGTGAATCGGTCGGCGACGATGAAGACCACGACGACGACGATGGTGACCAGCCACAGCGGCTCGTACTGGTTCTCCAGCACCGAGGTAAAGGAGCCCTGGAACCAGATCTGCAGGGACTGCAGCATGTCCGTGGCCATGCCGATGTAGGAGGACACGCCGCCGACGACCGCGCCGAGCATCATGCCGACGATGGGCACGATGACCGACGACTTCAGCGTGACCTTCTGGATGAACGCGAAGAAGATCATCGTGCCGAGGAACGCGGTCAGGATGGCGCCCACCATCTGCGGCAGGATCGCCGCGCCCGGGAAGACGACCATGACGAGCAGCAGGCCCAGGCCCGCCCACTCCGTGGTGCCGGTGGTCGTCGGCTCGACGAACCGGTTCTGCGTGATGAGCTGCATGATGAGGCCGCACATCGCCATGGCCGCGCCGGCGAGGACGAGCGAGACCGCGCGCGGGACGCGGGTGATCTGGAACATCTCCGCGCCGTCCTCGTTGCCGAAGATGTCGTAGGCGCCGACGAAGAGGGAGCCGATCACCAGTGCGGCGGTGACGATGATGCCGATGATGAGGGGCCAGGTGAAGAGCTTCCCCCTGCCCCGCTCCGGCGCGGCCGGGTCGGCGCCCGGCCCCGCCGTCGGAGCGCCGATGGCCTCCGATGTGTTCTGTGCTGTCATGGATGCTTCCCCAGGTTGGGCTGTACTGCCTTCATGTCGTGTCGCTGCCCGTCATTATCGCGCACCGGGTTTCGGAATGCGGCTCCGGGGTCGCGGGCGGGGCGCACGGGAAGGGCCCCGCGGCCGGTGACGGTCGCGGGGCCCGTGGTCACGGACGCGGAGCGCGGCCGCGTGCCGGTGACTGCTGGCCCTACTTCTGCTTCTCCAGCTGGTCGGCCAGGGTGTTGAAGAACTCGGTGTAGGTCTGGATCGACTCGTTGGTGTACGTGTCCTTCGGGAAGTACACGATGTTGCCGTTCTTCACGGCGTCGACGTTCTGCAGCGCCGCGGAATCGGCGATGAGGTCGGCGGCCGGGGCGGAGCCCTCGTCATTGGACTTCACGCCGGCGTCGCGGTCCATCACCAGGATGAGCTGCGGGTTGGACTCGGCGATGGCCTCGACGGAGATGTCGTCGCCCTGGTGGTCGGAGGTGCCGTCGACCTTCAGGGACGGCTCCAGGCCCAGGATGTCGAACACCGGGCCGACGGAGCGGCCGGCGCCCGGGGCGGAGTAGTTGATCTCGCCGCCGGAGGTGATGAGGCCCATGGTGGTCTGGCCGTCGTACGCCTTCTTGGCGCGCTCGATGGAGGCCTTGAAGTCGTCGACGAGCTTCTGCGCCTCCTCCTCCTTGCCGAAGATCTTGCCCAGGTTCTCGGTCTGGCGGATGAGCTCCTCGTCGAACGGCTTGTCGTCGCGCGGGGTGAAGTCGACGATGGCGGCCTCCGGGGCGGCCTCGATGAGCTTGTCGCGCTGCTTGGCGAAGCGCTGGCCGTTGACGATGAGGTCCGGCTGGGCCTCGACGACCTTCTCGAAGTCCGGCTCGCGGTGGTTGCCCATGTCCAGGATCTGGTCCTGGTTCTTGAAGGTGATGGCGTCCGGCACCAGCTTCATCGGCGCGGCGACCGGCTCGACGCCCCACTCGGCCAGGGTCTCGAAGGAGCGGTTGTCGGTGATGACGACGCGCTCGGCCGGGGACGGGACCGTCTGCTCGCCGAAGTTGTCCTCGACGGTGATGGTGCCGGCGCCCTCGCCGCCCTCGGCGGCGGCGGTATCGGTGCCCTTGGTGTGGGCGTCGCCGGAGGCGGAGGAATCGGAGCAGGCGGCCATGCCGAACGCCAGGGAGGCGGCGACGACGGCGGCGGCGGAGCGGCGCTTCGTGAGGAACAAGGAAAGGTCTCCTTCAGAGGTCGTGGGACCCTCCGTCCTGGAGGGCGGATTCGTCGGCCACCGGGGTGCGCGGCATCCGCGCGCCGTGGTGCGGCGCGGTCGGGACGCGGCCCGGTGCAACGCATGTGACCATATCACGGATTTTTGCATGCCTACCCTTATTTTTTTAGCGCAGGTGGCGCTTATCTTCCTGACCTGCGGTTTTCGGTGAACGGATTTCATAAAATCGTTGCCCGGGACACTTGACACGTCCCGAAAACGGCTTAGTGACGGACCCGCGGCCCCCGCGTCCTAGAATCATCCGCATGACCACGCCCCTCCTCCATCCCCGCGCCGGAACCCCCGAGGTACTCGTCACCCGCGAGGAGGTCGCGGCGGCGGCGGAGCGGCTGGCGGCGGGCACCGGGCCCCTGGCCGTCGACACGGAGCGGGCCTCCGCCTACGTCTACGACGACCGCGCACTGCTCATCCAGCTGCGCCGCGCCGGCGCCGGCACGTTCCTCATCGACCCGGAGACGGAGCCCGGCGCCGTCGCCGATCTCCCGGACGCGCTCAACCCGCTGCCGTGGGTGCTCCACGCCGCGCCGAGCGACCTCCCCTGCCTCACGGCGCTGGGCCTGCTGCCGGCGGAGCTGTTCGACACCGAGATCGCCGGCCGGCTCCTCGGCCTCGACCGCGTCAACCTCGCCGCGATGACGGAGCGCTTCCTCGGCGTGTCGCTGGCAAAGGGCCACGGGCGGGAGGACTGGTCGCGCCGCCCGCTCCCGGCGGACTGGCTGGACTACGCGGCCCTCGACGTCGAGCTGCTGCCGGAGCTCGCCGAGACCCTGGGCGATGCCCTGTCGGAGCTGGACCGCATGGACTGGCTGCTCGACGAGACCCGGGCGATCATCACGCGCTTCGCCCCCGACGCGGCCGACGGCGGCGCCGCCGCGCCGCTGAACAACCCCGACCCGGAGGGCTGGCGCCACCTCAAGGGCATCGGCGCCCTGCGGCGGCCGGACCAGCTCGTCGTCGCCCGGGAGCTGTGGCGGGAACGCGACGCGCGGGCCCGCTCCCGCGACGTCTCCCCCACGCGCGTGCTCGCCCACGACGTCATCGTCGCCGTCGCCCGCGAGCTGCCGCGCACCGAGCAGGAGCTCGGCGCCATCCGCGGCTTCCCCCGCCGGCGCCGCGGCGCCGCCGCCGACTGGATGCGCGTCGTCCGCCGGGCTCTGGCGCTGCCGGAGGCCGACCGGCCCCGTCGGCTGCCGTCCGCCCACCGGGGCATCCCCCACCACCGGGACTGGCCGGAGCGCGCCCCGCAGGCGGCGCGCGCCCTGGAGCTCCTCGAGCCCGCCTACCGCACCGCCGCCGGCGATCTCGGCATCGCGCCGGAGACGCTGCTGCCGCCGAAGGTGATGCGGCGCGTCGCGTGGGTCCTCGGCGGCGCCGACGGCGACGTCCCGGCCCCGGCCGACGGCGACGGCGTGCGGCGCCTGCTGCGCGCCGAGGGCGCCCATCCGTGGCAGGAGGACATCCTCGCCCCCGTGGTCGTCGAGTCCGTGCTGCTGCCCTGCGCGCAGCCGCTGAGCTGACGCCCCGCCGGCGCCGTACGCGGCGGGCCCGGAGGCCCCGGCGGCACGGGCCCATCGCGGCCCCGGCGACGACAACGCCCCGCCAACCGATCGCATGACCGGGCGGCGGGGCGCCGCCGTCTAGCCCTCCAGGTTGACCTGCGCGTCGCCGCGGACGAACAGCGCCAGCGTCTCGACGTGGTGCGTGCCCGGGAACGCGTCGACGGCCTCGATGCGCTCCAGCCGGTACCCGGCGCCGAGCCAGGCCGCGGCGTCGCGGGCGAACGTCGCGGGATCGCACCCGATGTGCAGGACGTGCGAGGGCCCGGCCGCGGCGACCGCGGCGACGACCTCCGCGCCCGCGCCCGTGCGCGGCGGGTCGAGCACGACGAGGTCCGCCCGCCCCGCGACGGCGTACTCCACCCGCGCGGTGACGAACTCCACCGGAAGGTCGTGCAGCGAGTCGCGGCCGGCGCGCGCCGCCTGTGGGAAGGCCTCGACGCTGACGACGCGTCCGTCGGCGCCGTCGCCCCGGACCAGCTCCGCCAGCGGCGCGGCCAGCACGCCGACGCCGCCGTAGAGGTCCCACGCCACGCCGCCGGGGACCTCCGGCAGCCAGGAGCGGACGACGTCGACGTAGTGGTCGGCCGCGGCGGCGTGCGCCTGCCAGAACCCGTCGACGGCCACGTCGAAGCGCCTCCCTCCGGCCTCCATCGGCGCCGTCGCCGAGCCCTCGACGACGGTGGCGGCGGGCCGGCGCCGGCGCCTGCCGCGCACGCCCCGCTCCGGCGCCGCGCGGTGCAGCAGGTGGCGGCGGCCGTCGGCGTCGAGCACCGCGTGGAGCTCGCCGCCGGCGGGTGCCGCGCCCTCCTCGCCGAGGCCCGCCATGAGTCCGTCGGCGGTCTGGGCGCACACGACGCCCGTGACCAGTTCCCGGGACTTCCGGCGGCGCAGGCCCGCACGGCCCCTGCGGTCGACGCCGAGGCGCAGCCGGGTGCGCCAGCCCGTCGCCGGCGACAGGGCGGTCACGGCGATGTCCGGGACCGCGTCGGCCGGGATGCGGCCGATGCGGCGCAGCGCGTCGGCGACGACCTCGCCCTTCAGCACGGCCGCGTGGGCGGGGTCGACGAAGTCGAGGTCGCAGCAGCCGGCCCCGGCCGCCGCGGCGTCGCACATCCCGTCGATGCGGTGCGGCGACGCCTCCTCGATGCCCGCGACCGCGCCGCGCAGCAGCTTGGCTCCGGGATCGTCGAGGGCGACGTCGACCAGTTCCCCGGGGATGGCGCCGCGCACCAGCACGACGCGCCCGTCCAGCAGGCCGATGGACTCGCCGCCGTGGGCCGGGCGGTCGATGCGGAGGCGGACCACGTCGCTCACGCGTCCGCCCCCTCGTCCCCGGGCCGGGCCGGCCGCTGCGCGGGGCCGTCGGCGGAGGCGTCGATCGGGGCGTCGTCACCCGCACCCGCGGAACCCTCCGCGTCGCGCCCGCGCGCGGCGCGCACCGCGAGCACCGTCACCAGCAGCACCAGCGCGGTCAGCGGCCACCCCATGAGGATGCGCGCGACGCCGAGCCACGCGACGTCGTCGGCGCGGTAGAAGCCGTTCTGCACGACGAAGCGGGCGGCGAAGACGACGGCCCACGCCGCCGTCGCGATGTCGTAGGCGCGCACCACTCGGCGGTCCTCCCGCCACCCGGAACGGCCGTTGAGGCCCTCCCAGATGAGGCCCACCGCGGGCCTGCGCACGAGGATCGACAGCGTGAACAGCACCGCCGCGGCCGCCGAGTACCAGATGCCGTAGAGGAAGAAGCCCTTCGCGTCGCCCACCAGGAACGCGATCGCCGCTCCGATGAGAACGCCGAACAGGCCCGACACCGCCGGCTGCAGCGTCTCCCGCCGCGCCAGGCGCCAGACGAAGATGGCGGCGGCCACCGCCACCGCGGCGATCATCGCGGGCACCAGCCCCCACGCCGCGTTCACCGGCACCAGCACGACGACGGGCAGGGTCGTGGCCACCAGGCCCGAGACCCCGCCCATCTGATCGAGGAGGGTGCCCTCCCCCGGCCCCGCGGCGCCGTCGCGCCCGGGGCCCTCCGCGCGGTGCGTCACTGCGCGGCGCCGGGCTGCGCGCCGCCCTGCGGCTGGCCGCCCTGGGCGCCCTGCTGCTTCAGCTGCTCCTGGCGCGCCTGGTACGCCTTGCGGATCTGGTCGGCCATCTGCGCCGGCAGCGTCACCGGCAGCACCTGGCCCGCCGGCATCGGGTCGTCGCCGCGGTGCACGAAGGTGCGGGCGACGACGCCGCGGCCGACCTCCGCCAGCTCATCGGCGCGATCCGCCGGGCCGGACATGGTCATGCGCAGCATCCACCGCGGGCCGTCGGCGCCGATGACGCGCATGGCCAGGTCGTCCTTCTCGCCGACGATCTCGTCGCCCCACGGGCCCTGCTCGATGCGCACGGCCAGGCCGTCGCGCGACAGGCCCTCCGCGATCTCGCGGGCGGACGACTCCCACTGGCCGCCGGACGTCGGCGCGGCGAACGCCACCGGGGTCAGGCGGCCGGCGACGGTGACCAGGTGCAGCATGGTCGGGCCCTTCGGGCCCATCTCCACCTGCACGTCGCCCTGGTGCGGCACCGGCAGGATGATGGAGCCCAGGTTCACCGTCGCCTTGGCGAAGGAGGAGAAGTCGAATTCGCCGATGTCCTCGGCCTGCGCGTCGAACGGGCCGGCCTCGTCGACCTCCGGCGCGGGCGCGGCGGCCTCCGCGGCCGCCGCCGTCTCCGGGGCGGCGCCGGCCGGGGCCTCCGGCCGGTCCCCGGTCACCGCGGTCTCCGCGGCGTCGTCGCGGGCGCCGCCGGCGGCCGGCTCGTCCTCGTTCTTGGTCTTCTTGCCGAAGGGCCACATGATGGGGTGATTCTCCTCGTCGTCGTTCGTCGGGGTCCAGCGTAACGCCGGGGCGCCGGGCCGTCAGCCGCTCACGCCGGTGGATCCGAAGCCGCCCTCGCCGCGGGTCGTCTCGTCGAGCTCCTCGACCTCCACGAAGTCGCACAGCTCGACGCGCTGCACCACCAGCTGGGCGATGCGGTCGCCGCGGCGGATCGCGATCGGCTCCTCCGGGTCCAGGTTGATGAGCGTCACTTTGATCTCGCCCCGGTAGCCCGCGTCGACGGTGCCGGGGGCGTTGACGATGGACAGCCCCGCCCGCGTCGCCAGGCCCGACCGCGGGTGCACGAGTCCGACGGTGCCGGCGGGCAGCGCGATGGCGATGCCGGTGCCCACCAGCGCCCGGTGGCCGGGCTGCAGCGTCACGTCCTCCGTCGCGCGGAGGTCGACGCCGGCGTCGTCCGCGTGGGCGCGCGTCGGCAGGGGCAGCTCGGGGTCGAGGCGGCGGACCCGGACGGGTCCGGCGGGGGCGGGGATTCCGGTCATGACCGTGAAGGGTACGCGACCGCCCGCCGCGCGGTGGGTAGGCTGGGTAACCGTGAGCACCTCCACCGATCCCGCGACCTCCTCCGCCGAACGTGTCCTCTACTCCGAGCGCCTCTGGGTGCCCTGGTGGTACTGGGCGCTCGGCGTCGCCGGCGGCGTCGTGTGCACGGCGCAGATCGCGTTCAACCGGTCGGTCGTCTGGCTCATCGGCGGCGCGATCCTGGTGGTCGCCGTGGGCGTCTGGATCCTGGTGACCATGTCGAAAACCCGCATCGCGGTGACCGAGGAGCCGTCCGGCGAGCGGTGGCTGCACGCCGGCGACGCGATGCTGCCCGCCTCCGTCGTGGCGCGTTCCCTGGTCGTGCCGGAGTCCGCGCAGCGCGCGGCGCTGGGCCGCCAGCTCGACCCGGCCGCGTTCCTGGTGACCCACGGCTGGGTGAAGACGATGGTGCTGCTGGTCCTCGACGACCCGGACGATCCGACGCCGTACTGGCTGGTCTCCACCCGCAAGCCGGATGAGGTCCTCGACGCCTTCCTCGGCGCCGGCCGCGACCGGGGCTGACCCCGGACCGCACGCGGACGGCCCCGCCGCCGTGCCATCGTCGAGGCGATGGTGCGGCGGCGGGGCCGTCTCCCCGTCGCGGTGCGTGACGACGGGACCCGCGCCCGGTCGTCCGCGGGCCCCGGCGCGCGGCGTGCGCCGCACGACCCGCCGGGCCACGTGCCGCGGCGGGCGCCGTCGTCAGGCGCAGTCCTCGCAGATGGGCAGGCCGCCGTCCTCGGGCACGTAGGCGATCATCCGGCGGTTCATCACCAGGAAGCAGGAGCCGCAGGTGAACTCGTTGTCCTGGCGGGGCTTGAACTGGACCTCCAGCTCCTCGCCGGCGAGCTCCACGCCCGGCAGCTCGAGGGGCTCGACGATCTCGCCGTCGTCGTTGTCGTCGATGCGCCCGTCGTCCTCCGCGGCCTGAAGCCCCTCGAGGGAGTCGGTCTCGATCTCCTCGCGGTCGTCCGTGCGGGGGGCGTCGTAGTCGATGGCCATGGGCCGGGGCCTCCTTGGGGAACGCTGTTCGGCACCGGTCCGCGGGGGCTGGCCGCGGTCTCCGACGCCTCGTCTGCGGCGGGATGTTAGGGCACGCGGGGCGCCCGTGTCACGTCCCTCCCCCGCGCGTCGCGGACGCGTCAGCCATCCGGCCGCGGGATGCCCCGCCGGCGCCGCCGTGCGGAGCGTCGCGGCGGCCCCGCGCGGCGATGGCCGGCGCCTCCGTGCGGCGGTGGACGGCGGCCCGGACGACCGGCGCCCGGAGCGTCCGCGGGGCCGCGCCGACCGGGGGATATGATGGCCCCCGTGAACCAGCACCGCACCTCCCCCGCCGCCCGATCCCGCCGCAGCGCCCTGGCCTACGGCGTCATCGTCGCCGTCCTCGCGGTCGCCGCGATCGGCTCGTGGATCGTCGCCCGCGGAGCCGCCCCGGAGTCGGTGCCCGTCGCCTGCGCCCGCCCCGACGCGGGCGCCGTGATGCCGTCGACGGAGCTCGTCGGCGTCGCCGCCGCGGCCCCGTCCGCCATCCCGGTCCGCGTCGTCAACGGCGGCGGCGAGTCGGGCGCCGCGACCTCCGCGGCGGACGCACTGTCGGCGCTGGGCTTCGCGCAGGCCGCCGACCCGGTGGGCAACGACCCGCTGTCGCCGGCGCAGGACATGGACTGCCACGGCCAGATCCGCTTCCCCGCCGCGGAGCTGCCGAAGGCCGCGACGCTGCACCTGGTGCTGCCGTGCTTCGAGCTCGTCCGCGCCGACCGCCCGGACGGCACCGTCGAGGTGTCCGTCGGCTCGGGCTTCACGACGCCGGATGACTCGAAGGAGATCACCGCGATCCTGGAGGCGCTGAACCGCGGCGAGGAGCCGCCGGCGGGCGCCCTCGACGCCGTCGGGCACGCCACCTGCTGACGGGCGGGGCCGCCTAGCGGCCGTCGTCGCCCGCGGGCATCGGCGCATCCGCGCCGAGCCCGGCGAGCGCCGCCGCGAAGGCGCCGCGCACTCCCGGAGCCGCCGCGATGACGGCATGGCCCTCCGCCGAGGCGGTGCGCTCCGGACGCGTCACCACGGCGCCGGCCTCCTCCGCGATGAGCGCGCCGGCGGCCCAGTCCCATTCGCCGAGCCCGTGCTCGTAGTAGGCGTCGATCGCGCCATCCGCGAGCAGGCACAGGTCGATGGCCGCCGACCCGATGCGGCGGATGTCACGCACGGAGCCGAGGAGCTCCGCGGCCACCCGGCCCTGGCGGCTGCGCCGTGCCGGGTCGTAGGAGAAGCCGGTGGCGACGAGCGCCGTCGCCAGCTCGTCGGCACCGGAGGCGCGCAGCGCGCGGGAGCGCCCGTCGGCCTCCCGCACGCGGGCGCCCTGGCCGAGGGCCGCGGAGTGCACCCGCCCGCGGGGCACGTCGGCCACGGCCGCGGCGACGACGCGGCCGCCGGACTCCGCCGCGATGCTGACCGCGTAGGCGGGGATGCCGTAGAGGAAGTTCACCGTGCCGTCGACGGGGTCGACGATCCACCGCACGCCGGTCGTGCCGGCGTCGGCGCCGCCCTCCTCCCCGAGGATCGCGTCGCCCGGGCGCAGGGCCGCGAGGAGCTCCCGGATGCGGCGCTCGGAGGCCTCGTCGACCGCCGTGACCGGGTCGACGGCGTTGGATTTCGTCCGGGCGGTCTCCGCGAGGTCGTCGCCCAGATCCGCGCGCATTCCCCTGATGAGGCGGGCCGCCTCGGCGGCGAGGAGCTCCGCGATGTCGCGGAGCTCCCCCGGTCCGGGGGCGGCCGGGGAGGCGTCGGGGTGCGGGTTCGGGGACGCGGCGTCGGAGGTCATGGCGCCATTGTGCGCCGCCCGTACAATCGGCGCCATGAGCGACAACCACGCATTCGGCGTCGATGTCGGGGGCTCCGGCATCAAGGGCGCGATCGTCGACCTGGACACGGGCGACTTCGTCACCGACCGCATCAAGATCCCGACCCCGCAGCCGGCGACGCCGGACGCGGTGGCGGAGACGATCGTCGAGCTGCTGGACCGGTTCGGCTGGGAGGGACCGCTCGGCGTGACCCTGCCGTCGGTCGTCCGCGGCCAGACCGCCCACCTGGCGGCCAACATCGACTCCAGCTGGGTCGGCGTCGACTGCGCGGAGCTGTTCGCCCGCCATCTGCCGGGCCGCGAGGTGTTCGTCCTCAACGACGCGGATGCCGCGGGCCTGGCGGAGGCCCGCTACGGCGACGTGCGCGCCCGGGAGGGCTCCGTCGTCCTGCTGACGTTCGGCACCGGCATCGGCAGCGCGCTGCTGAACGACGGCGCGCTGTTCCCGAACACGGAGTTCGGCCACCTGGTCATCGACGGCGTGGAGGCGGAGCACTACGCCTCCTCCGCCGTGAAGGACCGGGAGGAGCTGTCCTACAAGCAGTGGGCGAAGCGCGTGTCGAAGGTGCTGCGCACCTACGAGGCCGTGCTGTGGCCGACCCTCTTCATCGTCGGCGGCGGCATCTCCCGCAAGCACGAGAAGTGGGTTCCGTTGCTGGACAACCGCGTTCCCGTCGTGGAGGCGCGGCTGCGCAACCGCGCTGGCATCGTCGGCGCGGCGATGGCGGCGGACCAGGGCCTGCGGCCCTGATCCCGGCGTTCCGGTTACAATGGGGAGTTGATTCACGGCACGTGACCGGGGCGCCCACTCGTGTGGGGCCGGGGCCGACTGCGGACCCCACGACCTTCCCCGGGTCGCCGTGGCGGCAAGGACAGACGGCGGGAGGTGCTCCCCGGCTACGGCCGGGGCGCCTCCGCCCGAGCAAGCGACAATCGTGAAAGGGCGTTCGTGGCAGTCAACGAAACCGACCAGCCCACCGAGGCCACCGGTGCCGGCGCACCCGCCAAGAAGGCCGTGAAGAAGACGGTCAAGAAGGCCGTCAAGAAGTCGGCGGTGAAGAAGACCGCGGCGAAGAAGACGGCGGCGAAGAAGACCGCCGCCCCGAAGACGGCCTCCACCTCCCCGGCGGACCCCGCCGACGCGTCGGCGGATGCGGCGGAGGCCGCCCCCGCGAAGAAGGCGGTGAAGAAGACCGCCGCGAAGAAGACCGCGAAGAAGGCGGCCAAGAAGGCCGCCCGCAAGACGGCCAAGAAGGCCGCGAAGAAGACGGCCCGCAAGACGGCGAAGAAGGCCGCGGCACGCGGTTCCGGCACGTCCAACACCGCGAAGACCATCAGCGACGAGGCGAAGGACGCGCTCGCCGAGGAGGCGCTGGCCGAGGATCAGGACGACGAGGCCGGCGACCCGCTCGACGCCGAGTACGACCCGGATCTGGACGCCGGCGAGGACGAGGACGACGAGGCGGGCGACGACGGCGTCGACGACGAGTCCGACGAGTCCGACGGCGACGAGATCTGGAACGAGGACGAGTCCGCCAAGCTGCGCCAGGCGAAGAAGGACGCGGAGCTCACCGCGTCCGCCGACTCGGTCCGCGCGTACCTGAAGCAGATCGGCAAGGTCGCGCTGCTGACGGCCGAGGAGGAGGTGTCGCTGGCGAAGCGCATCGAGGCGGGCCTGTTCGCGCAGTACCGCATCGACGAGGCGAAGAAGGCCGGCGAGCGCCTCCCCTACGCCCAGAAGCGCGATCTGCGCGACGTCTCCCGCGACGGCCAGAAGGCGAAGAACCACCTGCTGGAGGCGAACCTCCGTCTGGTGGTGTCGCTGGCGAAGCGCTACACGGGCCGCGGCATGGCGTTCCTGGACCTCATCCAGGAGGGCAACCTGGGCCTCATCCGCGCCGTCGAGAAGTTCGACTACACCAAGGGCTACAAGTTCTCGACGTACGCCACGTGGTGGATCCGCCAGGCCATCACCCGCGCGATGGCGGACCAGGCCCGCACCATCCGCATCCCGGTGCACATGGTGGAGGTCATCAACAAGCTCGGCCGCATCCAGCGCGAGCTGCTCCAGGATCTGGGCCGCGAGCCCACCCCGGAGGAGCTGGCGAAGGAGATGGACATCTCCGAGGAGAAGGTGCTGGAGATCCAGCAGTACGCCCGCGAGCCCATCTCCCTGGACCAGACGATCGGCGACGAGGGCGACAGCCAGCTCGGCGACTTCATCGAGGATTCCGAGGCCGTCGTGGCGGTCGACGCGGTGAGCTTCACGCTGCTGCAGGACCAGCTGAAGGACGTGCTGACGACGCTGTCGCCGCGTGAGGCCGGCGTCGTGGAGCTGCGCTTCGGCCTGACCGACGGCATGCCGCGCACGCTGGACGAGATCGGCCAGGTCTACGGCGTCACGCGCGAGCGCATCCGCCAGATCGAGTCGAAGACGATGTCGAAGCTGCGCCACCCGTCGCGGTCGCAGGTGCTGCGCGACTACCTGGAGTGACGCGCGGCGCGCGCCGTCGCGCTCGGCGCGTGTTCGCGTGATGACGGGCCCCGCCGCCCCCGTTCCCGGGGGCGGCGGGGCCCGTTTCGCGTGCGCCGCCCCTCCGGGGGGCCCGCATGCGGCGGCGCCCCGGCCGGTCCGCGGGGACCGGCCGGGGCGCGTCGTGCGCCGTGCGGGCGCTAGTAGACGATGCCGAAGACCCAGACCAGCAGGGTCATGGACAGCAGGGTGATGAGCACCAGGGCGATGATGTTCAGCCAGATGCCCGTCTTGACCATGTTGCCCATGGAGACGTAGCCGGAGCCGTAGGCGATGGCGTTCGGCGGGGTCGCCACCGGCATCATGAAGGCGGAGGTGGCGGCGAGGGCGACCGGGACGCACAGCAGCATCGGGTCGATGCCCATGCCGCCGGCGATGCCGCCGACGAGCGGCAGGAACGTCGCGGCGGTGGCGGTGTTCGAGGTGAACTCCGTCAGCAGCAGGACGACGGCGGAGACGACGACGACGATGAGCAGCACCGGCAGGCCGCCGAGGCCGGACATCTGGTCGCCGATCCACTCGGAGAGGCCGGAGTCGGAGAACTGGGTGGACAACGCCAGGCCGCCGCCGAAGAGCAGCAGGACGCCCCACGGCAGCTCCAGGGAGGTCTCCCACGTCAGCAGCTTCACGCCGTTGGAGCCGCCGGGGATGATGTGCAGCGCGATGCCGACCGCCATGGCGATGACGGCGTCCGCGATGAGGGTTTCCGGCCAGATGGTCGGGACGAGGACCCAGGCGAGGGCCGCGATGACGAAGATGGCCAGGACCCGGCGCTCGCCGGTGGACATCGGGCCGAGGTCGGCGAGCTGCTGGCGCATCAGGCCGCGGCCGCCCGGGATCTTCTTGATCTCCGGCTTGAACAGGACGCTGGTCAGCAGGAACCAGCAGACGAGCATGAGGATGACGGCGAGCGGGACGCCGACGAGCATCCACTGGCCGAAGCCGATGGTGACGTCGTGGGTGCTGCTCATGTAGCCGGCCAGCAGGGCGTTCGGCGGGGTGCCGATGAGGGTGCCGAGGGAGCCGATGGAGGCGGAGTATGCGATGCCCAGCATGAGGGCGATGCCGAACTTCGTGTTCGGCTCGGAGTCGTCGGAGGCGGCGTCGGCGGCGATCTCCTTCGCCGCGGACGGGTCCTTCGCCAGCTGCGGGTCCTCGCGCAGCATCTTGCCGATGAGGGCGAGCACGGAGACGCCGATGGGCAGCATCATGACGGCGGTGGCGGTGTTGGACACCCACATGGACAGGAAGCCCGTGGCGATCATGAAGCCGAGGATGAGCATCTTCGACGAGCCGCCCATGGCGACGAGCACCCACAGGGCGATGCGGCGGTGGAGGTCCCAGCGCTGCATGGCCAGGGCGAGCATGAAGCCGCCCATGAACAGGAAGATGGTGGGGTCGGTGTATTCGCCGGAGAAGTCGCCGATCTTCGCCGCCCCCAGGGCGGGGAACGCCACCAGCGGCACGAGCGCGGTGACGGTGATCGGGATGGCCTCGGACATCCACCATGCGGCCATGAGCACGGCGATGGCGGCGGTTGCGCGCAGGTTGTGCGGCAGGTCCGACGGCATGAGGAAGAAGACGAGCAGCGCAAGGACGATGCCGATGACCAGGCCGGTGCGCTTGCGGAACAGTTCGCGGGGCGAATCGCCCCGATCCTTCTGCCCCGCGGAGAGCTGGCGCTGGGCGGTGCCGGCAGGCGAGGACATGAACACTCCCCCGTTTCAGGTGGTCGTCCAAGCACCGTTCGGGCACCGGGACAAGGGTTTTCGGTTGTCCTCTTCAGTGTAGTTAAGGAAGTTCGTATATTCGCCTTCACCCCCATTGCCCGGATCAGGGGAGGTCATGGCGACGCCCGGCACCCCCGCAACCCGCCCGAACGGGCGGCCGCGTTACCGGCCGCACCCGATTCCGGGGTCAGGCGGAGGGCATCGGGCCGGCGCCCGGCGGGGCGGCCCCGGGCGGGTTCCCCGGGCCACCGGGATGACCGTGGCCGCCGGCGCCCGCACGCCGCCCGCCCGCGCCGTAGATCAGGCGGCGCAGCAGCGTCTCCAGCGGGCCCTGCCGCCCCGCCGCGGCCAGCGCCGCCGCACCCGCGACGGTCGCCGCCCACACCCCGAGGGCGAGCAGCGCCCACGCGGCGACGCCGGCGTCGACGGGCATGAGGTCGAGGCCCCACGGCATCGCGATGACGGTGAACAGGACGGACTGGGCGACGTAGCCGGACAGGGAGCGCCGGCCGAGGGAGGCCAGCGGCCGCACGGCGGCGGGCAGCCCGCGCCCCTCCCCGAGGCGGCGGTGCAGCGGGATGCAGGCCAGTGCGATGGCCGCGATGATGCCGGGGCCGGCGAGGAAGCCCGCGGCCGACGACACCGTGGACCAGGCGGCGCCGCCGTCGCCGGCGGATTCCAGCCCCGCCGGCACGCCCGCGGCGACCGCCGCGGCGAGGCCGATGCCGGCGGTCCAGGCGAGCAGGCGCCGGTGCTCCGGCGCGTCTTCCAGGACGCGGCGGCGGGCGGCGGCCAGGCCGACGAGGATGAGGGCCAGGAGCTGCGGCGCCGCGAACACGGCGACCAGCGGGGACGCCAGGGTGATGCCGATGCCGGGCAGGAGCTGCTCGCCGAGGTAGCCGCCGCCGTCGAAGATCCCGCCGGCGAACGGCGCCACGTCGCCCGCGGGCCCCGCCGGGCCCGGCATGGTGGCGACGATGAGGCCCATGACGGCGTAGCCGATGAGCTGCAGCCCGGCGAGGACGCCGGCGATCCACAGCAGCGTGCGGTTGCGGGCGCGCCCCAGCAGCACGGCGACGGTGCCGAGCAGCGCGTAGGTCATGAGGATGTCGCCCCAGAACAGCACGACGGCGTGGACGGCGCCGATTACCCAGAGCCACAGGTGGCGGCGCAGCAGGATGCCCCGGGCCACCGGCCACGGCGCGCCCCGCGCCGACTCGCGCATGAGCACCATGCCGATGCCGTAGCCGAGCAGGAGGGAGAACATCGGCAGGCCGCGGACCTCGGCGACGACGGCGATGATCACGTCGGCGGCGACGTCGGCGGCTCCGGTGGTCTCCGGCAGGAAACCGCGGTTGAGCGCCCAGACGGTGACGGCGTTGGCCAGCGCGATGGACAGCAGCATGACGCCTCGGGCGATGTCCGGGGCGGGGATGCGGTGGCGGGTGGGCGCGGGCGCCGTCACTCGGCGCCTCCGCTGGGGGGCGCGCCGGCGCCGCCGGATCCGGTGACCTTCTCCACCAGGCACTGGCCGTGCTCGGGGCTGTTCTCCGGCAGGTGGGAGCACTCGTCCATGATCTGGCCGACGGTCTGCATGATGACGATCGGGATGATGACGGCGGCGATGCCGGTGATGATGCCGACGACGCCGAGTCCGAGGGCGCCGCCGGTGCGCGGCTCCCGGCCGGCGGCCTTCACTCGCTTGTTCGCCGCGCGGGACTTCACGATGGCGACGATGCCGAGCACGATCGCGACGACGCCGATGACGCCGCCGAACATGAACGGCGAGGTGAGCAGGCCGCCGATGCCGAGGACCAGGGAGGCCAGGCCGATGGTGCGGCCGCGGGCCGAGCCGTCGATGCCGTCCGGCCCGTAGCCGTCGACGGGGGCGCCTGGGCGTCCTGCGTCGGGGGCGGGCGGCTGCTGGGCCGGGGTGGGCGTCACGGCGGGGTCCTTTCGTCGGCGGGGCTCGTCCCGGCGATCATGGCACGGCGGGGCGGGCCGCTCCACCGCCGGGTGCCGCGCCGCGCGGTGACCGTCGTCACGCGTTGCGACGGTCCCCTCCCGTATCATGCGCACCCACCGGGCCCCGCGGCGCGTCGCGTCGTCACGCGTTGCGGCGGTCCCCTCCCGCAGCGCACGCGCCCGCCCGGGCCCCGACGGGCGGGGGTCACCAGCGGCGCAGGTGCGCGATGCGCTCGCGGAGCTGCTCCGCGGAGCACAGGGCGGTCTGCGGGCCGCCGCACGCCCGGCGGACCTCATTGTGGATCTGGCCGTGGGCCTTGCCGGTGCGGGCGGCGGCGATGGACACCAGGGTGTTGAGCTGCTTGCGGAGCTTCGGGATCTCGCGGGCGTCGGTGGCGCGCTCCCCCAGGCTCGGGGCGCCCGCGGCCTCCGGGGCGGGCACCTCGGGCGCGTCGTCGTCGACCGCGCCGGCGCCGCCGGTCGTCGCGGTCGGGTCGGACTCCGCGGCGTCGAGCTCCGCCTGCAGCCGCTCGTGCTCCATGCGGGCCGACGCGGCCTTCAGCTGCTCGTCCTGCCGCTTGGCCAGCAGGGTGCGCATCTGGTCGTGGTCGAGCAGACCGGGCAGGCCGAGGTACTCCGCCTCCTCCTCGGAGCCGGCGAGCGTGGCGGTGCCGTAGGTCGCGCCGTCGTAGATGATCTCGCCGAGCTCCGCGTCGGCGCCGAGGGACTCGTAGGCCGGCAGGTCGTCGGTCTTCTCGTCCTCGCGCCGGTTCGCCTCGGCGACCAGCTCGTCGTCCCACCCGTCGGCGACGCGGTCGGGCTTGCCCAGGACGTGGTTGCGCTGCACCTCCATCTCGGAGGCGAGATCCAGCAGCACCGGCACCGACGGCAGGAACACCGAGGCGGTCTCGCCGGGGCGGCGGGAGCGGACGAAGCGGCCGATGGCCTGGGCGAAGAACAGCGGCGTCGACGAGGAGGTGGCGTAGACGCCGACGGCCAGGCGCGGCACGTCGACGCCCTCCGACACCATGCGGACGGCGACCATCCACTCGTCGGTGGACTCGCTGAAGCTCGCGATGCGCTCCGACGAACCCTCCTCGTCGGAGAGGATGAGCGACACCGGCGTCGACGACAGCTCCTCGAGGATGCGCTTGTACGCGCGCGCCGTCTTCGAGTCGGTGGCGATGACCAGGCCGCCGGCGTCCGGCACCTGGCGCCGCATCTGCGTCAGCCGCGTGTGGGCGGCCCGCAGCACGGCGGGGATCCAGTCGCCGGAGGGGTCGAGGGCGGTGCGCCACGCCCGGCCCGTCTCCTCCGGGGTGAGGATCTCGCCGAGGCGGGCGGCGAACTCCTCGCCCGCCGAGTCCCGCCACCGCGCCTCGCCGGAGTAGGCGAGGAACACGACGGGGCGGACGACGCCGTCGCGCAGCGCCTGCGGGTAGCCGTAGACGTAGTCGGCGACGGACCGCTCGTGGCCCTCCCCGTCCGGCTCGTAGCGGACGAAGGGGATCGCCGCGTCGTCGGAGCGGAACGGCGTGCCGGTGAGGCACAGGCGCCGTTCGGCGTCGTCGTAGGCCTCGGCGATGCCGTCGCCCCAGGACTTCGCGTCGCCGCCGTGGTGGACCTCGTCGAGGATCACCAGGGTGCGCCGGGCGGTGGCGACGGCGCGGTGCTTCATCGGGTGCACGGCGACCTGGGCGTAGGTGACGACGATGCCGTGGTAGGCGGGGTTGACCACTCCCCCGCTGTTGCTGAAGTGGGGGTCCAGCGCGATGCCGTTGCGGCCGGCGGACTCGGCCCACTGGACCTTGAGGTGCTCTGTGGGCACGACGACGACCACGCGGTCGACGGTGCGGGCGGCGAGCAGCTCGGCGGCCAGTCGCAGGGCGAACGTCGTCTTGCCGGCGCCCGGGGTCGCGACCGCGAGGAAGTCCCGCGGCGCCGTCGCCAGGTACTTGTCCAGGGCCTCCCGCTGCCAGGCGCGGAGGCCGCTCACTTCCGCCGGAGGGTCTTGTAGATGCGCTCGCAGTCCGGGCAGACCGGCGAGCCGGGCTTGGCGGACTTGGTGACGGGGAAGGTCTCGCCGCACAGGGCCACGACGTACTTCCCGGACACCGCGGACTCGACGATGCTGTTCTTCTTGACGTAGTGGAAGAACTTGGGGGTGTCGTCCTGCCCGACGTCGTCCGTGTGGACGTCGGGCCTTTCGATGGTCTTCGTGGTCTGGGTCGGCGCGGTCATGATCCCCGATTATGGTCCATCGGCCCGCACCGGTGTCGAATCGGCCGGTGGCCCGGCCTATGGTGAGGGGCATGGCGAAGAGGCGCGGACGAGGCGAGGCGGTGCTCATCACCGACGCCGGTCATTCGCGCCTGCGCAACTACCACCGGCGGCGCCGCATCTACGCGGGCCTGCAGTGGTCGCGCATCCCGCTGCTGCTGGTGGCGGGTGCGGCGTTCATGTGGTGGGACCTGCCGTGGCTGGGGATCATCTTCACGGTGCTGTCGGTGCCGATGCCGTGGATCGCGGTCGTCATCGCGAACGAGTCGGGCGAGAAGCGCGACAAGAACGAGCGCCGCGTCTACAAGCCGGGCGTGGCGCGCGAGCAGGCGCGCCGCGAGCGGGAGGAGGCGGAGGCCCGCGCGGCGGAGGTCGCCGCGGCGAAGCCCGTGGGCGACGGCCCGTACGGGGGCGGGTCCCACCCCAATCTCCCGGTCCTGTGGGTTCCCCCGGAGATGCGTGACGACGGCGACCGCCCCGGCGGCCGCCCGGACGCCGGGCACGGCGCCGCCCGCCCGGTCGTCATCGACATGCCGGACGAGTGACGCCGCGGCACGCCCCGCCCCCTAGGCTGGTCGGCGTGAACGACGAGCGCGCCTATCCCCCGCCCCCGACCGACGACGCCCTGTCCGGGCTTCCGGACCTGGCGCCGGACCTCGCCGCCGCCCTGGCCGCGGCGGGCTTCGGCTCCGCCGGGCTGGCGGAGCTGCTGGGCGACGAGGGGCTGGCTGCCCTCGACCGCGGCGAGCCCGAGGCCGTGGCGGCGCTGCTGGACGGCTCGCCGCTGGCGCGGCTGGTCTCCGCCGTCGTCGTCGGGGACCCCGCTCCCGTGCGCGACGTGCTGGGCGCGGACGTCCACGACCGCGCGGTGGCGTGCGGAGTCCTCGTCCCGGCCGATGACGTGGCCGGTGCGGGGGACGTCGCCAAGCCCGGCGATGCGGGCGGTGACGCGGGCGGTGGCCGGAACGACGGCGCGGACGGTGACGCGGGCGGCGGGCTCGGCCCCGCCGTCGTCGCCGCGATCGACGTCCGGCCGCTGGCGCTGCACGGCCGCGACCACCTGGTCTTCAGCGACCGCGACGCCTCGATGCGCCCGCACGTGCCGGGTGCGGACCACGTCCCCGGCGTCGGCCGGGCGTCGCGCTCGCTGCTGGACATCACGCCGCACGACCCGGTGGGCTCCGTGCTGGATCTCGGCTGCGGCGGGGGCGTGCAGGCCCTCGGGCAGGTCGGTGCCGGAACCATCGTCGCGACGGACCTGCACCCGCGGGCGCTGACGTACGCGCGGGCGACGCTCGCCGCCGCCGGCCGCGCCGACGCGGAGGTGCTGGAGGGCAGCTGGTTCGAGCCGGTCGCCGGGCGGGAGTTCGACCGCATCGTCGCGAACCCGCCCTTCGTCGTCGGCCCGCCCGAGGTCGGCCACGTCTACCGCGACTCCGGCCTGGACCTCGACGGGGCGACGGCGACGATGATCGTCGGCGCGGTGGAGCACCTCGCCCCCGGCGGCACCGCCCACATGCTCGGCGCGTGGGTCGTCGGCGACGGCGGCGACTGGCGCTCCCGCGTCGCCTCCTGGATCCCCGACGAGGGCGTGGAGGCGTGGATCGTCCAGCGCGACGTCGCCGACCCCGCCCCCTACGTCGGCACCTGGCTGCGCGACGAGTCCGCCGACCCGCGCTCGGCGGAGGGCCGCGCCCGCACCCGGCGCTGGCTCGAGCACTTCGCCGCCGCGGGCGTGCGCGGCGTCGGCTTCGGCTACGTCACCCTCCAGCGCATCGACGGCCCGTCGTCGGTGCTGTGCGAGGAGATGCCGCAGCCGCTGGCCGGGCCGTTCGCCCTGGAGGCCGAGGAGCACCTCGCCCGCGCCGCGTGGCTGCGGGACAAGTCGGCCGACGACATCGCGGGGTCCGTGTTCCGGCTGCGCCCGGGCCTGGCGCTGGAGCGGGTGTCGCTCCCCGACGCCTCCGGCGTGGGCTTCGCCGAGGAAATCGTCCGCGTCACCCGCACCGACGGTCCGCGGTGGAGCCACGAGATCGACGACGCCGTCGCCGGCCTGCTGTCGTCGTTCCAGGAGGGCGCGACGCTGCGGCTGCTCGTCGACCTGCGCGTGGAGCTCGGCGCCTGGGGCGATCCGGGCGACGACCCGGACGCGGTGAAGGAGGAGATCCTGTCGGCGGCCGTCCCGGTCGTCGTGGACCTGGTGCGCCACGGGCTGGTGCTGCCGGAGGAGATGACGGCCGGGGACGCCCCGGCGGAGACGGAGGAGGACGCGTGAAGGCGGTGCTGACCCGGGTGACCCGGGCGCGGGTGACGGTCGACGGCGAGGTCGTCGGCGCGATCGACGGCGGGGAGACCGGCGGAGTGCTGGCGCTCGTCGGCGTCGGGCGGGAGGACGACCCGGACGCGTGGCGCACGATGGCCCGCAAGATCGCGGAGCTGCGCCTCCTCGACGGGGAGCGATCGGCGGAGGAGGCCGGCGCGCCGGTGCTCGTCGTCAGCCAATTCACCCTCATGGGCGCGACGAGGAAGGGGCGGCGGCCGTCGTGGTCCGCCGCGGCGCCGGGCGCGGAGGCGGAACCCGTCATCGACCGGATCGTGGAGGAGCTCCGCGGCCGGGGCCTCGAGGTCGCCACCGGCCGCTTCGGGGCGATGATGCAGGTGGAGTCCGTCAACGACGGGCCGTTCACCCTGCTGGTGGAGTGCTGACGGACGCACCGCCCCTCCCCCGCGCCGCGGCCCCGCCCGGGGCGCGGGACGCCGCCGGAGTTCGTCCGGCGGCCCGTAATCACCCCCGCCGCCACCCCCGCCCGGAACCCCGCGACCCGGGGTAACGCGGTTTCCGCGGGGAAAATCCGCCGGTTGCGGGAACACCGGGGGCGTCCGGCGCGTTATACCCCGTGAGAACGTCGACCACCAGGAGGCCAGGTTCCATGAGCAGTGCCGTCACCAGCGACCGCGCCAACGACGGAGAGGACGGCAGGGGCGGCTCCCGCCGCCGCGCCGGGGGCAACGAGAACCCGTCGCAGGATCTCGTCCGCGTCTACCTCAACGGCATCGGCAAGACGGCGCTGCTGTCGGCCGAGGAGGAGGTCGAGCTGTCCAAGCGGATCGAGGCGGGCGTCTACGCCGAGCATCTGCTGGAGTCCGGGGCGAAGGTGACCCGGGCGAAGAAGCGCGACATGAAGGTCCTGGCGCAGGAGGGCAAGGCCGCCCGCGCCCATCTGCTGGAGGCGAACCTGCGCCTGGTCGTCTCCCTGGCGAAGCGCTACACGGGCCGCGGTATGCCGCTGCTGGACCTCATCCAGGAGGGCAACCTCGGCCTCATCCGCGCGATGGAGAAGTTCGACTACACCAAGGGC
Source organism: Corynebacterium sp. 335C (assembly GCF_053525695.1). Classification (NCBI taxonomy): domain Bacteria; kingdom Bacillati; phylum Actinomycetota; class Actinomycetes; order Mycobacteriales; family Corynebacteriaceae; genus Corynebacterium; species Corynebacterium sp. 335C. The sequence continues at coordinate 306,417 of NZ_JASTTB010000001.1, forward strand.
TTCAAGTTCTCCACGTACGCGACGTGGTGGATCCGCCAGGCGATCACCCGCGGCATGGCAGACCAGTCCCGCACCATCCGCCTGCCCGTCCACCTGGTGGAGCAGGTGAACAAGATCTCCCGCATCAAGCGCGAGCTGTACCAGCAGCTGGGCCGCGAGGCGACGAACGAGGAGCTGGCGGAGGAGTCGGGCATCCCCGAGGCGAAGATCGAGATGCTGCTGCGCCAGTCCCGTGACCCGGTGAGCCTGGACATGCCGGTCGGCACCGACGAGGAGGCGCCGCTGGGCGACTTCATCGAGGATTCGGAGGCGACGGACGCCGAGGAGGCGGTCGTCGCGAGCCTGCGCCACCACGACGTGCGCAAGGTGCTGTCGATGCTGGAGACGCGGGAGCGCGACGTCATCAAGCTGCGCTACGGCCTCGACGACGGCCTGCCGCGCACGCTCGACCAGATCGGCCGGCATTTCGGCCTGTCGCGTGAGCGGGTCCGCCAGATCGAGCGCGAGGTGATGGCGAAGCTGCGCGAGGGCGCGCTGGCCGATCGCCTCCGCGACTACGCGAAGTAATACGGAGCGCGGCGGCACGCGGACGCGGGTCCCGCGGACGCGTTGGCCGCCGCCCCGGTCGCATGACGGCGCCGGCCCGGATCCCCGAGGGGATCCGGGCCGGCGCCGTTTTCGGCGCGACGCGCGGGACGGGCCCGGCCCGGCTGCGGCTGGGTTAGTCTAGGCTGGGTAAGCGCGCGTGATCCCGCCCACGGCTCGGATCCGCCATCCACCTGAGAACCCCCGGCCGAAAGGAACCACGTGAGGGACCTGGTTGACACCACGGAGATGTACCTGCGAACCATCTTCGAGCTCGAGGAGGAGGGCATCGTCCCCCTCCGCGCCCGCATCGCGGAGCGGCTCGAGCAGTCGGGGCCGACCGTCAGCCAGACCGTCGCCCGCATGGAGCGCGACGGCCTCGTCTCCGTCGCCCCGGATCGCAGCCTGAAGCTGTCGGAGGAGGGCCGCCGCCGCGCGACGTCGGTGATGCGCAAGCACCGCCTGGCGGAGCGCCTGCTGGTCGACGTCCTCGGCCTGGAGTGGGACAAGGTCCACGACGAGGCCTGCCGCTGGGAGCACGTCATGAGCGACGACGTGGAGCTGCGCCTGGTGGATCTGCTGGAGGAGCACACGCTGTCGCCGTTCGGCAACCCGATCCCGGGCCTGGACGAGCTGGGCGTGAAGGGCCCGAAGCCGCTGCCGGCGGCGGCGCTGCGTCTGACGGATCTGGACGAGGGCGGCCCGTACGAGGTCCGCATCATCCAGATCAACGAGATCCTGCAGGTGGAGCCGACGTACATGAAGCGGCTGAAGACCGCCGGCATCAAGCCGGACGCGGAGGCGCAGGTGGAGGTCCACTCCGGCCGCGTCACCCTGTCCCGCGGCGACCACTCGCTGGATCTGCCGGACGAGCTCGCCCACGCCGTGATGGTGGTGCCGAAGTGAAGCTCCTGGTCACCGGCGGCGCCGGCTACGTCGGCGGCGTCACCGCTGCGGTCCTGACCGAGTCGGGCCACGAGGTCACGATCCTCGACAACCTGACCACCGGCAATCGCGACGGCGTGCACCCGGCCGCGGAGTTCATCGAGGGCGACGTGGCGGAGGCCGCCGGGGACGTGCTGTCCTCCGGCGACTTCGACGGCGTCCTGCACTTCGCGGCGAAGTCCCTCGTCGGCGAGTCCGTGGAGGATCCGGCGGCGTACTGGCACGGCAACGTCGGCACGACGCTGGCGCTGCTGGACGCGATGCGGGAGACGGGCACGGGCAACCTCGTGTTCTCCTCCACCGCCGCCACCTACGGCGAGCCGGAGCAGGTGCCGATCACGGAGGACATGCCGACGGCGCCGACGAACCCGTACGGCGCGACGAAGCTGGCCATCGACTACGCCATCACCTCCTACGCCCGCGCCTACGGCCTGGGCGCGACGAGCCTGCGGTACTTCAACGTCGCCGGCGCGTGGAACGGCTTCGGCGAGAACCGCGTCGTCGAGACGCACATCATCCCCCTCATCCTGCAGGTGGCCCTGGGCCACCGGGACCGCATCTACGTCTTCGGCGAGGACTGGCCGACGGCCGACGGCACCGCCGTCCGCGACTACATCCACGTCAAGGACCTGGCCGACGCCCATCTGCTGGCGCTCCAGTCCAACGAGGGCGGCGTCCACCGCATCTTCAACCTCGGCTCCGGCGACGGCTACTCCGTCCGCCAGGTCATCGAGGCGTGCCGCGAGGTGACGGGCCACCCCATTCCGGCGGAGTCCGCCCCGCGCCGCGCCGGCGACCCGGCGACCCTCATCGCCTCCTCCGAGAAGGCGATCCGGGAGCTCGGCTGGGAGCCGAAGCTGACGGAGCTGCGCACCATCGTCGCCGACGCGTGGGAGTTCACCTCCAACCTGGGCGACCGGGCGCATTCGGCGCACCGCTGACGCCCACCTCGCGGCATCGCCGCCGCGGGACATGACGACGGTGCCCCGTGATCGTCACGGGGCGCCGTCGCCGTACGCGGCCTCCCCCATCGCGGCGTGCAGGCGGGAGGAGGCGGTGATCATCGTCGCCGCCGCCTCGTCGCCGCGGCCGGCGGCGATGGCCCGGTCCATCAGCCCGGTGAGGGTGTGCCCCGGGTCGGCGTCGCGCGCGGCGGCGAGGGCATGCTCGGCGATGCCCTGGCAGCCGTGATGCCAGCGGTCGAGGGCGTAGCAGGCCAGGGCGTTGGCGCGGGCGCGGCCGGTGAACAGCCGTGCGCATTCGAGCCACAGCAGGCGCGCCAGCGGGGCGTCCGCGGAGGCGATGACGTCGATGGTGAGGTCCCGGACGGTGAGGTTCACCAGCCCTCGGGCGAGCACCCGCAGCGTCGGCACGCCGGACAGCACCTCGTCGACGCCGGCGCCGCGGTCGCGGAGGTCGCGCAGCAGCGCGTCCCATTCGTCGTACCAGGACAGCAGGCGCCGGGCCGCCCCGGCCTCGCCGATGGCGCAGTGCCGGGCGGCGAGCCTCGCGACGTCGCGTTCGGCGAGGTCCTGCGCCTCCGCGGCCGCCGCACGCCGCTCCCCGTCGGATTCGGGTGCGAAGCGGGCGACGAGGGCCCCGGCGTCCTCGCAGATGGCCTCCCCCGCGTCGGCGAGGATGCCGGCGGCGGGGCTGAGCGCCGGGTCGTCGACGAGTCCGCGGGGCGTTCCGTCGCGGTCGGTGACCGGTGCCCCGGCGGCGATGGCGGGGACGCCGGAGTAGGCGCCGAGGTCGATGCGCGGCGCGAGCGCCTCCTCGACCTCGTGCGGCGCGGGGAACGCCTCCGGCCAGCCTCGGGAGACGACGAGGACGTCGAGGACGACGCCGTCACGCGGGTCGAGCAGTTCGGCGGTGCGGGAGAGCAGGGCGACGACGTCCAGGTCGTCGTCGATGTCCTTCATGAGCATCGGGCCGGGCAGCGGGGCGCCGCGGTGGCGCTGCAGCAGGATGAGGTGCTCGGCGACGTGGTGGCCGAGCAGTCCGGGGACGTTGGTGAGGGTCGGGGCGGGGCCGGCGGGGCCGTCGATGGTGCGCGTGTCGTCTCGCATGCCCGCAGCATCGCCGCCCGCCCGACGCCGCGGGGCCGCCGCCGCGTCCGCGAAAGCCCGTTCGTGGACGGTTTCCGGCCGGTGGACAACTTCCGGGCGCGCCGCCCCGCCCCCTCCCCATGCGCCGCCGGGAATACGTGGGACGCGGCGGCCGTTGACGGGGGAGGAATGACCACGATGTCACTTCGGCCCGGTAGGTTGGTGGGACACCACCTGGAACGGCCAGGGCGCGTCGGACGAGAGGAGGGCCGGGACTATGGCAGAGGACGTCAACCGCGGAGGTGACGGGGACCGCATGTACGAGATGGAGTTCCCCGCGCCCGAGGTGCGCCCGGCGGACGACGGGTTGACGCTCGTCGTCGCGCTGCAGGGCTACGCCGACGCCGGCCACGCCGTGGGCGGGTCCGCCCAGCATCTGCTGGATGCGCTGGACCACCGCACGGTCGTGTCCTTCCACAACGACGAGCTGGTGGACTACCGCTCGCGCCGTCCCCCGGTGACGATGGTGCGCGACGAGATCGCGGAGATGAAGGAGCTCGATCTGTCGCTGCAGGTGCTGCGGGACGACGACGGGAAGATGTTCCTGCTGCTGTCGGGCCCGGAGCCGGATTTCCGGTGGGAGGCGTTCTCGGACGCGGTGGCGGATCTGGCGGAGCGCTTCGACGTGCGCCGCACGGTGAGCCTGTACTCGGCGCCGATGACGGTGCCGCACACGCGCCCGCTGACGGTCATCGCGCACGGCAACGACCGGTCGGTGCTGCAGCGCCATCGCACGTGGGGCCACAAGGTGACGGTCCCGGGCGCGGCGAGCCTGCGCATCGAGCTGGAGCTGAACCGCCGCGGCCGCTCCACCAGCGGTTTCACGGCGCAGGTGCCGCATTACATCGCGCAGTCGGAATACCCGCTGGCGGTGCTGCGCCTGCTGGAGGCGGTGCAGGAGGTCGGCGATCTGAACCTGCCGCTGCGCGCGCTGCAGCAGGACAGCGATCGCCTCGCGGCGATGCTGGCGGAACAGGTCGCGGAGTCCGGCGAGGTCGCCCAGATCGTCCGCATGCTGGAGCACCAGCACGACGAGGAGGAGCATCGCCGTTCCACGCTGGAGTCGAGCCCCCTCATCGGCGAGAACGGGCGCATCCCGTCGGCCGATGAGCTGGGCGCGGAGTTCGAGCGCTTCCTGTCCAACCAGCTGGATGCGCCGGAGGAGTCCCCGCGCACCCCGCGCGGCGAGTGGCCCGACGCCCCGGTGGGCGACGGGCAGGACGCGTCCCCCGCGGATGAGCGTGACGACGATGACCGCTCCGGTTCCGATGCCTCCGCCTCCGGCGACGCCGGTGCGGCGCGGGAGGACGGCGCGGACGACGCGGAGGACTCCTCCCCCGACGGCGACCGCGCGGACGACGCCGGCGACGCCCCGGCCGCCGGCGGTCACGCGACCAGCGCGGCCGACGGGACCCCGGACGGCCCCTCCCACGGCTCCGCCGGCTCCGGCCACGGGGACGACGGCGCCGCCGGTCACGCGGACGGCGACGGCTCCGACGGCGACCACCGCCGCGGCCGGCGCGGGCGGCGCCGCCCCTGGTTCCGCTTCTAGGCCCCGGTAGGCTGGCGGGCGTGTCCGACCAGACCCTCGCCCAGCTGCTCCCCGACCTCTCGGAGGTCCCCGAGTCGATGATGGCCGACGCCGTCATCGACTCGTTCACGTCGTGGACCGCCTCGCGCGGCATCACGCTGTATCCGGCGCAGGAGGAGGCGTCGCTGGCGCTGGCCGCCGGCGACCACGTCATCCTGGCGACGCCGACGGGCTCCGGGAAGTCGATGGTCGCCATCGCTGCGCATTTCGCCGCGATGGCGCAGCGGAAGAGGAGCTTCTACACCGCGCCCATCAAGGCGCTGGTGAGCGAGAAGTTCTTCGCCCTGTGCGAGGTGTTCGGGGCGGAGAACGTCGGCATGATGACCGGCGACGCGACGGTGAACCGCAACGCGCCCATCATCTGCGCGACCGCGGAGATCGTCGCGAACATCGCGCTGCGGGAGGGCAACGAGGCGGACATCGACCAGGTGGTGATGGACGAGTTCCACTTCTACGCGGAGCCCGACCGCGGCTGGGCGTGGCAGGTGCCGCTGCTGGAGCTGCACCGCGCGCAGTTCCTGCTGATGTCGGCGACGCTGGGCGACACGTCGATGTTCGAGCGCGACCTGAAGGAGCGCACGGGCCGCGACGTGGAGCTGGTCACCGGCAGCGAGCGGCCGGTCCCCCTCGACTTCCACTACGTTTACACCCCCGTCCACGACACGCTGGGCGACCTGCTGAAGGACGGCAAGGCTCCCATCTACGTCGTGCATTTCTCGCAACGCGAGGCGGCGGAGCGCGCCCAGTCGCTCACGGGCCTGAAGCTGCTGACGGACGAGGAGAAGGAGCGGGTCCGGGCCGAGATCGGCGACTTCCGCTTCACGACGTCCTTCGGCCGCGTGCTGTCGAAGCTGCTGCGCCGCGGCATCGGCGTCCACCACGCCGGCATGCTGCCGAAGTACCGGCGCCTGGTCGAGCGGCTCAGCCAGACGGGCCTGCTGAAGGTCATCTGCGGCACCGACACCCTTGGCGTCGGCATCAACGTGCCCATCCGCACGGTGCTCATGACCGGGCTGGTGAAGTTCGACGGCCAGCGTCGGCGCGTCGTCAAGTCCCGCGAGTTCCACCAGATCGCCGGTCGCGCGGGGCGTGCGGGCTACGACACGGAGGGCGCCGTCGTCGTGCAGGCGCCGGAGCACGAGATCGAGAACGCGAAGCTGCGCCGGCGCGCGGGCCAGGACGAGGCGAAGCTGCGGAAGCTGCGGAAGAAGACGGCGCCGAAGGGCGAGGTGACGTGGTCGGAGACGACCTTCGACAAGCTCGTCGATCAGCCGCCGGAGCAGCTGACCAGCCGGTTCCGGGTGTCGAACTCGATGATCCTCAACGTCATCGGCCGCGGCGGCGACACCTTCGCCCACATGCGGGGGCTGCTCCGCGGCAACCACGACACGCGGCACCGGCAGAACGAGGACATCCTCACGGCCATCGAGCTGTACCGGGGCCTGCTCAACGCCGGCATCATCGGCCTGGCGGAGACGAAGCACGGCCCGCAGCCGCGGCTGATGATCGAGCTGCAGCGCGATTTCGCGCTGGACCAGCCGCTGGCCCCGTTCGCCCTGGCGGCCCTGGAGCTGCTGGACCGGGAGTCGGAGACGTACGCGATGGACGTCGTCAGCGTCTTCGAGGCGATCCTCGACGACCCGCGCCCCATCCTGCGGGCGCAGGAGCGGGCGGCGCGCGGCGAGGAGATCGCGGCGCTGAAGGCCGAGGGCGTGGAGTACACGGAGCGGATGGCGCTCATCGAGGACGTGACGTACCCGAAGCCCCTCGAGGAGGAGCTGGAGGCGGCGTTCCGCACCTACTCGCAGGGGCATCCGTGGGTCGGCGAGTTCGAGCTGTCCCCGAAGTCCGTGGTGCGCGAGATGGTGGAGAAGGCGATGACGTTCAGCGACGTCGTCGCGGAGTACGGCGTCGCCCGCGCGGAGGGCGTGCTGCTGCGTTACCTCACGGACGCGTGGCGGACGCTGAAGCACACGCTGCCGCCGGAGGCGTCGACGGAGGAGCTGGACGACGTCGTCGCGTGGCTGGGCGAGCTGATCCAGCAGGTCGACAACTCGCTGGTCGACGAATGGGCGCGGATGGCCGACCCGGATGCCGCGCTGGACGAGGCGACGCTGAAGGAGGCGGCGTTCGGCGACGACGGCTCCCGCCCGCTGACCGGCAACCGCCGCGCCTTCACGCGCATGGTGCGCAACCTCATGTTCCGGCACGTGCAGCTGTTCGCCTTCGAGAAGGAGGAGCAGCTGGCGGAGCTGGACGGGTACCTGGAGGACGCGCCGGACTGGCCGGCCGCGATGGACGACTACTTCGACGAGTACGACGACGTCGGCATCGGCCCCGACGCCCGCGGCCCGGAGCTGTTCCGCGTCGACGAGTCCGCGACGGCCGACGGCGTCTGGCTCGTCTCGCAGACCATCGACGACCCGGAGGGCGACCACGGCTGGCGGCTGGAGGCCGAGGTGGACCTCGCAGCCTCCGACGACGCCGGCGAGGTGCGCCTGCGGTCGCTGCGCGTCGTCTCCGGGTAGGCGCGCCCGGGTGGGCGCGCTCCCCCGTCATACGTGACGACGGGTCCCCCGCCGCGCATGCCGACGCCCCGGGCGGGCGGCCCGGGGCGGTGCGGGATCCCGTCGTCACGCGCACGCGCGCGGCGGGGCGTGCGCGCTACGCGGAGGCGGTGCCGGCGATGGCGGACTCCTCCGCGGAGTGGCCGACGGCCTGCTCCCAGGCGCGGCGGGCCATGTCGCCGATGCGGGTGAACTCGTCGGCGCGCACCGACGAGGCGCGGTAGACCATGCCGATGGTGCGGCCCGGGCGGACCGGGCCGGCGAAGCGGGCGGTCGCGAGGCCGGGGCGGGACGCCTCGACGCGCAGCGCGGACTCCGGGATGAGCGTCTCGCCGAGGCCGCCGGCGACGCACTGGACGACGGTCGACAGGGAGGCGGCGCGGGTCTCCATGCCGGAGTCGTCGCTGCGGATGGCGTCGACGCGGCGGCAGAGGTCGAGGACCTGGTCGCGCATGCAGTGGCCGTCGTCGAGCAGGAGCAGCTCGAGCTCGCCGAGGACCTCCAGCGGCACGTCCTCGCGGCCGGCGAGCTCGCTGTCCTCGGGGACGACCAGCTCGAACTCCTCGTCGTAGAGGCGCTCCTCCGTGAACATGGAGACGCCGGAGGGCAGCGCCATGATGGCGACGTCGATGGCGCCGGAGCGCAGCGCCTCGACGAGGTGCTCCGTCGGCTCCTCGTGGATGCGGGGCTCCAGCTCCGGCAGCTCGTCGCGGACGAGGCGCAGGAAGTTCGGCAGCACGTACGGCGCGACGGTCGGGATGAAGCCGATGGACAGCGGGCCGGCGAGGTCGCCGGTGCGGCCGGAGGCGCGGGCGACGATGTCGTCGGCGATCTCGGCGACCTGGCGCGCCAGGGGCAGCAGCCCCCTGCCTATCGGGGTGACCAGCACGCGCCGGGTGGAGCGCTCGACGAGCTGGACGTCGAGCCCCTGCTCGAGGGTGGCGAGGGCCTGGGAGAGGGAGGGCTGGGAGATCCCGAGACGCCGAGCGGCCTGGCCGAAGTGGCCCGTGTCCGCGATCGCGACGAACGCCCGGAGCTGCGGGAGGGTCGGTCGGTACTCTCGATTATTCATGCCTATCACCCTACACGACATAATTCGTCGTTTCCTCTTGACGCCCCCGGGGAACGCGTGCATACTTGGCCGTGATGCTGGACACGGTGTCCGCCCGCCTCACGCGGCACCCGCACCGGACCCGGCACGAACAGAACCCAGAGCGATTCTTAGGAGGAATTCCCATGGCTCTGCTCACCGTTGGTGACCAGTTCCCCGAGTTCGACCTCACCGCCCTCAAGGGCGGCGACCTGCACGAGGCCAACGCCCAGTCCCCGGACGACTACTTCGAGCAGGTGTCCCTGGACAAGTACGAGGGCAAGTGGAAGGTCGTCTTCTTCTACCCGAAGGACTTCACCTTCGTCTGCCCGACCGAGATCGCCGCGTTCGGCAAGCTGAACGAGGAGTTCGAGGATCGCGACACCCAGGTTCTCGGCGGCTCCACCGACAACGAGTACGCCCACTTCAACTGGCGCGCCGTCCACCCGGAGCTGAAGGACGTCCCGTTCCCGATGTTCGCCGACGTGCGCCATGACCTCATCCGTGCCCTGGGCGTCGAGAACGCCGACGGCGTCGCGGACCGCGCGACCTTCATCGTCGACCCGGACAACGTCATCCAGTTCGTGTCCGTCACCCCGGACGCCGTGGGCCGCAACACCGACGAGGTCCTCCGCGTCCTCGACGCGCTGCAGTCCGAGGAGGTCTGCGCCTGCAACTGGCAGGACAACGACCCGACCAAGAACATCGACAAGATGTCCGTCGTCCAGGAGTCCCTGAAGTAAACATGTCGATCGACAACCTGAAGAGCAACCTCCCCGAGTACGCCAAGGATCAGAAGCTCAACCTGGGCACGCTGACCCGTTCCACGGAGCTCTCCGAGCAGCAGCTGTGGGGCACCATGGTCGCCGCCGCGGCCGCCTCCCGCAACGAGACCGTGTTCTCCGAGATCGCCGACGAGGCGAAGGAGCACCTCTCCGACGAGGCGTTCGAGGGCGCGCTGGGCGCCGCCACGGTCATGGCGATGAACAACGTCGCCTACCGCGCCAAGGGCTGGCTCGGCTCCGACTACGCCCAGGTCAAGTTCGGCCTGCGCATGAACATCATCTCCAAGCCGCCGGTCGACAAGGTCGACTTCGAGCTGTGGCAGATGGCCGTCTCCACCGTCAACGGCTGCGAGCACTGCACGCTGGCCCACGACAAGGTCGTCCGCGAGGGTGGCCTGACCAAGGAGCAGGTCTGGGAGGCCGTCAAGATCGCCTCCGTCATCCAGGCCGTCGCCCAGGTCGTCATGATCGAGGACGCCCGCTAAGCCGGCTCCCCGCATGACGCGGCCCGTCCACGACGGGCAGCATGCCTGAGAAGGGCCCGCCGTTCCCCCGGGAGCGGCGGGCCCTTCCGCGTGCGCGGGTGGCGCGTGACGACGGCGCCCCGCGCGGCGCGCGTCCCGCCGGCCGCTGCCACCGCCCTCCTCCCCCGATCGCGGAGACGCCGCCGCCCTCCCCGGTCGCGGGGCGGGCGGCGGCCGTCGTCATGCCGGGACCGCGTCCCGGGGCCGTGGTGCTAGAGGACCATCGCGGCGACCCAGCCGGCCGCGAGCAGCGGGAGGTTGAAGTGCAGGAACGTCGGGATGACGGTGTCCCGGATGTGGTCGTGCTGGCCGTCGGCGTTGAGGCCGGCCGTCGGGCCGAGCGTCGAGTCGGAGGCCGGGGAGCCCGCGTCGCCGAGCGCGCCGGCGGTGCCGATCATGGCGACCGTCGCCAGCGGCGAGAAGCCCAGGGACAGGCACAGCGGCACGTAGATGGTCGTGATAATGGGCAGCGTCGAGAAGGACGAGCCGATGCCCATGGTGACGATGAGTCCGACGACGAGCATGGCGAACGCGGCGGCCGCCCGGTTGCCGCTGAACAGCGCGGCGGTCGCGTCGACCAGCGGGGTGACCTGCTCGGTGGCCTGCATGACGGAGGCGAAGCCCTGGGCGGAGATCATGATGAAGCCGATGAGCGCCATCATCTTCATGCCGGCGGTGAACACGTCGTCGGCCTGCCGCCAGCGGACCGCGCCGGTGAGCATGAAGATGGCGAGGCCGGTCAGGGCGCCAACGAGGAGCGAGTCGGCCTCGTAGCCCGCGGCCTGCATCCACACCTGCACCGCGAACGTCGCGATGATGGCGATGACGGCGACGACGACGCGGTACGTCGACGGGCGCTCGTCGTCCTGCACCGCGTCCATGTCCCCGCCGCCGGAGATGGCGCCCGAGACGGTGACCGCGCCGTACTCGCGGCGGCCGCGGTAGCTGACGAACACGGCGACGAGCAGACCCGCGAGCATGCCGAGCGCCGGGATGCCCATGGCTACCATGACGTTGATGCCGGTGACGTCGAGGCCCGCGACCTCGATGTTGTGCATGAGGATGTCGTTGAGGAAGATGTTGCCGAAGCCGACCGGGACCCACATGTAGGTCGTGACCAGGCCGAAGGTCAGCACGCAGGCGACGAGGCGGCGGTCGAGGCGCAGGCGGTTCATCACGCGCAGCAGCGGCGGGACGATGAGCGGGATGAAGGCGATGTGGACCGGGATGACGTTCTGGCTCATGATCGCCATCGCGAGGATGCCGACGATGAGGCCCCAGCGCGTCGCGGCCTCCGCCTTCCTCTTCGCGCTGTCGCCCTCGACGCCGATCTTCTCCACCATCCAGTCGGCCAGCATCTTCGGCAGGCCGGTGGAGGCCACCGCCATGGCGAACGCGCCGAGCAGCGCGTAGCTCAGCGCGATCTTCGCGCCGCCGGACAGGCCCTCCTGGAAGGCGACCATCGTCCCGTCAAGCCCGAGGCCCGCGACGAGGCCGCCGACGAGGGCGCCGATGAACAGGGCAAGGACAACGTGGACCCTCACGACCGCGAGGATGAGCATCACCAGGACGGCGAGTAGCACGGCATTCATGCGGATTATTTAAGCAGTACCTCAGGGTCCGCCTCCCCCGCCACCCCCGGCGACGCGGGCCCCGGCCCCGCGGCCGCTCCCCCGTTCGCGGGATGCGGGACCGACGCGCCGGCGGACACGCGGGCGGGACATGCGGACGGCCCCGCCGCGCGTGATGCGCGGCGGGACCGGGGTTCGGTTGCGGGACGGGCCCGCGGGGCGGATGCCGGGGACGCTAGGCGACCGCGTCGATCGGGCGGCGGCCAGCGGTGACCTGGCGGTACAGGTGGGCGGTCATGAGCACCGCCGCCGGCAGGGCGACCAGCAGGCCGACCAGGCACAGGATGGCGCCGGCGAAGCACACGACGGCGACGATGATGGTCATGACCAGGATGCCCGCGTAGTTGGCCTTCGCGGCCTCCACGTTGGCCTTCAGCGCGTCGATCGGGTTCAGGCGGCGGTCGACGATGAACGCCAGCAGGTAGCCGTAGAACGGGCCGATGAGGATGGCCAGCAGGAACGTAAAGATGGAGACGAACGGCGGGAACAGCAGGCTCGGCAGCTGCAGGACGAAGCCGATGACGCCGGAGAGCAGGGCGCCGAGGGCGATCGGGCCCCAGTTGTCGATGCGGAAGAAGTCGCCGAACTGCAGGCTGCGGCCGTCGACCTGCTCCAGGGCGCCGCGCCACGCGAGCGCGGTGGCGAAGCCCACCAGGATCGTCATGACGATGTTCATGATGAAGGTCATCGGGGTGGGCTCCTGCAGCGCGTTCGCCTCGTAGGAGACGCTGCCCGGGCCGGAGGTGGCGGCGAGCTGGAATGCGCCGAGGAGGCCGAACACCAGGCCGATGATCATGAAGACGACGAACAGCAGGATCGTGAAGCCGATCCACGGCACCGCCGCGCGGCCGAAGGCCTTGAAGCCGAAGTTGAACGCGTCGCCGATGCGGGCGCCGGGGGCGTAGGTGGCCACCGGAACCTCGGGGGCCTCGTCGCCGCCGCGCTGGCGGACGCCCTCGCCGGGCGGGCCGTGCTGGGCGCCCGGGGCGCCGTAGGCCGCGTTCTGCGCGCCGTAGCCGCCCTGCTGGCCCTCGTAGCCCGCGTTCTGCGCGCCGTAGCCGCCCTGCTGGCCCTCGTAGCCCGCGTTCTGCGCGCCGTAGCCGCCCTGCGGGGCCTGCCCGCCCTGGGCGCCGTACGGGTTCGCGGCGTTCGGGTCCTGGCCGTACGGGTCGTACCCGCCGTTGTCGTTGCCCGGGTTGCCCGGGTATCCGTTGTCGCTCATGTCACATGTAGTACCAGGCATCGCGGGGTGCCGCGCGGAATCGTGACACCCCTGCGATTTTCGTTCCCGCGCAGGCTAGGCGACGGTGATCTCGGCGCGGCCCTCGAACGGCGTCAGGCGGCCGCCCCCGCCGCGGGAGGAGCCGGCGTAGGTGACGGCGTAGACGCCGGGCGCCGCCGAGGAGGTGTCCCAGGTGACGGTCGCGGACGTCGACATTCCGTCCTTCACGAACTCCAGGCGGGTGTCCACGTGCGAGTCGTCGGCGACGACCGCTCCGTCGGGCCCGACGATCGTGATGAACCCGGCGTCGTGGCGCAGGTCCGAGTTCGGGTTCGCCGCCGCGAACGTCACCGAGACGGACTCGCCCGCCGCGACCGGGGCGCCCGGGGACTGCAGCACCTCGCCGAAGGCCGCGCCCGCCGGGGGCGCGTCGATGAACGGGTTGCCGACCGGGGACGGAGGGATCTTGCCCGTCAGGTCGCCGGCCGCGGCGCCCGCCTCCACCGGCGCGCCGGAGGCCAGCGCCCCCCGCCAGCCCGGCGAGGATCTGGGTCGCCGCCGGGGTGGCCAGGCGTCCGAAGGCGGTGGCGCCGCCCTCGTAGTCCTGCTGGTCGTACTCCTCCGGCGTGGTCAGGTAGTGGCCGTAGCCGTTGACGTAGCCCTGCACCTGCACCAGCGCCGGATCGACGCCGGCCTCCGCCGCGACGGCGCGTCGGATGCGATCGGCGGCGACGACCGTCGGCTCGAACGACAGGGAGACGATGTGGAAGCCGCCGACGCGGTGGACCTGGAACAGGAACGTCTGCTGGATCATGCCCGGGATGTAGCCGGCGGGGATGAGCAGATCCTTGTTGCCGTGGATGGCCTTCGCCGACGGCGGGACGACGACCTGGTTGACCTTGTTGATCCACGGGGTGCCGCCGCGCTCGCCCTCGTTGAATCCGAGCGCCGGGTCGCCGCCGCCGTCCTCCTGGCTGGACGCGGCGAACGCGGCGCCGAGGATGGCCGGGCCCGTCGTGCCCGCGGCGCCGTCCGGCGTCCAGCGGCCGTCGACCTGCACGTTGGCGAAGTCGACCCACTGGTGGCGGCCGTCGATGCCGCCGCCGGGCAGCGGCACCGCCGAGCCGGACTTCACGCCGTCGCGCTGACCGCCGAGGATGCGCGCCGAGTCGTACTCGTCGGCGCCCGGGCCGGAGTTCGGGGTCAGGCCGTGGTTCGGGCTGACGTCGCCCGGCGCCGACATGGCGAACGCCGCGACGAACGGGGCGGCGGGGACAGCTGGCGTCCGCGGGACCGGCGGGGACCGGCCCTCGCGGGAACGGCCCCCTACGCGCCCGGCTGCGCCAGCGCCGCCTTCAGCCCCCGGGCCGCGGCCTCCGGGTCGCCGGCTGCGGCGATGGCCCGCACGACCACGACGCGCGACGCGCCCGCCTCCCGGACGTCGGGGACCCGGGCCGCGTCGACGCCGCCGATGCAGAACCACGGCCTCGCCGTCCCCCCGGGCTCCCCCGCCTCCTGTTCCGCGGCGACGCGGGCCGCCATCGACACGGCCTCCAGCCCGACGGGCGCCCGGTCCGGCTTCGTGGGCGTCGCCCACACGGGGCCGATGACGGCGTAGTCCAGGCCGGGGTCGGCCATGGACTCCCGGAACATCGCCTCGGTCTGGTTGGAGCGGCCGATGAGCACGTCGTCGCCGAGGATGGCGCGGGCCTGCTCCGTCGTCAGGTCCCCCTGGCCGACGTGGAAGACGTCCGCCCCGACGAGCTTCGCGACGTCGGCGCGGTCGTTGGCGGCGAAGAGCCGGCCGTGCTCGGCGGCGACCTCGGCGAGGACCTCCAGCGCGGCGATTTCGGCGCGCGCCTCCAGCTTCTTGTCGCGCAGCTGGATGACGTCGACGCCGCCGGCGTAGGCGGCGTGGAGGAACTCGCGCAGGTCGCCGCGGTCGGCGCGGGCGTCGGTGCACAGGTACAGGGTCGCGTCGGCGAGCATGCGGCGGCGCTGCTCGCGGGTCCGTCCGGTCATGGAGCCTATGCTAGGACCGGACGAGGAACCACGGGAGCCCCGCACGGGGCTGAGAGGGCCGGGAGCCGGCCGACCGTCGAACCTGATTCGGATCATGCCGACGAAGGAAGGTGCGCCGTTGAACGGGACCGATCACCCGGCCGCCGCCGGGGAGGGCCGTGTGCCCGCCTCGGCCGTCATCGCGGGAGGGGGCGTCATCGGGCTGGCGACGGCCTGCGAGCTACTGCGCCGCGGCGTCGACGTCGTCGTCGCGGATCCGGAGCCGGCCTCCGGTGCGACGCGGGCGGCCGCGGGCATGCTCGCCCCGGTCGCGGAGGTCGTGTGGGACCAGCCCGGGCTCTACCCGCTGATGGTGGAGTCGGCGGCGCGCTACCCCGCGTTCGCGGCGCGGATCGCGGAGGCCTCCGGCATGGACGCCGGGTTCCTGGAGTGCGGCACGCTGGTGCTCGCCGGGGATTCGGCGGACCGGGCGGCGCTGACGGAGCTGGCGCAGCTGCAGCGCTCCATCGGCATGGACGCCGAGGTCATCGGGGTGCGCGAGGCCCGGACGCTGGAGCCGGCGCTGGGCCCCGGCGTCGTCGGCGCCGTGCGCATCCCGGGCGACCACCAGGTCGATCCGCGGAGGCTGGCCGCCGCGATGCTCGCGGTGCTCGGGGAGCGCGTGGTGCGCGCCCGGGTCGCCGCGGTGCGTGACGACGGCGGCCGCGCCGGCGGCGTCGTCCTCGACGACGGGCGGGTGCTGGGGGCGGAGGAGACGGTCGTCGCCGCCGGCATCGGCGTCGGCGGCATCGCCGGGCTGCCGGAGGGCCTGCGGCTTCCGGTGCGCCCGGTGCACGGCGACGTCGTCAGGCTCCGCGTCCCGGAGCGCCTGCGGCCCCTGACCACCCGCGTCATCCGCGGCGTGGTGCAGGGCCGGCCGGTGTACGTCGTGCCGCGCGCCGACGGCACCGTCGTGCTCGGCGCCACCAGCCGGGAAGACGACCTGGCGGGCGTCTCCGCCGACGGCGTCCACCAGCTGCTGCGCGACGCCTCCCGCCTCGTGCCCGCGATCCTCGAGTGCGAGATCACGGAGCTCATCGCCCGGGCCCGGCCGGGCTCCCCGGACGACGTGCCGATGATCGGCCGCGTCGCGCCGGGCCTGACCGTCTCGGCGGGCTACTTCCGCCACGGCATCCTGCTCACCGCGGTCGGCGCCGACCTCACGGCCGACGCCGTCTGCGGCCTCGACCCCGACCCCCGCTTCGCCGCCGCGGTGGACCCGCGGCGCTTCTCCCGGAAGGACACCGCATGACCGACACCCCCGCCGTCGTCAACGGCGAACCCCACCGACCCGCCGAGGGCGAGACGCTGCTGGAGCTCGTCGCCGCCCGCGTCGGCGCGGAGCTCAACCCCGACGGCACCCCGGCCGGCGGCGGACGCCTCGGCGTCGCCGTCGCCGTCGACGGCGCCGTCGTCCCCCGCGGCCGGTGGGCGGACACGCCCGTCGCCGGCGTCATCGACATCGTCACCGCAGTCCAGGGAGGCTAGGACATGAACGACACCACCGACGCGCCCGGCGCGGCCGCCGATCCGCTCGTCATCGCGGACCGGGAGTTCGGTTCCCGGCTCATCATGGGCACCGGCGGCGCGACGTCGCTGGACACGCTGGAGCGGGCGCTGCTGGCATCCGGCACGGAGCTGACGACGGTGGCGATGCGCCGCCACTCCCCCGACGGCCGGCAGAACGTCTTCGGCATCCTGGAGCGCCACGGCATCGCCGCGCTGCCGAACACCGCCGGCTGCTACACCGCCCGCGACGCCGTGCTCACCGCGGAGCTGGCGCGCGAGGCCCTGGAGACCGACCTGGTGAAGCTGGAGGTCATCGCCGACGAGGAGACGCTGCTGCCCGACCCCGTTGAACTCGTCGACGCCGCCGACCAGCTCGTCGGCCGTGGCTTCCACGTCCTGGCGTACACCAACGACGACCCGGCGCTGGCCAAGCGCCTGGAGGACCTCGGCTGCGCCGCGGTGATGCCGGCGGGCTCTCCGATCGGCACCGGCCTCGGCATCCTCAACCCCCACAACATCGAGCTCATCGTCGACCGGGCGGAGGTGCCCATCATCCTCGACGCCGGCATCGGCACCGCCTCCGAGGCGGCGCTGGCGATGGAGCTCGGCTGCGACGCGGTGCTGCTGGCCTCCGCCGTCACCCGCGCCCACGACCCGGAGGCGATGGCCCGCGCCATGCGCGACGGCGTGACCGCGGGCCGCACCGCCCGCCTCGCCGGCCGCATCCCCCGGCGCCGCCTGGCCCGCGCCTCCTCCACGTTCGACGGCATGGCCGTCGGCGGCAGCCGGGAGGACGAGTCCCTGTGAGGCCCGCCGCCGCGCCCGGCGCGCCGCTGACCGACGCGGAGTCCGCCCGCTACGCCCGCCACCTCACGCTCGACGGCATCGGGGCGGAGGGCCAGCGCAGGCTGCGCGGCGCCCGCGTCCTCGTCGTCGGCGCCGGCGGGCTGGGGTCGGCGACGATCCCGTACCTCGCGGCCGCCGGCGCGGGCCACCTCACCATCCTCGACGGCGACGTCGTCGAGGAGTCGAACCTGCAGCGCCAGGTCATCCACGCCGACGCCGCGGTCGGTCGCCCGAAGGCGGAGTCGGCGCGGGAGTCGGTGCTGCGGCTGGACCCGTCAGCCTCCGTCGACGCGATCATCGGCGAGCTGACGCCGGACAACGCCGTGGAGCTGTTCGCCGCCCACGACATCGTCGTCGACGGCGCCGACAACTTCGCCACCCGCTACCTGTCCAACGACGCCGCGGAGCTGACCGGCACGCCCCTGGTGTGGGGCACCATCCACCAGTTCTCCGGCCAGGTGTCGGTGTTCTGGCCGGGCGAGGGCCCGATGCTGCGCGACCTCTACCCGGACATCCCGCCGGCGGACTCCGTGCCGTCGTGCGCGGCCGGGGGCGTGCTCGGCGCGATGGCGGGCCTGGTCGGCTCGATGATGGTGGTGGAGGCCGTGAAGGTCCTCACCGGGTGCGGCGAGCCCGCCGTCGGCCGCCTGCTCATGCTCGACGCCGCCGCCATGCGCCTGCGGGAGCTGAGCTTCGGGCCCGACCCCGACCGCGCGCCGGTGACCTCGCTGGACGACGCCGCCGCGTCCTTCGGGGACCGCTGCCGCCTCGACGCCGCGGAGGACGCCGACCGGGCCGCCGCCGCGACCGTCGGCGCCGCCGCACTGGCCGCCGAGCTCGCGGGCGGGTCTCCCCCGCTGGTCGTCGACGTCCGCGAGGCCCACGAGCGGGGCGGCGGCCACGTCGCCGGCGACGTCCACGTCCCCCTCGGCCGGGTGCTGGACGGCGGGCGCGCCGCCATCGACGACGCGGCCGGGAAGCCTGCGGACGCCGGCGGCCGCGGCGTCGTCGTCTACTGCCGCTCCGGGATGCGCTCGGCGCGCGCCGCCGCGGCCCTCGGCGCCGCGGACGCGCCCGGCGGGCCGCTGGCCGTCCGCAGCCTCGCCGGCGGCCACCTCGCCTGGGCCGCCGGGCCCGGCGCGGGGGCCTGACCGGGCCCGCCCCGGCCCCCGTGCGCCGGGCGCCCGGGCGGCCGCGGCGGGCACCGTCGCACAGCACCACCGCGGACCCCGCGACACGCGCGACCTTGCATGATCCCGCGAGCCACGTACCGTCGTGGGGTGCGCCGCCGGGAGACCCCCGGCGGCCGGACGACCACGACGACGGGAAGGATCACGCGAACATGACCACGGTCGGATTCATCGGCGCCGGCAACATGGGCGGCGCCATCATCACGGGCCTGCTGCGCGGCGGGGAGGTGACCGGCGGCGACGTGCTGGCCTCCGGCCGCGACCGCGCGAAGCTCGAGGCCCGCTGCGCCGACCTGGGCTGCACCCCCGCGGAGTCCAACGCCGACCTGGCGCGGCGCAGCGACATCGTCTTCCTGTGCGCCAAGCCGAAGCAGATCCCGGGCATCGTCGCCGACCTCGGCGAGGACCTGGCGGACACGACGGTCGTCTCCGTCGCCGCCGGGCTGCCCGTCGCGGAGCTGGCGGACATGCTGCCGGACACCGCCCGGGCGATGGCGTTCCTGCCCAACACCCCGGTCGCCGTCGGCCACGGCATCTTCCCCGTGGAGGCCGGCCACACGGTCGAGGGCGAGCACCTCGACGAGCTCACCCGGCTGCTGGAGTCCTGCGGCCGCATCATCCACCTGGAGGAGGGCGACTCCGGCATGCTGTCGGTCGTCTCCGGCTGCGGCCCGGGCCTGGTGCCCGTGCTGATGGAGGCCTTCGCCGACGCCGCCGTGAAGAACGGCGTCCGCCGCGAGGACGCCTACGACGTCGTCGCCCGCACCTTCCTCGGCAGCGCGACGCTCATGCTCGAGTCCGGCAAGATCCCCGCGCAGCTGAAGGACGAGGTCTGCTCCCCCGGCGGCACGACCATCCGCGGCGTGACGGGCCTGGACGAGTACGGCGTGCGCGCCGGCATCATCCGCTCCCTCGACCGCATCATCAACGGGTAGCGCGGGGCCCGGGCGGTCGCGTCTCCCCGGGGGGGCCGCGGGCGCAGCCGCCGCGGTGCGTGACGACCGGACCCGCGCGGTTCCCCGCCGCCCGCGGCGCCGCGGCGCGGACCGGCTACCCTGTGACGCGACCATGTCTGAGCAGAACACCCACCATGACGACGCCCGCCCCGACGACCGGGGACGCGGCGGCCGACGCGGCTCCCGGGGCCGCGGCGGCGACGGCCGCGGCAACCGGAACGGCGGCGCCCGCGGGGGCGGCGGCCGCGGCGGCGACCGCGCGAACGGCGGCGGCGACCGGAACCCGCGGCGCGGCGGCGACCGCGGCCGCGCGCCGCGCGTCGACAAGCGCCCCCTGTACGACGCGCTGGACGGCGTCCGCCTCGCGGAGGCCCGCACCTTCCGCAAGCGCCTGAAGCGGGCGTCGGCGCCGAACGCCGTCCACGCCATCGGCGAGGACATCGAGCTCGCGCGCCTGCGCCTCGAGGAGCGGCGGGAGAACCTGCCGGACATCACGTTTCCGGCGCAGCTGCCGGTCTCCGGGCGGCGCGACGACATCGCGGAGGCCATCCGGGACAACCAGGTCACCGTCATCGCCGGCGAGACCGGCTCCGGCAAGACCACCCAGATCCCGAAGATCCTCCTCGAGCTCGGCTACGGCATCCGCGGCCGCATCGGCCACACCCAGCCCCGCCGCATCGCCGCCCGCTCCGTCGCCGAGCGCATCGCGGAGGAGCTCGGCGAGCGCATCGGCGACCACGTCGGCTACGCCATCCGCTTCGACGACCGCGTCTCCGAGCCGACGGCGGTCAAGCTCATGACCGACGGCATCCTGCTGGCGGAGATCCAGCGCGACCGGCTGCTGCTGGACTACGACGCCATCATCATCGACGAGGCGCACGAGCGGTCCCTCAACATCGACTTCCTGCTCGGCTACCTCAAGCGGCTGCTGCCGAAGCGCCCCGACCTCAAGGTCGTCATCACCTCGGCGACCATCGACCCGGAGCGCTTCGCCCGGCACTTCGCCGGCGAGGACGGCGAGCCCGCCCCCGTCATCGAGGTCTCCGGGCGCACCTACCCCGTCGAGATCCGGTACCGGCCGCTGGTGGAGGAGACCGTCGACAAGCGCGGCGAGGTGCGGCAGGTCGACGTCGACCAGATCGACGGCGTCATCGCGGCGTGCGAGGAGCTCATGCGCGAGGGCGACGGCGACATCCTCGTGTTCTTCTCCGGCGAGCGCGACATCCGCGAGACGGCGGAGGCCATCGAGGGCCGCAACTGGCGCGGCGTCGAGGTCCTCCCCCTGTTCGGCCGGCTGTCCAACGCCGAGCAGCACCGCGTCTTCGGCCCGCATTCGCAGCGGCGCATCGTGCTGGCCACCAACATCGCCGAGACGTCGCTGACCGTGCCCGGCATCCGCTACGTCGTCGACACCGGCACCGCCCGCATCAGCCGCTACTCCACGCGAACGAAGGTGCAGCGGCTGCCCGTCGAGCCGATCTCGCAGGCGTCGGCGAATCAGCGCTCCGGCCGCTGCGGCCGCGTCGCCGACGGCATCGCCATCCGCCTCTACGCGGAGGAGGACTTCCTCTCCCGCCCCGAGTTCACCGACCCGGAGATCCTGCGCACCAACCTCGCCAGCGTCATCCTGCAGATGGCCGCGCTGCGCCTGGGCCACGTCGCGGACTTCCCCTTCGTCGAGCCGCCGGAGCACAAGGCCGTCCGCGACGGCGTCCAGCTGCTCGACGAGCTCGGCGCCCTGGAGCCGCGGAAGGACCCGTCCGCCCCGCCGGACCTGACCCCCGTCGGCCGCGAGCTGGCGAAGCTGCCCGTCGACCCGCGCTTCGCGCGCATGCTCGTCGAGGCGCACCGCAACGGCGCCCTCCACGAGGTGACCGTCATCGTCGCCGCGCTGAGCCTGCAGGACGTCCGCGAGCGGCCGCTGGAGAAGCAGGCCCAGGCTGACCAGGCCCACGCCCGGTTCAAGGACGAGTCCGGCGACTTCGCCTCCCACCTCAAGCTGTGGGACTACCTGCGCACCAAGCGCCGGGAGCTGTCCGGCAACCAGTTCCGCAAGCTGTGCCAGCGGGAGTTCCTGCACTACCTGCGCGTGCGCGAATGGCAGGACCTCGTGCGCCAGCTCAACCAGGTCGCGGGCCAGATGGGCTGGAACTGGTCGGCCGACACCAACGACCCGTCGCCGGCGGCGATCCACCAGTCGCTGCTGGCCGGCCTGCTGTCCCAGATCGGCGTCCGCGAGGGCGAGGGCAAGGAGTTCACGGGCACCCGCAACACCCGCTTCCTGGTCCACCCGTCGTCGTCGCTGTCGAAGAAGCGGCCGCGGTGGGTGATGGCCGCCGAGATCGTCGAGACGTCCCGGCTGTTCGCCCGCGACGTCGGCCGCATCGAGCCCCAGTGGGTGGAGCGCGCCGCCGCGCACCTGCTCAAGCACCAGTACTCCGAGCCGCACTGGTCGTCGAAGCGCGGCGCGGCGATGGCGCACCAGAAGTCGACGCTGTACGGAGTGCCCGTCGTCGTCGACCGGCTCGTGCCCTACCACCGGGTCGACCCGGAGGCGGCGCGCGACATGTTCCTGCGCCACGCGCTGGTCGAGGGCGACTGGACCACCCACCACCGCTTCTTCGCGCACAACCGGGCGCTGCTGGAGGACGCGGCGGCGGTCGAGGAGAAGGCGCGCCGCCGCGGCATCGTCGTCGACGACGACACGCTGCACGCGTTCTACGACGCGCGCGTGCCGCACGAGGTGGTCACCGCCGCGCACTTCGATCGCTGGTGGAAGAAGGCGTCGCGTGACGACGAGCACCTGCTCGATTTCGACCCGGACGCCCTGCTCGATCCCGACGCGGACGCGGTGACGGGCGCCGACTTCCCCGATCTGTGGCGCCAGGGCGGGCTGGAATTCCAGCTGGAGTACGTCTTCGAGCCGGGCTCCCCCGACGACGGCGTCACCCTGCGCATCCCCGTGCCGCTGCTGGCGGGCGTGGAGTCCCACGGCTTCGACTGGCTCGTGCCGGGCCTGCGCGCGGAGCTGGCGGAGGCGCTCATCCGCACGCTGCCGAAGCCGCTGCGCCGCACCGTCGTGCCGGCGCCGGACTTCGCCCGCCGGGCGCTGGATCGGATGACGCCGTACTCCCGTCCCGTCACGGAGGAGCTTGCCGACGCCCTGCGCTCACTCGGCGGGTCCGCCATCTCGGCGTCGGACTTCGACGTCGCGAAGCTGCCGGAGCACCTGCGGTTCAACTTCGCCGCGGTCGACCGCCGCGGCAGGGTCATCGACCGGGACCGGGACCTCGCGGCGCTGCAGAAGCGGCGGGCCGGGCAGGTGACGTCGGCGGTGTCGAAGGCCGCGGCGTCGTCGTCGAACGAGGTCGTGAAGAAGTGGACGGCCGACAACCTCGGCGCCGTCCCGGAGACCGTCGACAACACCGTCGACGGCCAGACGGTGACCGCCTACCCCGCCCTGGTGGCGGAGAAGGGCGGCGTCACCGTCAAGGTGCTGCCGACGAAGGCACAGGCCGACGCGGCGATGATCACCGCGACGCTGACGATGCTGCTGCGCGACTGCGCGGTGAACGCCAAGTCGATGCTGAAGGGCCTGCCGCTGCAGCAGCGGGTGGCCGTCGACGCGTGGCCGCACGGTGGAGCCGAGGGCCTGGTCGAGGACTGCCGGGTGACGGTGGTGCGCGACGCGATGATGGGCCACGGCGGCCCGGTGCGCGACCCCGCGGACTACGAGAAGCTGCGCGCGGCGGTGTCGCCGGGCGTGTCGGCCGGCGTGCGCCAGCTGGTCGTGGGCCTGGCCCAGGCGCTGCCGAAGTACCACGCGGTGGCGGCGAAGCTCGGCGAGTGGGAGGGCCCCGCGATCGACGACATGCGCGGCCAGCTGGAGTTCATGCTGCCGAAGGGCGCGGTCGCCCGGCACGGGTGGGCGCATCTGCGGCATCTGCCGCGCTACCTGGAGGCGATGGAGATCCGGCTGGCGGACATGGCGCGGGATCCGGACCGGGACGCGGATCTGGAGGACGAGGTCGCCGAGGTGGCGGAGGCCCTGGAGACGCGGCTGGAGCAGCTGCCGGAGGGCCGGCGGAAGTCGGCGGCGGTGCGCGACATCGGCTGGCGGATCCAGGAGCTGCGGGTGAGCCTGTTCGCCCAGCGGCTGGGCACGGCGGGCTCGGTGTCCCCGCAGCGCATCCGCAAGGAGATCGCGAAGCTGCGCTGATGCGCCGCCCCGACGTGCGGCCGGCCCGGGCGCTCGGCGCCGGGGCCGGCCGCGGCGGACGTCAGTCGCGGCGCAGGAGGTCGATTTCCCGCTGGAAGTCGTCGGCGGATTCGAAGGACTTGTAGACGGACGCGAAGCGGAGGTAGCCGACCTCGTCGAGTTCCCGCAGCGGGTCGAGGATGGCGAGGCCGACGTCGTTCGAGTCGACCCGCGGGGTGCCCTTGGCGCGCAGAGTCTCCTCCACCTGCTGGGCGAGCTGCTTGAGCTTCGCCTCGGGCAGGTCGCGGCCCTGGCAGGCGCGGCGGACGCCGCGGACGACCTTGTCGCGCGAGAACTCCTCCACGACGCCGCCGCGCTTGACGACCATGAGGACGGAGCGCTCGAGCGTGGTGAAGCGGCGCTCGCAGTCCTCGCATTCGCGACGGCGGCGCACGGTGGTGCCGCCGTCGACCAGACGCGAGTCGACGACCCGCGTCCGGTCGTGGTGGCAGAAGGGGCAGTGCACGGAACCGAGACTACCGCCCCCGCGGGGCCTAGCCCGCGGCCGGGGCGACGACGGCGGCGGCCGGCACGGCCTCCACCGACAGCGCCGGCTCCTCCCCGCCCGCGGCCCACACGAGGCCGAGGCCGCAGAAGACGCCGATGCCCGCGGCCGCGGCGACGGAGCGGAGGGAGCGGCGGATGCCCGCGACGGGGCGGGCCGCCGCCGGCATGCCCGCGGACACGCGCAGCGCCGGGCGGGGCGCCGCGCCACGGCCGGCGATCGGGCGGCCGGCGGGGCGCTCCGCCGGACGGACGGAGCGTCGGGGCGCGTTCGAACGGATGGACGCGTCGCCCGCCCTCGCCCCGGGCGGCCTGGTGGAGGTTCCGGCGCGCCCGCGGGCGCGGTCGGCCCGTCGAACGTCCCGTCGAACGCGGGCCGACGGGGCATCCCCGTTCGAACGGGTTCCCGCGGTACGGTGGGAGTAGGCGGGGACGTGTCCCGCGGGCGCGTCGAGGCGCGTCGCGATGGCGCGGACCGCGCCGTCGTTCCAGGTGGACGAGGTGGGCCGTGCGCCGTTCACGGTCGAGGTCATGATGGTCTCCTTCATGGTCGCCGCCGCCGCATCCCGGGCGTCCCCTGACCGGGATTCGAACGAACGGCTGTTCGAACGTCGTTGCTACGTTCGATTTATAGCACCCCGCCCCGACATCGTCCATATGTTCGGGGGGATTTTTTCGAACGGATGTACCCATCTTCGAACGGGGATGCGGTACAGTCTCACGGGAGAGCCGACGAGACGAGACCCGGAAGGCGCGAGACGACGACCATGGCACCGAAGAAGAAGGGCGGCCGCGAGCAGCTCACCGAGCGGCAGCGGAAGATCCTGGAGTTCATCCGCAATTCCGTGATGCTGCGCGGCTACGCCCCGAGCATCCGGGAGATCGGCGACGCCGTGGAGCTGAGCTCCACCTCGTCGGTCGCCTACCAGCTCAAGGTCCTGGAGACGAAGGGCTACCTGCGGCGCGACCCGCACAAGCCGCGCGCGGTCGACGTCCGCGCGCTGCAGAACGGGCCGGAGGGCCAGGCGGAAGCGCAGGACGCGAAGGCCGCGCCCGCCCCGGCGCCGGCGGCCGATGAGGCGCCGGAGCCGGTGCCCGCGACGGTGACGCCGCTGCGCGACGACGTGCTGCCGCCGACCTACGTCCCGCTCGTCGGGGCCGTCGCGGCCGGCTCCCCCATCACCGCGGAGCAGGACGTGCAGGACACGTTCGCCATGCCGCCGGAGCTGCTGGGCCCAGGCGACGAGTTCTTCATGCTGCGCGTCCAGGGCGATTCGATGGAGGACGCGGGCATGTTCGACGGCGACTTCGTCGTCGTCCGCGCGCAGGAGACCGCGGAGCGCGGCGACATCGTCGTCGCCATGCCGGACGGGCTGGAGAGCGAGGCGACGGTGAAGGAGTGGGCCCCGGACAGCACCGGCAACTACCTGCTCCCCCACAACAGCGCCTACGAGCCGATCCCGGCCGACGACGCGATCATCCTGGGGCGCGTCGTCACGCTCCTGCGCCGCTACTGACGCACCGTGCACCGCGGGCCCCGGCCCTCCCCGTCGGGAGGGCCGGGGCCCGTCGTCGTGCGCGGTGCCGGCGTCAGAGGCCCAGCGCCTCGCGCGCGGCGGCGCGGGCGCCGTCGGCCTCCGGGGCGTCGAGGGCGGCGCGGGCGGCGGCCCGGCACTGCTCCAGCGTCACCTCCGCCAGCTGCGCGCCGACGCCCGGCAGGGCGGTCGACGCGGCCGACAGCGAGGACACGCCCATGCCGACCAGGACGCAGGCCAGGACCGGATCGGCGGCGGCCTCGCCGCACACGCCCACCGGCGTTCCCGCGTCCTTGCCGGACAGGCAGGTCATGTCGATGAGCCGGAGCACCGCCGGCTGCCACGGGTCGGTGAGGTACGCCAGGTGCGGCGACAGGCGGTCGGCGGCCATCGCGTACTGCGTGAGGTCGTTGGTGCCGATGGAGACGAAGTCCAGCTCCTTCATCAGCTCGTGGCTCATCAACGCCGCCGCGGGCACCTCGATCATCGCGCCCGGGGTGAGGCCCCGCTCCCGGCACAGGCCCGCGAACCAGCGCGCCTCCTCCAGCGTCGCGACCATCGGCGCCATGACCCACGTCGGGGCGTCGTCGCCGCGCCCGGCGGCCTCGTCGGCCTCGGCGATGGCGGTGAGCTGCCGCTCCATCAGGCCCGCCGCGGAGCGGGAGATGCGCAGGCCGCGCACGCCGAGCGCCGGGTTCTCCTCCGACTCGAGGTTCGCGAACGCCAGCGGCTTGTCGGAGCCCGCGTCCAGGGTGCGCACCACGACCTTCTTCCCGGGGAAGGTGCGCAGGACCTTCGCGTAGAGCTCCGCCTGCGCCTTGACGGTCGGCTCCGCGGCCGCGGACAGGAAGCTCAGCTCCGTGCGGAACAGGCCCACGCCCTCGGCCACGCCGCCCTCGGCGGCGACGCGGGCGGCGTTGCCGTCGCCGACGTTGGCGAGCAGCTGCACGCGGTGGCCGTCGGCGGTGGCGGCGGGGCCGCGCCAGGCGGCGATGCGCTTGGCCGCCTCCTCGGCCTCCGCTACGCGGGCGGCGGCCTCCGCCTCGTCCGGGGCGACCTCCACGACGCCGAGGGCGCCGTCGACCAGCACCCGCTCGCCCACCGGCACCTCCCGCAGCGCGGGACCGACGGCGACGATGCACGGCACCCCCAGCTGGCGGGCGATGATCGCGGTGTGCGACGTCGGCCCGCCGAGCACCGTCACCAGGGCCACGAAGACCGACGGGTCGAGCGTCGCCGTGTCGGCCGGGGCGAGATCGTCGGCAAGCAGAACCGAGGGAACGGTCGCGCCCGGCAGCCCCGGCTCCTCCAGGCCCCGCAGCTCCGCGAGCACGCGGTCGCGGATGTCCTCCAGGTCGGTCAACCGCTCCGCCATCACGCCGCCGGCGGCGCGGAACATGTCGGTGAACTTCTCGATGGCGCGGACGACGGCGACCTCCGCCGTCGCCAGGTTCTTCATCTCCTTGACCGCCGCGCGGTGCCATCCGCGGTCCAGCGTCAGCTTCGACGTCGCCAGCAGCACCTCGGCGGCGTTGCCCTCGACCTCGCCGGCGCGCGTCGCCAGGCGCTCCGACACCGCCGCGGCCGCGCCGCGGAAGCGCTCCACCTCCGCGTCCACGGCGTCGGAGGCGATCCGGTCGCCGTCGTCCGGCAGCTCCGGGCGGGGGCGGACGCGGACGGCGGGGGCGCAGGCCACGCCCGGGACCACCCCGGTGCCGGTGAGCACGGTCTTCTCCATCTTCGGCCTTCCGTTCGGCGCGCGGCCGGCCCGCGCGCGGATGCCCCAATCCTACCGAACCCGCCACCCCCGAACCCCACATCCCCATCCCCCAAACCCACATCCTCGGGCATAATCGACGGGGACGGCCTGCGGGAACAGCACGACAATCGGACATCGCCCGCCCGCGCCGCATGGCCGAACG
Organism: Corynebacterium sp. 335C; assembly: GCF_053525695.1. Taxonomy (NCBI): domain Bacteria; kingdom Bacillati; phylum Actinomycetota; class Actinomycetes; order Mycobacteriales; family Corynebacteriaceae; genus Corynebacterium; species Corynebacterium sp. 335C. The sequence goes on from NZ_JASTTB010000001.1 coordinate 334,246, forward strand.
CGGGTGAACGGGCATCCGGGCAGGGAGAACAGGATGTACGCCGAGGAACGCCGGAGGAAGATCGCGTCGCTCACCGCCGTCGAGGGGCGCGTCATGGTGGCGGAGCTGGCGAAGAACTTCGGGGTCACCGCGGAGACCATCCGCCGCGACCTCGCCCAGCTCGACGCGGAGGGCGCCGTCCACCGCGTCCACGGCGGCGCCGTCGCCGCCAAGGCCTTCCAGACCATGGAGTTCTCCGTCGAGGACCGCGAGGGCGCCCAGTCCGAGGCCAAGCGCGCGATCGCCCGCGCCGCCATCGCGCACCTGCCGGAGGCCGGCGTCGGCGTCTTCCTCGACGCCGGCACCACCACCGAGGCGCTGGCGAAGCTCATCGCCGCCAACCAGCACCCCCGCCTGTGGTCCGTCGTCACGAACTCCCTGCCCAGCGCCCTGACGCTGGCCTCGAACCCGTACGTCGAGCTGCAGCTGCTCGGCGGCTCCGTCCGCGCCGTCACCCAGGCCGTCGTCGGCGACGCCGCGCTGCGCACCCTGGCGCTCATGCGCGCCGACGTCGCGTTCATCGGCTCCAACGCCCTGACCCTCGACCACGGCCTGTCCACCGCCGACCCGCAGGAGGCGGCGGTGAAGCGGGCGATGATCGCCAACGCCTCCAAGGTCGTCGTCCTGTGCGACTCCACGAAGCTCGGCCGCGACTTCCTGGTCAGCTTCGCCCGGCTGGAGGACGTCGACGTCGTCGTCACCGACGCCGGCGCCCCGGAGGCCTTCGTCGCGGAACTGCGCGAGCGCGGCGTCGAGGTGGTGCTCGCCCAGTGATCCTGACCCTCACCGCGAACCCGTCCATCGACCGGACCTGCACCGTCACCCAGCCGCTGGAGCGCGGAGGCGTCTACCGCCTGTCCGACCCGGAGGACGTCGCGGGCGGCAAGGGGATCAACGTCGCGGGCGCCGCCCACCTGGCCGGGCGCACGACGATGGCGCTCTACCCCGCCTCCCGGTCCGGCCGGTTCACCCGTCTGGTGCGCGACGCGGGGCTGCCCCACCGCGCCATCGCCACCGACGACGAGGCCCGCGTGAACCTCACCATCGTGGAGTCCGACGGCACCACGACGAAGCTCAACACCCCCGGCCCGGAGCTCACCGAGCCGCAGATCCGCCGCTGCCTGGACTACCTGTGCCGCTTCGCGGGCGACTCGCGCTGGGTCGTCCTCGCCGGCTCCCTGCCCCCGGGCGTGCCGCCGGAGTTCTACGTCGACGCCTGCCGCATCGTCCGGCACTCCGCCCCCGGGGCGCGCATCGCCGTCGACACCTCCGATGCGCCGCTGCGCGCCATCGGCGCGGCCCTGGCCTCCGGGGACGCGTCCGGCCTGCCCGACCTGCTGAAGCCCAACGGCGTGGAGCTCGGCCAGCTCGCCGGAGTCGACGGCGCGGAGCTGGAGGAGCGCGCCGCCGCCGGGGACTTCTCCGGCGTCGTCGCCGCCGCCCGCGAGGTCAACGCCCGCGGTCTGAAGGAGTTGCTCATCACGCTCGGCCCGGCCGGCGCCATCCTGTCCATCGCCGGCGGGCCCGTGCTGCACTCCACCTCGCCGCGCATCACGCCCCTGTCCACCGTCGGCGCCGGCGACTCCGCGCTGGCCGGGTACATCCTGGCCCGCGACGAGGGCGCCGACCACGCCGACTGCCTGCGCCGCGCCGTCGCCTACGGCGCCGCCGCCACCGCCCTGCCCGGCACGACCCCGCCGCGGCCGGAGCAGGCGCACCCCGAGCAGGCGGAGGTCACCGTCCTCGACGCGTGACGACGGGCCCCGCGCGGCGGCCGCACGACGGCCCCGCGTGGCCCGTCCATCGCAGCCCACGATCACCCCGACCATCCCACCGCCGGCTGGCGTCCCCGCCGACGCACCACCACGACGCACCACACGAGGAGACCCCGATGTCCCAGCAGGACGTCATCACCGCCGACCTGGTCCGCCTGGACGTCTCCGCGGGCACCGCGCCCCGCGACGTCATCCGCACGCTCGCCGGGGCCGTCGCCGGCGCCGGCCGGACCGCCGACCCGGACACGCTGACGGCCGACGCCGCCGCCCGCGAGGAGAAGTCGGGCACGGGCGTGCCCGGCGGCGTCGCCATCCCCCACTGCCGCACCGCCGCGGTCGACGCGCCGACGCTGGCGTTCGCCCGCCTGTCGGATCCGGTCGACTTCGGAGGGCCCGACGGCCCGGCCGACCTGGTGTTCCTCATCGCGGCCCCCGAGGGCGGCGGCAAGGAGCACCTGACCATCCTGTCGAAGCTGGCCCGCGCGCTCATCAAATCCGACTTCCGGGCGGCGCTGCGCGGGGCGGAGACGCCGCAGGAGGTCGTCGACGCCGTCGGGCAGCGCCTGGCCGCGAAGAAGGCGCCGTCGAAGAAGACGGCCCCGGCGGACGCGGCCGCGACGCCCGTCGACGCGGGGCACGCGGGGAAGCTGGTCCGGCTCGTCGCCGTGACCGCCTGCCCGACCGGCGTCGCCCACACGTACATGGCCGCCGACGCCCTGGCGGACGCCGGCGCCAAGCGCGACGGCGTCGAGATCGCCGTGGAGACGCAGGGCTCGTCCTCCAACAAGTCTCTGGATCCGGAGGTCATCGCGGCGGCCCACGCCGTCATCTTCGCCACCGACATCGGCGTGCGCGATCGGGCCCGCTTCGCGGGCAAGCCCGTCGTGGAGTCCGGCGTCAAGCGCGGCATCAACGAGCCCGCGCAGATGATCGAGGAGGCCGTCGCGGCCGCCTGCGACCCGAACGCGAAGCGCGTCGCGGGCTCGCCCGACGGCGGCTCCGGCGGCGAGGGCGCCGCCGCGGCCGGAGGCTCCCTCGGCTGGGGCACTCGCATCCGCCAGGCGGTGATGACGGGCGTGAGCTACATGGTCCCGTTCGTCGCCGCGGCCGGCCTGCTGATAGCCCTGGGCTTCCTGCTCGGCGGCTTCCAGGTCAACGCCGTCGCCGCGCACGTGGCGCAGAACTTCGCGCTGTGGAACCTGCCGCACGGCACGGAGTTCGAGGTCGACGGCGCGATGCAGACCGTCGACACGTCCGGGCTGATGCTGTACCTCGGTTCGATCCTGTTCGCGACGGGCAACTTCGGCATGGGCGTCATCGTCCCGGTGCTGTCGGCGTTCATCGCCTTCGGCCTGGCGGGCCGGCCCGGAATCGCGCCGGGCTTCATCGGCGGCGCCATCTCGGTGGCCATCGGCGCGGGCTTCCTCGGCGGCCTGGTCACCGGCATTGTCGCCGGCCTCATCGCCCTGGGGCTGGCGTCGCTGTCCGTGCCGCGGTGGCTGGCGTCGCTGATGCCGGTGGTCATCATCCCGCTGCTGGCGTCGCTGGGCGTCGGCCTGCTGATGTACCTGTTCCTCGGCCGCCCGCTGACGGCGCTGATGACGGGCCTGCAGGACTGGCTGTCCGGCATGTCCGGCACGTCGGCGGTGCTGCTGGGCGTCATCGTGGGCCTGATGATGTGCCTGGATCTCGGCGGGCCGGTGAACAAGGCGGCGTACCTGTTCGCCACCGCGGGCCTGTCGACGGGCGACGAGGCGTCCATGAAGGTGATGGCCGCGGTGATGGCGGCGGGCATGGTGCCGCCGCTGGCGCTGGCGCTGGCCTCCGCCGTCCGCCCGAAGCTGTTCACCACCGCCGAGCGGGAGAACGGCAAGGCGGGCTGGCTGCTGGGCCTGTCGTTCATCTCCGAGGGCGCCATCCCGTTCGCGGCGGCGGATCCGCTGCGCGTCATCCCGTCGATGATGGCCGGCGGCGCGGTCACGGGCGCGCTGTCCATGGCGCTGGGCGCCGGGTCGCGTGCCCCGCACGGCGGCGTGTTCGTGCTGTTCGCCATCGACAATCCGCTGGGCTGGCTGGCGTCCATCGTCGCCGGCATGGTCGTCGCGGCGGTGTGCGTCTGCCTGCTGAAGGCCTTCTGGCGCCGCGGTGCCGGGGCGTCCCCGGAGGGCGCGGAGGCGGCGGCGCCGCAGCCGGCTTCCGCGTAGGATCGGCGTGACGACGCGCACCGAGCCCGACCCGGGACGCGGCGCGCGCACCGCAGAAGCGAATCCGAGAAAGGACCGCCGCACATGGCCTCCAAGACCGTCACCGTAGGCTCCACCGTCGGGCTGCACGCCCGCCCGGCCACCCTCATCTCCGAGGCCGCCGCCGAGTTCGACGAGGAGATCCTCATCGAGCTCGTCGACGCCGACGATGACGACCTCGAGCCGGCCGACGCCGCCAGCTCCCTGATGATCATGGCGCTGGGCGCCGAGTACGGCGACCAGGTCACGGTCTCCTCCGACGACGCCGAGGCCGTCGAGCGCATCGCGGCGCTGGTGGAGAGCAACCTCGACGAGGAGTAGGCGCGACGCGCCCCGCACGGCGGGCGCCCCGGGACGGAAACGGTCCCCGGGGCGCCCGCCGCCGTCGTATCCGGGGTTCGCCCGCGGTGCGCGGGTCGCCCGGTGCGCGCGAGTGCAGGGTCGCGCCGTCCCCCGCGTGGCGCGTGACGACGCCTCCCGCCCCGGCTCAGGCGCCGAGCAGCAGCGCCGCGGGCAGCACGGCCAGGGGCGCGACGACGAGGCCGTGGCGCGCCCAGGTGCCCCACCGGACGGTCTCCCCGCTGCGGCGCATCTGGTCGGCCCACAGGATGGTCGCCAGCGACGCCCAGGGGGCGATCATGGGCCCGGCGTTGACGCCGACCAGCAGAGCGCCGAGCGCCGATGCCGCTTGGGCCCCGGCGGCGCCGGCGACGGGCTCCAGCAGCAGGTAGGCGGGCAGGTTGTTGACCAGGTTCGCGGCGACCGCGCCGGCGGCGGCGACGGCGGCCGCGCCCCACGGCTCCCCCGACGCGGCGGCCGGGCCGAGCAGCCCGCGGACCAGGCCGGCGCCTCCGGCGGCGTGGACCAGCTCCGCCAGGCAGCACAGCCCCACCGTCAGCGCGACCGCTCCCCAGGGCACGAGGGACGGCGACAGGTCCTCCGGGGACCGGACGGCGAAGAGCGCGACGAGCACGAGCGCGGCGACCGTCGTCGACGCCCAGTACGGCACCGGGGAGGCCAGGACGGGCACGAGCACCGCGAGGACGGCGAGCGACGGCCCGGCCAGCCCCCGCCGCGGGGCGGGCCCGGCGGCGGCGCCGCCGGGGCCGGGTCCGGTGCCGGAGCGGGGGGCGTCGTCACGCGAACGGGCGCACCACGCGACCGCGGCGGCGTAGGCGACGACGGCGAGCAGCGCGGCGGTCGCGGGCGGCCACAGCACGCGCAGATGCGCGCCGGTGGTCGGCAGCACCCCGAGGGAGCCCGCGAGCAGGTTGGTGAGGTTGGATACCGGCAGGAACAGCGACCCGGCGTTGGCGATCCACGCGACCGCGAGGCCGGTGGCCATGACGGGCAGACCGGCGCGGCGGGCCATCGCGACGGCCAGCGGCGTCACCATCACCGCCGCGGTGTCCAGGGACAGGAACGCCGTGGACACGGCGGCGAGCGCGACCACGGCGAGCCACGTCGGGACGGCGCGGCCGCCGAGCAGCCGCGTCGCCCCGTCGGCCAGCGCCGTGAACGCGCCGGCGGCCGCCGCGAGGTTCACCGTCGCGGACACCGCGGCGAGGAACACGAGGATCCCCGACAGCCGCACCGCCAGCGGCCCCAGCGCGGACGGCTCCGCGATCGCCAGCGCCGCCGCGGCGAGCGCGGCGGCGGGGACGAGCAGGCGAAGGGGCACGGCGATGGTCCGGGTTTCGCGTTCCGGGGGGGGGCGGGGCCGGGCCCGGGTCAGGACCGGACGGAGGAGTCGCGGCCCTCGCCGAGGGTGCGGTAGAGCCACATGAGGATCGGGTAGCCGACGATGATGCCGACCGAGCCCCACGCGATGCCCTCCAGCGTCAGCGACCCGATGTTCAGCGTCAGGTTGCCGATGCCGGCGATGAGCGCGGTCGCCGCGGCGACGAGGTTCACGGGGTTGTTGAAGTCGACCTTCGCGTCCATCCAGATGCGCACGCCCAGCATGCCGATGAGGCCGTACAGGACGATGGTCGCGCCGCCGAGCACGCCGGTGGGGATGGTGAGGATGAGCGCGCCGAACTTCGGCACGAACGCCAGGCAGATGGCGGTCAGCGCGGCGACCCAGTAGGCGGCCGTGGAGTAGACGCGGGTGGCGGCCATGACGCCGATGTTCTCCGCGTAGGTGGTGGTGCCGGAGCCGCCGGCGCCGCCGGCCAGCGTGGTGGCCAGGCCGTCGGCGATGAGCGCGTCGCCCGCCAGGTCGTCGAGGTCGCGGCCCGTCATCGAGGACACGGCCTTGACGTGGCCGACGTTCTCCGCGATGAGCACGACGATGACCGGCAGGCCGATGAGCACGGCGTTGAGGTGGAACTCCGGGGCGTGGAACTGCGGCAGGCCGATCCACGGCGACGCCTCCAGGGTCCGGGTCGCGGCGGGGTCGAGGTTGCCGGTCAGCGTCGCGAAGATCCAGCCGACGACGACGCCGATGAGGACGCCGAGGCGGGAGACCATGCCGCGTCCGGCGACGGTGGCCAGGATGATGGCCGCCATCGTGATGAACGCGACCAGCGGCTGGGAGGCGAAGTTGTCGGTCGCCGCGGGGGCGAGGTTGAAGCCGATGAGCGCGACGATCGCGCCCGTGACGGCCGGCGGCATGACCGCGTCGAGGATGCGACGGCCGGCGATCTTGACGACGACGCCGACCAGCGCCAGCACGATGCCCGCGGAGATGACCACCGCGGACTGGGCGCCGAGGCCGTCGGCCTGCGTCGCGGTCAGCGGGGCGATGAACGCGAACGACGAGCCCAGGTAGGAGGGCAGGCGGTTGCGCGTGATGAGCAGGAACAGGATGGTGCCGATGCCGGAGAACAGCAGCGTCGTGTTCACCGGGAAGCCGGTCAGCAGCGGCACCAGCAGCGTCGCGCCGAACATGGCGATGACGTGCTGCATGCCGATGCCGATGGTGCGCGGCCAGTCCAGGCGCTCCTCCGGGGCGACGACGGCGCCGGGGGCGATGCGGCGGCCGTCGCCGTGGACGGTCCAGCCGAAGAGGCGGCCGCCCCGGTCGTTCGTGGTCTCGGGCGGGGTTCCCGTGGAATTCGTCACGGACCGTCATGCTACCGCCCGGGAGGCGGTTTCCGCGTGCGGGTCGCGGGGTTCGCGCGGTGCGCCGCCGCGCGGGTGGTGCGGGGTGCGCGTGACGACGGGACCCGCGCGGCGCGGACGACGCGCGGCGGGCTACTCCCCCGCGGCCGCGCCGGCTCCGAGGTCGTCGGCGTCCCCGTCGTCGACGGCGAACGCGGCGAGCTCCTCGGCGACGTTGCCGGGCACGCGGACCTCCATCAGCGCGCCCTCGCCGGTCCACTCCTCCGACAGGACCGTCGCCTCCTCGTGCAGGCGGCTGACGACGTCGCCGCGGTCGTACGGGATGAGCAGGCGGACGTGGGCATCCATGGCGTTGAGGGCCAGCTCCACGCGGGTCTGCAGCTCCTCGATGCCCTCGCCCGTCGCCGCGGAGGTGAACACCACGTCGTCGAGGGCGTAGCGCAGGGACTCGACGGTGCCCGGCTGGGCGCGGTCGACCTTGTTGACGACGAGGATCTCCGGCGGCGCCTCCGCCCCCGTCTCCTCGAGGACGCCGGCGATGACGGTGTTGACGGCGCGGATCTGCTCCAGCGGGAACGGGTCGGAGCCGTCGACGACGTGGAGGATGAGGTCGGCCTCGACGACCTCCTCCAGCGTCGACCGGAACGCCTCGACCAGCTGCGTCGGCAGGTGGCGGACGAAGCCGACGGTGTCGGTCATGATGACCGTGCGGCCGTCGCGGAGCTTCGCGCGGCGCGTCGTCGGGTCGAGGGTGGCGAACAGGGCGTCCTCCACCAGCACGCCCGCGTCGGTCAGCGCGTTGAGCAGCGACGACTTGCCGGCGTTGGTGTAGCCGGCGATGGCGATGCGCGGCAGGTTGCCGGCGCGGCGGCGGGCGCGCTTGACCTCGCGGGAGGCGGTCATGCCCTTCAGCTCGCGGCGGATGCGCGCCATGTCCTGGCGCAGGCGGCGGCGGTCGGTCTCGATCTTCGTCTCGCCGGGGCCGCGCAGGCCCACGCCGCCGTTGGAGCCGGCGCGGCCGCCGGCCTGGCGGGACAGGGACTGGCCCCAGCCGCGCAGGCGGGTGATGAGGTACTCCATCTGCGCCAGCGACACCTGCGCCTTGCCCTCCTTCGACTTCGCGTGCTGGGCGAAGATGTCGAGGATGAGCATGGTCCGGTCGATGACCTTGACGTTGAGCGCGTTCTCCAGCGCCACGAGCTGGCCGGGCGACAGCTCGCCGTCGCAGATGACGGTGTCGGCGCCGGTGGCGTCGACGATGTCCTTCAGCTCGGAGACCTTGCCGGAGCCGACGTAGGTGCCGGGGTCGGGCTTGTCGCGGCGCTGCAGCACCGCCTCCAGCACCTCGGAGCCGGCGGTCTCCGCCAGCGCGGCGAGCTCGTCCATGTTCGCCTCGGCCTCGGCGGCGGTGCCCTCGGTCCACACGCCGACGAGGACGACGCGTTCCAGGCGCAGCTTGCGGTACTCGACCTCGTAGCCGTCGTCCTGCTCGGTGGTGTGCTGCGCGGTGCGGGTCAGGCGGCGCAGGGAGGAGCGGGCCTCGAGGTCCAGGTCGCCCGTCGTGGGGGCGGCGTCAAAGCCTGCGTCGTAGGCGGAGTCGTGGCCGGGGTCCCCCGGAAGACCCGCCGCGCGGTCGGCGGCGGAGTCGGACGGGATGCGGTCGCCGCGGCCGGCGGCGTCGTCCGCCGGGACGTCGCCGGCGGGGAGATCATCGTGGATGTCAGTCATGTTGCGGACCATTGTTCCACGCCGCGCGGCCCCGGCCGCGTCCGGGCCGGTGCGGGCGCCGCGATGGCCCCGGGCCGTCGTCACGCGGGCCCCGCACCGTCGTCGCGCGGGCACCGGGCCGACGCCGCGCACGCCGCGGCGCCGCAGCCGCGCGCACCCCGTGCCGTCGTCGCGCTCGTGCCGCGGATGCCCCTCCCGGCACCCGGGGCACCTCCCGGATCATGTCCGGGCCCCGGTTACACTGGCCGCATGAATTCCGATCTGCAGAGCATCGGCCTCGGCTTCGACACGTGGCAGGACGCCATCGAGGCCGCCATCGGCAGCGACGACCTCTCGGTCTTCGGCGAGGTCCGCGGCGGGCAGCTGGTCCGCTTCGAGGACCCGTCGGGCGCCCAGCTGCTCATCCTGGGCGTCGAGCCGTTCTCCACCTACGCCGGCTTCGCCGGGCAGTCGCGCCTGACGGGCCACGTCAGCCCGGTCAACGACGTGCTGGCGCTCATCGACGTCGTCGACGACGTGCCCACGTCGCCGACCTACGAGAAGCCGCTGACGTCGCTGACCTGCAACCTCGCGCAGGGCCCGATGATCGTCGACGAGCCGACCCTGTCCTTCGAGACGGTGTCGCTCACCGCCCTGGCCCTGTCCGTGCGGGTCTTCGAGACCGCCGAGGACTACGAGGAGCGGATGGGCCGCCGCCCGGGCCGCTTCTACTCCACCGGCGCCGCGCCGATCCTCCACCCGGGCGAGTCCTCCGGCCAGCCGGACGCCTCCGCGGAGCTTTCCGGCGTCGTGCGGTCCTCCGAGCGCCGCGTCAACTCCCTGACCGGCGACGAGTTCTGGGTCGTCCACCTGAATGCCCCGGTGCCGATGGACGTCACCCTGCCCGGCGACGTCGAGCCGGAGCCCGCGCCCGGCACCGTCGTCAGCGGCGACTTCATGATGGTCGGCGAGGTCATGGCGCCCGCCGGCTGCGGCGGCGACGGCGGGGGCTGCGGCTCCGGCTCCTGCGGCTGCCACTAGCCCGCCCGCGCGCTCGCGCCGCGGGATGCGCGCCCGCAGGATGCGCGCCCGCAGGATGCGCGCATGGCGACGGCGCCCGGCCGGCCCCTTCACGAGGGGCCGGCCGGGCGCCGTCGCCGTTTGCGGGGGCCATCGTCACGCGGACGACGCGCCGGCCGCTACTGCTCCTCCGGGCCCTCCCACGAGGTCTGCAGCGCCTGGGCCATGACCTCGGCCGGCTGGGCGCCCTGCACCAGGTACTTCCCGTCGAAGACGAAGGCGGGCACGCCCTGCAGGCCCATCTGCATGCCGGTGGCGAAGTCGGCGGTGACGACCTCGTCGTGCCGGCCGGCCGCGTAGAGGTCCTCGACGCGGTCGGCGGGGATGCCGCATTCCACGCCGATCTCCGTCAGGACGGAGCGGTCGGAGATGTCGCGGCCCTCCTCGAAGTAGGCGCGGTGCAGCGCCAGGTGGACGCGCAGCGCCAGCGGGTCGGCGCCGGTGGCCGTCCCGTTGTCCGCGTCCACGTCGTGGGCGAGGTACACCAGGCGGTGGGCGTCGCCGGTCGGGGCGGCGACGACGGAGTCCCAGTCGAAGCCGAGGCCGATGCCCTCGCCGATGCCGGAGATGTTCGCGAACATCTCCTCCACGTCCGACGGGGCGACGCTCTTGTGCACCGCCAGCCACTGGGCGTACGGCCGGTCGGTGACCGGGCCCTCGAGGTCGGACTGCAGCAGGAACGCGTGCAGCGCGACGGTGACCTCGCCGGCGTGCTCGAAGTCCTTCAGCGCCGCGGCCAGGTTGGTCAGGCCGATGCGGCAGAAGGGGCAGGAGATGTCGGACCAGACGTCGATGCGCATGGCCGCCAGCGTACCGGCGCCCCGGACCCGCCCGCCGCGGTGCAGGTCAGGGCACCGAGTGATGCGTCAGCGCGCCGGCGGGGCCTGCAGAGCCGCCGGGTCGACGGCGCCCTCGGAGTGGATGGCCGACGGCCCGGTGAGCGTCGCGCCGCCCTCGCCGTCGAGCGTGACGACGACCTCCCCGCCCGGCACGCGCACCGTCACCGAACCGGCGACCTCCCCGGCGTCGGCCAGCGCCGCGACCGCGGAGGCGACGGTGCCGGTGCCGCACGACATCGTCTCGCCGACGCCGCGCTCGATGACGCGCATGTCGACGGCGCCGTCGCGCAGCGGCGTCAGCAGCTCCAGGTTCAGGCCGGCGGGGAACATGTCCTCCGGCCCCTCGACGGTCTCCGGGCCGCCGAGCGCGAGCCCCGCGATGGTCCCCGCGTCGGCGTCCGGCAGCACGCAGGCCAGGTGGGGGTTGCCGACGTCGACGCCGACGCCGCCGACCATGGCCCCGCCGACGCGGGCCGAGGCGGCGCCGAGGACCGTGACCTCGCCCATGCCGACGGTGACGGTGGCGTGGCGCTCCCCGACCTCGGAGACGGTGACGGGGCGCAGGCCGGCGCGGGTGCCGACGCGCAGCTCCGGGCCGTCGGCCAGCCCGCGGGAGGCGACGTAGTGGGCGAAGACGCGGACGCCGTTGCCGCACATCTCCGCGACCGACCCGTCGGCGTTGTAGTAGTCCATGAACCAGTCGCCGCCCTCGACGCCGTCCGGCAGGGCGTCCAGGACGCCGGCGTCGACGAGCGCGGAGGCGCGGGCGACGCGCAGGACGCCGTCGGCGCCGATGCCGAAGCGTCGGTGGCAGAGCTTCGCGACGAGCTCCGCGTCGAGCGGGAGCCCCGCGTTCTCGTCCGGCAGGATGACGAAGTCGTTGCCGGTGCCGTGGCCCTTGAGGAACGTGATGGTCTGCTGCATGGCGGCGATGCTACCGCGCGGGGCGGCGTCGCCCGTCCGGAGCGGCATCGCCCGTCCGGGGCGGCGCCTGCGGGGGATGCGCGGGGCGGCACGGCCCGCCCGGCGCCCGGCGGTCACTCCCCGGAGTTCTCCAGCGCGCGCAGCGCCTCGCCCGCGACGTCCGCGGCATCGGCGGGAATCCACCGCACGCGCGGGTCCCGGCGGAACCACGACCGCTGGCGGCGGACGTAGCGGCGGGTGCCCGTGATGGTGCGGTCCAGCGCCTCCTCCGGTGTGAGCACGCCGTCGAACATGTCCAGCACCTGCGCGTAGCCGATGGCGCGGCGCGCGGTCACCCCGTCGCGGAGTCCCTCGCCGCACAGCCGCTCCGTCTCCTCCACCAGGCCGTGGTCGAACATGAGGCGGGTGCGGCGCTCGATGCGGTCATTCAGCCACGGCTGCTCCGTCGCCAGGCCGAGGATGCGGGCGCCCCACCGCGGCGGGGCGTCGATGGGCGGCTTCGACGCGGCGAACGGCTCGCCGGTCAGCTCGATGACCTCCAGGGCGCGGACGATGCGGCGCGGGTCGCGGTCCTCGATGATGGCGGCGGCCGCCGGGTCGCGCTCCTCCAGGACGCGGTGCAGCGCCTCGACGCCGATGTCGGCCTGCACCGCCTCCCACTTCGCGCGGACGGCGGCGTCGGTCGGCGGGAAGCGCCAGTCGTCGACCAGCGCCTGCACGTAGAGCATCGAGCCGCCGACGAGAATGGGCGTGCGCCCGCGGGCGCGGATCGCCTCGACGTCGGCGACCGCCGCCTCCTGGTACGTCGCGACGGACGCCGGCTGCGTGACGTCCAGGACGTCGAGCTGGTGGTGCGGGATGCCGCGCCGCTCCTCCACCGTCAGCTTCGCGGTGCCGATGTCCATGCCCCGGTAGAGCTGCATCGAGTCGACGTTGACGATCTCCCCGTCCAGCACCTCCGCCAGCGCCAGGCCCAGGTCGGACTTGCCGGACGCGGTCGGGCCGACGACGGCGACGGGCACCGGGCCCTCCGCGGACCGGCCCGCGGCCACGCCACGCGCCGAGGGGTTCACCGCCGGCTCGGCACCGGCCGCCGCCTCCGACGGCGCGTTCGCTCCCCCGTTCACCACCACGACCACCGGGCCACGTGGTAGCCGACGCCGTGGGAGGCGTCGCGGTGCACGACCTCGAAGGCGGTGCCGGACTCGCCGGCGATCTCCCCGGCGAACCGGGCGAGGTCCTGCCACACCCCGGCGCAGCCGAGGCCCACCCGGTCGAGCGCCGCCGGGCCGAACGCCGCCAGCGGGTCGTCGCCCGGCGTGACGCGGCCCGCCGCGATGTCCGCGCAGGCGCCGTCGACGTCGGACGCCCCGTCGATGAGCGTCAGGGGCGCGCGGGCCGTGAGCGCCGCCGGCCCGTCGGCGACGACGACCAGCGGCCCGTCGTGCTCCCACGGGTCGGGCGCGACGGCGACGGCCTCCGCGCCCGCGTAGTCGCGCTCGGCGGCCCCGGCGGCGCGCAGCGCCCACCGGGCCAGCAGCTCCGGCAGGTGGTTGCCCGCGCCCACGCGGACGTCGGCGCCCCAGGCCGCGAGGCTGGCGGTGCGCCCCGTCGCGAAGCGCTCGTCCGGGCGGCGCACGATGAGCGGGCGGCCCGCGCCGGCGGCCCCCGCCCGCTCCAGCACGCCGCGCAGCACCCCGGTCACGGCGCCGCGCAGCCGCGCCGCGGCCTCGTCGCCGCCGGCGAGCTCCGGCACCAGCAGCGGCGCGCCGGGCATGATGACCAGTTCCCTCTCCACGGCGATCCAGGCTACCCGGGCCGCGCCCGGCACCCGCGAGGGCAACGCCCGTCCCCCGCGCCGCCGTTCGTGCGATAATCGGGGGACGTACATCCGCGGCGCCGGCCGCGGGCAGGCAGCCGTGACGCGCGGCGACGACGACGGAAGAAGGTCGACGAGATGTCCAAGACCCCCACCCCGAAGCCCGGACCCAAGCCCGGTCCGAAGCCGGGCCCCCGCCCGGGCCCCCGCCCCGGCGCCCGCGCCGCCCGCCCGGCCGCCGCCCCGCGGCGCCGCTCCAACCCCGCCGACTGGGGCCGGGTGGACGCCGACGGCACGGTCTACGTGAAGCAGGGCGACGGCGAGCGCGCCATCGGCTCGTGGCAGGCGGGGTCGCCGGAGGAGGCGCTGGCCCACTACGGGGCGCGCTACGACGACCTGTCGACCGAGATCGAGCTGCTGGAGTCCCGCCTGCAGACCCACCCGGAGGAGTCCACGGCCATCGCGGACACCGCCGAGCAGCTGAAGGCCACCCTGCCGGAGGCCGCCGTCATCGGCGACGTCGCCGACCTGGACCGCCGCCTCGACGCCGTCGTCGCCCACGCCGGCACCGCCCGCGAACAGGCGAAGGCCGACAAGGCCGCCCGCCGGGAGAAGGCCATCGAGGCGAAGGAGAAGCTCGCCGCGGAGGCCGAGGACCTGGCGGAGAACTCCACCGACTGGAAGGCCGCCGGCGACCGCATCCGCGCCATCCTGGAGGAGTGGCGCACCATCCGCGGCATCGACCGCGCCACCGACGACAAGCTGTGGCGCCGCTACGCGAAGGCCCGCGACGCGTTCAACCGACGCCGCGGCTCCCACTTCGCGGAGCTCGACCGCGGCCGCGCGTCGGCCCGCCGGGAGAAGGAGGCGCTCATCGAGGAGGCGGAGGCCATCCAGCACTCCACCGACTGGGGCCCCACCGCCGCCGCCTACCGCGACCTGATGGCGCGGTGGAAGCAGGCCGGCCGCGCCGGGCGCGACCTCGACGACAAGCTGTGGGCCCGCTTCAAGGGCGCGCAGGACACGTTCTTCGGCGCCCGCAAGGCCGTCAACGCCGAGCGCGACCGCGAGTACGAAGCGAACGCGGAGAAGAAGGAGGCCCTGCTGGCCGAGTTCGACCCGCGCATCGACCCCGCCAAGGGCCTGGACCACGCCCGCGCCGAGCTGCGGAAGCTCCAGGAGGAGTGGGAGGCCGTCGGCTACGTGCCGCGCGGCCGCGTCCGCGAGTTCGAGGACCGCATCGGCGCCCTGGAGCGCCGCGTCTCCGACGCCGCCGACTCCGAGTGGCGCCGCACCGACCCGGAGGCCCAGGCCCGCGTCGCCCAGTTCGAGGACCGGGCCCGCGAGTTCGAGGCGAAGGCCGAGGAGCTCGACGCGAAGGGCAAGGCGAAGAAGGCCGAGGAGGCCCGGCAGCAGGCCGCGCAGTGGCGCGAGTGGGCGGACACCGCCCGCCACGCCGTCGAGGACCGGTAGCCGCCGCTCCCCCGTCCCCGCGGGTCGCCGCGGGCGCCGGGGCCGTCGTCATGTCCGCCTGGGCGGGCGCGGCGCCGGGCGTCAGGCGCCGGCGTCGCCCGGGGCGTCGTCACGCGCGGCGGCGTCCCCCTGCCCAGCGGCACCCCGCGCGGCCTCCTGCGCCTCCCGCTCGCGGCGGGCGGCGCGGCGCCGGCGCGACGCCTCGCGGCGGTCGTCGACCAGCTCCACGTCGGTCTGGGTGTGCGGGGTGAGGCCCGAGCGCAGGTAGACCTGCTGAGCGCGCAGCACCGGGTCCGAGTCGGCCTCGTCGCGGCGGGCCAGCGCCAGCGCCGACTGCAGCGCCGACTTGCGGAACACCAGGAAGCACAGGGCGATGAACAGGGCGACCGAGGCGATGATGGCCAGCCACAGGCCGAACGCGATGCCGCCGCCCGGGCCCTCCACCGGCCGGGACTGGCGCATCCAGCCGGCGGCGAAGGCGTACCACATGTTGATGCCGCCGACGACCCACGTCACGAAGCCGAGGATGACCTGGCGCACCGCCAGCGTCGCCACGACCAGCAGGATGGTCACCAGTTTCAGCACGGCGTGGATGCGCTCCGGCAGGGCCGTCGCCGCGGCGCGCGCCGTCTCGGTGTCGAAGAGGACGTCGAAGCCGCGCACCGCCACGGAGTGGGGCAGGAAGTACGTCGCGACGAGCAGGATGACGCACAGCGCCACCGGCGCCAGCGTGCCGCCGATGGTGATGGTGCCGGCGACCTTCCGCTCCGCACGACGCAGATCCCCGCGGTACTCCGCCAGGCCGTCGGCGGCCTCCGCCGCGCCGCGGGCCTCCGCCCCGTCCCGGTCCTTCGCCCGATCAGTCACAGCCGCATCCTCCCTGGGTCGACGTCGCGGGCGCGGGCTCCTGTCCGCGCGACCGCACCGACGGCAAGCCTAGCCCCACGCCGATGGGCGCCGTCATGGGCGTGTTGCCCGCCTCCCACATGTCGCCGGCGCGGGTGCGGCGGTGATCGGCGACGCCGGAGTCGGCCAGCAGGTAGTGCGGGGCGGAGCCGGTGACGGTGACCGTGACGTAGTCGCCCGGGCGGATGCCCGGCCGGTCGGCCGTGAAGTGGACCAGGCGTCCGTCGCGGGCGCGGCCCGACTTGCGGCCCGTCTCGTCGTTGCGGCGGCCCTCGCCCTCGGTCACCAGCAGCTCGAGGGTGCGGCCGACCTGCTTGGCGTGCTCCTCCTCGCTGATGCGCTCCTGCAGCTCCATCAGCCGGCCGAAGCGCTCCTTCACGACCTCCGGCGGCACCTGCTCCTCCATCGTCGCCGCCGGGGTGCCCGGCCGCGGCGAGTACTGGAACGTGAACGCGGAGGTGAAGCGGGCGCGCTCGACGACCTCGAGGGTCGCCTGGAAGTCCTCCTCCGTCTCCCCGG
Organism: Corynebacterium sp. 335C; assembly: GCF_053525695.1. Lineage (NCBI taxonomy): Bacteria > Bacillati > Actinomycetota > Actinomycetes > Mycobacteriales > Corynebacteriaceae > Corynebacterium > Corynebacterium sp. 335C. Next base: position 350,636 of record NZ_JASTTB010000001.1, read on the forward strand.
GGAAGCCGACGATGATGTCGGTGGTGATGGCCGCGTCGGGCATGCGCTCGCGGACCTTGTCCAGGATGCGGAGGAACTTCTTCGACCGGTAGGACCGGCGCATGTCCTTCAGCACCTTGTCGGAGCCGGACTGCAGCGGCATGTGCAGCTGGTGGCACACGTTCGGGGTCTCCGCCATCGCGTCGATGACGTCGTCGGTGAACTCCGCCGGGTGCGGGGAGGTGAACCGGACGCGCTCCAGGCCCTCGATGCCGCCGCACGCGCGCAGCAACTTCGAGAAGGCGGAGCGGTCGCGCTCCAGCTCCGGGTCGGCGAAGTTCACGCCGTAGGCGTTGACGTTCTGGCCGAGCAGCGTCACCTCGGACACGCCCTGGTCCACCAGCGCCTGCACCTCGGCGAGGATGTCGCCGGGTCGGCGGTCGCGCTCCTTGCCGCGCAGGCTGGGCACGATGCAGAACGTGCAGGTGTTGTTGCAGCCCACCGACACGCTGACCCAGCCGGCGTAGGAGGATTCGCGCTTCGCCGGCAGCACCGACGGGAACTCCTCGAGCGCCTCGCGGATCTCCACCTGCGCCTCGGCGTTGTGGGCGGCGCGCTCCAGCAGCGCCGGCAGGGAGCCGAGGTTGTGGGTGCCGAAGACGACGTCGACCCACGGCGCCTTCTTCACGACGACGTCGCGGTCCTTCTGCGCCATGCAGCCGCCGACGGCGATCTGCATGCCGGGGTGGGCGTCCTTGACGGGCTTGAGGCGGCCGAGGGTGCCGTAGAGGCGGTTGTCGGCGTTCTCTCGCACCGCGCAGGTGTTGAAGACGACGACGTCGGCCTGCTCCCCCTCCGCCGCGCGGCTGTAGCCCGAGTCCTCCAGCAGCCCGGAGAGGCGCTCGGAGTCGTGGACGTTCATCTGGCAGCCGAACGTGCGGACCTCGTAGGTGCGCCCGTCGCCGGAGCCGGGCAGTGCGCCGGCGGCGGGCTCGGTGGCGGTGTCGGTGGGTGTGGTCACGGGTGTACACGATAACGGCCGACCCGACGTCGGCGGCAATCGTGCGGTCCCGCTCACGCGTGCGTGACGACGGTGCCCGCCCCGGCAGGCCGCCCGCGGCGCGCGGGCCCGGCCACCGGGCCCGGCCTCCGGGCCGGCCTCCGGGCAGGGAGCGGCGAACGCCCCCGGGGCGCGCCGGCTACTCCCCCGCGCCGAGCTCCGCGTAGCGGGCGTCGAGCGCCTCCTTCGCGATGCCCATCGCCATCGCCTGCCCGAACCCCCGCCGCGCCAGCACGCCGACGACGCGGCGCAGGTCCTTGTCGCGGCCGGCCCGGTCGGCGGGCACGGCGCGGACGGTGCGGGCCTTCTTCTCCGCCAGCGCGACGGCCGTGGCGTGCTCGTCGGCGTCGGAGACCTGCTCCAGCGCCTCCTCCCGCAGGTGCGGGGCGACGCCCTTGGCCGACAGCTCCCGGTCGAGGACGCGGCGGGACTTGCCGCGGCGGCCCGCCCGCTGGCGCACCCACTCCGACGCGAACGTCGCGTCGTCGATGAGGTGGGCGGCCTCCAGGTCGTCGAGGACGCGGTCGACGTCCTCCCGCTCCCGCTCCGGGTCCTCCGTCAGCCGGGACCGCAGCTCCTCCCGGGACCGGGAGCGCTGGTCCAGCAGCCGCAGGGCGTGGGCGCGGATCGGCGCCCGCCGCTCCTCCGCCGCCTTGTCGACGAGGCCCGACCCGTCGGCGTCCGCCATCTCCGCGATGGCGCGGCGCAGCGCCTCCACCCGGTCCGACGGCGGCGCCGCGGATCCGGCGGCCGTGGCGTCGCCCGGCACGTCGTCACGCGATGCGCGGGCGACCCCGTGATCGGCGGCGGGCGCCGCGGCGGCGCCGTCGCGCACGCCCGCGGCGCCCTCCCTCCGGTCGTCGTCCGCCACCGGCTACTCGTCGTCCTCGTCGTCGAAGTCGACGTTCGGCACGACGTCGATCGGCGCGTCGGCGTCGATCTCCTCGTCCTTCTGGTTCGCGTACTCGCCGACGCCCAGCTTGCGCAGGATCTTGTCCTCGATCTCCGCGGCCACGTCCGGGTTGTCCTTGAGGAACTGGCGGGACTTCTCCTTGCCCTGGCCCAGCTGATCGCCCTCGTAGGTGAACCACGAGCCCGACTTCTTCACGATGCCGTTGTCGACGCCCATGTCCAGGATCGATCCCTCGCGCGAGATGCCCTCGCCGTAGAGGATGTCGAACTCCGCGATCTTGAACGGCGGCGACACCTTGTTCTTCACGACCTTCAGGCGGGTGCGGTTGCCGACGGCGTCCTGGCCCTCCTTCAGCGTCTGGATGCGGCGGATGTCGCAGCGCACCGACGCGTAGAACTTCAGGGCCTTGCCGCCCGTCGTCGTCTCCGGGGAGCCGAACATCACGCCGATCTTCTCGCGCAGCTGGTTGATGAAGATGGCGGTGGTGCCGGAGTGCGACAGCGCGCCGGCCATCTTGCGCAGCGCCTGCGACATCAGGCGGGCCTGCAGGCCGACGTGGGAATCGCCCATCTCGCCGTCGATCTCCGCCTTCGGCGTCAGCGCCGCCACCGAGTCGATGACGATGATGTCGATCGCGCCCGAGCGGATCAGCATGTCGGCGATCTCCAGCGCCTGCTCGCCGGTGTCCGGCTGCGACACCAGCAGGTTGTCCGTGTCGACGCCCAGCTTCGCCGCGTACTGCGGGTCCAGGGCATGCTCCGCGTCGATGAACGCGGCGATGCCGCCGGACTTCTGCGCCTCCGCGATGGCGTGCAGCGCCACGGTCGTCTTACCCGACGACTCCGGGCCGTAGATCTCCACGATGCGGCCCCGCGGGAAGCCGCCGATGCCGAGCGCGACGTTGATGGCGGTGTTGCCGGACGAGATCGCGCGGATCGGCGGACGCTCCTCGTCGCCCAGCCGCATGATGGCGCCCTTGCCGAAGTCCTTCTCGATGTTCGCCAGCGCGACGTCGAGGGCCTTCAGCCGATCGCCGCCTCCGGCCGCCGCCGTCTTCTTCTTCGCCACGTCGTTCTCCTTCCGCTGGTCCCGGTCGACCACGTCCGGTCCGGGATGTTCCTCGATGTTCACGCCCCGTTGGACGCGACCGGGGCCCGGGCGGTTCCATTCCCGCCGCGGGCGGGGCACCGCCGGGTGCACCCGTACGTTCTATCGCGCGACCGGACGTCGTCGCGGTTGCGCCGCCAGCATATCCGAACACCGATTCGAACGCGAACCGGATGACGCGGCGTGTTCGACGCGCGCTTCGCACGCCCTGCCGACGTTCGAACGCCGTCGGCTCCCCGCCGTCAGGCGCGGTCCGGGAACGAGTCCTCACCCTCCTCGGGGCCGAGCCAGCGCTCCTCCGGCACGTCGTTGTCGCGACACAGCGCCCACCAGACCTCGCGGAGGTCCCCCCCGCGGTCCATGAGCTCCTGCGGCGTCGCACCGAAATCGGCCAGGACGTGCGAGGACAGCATCCAGGACCCGACCTGGTCGCCGAACTCCGCCCTGACCAACCGGTGAAACTCCGCCAAACGCATGGGGCCGAGGGTACAGGCAGGCGGCGGGGTCGCCGCCGTCGGGAACATTCGGGCGCTCTGCAGCATCTGCTTAACGACGGCAACGACGCCGTACCGGCAACCGGCCCACGACCCGGCCGGCCGCGCCCAGAGAAAGGTTCCCCGTGACGCACGCTTCCCCGACCGCCGCACCCTGGCATTCGCCCCGCTCCCCGTCGTTCCGGTGGGGCGCCGCGGCCATCGCCTACGCCCTGCTGCTGTTCTTCATCCCCGCGTTTTACGCATTCTCGCCGCGATACTTCAATTACGGCACCCTCATCTATTTCGTGCCCGAGCCCTTCGCATTCGATTGGCGGCGTTTCGGCAACCCGCTCGATTTGCTCGTGCTGGAGCTGAGTCGAGTCATCCTGATCACCGTCATCGGAATGATCATTCCCCTGCGCTACGCGACGGGCGCAGCAGTAGCGCTGGGCACGGCCGTCATTGTCAACATGCTGCTCGTTCGGAACCGCTTCAGTTACGCGCCCTATGACGTCGATAACGCGATCTCCTACGGTGTGGTCCTCACGGCATGCATAATCGTGACCGCCGCCATCGGCCGAATCGCCGTCAAAGATTTCGGAGGAGCACTTATCGCGCTGATGTTGGCGACCGTTCCGTCGGTCGTGGTGCAGGCAATCGCCGCATGGTTCGTGTGCGAACAGGTCCACGACGCGGCGCCGTCCGACTCCGACTGGAGCCCGGGCATCCCGGGTCCCAAGTTCATCCCCTTCACTGACTATTTCAGCGATGCGGTTCACCCCGGATACACGCTCCTGGCCATGCTTCTCTCGGCACTGGCCGCATGGCTGGCGCTCCGCGCATGGCCGCGGCTCCGCGCCACCGTCGCCGGTTCCGGCGGCGCGAGCCCGCGGCGGTGACCGTCGTCACGCATTTGGGCCCTGAACATTGTTCGGGCCGCTGGTTAGGGTGGACTCATGCAGAAGAACACCATCGTCGACGCCGTGCTCATCGCGGCGTTCGCGGCCCTCATCATCGTCCTCGGCGCCGTCTCCATCCCCATCGGCGGCCTGGGCGTGCCCATCGTCCTCCAGAACATGGGCATGGTGCTCGTCGGGCTCCTCCTCGGCTGGAAGCGCGGCACCCTGTGCGTCATCCTCTTCCTCGCCGTCGGCCTCGTCGGCGTCCCCAACCTCGCCGGCTTCCGCACCACCCTGTCGGCGCTGCCCGGCCCGACCGTCGGCTACCTCGTCGGCTACATCGTCACCGCCCTCGTCGTCGGCCTGCTGACCATGTACCGGCCCCGCAACACCGTCGCCCAGATCGGCCTGTTCATCGTCGCCGGCATCATCGGCGTCATGTTCCAGTACCTGTGCGGCTCCGTCGGCCTCGTCATCGTCAACGGCATGGAGTTCCCGGCCGCCGTCGCCTCCAACGCGGCGTTCATCCTCGGCGACGTCGTCAAGGTCGTCATCGCCGCGGTCATCGCCGCCCCGGTGCTGCGCGCCATCCCGTCGCTGCGCGGGAACAAGGCCGTCAAGCGGGCGGGCGTCGCGGAGTCGGACGCGGCCGTGGCGGGCACGGCGGGCACCACCGGCGCCGCCGGCGCGTCCGCGTAACCTCGACGCCGTGCCCGTCATCCGATTCGAGGACGCCTGCTGCGACTTCGGCGCCCGCCGCGCCCTCGGCCCCGTCACCGCCGAACTGACCGAACGCCGCATCGGCGTCATCGGCCCCAACGGCGGCGGCAAGTCGACGCTCGTGCGGCTCATCAACGGACTCGGCGACGCCACCGCCGGCCGCGTCACCGTCGACGGCGTCGACCCGGCGAAGAACGGGAAGGCGGTGCGCCGCCACGTCGGATTCGTGTTCTCCGACGCCGACAACCAGATCGTCATGCCGACGGTCGCCGAGGACGTCGCGTTCTCCCTCCGGCTGCGCAAGGTCCCCGCGCGCGACCGCGGCCCCCTCGTGGACGCGGCGCTCGCGCGCGTGGGGCTCGCCGGCCACGCCGACGACTCCCCGCACGACCTGTCCGGCGGGCAGAAGCAGCTCCTCGCTCTGACGTCGGTGCTCGTGCTGGAGCCGGACCTCATCATCGCCGACGAGCCGACGACGCTGCTCGACCTGCGCAACCGCCGGGCGCTGCGCCGCGTCTTCGACGACCTCGACCAGCAGCTCATCGTGGTCACCCACGACCTCGACTTCCTCGACGGCTTCGACCGCGTCCTCTGCGTCGAGGGCGGGCGCATCGTCGACGACGGCGCGCCGGAGGACGTCATCCCCGCCTACGTGCGGCGCATGGGCGGCGACGGGCCGGGCGCGGGCGGGGCGGCCTGACGTGGCCCGCCTGCCCATCCCGCTGTCCGTCTACGTCCACGCGGACTCGCCGCTGCACCGGGCGCCCGCGATGGCGAAGCTCGGCGGCGTCGTCGCGTTCATCATCGCGACGACGTTCCTCGCCGGCACCCTCCCCCTCGCCGCAGCGGCGCTGGCGGTGGCGGCGCTCGGCTACGTCGTCGGCCGCATCCCGCAGCGCACCGCCGCCTGGCAGATGTTCGGCGCCGTCCCGCTCCTGGCGTTCATCGCCGTCATCCAGGGGTTCACCGTCGGCTGGCACGAGGCCGGCGTGATGTTCCTGTCGGTGCTCGCGTGCGTCATCGCGGCCACGCTCATCACGCTGACGACGCGCGTCTCCGACCTCATGGACGCCTTCGACCGCCTCCTGGCGCCTCTGGCCAGGTTCGGGGTGCCCGTGGCGACGATCTCCCTGGCCATGTCGCTGACGCTGCGGCTCATCCCGCTGCAGGTCAAGGCCGTGGAGGAGGCGCTCGACGCCCGCCGGGCACGCGGCGGCGGCGCCTCGCCGGCGGCCTTCGGGGTTCCGGTGGTCATCCGCACCGTCCGCCGCTCGCAGGCGATGGCCGACGCGCTCATCGCCCGCGGCGTCGGCGACGACTGAGGCGGACGACGACGGCCCCGCCGGCCCGCACGAAACGACGACGGCCCCCGCGGGCCCGCTTGATGCGGGGGCGGGGGCCGTCGTCACGCGTACGCGGCGCGGGCGCCGGGAGAACCGGCGCAGGCGCGTGCCGGTTCTACTGGCCGCGGAGCTCGCGGAGCTTCGCCTGCACGTCGTCCTCGGCCGCGGAGCCCTGGGCACCGCCGGCCGGGAGCTGGTTCTGCGCGCCCTGGCCGGAGGTCAGCTGGTTGCCGCCCTTCATCTCGGAGCGGATCTGCTCCAGGCGGGAGTGGCCGGCGAGCTGAACGGACGCCTGCTCCACCTCGGCCATGCGGCCCTGGACGGAGTTCTGCGCCAGCTCGGCCTGGCCGAGAGCGTTGGCGTAGCGGCGCTCGATCTTGTCGCGCACCTGGTCGAGGTTCGGGGTGTTGCCGGAGGACAGCTGGTTCATCGACTGCAGGGACTCGGAGACCTTCTCCTGCATCTTCGCCTGCTCCAGCTGGGACAGCAGCTTGGTGCGCTCGGCGACCTTCTGTTGCAGCGCCATGGAGTTGCGCTCCACGGCCTTCTTCGCCTGCGCGGCCTGCTGCAGGGACTGGTCGTGCAGGCCCTTGAGGTCCTCCACCGACTGCTCCGCGGTGACGAGCTGCGCGGCGAACGCCTCCGCGGCGTTCTCGTACTCCACGGCCTTCGCCTCGTCGCCCTCGGCGCGGGCCTTGTCGGCCAGCTGGAGCGCCTGGCGGGTGTTGCCCTGCAGCTTCTCGATCTCGGCGAGCTGGCGGTTCAGCCGCATCTCCAGCTGGCGCTGGTTGCCGATCACGGCGGCGGCCTGCTGCGACAGCTCCTGGTGCTGGCGCTGCGCGTCCTCGATGGCCTGCTGGATCTGGACCTTCGGATCCGCGTTCTCCTCGATGGTCGAGTCGAACTTCGCCATCAGGTAGTTCCAGAGCTTCGCGAAGGGGTTAGCCATGTTCTTCCGGTTGCCTTCCTGGGTGGTGTGCGGGGCTCCTGCCCGCCGTCCAACAGTACCCGCGGCGAACGCGCGCCGCAGACCCTCCCCGGGGTCCGCCGCGCGGGCCGCGGAGGGGATGCCGAGCTACATGACCGCCAGCTCGGGCTCGGCGGCGTGGACCGCCATCGCGCCGGCCGCCTCGATGATGAGGTCGGCGACGGTGACGCCGAGCGCGTGGCACACGGCGGCGAGGAGCTCCGAGGAGACCTCCTTGCGCCCCCGCTCCAGCTCGGAGAGGTAGCCGGGGCTGACGGCGGCCGCGTCGGCGGCGTCCCGCAGCGTCATGCCGCCGCGCGTGCGGACGTCCCGGAGGGTCTCCCCCAGGGCCTCCCGCAGCAGCGGCTCGCGGCCCGGTGCGGGCGCCGCGTCGAGGGCGGCGCCGGCGGGTCGTTCGGCGGTGAGCGTCATCGTGGTGTTCGTCATCGTTCGGTTCAACGCGCGCGGAGGCGCGTTTGTTCCCTCATTCCCGGGATCGTGGTCGGTCGTCGGGGCCGGCTGGGTCGGGCGGGGCTCCGGCGCGGGGCCGGTGCGGTGGGGACAGCCTAGCGGTCGGGAAGGGCCGCCGCGAGAAGTTCCGCGACGGCGGCGGCGACGGCGGCCTCCCGGATGCCGCGGCGGCCGAGTTCCGGGTCGATGCGCAGCCGCGTCGCGCGGGGCTCCGCGCACGACGAGCCGTCGGGGCCGGCCAGGCCGCACCACACCTCGCCGACGGGATGCCCGTCCTGCGGGTCGGGGCCGGCGACGCCGGTGAGTCCGACGCCCCAGTCGGCGCCGCAGCGATCGCGGGCGCCGGCGGCGAGTTCGCGGGCGGTCTCCTCCGCCACGGGCCCGTGGGCGTCGAGGACAGCCCGCCGAACGCCGGCGAGACTCTCCTTGAGGTCGGTGGCGTAGGCGACGAATCCGCCGCGCAGGACGGCGGAGGCGCCGGGCACGTCGGCGACGGTGGCCGCGAGGAGCCCGGCGGTGAGGGATTCGGCGCAGGCGAGGGTCAGGCCGCGGGCGGCGAAGCCGTGCACGAGCGTGACGACGTCCCCCGCCGCGGTGGCGCGGGCGCCGGAGAGCGCGCCGTCGGCGCGCTCCGCGGCCCGCTCCCCCGCGCCCACGGCGCTACGCCGCCCTGCGGGAGTCCAGCAGGTACTGGACGCCGGTGAGGACGGTGACGATGATGGCGAAGCCCATCACGATCCACGCGGGCCAGTGCATCCAGGCCCACGGGACGATGAACAGGGCGACGGCCAGCGTCTGCAGGACGGTCTTCAGCTTGCCGCCCTTCGAGGCCGGCACGACCTTGCCGCCCTTGAGCAGGACCATGCGCCACAGGGTGATGCCCAGCTCGCGGACGACGATGACGACGGTGACCCACACCGGCAGGGCGCCGATGATGTTGAGGCCGACCAGCGCGCCGATCATGAGGAACTTGTCGGCGATGGGGTCGGCGATCTTGCCGAAGTCGGTGATGAAGCCGTGCTTGCGGGCGATCTGCCCGTCGACGCGGTCGGTGAACATGAGGACCGCGAAGATGAGCAGGGCCCACCAGCGCCAGGCGTCGTCGGTGCCCCCGTCGTGGAGCAGCACCCACAGGAAGACCGGGACGAAGACGATGCGCAGCGTCGTCAGGACGTTCGGCAGGTTCCAGTTGGACGGGGCCGTCGAGGAGGTGCTCACGTCACCAGCCTACCCGTGGGAGCCGCCGTCGCCGTGCGAGCCGGAGCCGGAGCCCTCGCCGCGGCCCTCCGCGGCGTCGCGCGCCTCGGCGTCGAGATCCGCGGCGGTGACGGCGGTGGCGGCGCCGGCGCGCTCGGCGTCGTCGCCCGGGCGCCAGTTGGCCAGCTCGGCCGGGTGCGGGCCCTCGCCGTCCCAGCGCTTCGGGGCGACGCCGCCCTGGGCCTCGTCGCGCTTGTTCTTCAGCCAGGACGCGGCGACGGTGATGACCAGGACGCCGACGATGACGGCCAGCGAGGTCCAGGTGGAGATCTCCGGGACCTTGACGTTCTCGCCGCCGTTGATGAACGGCAGGTTGTTCTCGTGCAGGGCGTGCAGGAACAGCTTGACGCCGATGAACGCCAGGATGATGCCGAGGCCGTAGGCCAGGTAGACCAGGCGGTCGAGCAGGCCGTCGAGCAGGAAGTACATCTGGCGCAGGCCCATCAGGGCCAGGGCGTTGGCGGTGAAGACGATGTACGCCTCGTCCGTCAGGCCGTAGATGGCGGGGATGGAGTCGAACGCGAACATCAGGTCGACGAAGCCGATGGCGACGAGGGAGATGGCCAGCGGGGTCAGCATGCGCTTGCCGGAGACCTTGGTGGTCATGCGGTCGCGGTCGTACTCCGCGGAGATCGGGACGATCTTCCGGAGCCACTTGATGATGCGCATGTCGTTGGGGTCGGTCTCCGGCTTGTCGGCGATCTCGTCCCAGACCGTCTTGATGGCGGTCCACAGCAGGAAGATGGCGAACAGGTAGAAGACGTCCGACCAGGCGGAGATGACGGCGGCGCCGAGCAGGATGAAGATGGTGCGGAACACCAGGGCCATGGCGATGCCGAACAGCAGCACCTTCTGCTGGTACTTCCGCGGGATCTGGAAGGCGCCGATGATGAGCGCGAAGACGAAGAGGTTGTCGACCGACAGCGCCTTCTCCGTCACGTAGCCGGACAGGAACTCCACGCCGCGGTGGTGGTCCCAGAACAGCCAGATGAACGCGCCGAACAGCAGCGCGAGGACGACGTAGAAGGCGGTCCAGCCGCCGGCTTCCTTGAGCGTGGGCTCGTGGGGCGTGCGGACGTGGGCGAAGAAGTCGAAGGCGATGAAGCCGATCACGACCAGGATCGTGATGGCCCACACCCAAACGGGCACATGCATGACGGGGCAGGTCCTCCGGTGGATCAGTAGACGATGAACCGGAGGTCTCTCCCGCCCGCGCGTGCTGCGCGAGATGGCGGCGCCGGGGCCCGTGCCCGTGCTGACGACGTCCGCCGCGGTGGATGTGCCGGGGATACTCCCCTCCATTGCCCCGCCACTCTACACCCCGGGGTGGGCCCGGGCGCATCCCGGAGCGCGCCGCCGCGGGTCGCAGCGCGCGTCGCGCGCCCCTCCCCCTCCCGCTTTTCGCGTGACGACGGGCCCCGCATGCACGGGGCCCGGGTCGCCGGCGCGAGTGCGGGGTCGCCGCACCCCGGGCGTGACGACGGCCCCCGCCCGGCGCCCGGTGCGGGCGCTGGGCGGGGGCCGTCGTCACGCGGGGGCTACACGACGCCGTCGGCGGGATCGGCGTCCACGACCTCCGTGTCCTCCTTGGGGGCGTCGGCGGGGTCGGCGCCCTTGAGCATCCACAGGATGGTGTCCAGCTCCTCGGGCTTGACCAGCACCTCGCGGGCCTTCGAGCCCTCCGACGGGCCGACGATGCCGCGGGTCTCCATGAGGTCCATGAGGCGGCCGGCCTTCGCGAAGCCGACGCGCAGCTTGCGCTGCAGCATCGACGTCGAGCCGAACTGGCTGGTGACCACCAGCTCCACCGCCTGCAGGAGGTCCTCCAGATCGTCGCCGATGTCCGGGTCGATCTGCTTCTTGGCCTCCTCGGCCTTGTCCTCCGTCACGCCCTCGGCGTAGTGCGGCTCCGCCTGCTCCTTGCACGCGTCGACGACCGCCTGGATCTCCTCGTCCGTGACGAACGCGCCCTGGATGCGGCGCGGCTTGCCGGCGCCCTGCGGGATGAACAGGCCGTCGCCCATGCCGATGAGCTTCTCCGCGCCCGCCTGGTCCAGGATGACGCGGGAGTCCGTCAGCGACGACGTCGCGAACGCCAGCCGCGACGGCACGTTCGTCTTGATGAGGCCCGTGACGACGTCGACGGACGGGCGCTGCGTCGCCAGCACCAGGTGGATGCCCGCCGCGCGCGCCTTCTGGGTGATGCGGACGATGGCGTCCTCGATGTCGCGCGGCGCCGTCATCATCAGGTCGGCGAGCTCGTCGACGACGCAGATGATGTACGGGTACGGCTGGTACTCCCGCTCGCTGCCCGGGGGCGCGACGAGGTCACCGGACTTGACCTTGCGGTTGAAGTCCTTGATGTGGCGCACGCGCGCGGACTTCATGTCCAGGTAGCGCTGCTCCATCTCCTCCACCAGCCACTGCAGCGCGGCGGCCGCCTTCTTCGGCTGGGTGATGATCGGCGTGATGAGGTGCGGGATGCCCTCGTACGGCGTCAGCTCCACCATCTTCGGGTCGACGAGGATGAGGCGGACGTCCTCCGGCGTCGCGCGCGTCAGCAGCGACACCAGCATCGAGTTCACGAACGCCGACTTGCCGGAGCCCGTCGAGCCCGCCACCAGCAGGTGCGGCATCTTCTGCACCGAATGCGCGACGAACTCGCCCTCGATGTCCTTGCCCAGGCCGATGAGCATCGGGTCCGGGTCCGCCAGCGTCTTCGGCGCCTCCAGCACGTCGGCCAGGCGCACCATCTCGCGGTCGTTGTTCGGCACCTCGATGCCGACGGCCGACTTGCCCGGGATGGGCGTGAGCAGGCGGACGTTGTCCGTCGCCGCCGCGTAGGCGATGTTGGACTGCAGGTTGGTGATCTTGGAGACCTTCACGCCCGGGCCGAGCTCGACCTCGTAGCGCGTGACCGTCGGGCCGCGCGAGAAGCCGGTCACCGCCGCGTCGACGTTGAACTCGTCGAACACGTCGGTGATCGCCTCGATCATCCGGTCGTTGGCGGTCGTGCGGGTCTTCGGCGCCTCGCCGGCGACGAGCAGCTCCGTCGGCGGCAGGACGTAGTCCGGGGTCGACTGGACCGCCGGCGCCTGCGGCGGCACATCCTTCTCCAGCTCCGACTTCGGGGTCGAGGCCGGGACGGCGGACGCGTCGATGCCCGAGCGCGCGGCGATGGCGTCCATCTGCTTCCGGACGGAGGCGGGGACGTCGTCGCGGGCGCCGGCGGAGGCCGATGCCCCGTCGGCGGCGTCGGCGATGTCGCCCTCGTCGGCGGCGTCGGGGGCGTCCTGCGCCGGGGCCTGCGGGGCCTGCGGGCGGCGGGTCCGCGGGACCGGGCGGGACGCGGCGGACGGGCGGGACGCGGCGGACGGGCGGCGGCGCGGGGCCGGGGCCTCCTCCGGGGCGTCGTACGCGTCGACGGCGTCCTGGGCGTCGTACGTGTCCGCCGCGTCGTAGTCGTCGTAGCCGTCGAGCGCGGAGGCGTCGTCCGGCACCGGGTCGCCGAGGGCGGGCAGGCCGCCGCGGCCGCGGGAGCCGAGCACGACGGTGTCGTCGCGGCCGGCGTCGCGGGCGCCGCGGTCATCGTGGCGTCGGCCGGCGGTGCGGCGGGCGCGGCGCGGGCGGGTCGGGGCGTCGTCCGCGGCGGCCGCGCCGTAGTCCAGCTCCTCCTGGTGCGCGTCGCCGTCGACGGGGTAGTTCTCCATCGGCGTGCCGCGGACCGGACCGTCGACAAGGGCGTGCAGGTCGGTGTCGCCGGTGCGGGTGCGGGCCGGGCGGCGCACGGCGCGGGTGGGGGCGTCGTCGCCGAGGTCGGCGTCGGCGCCCTCCTCCGCCCACGGCTCGGCGGCGCCGCCGTCGGCCTCGGCGGCAGCGCGGCGCGGGCGGGAGCGGCGGCCCGCGTAGCCGGCGTCCTCCCCGCGGGAGCGGGCGTCGAGGATGCCGTCGACGTCGCCGTACGGATCGTCGTCCTCCTCCGCGAAGTCCTCCTCGCGCGCGGCGCGGCGGCCGTCGAGGGCCCCGCGGATCGCGTCGACGAGCTCGCGGACGGTGGTGCCCGCGAGGACCAGGGCACCGTAGAACACGACGCCGAGCAGCAGCACGATGGCGAAGCCGCCGGTGAAGCCCGCGGCGAGCGGGCTGCCGATCCAGGCGCCGATGGCGCCGCCGGCCTCGCGGCGCTCCGCCCAGCGGATCGGGCCGCCGGAGCCGATGTGCACGATGGCGAGCAGGCCCACGATGATGAGGCCCGCGCCGAGGGCGGTGGTGCCCGCGCGCTCGCGCGGCGGGGTCGCCCCGATCATCATCGCGACGGCGCAGCCGGCCAGCACCAGCGGCAGCACGAAGGCGCCGAGGCCGATGATGGTGCGCACCGCGGCCTCGATAAGGGAGCCGACGGGCCCGGCGATGGAGAACCACGTCGAGCCGGCGAGGACCAGGGCGATGGCGAAGAGCAGCAGCGCGGCGCCGTCGTGGGCGCCGGGCTCTCCCCCGCCGGCGGGGCGGGCGGCGCCGGACTCGGCGGGATCGCCGCCGGCCGCGCCGGAGTCGCCGGTGCGGCCGCCGCCGGGGCCGAAGCCGAAGTAGCGCGCGACGGCGCCGCCGCGGCCGCGCCGGCGACCGCGGGAACGGTCACGTCGCTCCTCGCCCACGTCAACCCCTTCCGCTTGACCGTCGTACTCGTTCACGTCGTCGGCGCGGGGCGCGAAGTCCTCGTCGCCGTAGCCGCGGCCGTCGTCTAGGCCCCCGCCGCGGACGTCGCCGCGCCGGCGGGAGCCGCCCCGGCCGGCGATGCGGCGCGTCAGCCCCGCGACGCCGCGGGCCGTCTGCCCCCAGGCGCCGGCGAGACCCGAGCCGACGGCGCGCACGGCGCTGCCGGTGCGCTCGAATCCGTCGTCGTACTGCGGCGCCTGCGCGCGGCGCGTGCTGCGCGGCCGCGTCGCCCGGCTCGGGCGGCGGCCGCCGGGCCCGGACGCGGAGGGGCGGCCGCCCGCACGTCGGTCGGTGCGGGCGTCGGCGATCCTGGTTCGGCTCGTGGCGGACATGCCCACCACAATAACCGTTAGGCGCCCCTTCTTTCACATCTGTAACTCCCGTGTCGCGGCGCCCCACGGCGACCGGCCACGATGCGGGCGGGAGCCGACGACGCGGCGCGGCACCCGTCGTCACGCGACGGGGCGGGACCACCCGGCGACACCGCGGGGACCGCGCACCGCGGAACCCGCTACAGCGACAGGCGCTCGACGGCGGCCGCGTCGCCGTCGATCTCCACCTTCGCGACGTCGCGGCCGTAGAGCCACAGCACCAGCTCGCCCGCGTCGCCGCGGACCGTGACGACGGGCGCGCCCTCGTACCCGCGATCCACCGGCGTGATCGCCACCCCGTCCGGGCGCTGCAGCACGACCGTCGCCCGCGACTTCTTCAGCATGCGCGGGCCCAGCAGCTCGAGGACCTTCCACAGCGCGCGGACGCCGCCCGGGCTCATCGGGCGGACGTCCCACCCCTCCCCCGCGCGGCGCACGTCCTCGTGGTGCACGAAGTTCTCCGCCGCGTTCAGCCACTTGTCGCCGAACCCGAACGGGCTCCACTTCGGGGCGCCCGCCGCCCACTTGTCGACGAGCTCGTCGTAGTCCATCGCCTCGTACTCCGCGGACACCTTCTCCAGGTGCGATCCCAGCGCGCCGACGAACATGCCGGCGGCCGCGTCCGGCCGGTTCTCCCGGACGACGAGGTGGACGGCGAGGTCCCGGGTGGTCCAGTCCCCGCACAGGGTCGGATGATCGGGGCCGACGCGGTGCAGCAGGTCGGCCAGGGCGGCGCGTTCGGTGTCGGTGAAGCTCATGCCCCCAGCGTAACGACGGCGGCCGGCGCCCGCCGCGATGGCGGACGCCGGCCGTGCGCCGGACGCGTGCTCCCCTACAGGGACTCGCGGGAGCCCGCGACGTCGTCGTCGGAGACGACGCCCGCGGCCTCGGACGACATCGGGACGATGGTCGGGACGACCATCGGCTCACGGCGCCACTTGGAGTTGATGTGCTTCTCCGCCCGGCGGCGGGCCTCCTGCGCCATGCGGTACGGGTTGTTCTCGCCCGAACCGGCCAGGTCGAACATCGTGTCGTCGACGATCTTCTCGACCTCCGCCAGGACCTCCTTGACGTCGTCGGAGAAGCCGCGGGCCTGGGCGCGGGGCTTCTCCAGCGGACGGCCCGTGCGGTTGTCGATGACCGCGGTGACGGTGATGAGGCCGCCCGAGGACATCTCGGCGCGATCCGCCAGCACGTCCGCGTCGACGTCGCCCATGGTCACGCCGTCGACGTACAGGTTGCCGACCGGGATCTGGCCCACGACCGACGCCTTGCCGTCGACCAGGTCGACGACGACGCCGTTCTGCGCCAGCACCACGTGGTCCTCGCGGACGCCGGTGGAGATGGCCAGCTGCTTGTTGGCGCGCAGGTGGCGCCACTCGCCGTGCATCGGCATGGCGTTGGACGGGCGGGCCGCGTTGTACAGGAAGAGCAGCTCGCCGGAGTAGCCGTGGCCCGAGGTGTGGACCTTCGCGTCGCGGCCCGTGATGACCGTCGCGCCGATCTGCGACAGCATGTTGATGACGCCGAACACGGCCTCCTCGTTGCCCGGCACCAGGGAGGAGCTCAGGATGATGAGGTCGCCGTCGCGGACGGTGATCTGGCGGTGCTCGCGGCGCGCCATGCGGGACAGCGCGGCCATCGGCTCGCCCTGGGTGCCCGTGGTGACCAGCACGACCTTGTGCGGGGCCATGCGGGACGCCTCGTTCATCTCCACGATGGCGCCCTTCGGCGCGTGGAGGTAGCCCAGCTCCTCGGCGATGCGCATGTTGCGGATCATCGAGCGGCCGTTGAACGCGACCTTGCGGCCCGCGGCGACGGCGGCGTCGATGACGGCCTGCACGCGGTAGACGTTCGACGCGAACGCCGCGACGATGACGCGCTGCTTCGCGTCCGCGATGAGGCGGCGCATCGTCGGCACCAGATCCGCCTCCGAACCGGAGTGGCCCGGCGTGGTGGCGTTCGTGGAGTCGCACATGAACAGGTCGATCCCCTCGTCGCCCAGGCGCGACAGCGCCGGGAGATCCGTCGGGTCGCCGTCCGGCGGGGTCTGGTCCAGCTTGATGTCGCCCGTGAGGACGACGAGGCCGGCGCCGGTCTTCACCGCGATGCCCAGGCAGTCCGGGATCGAGTGGTTGACGTTCCAGAACCGCAGGTCGAACGGGCCGTACTGGACGTTGGAGTCCTTGTTGACCTCGACGGCCTTCGGGCGGAGGCGGTGCTCCTGGCACTTCGCCTGGATGAGGGCCAGCGTGAACTTCGACGCGACGACCGGGATGTCCGCGCGCTGCTTGAGCAGCCACGGGATGGCGCCGATGTGGTCCTCGTGGCCGTGGGTGACGACGAGGGCCTCGACGCGGTCCCACTTGTCCTCCAGGTAGCTGAAGTCCGGGAGGATGAGGTCGACGCCCGGCTCGTTGGAGCTCGGGAACAGCACGCCGCAGTCGACGATGAGCAGGCGGCCCTTGTACTCGAAGACCGTCATGTTGCGGCCGATCTCGGAGATGCCGCCGAGCGCGACGATGCGCAGGCCGTTCTTCGGGGCCTTCGGCGGCTCCGGCAGGCGGCGCGTCAGGTCCGCGCCCTGCATGGACTGGACGACGTTGCGGCGGTTGCCGCCGCGGCGGTCGCGGCCGCCGCCCTTGTTGTCGTTGCGGTTGCCGCCGCCGTTGCCGCGGCCGCCGCCGTTGCCGCGGCCGCCGCGGTCGCCGCCCTTGTTCTGGCCGCCCCGGCCGCCGCCGTTGCCGCGGCCGCCCCTGTTGTCGTTGCGGGCGTTGCGGTTGCCGCCGCCGTTGCCGCGGCCGCCGCCGTTGCGGTTGCCGCCGTTGCCGCGGCCGCCGCCCTTGCCGCCCTCGTTCTTCGGGGCGTCCTTCTTCTGGCCGCCGTCGTTCTTCGGGGCCTCGTTCTTCGGCGCGTTATCGGCGGCCTGGGCCTCCTTGGCGCGGGCCTCGCTGCGGGCCACCTCGGCGTCCTGCGGCGCGCCGGCCTTGCGGACGACCTTGCGCCCGCGGTTCCTGTTCTCGGTCATTTACAGCGCACCGACCTCTCGGAGGTCGGCGGTCAGCTCTTCCAGCTGCTGCGCATCGGGTGCGATCTGCGGCAAGCGGGGATCTCCTGTCTCGATGCCCTGCAGGCGCAGGGCTGCCTTGGCGAAGCTCACGCCGCCCAGGCGCGCCTGGGCGCGCCACAGCGGGGCCATGGCGGAATGGGTGCGGCGGGCGGACTCGATGTCGCCCTCGTCGAACTGCCGGCGGAGTTCCGCCAGCTTCGCGGGGGCCGCATGGCCGACGACCGAGATGAAGCCGGTGGCGCCCAGGGACAGCCACGGCAGGTTCAGGGGGTCGTCGCCCGAGTACCACGCGAGCGATGTCGACTCGATGATAGACGCAGCGGCGCCGAGATCCCCCTTCGCGTCCTTCACGGCCTGGATGTTGGGGTGCTCCGCGAGGCGCAGGATCGTCTCCGTCGCAATCGGGACGACCGAGCGCGGCGGGATGTCGTAGAGGCAGACCGGCAGGTCGGTGGCGTTCGCCACCGTCGTGAAGTGCTGGTACAGGCCCTCCTGGTTGGGCTTGGAGTAGTAGGGCGTGACGACGAGCAGCGAGTCGGCGCCCGCCTCCGCCGCGGCGCGCGCGTTGTCGGCGGAGCCGGCGGTGTCGTACGTGCCGACGCCCGCGACGAGCTTCGCGCGGTCGCCCAGCTCCGCGCGCACGGCGCGCAGCAGCTCGAGCTTCTCCTCCCGCGACGTCGTCGGCGACTCGCCGGTGGTGCCGGCGAGGATGAGCGAGTCGATCCCGTTGTCGACGAGGTGCCCGGCGAGCTTCACGCCGGCCTCGACGTCGATGGCGCCGTCGGCCGTGAACGGGGTGACCATGGCGACGGCGACGGTGCCGAAGTGCTCCGCGCCGCGGGTCGATGCGAATCCGGTGGTCATGATTCTCAGCTTTCCCTTTGTCGTCGGGGCCGCCGGGCGGCGTCCCCGTCCTGTGCAGTTCCGCGGCCTCCGGCTGGCGGGGCCGCGCGGGTCCTAACCTTCGAACGCGTACGGGCTCGACGCCGTGACGGAGCCGTCGCGCAGCGTGCCGATCTCGAAGTCCCCGAACGCCGTCGGCGCGGCCGTCCGCAGCTCGCGGAGGCAGGCGACGGCCAGTTCGCGGATCTCCGCGTCGGCGTGCTCGGTGGCGCGCATCCCGATGAAATGCCGCCACGTCCTGAAGTTGCCGGTCACCACGATACGTGTCTCGGTCGCCCCGGGCAGAACCGACCGCGCGGCCTGTCGCGCCTGCTTCCGGCGCAGCAGCGAGTTCGGCTCGTCCGCGAACTTCTCCTCCAGCGCGTCCAGCAGCTCGTGGTACGCCTGCCGGGACTCGTCGACGGCGCCCTCGAACAGGGCCATCAGCTCCGGGTCCTCCGCGATGGCGGCCGGGGCGACGACGCGGTTCTCCGCGTCGGGCACGAAGCGCTGGGACAGCTGGCTGAAGGAGAAGTGGCGGTGCCGGGTCAGCTCGTGGGCGCAGCCCCGGGAGAGGCCGCGGACGTAGATCGTCGCCACGGCGTGCTCGAACAGGGCGGCGTGGCCGACCTCGAGGACGTGGCGCAGGTAGCCCGCGTTCGTCGCGGTGCGCGGGTTCGGCTTGTCCCACGTCTCGTAGCAGGCGCGGCCCGCGAACTCGACGAGCGCGTCGCCGCCCTCCGCGTCCGTCTCCCAGTCGACGGTGCCGCGGGGGTCGAAGCTGGTGGAGGCGATGAGCGTCGCCTCGAGGGGAACGATTCCGGGCACGGCCGCTACAGCCCCAGGTAGGCCTCGAGGCCCACGGTCAGGCCCGGGAACTCTCCGATGCGGCGGACGCCGACGAGCACGCCCGGCACGAAGCTGGTGCGGTCGTAGCTGTCCTGGCGGATGGTGAGGGACTGGCCCTCGGTGCCGAAGACGACCTCCTCGTGGGCGACCATGCCGGTCATGCGCACGGCGTGGACCGGCACGCCCTCCACGTCGGAGCCGCGGGCGCCGTCGAGGGACTGCTCGGTGGCGTCCGGCTGGGCGTCCATGCCGGCCTCGCGGCGGGCGCGGGCGATGCCCTCGGCGGTGTGGATGGCGGTGCCGGACGGCGCGTCCTTCTTGTTCGGGTGGTGGAACTCGATGACCTCGGCGGACTCGAAGTACGGCGCGGCGATCTCGGCGAAGCGCATGGTGAGCACCGCGGAGATGGCGAAGTTCGGGGCGATGAGCGCCGACGCGGGACGGCCGGCCTCGTCGGCCTCCGCGATCCACGCGCGGACCTGGTCCAGGCGCTCGGCGGTGAAGCCGGTGGTGCCGACGACGGCGCTGATGCCGTGGCCCAGGCAGTACTCCAGGTTGCCCATCACCGCGTCGGGCTGGGTGAAGTCGACGACGACCTCTGCGCCGGCGTCGGACAGGTCCGACAGCTCGTCGCCGACGTCGACGCGGGCGACCAGCTCCAGGTCGTCCGCGGCCTCCACCGCCTCGCAGATCGTCCGGCCGACCCGGCCCTTCGCGCCCAGCACGCCGACCTTGATCGCGCTCATCGCGTTCCCGTCCTTTCGATTGGTGGATTGCGTTCGTGGCCGCGGGCCGCGCTCGGGGCGCGGTTCCCGCCGACGCGCTCAACTCTAACGCCCGGCCCCCGCACCGGGGCGCGGACGCCCCGGGCCGCGCCGCATCCTCCTCCCGCCCCCGGCCCCGGAGACGCCGCGGGGCCGCCGCCCCGCGGAGGGGACGGCGGCCCGTGCGGAAACGGCCGCGGCGGTCAGCGCACGCGGGCGGCGCCGGCGGACGGCGTCGCCACGGCGAACCGCGGCTCGGCGAACCCGGCGGCGGCGAAGGCCGCGGCGATGCGCGCGGCCGCCTCCTCCACCCGGTCCTCCGGCAGCAGGGCGATGGCGGAGCCGCCGAACCCGCCGCCCGTCATGCGGGCGCCGAGCGCGCCGACGGCCATCGCCTCGTCGACGACGAGGTCGAGCTCGGGGCACGTCACCTCGTAGTCGTCGCGCAGCGACGCGTGGGAGGCGCACATGGAGCGGCCGAAGGCGGCGAAGTCGCCGTCGCGCAGCTCGCCGATGGCCCCGGCGGTGCGCTCGACCTCCGACAGGACGTGGCGCACGCGGCGGGCGACGACGTCGCGCCACTCGCCGGCGTCCATGCCCTCCGGCACCGTGCGGTCCGCCCAGCGCTCCGCGGCGCCGTGCGGGTCGTCCGCGACGCGCAGGGTCTCCGCGCCCGCCTCCTCCGTGACGCCGTCGATGACGCCGCGGCGGGTGGCGTACTGGCCGTCGGCCAGCGAATGCGGGGCGTTGGTGTCCGTCACCAGGATGGCCAGGCCCTCCGCGGCGACGTCGCACGGCACGAGCTCGTCGGAGTCCTCCGCGAAGTCGATGGCCAGGGCCATCCCCTCGCGGCCGAACAGCGCGATGCGCTGGTCCAGGCCGCCGGTCGACGCGCCGACGACCTCGTTCTCCGCCCGCATGCAGGCGCCGACGAGGGCGCGGCGGTCGTCGTCGCCCGCGGCGCGGCCGGTGGCCAGCTCGACGGCGGCCAGCGCCGCCGAGCACTCCAGGGCGGCGGAGCTGGACAGGCCCGCGCCGACGGGGACGTCGGACACGATGGCCAGGTCCAGGCCCCGCGGGGCGCCGTCGTCGCCGGCCGGCGCGACGCCCGCCTCGGTGGCGGCCCACACGGCGCCGGCGACGTAGCCGGTCCAGCCGCGCGGCCCCTCCGGGCCGACCTCGCGCAGGTCGATCTCCGCCTCGTGCACGTCGCCGCCGTAGGCGCTGGCGACGCGCAGGATCGCGTCGTCACGCGGGGCCGCGGCCACGACGGTGGACTGGCCGAGCGCGAACGGCAGGCAGATGCCGCCCGCGTAGTCGACGTGCTCGCCGATGAGGTTGACGCGGCCGGGCGCGGCCCAGCAGCCCGCCGGGTCGGCGCCGAAGCGCTCCCGGAACAGCGCGACGGCGTCGTCCGCCGCGGCCTCCCGGTCGCGCAGGGGCATCCACTGGGGTTCCACGGCGGTCATTCCGCCACCTCCCGGAATCGATCGGCGATGCGCTCGGGCGTGGTGTCGGAGATCCACGCCCCCGCGCCGGACTCGGAGCCGGCCAGGAACTTCATCCGGCCGGGCGACCGCATCATCGAGTACAGCTGCAGGTGCAGCCGCCCGAATTCGCGGTCCTCCCCCACCGGCGCCTGGTTCCAGGCGGCGATGTAGGGCGTGCGCTCCACGCCCTCGAAGAACCGGTCCATGCGGCCCAGCAGGTCGAGGTACATGCGCGTGAGCTCGTCCTTCTCCGCGTCGTCCAGGTCCGCAAAGTCGCGGGCCGCGCGGCGCGGCAGGATCATCGCCTCCACCGGCCACTTCGCGGCGGCCGGGACGAAGGCGACGAAGTGCTCCCCCTCGGCGAGGATGCGGCGGCCGGAGCGCAGCTCCGCCTCCAGCACGTCGTCGAAGAGGTCGCGGCCCGTCTCCTCCCGGTGAGCGCGCGCCGACTCCACGATGGAGCGGGCCCGCGACGGCAGGTACGGGTAGCTGTAGATCTGCCCGTGGGGGTGCTGCAGGGTGACGCCGATTTCGACGCCGCGGTTCTCGAACGGGAACACGAGGCGGACCCCGTCGATACCCGACAGCTCCCGGGTGCGGTGCGCCCACGCCTCGACGACGGTGCGCGCCCGCCCGTAGGGCAGATCCCGGAAGGACAGGTGCGCGTCGGGCGTGAAGCACACGACCTCGCACCGGGCGAGGGCCGGGCGGCGCGGGAACAGCCCCTCGCCGTCGACCTCCGCCGCGAAGTCCTCCGGGACGTCCATGTGCATGGACAGGGAGGGGAACCGGTTCTCGAAGACCGCAACGTCGTAGTCGTCCGCCGGGATCTCCGTCGGCAGCTCCCCCGGCCGCGACGGCGCGAGCGGGTTCTCGTTCGCCGGCGGCATGAAGGTGCGGTTCATCCGGTGGGCGGCGTAGCAGTTCCACTCCCCGGTCAGCGGGTCGCGCCGCAGCTCCGACTCGGTCGCCGCGACGGGGAGGTCCCGGGGGTCCTCCAGCTCGCGGGTCCGCTCGCCGGAGACGTACTCCGGCTCGTCGTCGAAGTACAGCAGCTCGCGGCCGTCGGCGAGGGTCGTGCGGGTGACGCGGTGGTCATGTGCCGCCATCGGTCAGCGCTCCCCGGTGAGCGGGGCGTCGGCCTCCGGCGCGTCGACGTCGTCGGGGACGACGACCGGGCGGAGCTTGGCCCAGGCGAGGAAGACCAGGGCGACGACCACGAGGGCGACGCCGGTCCACACGTTGTAGCCGGAGTACTTGGCGACGCCGGCGGCGTTGGTGCCCGGGTCCAGGGCGACCGCGCTGATGAGCAGGACGATGCCGTAGATGCCCAGGAGGGCGCCGATGACGTTGCGGATGTCGAACGCTCCGGCGGAATGACGGCGCTGGACGCGCGTGGCGTTGGTGTCTGCGTTGGCCATTTGGGGTTCCTCCTAGGCGAACACGATGTTGAGGATGATGACCATGACGAGGCAGAAGATGCCCAGCGGCACGGTGCGGCGGTACCACGGCAGGGCGGCCTCGGCGGCGTCCGCCAGGTGCTCCTTCGGGGTCACGGACTTCACGAAGCCCACGAGCTCGTGGTCCGGCTTCGGCTTCGTGAACAGGGACACGGCCACGGAGAACACGATGTCGACGACGAAGGCGATGGACGCGGCGACGAACGCGGTGCCCTGGCCCGGCAGGTTGAAGAAGCCGATGTCGGTGCCGCCGAACTGGGCGATGGCCCAGTAGACGATGGCGGCGAGCGTGCCCAGGACCAGGCCGACCCAGCCGGCGGTCGGGGTCATGCGCTTCCAGAACATGCCGAGGATGAAGGTGGCGAACAGCGGGGCGTTGAAGAAGCCGAACAGCGTCTGGAGGTAGTCCATGACGTTGCCGAAGTTGTTCGCGATGAGGGCGGTGAAGACGGCGATGACGGTCGCGGCGACGGTCGCGAGGCGGCCGAAGCGCAGGTAGTAGTCGTCATCGCGGCCCTTGACGACGTAGGTCTCCCAGATGTCGTAGCTCATGACCGTGTTGAAGGCCGAGATGTTCGCGGCCATGCCGGCCATGAACGCGGCCAGCAGGCCGGCGATGGCGACGCCCAGCAGGCCGTTCGGCAGCAGGTCGCGCATCAGGTACAGCATCGCGTCGTTCGGCTGGGCGGAGCCGTCCATGATCGGGGTGACCGTGGCGCCGGCGACCATGCCGGGGATGACGACGAGGAACGGGATGAACATCTTCGGGAAGGCGCCGATGATCGGGGTGCGGCGCGCGGCGGACATGGAGTCGGCCGCCATGGAGCGCTGGACCTCGACGAAGTTCGTGGTCCAGTAGCCGAAGGACAGGACGAAGCCCAGGCCGAAGACGAGGCCGATGACGGACACGACCGGGTGCTCGAAGCCGGAGATCTCGGTGCCCGGCCAGGTGTGGAAGTGCGAGGGGTTCGCGACCTTCTCCTGCAGGCCGGACCAGCCGCCGACCTGGTGCAGGCCGATCATCGTCAGCGGCAGCAGCGCGGCGATGATGACGAAGAACTGCAGCACCTCGTTGTAGATGGCCGCGGACAGGCCGCCGAGGGTGATGTAGGACAGCACGATGACGGCGGCGATGACCAGGGTCACCCACAGCGGCCAGCCGAGCAGCGAGTTGACCACCTTGGCCAGCAGCAGCAGGTTGACGCCGGCGATGAGCAGCTGGGCGATGGCGAAGGAAATCGCGTTGACCAGGTGCGCGCCGGGGCCGAAGCGCTTGAGCATGAACTCCGGCACGGACCGGACCTTGGATCCGTAGTAGAAGGGCATCATCACGATGCCCAGGAACACCATCGCGGGGATGGCGCCGATCCAGAAGTAGTGCATCGTCTCGAAGCCGTACTGCACGCCGTTGGCGGAGTGTCCGACGATTTCGACGGCACCGAGGTTGGCCGAGATGAAGGCGAGGCCCGTGACCCACGCCGGCAGGGACCTGCCGGACAGGAAGAAGTCGATCGAGCTCGAGACCTTCGATCGGGCGGCCCACCCGATGCCGAGGACGAAGATGAAGTACACGGCGACGAGGGCGTAGTCCACCCACGACGCGTCGAGGCGCAGGGCCTCGGAGGCCATGACCATGGCCGTCTCCTTACGGTCGTTCCCATTTCACGCGCGGG
This sequence comes from Corynebacterium sp. 335C, assembly GCF_053525695.1. NCBI lineage: Bacteria > Bacillati > Actinomycetota > Actinomycetes > Mycobacteriales > Corynebacteriaceae > Corynebacterium > Corynebacterium sp. 335C. The sequence continues at coordinate 375,103 of NZ_JASTTB010000001.1, forward strand.
CTGCGGATGCGCGTGGCGCGGGGACCGGGGCCCGGGCGTCGGGATGCGCCCGGACCGGGGCCCGCGGCCGCGCACGGCCGGGCCCTTTTACGGGATCGCCGCAGGTAGTGCGGATGATCCCGGGGAGCGCTTCCCTCGCCGTTGAAATTACCCCCGTAAACGGGGACCGTAAAGGCGGATTTTGTAGTTTCGTATGGAAACCGAGGGGATATTCCCCAAAAACCCAGGTGAACTTCCTCGGCCAAGTCCACTCATTCAGGCATCGAACGCGCAGATACCCACATTCAGGGTGAGGGACTCCCCCGGTTCGAGCGTCACGAGATCCCGGCCGGAGCGCAGCGCGTCCGGGGGGCACGTCATCGGCTCCACGGCGACGGCGCGGCCGACCCCCGGGAAGCCCTCGCGGCGGGCCGGGTCCGCGGTGAAGATCTGCAGCCACCGGAACCGCGGATCGGCGGTGAGCCGGACGCCGCGGCCGTCGGGGCCGACGAGGCGGGCCTCGACGCCGGCCGAGTCGTCCCGGTCGGACCCGACGACGCCGCCGAAGCAGTGGTCGAGCCACAGCCCCGCCATGGGGGCGCCGGCGGCGAGCCCCGGGGCGGCCGCGTCGGCCGGGGCCTCCGGGCCGACGGGCAGGTTCCGGACCGGGTCGAGCGGCAGGAAGGTGGAGACGGGGGCGTGCAGCGTGCAGTCGTCCAGGGCCGCGCCGCGGGCCGACAGATACGGATGCCAGCCGAGGCCGAGCGGGCAGGCGGAATCGGAGAGGTTCTCCGCGCCGAGCTCGCCGACGAGGCCCCGCTCCGCGTCGAGCGACCAGCGGGCGGTCAGCCGCAGCGGCCACGGCCAGCCGGGTTCCGGGCCGACGTCGAGCGTCAGGGTGGCCGAGGGCTCCCCCGCCTCCGCGACGTCCCAGCGGCGGGAGGCGGCGAAGCCGTGGATGGCGGTGGCGCGGGGCGCCTCGGTGATCTCCAGGCGGTGGATCTCGCCGCGGTGGGCGAAGACGCCGTCGCCGACGCGGTTCGGCCAGGGGGCGAGGACGCACTGGGCGGTCATGGGCGGGAACGGTCCGGAGACGGCGGCCTCGCCGGGCCGGGCCACCTCCCCCGGGGAGCCGACGAGCAGGGGCTCGCCGCGGTGGGTCAGCTCGCGGGGCCCGCCGCCGTACGGGGTGATGGCGGCGGAGTAGTCCCCCGCGGAAATCCGCACGTCCTCGCGTGTGTCGACGTCATGTCCGTCCATGTCCGCATCCCTTCACAGGTTTCTCGTTCCAGATGCCCCCGAGCGTAGACCCGTCCACACCCGCGCCACCCGCGCCGGCCGCCCGATTCCCCCGCTTCACCCCCAAGGGGGTGTTCACGTTCCCGGAACATCTCAGAAACTCCAGGTGAACATCAGTGAGGGGAAAATAACCTGCGCAACATCCTCGATGACTGTGTGTCACAGCTCACGGACTGGTAGAAGTTTTCTCATCGCCCGGTGAGGCCTTTCACAGGTTTCGCCGGGGCCGAGAGCCGGCGGAGGAGTCGCCGGGCGCCGCGCCAGTCCAGCGTTGCGCCGCACCGGAGGGCCACCGCCGCCGGGACGACCGATGAAAGTTCACCCATGCTCAAGTACCTGCTGAAGAAGACCGCCGGCTGGCTGCTGGTCGTCTTCCTCGCCACGAACATCGCGTATTTCCTGGCCGCGACGTTCCTCGACCCGAGGGCCAACTACGCCGGCCGGCGTCCCCCCATCCCCGACGAGAAGGTGACGGCGATCCTCGAGCCGCTGAACCTCTCCGACACCACCCCCCTGCTGGAGCGGTGGTGGACCTGGCTGACCGGCATCATCCTGCGGTGGGACTGGGGCGTCTCCCCCGTCAACACCCCCGTGAACGCCGAGATCTCCTACCGCATCTGGGTCTCCGCCCAGCTGCTGCTCCTGGCGACGATCCTGTCCGTCATCGTGGGCGTCGCCGTCGGCATCTACACCGCCTCCCGCCAGTACAAGGCCGGCGACCGCGCGTGGCAGGGCATCTCCATCCTGACGATGAACCTGCACGTCATCGTCGCGTCGATGGCCGTCGTCGCGGTGGCGCTGGCCATCAACGACGCGGCCGGCACCCGCATCTTCTTCGTCACCGGCGCCGCGAGCCCCGACGTCCAGGGCTTCCTGCCGAAGCTCGTGGACATGGCGCAGCACCTCATCCTGCCGACGCTGTCGCTGCTCATCATCAGCTACGCCGGCTACCACCTGATGCAGCGCACGCTGCTGCTGGACAACCTGGCCATGGACTACGTCCGCACCGCGCGGGCGAAGGGCCTGACCCGCCAGCAGGCGATCCGCCGCCATGCGCTGCGGACGTCCATCATCCCGGTGGCGACGTCGGTCGCCTTCTCCATCCCCGGCATCTTCACCGGCGCCATCGTCACCGAGCAGATCTTCGCCTGGCAGGGCATGGGCGACTACTTCATCAAGTCCATCAGCAACAACGACGTCCACGGCACGGTCGCCGTCGCCGCGTTCGGCGCCTTCATCACCGCCGTCTCGGCCGTCCTGGCCGACCTGACCGTCGTCGCACTGGACCCGCGAGTGAGGGTGAGCTGACATGAGCGCCAACGACCGAGATCTCACCGTCGTCGCCGACGACGCCCCGGAGACCGCCCCCGCCGATCCGGCGGCCGCGGCCGTCGCCGACGAGAAGAAGGCCGCAGCCCGCGGCATGAGCCGCCTGACCCTGTACCGCCGCCGCTTCCTGCGCAACCGCATGGCCGTCGTCGGCCTGGTTATCTTCGGCCTGCTCGTCCTGTTCGCCCTGTTCGGCCGGTTCCTCACCGACTGGCACTACTCCGAGCCGGACTTCGCCGCGCTGTCGCAGCCGCCGTCGCCGGAGCACTGGTTCGGCACCTCCGCCAGCGGCAACGACCTGTTCGCGCAGACCGCGCACGGCCTCGGCCGGTCCCTCATCATCGCCGTGACCGTGTCGCTGGGTGTGTCCGTCCTGTCGGCCGTCGTCGGCGCCGGCGCCGCGCTCTACGGCGGCCGCGTGGAGAAGGCCATCCTGACCCTCATCCACTTCCTGCTCGCCATCCCGTCGTTCCTGCTCATCGCCCTGCTGGTGGCGGATTCGGGCGGCGACTGGAAGCTGCTCATCGTCGTGCTCATCGTCTTCGGCTGGGCCTACCCGGCCCGCGTCATCTGGGCGATGGCCCTGTCGGTGCGCGAGAACGACTTCGTGCGGGCCGCGAAGTACATGGGCGTCGGCGACTTCACGACGCTGACGCGGCACGTCATCCCGAACATCGGCTCGCTGCTCATCATCCAGTTCGCGCTGTCGGTCGTCTCCACCGTCAATTCGGAGACCGCCCTGTCCTTCCTGGGCCTGGGCGTCAAGCTGCCCGACGTGTCCCTGGGCACCCTGCTGACCGTCGGCACCGGCGCGCTGCAGTCGTCCCCGTGGCAGTTCTGGTTCCCCGCAGCCATCCTCACCCTCCTGACCACGTCGATGGCCTTCATCGCGGACGGCCTCCGCGACGCCCTCGACCCGAACTCCAACGCCGGAGGCCGCGCATGATGTCCCCAGCCCAGCCCGCCGCCGGACGCGCCGTGCCCCTCGGCGACCCGTCCGCCCCGAAGCCCGCCCCCGCCGGGGAGCCGATCCTGACCGTCCGGGACCTGTCCGTGTCGTTCCCGTCCGAGGCCGGCGTCGTCAACGCCGTCCGCGGCATCGACTTCGACCTGCACCCGGGCCGCACGCTCGGCATCGTCGGCGAGTCCGGCTCCGGCAAGTCCGTCTCCTCCCTGGCCGTCATGGGCCTGCTGCCCGACTACGCCACCATCACCGGCTCCGCGAAGCTCGGCGGCGTGGAGCTGCTGGGCAAGTCCGAGAAGGAGATGGCGAAGATCCGCGGCTCCGAGATCGGCATGATCTTCCAGGACCCGCTGTCGGCGCTGACCCCGGTGTTCACCATCGGCGACCAGATCGTCGAGGCCATCCTGTGCCACCAGGACGTCAGCCGGAAGCAGGCCTGGAAGCAGGCCGTCGAGCTGCTCGATCTGGTCGGCATCCCGGCCCCGGACAAGCGCGCGAAGGCGTTCCCCCACGAGTTCTCGGGCGGCATGCGCCAGCGCGCCGTCATCGCCATCGCCATCGCGACCCAGCCGCGGGTGCTCATCGCGGACGAGCCGACGACCGCCCTGGACGTCACCATCCAGGCGCAGATCCTCGACCTCATCAAGCTGGCCCAGAAGGAGACCGGCGCGGCGACGATCATGATCACCCACGACATGGGCGTCGTCGCCGGCACCGCCGACGACGTGCTGGTCATGTACGCCGGCCGCCCGGTCGAGCGCGCCGGCGTCGACGAGCTGTTCGCCAACCCGCACATGCCGTACACCGTCGGCCTGCTGGGGTCGACGCCGCGCCCGGACGTCGCCGGAGAGGGGGCGCTGATCCCCATCGAGGGCCATCCCCCGGTGCTGGTCGACCTGCCGCCCGGCTGCCCCTTCGCGCCGCGTTGCCCGGTCCGGAAGCCCGAGTGCGACGCGGGCGAGCCGAACCAGCGGCTGCTGGCGGGCTCCAACGACCACTGGACGTCCTGCATCCGCGCCGACGAGATCGAGGACGGCAAACTCGGCGGCGAGGACCTCTTCCCCGTGCCCGAGCTGCCCGAGGACCGCTTCGCCGGCGTTCCGCGCGAGGACCGCGAGCCGGTCCTCGAGGTCGAGAACCTGGTCAAGGAGTTCCCGCTGACGAAGGGCGCGCTGCTGAAGCGCCGCGTCGGCACCGTCCACGCCGTCCGGGGCCTGACCTTCGACGTCCGCGAGGGCGAGTGCCTCGCCATCGTCGGCGAGTCCGGCTGCGGCAAGACGACCACGCTGCTGGAGATCATGGACCTGGAGCCGGGCGACGGCACCACGATCCGCCTGACCGGCCGCGACGCCGGGTCGATGTCGAAGAAGCAGCGCCTGGAGGCGCGCCGCGACATCCAGATCGTGTTCCAGGACCCGATGAGCTCCCTCGACCCGCGCCTGACCATCCGCGACATCATCGCGGAGCCGCTGAACTCCCTCGGCTGGGAGGGCGACGTCGACGAGCGCGTCGCCGAGCTGATGCGGCTGGTCGGCCTCGACGCCAGCCAGATCGACCGCTTCCCGGGCGCCTTCTCCGGCGGCCAGCGCCAGCGCATCGGCCTGGCGCGCGCCCTGGCGACGAACCCGAAGCTCATCGTCCTCGACGAGCCGGTCTCCGCCCTGGACGTCTCGATCCAGGCGGGCATGATCAACCTGCTCGAGGACCTGAAGCGGCGCCTCGGCGTCTCCTACCTCTTCGTCGCGCACGACCTGTCCGTCATCCGCCACCTCTCCGATCGCGTCGCCGTCATGTACCGCGGCGAGTTCGTCGAGCACGGTGACGTCGACGACGTGTTCGACGACCCCCAGCACCCGTACACGCGCGCGCTCCTGTCGGCGATTCCGGTCCCGGATCCGGCGGTCGAGCGCAGCCGCGAGCGGGTGCCGGTGCCAGAAGACCTGCCCACGGCCATCACCGAGGACGACGGGGGGTCGGCCGGCCGGCCGAAACGCCGGCTCCTCGGCCGATCGCGGGCATGAGGACCCCTCCCGCAGGGACCGCCCCGGGGCCGCCCGGCCCCGCTCCCCGACCCACAAAGGAGAGAACGATGAAGACCACGATGCGCGGCAAGTTCGCCGCGGTCATCGCGGCCGCCGGCCTCGTGCTGACCGGCTGCGGCGGCGACGGCGGTGACGTCGGCGCCGGCATCGACCACCAGCAGGTGGCCGACTACAACCCGATGGAGCGCGACCAGATCAAGGACGGCGGCGAGCTGAACCTCGCGCTGGCCGAGCTGTCCGAGCAGCAGAACACGTTCCACGCCGACGGCACGGCCTACACGCGCGACGTGTGGCGCCTGTACAACCCGGTCCTGGCGACGTTCACCCCGGAGGGCGAGTACGCCCCGAACCCGGCGTACGTGACCGACGTCAAGGAGGACTCGAACGACGAGCGCACCGTCGTCACCTACACCATCAACGAGAAGGCGACGTACAACGACGGCACGCCGATCGACTGGAAGGCGTTCGAGAACACCTGGAAGTTCAACAACGGCGAGAACGAGGAGGTCAACCCCTCCTCCACCGACGGCTACTCCCTCATCGAGTCGGTGAAGGCCGGCGAGAACGACAAGCAGGCCGTCGTCACGTTCAAGCAGCCGTGGCCGTGGTGGCAGGGCCTCTTCAATGAGCTCCTCCCGCCGCAGGTCAAGGACGCCAAGACGTTCAACGAGGAGTACCTGCAGGAGCTGAAGCCCGAGTGGGGCGCCGGCCCGTTCAAGGTCGAGAACGTCGACTTCCAAACCGGCACCGTCTCCTTCGTCCGCAACGAGAAGTGGTGGGGCGAGCCGGCGAAGCTGGACAAGATCACCATGCGCTACATGGAGGATCAGGCGTCCCTGAACGCCTTCCGCAACGGCGAGATCGACGCCACCGGCGTCGGCACCGCCGACCGCCTGAAGACCGCCCGCGACATGGGCGACGCCATCGAGATCCGCAACGGCCGCGAGGCGTCCACGAACCTCTACGTCCTCAACGCCGACGCGCCGCTGCTGGGCGACGCGAAGGTCCGCGAGGCCATCATGCGCGGCATCGACCGCAAGCAGCTGGCCGACATCCGCTTCCAGGGCCTGGACTACGAGGAGAACGCCCCGGGCTCCTTCACCCTGTTCGAGTCCCAGGAGGGCTACGAGGACAACTTCGGCGCGGTCGTCCAGTTCGACCCGGAGAAGTCCAAGGCCCTGCTCGACGAGGCCGGCTGGACCACCGACGGCGGGGAGACGCGCGTCAAGGACGGCGAGCCGCTGGTCGTGCGCTACCCGCTGCTCGGCGATGACCCGACGCAGAAGGGCCTCGCCAGCGCCCTGCAGGCGATGATGAAGTCCATCGGCGTCGACATGCAGATCGAGGAGCGCCCGACGTCCGACTTCTCCAACATCATGACGGAGAAGGACTTCGACATCATCGGCATGGGCTTCTCGTCCTCCGACCCGTTCGGCGTCGCGTACTTCGACCAGATCTACGCGTCGGATTCGCAGCTCAACAGGTCCGGCACCGGCACGGAGGAGTTCGACGAGAAGATCGCGGAGCTCCAGAACCTGCCGACCGCGGAGGAGCAGATCAAGCGCGCCAACGAGCTGGAGAAGGAGGCCTTCGGCCTCTACGGCATCATGCCCTCCATGACCCGCCCGCAGATCACCGCCGTCAAGCCGGGCCTGGCCAACTACGGCCCGAAGATGTTCGCCATCGTCCCGTGGGAGAACGTCGGCTGGGCCAAGTAGCCCCCGCTCCCCCGGGAGCCCGACGAGAGGGCCCCGCCGTCCACGTGGACGGCGGGGCCCTCCCCCGTTTCCGCGCCACCGCGCGCGGGGCCGGGAACGGCGGCGGCGCCCGCATCCGGGATGACCGGATGCGGGCGCCGTCGTCACGCAACCGCGGTGCGCCGCGCGATGCGGGCGCGGTCCGCGGACGCTACTCCTTGACCGGGACCAGCGAGATCTTGCCGCGGTTGTCGATATCCGCGATCTCGACCTGCAGCTTGTCGCCGACGGTCACGACGTCCTCGACCTTGTCGATGCGCTTGCCGTCGCCCAGCTTGGAGATGTGGACCAGGCCGTCGCGGCCCGGCACCAGGGACACGAACGCGCCGAACGCGGTCGTCTTGACGACGGTGCCCAGGTAGCGCTCGCCGACCTTCGGCAGCTGCGGGTTGGCGATGGCGTTGATCCTCTCGATCGCGGCGTCGGCGGCCTCGCCGTTGGCGGCGGAGACGTAGATGGTGCCGTCGTCCTCGATGGACACGTCGGCGCCGGTCTCCTCCGTGATGCCGTTGATGATCTTGCCCTTCGGGCCGATGACCTCGCCGATCTTCGACACCGGGATGGAGATCGCGGTGATCTTCGGGGCCAGCGGGCTCATCTCGTCCGGGCCGTCGATGGCCTCGGCCATCGTGTCCAGGATGGTCAGGCGCGCGTCGCGGGCCTGCTCCAGCGCCTTCGCCAGGACCTCGGACGGGATGCCGTCGAGCTTGGTGTCCAGCTGCAGCGCCGTGACGTACTCGGAGGTGCCGGCGACCTTGAAGTCCATGTCGCCGAACGCGTCCTCCGCGCCCAGGATGTCGGTCAGCGCGACGTACTTCGTCTCGCCGTCGACCTCGCCGGACACCAGGCCCATCGCGATGCCCGCGACCGGCGCCTTCAGCGGCACGCCGGCGTTGAGCAGCGACAGGGTGGAGGCGCAGACGGAGCCCATGGAGGTGGAGCCGTTGGAGCCCAGCGCCTCGGAGACCTGGCGGATGGCGTACGGGAACTCCTCGCGCGACGGCAGCACCGGCAGCAGGGCGCGCTCGGCGAGCGCGCCGTGGCCGATCTCGCGGCGCTTCGGGGAGCCGACGCGGCCGGTCTCGCCAGTGGAGTACGGCGGGAAGTTGTAGTGGTGCATGTAGCGCTTGTGATCGACCGGGCCGAGCGAGTCGATCTGCTGCTCCATCTTCATCATGTCCAGCGTGGTGACGCCCAGGATCTGGGTCTCGCCGCGCTCGAACAGGGCGGAACCGTGGGCCCGCGGGATGAGCTCGACCTCGACGCCCAGGTCGCGGATGGCGGTGGTGGAGCGGCCGTCGATGCGGAAGCCCTCGGTGAGGATCATGTTCCGCACGATGGACTTCATCACCGCGTTGTAGGCGTTGGCGATCTCCTTCTCGCGCTCCGGGAACTCCTCGGAGAGCTTGTCGACGATCTCCGCCATGTACTCGTTGGTCGCCTCGTCGCGCTCCAGCTTGCCCGGCAGCTTCAGCAGCTTGGCCAGGCGGTCGCGGCACTCGGACTCGACGGACGCGTACACGTCGTCGTTGTACGGCGGGAACAGCTCGAAGTCGCGGACGTCCTGCGCGGCCTCGTCGGCCAGCTCCTGCTGCGCGCGGCAGAGGGCGGCGATGTGCGGCTTCGCGGCCTCCAGGCCGGAGGCGACGACGGACTCGGTCGGGGCCGGGCGACCCTCGGCGACGAGGTCGGCGACCTGCTCGGTCGCGCCGGCCTCCACCATCATGATGGCGACGTCGTCCCTCTTCTTACCGCGGCCCTTGTCCTTGCCCTTCGCCTCGCCGGTCAGGCGGCCGGCGACGACGATCTCGAACAGCGCGTTCTCGTGCTGCTCGCGGGTCGGGAACGCGACCCACTCGCCCTTCGGGTGGGCGTCGTCGGCGACGAGCGCCATGCGGACGCCGCCGACCGGGCCGGAGACCGGCAGGCCGGACAGCTGGGTGGCGGCGGAGGCGGCGTTGATGGCCACCACGTCGTACATGTCCTTCGGGTCGAGGGACATGACGGTGATGATGATCTGCACCTCGTTGCGCAGGCCCTTGGTGAAGGTCGGGCGCAGCGGGCGGTCGATCAGGCGGCACGCCAGGATGGCGTCGGTGGAGGGGCGGCCCTCGCGGCGGAAGAAGGAGCCGGGGATGCGGCCGGCGGCGTACATCCGCTCCTCGACGTCCACCGTCAGCGGGAAGAAGTCGAAGCCCTCGCGCGGCTTGTTGGACGCGCAGGTGGTGGCGAGCATCATGGTCTCGTCGTCCAGGTAGGCGGTGACGGAGCCGTCCGCCTGCAGGGCCAGCTGGCCCGTCTCGAAGCGCACCTCGCGGGTGCCGAAGTCGCCGTTGTCGATCACGGCGACGGCCTCGACGATGTCGTCGTAGTCCTCGTCGTACTGGTTGTTGTCGCTCATGCGGTGGTAACCACGTCTTTCGGTAGTCGTGTCCCCAGGGCGATCATCGTTGCCGCCCGTTCCTCTCGTCTCGGGACATCCCGGCCAGCCTATCAGCGCAGGTGGGCCACGGCCATCCGGCGCGCCCCCCGCCGCCCGTGGGCTCCGTCACCGCGGCGCGCGTCACCGTCGGCGCCCCTCCCGCACGGCTCCCCTCCCCGCCGCGCCGCCGTCACCGCGCGGCCGGGCCGCATGCCCCGGATCGGCGGAGGGCCCGCCCGGAATCATTCCGGGCGGGCCCTCCGCTCGCCGCGCTCCCCGCGGGGAGGCGGCCGTCGTCACGCTGAACCTAGCGGCGCAGGCCCAGGCGCTCGATGAGGGAGCGGTAGCGGTTGACGTCGTTGTCCTGCAGGTACTTCAGCAGGCCCTTGCGGCGGCCGACCAGCAGCAGCAGGCCACGGCGGGAGTGGTGGTCGTGCTTGTGGAACTTCAGGTGCTCCGTCAGCTGACGGATGCGGGTGGTCAGCAGCGCGACCTGGGCCTCCGGCGAACCGGTGTCGGTCTCGTGCAGGCCGAACTCCTTGAGGATGTCGGACTTCTCCTGGGCGGACAGCGCCATGCGCGTCTCCTTCTCTCGATGTTGCGTTGTGGTGGTTGTCTCAGTCCACTCTCCGTGCCCCGCGGGCGGGGCGATGCGCGACCGACGTGGACCACGGTCGCGACCGAAGGGACAGGCTACCAGGTGCCGCCCCGTTTCCCCCAATCGCCGCCGCACCACGCGTCGCGGCGGGCGGGTGGTTCCGCTCCCCCGCGTGACGACGCCCCGATCCGGCGGCCCGGCCGGGCGCCGCCCGGGGAGCCCGCGCGGCGGGCTGCGGCGCGTGCCGGGGTTGCGCGCGTCAGCGCCGCAGCGGCGGCTCGCCGAGCATCTCGAGCGCCTCGTCGACGTCGACGTGCATGCGCTCGATGAGCGCCTCGGCGCCGTCGAAGGTGACCATGCCGCGGATGCGGCCGACGAACTCCAGGCAGCCCTGCAGGCCGTAGAGGTCGGCGTCGCGGCCGATGACGTGGGCCTCGACGGTGCGGGCGGTGTCGCCGAAGGTGGTGTTGGTGCCGACGGACGTCGCCGCCGGGTACCAGGCGCCGAGCTCCATGTCGCCGTCCGGGTCGGCGTCGGCGCGATCGGCGCCGGCGGTGACGCGGAAGCGGCAGGCGTAGACGCCGTCGGCGGGCACGGCGACCTCCGGGTCGAAGCCCAGGTTGGCGGTCGGGAAGCCCAGCTGGGAGCCGCCGCGGCCCTGGCCGCGCACGACCTCGCCGGAGAGCATGTACGGGTGGCCGAGCAGGTCGGCGGCCGCCGCGACGTCGCCGGCGGCCAGCAGCTCCCGGACGCGGGTGGAGCTCACGCGCTCCCCGCCGCCCTCCTCCAGCAGCTCGACGACGACGGCGCCGATGCCGTGCTCCGCGCAGTGGGCGGGCAGCGTCTCCGCGGTGCCCGCGGCCTTGTGGCCGTAGGTGAAGTTCTCCCCGACGTGGACGGCGCGGGCGTCGAGCGCGTCGTGCAGGACGACGCGGACGAACTCCTCCGGCGCCATCGCGGCGAGCTCCCGGGTGAACGGCAGGACCAGGACGTGGTCGACGCCGGCGGCGCGGGCGAGCTCCGCGCGGGTCGGCAGGTCGGTCAGGCGGGCCGGGGCCTTGTCCGGGGCGAACAGGGCCTTCGGGTTGGGGTCGAGGGTGATGAGCACGGCCGGGACGCCGCGGGTGCGGGCGTCGGCGACCGCCGAGTCGATGAGGCTGCGGTGGCCGCGGTGGATGCCGTCGAACACGCCGATGGTCGCCACCGTCGGACCGAGGTCCGCGGGGATCGCGTCGAGTCCGTGCCAGTAGCCGCCGAGGGTGCCGTCGCCGTAGTCGTTGTCCACGGGGGCAACGATACGACATACGATGCGCACATGAACGACCTCCCCTCCCGTCCCGCCGCCGCGTCCGGCGACCCGATCGCGGACTCGGCCGTCATCGTCGTCGACAAGCCCGCGGGCATGACCAGCCACGACGTCGTCGGCCGCCTGCGTCGCGTCTTCGGGACCCGGAAGGTCGGGCACTCCGGCACCCTCGACCCGGACGCGACGGGCGTCCTGGTGCTGGGGCTGAACCGCGGCACCCGCTTCCTGCCGCACGTCCACGCCGACGCGAAGTCGTACTCCGCGACCATCCGCCTGGGCGCGTCGACGCTGACCGACGACGCCGCCGGAGAGGTGCTGTCGCGGGCCGCCGCGGAGGACGTGGTGGCGGTGACGGACGAGGCGATCCGCGCCGGCGTCGCGGATCTCACCGGCGACATCATGCAGGTGCCGGCGGCGGTGTCCGCGGTGAAGATCGACGGCGTCCGCGCCCACGAGCGCATCCGCCGCGGCGAGCACGTCGAGATCCCCGCCCGACCGGTCACGGTGTCGCGTTTCGACGTGCTGGGCATCCGGCGCGTCGCGGGCGGCGCGGAGGGTGCCGGCGAAGCCGCCGACGTGGACGCGGCACCCGGCGGCGGGACCTCGGCGGAGGCCGGGCCCTGGATCGACGTCGACGTCGAGGTCGACTGCTCCGCCGGCACGTTCATCCGCTCGCTGGCCCGCGATCTGGGCGCCGCCCTGGGCGTCGGCGGGCACGTCACCGTGCTGCGCCGCACCGCCGCCGGACCGTTCACCGTCGACGACGCCATCGAGCTCGACGAGCTGCTGCGCCTGCGCGAGGAGGCGGACGCCCCGCTGAATCCGACCGCCCTCGACCGTGCGCTCGGCCTGGACGAGGCGTGCGTGCGCTGCTTCCCCGTCCGCGACATCACGGCGGAGGAGGGCGCGGCCCTGTCCATGGGCAAGTGGCTGGAGCCCGCCGGGCTGAAGGGCGTCCATGCGGCGCGCACGCCGGACGGGCGCGTGCCGGCCCTCATCACGGAGTCCGGCAAGCGGGCCAAGACGGTCTTCGTCGTCAGGCCCTCGACCCTGTAGCGGCCCGACGCAGCAGGACGCACAAGGCAGCCGCCGCGACCGCCATCGCCGCGGCCAGCGCGAGCCACCCCGCCGCTCCGCCGACGGCGGCCGCGGTGACGGCGGGCAGGACCACCATGAGCAGTCCCCCGCGCATGGCGACCTCGCACGCCTCGTACCCGCCCTGGAGCTCCTCCGACCGCAGCGGGTACGACGCCTCCCGGTAGGCGGACAGCAGGAGCGCCTGCCCGGCCGCGGCCGCCAGGTGGGCGAGGACGACGACCGTCCCCGCCGCCACCGGATGGGCGATGGCGAAGCATCCCGCGCCCGCGGCGGCCAGTGCGGCGGCGATGATGCCCGCTCCCGCGGCGCCGACGCCGGGCACGCGGCCGGCGAGGCTCATCTTCGCGGTCGCCTCGTGGGCGACGGTCGTCGCGGCGATGAAGACCAGCGTGAACGCGGGGAAGGCCGCGGCGGGCAGGACCGGGGACGCCTCCAGGGCGAGCGACAGCCCCGTGCCGAAGGCCATGAGCAGGCCGGCCGCCACGGCCAGCAGCACCGCCAGCGAGAGGAAGCGGCCGTTGGCGAGGATGGCCCGCGGCGGCACGAGCCCGCGCAGTACGTCCGCGACGCCGGTCCTCCCCCCCCCCCCCCCGCCGGCGGGCTCCGGAGAGCACGGGCAGCGTCACCAGCATGACGACGCCGGCGACGACGCTCGTGGCCGCGTTGACGGCGATGGCCGCCCGGTACCAGCCGGGCTCGTCGACGAGGAGCACCGCCGTGCCGGCGGCGGTGCCCACCGCCAGGCCGAGCTGGGCGGCCGCCCGCAGCTTCGACCGCGCCGCGGATGCGGTGAGGCCCTCCGTCGCGGCGGCGCAGCGGCTGCAGGCGGGCGCGTTGCCGATCATGGCCGCGCCGCCGATGGCGAGCAGGGCCGCGACGGCGGCCGGCTGGGTGATCCAGATGAGCGGGGCGGTCGCGGCGCCGAACGCGATGTTGCCCCAGGCCATGGGATGCTTCGGGCCGAACCGGTCGACCAGCGCCCCGCCGGCGGGCGACAGCAGCGCGCCCGCCAGCGTGCCGGCGGCGATGACGGCGCCGATTGCCGCGGCGTCGACGCCGGCGTGCACCAGGAGGAACAGCGGGTACGTCGCGGTCATCACGCCGCCGCCGGCCATGTTGAGGACCGACAGCAGCCGCAGCGTCCGGAAGCCGTCGGGGGTCAGCATGGGCCCATTGCATCAGGGGACGCGGCGGTGCGCCGCGGAACCGGCGAAAGCGCCCCGGGGCGATCCGCCGGCCCAGGCGGCGGAGCCGCTGCACGCGGGTGCAGGCGTCACCGCACCCGGGAGCAGGCGCCGCCGCACGCGGACGCGGGCGCTACCGCACGACGGCGGTGGCGATGACGTACCCGCCCTCGAGGGTCCAGTGCCCCTCGATGAACGGCATCGGCGTGGGATTGAGGAGGATGCGGCTGATGAAGGTGCCGTCGGGGCGCAGGTCGACGTCGGCGTCCTCGAAGCCCAGCCACCGGCCGGTGACGGGGAACCACGCCTTGTACGTCGCCTCCTTCGCGCAGAACAGCAGGCGGTCGGCGCAGTCGAGGCCGCACCGTTCGATGGCGTCGAGCTCCCGCGGCTCGGCGATGGACTCCAGCACACCGCGCGGCAGCGGCTCGGCGACCTCCGCGTCGACGCCGATGGAGCGCACGAGCAGGCGCGGGGCGACGACGGCTGCGCGGAAGCCGTCGGTGTGGGTCATGGAGCCGGTGACCTCCTCCGGCCACAGCGGCATGCCGCGCTCGCCGCGGAGGATCGGCTCGCGCGACGGGGCCCCGGTCAGCTCCTCGATGGCGCGGTGCGCGCACCAGCGGGCGTCCCCGAACTCGGCCTTGCGCTGATCAACGGCGCCGGAGACGAGCGAGCGCTCCCGCGGGTCCAGCGCATCGTAGCGCTCCAGGCACGAGCCGGACGTCCACATCTGGTGGTACGCGGAGTGCGCGGGGAGCATGGACTTGGTGAGCACGGTCATCGATCCTCCAGGACGGGAACCGGCCAGGCCCGGTCCTCGGGGTGGCGCTGCCACTCCCGCGGGTACCCGAGGCTGACCTCGACGTGTCGGACGCCGGCGACGGTGAAGTCGCGCGGCATGTGCAGGTGGCCGTAGACGACGGCGACGGCGCCGTAGCGCTCCGGCCAATGCTGCGTGTGGCGGGTGCCCGCCCACAGGGCGAGCTGCGGGGCGGCGAGGCCCTCGAGGGCCTCCCGCACCAGGGGCCAGTGGTTGACCAGGATGACGGGGGCGCGCACGTGCGACAGGCGGCGCACCGTTTCAGCGAGGCGCCGGCGGCACCAGGCGGCCGGCTCCTCGAAGGGGCGGATGGCGAACTCGTCGGTCATCATCACCCCGGCGTCGGCCGCCGCGGCGACCGCCTCGTCGACGGAGAGGCCGACGGGGCGCCACGTGTAGTCGTACAGCGTGAACAGCGGGCAGATGGTGACGCCGGCGAACTCCGGGTACGGGTCCTCGGGCGTGACGACGCCGAGGGCGCGCGCCCCGTCGACGAGCTGCCGGTAGCGGTCCTCCCCCGTGTGGCGGTCGGTGCCGCGGCAGAACATCTCGTGGTTGCCCGGGGTCCAGATGACCCGCTCGAAGCGGTCGGCGAGTTCGCCGAGGGTGCGCAGGACCAGCTCGGGGCGCTCCGCGACGTCGCCGGCGACGATGAGCCAGTCGCGCGGGTGGCGGGGAGCCAGCTCCGCGACGACGGGCCGGTTGGCCCGGACGGCGACGTGAAGGTCGGAGACGGCCCACAGCGTGCGGACGGGGGCGGACGGCTCGGCGCCTGCGTCGGCCATGCGCTCCCCTTTCCACGGCGCCGGGACGGTCCCGGCGCTCAACCGGTGCATCGCCATAGGTCACGGAAACGTCACGGTTTCAGCGCGGATTCATCGCGGATTCCGGCGCGCGGTGACGTGACGACGCTCACGGGCGACACTCACGCAACTTTAGTCACACGGTTCCCCGCCGCACCAGATTGGGGGACGAAAAGAACCGCCCGCGCCGCACCCGCCCGGGGTGCGATGCGGGCGGTCGCCGGCGACGCCCGGCCCGAGGGCACGGCTCCGGCCGCTGGAGCCGGCCCCGGCCGCCGCGCCGGCGCCTCAACCGCCGCGCCGGCGCCTCAACCGTCGCGCCAGAGCCTCAGCCGTCGCGCCGCGCCCACGCGTCGCCGCGGAAGCGCCAGGCGACGAAGACGAGGCGGACGAGGATGAAGCACGTCAGGCCCCACCACACGCCGGGGAGACCCCAGCCGAACACCGGGGTGAGCCACACCGGCGGCAGGAAGCCGATGACGACGGCGGCGATGGAGATGTTGCGCAGGTACGCCGCGTCGCCGGCGCCGAGCAGCACCCCGTCGACGGCGAAGACGACGCCGCCGAGCGGGATCATCACCACCAGCAGCCACCAGGAGCCGCCGGCCAGGGCGTCCAGCACCGCCGGGTCGTCGGTGAACAGGCGCGGGATGGCGATGTGCCCGACGGCGAAGACGGCGGCGAGGATCGCCGCGAAGGCCGTCGACCACGCGATGACCCGCCGGCCGGTCGCCCGCGCGACCGCCGCCGAGCCCGCGCCGAGCGCGGAGCCCACGAGCGTCTGCGCCGCGATCGCCAGCGAATCGAGCACCAGCGACAGGAAGTTCCACAGCTGCAGCTGCACCTGGTGGGCGCCGAGCTCCGCGGGGCCGATGCGCCCGGCGACCGCGGCGGCCGACAGGAACGCCACCTGGAACGACAGCGACCGCAGGATGAGATCGCGGCCCAGCGCCAGCTGGCGGCCGATGAGCCGCGGCTGCGGCCGCGCGCCCACGTCCATGCGCCGGGAGGTCACCAGGAGCTGGACGACGAAGCAGACGGCGGTGATGGACGCGCCCAGCACGTTCGCCCACGCCGAGCCGACCAGGCCCATGACCTTCACCAGCGGCACCACCGACGCCGCGGCCGGGATGACGCCGGCCAGCACGAACGCCAGGGGCCTCCGCGTGTTCTGCAGCCCGCGCAGCCAGCCGTTGCCGGCCTGCACGATGAGCAGCAGCGGCACCGACAGCGACGCGACGCGCAGCCAGTCGGCCGCCTCCGCCGACACCGACCCCACCGGGGCCAGCCAGCGGGTGAACACGCCCGCGAAGATCTGCAGGACGGCGGTGATGACGGCGCCGACGGCGACGGCCACCCACGTCGACTGCACGCCCTCGACGACGGCGCCGCGGACGTCGCCGCGCCCGTAGGCCCGCGACGCGCGCGCTGTCGTGCCGTAGGCGAGAAACGTCAGCTGGGAGGTGACCATCGCCTGGATGGTCGTGCCCGCCGCCAGCGCCGCCAGCGCCGTGGCGCCGAGGCGGCCGACGACGGCGGTGTCCAGCAGCAGGTACAGCGGCGCCGCCGACAGCACGCCCAGCGCCGGCAGCGCCAGGCCGAGGATGCGCCCGGCGGTCACCGTGGGCGCGGGGCCGCGGCGGGCGCCGTCGTCACGCGCTTCCGCGGGCGACGCGCCGACCTTCGCGGCGCCGGACGCCTCCGGCGACCCGGCGTCCCGCTCCCCCGCGGACCGGTTGCCCTCCGCGGCGCTCACGCGCGACCGCGGGCGTGGCGCGGCGCCTCCGCCTCGGCCGCGTCGGCGGCCAGGGCGCGGCGAAGCTCCGCCTCCTCGTCGCGGGAGGCCTCGGCGACCTCCGAGACGCCGAGCAGCGCCGACAGCGCGTCGTCGGCGGTGCCGCGGTGGGTGAGCCCCGCGCGGCGGACGTGCCCGCCGCCGCCGAGGGCGGAGGCGACCTGGGAGACGTCGACGAGCTCGCGGGAGCGCAGCGACACCCGCCAGCGGCCCGGCTCGTACTCCTTGAGGATCGCGCTGACGTCGCCGCCGGCGGTCGTGCGGACGACGTTGACGACCGCCTCGACCTCGTCGTGGCCGACGTCGGCCATCATGTCGTGCGCCACGGTGACGTGGACCAGGCCGGCGCCGCCGCCCCACGACTCGTCCCGGCCGGCCGTCGCCATGACGCGGCCGAGGAAGGGCAGGTACTCGAACGGGTGGCCCTCCAGCAGCTGCGCCGCGATGGTCCGCGGGTCCAGGCCCGTGCCCAGCAACCGCGCGGCGGCGGTGTGCATGCGGGCGCGGCCGAAGTGGAAGCTCACCGTGTCCGTCAGCAGGCCCGCGTACATCGCGTGCGCCATGTCGCGGGTCAGCTTGATGCCCCACACCTCGAACAGGTCGAGCTCCACCATCGTCGTGGACTCCGCGTCGAAGTCGACCACGTTGACCGTGCCGAAGTGCTCGTTGGTGTCGTGGTGGTCGATGTTGATGACCCGGTCGGCGGCCTCGATGCGGCCGCGCAGCAGGCCGACGCGGTCCAGCGACGCGCAGTCGACGGTCACCCACGTGTCCGTCGACGCCGGGATCTCCCCGTGCGGGACGAAGAAGTCCCAGCCCGGGATGGTCAGCAGCGACTTCGCGGGCAGCGCGTCCTCGCCGTAGGAGGCGACGGCGCGGATGCCGCGCTGCCGCAGCGCCATCACCATCGCGGCGGCCGAGCCGATGGCGTCGGCGTCCGGGTGGATGTGGCAGACGACGGCGACCTCGCGGGCCTCCGACAGCGCGTCGATGGCCTTCTGGATCGCGCCGCCCATGCGGCGGCTGATGGACTGCTGCAGCTGGTGCTCCACCTGGGTCGTCGGCTGCATGCGGCTACTCCTCCCCGTCCTCGTCGTCGTGGCGGTACGGGTCAGCGTCGCCGGCGGGCGTGGCGTCCCGGGCGGCCGCCGCCAGCTCCGCGTCGCGGGCGCGGGCCTTCGCCAGCAGGTCCTCCATGTGCGCCGACGCCGCGGGGACGGTGTCGACCTCGAAGGACAGGGTCGGGGTGTAGCGCACGCCGGTGCCGCGGCCCACCATGGAGCGCAGCTGGCCGCGGGCGCGGTCGAGGGCCTCGCGGGCGGTCTCCCAGTCGGGCTCATCCTCCAGCGTCCGGCCGCGGACCGTGTAGTAGACCGTGGCGTCGTGCAGGTCGCCGGTGACGCGGCAGTCGGTGATGGTCACCAGCTCCAGGCGGCGGTCCTTGATCTCGCGTTCGATGCCCGTGGCGACGATCTCCAGGATCCTCTTCGCCAGACGTCGTGCGCGTGCGGGGTCGGCCATGTCGCTCCCTCGTTTCTTTCCATGTGCGGTTCGCGGCCCGGGCCGGGGTTCCGGCCGTCCGCTCACCATGATTGTCGTTCCTCCCCCTCGTCAATGCCCCCGCTTCGCATGATAATCCCCCGGGCCCGCCCGGGGAAAGGCGCCGCGTGCGCGGGGCGTTCCGCGTGCGCCGCGTGAGCGGGGTGCCCCGCGTGACGACGGCGCCCTCCGCCTGCGCGGGGCCGCCGCCGCGTGCGGGGCGCGGGGTCCGCGGGTTCCCCGCGTCCCCCGCGTGACGACGGGACGGCGTGCGGGATCGCGGACGGGCCCCGGTCCGCCGCTCCCCTCGTCGGGGATTCGGCGGGCCGGGGCCCGTGCCCCACGTGGGTCCGCGATGCGGGCCGGTCCGGTGCGCTAGGTGCGCGGGACCTCGACCTGCTCGTAGACCTCGATGATGTCGTCGACCTGGATGTCCGGGTAGGACAGGACCATGCCGCACTCGTAGCCGGCGGACACCTCGGTGGCGTCGTCCTTCTCGCGGCGCAGCGACTCGATGGTCGCGGCGTCGGCGACGACGTTGCCGTCGCGCACCAGGCGGACCTTCGCGTTGCGGCGGACCTTGCCGGACTCGACCATGCAGCCCGCGATGAGGCCGACGGCGGAGGACTTGAAGATGGCGCGGATCTCCGCCTTGCCCACCTCGCGCTCCTCGTAGACCGGCTTGAGCATGCCGCGCAGGGCCTGCTCGACTTCCTCGATCGCCTTGTAGATGACCGTGTAGTACCGGATGTCCACGCCCTCCGCGGAGGCGACCTCGGTGGCCTTGCCCTCGGAGCGGACGTTGAAGCCGATGATGACGGCATCGGACGCGGCGGCGAGGTTGACGTTCGTCTGGGTGACGGCGCCAACGCCGCGGTCGATGATGTTCAGCGCGACCTCGTCGTCCACCTCGATCTTGAGCAGCGCCTCCTCCAGGGCCTCGACCGTGCCGGCGTTGTCGCCCTTGAGGATGAGGTTGAGGGTGTTGGTCTCCTTCAGCACCTCGTCCAGGTTCTCCAGGGACACGCGCTTGCGGTTGCGGGCCTGCATGGCGTTGCGGCGGCGGGCGTCGCGGCGGTCCGCGATCTGGCGGGCCGTGCGGTCCTCGTCGACCACCAGCAGGTTGTCGCCGGCGCCGCACACGGAGGTGAGGCCCAGGACCTGGACGGGGCGGGACGGGCCCGCCTCGTCGACGTCGTTGCCGTACTCGTCGACCATGCGGCGCACGCGGCCGTAGGCGTCGCCGACGACGATGGAGTCGCCGACGCGCAGGGTGCCGCGCTGGACGATGACCGTGGCCACCGGGCCGCGGCCGCGGTCCAGGTGCGCCTCGATGGCGACGCCCTGGGCGTCCATGTCCGGGTTGGCGCGCAGGTCGAGGCTGGCGTCGGCCGTCAGCAGGACGGCCTCCAGCAGCTGGTCGATGTTCTGGCCCTGCTTGGCGGAGATGTCGACGAACATCGTGTCGCCGCCCCACGCCTCGTCGGTCAGGCCGTACTCGGTGAGCTGGCCGCGGATCTTCTCCGGGGACGCGCCCTCCTTGTCGATCTTGTTGACCGCGACGACGATCGGCACGTCGGCCGCCTTCGCGTGGTTGATCGCCTCGACCGTCTGCGGCATGACGCCGTCGTCGGCCGCCACGACCAGGATCGCGATGTCGGTGGACTGGGCGCCGCGGGCTCGCATGGCGGTGAACGCCTCGTGGCCCGGGGTGTCCAGGAACGTGACCTTGCGGTCCTCGCCGTCCAGCTCCACGTCGACCTGGTAGGCGCCGATGTGCTGCGTGATGCCGCCGGCCTCGTCGCCGCCCACGTTCGCCTTGCGGATGGTGTCCAGCAGGCGGGTCTTGCCGTGGTCGACGTGGCCCATGACGGTGACCACCGGGGGACGGTGCGCGAGATCGTCCTCGTCGCCCTCGTCCTCGCCGAACTGCAGGTCGAAGGACTCGAGCAGCTCGCGGTCCTCGTCCTCCGGGGAGACGACCTCGACCTTGTAGTCCATCTCGTCGCCCAGCAGCTGCAGGGTCTCGTCGGAGACGGACGCGGTCGCGGTGACCATCTCGCCCAAGTTGAACAGGGCCTGGACCAGCGAGGCCGGATCGGTGCCGATCTTCTCCGCGAAGTCGGACAGGGACGCGCCGCGCGCGAGGCGGATGGTGGAGCCCTTGCCGTTCGGCAGCTTGACGCCGCCGACGACGGACGGGGCGCTCATCGCCTCGTACTCGTGCCGCTTCTGCCGCTTCGACTTGCGTCCGCGGCGCGGGGCGCCGCCCGGACGTCCGAACGCGCCGGCGGTGCCGCCGCGGCGACCGCCGCGGCCGCCGCGCGGGCCACCGCCGCCGGGGCCGCCCGGGCCACCCGGACCGCGGCGACCGCCGAAGCGGCCGCCGGGGCCGCCGGAGGCGGACTTCGCCGGCATCTGGCCGGGGCTCGGGTGCGACGGCATCATCGCGGGGCTCGGGCGGTTGCCGCCCGGCTTGCCGCGGCCGGCGCCCTGCTTGGCGCCGCCGCCCTGCGGGCGCGGGCCGCCGCCCGGGCGCGGGCCGCCGCCCGGGCGCGGGCCCGGCTTGCCGCCGGGACGGCCCTGCGGGCGCGGCATGTTCGACGGACGCGGCGCGGGGCGCTCGCCCGTCGAGAACGGGTTGTTGGCCACGCGCGGGGCGCGGGCGCCCGGCTTCGGGCCCGGCTTCGGGCCGGGGCCCGGGCGGCCGCCGCCGCGCTGCTGCGGGGCGTTGCCCTGGCCCTTGTCGCCCGGCTTCGCCGCCGGCGACGGCTTGGCGGCCTGCGCCGGCGACGGCGCGGGCTTGGCGCCCGGCTTCGCGGCGGGCTTCGCCGCGTCGGCCGGGGTGGCGGCCGGCTTCGCGGCCGGGGACGGCTTCGCCGCGGGCTTGGCGCCGGGCTTGGCGCCGCCCTTCGCCGGGGCGACCTTCTCGCCCGGCTTCGGCAGCGGCTTCTTCGCCGGGGCCGGCTTGTCGCCGCCCTTGGCCGGGGCGGCGTCGCCGCCCGACTTCTCGGCGTAGAACTGCTTCATCTTGCGGACGACGGGGGGCTCCACCGTCGACGACGCCGTCTTCACGAACTCGCCCTGCTCCTTCAGCTGGGCGAGGAGTTCCTTGCTGGTGACCCCGAGCTGCTTCGCCAGCTCATGGACACGGAGCTTTCCGGACACTGCTCTCCTCACTCGTGGAGTCGAGCCGCACCCGGGCGACGCGCGTCGCGCGCCGCGAGGTGACCCGACTCCCGTTTATCGGTTGCCGTTCATCGCTGATGCTTCATCGTGTGCTCATCAGTGTTCAGGTCTTCCTTCGGTTCTGTTCCCCGGCGGGGTCTCCCCCGGCCCGGGCGTCTCCGGACGCCCGCAGGGCCAGCAGATGCTCCCTGACCGGTTCCGCGTCCGCCGAGGCGGACACCTTCAGTGCGCGGCCGAACGCCCTGCGCTTCACGGCCTGCTCCCACGCCTCGAGGGTGGGGGTCAGCCATGCGCCGCGGCCCGGCATGCGCCGGCGCGGATCGGGGACGACGCGGAGGTCGTCCCCCTCGCCACGCGCGACGACGCGGAGCAGCTCGTGCTCCGGACGGCGGGTGCGGGTGGCGATGCAGGTGCGGACGCGATCGACGGGACGCGGCATGGCGTCGACGGTGTCTGTCATACGCGTCGTGGCACGCCCCTTCCATCGCATCGGCGTTCGTCGGCCGTCCACCAGCTTAACCGGAAAAGGCCCGCGGATCCCAACCGCCCGGCCGCGCGTCGCGGTCGGGCGGACGGGTGCGCCGGTCAGGGCCCCGCGGGCGGGGTCCGCCGGGGCGTCAGAGGGCGCCGTCGGCGTCCTCGTCGTCGGCGTGGATGTCGATGCGCCAGCCCGTCAGGCGGGCGGCGAGGCGCGCGTTCTGCCCCTCGCGGCCGATGGCCAGCGACAGCTGGTAGCCCGGGACGACGACGCGGGCGCGGCGCTCCTCCTCGTCGAGGATCTCGACGGAGACGACCTTCGCCGGGGCCAGGGCGTTGCCGACGAACTCCGCCGGGTCCTCGGCCCAGTCGATGATGTCGATCTTCTCTCCGGCCAGGTCGCGCATGACGTTGGAGACGCGCTGGCCGCGGGGGCCGATGCAGGCGCCCTTGGCGTTGAGGCCCTTGACCGCCGGGCGGACCGCGACCTTGGAGCGGTGGCCGGCCTCGCGGGCGATGGACACCAGCGCGACGGCGCCGTCGGCGACCTCCGGGACCTCCAGCTCGAAGAGCTTGCGGACGAGCTCCGGGTGGGTGCGCGACAGGTTGATGGACACGCCTCGGGAGGTCTTGTTGACCCCGACGACGTAGCACTTCACGCGGTCGCCGTGGGACAGGCGCTCGCCCGGCAGCTGCTCGGCCGGCATGAGGATGCCGTCGCGGCCGTTGGCCTCGGAGCCGATGTGGATGATGTGGATCCCGCGCTCCTCGGCGCGGGCGTCGCGCTGCACGACGCCGGAGACGATCTGGTTGGCGTAGTCGGCGTACTCGCCGAACACCTTGTCCGTCTCCGCGTCCTTCAGGCGCTGCAGGATGGCCTGGCGCACGCGGTGGGCGGAGGCCCGCTCGAAGTCGGCCGGCGTGTCGTCCCACTCGGCGATGAGGTTGCCCTCCTCGTCGCGCTCCTGCGCGAAGACGATGGCCTCGCCCGTCTCGTGGTCGATGTCGACCCGCGCGTGGGGCGCCGGGGAGTCGGACTCCGCGTACGCCTGCCGCAGCGCGCGGGCGACCAGCCCGAGCATCTCGGGGACGGGGATGCCCTGCTCCTTCTCCAGGACCCGCAGCGGCGCCAGCTCAATCTTCACTTGTCATTCCTCCAGCCGATGGACGGCAGCATCGAAATCGGATTCCGCCGGCGCCGTCTCGACCTCGGGCGCCGGGGTGAACTCCACTTCTACCACCGCCGTCGCCACGGACGAAAGCGGCAGCGCGCGCACCGAGACCTTCTGCGACACGCGGGCGCCCTTCTTCACCGTCCCGGCCGCCGCCTTGGCCGCCGGCCCCTCGATGAACGCCACGTTCTCCTCCGCGTCGTCGAGCGCGCCGATGCGCCCGATCGCCGCGGAGCCGTCGTCCAGCGTCACGCGGACGAGGCGGCCGCGGTTGCGCCGCCAGTGCCGCGGGGCGGTCAGCGGGTGGCCGACGCCCGGGGTGGATACCTCCAGCACGTAGCCGGGGCCGAAGTCGAGCATGCCGGAGGCCTCCGCGTCGTCGAGCGCGCGGGAGACGTCCTCGCTGGCCAGCTCCACGCGGTCGAGGTCCGGCGCCTCGTCGCCGTCGACGAGGACGGTGACGCGGGACTTCGCGCCGGCGCGGGCGACCTGCACGTCCTCGATCTCGAGGCGGTGGGCGACGACGGCGGGGCCGATGACGTCGGCGATGGCATCTGCGTTGGGGAAGGACATGCGCCGGATCCTACTGCGGCGGGTCCCGCCCGCCGCGGCGGCGCCCGCGTGGCACCATGGGGCGCGTGACGTACCCGAGCCCCGCACCCCAGCCCTCCCTCCGCCGGCCGACCCGCCGCCGGGTCCTCGCCGGCGGCGCGGGCCTGGCGGTGCTGCTGCTCGGCGCGGGCGGCTGCTCGGTGCTCCACCTGCCGGAGGCCGACGACGCGCTGCAGGCCATGCGCGGCCTCGCCGCCCGCGACTCCGCGGTCCTCCCCGGCCATCCCGGCGAGGTCCGCCTCGCCCATGCGGAGGCGCTGGGCGCGGAGATCACCCGCTCCTGCGGCGTCCGCGAAGATGGCACGCGGCCCGAGGGCTGCGGCGACGCCCCCGGCGCCCCCGCCCCCGCCGGCGGCGACCCGGTCGGCGAGCTGACGGACTCCCGGGGCCACGCGTCGCTGCTCACCGCCCTCGACGGCCGCCGCACCCTGAGCGACGCCTACGAGTGCGAGCTGGCGGCGGCCGTCGACGGCGGCATCGTCCTGGCCCTGCGATCCCTCGACGTCGACTGGGAGGACCTGGTGCCCGACCCGGCCGCCGCCGTAGCGGAATCCGGCGAGGGACTCTCCGGCGACGACGCCGACCTGCTGGCCGCGGCGCTGGAGGCCGAGTACGCGCTCGTCTACGGCATGGGCGTCGCCGCCCCGCGCATCGCCGACGACCTCCGGGTCTCCGCCGGCACGTCCGCCGACCGGCACCGCATCCTCCGCGACCGCGTCATCGCCCTGCTGGAGGACGCCGGCGAGGAGGTCCCCGCCGCGGCCCCCGGCTACGCCGTCGCCGCCGGCGCCCCCGACCCCGACGCCGACGCCGCGGGCTTCGCCCGCCACCTGGAGCGCACCGCCGCCGAGAAGTGGCGCGCCGTGCTCGCCGGCTCCCGCACCCCGGCGCTGCGCCTGGCCGCCCTGCAGGCGGCGGGCCTCTCCCAGGCCGGCGCGGCGGTCTTCGCCGGCGACGGCACCGCCGCGCTACCCGGCCTCGGCGGCTGACCGGCCCGCGCCGCCCGCGCACCGGGCCGCCCACGCACCCGGCCGCGCCCGGCACCGGGCCGCTGCCCCGCCCCGGGCCGCTCCCCGCCAAGAAAGACGGCGGCCGCCCCGGCTCCCGGGATGGGAGCCGGAGCGGCCGCCGTCGTCACGCGCACGCGCGACCCGCACCCGGCGGACGACGCGCGCGGACCCCGCGCGCTACCCGCGGAGGCGCTCCAGGACCGCGTCGACGGCGCCGTCGTACGCGATCTCCTCCTTCGCGCCGCCCATGCGGTCGCGCAGCTCGACCACGCCGTCGGCGTAGCCGCGGCCCACGACCACGACGTACGGCATGCCCAGCAGCTCGGAGTCCTTGAACTTCACGCCGGGGCTGACCTTCGGGCGGTCGTCGAACAGCACCTCGACGCCGGCGGCGGACAGGTCCTCCGCCAGCTTCTCCGCCGCCTCGCCGGCCGCGGCGTCCTTGTTCGCGATGACGACGTGGACCTGGAACGGCGCCACCGACGCCGGCCAGCGCAGGCCCGCCTCGTCGTGCAGCTGCTCCGCCAGCACGGCCACCAGGCGGGAGACGCCGATGCCGTAGGAGCCCATCGTCGGGCGGGCGCGCTTGCCGTTGACGTCGAGCAGGTCGACCTCGAAGGCGTCGGTGTACTTGCGGCCCAGCTGGAAGATGTGGCCGATCTCGATGCCGCGGGCCAGGGTCAGGGTGCCCTCCCCGTCCGGCGACGGGTCGCCCTCGCGGATCTCCGCGGCCTCGATGACGCCGTCCGGGGTGAAATCGCGGCCGCAGACCATGTCCACGACGTGCTGGTTCGGGGCGTCGGCGCCGGTGATCCACGCGGTGCCCTCGACGATGCGCGGGTCCGCCAGGACGCGGACGCCGGCCTCCGCCAGGCCCTTCGGGCCGATGTAGCCCTTGACCAGGAAGTCGTGCTTCGCGAAGTCCGCGTCCTCCAGCAGGCGGGGCTCCGCCGGCTCCAGGGCCGCCTCGACGCGCTTCATGTCGACCTCGCGGTCGCCCGGGATGAGCACGCCCAGCAGCTCCTCGACCGGCTCGGCGACGACGCCCTCCTTGGCGGCCTTCTCCGCCCGCTTGCGCTCGGCGGCCGCCTCATCGTCCGTCATGCCGGGGCGGACCATGCCGGCGGGGTACTTCACGGCCAGCATGATGCACTTCAGGGTGTCGGAGGCGCCGACGGCGCGGTCCAGGTTCGCGGCATCGGAGTTCGCCCACTCGACCAGCGCGTCGATGGTGACGGCGTCCGGGGTGTCGTGGACGACGGCCTCCGGCTTGCCCTCGACGGGCTGCGCCGGCGGGGCCGGGGTGGTCACGGCCTCGACGTTGGCGGCGTAGTCGGAGCCGGTGGCGCGGACGAAGGTGTCCTCGCCCGCCTCGGAGACCGCCAGGAACTCCTCGGAGGCGGAGCCGCCCATCGCGCCGGACATGGCGGAGCAGATGGCGTACTCCAGGCCCAGGCGGTCGAAGATGCGGCGGTAGGCGCCGCGGTGCGCCTGGTAGGACACCTCGAGGCCCTCGTCGTCCATGTCGAAGGAGTAGGAGTCCTTCATGGTGAACTCGCGGCCGCGCAGCAGGCCCGCGCGCGGGCGCTCCTCGTCGCGGTACTTCGTCTGGATCTGGTACAGCGTGACCGGCAGGTCCTTGTACGAGGCGTACAGGTCCTTCACCGCCAGGGCGAACATCTCCTCGTGCGTCGGGCCGAGCAGGTAGTCCGCGTCCTTGCGGTCCTTCAGGCGGAACAGGTTGTCGCCGTACTCGGTCCAGCGGTTGGAGACCTCGTAGGGCTCGCGGGGCAGCAGCGCCGGCAGGCTGATCTCCTGCGCGCCGATGCCGTCCATCTCCTCGCGCACGATGTTCTCGATGTTGCGCAGCACGCGCAGGCCCAGCGGCAGCCACGTGTAGACGCCGGGGGCCGCGCGGCGGATGTAGCCCGCGCGGACCAGGAGCTTGTGGCTGGCAACTTCGGCATCGGCCGGATCCTCGCGCAGGGTGCGCAGGAACAGCCGGGACATTCGCGTGATCATGCCCCGGATACTAGCGGTTGCCCCGCGGCGCCCGCCGTTAGGATTCGGGGCATGCTGATCCTGCTTCCCCCGTCCGAGACGAAGTCCTCCGGCGGCGACGGCGCGCCCCTGGACCTCGCCGCCCTGTCGTTCCCGTCGCTGACCCCCGTGCGGGAGTCGATCGCCGCCGATCTGACGGCCCTGGCCTCGGGGGACGCGGACGCGGCGCGGGAGGTGCTGGGGCTGGGCCCGAAGCTGGCGGCGGAGGTCGCCGCGGACGCGGACCTGATGTCCTCGCCCACCGCCCCGGCGCTGGATCGCTACACCGGGGTGCTGTTCGACGCGCTCGACGCCCCGACGCTGCCGCCGGCGGCCCGCGCGCATCTCGCGGTCGGCTCGGCGCTGTTCGGCGTCGTCGGCGCCGAGGACCCCATCCCCCGCTACCGCCTGTCCGGCACCGTGAAGCTGCCGGAGGCCGGGTCCGGCGGCGCCGCGCCGACGATGCGCGCCCGCTGGGGGAAGGCCATCACGGAGGCGCTCGAGGCGACCGGCGAGTTCATCGTGGACCTGCGCTCCGGCGCGTACATGAACCTGGGCAAGGTGCCGGGCGCGGTGACGTGCCGCGTCGAGACCGCCGACGGCAAGGTCGTCTCCCACTTCAACAAGCACCACAAGGGCCTGCTCGCCCGCGCGCTCGCCCTGGCCGCCGCCGACGGCGCCGAGGTCACGGATGCGGAGGGCGCCGCCGCCGTCGCCCGCGACGCCGGGCTCGACGCCCGCGTCGACGACTCGGGGCGCGCTCCCCTGCTGGTCGTCACGGTGCGCGACTGAGGGACGCGCGGCCGAGGACCCGTGACCTGGGGTGCGCGCCCGGGTCGCGCGGATTCGCACGTCCCGCGCGCCCGCCCGCGTCACCGTCCCCCGCGTGACGACGGCGCCCGCCGCCGCGGGGGAACCGCGGCCGCGGGCGCCGTCGGCGCCGGGCGGGGAGCCGTCGTCACGCCCCCGGCAGATCGCCGGCGACGTCGCCGACGACGAGGACCGCCGGCGGCTTGACCTCGTTGTCGATGAGCGTGGAGCCGAGCGTCGCCAGCGTGCAGCGGAAGGCGCGCTGGCGGGTCGTGGTGCCCTCCTGCACCACGGCGGCGGGGGTGTCGCCTGCGCGGCCACCGGCGATGAGGGCGTCGGCGATGGCCGGGCCGTTCTTCACGCCCATGATGACCACCAGCGTGCCGCGCAGCTTCGCCACGGCGTCCCACTCCACCAGAGATTTCGCGTGGCCCGGCGGGACGTGGCCGGAGACGATGGTCAGATCGTGGGTGACGCCGCGGTGGGTCACCGGGATGCCCGCGGAGGCCGGCACCGCGATGGCGGAGGTGATGCCCGGGACCTCGACGACCTCGATGCCGGCCTCGCGCAGCGCCGTCATCTCCTCGAAGCCGCGGCCGAACAGGTACGGGTCGCCGCCCTTGAGGCGGACGACGAAGAGGCCCTGGCCGGCGCGGTGGACCAGCAGGTCGTTGATGCGCTCCTGCGCCATCGCCCGGCCGTAGGGCAGCTTGGCGGCGTCGATGATCTCGACGTCGGGGTCGAGCTCCCCCAGCAGCGACAGCGGTCCGAGGTGGTCGGCGACGACGACGTCGGCCAGGCGCAGCAGGCGCCGGCCCTCCACCGTGATGAGGCCCGGGTCGCCGGGGCCGCCGCCGACGAGGGCGACCGTGCCCGCGAGCTCTCCGGCGCGGGAGGCGCGGCGTCCCGTGAGCCGCGCGGCCTCGACGGCCTCGCCGCCGGTGGCGTCGTCGACCAGCACGCCGTGGCGCGCCGAATGGACCGTCACGTCGCGCAGCAGCGACGGGTCGCACACCACGACCAGGGCCTTGCCCCACAGCATCGCCGGGGTGAAGTGGGTGCGGTGCAGGGTCACGCGCCCCTCGTCCGCCCAGGCGCCGATGGTGGTGGTGATGCGGGCGCCGTCCTCGGCCACCGGCTCCTCGCCCTCGCACACGGTCACGCGGGCGCCGGCCCGGACGTAGCCGGGGATGACGCGCTCGGCGAGGGTCGAGCCGCCGACGATGAGCACGTCGCGGTCCTTCAGCAGCAGGGTCATGCCGATGATTCTAGTTCCGCGCGCATCGCTCACCGCGCCCGGGCGGCCTCCAGGAAACGGCGCACGACCTCGGGCGCCCCGGCCGGGTGGAGGTGCAGGTAGGAGGCATGGACGCGGCCGTCGGGGGACGTCAGCCCCTCCGTCGCGGGCTCGCCCCGCCAGTCCCTCCAGCCCCAGGCGGGGGTCCAGCCCGCCGCGCGGGCGGCGTCCATGCGGGCGGCGTCGAGGCGGGTGCGGTGGAACTCGTGGCCCGTCACCCGCAGCCCGGCCGGCGCGATGGCGGAGTCGCCGAGGGCCACCGCCTCCCGGTAGCCGAGCGTCAGCCGCCCGGTCATGGCGCCGGCGCCGGGGACGACGCCGCACATGCGGTGGCCGTCGAGCTCCTCCAGCAGCCACAGCAGGCCGGCGCACTCGCCGTGGACGACGGCGCCGCCGGCGACGGCCTCCCGCACCGCCGCGGCGAGGTCCGCCCTGGCGGCGAGAGCCGCCGCGTGCTCCTCCGGGAAGCCGCCGGGCACGACGAGGCCGTCGAGGTCCGGCAGGTCGTCGGTCAGCGGGTCGAACGTGACGACGTCGGCCCCGCCGGCCGCCAGCATCTCCGCGTGCTCCGCGTAGGCGAACGTGAAGGCGGCGCCGGAGGCCACGGCGATGCGCGGGCGGCGTCCCGCGCCACCTGCGGCGGAAGCGCCGGCGTCGGAGGCGGCGGTCCGCGCCCCGCCGGTTCCGCCGGCCCCCTCGGCCGCGCCCATCGCCGCGGCCGGGTCCCACGGCTCGCACGGCCGGGGCCGGGCCGCCAGCGACAGCAGGCCCTCCAGGTCCACGTGCCGCTCCACCAGGTCGGCCATCGCGCCGACGACGGCCGCCGCCCCGCCGTGCTCCTCGGCGGTGACGAGGCCCAGGTGGCGCGAGGGAACGGCGATGTCGTCGACGCGCGGCACCTCGCCGAGCACCGGCACGCCGACGGCCTCCACGGCGTCCCGGCACACCTGCGCGTGGCGGGCGGAGCCGACGTGGTTGACGATGGCGCCGGCGACGCGGACGCCGTCGTCGAGCGTCGCGAAGCCGTGCACGAGCGCCGCGACGGACTGGCTCATGTGGCGGGCGTCGACGACCAGGACGACGGGCGCGCCGAGCAGCCCGGCGATCTCGGCGGTGGAGCCGGCGGCGGCGAGCGGGTCGCCGCCGATGCGGCCGTCGTAGAGCCCCATCACGCCCTCGACGACGCCGATGTCGCAGCCGGCGGAGCCGTGGGCGTACAGCGGCCCGACGAGGTCGCGGCCGCACATGACGGAGTCGAGGTTGCGGCCAGGCCGACCCGCGGCGACGCCGTGGTAGCCGGGGTCGATGTAGTCGGGGCCGACCTTGAAGGGGGCGACCTCCATGCGGCGGGCCAGCGCGGCCATGATGCCGGTGGCCAGCGTCGTCTTGCCCGTGCCCGACCCGGCGCCGCCGATGACGATCGCCGAGGCGGCCGGGCCGGTCACCACTCGATGCCCTTCTGGCCCTTGCGGCCGGCGTCCATCGGGTGCTTGATCTTGGCCATCTCGGTGACCAGGTCGGCGACCTCGACGAGCTTCGGATCGGCGTCGCGGCCGGTCATGACGACGTGCTGGCGGCCCGGGCGGGTGCGCAGCGTCTCCACGACGTCGTCGACGTCGATCCAGCCCCACTTCACGGGGTAGGTGAACTCGTCGAGGACGTAGAGGTCGTGGCGCTCCTCGGCGAGGCGGCGCTTGATCTCCTCCCAGCCCTCGGCGGCGTCGCGGGCGTGGTCCTGCTCCGTGCCGCGCTTGCGGGACCAGGACCAGCCCTCGCCCATCTTGTGCCATTCGACGGGGCCGCCCTCGCCCGTCTCCTCGTGGAGGGCGCCGAGGCGGCGGAACACCGCCTCCTCCCCGACCCGCCACTTGGCGGACTTCACGAACTGGAAGACCCCGATGTCCATGCCCTGGTTCCAGGCCCGCAGCGCCAGGCCGAAGGCGGCCGTGGACTTGCCCTTGCCGATGCCGGTGTGGACCGCGGTGATGGGCAGCATGCGGCGCTGGCGCGTGGTCAGTCCGTCGTCGGGGATGGCGCTGGGGTCGACCTTGCCCTGGGGCATGGGTCCTCCTCGGGGTGTCGCGGGCGGGCTGGGGCGTGGCCCTCCAGGGTAGCCGGGCCGGGCGCTACCCTGGGCGCCATGACCGTACCCCACCGTTTCGAGGGCGCCATCGTCGCTGCCCCGCTGGAGGCCATGTCCGCGCTCGAGGTCCACGACGTCTACAAGCTGCGCGTCGACGTCTTCGTCGTCGAGCAGGCGGAGACCTGGCCGGAGATCGACGACGCCGACGCCGACCCGTCGACGGTGCACCTGCGGGCCTACGCCGACGACGCCGACGGCGCGCCCCTCCTCGTCGGCGTCGCCCGGGTGCTTCCGGGCGAGACCGCCGACGGGCGGGATGCCGTGCGCATCGGCCGCGTGTGCGTCGCCGCCGATCACCGGTCGGCGGGCGTGGGCGCGGCGCTCGTCGAGGAGGCGCTGTCGCTTGCCGACGGCCCCTTCGTCCTCGACGCCCAGGAGCACCTGGAGTCCTGGTACGGGGGCTTCGGGTTCGTCCGCGACGGCGACGTCCACCTCGAGGGCACGGTGCCGCACGTGCCGATGCGCCGGGGCTGACCCCCGCCCTAGAGCCCCGCGTGGACGACGCCGGCGACGGCGTCGGCGTCGAGGGCGTCGAGCCGGACGCACGGCCCGCCCAGGCCCCGCGCCAGCTCGGCGGCGAGCCCCAGCCGGATGCGCCCGGACTCGCAGTCGACGACGACGG
Organism: Corynebacterium sp. 335C; assembly: GCF_053525695.1. Lineage (NCBI taxonomy): Bacteria > Bacillati > Actinomycetota > Actinomycetes > Mycobacteriales > Corynebacteriaceae > Corynebacterium > Corynebacterium sp. 335C. Next base: position 407,413 of record NZ_JASTTB010000001.1, read on the forward strand.
CGCCGGCGAGGTTGCGCCGGCGCAGCGCACCGGCGGCGGCGCGCGCCCGCTCCAGACCGTCGCGGCCGGTGGCGCGGCCGTCGGACAGCACGACCAGCAGCGCGCGGCGCCCCGGCTCGCGGCGCCGCTCCCGCTCGAGGATGCGCGTCGCCTCCGCCAGCCCCTCCGCCAGCGGCGTGCGGCCGCCGGTGCGCAGGTCCGCCAGCCGGCGGGCCGCGGCGTCGGTGGAGCGCGTCGGCGGCAGCGCGACCTCCGCGCCGTCGCCGCGGAACGTGACGACGGCGACCTTGTCGCGCCGCTGGTAGGCGTCCCGCAGCAGCGAGGACACCGCCCCGGTGACGGCGGAGAGCCGATCGCGCGCGGCCATGGAGCCGGAGGCGTCGACGAGGAAGACGATGAGGTTCGACTCCGTGCCCTGGCGCACCGCGCCGCGCAGGTCCGCGGCGGTGAGCTCGACGACCTCGCCGGGGCCGCCGAGGCGCGCGCCGCGTTCGGCGGCGGCGACGACGGTGCCGGGCACGTGCAGGCCGTGACCGCCCTCGGTGCGCGCCAGGGCCCGGACCGTGGAGCCGCGGGCGCCGAGCGCCTTCGACCGGCGGCCGCCGACGGAGCCGTCGCCGGCCCCGGGCAGCGTCAGCTCACGGACGCGGAAAGGGGGCGCCTTCGGCGGCGCGACCTCCCGTCCCGCCCGCGGGGGCGTCGTCGCTCTCCTCCGGGCCCTCCGGCGGCTCCGGCTCCCCCGGCCGCGGCGGCTCCGGAGCGTCGTCCACGCCCGCGCCCTCCGGCGCCGGCGGCTCCTGCTGCTCCTGCGGCGGCTCCGGCTCCTCCGGCCGGTCGTCCGGCACCTCGTCGCGGGCCCGGTCCATCGCGTCGTCGAGACGCTGCTCGTCCAGGCCCGGCTCGTCGAACGGATCGCGGCGGCGCCGGTGCGGCAGCGCCAGCTCCGCGGCGACGCGGATGTCGTCGTCGGTGATGTGCGCCGGGCCGCCGTCGCCGCCGGCCAGGCGCCACGCGGCGTGCGCCCGGGCGGTGCGGGCGATGACCAGGTCCGCGCGCATGCCGTCGACGTCGAACTCCGCGCACACCGCGGCGATGCGGCCGAGCGCCACGTCGTCGAGCGGGATGTCCGCCAGGCGGGCGCGGGCCCGGGTGAGCCGGGCGCGCAGCGCCTCCTCCTCGTCGGCCCAGCGGCCGTGGAACGCCCGCGGGTTGTCCTCGTACGCCAGGCGGCGGCGCAGGATCTCGGCGCGCACGGCGGGCTCGCGGGAGGCGGCGACGTCGACGGCGAGGCCGAAGCGGTCGAGCAGCTGCGGGCGCAGCTCCCCCTCCTCCGGGTTCATCGTGCCGACGAGCACGAAGCGCGTGTCCTCCACGTGGGAGACGCCGTCGCGCTCGACGACGATGCGGCCCGTCGCCGCGGCGTCCAGGAGCACGTCCACCAGGTGGTCCGGCAGCAGGTTCACCTCGTCGACGTAGAGGATGCCGCCGTCGGCCGCCGACAGCAGGCCGGGGACGTAGCGGGCCCGGCCCGTCGTCAGCACCGCCTCCACGTCGATGGAGCCGACGACGCGGTCCTCGGTGGCGCCCAGCGGCAGGTCCACCAGCCTCCCGTCGAGGTGCGGGGCCAGGGCGCGGACCGTCGTGGTCTTCGCCGTGCCCTTCTCTCCCCGCACGACGACGCCGCCGATGGCCGGCGACACCGCCGACAGCACCAGCGCCAGCCGCAGCCGGTCCTGCCCCACCACCGCCGTGAACGGGTAGTCCGGGGGCGCGGTGCGGCTGGTCTCCATGCTCATGACCCCACTATTACCCGACGCCCGGGCCGCCGCGGCGGGCGCCGTCGCAACGCGCCGCCCGCGCAGCCGCGGAAAAGGGGCCGGGGCCGGCCGCCGCGAGCGATGTCGCGGCGGCCGGCCCCGGGAAGAGCAAGCCCTCGATGCGTACTAGCGATCCAGCAGCAGCGCCTTCTGGGACTCGTCCCACACCTTCTTGAACAGCGCCTCGTCGTCGGCGAGGACGCGGCCGTAGGACGGCACGAGCTCCTTGAGCTTCGGCGCCCACGCCGGCATCTTCTTGCCGAAGCAGCGCTCCAGCAGGTCGATCATGACCGCCGGGGCGATGGAGGCGCCCGGGGAGGCGCCCATCAGGCCGGCGATGGAGCCGTCGGAGGCGTTGATGACGGCGGTGCCGAACTCCAGGGTGCCGAACTTCGGGGCCTTAGCCGGAGCGATGACCTGGACGCGCTGGCCGGCGACGATGAGCTCCCAGTCCTCGTTCTTCGCGGTCGGGACGTAGTCGCGCAGGGACTCGACGCGGGCGTCGAAGTCCTTCATGACCTCGGTGATGAGGTACTTGGTCAGGCCCATCTCCTGCAGGCCCGCGCCCGCCATGGTGAACACGTTGCCCGGGCGGAGGGACTTGAACATGTCCAGGTAGGAGCCGGTCTTCAGGTACTTGGTGTTCCAGCCGGCGTAGGGGCCGAACAGCAGGCCCTTCTTGCCGTCGATGACGCGGGTGTCCAGGTGCGGCACGGACATCGGCGGGGTGCCGACGGACGCCTTGCCGTAGACCTTCGCCGCGTGCTGCTCGATGAGCTCCTCGTTGGTGCAGCGCAGCCACTGGCCGGACACCGGGAAGCCGCCGAAGCCGCGGATCTCCGGGATGCCGGACTTCTGCAGCAGCGGCAGGGCGTTGCCGCCGGCGCCGACGAACACGAAGTTGGCGCGGACCTTGCGGACGTCGCCGGAGTGGACGTTCTTCACGGTGACGACCCACTTGGCGCCGTCGCGGGTGATGTCCTTGACCTCGTGGCCGTAGCGGATCTCGGTGCCGCGATCGGACAGCGCGGACAGGTACTGCTTGGTCAGCGAGCCGTAGTTGACGTCGGTGCCGTTGGGGTTGCGGATGACGGAGACCGGGGTGGAGAAGTCGCGGCCCTCGGCCATCACCGGCAGGTACTCGGCGAACTTGTCGTGGTCCTCGATGAGCTCCTGGCCGAAGAACAGCGGGTTCTCGTTCAGCGCCTCGTAGCGGTTGCGCATGAAGCGCATCTGGTCCTCGCCCTGGGCGAAGGCCGTGTGGTCGACCGGGTTGATGAAGCCCTTCGGGTCGGTGAGCACGCCGTCGTCGACGAGGGAGGTCCAGAACTGGCGGGAGACCTGGAACTGCTCGTTGATCTTGGAGGCCTTGGTGATGTCGACCTTGCCGTTCTTCTCCGGCGTGTAGTTCAGCTCGCACAGCGCGGAGTGGCCGGTGCCGGCGTTGTTCCACGGGGAGGAGGACTCCTCGGCCGGCTGATCCAGGCGCTCGAAGACGACCTGCGTCCACTCCGGCTCGAGCTGGTTCAGCAGCACGCCGAGGGTCGCGCTGATGACGCCGCCACCGATGAGGACGACGTCGACGTCGTCTCCGACCTTGGCGGGAAGCTTGTTTTCAGACACTGCAGTCAACATCCTTCACGTGTGGGTGAACGGGCGACGCGTGCGGCGGCGCCCGGGGCTTCTCTTCAGTGATACCCCTCCATTGTGTCACAGTGCCCCCGAACCCCTAATCGAGGGCCGCTAGTGTGGTTGACGTGAACAATGATTCGACCAGCGAAGTTACCCCCGCCGATCACCCCGCGTGGACCGGCGACGTCCTCCCCGGGTTCATCGCCGCCACCCGTGACCTGGGCCGGGACCCCGACGGGGAGACGGACGTGGCCGTCACCGTCGTCCGCTACGACCCCTCCCACCCCGCCGCCGCCCCCGCCCCGGACGGGTCCGGTCCGGCGGCCGCCGCCGGCGCGGGCGCATCCCCCGCGGGGGTTCCCGGGGAGGGCGCGGGCCCGGGTGCGCGCGAGGGTTCGGCCGATGCGGGCGCCGCGGAGGCGCGTGACGACGCCTCCCGCTCCGGCCGCCCCGCCGTCCTGTGGGTCCACGGCCTGTCCGACTACTTCTTCCAGGACCACCTGGCGCGCGACATCGACGCCGCCGGCTGGGCGTTCTACGCCCTGGACCTGCGCAAGTGCGGCCGCTCCCACCGGCCGGGCCAGCGCCGCCACTTCGTCACCGACCTGGCGCACTACGACGCGGACCTCGACGCGGCGCTCGACCTCGTCGCGGCGGAGGGCCACGACCGCGTCGTCGTCGCGGGCCACTCCACCGGCGGCCTGGTCATCGCGGGCTGGCTGGACCGCAAGCGCGCGAACGACCCGGCCCGCCACGGCCTGCTGGCCGGCGCGCTGTTCGACAGCCCGTGGTTCGAGCTGCCGGTGGCGGACTGGAAGCTGCCCGTGGCGCGGCCGCTGACCCGGCTCGTCGGCAGGCTCATGCCGGAGCGCACCGTGCCCGCCGACGAGCTGGCCGGCTACGGCGAGTCGCTGCACCGCAGCCGCCGCGGCGAGTGGGACTACGACCTGGAGCACAAGCCGCTGAAGGGCTTCCCCATGCCGTTCGCGTGGCTGGCCGCCATCGTGCGGGCGCAGGACGCGCTGGCGAAGGGGCTGGAGACCGGCGTGCCGAACCTGGTGCTGCGCTCCGACCGCTCGTGGCTGGGCAAGCCGTACTCCGCGGCGACGGATTCCGCGGACGCGGTGCTGAACGTGGAACACATCGAGCGCCGCGCGCGTTGCCTCGGTGGAAGGACGCGGACGGTGACCGTCCCCGGTGCACGCCACGACGTGTACCTGTCGAAGGAGCACGCACGCGCCCTGGCGATGCGCGAGACCCTGGACTTCCTCCGGGGCCTCGCGGACTGACCGAACCCCGCCGCGGCGCGGGAACGAACGAACGGAAGGCCAGAGCAGGACATGACCCAGACCACCGGCGAGCACTACGACGTCATCATCATCGGCGCGGGCTCCGGCAACTCCATCCCGGCACCGGACTACGACGACGTGCGCGTCGCGCTCGTGGAGGAGGACCGCTTCGGCGGCACCTGCACCAACGTCGGCTGCATCCCGACGAAGATGTACGTGCTGGCCGCCGACGCGGCGGCGAACGTGGAGGAGGCCCGCCGCCTGGGCGTCCACGCCACCCTCGACTCCGTGGACTGGGCCTCCATCCGGGAGCGCGTCTTCGGCCGCCGCATCGACCCGATCGCCGCCGGCGGCGAGGCGTACCGCCGCGGCGACGAGACGCCGAACATCGACGTCTACGACGGCCACGCCTCCTTCGCCGGCCCGCGCACCATCCGCACCGCCCAGGGCGGCGAGGAGAAGGTCATCACCGGCGACCAGATCATCATCGCCGCGGGCTCCCACACCAACGTCCCGGCGTTCGTGGAGGAGTCCGGCGTCCGGTACCGGACGAACAAGGACATCATGCGCGTCGAGGAGTTCCCGCGGGAGCTCATCATCCTCGGCGCCGGCTACATCGCCTCCGAGTTCGCGCACGTCTTCTCCGCGCTGGGCTCCACCGTCCACGTCGTCAACCGCTCCGGCAAGATGGTCCGCCACTGCGACGCGGACATCGCCGACCGGTTCACCGAGGTCGTCTCCCGCAACTGGGACGTCCACCTCAACGCCGAGATCGAGGAGCTGACGCAGGACGACGGCGGCCGCATCACCGCCAGGCTCTCCGACGGCTCCACGGTCCACGGCGACGAGTTCCTCGTCGCCACCGGCCGCCGCCCCAACGGCGACCTCATGGACCTGGAGCAGGGCGGCGTCGAGATGCACGACGACGGCCGCGTGAAGGTCGACGCGTTCGGCCGCACCTCGGCCGAGGGCGTGTGGGCGCTGGGCGACGTGTCCAGCCCGCACCAGCTGAAGCACGTGGCCAACCACGAGGCGCGCGTCGTGTTCCACAACGTGCTGGCCGCCCACCGCGCCGGCGGCGACGCGGGCGAGGACGCGTACAAGACGGTCAATCACGACCACGTGCCGTCGGCGATCTTCTCCCACCCGCAGATCGGCCAGGTCGGCATGACCGAGGAGGAGGCCCGCGAGTGGGCCGCCGCCAACGGCACCGAGGTGACGGTGAAGGTGCAGAACATCGGCGACGTCGCCTACGGCTGGGCGCTGGAGGACGAGACGGGCTTCGCGAAGCTCATCGCCGATCGGAAGTCGGGCCAGCTGCTGGGCGCGCACTTCATCGGCGCGCAGGCCGCGACCCTGGTGCAGCAGTGCATCCAGATGATGGCGTTCGGCATCGACTGCCGCGACGCGGCGACGAAGCAGTACTGGATCCACCCGGCGCTGCCGGAGGTCGTGGAGAACGCGCTGCTCGGCCTCGAGTTCGACTAGGCGGGGCGCGGGTCGCCCGCGCGGCCGCGCACCGAGAGGGCCCCGGCGGTCCGGCTGATGCCCGTCCGCCGGGGCCGTTCCCGTGCCCGGACCGGTCCGCCGGGCTCTGAGGGCGCCCCGGGTCGGTCCGGCCCTGCGGGTGCACTGGCCCGCTCCGGGTCAGGCGCGGCAGACGGGCTCGCGGCCCGACAGCGCGTCGTCGACGAGGCCGCCCATCACCGGGTCATCGCGGACGTCGTTGTGCCGGAAGACGCGCCCGTCGCCCGCGCACAGCTCGTCGACGACGAGGTTGCGCACCGTCGCGCCGGGCCCGGCTTCCAGGAACGACGCCTCCGGCGGGTACGAGGTCATGTCGCCGGCGGCGACGAAGACGACGTAGTCGACGCCGGGCTCCGTGTCGGGCATGGCGTTGAGGCGGCGCGTCGCCTCGGAGTCGGTGAGCTGGTCCATCGGCGCGGTGCCGAGCGTGCGCGTCCCGATCTCCCGGGTGACGGGGCTGCGGTTGAAGCCGGCCCCGCCGAACCCCATCCAGTTGGTGCCGTGGTTGGTGCCCGCGAGCGTGACGACGGTGCCCGTCCGCGCCGCGTCGCCGTGATCGTGGAGCGCGAAGCGGATGAGGGCGCCGCCCTGGGAGTGCCCGACGAGGTCCACCTCCCCGGCCGCCCGTCCCGCCGCGGTGCCCTCCGCGACGTGGTCGATGGCGCCGTGCAGCTGGCGGGCCGATTCCTCGACGGGGCCGACGCCGGTCGAGCCGAACGCGCCGGCGAGCGAGGCGTCGCCGCCGCCGTAGGTGATGGCCCACACGCAGTAGCCGCGGTCCGTCAGCGCGCGGCCGAGCGGCTCCATCTCCTCCGCCTCCGACCACGTGCCGTGGACGAGCAGCACCGGGCGCGGGTGCTCGGAGGAGGGGATGCAGGCGTCGTCGTTGGCCCATCCGAGATCGGGGAACGCGGCGTCGCCGCCGGCGTCGCCGGAGGACGACCACGACCCCGCGGCGGAGCCTTCCTCCCCCGCTCCGGAGGGCGTGGCGCCGGCCTGCCCCGCCGCGGCAAGCGTCAGCGCCGCCGTCGCGGCGGCCGCGGCCACGCGGGCCCTCCCCCGGCCGGCGCGACCCGGCGCCCGCCCCCGCCTCCGTGCCCGCACCGCGTCCCGCGTGCTCCGCATCCCCGTCGTCCCTCCGTTCCCGGCGCCCCGGCGCCGCCCGATTGCTTTAGACGGAGAATATTCACCGAATCGCCCGCCGCGGAACGTTTTCGACGGAAAAGGGTTCGGCGGCGCGGAATGCCGCCGTCGCGGCGCACGGGGCATGTGCGGGCGCGGGCCCGCGCGGCCGTGCGTCCGCCCCCTGGGTCAGGCCCGGCAGGCGGGAGCCCTGCCGGCGAGCGCGTCGGCGACGAGCCCGCCCATCACGGGCGCGTCGCGCATGTCGACGTGGTCGAAGGGCCGCGGCAGGTCGGCGCACACGTCCTCGACGACGACGTTGCGCACCGTGGCGCCGGGGCCGGCCTCCAGGAAGGACGCGAGCGGCGGGTACGACGTCGTGTCGTCGACGGTGACCATGACGACGTAGTCGACGCCCGGCATCGTGTCGGGCAGCGAGTTGAGATGCTTCGCCGCCGGCGAGTCGGTGATCTGGTCCATCGGCGCGGCGCCGAGCGTACGGCGGCCGACCTCGCGCGTGACGGGGTTGCCGTTGACGCCGAGTTCGGCGGCCTTGAGCATGTCCGTGCCGTGGTTGGTGCCCGCGAGCGTGACGACGGTGCCCGCGCGGACGTAGTCGCCGTGATCGTGAAGCGCGAGCCGGATCAGGGCCCCGCCCAGGGAGTGGCCGACGATGTCGATCTCCCCCGCCGCCCGCCCGGCGTCGGTGCGTTCGGCGACGTGCTCGATGGCCTCGTGGACCTGGCGGGCCCCCTCGGCCATCGGGGCGAGCCCATCGGATCCGAAGATGCCGGCGAGGGAGGCGTCTCCGGCGCCGTGCGTCGCGGCCCAGACGCAGTGGCCCCGTTCCTTCAGCGCACGGCCGAGGTTGCCCATCTCCTCCGCGGTCGACCACGTGCCGTGGACCAGGAGAACCGGGCGCGGGTGCTCCGGGGACGGGACGCAGGAGTCGTCGTTGGCCCAGTCAAGCTCCGGGAAGACGGGGCCCTCCGTGACGTGGCCGGTGGAGTCGTCGAACCGGCCGCCGGAGGAGCCGAACGCTCCGCCGGCGGAGCCGGGGACGTCCGTGGATCCGGCCGCGGATCCCGCTGAGGGCGGCGCGGAGCCGTCGCCCCCGGGCTGGGCCCCGGCCACCGGGGCCATCGCCATCAGGGCCGCCAGGGCCGCCGCGGATGCGGCGGTCAGGCGGCGGGTCTTCGCGGGCACGTGGCGCGTGCGCATCTTCCGCCGCCCTCCATGTTCGTCTGCGGGGGGCGCCGGGTCGGCGCCGCACGATTCAATGCTATTCCCATCACCAAATACGGGGTGAATCGATAAGGCGCCTGGTGGCGCGATACGTGACGGCGGCGTGGCGGCGATGTTTCCGGCGGATTTCGCCGCAGGTCGGGAGTCCCGCGGGCGTCCGGCGCACCGCGGAGGGGGCATCGCGGATCACCCCCGGAAAGGTCGTGCCCGCCGTGTCCCCGCTACGCGAGCGCGTCGATCCCGGTCGCGGCGGCGAGCGCCGGGCCGGCGAGGTGCTCCTCCACCGCGTCGGCGATGAGATCCAGCTGCCGCAACCGCTCGGCGGCGAAGGACGTGTCCGGGCTGACGCGGAAGCCCCTCAGCCCGGCCGCAGCCGCGACGTCGGCGAGGTAGCGCCGGCGGGTGTCGTCGCACTCCAGCAGGCCGTGGCGGTGGGTGCCGGCGACGGCGCCGCGCACCGCACCCTCCCCGTGGGGCCACGTCGGGTCGCCCTGGCGGGCGACGCGGCCGTTGTGCACCTCGTAGGACCCGTCGCCGTGGCGGGCGAGGATCTTCTCCTCCCCGAAGACGATGTCGGCGTCGAGCAGCCCCAGGCCCGCCACCGGCCCCGCGCCGGACTCCACCGGGTCGTCGATGGTGCGGCACAGCATCTGGAAGCCGCCGCAGATGCCCAGCACGGGGGCGTCGCGGCGGGCGCGGTCCGCCAGCACGTCGGCGATGCCGGTCTTCCTCAGCCAGCCCAGGTCGTGGACCGTCGACTTCGATCCCGGCACCACCGCCAGGTCGGCGTGGGCGACGGCGCCCGGGTCGTCGGTCCACTCCACGCGCACGCCCGGCTCGCAGGCCAGAGCCTCCACGTCGGTCGCGTTGGACACCCGCGGCAGCCGCACCGCCGCCACCGCCAGCACGTCGGAGCCGAGCGGCCGGGTCGCGGGGCCGACGCGCACGCCGGCCTCGGTGCCCAGGGAGTCCTCCGCGTCGACCCACAAACCCCGGATGAACGGCACGACGCCGAGCACCGGCACGCCCGTGTGCCCGCGGACGACGTCGAGGCCCGGCGTGAGCAGGCCGACGTCGCCGCGGAACTTGTTGACCACGAAGCCGGTGATGCGCGCCCGGTCCTCCGGCGACAGGATGGCGTGGGTGCCGACGAAGTGCGCCAGCACTCCCCCGCGGTCGATGTCGCCGGCGACGATGACCGGCAGGTCGGCGGCCTCCGCCAGCCCCATGTTGGCGATGTCGGACTCGCGGAGGTTCACCTCCGCCGGGGAGCCGGCGCCCTCGCACAGGACGACGTCGTACCGCCCCCGCAGATCGGCGAGCGTCTCCGCGACCACCCCGCGCAGCGCTCGCCGGCGGGAGCGGTACGTCAGCGCGGAGACGCGCCCGTCGGCGACTCCGCGGACGACGACCTGGCTGACGTGATCGGCCTCCGGCTTGAGCAGCACCGGATTGAAGTCGACGTGGGGCTCCAGCCCGCACGCGAGCGCCTGGAGCGCCTGGGCGCGGCCGATCTCCCCGCCGTCGGGCGTGACGGCGCAGTTGTTCGACATGTTCTGCGCCTTGAACGGCGCCACCCGCACGCCGCGGCGGGCCAGCAGCCGGCACATGCCCGCCACCAGGACGGACTTGCCGGCGTCGGAGGTGCAGCCGGCGACCAGCGCCGCGGGGGCCGGACCCGCGGCCCCCTTCGCCGTCGCCGCCACCGCCGCCTAGTCCTCGGAGGGGAGGGTGAGGATCTCGTAGCCGCCGTCGGTGACGACGATGGTGTGCTCGAACTGCGCGGTCCACCTGCGGTCGGTGGTCTGCACGGTCCAGTCGTTGTCCCAGATCTCGTAGTCCAGGCCGCCGAGGTTCACCATCGGCTCGACGGTCAGGGTCATGCCCGGCTCCAGGAGGGTCTTCTGCGACGGCTCGTCGTAGTGCAGGACGACGAGGCCGTTGTGGAACGTCGGGCCGACGCCGTGGCCGGTGAAGTCGCGGACGACGTTGTAGCCGAAGCGGCGGCAGTAGGCCTCGATGACGCGGCCGATGACGTTGACCTCGCGGCCCGGGCGGATGGCGCGGATGCCGCGCATCATCGCCTCGTGGGTGCGCTCCACCAGCAGGCGGTGCTCCTCCGACGGCTCGCCGGCGAAGAAGGTGGCGTTGGTGTCGCCGTGGACGCCCTCCTTGTAGGCGGTGACGTCGATGTTGACGATGTCGCCCTCCTCGATGACCTGCGAGTCCGGGATGCCGTGGCAGATGATCTCGTTGAGGGAGACGCAGCAGGACTTCGGGAAGCCGCGGTAGCCGAGCGTCGAGGGGTAGGCGCCGTGGTCGAGCATGTACTCGTGGGCGACCTTGTCGACGTCGTCCGTCGTCGCGCCCGGCACCACCGCCTTGCCCGCCTCCTGCAGCGCGTCGGCGGCGATGCGGGAGGTGCGGCGCATGGCGTCGATGACCTCCGGGGTCTGCACCAGCGGCTCGCCGACGTTCTCCTGCACGGAGTCCTTCCACGCGTACTCGGGCCGCTCGATGTCGGCGGGCACGGTGCGGATGGGGGTCGGCTTCTGCTGGGTCAGCGGTGCGCGTGCGGTCATGCCGGACACGATACCCCCGGGGCGTCCGCGGCGGACGGCGGGCCTGCGGGAACCGCGACGGGGGCACGGGGTTCCGCGGTGCGTGACGACGGGACCCGCCGCGGCGTGGGCCCCGGCGCGCGGCGCCCGGGCTCCCCGTGGTCCGGCCTCCGGCGCGGGACGACGGGCCCGGCCGCGGCCCCGCGTCAGCCGAACAAGCGGATGGGGTTGACGACGTCGGCGGCGATGACCAGCCCGCCGAAGAGCAGGAGGACGACGGTGAAGCCCATCGTCACCGGCATGAGCTTGCGGTAGTCCGCCGGCGGGCCCGGCTGCAGGCCGCGGGCGCGGCGCAGCAGGTCCCGCACCTTCTCGTACAGCACGACGGCGATGTGGCCGCCGTCCAGCGGCGGCAGGGGCACGAGGTTGAAGAAGGCGAGGAAGAAGTTGAGGTTCGCCAGCATCATGACGAAGACGTTCCACAGGTCCCGCTCCGCCAGCTCGCCGCCGGCGCGGGAGGCGCCGACGACGCTCATCGGCGACTCGGGGTCGCGCTCGGCGCCGAAGACGCTGGCGACGACGCCGGGGATCTTCTCCGGGATGGCCAGCAGCCCGTCCCACACGGCGCCGAGGACGGAGCCGGTGAACCGGAACGTCGCGGGCACCGCCTCCAGCGGGCCGTACTGCACCGTGCCGTATTCGGGGACCTCGAAGGTCATGCCGACCACCGGCGTCTCCGCCAGCGCCCCGGAGTTGGCGCGCCGCTCCACCATGTCGGGCACGACCTCGACGGTCAGCGCCTCCCCGCCGCGCTCGACGCCGAGGACGACCGGCCCGCCGCCGGAGTCGCGCACCGCGGAGGTGACGTCGGCGAAGTTCGCCGTCTCCTCCCCGTCGACGCTGCGGATGACGTCGCCCGGCAGGATGCCGGCGCGCTCGGCGGGGCCCTCGCCCGTGCAGTCCGGCAGCGTGCCGTCCGGGTTCTGGGTGGCGGGCACGCAGGAGACGGAGGCGACGCGCGGGGTCTCGTCGACGTCCATGTCGGGCAGACCCCAGGCCACGGCGACGACGTAGAGCAGCATGATGCCCAGCAGCATGTTGACCATCACGCCGCCGGCGAGCACGATGACGCGCTGCCACCAGGGGCGCCGCCACATGGCGTGGGGGTCCTCCTCCGGGGTGACCGGGTCCTGGGCGGTCATGCCGGCGATGTCGCAGAAGCCGCCGAGCGGCACGGCCTTCAGGCCGTACTCGGTGACGTGCCCGCCGGCGGCGGCGCGGCGGCGCCGCCAGGAGAAGAGGGTCGGGCCGAAGCCGATGAAGTAGCGGCGCACGCGCATGCCGAAGATGCGGGCGGCCGTCATGTGCCCCCATTCGTGCAGGGCGATGGTCACGGCGATGCCGAGCGCGAACAGCGCTACTCCGACGATGAAATCCACCCGCCCAGGATAACGGCGCCCGCCGCGCGGTCCACCTCCCCGCCGCCGCGTCCCGGACGCGCCGCCGGAACCGCGACGGAACCGCGCCGGGTGCTCACCGGGACCGATCCGCAGCCGCGCCACAGCCGCTCGCCGACCGCGAGGAACGCCCCGCACACGACCCGCGTGAGTCCGGCGCGCCGTTCCCGCCACCCCTGCAACTGGGGTATCCTGTCCCCCGATACTCAAATTCACCTGAGAGTGTGCCAAAATACGGGTTAACGGGACCGCCCGCCCCCTCCTCGTGTGCGACGGGGGCCGGAGCAGCCCGGACGACCGTGGCTGACAGGAGGAACATCGTGGCCGAGCACCACCAGAAGGAAGAGTTCTACAACGGCGTGAGCACGCTCGACGAGCCGTCGGCGAAGTGGGGCTGGCACGGCCTCTCCAAGGGCGCCGTGCTCCGCACCGGACTCATCGCCACCGTCTTCATGCTGTGCATGCTGTGGGGCAACCACCACGGCAACGTCGAGAACATCTGGCTCATCGTCCTGGGCGTCATCATGTTCGCCGGCATCCTCCTCTACGCCCTGAAGCCGCGCGGCACCCAGGTCCGCACGGTCACCGCGCGCAACAAGCCGCTGGGCCACGTCGAGCCGAACTGGTGCCAGGACCAGGTCAACGGCACCGGCGCCTACGCCAACCTGACCGAGTCCCAGCTGCGCAGCTGGAACCGCGACCCGAAGGCCGCCGCCGCGCTGGCCCCGGTCGATCGCGAGCAGGGCTCCCTCCACTAGCCCGTCCGGGCCCCGCAGGGCCCGTCCCCGACGCCGGCGCCGTCTCCCCCCGCGGGAGGCGGCGCCGGCGTCGTCATGCCCCCTCGCGTGACGACGCGCCCCGCGCCGCGCTCCCCCGCGCCCCGTGCGCCCGCGGCCCCGTGCGCGGGAACCGCGCACCCGGTCCCCGCACGACGACGGCGCCCGCACATCCCGGGCGGGCGCCGTCGTCACGCGCATGAGGGGGCCGTCAGGCGGCGGGCTCCCGATCCTCCGCGGCGAGCTGGCCGCACGCGGCGGAGATCTCGTCGCCGCGGGTGTCGCGCACCGTGCACGGCACGCCCTGCGCCTCGACGCGGCGGACGAACTCGTCCTGCCGGCGCTTCGGCGCCGCGTCCCACTCCGAACCCGGCGTCGGGTTCAGCGGGATGACGTTGACGTGCACCTTGGAGCCCAGGCGGCGGTGCAGGCGGCGGCCCAGCAGGTCGGCACGCCAGTCCTGGTCGTTCTTGTCGCGGATGAGCGCGTACTCGATGGACACGCGGCGGTTCGACTTCTCCGCGTAGTACTTCGCCGCGTCCAGCACCTCGTCGATGGAGAAGCGGTTGTTGATGGGCACCAGCGTGTCGCGCAGCTCGTCGTCCGGCGTGTGCAGCGACACCGCGAGGGTGCACGACAGGCCCTCGTCCGCCAGGCGGCGGATCGCCGGGGCCAGGCCCACCGTGGAGACGGTGACGTTGCGCATGGAGATGCCGAAGCCCGCCGGCGCCGGATCCGTGATGCGGTGCACCGCGGCGACGACCCGCTTGTAGTTGGCCAGCGGCTCGCCCATGCCCATGAACACGATGTTCGTCAGGCGGCCCGGGCCGCCCGGCAGCAGGCCGTCGCGCATCGCCGCGGCGGCGTCGCGCACCTGGTCGACGATCTCCGCCGTCGACAGGTTGCGCTGCAGGCCGCCCTGGCCCGTCGCGCAGAACGGGCAGGCCATGCCGCAGCCGGCCTGGGAGGAGATGCACAGCGTCGCGCGGTCGTCGTAGCGCATCAGCACCGACTCCAGCAGCGTGCCGTCGCCGGCGCGCCACAGCGTCTTGCGCGTCGCGCCGTCGTCGGCGGTGACGTGGCGCACCGGCTCCAGCAGCGGAGGGAACAGCGCCTCCTTGACCTTCTCCCGCGCCGCGGCGGGCAGGTCCGTCATGGTCATCGGGTCCGACTCGAACTTGCCGAAGTAGTGGCGGGCGATCTGGTCGGCGCGGAAGGCGGGCAGGCCGAGCTCCTTGACGGCGGCCTTGCGGGCGTCGACGTCGAGATCGGCGAAGTGGGTGGCCGGCATGCCCCTGCGCGGGGCCTTGAAGACGAGAGGCAGTTCCTTGGTCATGGTCCTGCCATCGTCCCACGTCGGGGCCCTCCGGGGCGAATCGGAGGGCCCCGTCCGTGACCCGTTCCGCACCGCGGCGCGGGCATGGCGGGGACCACGCCCGTCCGACTTCCCGCCGGCGCCCGAAATGCGGTTGAATAAGCCCCATGACCAACCCGAACGACCAGTTCCGCGACCCGAACGTCGCCGAGACCCGCGCCGACCTCGCTGGTGCCGACCACGACGCCGCCCTCGCCCCCGCCACCACGGGCGCCGCCGACGTCCGACACCAGGAGGAGGCCCCGCGCAAGGCGAAGGGCAGCTTCGCCGGCAGCACCTGGGTGGCCCTCATCGTCGGCGCCATCATCCTGGTCGTCCTGCTGGCCTTCATCATGCAGAACATGCAGAACGTCACCCTGACGCTCTTCGCATGGACGTTCAACTTCCCGCTCGGCGTCGGCATGCTGCTCGCCGCCATCGGCGGCGCCCTGCTGATGGGCCTCGTCGGCGGCGTCCGCATCATGCAGCTGCGCCGCCAGGTCCGCCGCTAGGACCTCCGCCAGGACCTGCGGCCGCGCACGGCGAAGGGCCCGCCCTCCCCCGACGGGGACGGCGGGCCCTTCGCCGTGCCGGGCGCGGCGCGCGGGACGCGGCGTCCGCGGCGACGTCAGACGACGGCCTCCGCCAGCGACACCATCACCCACATCACCGCCGCGGCCGGCAGCATGCCGTCCAGGCGGTCCATCAGGCCGCCGTGTCCCGGCAGCATCGCCGACATGTCCTTGATGCCCAGGTCGCGCTTGAACTGGCTCTCCAGCAGGTCGCCGAACGTCGCGGCGATGACCAGCAGCACGCCCAGCGCGATGCCGAACACGAGGCTCCGGTCGAGCATGAGCACCGAACACGCCGCACCGGCGGCGGCGCCGAGGACCACCGAGCCGGCGAAGCCCTCCCAGGACTTCTTCGGGCTGATCTGCGGGGCCATCGGGTGCTTGCCGAAGAACACGCCCGCGACGTAGCCGCCGACGTCGTTGGCGACGACGCAGAGCATGAACGTCACGATGTACCAGCGGCCGTCGATGCCCTCGTAGCGGCCGCCCAGCGACAGCATCGCCGCGAACGCCACGTTCAGCGGGATCCACAGCAGCACCAGCATCGCGACGGAGGCGTCGCGCAGCCAGTTGCGGGGGAACTCCATGCCGTTGAAGAACATGCGGTGGCCGAGCGCCAGCACCATGCTGGCCACCAGGCCCGTCAGCAGGCCCAGCGACCCCAGCGGGATGGTCAGCCAGATCATGAGCTGGCCGCCGATGATGAGCACCGTGCGGGGCACCAGCCAGTCATGCTCCCGCATCCGGGACACGACCTCCCACGTCCCCAGCGCCGCCGCCAGCGCGACGACGGGGTACCACAGCACCGGGCCGACGAAGAGGCCCGCGACGGCCAGCGCGCCGAGCGCCACGCCCACGGCGATCGCCACCGGAACGTCGCGGCCCGCGGAGTTGCGGGGCCGCGGGAGCTTCATCTCGCGGACGATTCTGTCGCGTTCCGGCTGGGTCACCTCGGGCTCCGTTTCGCTCGTCGTGGACGCGTGGTCGCCCCGGCGACCGCCGGGACGGGCGACGCCGCGGCCCGGGGGCCGCGGCGGCGGAGGCTACACCTCCATGAGCTCCTTCTCCTTGCGCTCGACCAGCGAGTCGACCTGCTCCACGTAGGTGCGGGTGACGTTGTCCAGCTCCTTCTCGGAGGCGCGGACCTCGTCCTCGCCGGCGTCGCCGTCCTTCTGGATCTTCTGCAGGGTCTCCATGCCCTTGCGGCGGATGTTGCGGATGGCGATCTTGGCGTCCTCGCCCTTCGACTTCGCCAGCTTCACCATCTCGCGGCGGCGCTCCTCCGTCAGCTGCGGCACGGTGACGCGCAGGACGTGGCCGTCGTTGGTGGGGTTGACGCCCAGGTCGGAGTTGCGGATGGCCGTCTCGATGTCGTCCATCACGGACGGCTCGTACGGCTTGATGAGCAGCATCCGCGGCTCCGGCACCGAGATGGTGGACATCTGGGTGATCGGGGTGGGCACGCCGTAGTACTCGGCGATGACCCCGTTGAACATGGCCGGGTTCGCGCGGCCCGTGCGGATGTGGGTCATCTCCTCGCGGCAGTGCTCCACGGAGTTGGCCATCTTCTCCTCGGCCTCGAGCAGGGTCTCGTCGATCATCGTCGCCTCTTCGTCGTTGTCGGTGGTCGGTTGTCGGGGGTCGTGCGGTGCCGCCGCGCGGTGGCGCCGCCGTCGGGGCGCCCGGCACGCAGGGTGCGCGTTCCGCACGCGCCCGCGCCGTCAACCGCAAGGGTAGTCGGCGCGGGCGCGGGGCGCGGCCCGGCGGCGCCCGCGGCGGGTCGCGCGCGGGCTCCGGGCAGCAGGGGGCTAGGTGTGGACCAGGGTGCCGATGCGCTCGCCGGAGACGGCGCGGGCGATGTTGCCCTGGGTGAGCAGGTTGAACACCAGGATCGGCATCTTGTTGTCCATGCACAGGGAGAACGCGGTGGCGTCCGCGACCTTCAGGCCGCGCTCGATGCACTCGCGGTGGGAGATCTCGTCGAACATGGTGGCGTCGGGGTTGACGCGCGGGTCGTCGTCGTAGACGCCGTCGACGGCCTTGGCCATCAGCAGCACGTCGCAGCCGATCTCCAGGGCACGCTGGGCGGCGGTGGTGTCGGTGGAGAAGTACGGCATGCCCATGCCGGCGCCGAAGATGACGACGCGGCCCTTCTCCAGGTGGCGCTTCGCGCGCAGCGGGAGGTAAGGCTCGGCGACCTGCGTCATCTCGATGGCGGTCTGGACGCGGGTCTCCACGCCCTCCTTCTCCAGGAAGTCCTGCAGCGCCAGGCAGTTCATCACGGTGCCGAGCATGCCCATGTAGTCCGATCGGGCCCGGTCCATGCCGCGCTGCTGCAGCTGCGCGCCGCGGAAGAAGTTGCCGCCGCCGATGACGACGCACACCTCGACGCCGTCGCGGGCGACCTCGGCGATCTGCCGGGCGACGTTCTCCACCACGTTGGGGTCGACGCCGACGGCCCCGCCGCCGAACATCTCGCCGCCCAGCTTCAGCATCACGCGCTTGAAGCCGTCGCGCGTACCGGCGTCCTGGTTGTCGCTCACCGTCGTTGCTCCTTTGCCCGGCGGCACCGGGTCCCGGTCCCGCCGCATCCGCTGGTCATGTTCCGTCGGCCGCCCGCGCCGGGGAACCGGCCGGACGTCCGGGACAACACTACCCCCTGACAGGGCCGGCGCGGCGGCGCGGGCGCGGCGCGGCCCGGGGCGTCGTCACGCATGCGGCGGTGACCTGCGCCGCACGTGGCGCGATGCGCGCGCACCCGGGCGCGGCGGGGCGCCGGGTGCGCGGGGAAGGCGCGCCGCACGGGGCGCGCGGGGTGCGCGGGGTGCGCGGGGTGAGCGGGGTTGCAGGGGCACGGGGTTGCGGCGCAGCGTGACGACGCCCGCCGCCCCGGCCCCTCCCCCGCGCATGCGGCGGGGCCCGCCTCCCCCGTCGCGTGGACGGGAGGGGCGGGCCCCGGTGCGGCCGCGCTCGCGCGCGGCGGAGGGTCCTGCTCCGGCGTGGCCGGAGGGGAGGACTAGTGCTGGCCGACCTCGAAGCGGGCGAAGTCGGTCAGGGTGATGCCGGCCTCCTCGACGACCTGCTTCACGGTCTTCTTGGAGTCGCCGACGGACGGCTGCTCCAGCAGGACGACATCCTTGTAGAAGCCGTTCAGGCGGCCCTCGACGATCTTCGGCAGGGCCTGCTCCGGCTTGCCCTCCTCGCGGGAGATCTTCTCGAAGACGGCGCGCTCGGCCTCGACGCGGTCGGCCGGGACGTCCTCGCGGGAGAGGAACTGGGCCTTCAGCGCGGCGACCTGCATGGCGGCCGCGTGCGCGGCCTCCTCGCCCTCGCCGGTGTAGGCGACGAGGACGCCGACGGCGGCCGGCAGATCGGCGGCGCGGCGGTGCAGGTAGACGGCGACGTTGTCGCCCTCGAGGGTGACCGCGCGGCGCAGCTCGAGCTTCTCGCCGATCTTCGCGGACATCTCCTGGATGGCCTCGGCGGCGGTCTTGCCGTCGACCTCGGCGTTGGCGAGCTCCTCGGCGGAGTTGGCCTTGACCTTGGCGGCGGCCTCGGCGACCTTGTTCGCGAAGTCGATGAACTCCTGGTTCTTCGCGACGAAGTCGGTCTCGGAGTTGACCTCGACCATGGTGGCGCCGGAGACGGCGATGAGGCCCTGGGCGGCGGTGCGCTCGGCGCGCTTGCCGACGTCCTTGGCGCCCTTGATGCGCAGAATCTCGACGGCCTTGTCGAAGTCGCCGTCGGTCTCGACGAGCGCGTCCTTGCAGGCCTTCATGCCGGAGCCGGTGGTCTCGCGCAGCTTCTTGACGTCAGCGGCGGTGAAATTCGCCATGTCTGGCGTTCCTCCTAGTAGTTCGAGGGGGTGTTCTGTGAACCGGAGATTACTCCGCGGCGGGGGCGTCCGCCTGCTCGGCGGGGGCCTCGGCCTGCTCGACCGGAGCCTCGGCCGGGGCGTCGCCGGCGGCCTCGCGGGCGGCGGCGAACTCGCGCTCGGCCTTCGCCTTGCGGCCCTCCTCCACGGCGGTGGAGATGATGCGGGTCAGCAGGGTCACGGAGCGGATGGCGTCGTCGTTGCCCGGGATCGGGTAGTCGACGTCGTCCGGGTCGCAGTTGGTGTCCAGGATGGCGACGACCGGGATGCCCAGCTTCTTCGCCTCGGAGACCGCGATGTGCTCCTTGTTGGTGTCGACGATCCACAGGGCCGAGGGGACCTTGGCCATGTCGCGGATGCCGCCGAGGGTGCGCTCCAGCTTGGTGCGCTCGCGGTTGAGGAGCAGCACCTCCTTCTTGGTGCGGCCCTCGTAGCCGTTCTCCGCGGCCTCCATGGCCTGGAGCTCCTTGAGGCGGCCCAGGCGCTTGGCGACGGTGGAGAAGTTGGTCAGCATGCCGCCGAGCCAGCGGTGGTTGACGTAGGGCATGTCGACGCGCTCGGCCTCGGCCTGGACGGCCTCCTGGGCCTGCTTCTTGGTGCCGACGAAGAGGATGTTGCCGCCGTGGGCGACGGTCTCCTTGACGAACTCGAAGGCCTCGTCGATGTAGGTCAGCGACTGCTGCAGGTCGATGATGTAGATGCCGTTGCGGTCGGTGAAGATGAAGCGCTTCATCTTCGGGTTCCAGCGACGCGTCTGGTGGCCGAAGTGCACACCGGCGTCGAGGAGCTCACGCATGGAGACAACTGCCATGTCATGTCAGGGGAGTCCTCGCGTCCGGCCGTCACTCGCCGACGGCCGCGGCTGCTCCCCTTCCTCGCTTTCTGTCGATTTCGGTTGGGTGTCCTGCGGGTTCTCCCCGCAGCCTGGCGCCGTCTCCCCTCCGGCGCCCCCGTGGGGAACCGTGCCGGGCGGGTCGCGATGACGGCGCGCGAAGTCAGCGGCCCGGCCGAACCGGGCACACTGCGGGAGTCATCATAGCCGCCGACCGGCGTGAAGGCCATTCCGGCGCGTCCGGCGGGTCGCGCCGTCCACGGGGCATCTTCCGCGGGCCCGGTTCCGTCCACCGCCGCCGCATCGCCCCTGGCGCGCGGGTCCTGCGCGCGATGCCATCGGGGTATGACGTTGCGCGGGGTTGCGGGGGCCGTCCGGTGCGTGCGGGTGCGCGGACCGGATTCCGGTCCGCGCCCGTTCCCCGCTGTTCGCGTGACGACGGGGCCCGCCCGCGGCACCCCTCCCCCGTTCGCCGCCGCCGTCGTGGCCCTGGCGCTCGCGGCCGCCGCGGTCCTGGCGGCGGCCCCGGCCCCGGCGCAGGAGGCGGGGCCGGGCACCGCGGGCGCGGTCGCGCAGGACGGCGGCGGGCACGTCCGCCCGGTGCCGGGCGCGGTGCTGCGCCCCTTCGACCCGCCGCCGGAGCCGTGGCTTCCCGGCCACCGCGGCGTGGACCTCGCGGCGGCGCCGGGTGCGCCGGTGCGGGCGTCGGCGGCAGGCCGCGTGCACTTCGCGGGTTCCGTGGCGGGCCGTCCGACGGTGTCGGTGATGCACGCCGACGGCCTGCGCACGACCTACCAGCCGGTGGAACCGTCGGTGCGGGTCGGCGACGCCGTCGCCCGCGGCCAGGTCATCGGGACGCTGGCGGCGGGCCCGGAGCCCGGGCTGCACTGGGGCGCGCTGCGGGGCGACGACTACGTCAACCCGCTGGACCTGCTGGGCCGGCGACCCGTCATCCTGAAGCCCGCGCGGCCGGGGTGACGCCCCGCATCGGGAACCGCGGAAGGCCGGGGCCGTCAGGGTCCCGGACGGGCGCGGCCACCGGACTCTCGGCGGCCGGGACCGTCAGGACCGCGGATGGGCGCGGCGGTGGACCTCGCGCAGGCGGTCAACGGAGACGTGCGTGTAGATCTGCGTCGTCGCCAGCGACTCGTGGCCCAGCAGCTCCTGGACCATGCGCAGGTCCGCGCCGCCCTCGACGAGGTGCGTGGCGGCGGAGTGGCGCAGCCCGTGCGGGGCGAGCTCCGTGCCGGAGGATCCGGTGAGCTCGTGGACGATGCGGCGGGCCTGGCGCGGATCCAGCCGTCCGCCGCGCACGCCGAGCAGCAGCGCGTCGCCCGAGGCGGCGGTCGCCCACCGGCCGCGGAGATCCAGCCAGCGGCGGATGGCGGCGACGGCCCGCGGGCCGACGGGCACGGTGCGCTGCTTGTCGCCCTTGCCGGTGACGACGAGGGTGCCGCGGGCCAGGTCGACGTCTCCGACGTCGAGGCCGCACAGCTCGCCGACGCGGATGGCGGCGGCGTAGAGGATCTCCGCGATGGCGGCGTCGCGGGCGGGGCGCGGGTCCTCCGGGGCCTCGTCGGCGGCGGCCGCCGCGGCGTCGAGGGCCGCGGCCGCGTCGTCCGCCGACAGCGTCTCCGGCAGGTGCCGGTGCCGGCGCGGCGACGACAGGCGCGCCGACGGGTCGACGTCGAGGACGCCCTGCTCCACCGCCCAGGCACAGAAGACGCGGAAGGCGGTCGTGGCGCGGGCGAGGGTGGACCGCGAGGCGCCGGCGCGGTGGCGGGCGGCGAGGTCGGCTCGCAGGTGCGCGACGTCGAGCTCCCGGACCGTGGTCAGCGGGGCGAGCAGCGGCAGCAGGTCCGCGCGGTAGGCGCGTGCGGTGCGCGGCGAGAGCCCCCGGGTGTAGAGGACGTGGTCGAGGAAGTCGCCGAGGACGGCGTCGACGCCGGGCGACAGCCCCTCGTCCGCGGAACCGCCGTCCCCGGACGAGGCCTTCGCGGCGTGCAGGCCCGCCGCCCGACGATCATCGGCCCGCCCGTCGTCGGTCCGCCGGTCGTCGGCCCGCCGGTGGTCGGCGTGCGGGTCACCGGACATGGTCGCCCTCCCCTCCCGCGCCGGACCTTCCGGAGAATGCGGAAGGCGGCGACGCCCATGCCCTCCGGGACGAATCCCGGGACATGAGCGCCGCCGCCTGTGCCTCACCCATGATGCAAGACCTTACCCCGGAGGGGCCGTGAAGCGCGGAGCCAGCCCGCACCGCGCTTCTCACTTAGGCTTGCCTGGCCTAGTATACATATGGCTCACAACAGTGCAACCCCGTCACCAAACCTTTCTTCACCCCCGGGCCGCCCCCGCCCGAAATGGGCATCGGATGCGGGCCGGGGTATTCCCGTCGTCAGGTGCGTGACCAGCGGGAACCGCGCCTTTCCACCAGTCCCCGGCGCTGCAGCGCGGTGAGCAGATGAACCGTCAGCGCCAGCGGCGCGCCGCATTCCGCGGCGATGGGGCCGGCCCCGAGGCCCTCCGATCCGGCGGGCGGGACGGCGTCGTAGACGCGGAGCTCATTGCGCGGCAGGGCCTGCACGGCGCCGGCGGCCCAGTCGAGCTCCAGCTGCTCGTCCTCATCGATCTCCCCGATGGGCCGGCACAGCGCCAGGACCTCCCGCACCGACGACACCAGGGTCACGCCCTCGCGGATGCACGCGTGCGCGCCCGTCGACGACGCCGACGACACCGGCCCCGGCACGGCCCCGACCGGGCGGCCGTAGCGCTCCGCCCAGTGCACGGTGTTGCGGGCGCCCGAGCGCCAGCCGGCCTCCACCAGCACCGTCGCCGCGGTCAGTCCGGCGACCAGTCGGTTGCGGGTGAGGAAGCGGTGGCGGGCCGGGCGCATCCCGGGAGGGTACTCGGTGATGACCGCGTCGAGCCGATCGAACAGCTCCCCGTGGGCGACCGGGTAGGTCACGCCCGGCCCGCAGGCCATCACCGCCACGGACCGGCCGCCGGCGGCCAGCGCCCCGCGGTGGCACGCCGCGTCGATGCCCAGCGCCCCTCCGGAGACCACCGTCGTCCCCGCCGCGGCGACGCCCGCGGAGAAGTCCTCCGCCACCCGCTTGCCGTACGCGGTGGCGGCGCGAGTGCCGACCATGGCCACCGCATCCGCCAGCAGCGCCGCGGGCGAACCGCCCCGCACCCAGAGCGCGTGGGGCGCGGCGGCCCCCGCCTCCCCGGCCACGGCGACGAAGGGGGCGATGGCGTCGACCGGCCAGTCGGGGTCCTCCGGCGTCGTCAACCGGAAGCCGTGGTCGGCGGCCTCCGCGAGGTCCGCCTCCGGCTCGCAGGCGGCGTACCGGGCCTCCGTGGCGCGCAGCAGCACGGCGGGCAGCCCGGCGCGGGATCGGATGCGGTCGGCGAGCTCCTCCGGGCCGATGCGGCCGAGCAGGACGTTGACGTCCGGGTGCGGGCCCTCGACGACGCGGGCGAGGTAGGCCCACGCCCGGCGCGTCTCCGCCGTCATCGCGGGATCGCCGGTCGCGTTGCCCGGCACGGTGTCGGGCGCATTGCCGGGCGCATTCCCGTGTGCGTCGTCGGGAGCGCGGCCATGTGCCCCGCCGGGAGCGCGGCCATGTGCGCCCCCGGGAGCGCGGCCGTGCGCGTCACCGTCCACGGGCGGGGTCGGGCCGGTCATGCGAGCACCTCCTCGGCATCGGAGTGCAGGGCCGCGGCGTCGGCGACGTCGCCGAGGCCCGGGCGGGCGCGGCCGGCGAGGTCCGCCAGCGTCCACGCCACGCGCAGGGTCCGGTCGACGCCGCGCTGCGTCATCGCGCCGTCGGCGAGGACGGCGGCCAGCCACGCCAGCCCCTCCTCGTCGGGTGGGGCATGCCGGCGCAGGACCGGCCCCGGGACTTCGGCGGTGGCGACGGCCTCCCCCAGGCCGAGTCCCGCCCACCGGGCCGCGGCGCGCCCGCGGGCCCCGGCCACCCGCTCCCGCACCGCGGACGACGGCTCCCCGGGTTCCGGGGCGAGGACCGAGTGCCGCGGGTGCAGCCGCACGCGAACGTCGATGCGGTCGAGCAGGGGTCCCGACAGCGACGCCATGTGCCGGCGCCGCTCCCCCGGTGAGCACCGGCACTCCCCGGGGTCCGCGGCGCCGCAGCGGCACGGGTTGGCCGCGGCGACGAGCTGGAAGCGCGCCGGGTAGCTCACCCGGTGCCGGCTGCGGTGCAGCGACACGGTCCCGGTCTCCAGCGGCACGCGCAGCGCGTCGAGGTGGCGGCCGGGCATCAGCGCCACCTCGTCGAGGAACAGCACCCCGTGGTGGGCCAGGCTCACCGCCCCCGGCTGCGGCACCCCCGGGCCTCCGCCGAGCAGCGCCGCGGCGCTCACCGTGTGGTGCGGGGCCACGAACGGCGGATGAGCAGCCGGGCCCAGCCCGCCCCCGCCGTGACCCGCGATGGAGCAGATGGCCGTGACCTCCAGCGCCGCGCGCTCCCCCAGCGGCGGCAGGATGCCCGGCAGCCGCGCCGCCAGCATCGACTTGCCCGTGCCCGGCGCACCCGTGAACAGCAGGTGGTGTCGGCCCGCGGCGGCGACCTCCAGCGCCCGGCGCGCCTCCTCCTGCCCGTGGACGTCGGCCATGTCGGGCGCCGCCGGCTGGGGCGCCGGCCGGGGCTCGCCCGGTGCGGCCAGCCCCTCCCCGGTGACCACCCAGCGCCACAGCTGCGCGAGATCCGCGGCGCAGGCGACGGCGACGCCGCCGACGAGGGCGGCCTCCGGCCCGCAGCCCTCCGGCACCACCACCGCCCGCACCCCGGCGTCGCGGGCGGCCAGCACCGCCGCGAGCACGCCGGGCACGTCCCGCACCGCCCCGTCGAGGCCCAGCTCCCCCAGCAGGACCGTCGCCGCCAGCCGGTCGCGCGCCGCATCCCCGGCCGGGCCGGGGTCCAGGCCCGCCGACAGCACCGCGCACGTGATGGCCAGGTCGAAGGCGGAGCCGTGCTTGCGCAGCGACGCCGGCGACATCGACACGACCACCTTCGTCCGCGGCCACCCCAGCCCGGAGTTCACCGCGGCGGTGCGGGTGCGCGACCTCGCCTCGCTCACCGCCGCGTCCCCCAGCCCGACGACGTGCATGCCGGGCAGCCCGGCCCCGACGTCGGCCTCGACCTCCACCAGATGGCCCTCCAGGCCCGCCAGCGCCACCGACGCCGCCCTGCCGACCGTCATCTAGGCCACCGCCCGGTACCGCTCGTAGGCGAACGTCCCGTCCGACGGGGTGAGCACCCACACGTCGACCCGGACCTCCCGGATGCCCGGCGCCCCGTGCTCCTCCAGCCACCGGGCGGCGGCGCGCCGGAGACGGACGAGCTTGCCGGACGTCACCGACTCCGCCCCGCCCCACAACGCCGAGGTGCGCGTCTTGACCTCCACGACGTGCAGCACCGGGCCCCGGCGGGCCAGCACGTCGATCTCGTCGCGCCCCACCCGGACGTTGACGCCCAGCACCTCGTGGCCGGATTCCGCCAGCGCGGCGGCCACGGCCCGCTCCCCCGCGCGGCCCAGCCGCGCCCTGCGCTCCGCGGCCCTCCGGGCCCTCTCGTCGACCATCCCCGTCCCCTTCCCCGCCCGGCCGGGCCGTGGCGCGTCCATCCCCGCGGGAGCCGTCCGCGCGGCGCCCGCGGCCACGACGATGGCACGGCGGCCGCGGCGGGCACCGTCGTCACGCGGACGACGCGCACCGGATGTGGACGCGCCGCGCCCCGTGGACAACTCCGTCGGGAGCGGTCCACGGGGCGCGGCGGAAGGAGGCGGGGCCTAGTCCGGCAGGCGGAGATCCGGCTTGTCCAGCTCCTCGATGTTCACGTCCTTGAACGTGATGACGCGCACGTAGCGCACGAACCGCGCCGGGCGGTACATGTCCCACACCCACGCGTCCGACATGCGCAGCTCGAAGTACACCTCGCCGCCGCTGTTGTGCGGGATGAGCTCCACCGCGTTGGCCAGGTAGAAGCGGCGCTCCGTCTCCACCACGTAGGAGAACTGGCTGACGACGTCGCGGTACTCGCGGTACAGCGACAGCTCGACCTCGGCCTCGTAGTTGTCCAGGTCCTCGGCGCTCATCTCGGGCTCCCCTCGTTCGTCTGCGTCCGCCCGCGCGGCCCGTCGCCGCGCGGCTGGCCACCGCCCGCGCGGCCCGCGGCGCGGTGGGCCGCATCCGCCGCGCGGACGTTGGCGTAGCTGAACCGGTGGCAGGGTGCGGCGCCCAGGGCCTCCACCGCCGCCATGTGCGCGGCCGTGCCGTAGCCCTTGTGCGCCGCGAACCCGTAGCCGGGCCAGCGATCGTCGTGCTCAACCATAATGCGGTCGCGCGCCACTTTGGCGAGGACACTCGCGGCCTCGATGCACCGGGCCACCGCGTCGCCGCCGATGACCGGCAGCTGCGGCGCCGGCAGCCCCGGCACCCGCCACGCGTCCGTCAGCACGTAGCCCGGCCGCAGCCCCAGCTTGCCGACGGCGCGCCGCATCCCGTCGATGTTCGCGACCTGCACCCCGCGGGCGTC
This sequence comes from Corynebacterium sp. 335C, assembly GCF_053525695.1. NCBI lineage: Bacteria > Bacillati > Actinomycetota > Actinomycetes > Mycobacteriales > Corynebacteriaceae > Corynebacterium > Corynebacterium sp. 335C. The sequence continues at coordinate 434,031 of NZ_JASTTB010000001.1, forward strand.
GATCTCCCGCGGGTCCGTGACGTCGACCGCCCACGCCAGCGCGTGGCGGCGGATGAGCGGCTCCAGCAGCTCGCGGCGCCGCTTCGTCAGCTTCTTCGAGTCCGCCAGCCCGTCGAGCTCCCGCACCACCCCGGGCGGCAGGATGCACGCCGCCGTCACCAGGGGCCCGGCGCAGGCGCCGCGACCGGCCTCGTCGACGCCGGCGACCGGCCCGAGGCCGCGCCGCTCCAGCGCCGCCTCCAGCATCCGGTCCTGGGCGAGGCGCCGCGGGGCGGGCGCGGCGGGGACGGCGGCGGCCGCGCGGGCCAGGGCGCGCGCGACGGACGCGGGCCGCGGCGCGGGCCCCGGGGCGCGCCGGGCGCCGCCCGTGCCCCGCGGCCGGCGGGGCGCCACGTCAGCCCGCCTGGATGTCCGGGGACTCTACCCCGCCGATCCGGCTGAACGGCAGGATGATCCAGCGGACCTTGCCGACGACGTCGTCGACCGGGATGGCCCCCTGGTTCTCGTCGCCCATGTGGTAGCGCGAGTCCAGGGAGTTCGTGCGGTTGTCGCCCATCATCCACAGGTGGTCCTCCGGCACCGTGACGGGGCCGAAGTACGGGCCGCCGCACGCCTCCGAGCCGACCAGCGGGTCGACCGGGAACTGCGGGGGCTGCAGCAGGTACGGCTCCTTCAGCGGCTTGCCGTCGACGAGGATGCCGGGGTCGCCCTCGCGGCACTGCACCGTCTGCCCGCCGGTGGCGATGACGCGCTTGACCAGAGCGTTCTCGTCCGGGGCGACGACGCCGACGTACGAGCCCAGCGTCTGCAGGCCGCGCACCAGCGGGTTCTCCGAGCGCTGCACGACGTAACCCGACTCCCACGACGGCGGGCCGTTGAACACCACGACGTCGCCCGGCTCCGGGTCGCCGCCCAGCTTCGCCAGCTTGTCCACCCAGATGCGGTCGCCGGTGCAGCCCTCGCAGCCGTGCAGCGTCGGCTCCATCGACTCCGAGGGGATGAGGTACACGCGGCCGACGAACGTCTGCACGCCGATGCTGAGGAGCAGCGCCACCAGGATGATGATCGGCACCTCGATCCACCAGGGCCGGCCCTCGTCCGCGTCGTCGCGGCCCTCCCGGGCCTCGCGCGCCTCCCGCTCGCGGGTGCGCTCCCCGGCGTCGACGTGCTCACGCCGGAACGCGGGCCGGCCCGCCCCGGCGCGGCGGCGGCCGCCGGAGCCGCGCCGTCCCCCGCCGGCGGCGCCGGAGGCTCCCGTCCCGCCGTCGCGGCCGTCCGCGCCGATCGCGTCGCCCGCTCCGGTCGTCGCGCCGTCGTCATGCCCCGGTTCAGTCATGGTCAGCGACTATACCGGCGCCGACGCCGACCGCCCCGCCGCCGCGCGGGACGCGCGGGGACGGGGCGGATGCGGGTGCGGGTGCGGCGTGCGCGGGCCGGGGCGGTCACCGTCGTCACGCGAATGATGCGTGACGACGGCGACCCCGCCCGGCGGCCCGGGCCACGCGCGCGGTCAGCCGCCGATGCGGGCCAGCGGGCCGTCGACGGCCGGCGGGTTCAGGCAGCTGTCCGGCACGCGGGCCATCGAGCAGAACGCGGCGCCGAAGACCGGGTGGTAGCCCTCCGGCACGCCACCGTTGGAGATGACCTCGCGGTAGGCGTCGACGCCCGAGGTCGGCTTCCTGGTCAGGGACGGATCGTCGAGGATGTCGACCTGGTACAGGCCGAAGCGGGCGGAGTAGTCGCCCCACTCGTAGTTGTCCGTGATGGACCAGTGGTTGTAGCCGATGACCGGGTAGCCGTCGGCGATGGCGCGCTGGATCCAGAAGATGGTGTCGCGGACGAAGTCGCCGCGCTCGGCGCCGTCGGCGCGGGTTCCGTTGACGGTCGGCATGCCGTTCTCCACGAAGTAGATCGGCTTGCCCGGGAACGCCTCCGCGAAGTGGCGGATCGCCTCGTACGCGCCGTCCGGCTGCGGGCGGACGCGGCCGAAGTCCGCCGCCGCCGCGTAGGCCGCCGTCAGGTTGTCCAGGCTGACGCCGTAGTAGTAGTCGATGCCGACGTAGTCCAGCTCATCGCGGACGCGGTCCAGCAGCATCATGTCCGTGATGCCGGTGACCGCCGGCAGGAACGCCTCGTTCGTGGTGACCATCGCCTCCGGATCGGCGGCGTGGGCGGCGCGGTAGCCGTAGCCGTGCGCCTCCACGATGGCGTCGAGGAACGGGGCCATGTCCTGCACGCCGAGCATGCCGATCTCGACCTCGTGGCCGAAGAACACCAGCGGCTCGTTGAACGTCACCCACATGGTGCCGCCGCCGGACCAGCGCTGGGTGACGACCTCCGCGAAGCGGCCGAACAGCTCCGGGGCGTCCGGGGCGAGGAAGCCGCCCTTGTCCGCCAGCCAGCCCGGGTAGACGTAGTGGACCATCGTGATCATCGGGGTCATGCCGTGGGCGCGGATGGTGCCGATGATGCGGTCGTAGTGCTCCAGCACCGCCTCGTCGAAGACGCCCTCCTGCGGCTCGATGCGCGCCCACTCCACCGAGATGCGGTAGGTGTTGACGCCCATCGAGGCGGCGTTGGCGATGTCCTCCTCGTAGCGGTTCCAGAAGTCGACCGCGTCGTTGACCGGGTCGACCTCCCCGTTGCCCTGGTTCGCCTCGACGTAGCGCAGCCAGTTCGAGTCGGGGTTGCTGCCCTCGACCTGGAAGCCGGAGGACGCGGCGCCCCAGTGGAACGGGCGCTCGGCGGCGGCCTCCGCCTTCGTCGGCTGGGCCAGGCAGACGACGAGGGCGAGGGCGGCGAGGATGGCCGCCACGGCGGCGCCGGCGGCCGCGGGTGCGTGTGCGTGGATGCGCCGGGCGCATCCGCTCGGTGTCGTGCTCATGATTACGATTCTGCACTGCGGAATAGCGCGGAAATACGCCGCCCCACCTGCACGTTCGCCGTTTACGCGAGAAACGAAACATCTCTCCTGGGGAAATGCGGCCGGACGAACCCCGCCAGTCCCGGGAATCACACGCGCCCCAGGTCGCCGGCTGCCCCCCCCCCTCCCCCCCCCGACCGGCACCCCCGAGCCGGAGGGGCGTAACGCGCCGACGGTGCGGACGGCCCCCTCCGCAGGCCCACGGCGCCCCCTCCTCCCCCGGCTCCCGGGCGGGGGCCGGGGCGGGTGCGTCGTCACACGACCCCGCACAACGCGACGGGCGCCGCACCCCGTCGCGATGACGGAAGGTGCGGCGCCCGTGGGCTGCGCCGGCAAGGCCGGCGCGGGGGCCTTAGCGGCGCTCCTTGATGCGGGCCGCCTTGCCGCGCAGGTTGCGCAGGTAGTACAGCTTCGCGCGGCGGACGTCGCCGTGGAAGACGACGTCGATGTGGTCGATGTTCGGGGAGTGCACCGGGAAGGTGCGCTCCACGGCGACGCCGAAGGAGACCTTGCGGACGGTGAAGGTCTCGCGGATGCCGCCGCCCTGGCGGCGGATGACGACGCCCTTGAAGACCTGGACGCGCTCCGTCTTGCCCTCGACGATCTTGACGTGGACCTCGATGGTGTCACCGGGGCGGAACTCGGGGATGTCGTCGCGCAGCTGCGCGGCGTCGACCTTGTCGAGAATGTTCATGGAAATACTTCCTTAAGCTTTCGCAGTGGACAGAGGACCCTGGCGGCACTTCCCCCGTGGGGCGCTCGGCCGGTTCGTGCCCGAGACATGTGAAGCCGTCGCGGGCGCATCGCCCCGCGATCAACCCGGGCATTATTGCACGGATCCGGGGCCCGGGCCAAATGATGGAGGCCCCGGCGCGTCGCGCGCCGGGGCCTCCCGACCGGGGGTTTCGGGGCGCGGGCGGCCCGGGCGGACGGCCCGGGCGGGCACCGCGCCGCCGGCTCAGCGGGACGTCCCCCGCGTCATCCGCTGCCGTACGACGTACGCGCCGAATGCCAGCAGGAAGATGAGGCCGTCGACGAGCGCCATCATCGGCGACGTCGCCGCACCCAGCGGGTAGGCCGTCCAGAAGCCCAGCTGCGACGACACCAGCGCGATGGCGAGGCTCGTCAGCACCATCGCGGGCACCGTCCGGCAGAACAGCATCGCCGTCGCCGGCGGCACGATCATCAGCGCCACGACCAGCACGGAGCCGGCGACGTGGAACGCCGTGACGACGGTCAGCGACACCAGCACCATGATCATCTGGTTGACCAGGCGGACCCGCACGCCGGTGGAGCGGGCGAAGTCCAGGTCGAACGTCGCCGCCTCCACCTGCCGGTGCATGACCGCCCAGCAGATCGCGGCCAGCAGGCCGACCGCGCCCATGGTCCAGGCGTAGGTCGGGCCGAACTCGTAGCCGCCGAACTCCAGCACGTTCATCGCCGTGAGGTTGAGGTCGCCGACGAGGACGGAGTGCTCCGACAGATGCGAGCTCTGGAAGTTCGTCGAGATGAGCACCACGCCCAGGGCGAACAGCGGCGGGAACACGAGGCCCGTCGCCGCGTCGCCCATGAACTTGCCGGTGTCGGCCAGCCACTGCGACGCCGCGACGACGACGAGGCCGCCGACGGTCGCGCCGACGAGCAGCAGCGGCGAGTCCACGCTGCCCAGGATCATCGCCGCGATGACGATGCCCGGCAGCACGGCGTGGCCGATGGCGTCGGTGAGCATCGACTGACGCCGCAGCACCAGGATGATGCCCGGGATGGTGCACGTCACCGCGGTGACGGCCGCGAGGATCGCGACCTGCACGGAGAAGCTCATGAGCGCACCCTCCTCTTCACCGCGTGCATCGCCGTCGTCGCCGCCAGGGAGAAGGCCAGGATGACGGCCAGTGCGATGACGATGACGGGGCCGGTCGGCATGTCGCCCACCGCCACCGAGGCGTAGCTGCCGGCCACGGCGCCGAGGGCGCCGAAGAGACCGGCCAGCGGCATCATCGCCGTCAGCGAGCGGGTCCACAGCCGCGCGGCGGCCGCCGGGAAGATGGCGAACGCCACCATAAGGATCAGGCCCACGGCCTTGATTCCGATGACGATGGACAGCACGACGAGCCCCAGCTGCAGCGGGGACAGCAGCGCCGGCCGGTAGCCCGTCGACGCCGCGAAGTCGTGGTCGAACGTCAGGATCGAGAACGGCCGGTGCAGCACCGCCGCGAGGATGAGCACGAGGGCCGCCACGATCGCGATGGTCCGCACGTCCGCGTTGGTCAGCGTCGCCGCGTTGCCGAACATGATCTCCGAGATGCCGCCCTTCCCGGGCAGCGTCGACTTCTGGATGATCTGCAGCAGCACCATGCCGCCGCCGAAGAACAGCGCCAGCGTCACCGCCATCGTCGCGTCCTCCCCCAGCCGCGTCCGGTGCGCGACCGCGGTGGAGATGAGCACCGCCGCCAGGCCCGACGCCAGCGCGCCGAGGATGACGACGATCATCGACTGGCCGTTGGCGCCGAGCGACGCGGCGATGATGAAGCCCGCCATGACGCCGGCGACCGCGGAGTGGCCGACGACGTCCGACAGCAGCGCCTGCTTGCGCAGGTACAGGTGGCAGCCCAGCATGCCCGCCGCGATGCCGATGATCGACGTGCCGATGATCGTGCGGCGGTAGGCGAACTCGGCGAGGAACTCGAGGGGGCTCACGGCAGCCCCAGTCCGTAGGCCTCGTTCAGGTTCTCCTGGGTGAAGGCCTCCTCCACCGTGCCCGTCGCCACGACGCGGCCGTCGAGCAGCGTCACATGCGAGCAGACCTCCCGCGCCGCGCCCAGGTCGTGGTGGACCAGGACGACGGTCGCGCCCGAATGCACGAGCTCGTCGAGCACCTCGCCGATGACGCGCTCCGAGACCATGTCGACGCCCGCGAACGGCTCGTCGAGGAAGTACAGCTCCGGCTGCTGCGCCAGGATGCGCGCGAAGAACGTGCGCTTCAGCTGGCCGCCGGACAGCTCGCCGATCTGGCGCTTGCGCAGATCCTGCAGGCCCATCCGCTCGATGGCCCGGTCGGCGATCTCCCTGTGCTCGCCCTTGACCCGGCCGAACCAGCCCAGGCGCGGCATGACGCCCATGAGCACGACCTTCTCCACCGTGATCGGGTAGTCCAGGTCGACCCGCGCCGTCTGCGGCATGTACGCCACCCGCCGGCGGACGTCGTCGAGCGGCTCGCCGAAGAACCGGGCCTCGCCCGAGGACTTCGGGATGAGCCCCATCGCCGCGCGCAGGGCGGTGGACTTGCCGGCGCCGTTCGGGCCCAGCAGGCCCATCACCGCGCCGACGGGAACGTCGAAGTCAACATCCCGCAGAACCGGCGAATCGCCGTACGAGACCGTCAGGCCCCGTACGGCGAGTGCCGGTGCAGCGGTGTCCGCTGAATGGGTCACTTGCCCAGCGCCCCCGCGATGGTGTCCGCGTTGTGCTTCAGGACGCCGATGTAGGTGTCCGTCGGCGCGGACTCGCCCAGGGAGTCCGCGTACAGCGGCTGATCGGAGACCTCGACCTCGTGGCCCTTCTCCTTCACGAGCTCCTTCAGGGAGGTGACGGCCTGCGGGTTCTTCAGGTTGTCCTGGAAGATGACCGGGATCTTGTGCTTCGCGATGAAGTCCGCGAGCTCGTTGATCTGCTCCTGGGTCATCTCGGACTCGGAGGTGACGAAGTCGGTCGCCATGACCTCGAGGTTGAAGTCGCGGCCCAGGTAGTTGAACGCGTCGTGGCCGGTGACCAGGTAGCGCTTGTCGTCCGGGATCGCCGACAGCTTCTCGGTGACGTAGCCCGCCGCCTCGTCGATCTCGGCGTTGTACTCCTCGCCGTTCTTCTCGTAGGTGTCGGCGTTGTCCGGGTCGACCTTCACCATGTGCTCGACGATCGCGTCGACGACGAGCTTCCAGTTGTCGGTGGAGTTCCACACGTGCGGGTCGAACAGCGCCTCGCCGTTCTCGCCGGTCTCCGGCCACGGCAGCAGCTTGTCCTCCGGGATCTTCGAGCCGGCCTCGAGCTGGCGGTCGCCCTGCTCGCGCAGCAGGTCGATCATCTGCGCCTCGAGGTGCAGGCCGTTCCAGATGACGGCGTCGGCGTCCGAGATCATCTCGATGTCCTCGGTCGTCGGCTGGTAGGTGTGCGGGTCGCCGCCCGGGCCGACCATGACGTGCACGTCGGCGTCCGGGGCAATGTTCTTCACCGCGTCCCCGAGGTAGCCGGTGGTGGCGAAGACCTCGACGGTCTCGCCGCCGTTGCCGCCCTTCGCGGCGTCGGTGCCCTCATCGGAGGCGCAGGCCACGGCGCCGAAGGACAGGGCCGCGGCGGCGGCCAGGGCCGCCGTCGAGCGGATCAGGGAGATGGGACGCATCGCGTTCCTTTCCGTATCGGCCCCCTTTGGAAATATGGGGCGTTCAAACGGAATTTTAGGACCACCGTAATTTTGCGGCAAGGCGGGGCTCAGGTGATTCAGGCGACTGTTCGGACTTCGCCGGGTGCGCCGTCACGCCCGGCGATGCCCGGAACCGCCCGGTTCCGGGGCGCCGCCGCTGCCCTCCACGCCCCCGGCGCCCCGCGGGCCGGCCCGGCCGCACCGCGCGCCGGCCGGGCGCGAACGCCCCGGGACGCGCGCCGCCCGCGGCCCGCGGAATCCGCCGGAGCGGACGCCGTCAGCTGCCGAAACCCGCCCGGCGAAGCGCGTCGGCCATGGAGCCGCCCGGCCGGCCGCCGCGGTCGCCGCCGTCGCCACGCGAACGGCCTCCGCGGCCGCCGCCCCGGCCGCCGCCCTGGCCCCGGCCGCGGCCGCCACCGCCGCGGTTGTCGCCGCCGCGCGAACGGCCGCCGGAGGCTCCGCCGCGCCCGCCGCGGTCACCCCCGCGGGACTCCCCCGACCCGCGCCCGCCGGCGTCCCGGCCCCGGCGGCGTGCGGGAGCCGCGCCCGGCTCGTCGTCAAGCCTCAGCGACAGCCCGATCCGCTGGCGCTCCACGTCGACGTCCATCACCTTCACCGTCACCACCTGACCGGAGGAGACGACGTCGTGCGGATCGGCGACGAAGCGGTCGCTCATCGCGGAGACGTGAACCAGGCCGTCCTGGTGCACGCCGACGTCGACGAAGGCGCCGAACGCCGCAACGTTGGTGACCGTGCCCTCGAGGATCATGCCCGGGGTCAAGTCCGAGACCTTCTCCACGCCCTCCTTGAACGTGGCGGTGCGGAACTCCGGGCGCGGATCGCGGCCCGGCTTGTCCAGCTCCGCGAGGATGTCGCGGACCGTCGGCACGCCGACGCCCGCGGCCTCGTCGACGAAGTCCCGCGGGTCCAGCCCGCCGAGCACCCGCGAATTGCCGATGAGCTCCGCGACGCCCAGCCCCGTCGCCGCCGCGATGCGGTCGACGACGCCGTAGCTCTCCGGGTGCACCGCCGACGCGTCCAGCGGGTTCGCCGCCCCGCGCACCCGCAGGAAGCCGGCGCACTGCTCGAACGCCTTCGGGCCGAGCCGCGGCACCTTCAGCAGATCCTTGCGCGAGGTGAAGGCGCCGTTGGCGTCGCGGTGGGCGACGATGTTCTCCGCGACCGTGGCGCTCACGCCCGCCACGCGCCCCAGCAGCGGCGCCGAGGCGGTGTTGACCTCCACGCCGACGGCGTTGACCGCGTCCTCGACGACCGCGTCGAGCGAGTGCGCGAGCTTCGCCTCCCCCACGTCGTGCTGGTATTGGCCGACGCCGATGGACTTCGGGTCGATCTTCACCAGCTCCGCCAGCGGGTCCTGCAGACGGCGGGCGATGGACACCGCGCCGCGGAGGCTGACGTCCATGTCCGGGAACTCGCGCGCCGCGACCTCCGAGGCGGAGTACACGGACGCCCCGGCCTCCGACACCGTCACCGTCGACGGCTCGCGGCCGCCGGCCTGGCGGATGAGGTCGCCGACCTCGCGCGCCAGCTTCTCCGTCTCGCGGGAGGCGGTGCCGTTGCCGACGGCGATGAGCTCCACGCCGTGCTCCGCCGCCAGGCGGGCGAGCACGTCGCGGGAGCCGTCCCAGTGGTTGCGCGGCTGGTGCGGGTGGACGATGGCGGTGTCCAGCACCTTTCCGGTGGCGTCGACGACCGCGCACTTCACGCCGTTGCGGTAGCCCGGGTCCAGTCCGAGGGTGGCGCGCTGGCCGGCGGGGGCGGCGAGCAGCAGGTCGCGCAGGTTGCGGGCGAAGACCTCGACCGCCTCGTCCTCGGCGCGCTCCTTCAGGCGGGTGCGGGCGTCGAGTCCCGCGGAGACCTCCAGCTTGGTGCGCCAGCCGAAGTGCACGGCCCGGTCCACCCAGGCCGACTCCGGCAGGTCGAAGCGGTCGCGGATCATCTGCTCGTAGACGGCGTCCTCGCCCGGGTCGACGGCGAGGCGCAGCACGCCCTCGGCCTCGCCGCGGAGCACGGCGAGCACGCGGTGGCCGGGCATCGAGGCGAGCGGCTCGGAGTGGTCGAAGTAGTCGCGGTACTTCGCGCCGGAGGTCTCCTTGCCCTCGACCACGGCGGCGGTGGCGGCGCCGTCGCGCCACACGCGCTCGCGGACGTCGCCGACGAGGTCCGCGTCGGTGGCGAAGCGGTCGACGAGGATCGCGCGGGCGCCGTCGAGCGCCGCCTTCGCGTCGTCGAAGCCCTCCGTGACGAAGCCCTCCGCCAGCTGCGCCGGGTCGGCCGCCGGGTCCTCCAGGAGCTTGTCGACGAGCCCCTCCAGGCCCGCGTCCCTGGCGATGTCCGCCTTCGTCCGCCGCTTCCTCTTGTACGGCAGGTACAGGTCCTCGAGCCGCGCCTTGGTGTCGCAGCCGAGGATGAGCGCGCGGAGGTCGTCGGTGAGCTTGCCCTGCTCCTCGATGGCCGCGAGCACCGTCCGCTTCCGGTCCTCCAGCTCGCGGAGGTACGTCAGCCGCTCCTCCAGCTGCCGGAGCTGGGTGTCGTCCAGCCCGCCGGTGGCCTCCTTGCGGTAGCGGGCGATGAAGGGCACGGTGTTGCCCTCGTCGAGGAGGCGGACGGCGGCGGCGACGTGCGCCTCCGCCACGCCGCGTTCACGGGCGATGGTGGTCTCGATCATTCCGGCGAGTGTAGCGGTCGGGCGAGCGGCGGCGCCGGGGCGGTGCCGGGCGCGGCGGCGCCGGGGCGGTGCCGGGCGCGGCGGCGCCGGACCGGTGGCGGGGCGGTGCCGGGCCTGGAGGGGCCCGGCGGGATCCGATACGGTCGCCGCCATGACACGGAACGCGCCCGACGGAACGGCCGCATCATCCCGGGGCCCGCGTCCGGGCCCCCGCCTGCGCATGGCGCTGTCCGTGGCGGCGGCCCCGGCGGCCGCGCTCCTCCTGCTCGGCGCCGTCGGCGGCCCGATCGCCACGACGCTGCCCGGCGACGTCCGCCCGTGGACCGGCGGGGACCTGCCCTACGGGGCGGCGTCGCCGATGTCGCTGCTGCTCCTCGGCGGGCTCGCCACGATTGTGCTGTTGACCGTCGCCCTGTCGTTCCTCGCCGCCACCCTGACCACGGCCGGCAACCGCGCCGACCGGATCTCCGTGGCGGTGCTGTCCGCCGTCTCCACGGCCACGTCGGCGCTGTCGCTGCTCGCCCTCGCGCACGTCGCCGCCGCGCATGCCGGCCCGCCGACCGGCCTGCCCTGGTGGACATGGGCGGGCGGGGCGGCCGCAGCCGGCATCGGCGCCGCCGTCTCCTGGGCGCTGTTCCCCGTCCGGGACGAGCTGCCCCCGTCGGGTCGCATCACGCCGCTGCCCGTCATCGCGGAACCGCGGCAGGTGCCCGCGGACGCCCCGGAGGACCTGACCTGGTCGGGCACCGCCCGGATGGAGCCCGCGGCCCTGCGCGGGTTCGGGCTGTCCGTCATCGTGATCGTGGTGGTGGAGATCGCGGCGGGCGCGGCCGGCCTGGGCACGCTCGCCGCGGCCATCGCCATTCCGTTCATCCTGTTCATGGTCGCCCCGCTGGCCTACGCCAGGGTCACCGTGAGGGTCTCCCCCTCCGGCGTGCGGTTCGGGGGCATCGGCGGGCTGTTCGGCCGGACCGTCCCCATGCGGGAGATCCGCGCCGCGCGCGTGGTCCGCACGGGCACGCCGGACTGGGGCGGCTACGGACGGCGCATCGACGCCCGCGGCGAGGGCCTCATCGTCCGCGAGGGCGAGGCTCTGCTGCTCGAGCGCCTCGGCGACGACGTCGTCGTGTCGCTCGACGACGCGGCCGGGGCGGCCGGCGTCGTCACGCACCACGTGCGGCGCATGCGCGGTGCGTGACGACGGTGCCCGCCGCGGCGGGGAGCGTCGTCACGCGAACATGATCACGGCAGGTCGCGGCCGCCCGGCAGCAGCTGCGCCACCAGCACCGCCAGCGCCGTTCCCGCGGCCGCCGACAGGAACCCGGCGGTGACGTCGGCCGCCCAGTGCACGCCGAGGTAGACGCGGCTCAGCGCCACCACCGCCGCCACGGCCAGCGCGACGGCCACGACCACGATGCGCCCCATCGCCGGCACCAGCGGCACGATCGCGACCATAAGGCCGAGCGCCAGCGCCGTCGCCGCCGTGGTGTGCCCCGACGGGTAGGAGTGCGCGTACTCCTCCACCAGCCGCAGCTGCTGCGGAGGGCGCTGCGCGTCGATGGCGTACTTCAGCGAGAACGTGATGGCGGAGGCGAGGGCCACCGCCAGCGGGGCGATCATCGCCCGCGCGAACGTCTGGGCCACCCACATCGCGACGAGCGCGACGACGCACAGCGCCACCGTGCCCGGGGTGTTGAACCACGAGGTCACGGTGCGGAAGAACGACGTGGCCGCGCCGGAGCGCTCGAAGACGACGTCGTAGGTGACGTCCGCGTTGAGGTCCTTCGCCCAGTCCGTCCGCAGGATGAGCGTCAGCGCCGCCAGCAGCACCGCCGCGACGCCGAAGACCGCCAGCGGGGCGCGGCGGTTCGGCGCGGCCGGGGCCGCGGTGGCCGGGGCCGCGGTCGCGGGAGCCGGGGCCTGGTCGGCGGGGGCCGCATCGTCGTGGCGGGCGGGGTCGGGCGTCGTGTCGGGCATGGGAAGCACGGTAGCAACCGCCCGGCCGCGGGTACTGCGTCGCACCTGGTCCGGGGCATCGCGGGGGCGGAAATGACGCGGACCGGCCGGAGGGCTCCGGAAAATCTCCCCCCGCACGGGGCCCCCGATCGGGCTATCCTGCGGACACCGGCGACCGCGGCACCCCGCACCGCCACCCCCGACACGATCCCGCAATCACCTGAGGAGCGATCCCCGATGACCGGACCAGACGACGACGGCACCCCGTTCCGCTACGGGTCGGGCGGACGGCCCGACGGCCAGGGCGCACCGGGCGGCGGCGCCCAGCCCCAGGGCGGGCACGCATACGGCGCCCAGCCCCAGGGCGGTCCCGGATACGGCGCCCAGCCCCAGGGCGGCGCCGCGTACGGGGCGCAGCAGCCCCAGGGCGGCAACTCCTACGGTGCTCAGCAGCCCCAGGGCGGCAACTCCTACGGCGCCCAGCGCCAGGGCGGTCCCGGATACGGCGCGCAGCAGCCCCAGGGCGGCAACGCCTACGGCGCGCAGCCCGCCCCGCCGCAGAACCCGTACGGCGGTCAGGCGCCGACCTCCAATCCGGAGAAGGGCCGCGGCTTCTTCATCGCCGCCGCCATCGTCGGGGTCATCGCCATGCTCGGCGCCGTCGCCGCGGGCATCGGGTTCCGCGGCGTCGTCGACGGCGCGTCCGGCCACGAGATGCGCGCCATCCCGCCCTCGGGCATCGAGATGGAGGCCGGGAAGGAGTACGGCATCTGGGTGCAGGGCGATCCCGTCCGGTCCTCCGACGGCGGGACGGAGCTGACCAACGTGTCGTGCACGCTGCTCTCCCCGGCTCCGGTGACGACGCCGTCGAGCAGCTACACGCTGAACGATCGTCGGCTCGTCGCGCTCTACACGCCGGAGGAGTCCGGCATCCAAAGGTTCAGCTGCGACGGCCGCCCGCTGTTCGCGGGCCCCGGGAAGGAGGCGGTGACCGGCCTGTTCGGCGGGGTCACGGCCGGCATCCTCGGCGTCGTGGCCATGTTCGTCTGCGGCATCGCCGCCGTGATCCTGCTGATCGTCGGTTTCGTCGCCCGCAACAACTCCCGCCCGAAGGAGGCGCCGCGACGGTGACGGGCGGCAAACGCGACGGCGGGGCCGCGTGGCCCATCACCCTGGCGGCCGGGCTGGTCCTCCTGGCGGCCGCGGCCTTCTTCCTGTGGTGGCTGAATCTGGGCGACGGCCGCGCCTCCGTCTACGAAATCGAGGGGCAGCCGCCGGACCATCACGCACCCGTGTACCCGGTCGAGCTCTACGAGGGCCAGGAGGTCAGCCTCTCGGGACCATGAAGCGGACGGCTATCTGGACGCGCTGTTCAAGCGCCCGTGCGCCCTCACCGGCCCGCCGGGCACGAAAGCTGCGGGATTCCGGCCGATGGTGTCCGGCGATCAGGTGGTCGGCTATTTCACGGCTCCGGCGGACAGCGTCTACGAGTTCCGTTGCGGGGGCTACCGCATCGGGCAGGGCCCCGCCGCACCGGGGGTGCTCGGCCAGGCGCTGGGGACCGGAGCGGCAATTGTCGTGGGGCTGCTCGCGCTTCTGCTGATCCTGGCGGCGATCGGGCAACGCCCGGGCGGACGGCGCTGAACCCGGCGCCTCCGCGGTCTCCGGCATCCACCGCCCGCGACGTTGCGTGACGACGGTCCCCGCCGCGGCCCGGCCCCTCCCGCCGGGCGGCAGACCCTTCCCGACATAGGCCACTTGTGATAGCATTAGTGGCACAATGTGGCCCCGGCAAGGAGGATCCAATGCTCATCACCGTCGACTCCGCGTCGCTGCTGCCCATCTACGGGCAGCTCGTCGCCGAGCTGCGGCGCCGCATCGCCGACGGCGACGTCCCCGTCGGCGAGCGCCTGCCGTCCGCCGGCGAACTCGCCGACTCGCTCGGCCTCAACCGCAACACCGTGCTCCGCGCGTACCGGACGCTGCGCGACGACGGCCTCGTCGAGCTGCGCCGCGGCCGCGGGGCCACCGTCGTCGCCGCCCCCGACCGCGACGGGGACCTGGACGCCGCGCTCGACCGCGTCGCCTCCCTCGCCCGCGCCCACGGCCTCGGCCTCGCCGACGTCGCCTCCGCGCTGTCCGTCAGGGGGCTGTCATGAGCCGCGCCCGCTACGTCCTCGCCGTCTCCGCGCCGGCGGCCGTCGTCGTCCTCGCCTGCGCCCTGTGGGCCGCCGCCGCGCTGCCGCAGCTGCCGGACCCGCTGGCCACGCACTTCACCGGGCTGCCGATGCGCGCCGACGGCTGGAGCGCGCCGGGTTCGTCCGTCGCCCTCCTCGTCGCCCTCTCCATCGGCATGCTCGCCCTGCAGGCGGGATCGGCCGCGATACCCGGCAACCACGGCGCCGGAGCCCGCTTCCTCGGGGCCTGCATGTCCGGTTCCACTGCCGTCATCGCGCTCCTGATCCCCGCGACCCTGGTCCCCCAGACCGGGCTCGACGACGTCCGCGACCTCGTGCTGCCCGGCTGGTCCCCGGCGCTGCTGGCCATCGGCGCCGTCGTCTTCGCCGCCATCGGCGCCCTGATTCCGCCGCCGCCCGCGCCGGAGCAGAAGGACCCGGCCGACGGCGCCGCGGCTCCGGTCATCGACGTGCCCGCCGGGGGCGCCACCGCCTGGTTCGGCTCCGGCACGCTGTCGCGGATCCCGTTCATCATCCTCGTGGCCGCCGCGGCGGCGGCCGCGGGCACCATCGCCGTCGTCGGATTCTCCGGGGCCGGGGCCGGCGTCACCGCCCTGACGGCCGTCGTCGCCGTCCTCGTCGTCACCGCGACGGTGTCGTTCCTGCGGGTGCGGGTGCGCGTCGACGCCCGCGGCATCCACTGGCGGATGCTGCTGGGCCTGCCCCGCGGCTCGATCCCGTGGGGGGAGATCGACGGCGTCTCCGTCGAGGACGTCCAGCCCGGCGCCTGGGGCGGCTGGGGGCTGCGCGCCAACGGCGACGCCTGGGGAGTGATCCTCCGGGACGGCGAGGCGCTGCGCGTCTCCCGCATCTCCGGCGGCGCTCGCGTCTTCACCGTCGACGACGCCGACACCGCGGCCGCCGTCGCCCGGGGGCATCTGCGGCGCCGGTAGCCCCGGTCATGCAGCGGCGCCGCGATCCTCTTACGGGACCGCGGCGCCCGGCTTATCCTTCGGGCACCGAACACCGTCGGGGCACGGTCGATGCCGTGCCCGGGCGCACGCCGACCGCGGCGCACGACACCCGGATGCTGCGCCGCCCCACCGCCACCGTCGACGCGACCCGGGGAACGACCGATGACCGGACACCACCCGACCTCCCCTCCCCCGCACGACGACGGCGACGACGCGCCGTTCCAGCCGCCGGGCTACGGCACGCCGGGGCCGGAGTCCGACCCCCGGCAGCCTCACGGCCACGGCACCCCGGAGCCCGCACCCAGCACCTGGCTGCCGACGGACCACGGGAGGTCCCCGCGGGACGACGGCCCGGCCCGCGCCGGAGCCGCCGGCGCCCCCGCGGAACCCGAGCCCGACGACGACGGACTGTTCGGCCACATGACCCCGCGGAGGATCGCGACCGCGATCCTGGGCTTCGTCGTCCTGATCGGCGCCATCGCGTGGGCGGCGATCGGACTGCTGTCCGATCCGCCGTCCGGGCGGAGGGACATGCCCGCCGACGGCATCGAGCTGCGCGCCGGGGAGAGCATCAGCGTCTACGCCGGCTACTGGAAACCGAACGACATCCCCGTCGAGGTGTTCCACCACTGCGAGGCCACGGGGCCTCCCGGTTTCGAGCCGACGCGAATCCGCAGGGTCACCATCTACGAAATGGGCATGGACTACGCCGTCATCGGGTACTTCACCGCACCCGCCGACGGCCGGTACGTCTTCGGCTGCGGTGACTCGGAGATCAGCATCGGCCAACCCCGCCCGCACGTTGAACGAGCCGACCGCGACGCGATCATCGTCGCCGTGGCGCTCGTCGTCGGAGTGGTTCTCATGTACGTCGGCTTTCGCCCGAAGGTCCGGCGGCGGGCGGACGTCATCGCCGAAGCCCGACGGCGCGGGAACGCAGCACCAGCAGGGCGATCACCACGCCGAGGATCCCCGTCGCCAGACCCGCGGCGACGTCGGTGGCCCAGTGGGCGCCCACGTAGACGCGGGAGAAGGCCGTGAGCCCGATGAGCGCGACGACGAACACCGCCAGGAGGCGGCGCAGGCCCCGCCGCAGCCGCGGCAGGCCCAGCTGCACCAGGGCGACGCCGGCGGCGGTGACGCCGGCCATGTGCACCGACGGGAACGCCGCGCCGGTGGTGTCCAGGCCGGGCAGCACGAGGTCGCCCATCGGCCGCTCGCGACCGAACACCCACTTCAACAGGAACGACAGGCCCACCGCCGCGCCGAAGGAACCGGGCACGAGCAGCGCCAT
Source organism: Corynebacterium sp. 335C (assembly GCF_053525695.1). Taxonomy (NCBI): domain Bacteria; kingdom Bacillati; phylum Actinomycetota; class Actinomycetes; order Mycobacteriales; family Corynebacteriaceae; genus Corynebacterium; species Corynebacterium sp. 335C. Next base: position 450,458 of record NZ_JASTTB010000001.1, read on the forward strand.
GCCGCGCAGGCGCGGAAAGAGCAGCGCCGCCACGACGAGCGTCGCCGGGGTCATCCACATCGGCCGCAGAGCCTCGTCGGCCAGCGACATGACGTCGGTGACGGCGGGGCCGCGGAAGCGCGCGACGAGCTCGGCGACGGCATGATCGAAGCGGCCGCCCGCACCCGTCGACGCGAACCAGGCCAGCAGGCCCAGCGCCACGATCCACAGGATGACGTGCGACGGCCGTGCGACGGCGGCCCTCATCGGCGCACCTCCACCGTCGTCCCGTACCAGGGCGCCCCGCCGGGCAGGGCCCCGGCGACCAGCGCCGTGCGATCGACGTCGGCGGCGCCGCCGGCCTCCCCGGCGTCCCCGACCTCGCCGCCCGGAGCTCCCGGCTCCGCCGGCCAGTCGACGTCGATGAGGTGCACGACCTCCGACACGGGCGGCCCGTCGTGGGCCGCCTGCCACTGGGCGGTGAGCATGTCCTCCGGCTCGCAGAAGCCGTGCTGCTCCGTCGCCGCGACGGCGGGCTCCGGCAGCCCGGCCCCGCGCGCGGCGTCCAGGATGCGGGCGCGGGCGGCGGGCCAGTCGGCCGGGTCGAGCAGGGCGTTCAGCCGCGTGCGGTGCGCGGCCGGGGTCTCGGGGGTCACTCGGCGGTTCACTCCTCGGGGCTGCGGCCGGCGTCGAGCGCGGCGCGGTCGCGGTCGGTCAGGTCGACGGCGTCGAGCAGTTCGGGGCGCCGCCGCGCCGTGCGCAGCAGCGCCTGGTCACGGCGCCACCGGTCGACGCGGGCGTGGTTGCCGGACAGCAGCACCGGCGGGACCTCCAACCCGCGCCACTCGCGGGGCTTGGTGTAGCTCGGCCCCTCCAGCAGGCCGTCGCTGAAGCTGTCCTCCTCGTGGCTGCGCCGGTTGCCCAGCACGCCCGGGATGAGCCTGACGACGGCCTCCGCGATGACGAGCACCGCGACCTCGCCGCCGATGAGGACGTAGTCGCCGATGGACACCTCCTCGACCCGGTAGCGGTTCGCCGCGTCGTCGACGACGCGCTGATCGATGCCCTCGTAGCGGCCGCACGCGAAGACGATGCGGTCCTCGTGGCTCCAGCGCCGCGCCATGTCCTGGGTGAACGGGCGGCCGGCCGGGGTGGGGACGATGAGCAGGGGGCGATCGTCGTCACGCTCCCCCGCGGCATCCGCGCCGGCGACCGCGGCCGCACCCTCCGCGCCCGCGTCGGCGGTGCCCGCATCGTCCGCGGCGGCGCCCGCCGGCGCGTAGGAGGAGCGCTCCGGCAGCCCCGCCTTCTCGTCGTGGCGCGCCTGCCCGAGGTGCGGCAGCGACGACTCGAGGGCGCCGGCCTCCGCCGCCGGGCCGGACACGGCCGCGACGTCGTCGAGCGCCGGGCCCCACACCGACGGCTTCATCACCATGCCGGGGCCGCCGCCGTACGGGGAGTCGTCGACCGCCTGATGCACGCCGGTCGCCCACTGCCGCAGATCGTGGACGTGCACGCCGAGGCGGCCCTGCTCGATGGCCTTGCCCAGCAGCGCATGGCGCAGCGGGTCGAGGTACTCGGGGAAGATGGTCAGGACGTCGATCCGCATGGGCTACAGCTCCAGCAGGCCGGCCGGCGGCGTGATGACGACCGCGCCGTTGTCGAGGTCCACGATCGGCACGATGGCGTGGACGAACGGCACCAGCACCGTGCGGGGCTCCGCCGCGGCGCCCGGGGCGCCCTCCGCGTCCCCGTCCGCGTCGCCGTCCAGCGCCACCTCCAGCAGCCGGTGCGCCGGACCGCGGACGACGCCCGCGATCTCGCCGATGTCGGAGGGCTCCGGCTGCACGCCCTCGTAGGCGCGCGCCTCCGCCTCCTCCGCCGTCACGTCGCCGCAGTCCAGCACGCGCAGGCCGACCAGCTCGTGGTCGTAGTACGCGTCCTCGTCGTCGACGACCGGCTCCGCGAAGAAGCGGGTGCCGCGCAGGCTCTCCGCCTCGTTGCGCCCCGGCACCTCCTCGAACCGCACCAGCAGGCGGCCCTGGTGCGGGCGCATCGCCGTCACCGTCAGCCGGTGCTCCCGGCCCGTCTGCCGGCCCAGCAGCACCTCCCCGACCGCGAAACGCCCGGCCGGATCGTCCGTCGTCGCGTCCACCACGACCTCGCCGCGCACCCCGTGGGGCTTGACGACGCGGCCGATCTGCACCAGGTCGCCGTCCGTGTTCTTCCCGTCTGACTTCACGGTGGGCATCCTAGCCGCCGGGACGGCACGGCCCCGACGCGGCCGCGGCCGGAGGCGACGGAGCCGCGGCGGGCACCGTCGCAAAGCACCTCACGCGCCCACCCGGGAGCTCCCCTGCGACCCCGGACACGGCGAACGCCGCCCCGGGTCGGCGGAAACCGACCGGGACGGCGTGCGATGCGCGCCCTCGGGCGCGGGATGCGGCGGGAACCGCGACGGGCCTACTCGGCGTCGTCGGCGGACTCCTCCACCTCGGCCTCGGCGGCCTTGGCGCGCTGCTCGTCCTTCTTCTTGCGGGCCTTCGCGGCGACGTCCTCGGCGGACGGGCCCTCGTTGGCCTCGGCGAGCGCCTTGTTGAAGAGGTCCAGCTTGGACGGCTTCTCCTCGGCGACCTTCAGGGTGCCCTCGGCGCCCGGCAGGCCCTTGAACTTCTGCCAGTCGCCGGTGACCTTCAGCAGGGCGAGGACCGGCTCGGTCGGCTGCGCGCCGACGCCCAGCCAGTACTGCGCGCGCTCGGAGTCGATGCGGATGACGGACGGCTCGGCCTTCGGCTCGTAGATGCCGATGTTCTCGATGACGCGGCCATCGCGGCGGGTGCGGGAATCCGCGACGACGACGCGGTAGTGCGGGGTGCGGATCTTGCCGAGGCGCTGGAGCTTGATCTTGACGGCCATGGGGGCCTGCCTTTCTCTTCGGTCACGGGGCAATTCTTGTGACACCCGCGGCATCGGGCCGCGGGCCGGTTTTGCCCTTGGGTTTGGGCTGCAGGTGACCACCGGGCGTCCGTGGGCGCTGCCGGTGTCTGCAGATGCCGCCGCCGGCGGATGAACGCCGGACGACAACTGCGGGAACATTACCAGGCCGGGGCGCGCGGGCCCAAGCCGCGGGGCGCGGCGCGTCGCGGGGCGGTTCCCGGGCATGCGGCGCGTCGCCGGACGGGTGCGGGGCTGCGGCGAGGAGGCTCGCGGCGCGGCGCGGGACGGCTGCGGGGTTGCGGCGAGGAGGCTCGCGGCGCGGCGCGGCACGCCCCGGGGGCATCGCGTGACGACGGCGGGCGCCCGGCGGAGAATCCCGGCGCCCCACCGGATCACGCGGGAGCACGAACGCCGGGCGACCACATTTCCGCAGGTGAAAAGACATGCCGGGCAATAACTTCGCATTATCGCAATCCAGGCCCAACCTGTTGCCTTGCCCGACCATGACGGCTCCCCCGACCCCCGCCCCGTCCGCCACGGCCGCGACCGGCTACCGCCGCGATCTCGACGGCCTGCGCGGCATCGCCATCGCGCTCGTGGTGCTGTTCCACGTGTACGTCGGGCGGGTCTCCGGCGGCGTCGACGTGTTCCTGCTGCTCTCGGGGTTCTTCTTTCTCGGCTCGCAGATCCGCAACGCCGACCGGCCGGGGACGTCCATCAACCCGTGGTGGTCGCTGTGGCGCACGCTGCGGCGCCTCTACCCCGCCCTGGTGACGGTCATCGCGGCCTCCACGGTGCTGGCCGCGTTCGTCGCCCCGGCGCTGCGCACCCGGGAGATGGCCGAGCAGATCCTCGCCCCCCTCGTCTACGCGCAGAACCTGAAGCTGACGCAGAAGTCCGCGGAGTACGGGGCCGCCGCCTACGACATCTCGCCGCTGCAGCACCTGTGGTCGATGGCGGTGCAGTTCCAGTTCTACGTCTTCGCGATCCTCGTCGTCGCCGCCATCGCCTGGTTCCACCGCCGCCGCGGCTCCCGCCCCGGCGCCGTCGCCCGCACCGCCCTGCCGCTGCTCGCCGCCGGCACCGCGATCTCCTTCGCCATCGCCGTGTGGCTGCACCGCGGGGATCAGCTGGCGAACTACTACTCCACCCCGGCCCGCTTCCGGGAGCTGGGCCTCGGCGGCCTGCTCATGCTCGTGCTCGCCCGCCGCGCCGCCGCCGGCCGCGGCCCGCTGCTCGGCGACCGCGGCGCCCGCCTCGCCGCGCCCGCCGGCCTGCTGCTCATCGCCGCCACCGGCCTGGTCATCGACGGCGCCGCCGAGTTCCTGGGCCCCCTGACGCTGCTGCCGCTGGGCGGCGCCGTCCTGGTCGTCCTCGCCGGCGCCCGCCCCGGCCCGACCACCACGTTCCTGGAGAGCCGTCCCGTCACCTTCCTCGGCGACATCGCCTACTCGCTGTACCTGTGGCACTGGCCGCTGCTCATCATCGCGACGAACCTGCTCGGGGATCCGCCTCCGGATCCGCTGACGGGCACCGTCATCATCGCCGTGTCGGTCGCGCTGGCATGGGCCACCCACCGCCTCGTCGAAAAGCCCCTGCAGCAGCACCGCCGCCGCCCGGCCGCCGGGGAGCCGGTCATCGCCCAGGCCATCACCGGGCTGCGCACGCGCCGCCCCGCGCGACTGCGGGCCCTCGGCGGCGTCGCCGTCGCCGCCGTCGCCGCCGCCTGCCTGGCGCTCACCCCGGCGACCGGCGCGATGATGGAGCACACCCGGACCACGCGCCCGGATCCGGCCGCCTATCCGGGAGCCGCCGCCACCGCCGACGGCGCCTCCGCCCCCGCCGTCGACCGCACCCTGCCGGCGTACCCGGTGCTCGCCGACGACGACGAGACGCCGCGGCAGGTCGGCTGCCTGTCGGGCACCGAGGACCCGCTCGACCACGTCGCGTCGACCGGCTCCGACGGGAGGCCCTGCGTCTACGGCGACCCGGAGGGAGACCGCACGATGGTCCTCATCGGCGGCTCCCACAGCGCGCACTGGTTCGGAGCCCTCGACGAGGTCGCCCGCAACCGCGGCTGGCGGCTGGAGCTGCGGCTGCGCGACGCCTGCCCGCCCGCGTTCGGCCGGCTGCCGGGCATGCCGGAGTACTGCGACGGCTGGGCGCGCGAGCAGCTGGAGGGCCTGGCGGAGGACCGCCCGGACCTCGTGGTGAGCACCACGACGCGCCCCCGCCCCGGCGGCGGCGACGAGGTGCCCGCGGGCTACCGCGCGTTCTGGGACGAGGTCGCCGGGCTGGGCATCCCGGTGCTGGGCTTCCGCGACCACCCGTGGACGACCGACGGCCACGGCACCGACCACGTCGCGGCGTCCTGCGTCGTCGCCGGCGGCGACCCCGTCGACTGCGGCCCGGATCGGGCGGCGACCATCGACGAGGTCGACGACGGCGCGGAGATGCTCGCCGCGTACCCGGATTCCCTCCAGGTCGACTTCACCGACGTGCTGTGCGGGCCGGAGAAGTGCCCCGCCGTCATCGGCAACCTGTGGGTCTACCGCGACGACGACCATCTGGCGACGACCTTCGTGAAGACCCTCGCCCCGGAGCTGGACCGCCGCGTCGGCGGGTACCTGGACGGGCTCGCGGCGCGGGCGTGACGACGCGGCCCGCGCCTCCCGCGCGGCCGGCGCCGATCGCGCGCTCCCCGCACCCCACGCTGCGCCCCTCCCTCCCCGCGGGCACCACCCGGCCCTCGCGCACCTCGCGTCCCGCCGCCCACGTGACCCGCCTCACCCGCAACCCATGAACCGCCCCGCATCACCGCACCTCATCCCCGCCGCCGGCCGCGTCTGCGCTAGGGTCCCGGCCGTGTCCGTGACGTCGACCAGCTCCTCCGATGTCCGCCGCACGCCCTACCGCCATGACCTGGACGGCCTGCGGGGCATCGCCATCGCCCTCGTCGTCGTCTTCCACGTGTTCGTCGGCCGGGTGTCCGGCGGCGTCGACGTGTTCCTTCTTCTGTCCGGGTTCTTCTTCCTGGGCTCGCAGATCCGCAACGCGGACCGCCCGGATTCCTCGCTGAACCCGTGGTGGTCGATCTGGCGGACGCTGCGGCGGCTGTACCCGTCGCTGGTGGTCGTGGTCGGCGCGTGCACGGCGTTCGTTCTGTGGCGGCTGCCGGAGATCCGCTCCGGCAACCTCGCCGATCAGCTGACGGCGACGCTGCTGTACTTCCAGAACGTCGAGCTGTCGGAGCAGGCGGAGGACTACGCGGCGGCCTCGAATTCCGCGTCGCCCCTGCAGCACCTGTGGTCGATGTCGGTCCAGGGGCAGTTCTACCTGAGCGCGATCCTGCTGGTCGCGGCCGTGGGCGCGCTGGTGCGCCTGCGCCGTCGTCACGCGCTGAAGAAGGCGCGCGACGGGGAGCCCGCGGATGCGCGTGACGACGGGACCTCCCCCGCCGACGTCCCCGATTACCGGCCGGGGCCCGTCGCGCGGATCATGCTGCCGATCGTCGCCACGGCGACGGCGGCGTCGTTCGCCTATGCCTGGTGGCTGCACGGCGAGGACCAGGCCCGCAACTACTACTCCACCGCCGCGCGGCTGTGGGAGATGGGCCTCGGCGCCCTGCTGGCGCTCATCCTGGTGCGCGTGCCGGTCGGCCGGGGCCGCTTCTCCGGGCTGGCCGCCCGCGTCGCGGTGCCCCTGGGCCTGGCGCTCATCGTCGCCACCGGCTTCGCGTTCGACGGCGCCTCCCTCTTCCCCGGCCCGTGGACGCTGCTGCCGCTGACCGGCGCCGCCCTGGTGGTCCTCGGCGGCCGCCGGGAGGGCTGGACGCGGGCGCTGCTGGCGGGCCGCCCGGCGCGGTGGCTCGGCGACATCGCCTACGCGCTGTACCTGTGGCACTGGCCGGTGCTCATCATCGCGCTGCACGTGCTGCACGTCGACGAGCCGACCCGGAAGGTCGGCGTCGCGGTCGTCGCGGTGTCGGTGGTGCTGGCGTGGGCGACGCACGTGCTGGTGGAGCGCCCGATGCTGCAGCGCGGCCGCCGCCCGAAGCGCAAGGAGCGCGTGGTCCGCGACGCGGTCGCCGGCCTGCGGTCCTCCCGCCCGGCGCGGCTGCGCGCGTACGCCGCCGTCGCCGTCGTCGCGGTGGCCTCGTCGATGGCGTCGGCCTCGTGGTTGCAGGGCGACCGCATCGAGTGGGCCCGCGCCCTGGAGCTCGATCCCGCCGACTACCCCGGCGCGCGGGCGGTGACGGAGGACGCCCCGGTGCCGACGGTGCCGGCGTTCATGCCGCCGTACGACGTGCTGGACGAGATGTGGCCGCGCGTCGCCTCGGAGGGCTGCATCTCCACGGTCGACGACCCGGACGACCACATCGCGCGGACGAAGGAGGACGGCACCCCCTGCGTCTACGGCGACCCGGACGGCGAGCACGTGATGGTGCTGGCCGGCGGCTCCCACAGCGAGCAGTGGTTCTCGCCGCTCGACGCCATCGCGCGGGAGAACGGCTGGCGGCTGGAGGTCATGCTGCGGCCGGGCTGCGCGACGACGCTGCTGCCCATCCCGGAGATGGGCGACCGGTGCGTCGAATGGTCGCATGCCGTGGTGGATCAGCTGGTGGAGGACGAGCCGGACCTCGTCGTCACGACGACGACCCGCCCGGGCTCCAGCAACACCGACTACACCCCCGACGGCTACCGGGAGTTCTGGGCGCGGCTGGCGGAGGAGGACATCCCGGTGCTGGGCTTCCGCGACACCCCGTGGCCGGTGGAGGACGACCTCGAGCCGTACTACCCGGCCGAGTGCGTCGCCGCCGGCGGCGATCCGGTGGAGTGCGGCCCGCTGCGCGAGCTGTCCTACTCCCCCGTCGACGACGGCGTCGAGGCGCTCGCCGATCACCCGGGCGCGATGACCGTGGACGTGTCCGACGTCCTGTGCGGTCCGGTGCACTGCCCCGCGGTCATCGGCAACGTGTGGGTGTACCGTGACGACGACCACCTGTCCGACCACTTCGCCCGCTCGCTGACGCCCATGCTGCGCGACCTCATCGCGCCGCACCTGCGGAAGCTGGAGCGGGGCGGCGCCTGACGCCGGGTCGGGAATCCAGCCACGCGACGAGGAGGACGCGCCCGCATGACCGACGGAGCCGACGGGGACGATCGGGCCGACGCCGCCGAGGGGCGCGCCGGCGACGAGCCCGCCGACGCCGCCCGCGACGGCGCCGCGGGGATCGTCCCCGCGGAGCTCCGCCGCCCCGAGGCCATCGAGCCGGGCGCACCCGCGCCGGAGGACGCCCCTGCCGCGGACGAGACGGATGAGCGTGACGACGGCTCCCCCGCCGGCTCCGAAGCCGCCGACGCGAAGGACGACGCCGCGGACGCGGATGAGCGTGACGACGAGTCCCCCGCCGGCTCCGGGTCGTCCGACGCGGACGGGGACACGGACACGGACACGGACACCGACGGGGCCCTCTCCGAAGCCGACGAGAGCGACGCGGACGACGACGCCCCCGACTCCGACGACGCCTCCGCCGACGCGGACGACGCCCCCGACTCCGACGACGTGACGACGGCCACCGCCGCCGAGCCGCTGCCCGCCCGCCGCAACGATCTCGACGGCCTGCGCGGCATCGCCATCGGCCTGGTCGTGCTGTTCCACGTCTACGCCGGCAAGGTCTCCGGCGGCGTCGACGTGTTCCTGCTCCTGTCGGGCTTCTTCTTCCTCGGCTCGCGGCTGCGGTCGGCGGAGGACCCGTCGCGGCCCATCCGGCCGGTGGCGTGGGCGTGGCGGGCGATCCGCCGCCTGCTGCCGGCACTGCTGACGGTGCTGGCGGCGACGACCGCGGCGATATTCCTGTGGTTCCCGCAGCTGGCGACGCTGGACTTCGCCCGCCAGCTCACGGCGAGCGTCCTGTACTTCCAGAACATCGAGCTGTCCCGCCAGTCGGCGGAGTACGCGGCGGCGTCGGTGGACGTCTCGCCGCTGCAGCACCTGTGGTCGATGTCGCTGCAGGGGCAGTTCTACCTGGGCGCCATCGTCGTGGTGGCGGTGGTCGGCGCCATCGCCAGGGGCCGGACCCGCGCGGTGCTGGCGCTGCCGCTCGTCGCGGCGACGGCGGCGTCGTTCTGGTGGGCGTGGCACCTGGAGGGCGTCGATCAGGCGCAGAACTACTACTCCACGTGGTCGCGGATGTGGGAGCTGCTGCTCGGCGGCGCCCTGGCCGTCATCGGCGCCCGCGCCCAGCTGCCCGCGACGGTCGCGCGGTTCGCGGCGCCGGCGGGCCTGCTGATGATCATCGTCACGGGCGTCCTCTTCGACGGCGCCGCGCAGTTCCCCGGCCCGGCGGCGCTGTGGCCGGTGGCGGGCGCGGTGCTCATCATCATCTCGGCGCGCGGGGCGAACCCGGCGTCGTCGGCGCTGCGCTCCGGCCTGGCGCTGTTCCTCGGCCGCACCGCCTACGCGCTGTACCTGTGGCACTGGCCGCTGCTCATCCTGGCCACCGTCGCGCTGCCGGGCGACGACGAGCGCCCCGGGTTCCTGCTGGGCACCGCCGTCATCGCGGTGTCGGTGCTGCTGGCGTGGGCGACGCACCGCTTCATCGAGGAGCCGCTGCGCGACCGCCGCTCCTCCCGCCAGGCGGGGCGGGAGCTGGCGGAGCGCCGCTCCCCGCTGCCGCCGCTGCCGCGGACGTGGCCGGGCGTCGGCCGGGCCGTGGCGGGCATGGTGCTCGTCGGCGTCGCGGCGACGCTGCTGACGGTCCTGCCGAACCAGCAGCAGCGGCTCGACGACGCGTTCGCCGGCCGCCTCGACCCCACCCGCCACCCCGGCGCCCTGTCCGTCACGGACGACTGGGACGTGCCGGAGGGCGTGGAGCCGGGCCCCGACCCCGAGCTGGTGCGCGACCTGGTGCCCGGCCCGGGCCTCGACGACTGCCTGACGTGGGGCGACGAGGAGCCGGACCGCATCACCACCGTCAAGCGCGCCGGCCCGGGCGAGGGCGCGGAGTGCGTCTACGGCGACCCGGAGGGCGACCGCACCGTCATGCTCGTCGGCGGCTCCCACAGCGAGCAGTGGTTCCCGGCGCTGGACGCCGTGGCCCGCGAGCGCGGCTGGCGGATGCCGGTGGTGCTGCGGCAGGGCTGCGGTCTGGCGCTCGGCCCCATCGAGGGCGTCAACGAGGCGTGCCCCGAGTGGACGGAGGCCGTCGTCAAGCACATTGAAGAAGGGAAGCCGGACGCCGTCGTCTTCAGCGCCACCCGCCCCGAGGGCGTGGAGGGCTTCGAGGGCGACCGCGACGGCGACTACGTCCCCGACCCGTACGTGGAGTTCTGGGACGAGCTGGACCGGATGGGCGTGCCGTTCGTCGCGCTGCGCGACAACCCGTGGCCGACGGACGAGGAGGGCGTGCCGTTCGAGCCGACCGAGTGCGTCGCCGACGGCGGCTCGGAGGCCGAGTGCTCCTTCGACCGGAACATCGCCCTGGACCGGGAGAACCCGGCGGACCGGCTGCTGGAGGACTACGACGGCGCCCTGTCCGTCGACCTCACCGACGCCATCTGCCCGGGCGACGAGTGCCCGCCGGTCATCGGCAACGTGTACGTCTACCGCGACTCCAACCACCTGACGCAGGCCTACGTCCTGACGATGCAGACGGAGCTCTCCCGCCGCCTCGCCGGCTTCCTCCGCTAGGCGGCGCCGGGGCCGCGCGCGGGAGCCGTCGCAACGCCTCCCACCGCGCGCGACGGGGTGCGTGACGACGGACGCCGCCCGCGACCACGTGCGGTCGCGGGCGGCGTCGTCGTTCCCGGGGGCAGCCGGGGAGAAGGCCTAGCGGCGCTTGCGCTTCGGCCCGTTCTTGCCCTTCGCCGGCGGGCGGGCGGAGTAGCCCTTCGGCACGCCGCCGGGGCCCTGGGGGCCGCCGCCGAGGTCGAGCTTCGACAGGTCGATGTCGTCCATGCCCGGGGGCAGCTGGTCGCCGAACTGCTTCTGCAGCTCCTTCATGTCGGGCATGCCCTCCATGCCCGGCATCCCCGGCATCCCGGGCATCCCCTGCGGGCCCCGGCCGCCGCCGCCCTTGCGGCCCTTCTTGCGCTTGCGGTTGTTCTTGCGGCCGCCCGGCAGGCCCATGCGGCCGGCCATCTGGCCCATCATCTTCTTCGCCTCGTTGAACCGGTCGACCAGCTGGTTGATGTCCGAGACGGTGACGCCGGAGCCGTTGGCGATGCGCTTGCGGCGGGAGGCGTTGAGGATCTTCGGGTTGGCGCGCTCCTCCGGCGTCATGCCGCGGATGATCGCCTGCACCCGGTCGAGCTGCTTCTCGTCGACCATGTCGGCGATCTCCGACATCTGGGAGCCGCCCGGCATCATCTTCAGCAGGTTGCCGATGGGCCCCATGCGGCGGATCATCAGCATCTGCTCGAGGAAGTCGTCGAGCGTCAGCTCGCCGGTGCCCATCTTCGCGGCCGTGGCCTCCGCCTGCTTGGCGTCGAAGACCTGCTCCGCCTGCTCGATGAGCGTCAGGATGTCGCCCATGCCGAGGATGCGGTTGGCCATGCGGTCCGGGTGGAAGACGTCGAAGTCCTCCAGCTTCTCGCCCGTCGACGCGAAGAGGATCGGCTTGCCGGTGACCTCGCGGATCGACAGGGCGGCGCCGCCGCGGGCGTCGCCGTCCAGCTTCGTCAGGACCACGCCGGTGAAGTCGACGCCGTCGCGGAACGCCTGCGCCGTGGTGACGGCGTCCTGGCCGATCATCGAGTCGATGACGAACAGGACCTCGTCCGGGTTGATGGCGTCGCGGATGTCGGACGCCTGCTTCATCAGCACCTCGTCGATGCCGAGGCGGCCGGCGGTGTCGACGATGACCACGTCGTGGCGGTGCTGGCGGGCGAACGCCATGCCGCGGCGGGCGGCCTCCACCGGGTCGTCGCCGGACGTGCCCATCTCGTGGACGGAGTCGACGGCGGTGCCGGGGAACGGCGCGAACGTCGGGACGCCGGCGCGCTCGCCGACGATCTCCAGCTGCTGGACGGCGCCCGGGCGCTGCAGGTCGCACGCCACCAGCACCGGGGTGTGGCCCTGCTTCGCCAGGTGCTTCGCCAGCTTGCCCGCCAGCGTCGTCTTGCCGGCGCCCTGGAGGCCCGCGAGCATGATGACGGTCGGCGGGTTCTTCGCCATGTTGAGGCGGCGGGTCTCGCCGCCGAGGATCTGGATGAGCTCCTCGTTGACGATCTTGACGACCTGCTGCGCCGGGTTCAGCGCCTGCGACACCTCCGCGGAGGCGGCGCGCTCCTTGATCCGCTTGATGAAGGCGCGGACGACCGTCAGCGAGACGTCGGCCTCCAGCAGCGCCAGGCGGATCTCGCGGGCCGTGGCGTTGATGTCGGCCTCGCTCAGGCGGCCCTTGCCGCGCAGATCCTTCAGTGCGCCGGTGAGCCTGTCGGACAGCGATTCGAACACGTGGCGTCTGCTCCCTGTGTCTGTGGTCGGCGGGGTCGCGGCGGTCGACGGCCGCCGCCCCCGGTCGGGCTTCAACCCCGTAACCATACCCGCCGGCGTCCGCCGCCGGTCCAGGCGGTGCCGTGCGGCACGTGGGGTGCGGCGCGCGGCACGTGGCCCAGGGAGGGTCGCCGCGGGATGCGGCGGGCGCGTCGCCGGGCCGCGCGTGACGACGCCGACCGCTCCCCTCCCGCGCCGGAAACGCGCGGCCGCCCCGCCCGGCGGGTGCCGGGCGGGGCGGTGGACGTCGTCACGCGGAAACCGGTGGCGACGGAACGGGTGCGTCGGACGCGGCGGGCGACCCGGCCCGCGCGCCGTCCGCGCGGACCCGGGGCCCTAGCGGGCCGCGGCGGCGACGGGCTCCTCCTCGGAGGAGTCGGAGAGGAGCTCCTCGTCGTCGTAGCGGTAGGCGTCCTCTCCGTGGACCGAGGAGTCGATGCCCGCGGTCTCGGCGGTGCCGCCGATGCGCCAGCCCATCGTCTTCTTCAGCAGCAGCGCCAGGATGAGGGTGACGACGCCGGTGAAGGCCATGGCGACCAGGGCGATGACGATCTGGACGACGAAGAGCTTGAAGCCGTCGACGCCGCCGGTCAGCCAGCCCTTGTCGGTGGCCAGCAGGCCGACCGCCACGGTGCCCCACAGGCCGGCGACCAGGTGCACGCCGACCACGTCGAGGGAGTCATCGTAGCCGAAGCGGTACTTCAGGCCGACGCCCAGGCAGGCCAGCACGCCGCCGACCGCGCCGAGGATGAGGGAGGTCACCGGGGTCATCGTGCCCGCGGCCGGGGTGATGGCGACCAGGCCGGCGACGATGCCGGACGCGGCGCCCAGGGAGGTGGAGTGGCCGTCGCGGATGCGCTCCACGGCGAGCCAGGCGAGCATCGCGGCGGCAGTCGCGGCGGTGGTGTTCAGCCACGCCAGGCCCGCGGCGCCGTCGGCGGCGAAGGCGGAGCCGCCGTTGAAGCCGAACCAGCCGAACCACAGCAGCGCGGCGCCGAGCATGACCAGCGGCAGGTTGTGCGGGCGGTGCGGGGCCTGCATGAAGGACAGGGACTTGCCGATGACCAGGACCAGGACCAGGGCCGCCATGCCGGCGTTGATGTGGACGACGGTGCCGCCCGCGAAGTCGATGGGCGCGATGGCGGCGACGGTCTCGCCGTCCTCGGTGACGGTGCCGAACATCTTGGCGGCCAGGCCGGACTCGGAGTGGCTGAGCAGGCCGCCGCCCCACACCATGTGGGCCATCGGGAAGTACGCGAACGTCGCCCACAGGCCGGTGAAGACCATCCAGGTGCCGAACTTCACGCGGCCGGCCAGCGCGCCGGAGATCAGCGCGGTGGAGATGATGGCGAACGTCAGCTGGAAGCAGATGTCGATGACGTTGGCGTAGCCGTAGGCGCCCTCGACGTAGTTGCCCTCGGCGTCGACGATCTGGTCGGTGAGGCCGAACATCTCGAACGGGTTGGAGAAGATGCCCGCGATGGACTGGGTGCCGTAGGACATCGACCAGCCCCACAGGACGTAGATGACGCCGACGACGCCCATGGCGCCGAAGGACATCATCATCATGTTGATGGCGGCGCGGCGTCCGGCCATGCCGCCGTAGAACAGCGCGAGGGCGGGGGTCATCAGCAGCACGAGTGCCGCCGAGATGAGCATCCATGATGCGTTGCCCGAGTTTGTCATCATCTGATCCGGTGTCATCGAGTCTCCTCCGGTGGCACCGGGTCCGCAGAGCGGCCCGGTGGGGTCGTTTCCTTTGACGCTCCTGAGAATGCCGGGGCCGTGTTTCGCCGATTCGGCGCCGAAGGTTACGTGTTCATCTCCTTTCGTCACGTGATGCGGCCGTAATGGCGGTTTATTTTTCGTGTGCGTTACGACGGAATGCGAGGCCTGTTGCGCGGCCGCGGCGGGCGCCGGCGGGGTCGGCGGCGGGGCGCCGGCGGGGTCGGCGGCGGGGCGCCGGCGGGGTCGGCGGCGGGGCGCCGGCGGGGTCGGCGGCGGGGCCCTGCCGGGACTCCGTCGTGCCGCAGCCGCCTCCCAGGCTCGCCGCCGGGACTCCGCCGGCACGCCGCCGGGTTCCCGCCGGGCGCCGTACTCCCCCTCTCCGGCGTCAATATCTTCCGCATCGCGGAAACCGTGGGAGCCTGCACGCCCCCTCCCCTCTCCCACCCGCCGGCGCTGCGTCAACCCCGCCCCGCCGACCCCTCAACCCGGCCCCGACGGCCCTCAATGCCGCCCCGGCGGCCGACAACCCCGCCCACACCCGGGCGCCGGCACCCCGCACCAGGGGTTAACGCCCTTTAGCGGGCCCAACACCTCAAAACCGACCCCAAAACCCCAGGACCACTCGTGCGCCTGGCCCGCTAAAGCGCGTTAACCCCATCGGCATACGCGTTCCGATGCCCACGACCCGCCTCAGCGGCCCGCTCCACTCCTCTCCGCCCCTCGCCCGCCCGGCCGAACCCGTCCAACGCTCCTCCGTCGCCGGCCGGACGAACCGCGTGCCCCGAATCCACCGCCCCCATCCCCACCTGGCGGGGGTTAATGCGGTTTAGCGGCCCAAACACGATCCGGCACCTGGGGTTTTGCCGCCGAATCTGTCGCGTACGGGCCGCTAAATCCCGTTAACCCCGTCGACATGCACGGTCATGCGGGTTTACGAGTCCCCGGACCTGCAGCTTCGGCGCTCCCCGGCCCCGTCAGCCCCCAACCAACTCCGGCCATCGCCGACAACCGCCGGCCACCGCTGACCACCGCCCGGCTCCGGCCCGACAGGGGGTTAATGCGGTTTAGCGGGATGAACGCGATTCGGCTCCTGGGCTTTTGCCGCCGATTTCGTCGCGTTCATCCCGCTAAAAGCCCTTAACCCCTCGGACGCCGACGCTCCGGCGCCGGAAGCGCACTCCGCTGCCCTCCCTGAGCGAGTGAAAAGGGCTCCCCTCCCGAACAGGCGAAACGGCCAACGCCCCGGACACGTGAAAACCCCCGGACGGCCCCCGGCACGCGAAAAGGCCGCCGAGCCAGACGACCCGGCGGCCTCCACCGCGGCTACGCGGCACCGCGACACTGCAGCACCGAGGCTATGCGGCCCTGCGACACCGCGAAACCGCGGCTACGCAGCGACGCCCATCAGGGCAAAAGCACTACTTCCCCTTGCCGCCGAGCAGGGCGTCGACGAAGCCCTCCGGCTCGAACGGAGCGAGGTGGTCGGCTCCCTCGCCGAGGCCGACGAGCTTCACGGGCACGCCGAGCTCGTGCTGGACCTGGAAGACGATGCCGCCCTTGGCGGTGCCGTCGAGCTTGGTCAGGGCGACGCCGGTGATGTCGACGACGTCGCGGAAGATGCGCGCCTGCATGAGGCCGTTCTGCCCGACGGTGGCGTCGAGGACGAGGATGACCTCGTCGACCTTGGCCTTCTTCTCGACGACGCGCTTGACCTTGCCCAGCTGGTCCATGAGGCCCTGGGAGGTGTGGAGGCGGCCAGCGGTGTCGACGAGGACGACGTCGGCGCCCTGGTCGACGCCGGTGGCGACGGCGTCGAACGCGACCGAGGCGGGGTCGGCGCCCTCGGCGCCGCGGACGGTGTCGGCGCCGACGCGGCGGCCCCAGGTCTCGAGCTGGTCGGCGGCGGCGGCGCGGAAGGTGTCGGCGGCGCCGAGGAGGACCTTGTGGCCCTGGGCGACGAGGACGCGGGCGAGCTTGCCGACGGTCGTCGTCTTGCCGGTGCCGTTGACGCCGACGACGAGGACGACGGCGGGCTTGCCCTCGTGGGGCAGAGCGCGGATGGAGCGGTCCATGTCGGGGCCGCACTCCTCGATGAGCACCTCGCGCAGCAGGGCGCGGGCCTCGGCCTCGGAGGAGACGCCGCGGGAGGCGATGCGCTCGCGGAGCTTGTCGACGACGGACATGGTCGACTCGGCGCCCAGGTCCGCCATGATGAGGGTGTCCTCGATCTCCTCCCAGGCGTCCTCGTCCAGGTCGCCGGCGCCGAGGAGGCCGAGCACGGAGCCGCCGATGGCGGACTGGGAGCGGGCGAGGCGTCCGCGGAGGCGGCCGATGCGGCCCTCCGGGTCGTCGATCCGGTCGAGCTCCTGCGGCTCCGCGGGCGCCGGGGCGGCGACGGACTCGCCGGCGTCGACGGCCTCGGCCGGGGCGTCGGCGACCTCGGGGACGGGCTCGGCGTCCGGGTGCAGGGCCTGCGCATCGGCGTCCGCGGCACGCTCGTCATCGGAGGGCGTGACGACGGTTCCCTCCGCCTCGTCGGCGATCTCCGGCTCGACGTCGGCCGGGGGCACGGCGGTGGGGGCGATGGACTCGTCGGTCCGGTCGGCGGGGGCCTCCGGCTCCGGGGCGGCCTCCGGCTGAACCTCCGGCTCGGCCGGCTCGACGGCCTCCGGCTGGACCTCCGGCTCGACCGGCTTGACCTCCGGCTCCGGCTCGACCTCCGGCGCGGGCGCCGTGGCCTCCGGCGCAACCTCCGGCGAGGCCTTCGACTCCGGCTCAACCTCCGGCTCCGGCGTGGTCTCCGGCTCCGGCGCCGGCTCGGCCTTCGGCTCCGGCTTCGGCTCCGCGGGGGCGGCCGGCGGCACGACCGGCGGGGTCATCGGCTGCGCCGGCGCTTCCTTGTCCTTCCGCCCGCCGAGCTCCTGGCCGGGCAGGACCTCCGGCTCCTTCTCCTTCGCCGGGTCGGCGACGGCGGGGCCGGCGGAGAAGTTGAAGCCGCCCTGGGCCTGGTAGTTGCCCGACTTCTCCTCGCGGGTCAGCTCGCGCGGCTCCTCCTTCTTCTCCTCGAAGGAGATGGTGCGGTTCTTGCGCCGCACCGCCCCGACGATGAGGAGGATGGCGATGAGGAGGACGACGACGACCGCCGCAAGGATGATCCAGACGATAGGTTCCATGCCCCACAGTCTGGCAGCAGCGGCGCCGCCTGTCAGCAGCACCCCTCCGGCCGCCCCGCCCGGCGACGGCGGACACCGGCCCATCCTCCCCCGGCCGGCCCGCCCGCCGGCGGCCGCCCCGCCCTCCCCTCCGCCCGGAGCATGACGGGTCACCGTCTACGATGCCGACCATGGACAACGCCACCGCCCACCCCCGCATCCAGGACCTCATCGACGCGCTGCCGGACAAGGCCGTGCTGACGGACCCGGATCTGGTGGACACGCAGTCGCGGGACCACACCGACACCATCGCGCCCGGCCGCGCCGTCGCGGCGGTGCTCGCGACGTGCACGGAGGACGTCGTCGCCGCGGTGAAGTGGGCCGACGCCAACGAGGTCCCCGTCGTCACGCGAGGCGCCGGCTCCGGCCTGGCGGGCGGCTCCACGGCGACGGACGGCTGCCTCGTCATCTCCGTGTCGCGGATGCGGGACATCGAGGTCAACGCCCACGACTTCACCGCGCGGGTGCAGCCCGGCGCCGTCACGGCGGACGTCGACGCGGCGGCCGCGGAGTACGGTCTGATGTACGCGCCGGATCCGTCGTCGGTGCGGATGTGCTCCATCGGCGGCAACCTCGCCACCAACGCGGGCGGCCTGCGGTGCGTGAAGTACGGCGTCACCCGCGCCCACGTCCGCGACGTAACGGTGGTGCTGCCCGACGGGCGGGTGCTGAAGACGGGCCACCAGACGGTGAAGGGCGTGTCGGGCCTCGACCTCGTCGGCCTGTTCGTGGGGTCGGAGGGCACGCTCGGCGTCATCGTCGAGGCGACCGTGGCGCTGCTGCCGCGCCCGACGGACGAGCCGACGACGATCCTCGCCGGCTTCGACGACGTCTCCAACGCGATGGACGCCGTCGCCGACGCGATGCGCCGCGGCCTGGACCCCGAGCTGATGGAGTTCATGGACCGCAACACGCTGAAGGCCATCGACGACTGGAAGGGCACGGACTACTCCGGCTACGCGGGCCTGCTGCTGGCGCAGGTGCGGGGCGAGGGCGGCGCGGAGCGCGGCGCCCGGATGGCGGAGTGCTTCGAGTCGCACGGCGCGGTCGACGTGATGGTCGCGGAGACGCGCGCAGAGTCCGATCAGCTCGTGGAGATCCGCCGCCTGGGGCTGCCGGCCATCGAGCGGATGGGCCACTACCTGACGGAGGACATGTGCGTCCCGCGGTCGGCGCTGTCGGAGATGATGCGCCGCGTCGACGAGATCGCCGCCGCCCACGGCCTGACGGTCTACACGTGCGCGCACGCCGGCGACGGCAACCTGCACCCGGTGTTCGTGTGGGACGACCGCCCGGCGACGGAGATTCCGCCGGAGGTGTGGGCGGCCGCGAAGGAGATGTTCCGGGCGGCGCTGGAGCTCGGCGGGACGCTGACGGGCGAGCATGGCGTCGGCACGCTGAAGCAGGAGTTCCTCGCGGAGGAGCTCGGCGAGGTCGGCGTCGCGGTGCAGCGCGCCATCAAGGCGACGCTGGACCCGAAGGGCCTGTTCAACCCGGGCAAGGCGCTGGCGTAGCGCCCGCGTCGCGCGCCGCGCGCGGGTGCTGCGCCCGCGTGTTCGCGTGACGACGGCCGCCGCCCCGGCCCCGTGGCCCCCGCCCCCGCGGCGGGGGCTTCCGCATGTTCGCGTGACGACGGCCGCCGCCCGGGCCGGCCGCGCCGCGGAACCGTGCGGCGGGATCGTGCGGAGGGGCGGCCCGGCGCCGTTTCCCCGACGAATCCTCATGTGGCCGGATCGCCCTTTCCGCGTAACCTCCGGTTCACCCGGGTGCGAGGTTGAGGACACGTCACATTGGCATGGTGTCGCGCTGAGATGACCCGTCCCCGAACCGGAAAGAGCAGCCCCATGCCCCTGCGCCCCCAGTCCCGCGCCGTCCGCGGCGGCCTCGCCGCCGCCTCCGCCACCGCCCTCGTGCTCGGTCTGGCGCCGGCCGCCGTCGCCTCCCCGCTGGGGGACCTGCCGTTCGGCGGGCTGCTGCAGGCCGGCGAGGACGCCCCGGCCGCCCCGGTGAAGTCCGCGGGCGAGGTCCCGCAGGAGGACGCGGGCGCCGAGGGCGCGGGCGCGGAGGGCTCCGAGGGCGCCGGCGACGCCGCCGGCCCCGACGCCGACCACTCCGGCGAGCCGGCCGTCCCGGCGGGCGACCTCTCCCCCGCCCCGGCCGCCCCGTCGGACGAGGCGCAGGCGGCGGAGACCGCCTCCCGCATCGTCATCTCCCCGCTGGCCGACGCCTCCACCGCCGTCTACGTGTCCTTCCTGCTCCCGGCCCGCGGCGCGACCGTGGAGTACCGCCCGGCCGGCGGCGGCGAGACCGCGTCGGTTCCGGCGGACGCCGCCCCGGGCTTCGGCGGCTACCACCACACCGCGACCATCGAGGGCCTGGCCGCCGGCTCCGGCTACGAGTACCGCATCGTCCCCGCGGGCGAGCCGGCCGGCCCGTGGTACGCGTTCGACACCGCGCAGGCGGGCTTCGCCCCGTCGGACATCATCTTCTTCGGCGACGCGCAGAACGGCCTGGACACCGACTGGCCGGTCACCGCCCGCGCCGCCTTCGCCGGCGTGCCGGACGCGGACCTGCTGCTGCAGACCGGCGACCAGATCGACGTGGCGCTGGACGACGGGGAGTGGGCCGACTACTTCTCCGCCATGGACGGCGTGCCCGCGACGACGCAGATGCTGCACTCCATCGGCAACCACGAGTACACCGACGCCTCCGGCCAGGCGTTCCGCAACCACTTCGAGCACCCGAAGAACGGCCCGGCCCCCATCCAGGACTCGACGTACTACGTCGACCACCAGGGCGTGCGGATCATCTCCCTGTCCGCGAACTCGCTGTTCTACGGCAAGCAGGCCGCCTTCCTCGACGAGGCGCTGGAGTCCAACCCGCACCAGTGGTCCATCGTCATGTTCCACCAGCCGGTCTTCAACGGCTCCGACTCCCGCAACGACCCGAAGCAGTTCGAGGCGTTCGGCGAGATCATCGAGCGCCACGACGTCGACCTGGTGCTCAACGGCCACGACCACACCTACGCCCGCGGCCACATGGCGGACAACAACAAGGGCGACGGCACCAGCGACGGCCCGGTGTACGTCCTCGCCACCGCAGGCGAGAAGTTCTACGACGCCGGCCCGGAGAACCGCTCCTGGTCGGACAACGGCGCCGACCGCGTCGTGTGGGCGCAGGAGCTGTCGACCTACCAGCACATCGAGGTCGACTCCTGCCGCCTCGAGCTGACGGCCCACATCACGCTGGCCGGCGACGACCCGAAGTCCTCCTCCGGCGTCACCGAGGGCGTGCTGGACAACTTCACCATCGACAAGTGCGGGGAGGGGAAGGTCGTCCGCTAGGACCTCCGATCCCCCGACCCCGGCGCGGCCGGCGACGTCAGTCGCCGGCCGTTTCGCCGTCCGCGGCGCCGTCGGCACGGTCCGCCGGGTCCCCGGCCTCCGCGCCGTCCGCCGGCACCTCACCCGCCGCGACGGCCACCGGATCCGGCGCCGTGTTCGGCTCCGCCTGCCGCATGCGCTGGGAGATGACGCGCGTGACGCCGTCGCCCTGCATCGCCACGCCGTACAGGACGTTGGCGACGTCCATCGTGGGCTTCTGGTGCGTGATCACGATGAGCTGGGACGTCGACCGCAGCTCCTCCAGGAGGGCGATGAGGCGGCGCAGGTTCACGTCGTCAAGCGCGGCCTCGACCTCGTCGAGGACGTAGAACGGCGACGGCCGGGCGCGGAAGATGGCCACCAGCATCGCCAGGGCGGTCAGCGACTTCTCGCCGCCCGACAGCAGCGACAGGCGCTTGACCTTCTTGCCCGGGGGCCGGGCCTCCAGCTCGATGCCGGTGGTCAGCATGTCGTCCGGGTCGGTGAGCACCATGCGGCCCTCGCCGCCCGGGAACAGGGTGGCGAAGACGCGCGGGAACTCCGCCTCGACGTCGTGCCACGCCTCGGTGAACAGCCGCAGGATGGTCTCGTCGACCTCGTCGACGACGCCGAGGAGGTCCTTCCGCGCCTGCAGCACGTCCTCCAGCTGCGTGGCCAGGAAGCCGTGGCGCTCCTCCATCGCCTTGTACTCCTCCAGCGCCAGCGGGTTGACGCGGCCGAGGGAGCGCAGGTCCTTCTCCGCCTGCGTGCGGCGCTTCACCTCCGCGGCGCGGTCGAAGTCCTCGCCCGGGGCGTAGTCCGCCAGCAGGTCGTCGACGCCGATGCCCAGCTGGTCGACGATCTCCTTCTCCGCCTGGTCGACGCGCAGCTGCGCCTCGGCGCGGGCGATGTCGCCCTGGTGCGCGGAGTCCGTCAGGCGCGACAGCTGCTGGGCGGTGGCGTTGGCGCGGTCGCGGGCCTGGCCGAGCGCCGCGGTGACGGCGCGGCGGGCCTCGTCGCGGGAGTCGCGGTCGGCGGCCGCGCGCGCCAGGGCGGTCTCCACCCGGACGGCCAGGGCGCCGGCGAGGTCCTCGACGGCGGCGGCGCGGTCGCGGGCGGCGGCGCGGCGGCGCTGGGCGGCCTCGTGCCGGGCGCGGGACTGGCGCTCGGCCTCGGCGGTGCGGCGCAGGCGCTCGGCCTTGCCGCGGGATCCGCCGGCGCGCTCCTCCGCGGTGCGCAGCGCCAGCCGGGCCTCCGTCTCGACGGCGCGGGCCTGGGCCAGGGCGGTGGCGGTGCGGTCGCGCTCCTCCGTCGACGGCTCGTCGTCGGCCGGGTCCTCGTCGACGCGGGAGAGGCGGTCGGCGATCTCGTCGAGCTCGCCGGTCAGCGTCGCCACGCGGTTCTCGGCCTCGGTGCGCCGGGCCGTCGCCCGGGAGGCGTCGTGCTCCACCCCCGCCAGCGCGGACGCGGCGCGGGTGGCGTTGTCGCGCAGGGTCTTCAGGTGCCGCTCGTGGTCGCGCAGCGCGGCGCGGGCGGCGGCCGCGTCGGTGCGGCGGTCCTCCTCCTCCGCGGCGGCGCCGGACAGGACGCCGGCGAGGTCGGCGAGCTCGGCGCGGCGGGCCTCCAGCTCCTCGCGGGCGGCGGCGATGTCCGCGCCGACCTCGACGGAGCTGCGGGCGCCGCCGGCGCCGCCGGAGGCCCAACCCGGCCCGGCCAGGCGGCCGTCGGCGGTGGCGGCGCGCAGGCGGGCGTCGCCGTCGACGACCTCGCGGGCGGTGGCGGCGTCGGGCGCCAGAACGACATCGACCAGCAGCGCCGCCAGCGGGGCGGCGAGGTCCGCCGGGGCGGTGACGGCGTCGAGCGCCCACGTGCAGCCGTCGGGCAGGGCTACGTCGAGGCGCCACGTGGCGCCGTCGCCCGGTTCCAGGACGGTGGCGTGGCCCTCGGCGGCCTCGGCGAGCTCGCCGACCAGCCGGTCGGCGCCATCGCCGACGAGGGACTCCGCCGCCGGGCCCAGCGCCGCCGCGACGGCGGCGTCCCAGCCGGGGCGCACGGCGATGAGGTCCGACAGCGTCGGCAGGTCATGGCGCTTCCGCAGCCACCCGGCGCCGTCGGTCGCGGCGGCGCGGGCGGTGTGCTCCAGCGCCTCGATGCGCGCGGCGAGCCCGGAGATGGCGCGTTCGACCTCGCGCTCCGTGGCGCGCAGCTCCTTCAGGCGCGCGGTGGCGAGCTCCGCCTCGGCGCGGGCGCGCTCGTCGGCGTCGGCGAGGTCGGGGCCGGCGAGCTCGGCCCCGGCGACCTCGGCGGAGGCCTCCTCGGCGGCGTCGGCGGCCGCGGCGCGGCGCTCGTCGGACTCCCCGACCTGCTCGCCGAGGCGCTGCGCCTCCGCCTGCGCGGCCTCCAGGCGCGCGCGGAGGGACTCCTCGGCGGCGACGAGGCGGACGACGCCCTCGCGGCGGTCGGCGATGGCGCGGACGGCCGCGAGGTGCTCGGCCTCGGCCTCGCGGGCGGCGTCCTCGGCGTCGGCGAGCATCTCGCGGACGGACTCCAGGCGCTCGCGGGCGGTCTCCTCCGCCTCGTCGAGCTCCGCCTGCTCCGCCTCGGCGCGGTCGGCGCGGGCCTCCAGCTCGTCGGGGTCCTGGCCGGTCCACGGCACGGGCCCGCCGGCGGCGGCGCGGTCGGCGGCGATGCGGCGGGTGGCGGAGACGCGCTCCCCCAGGGCGGACAGACGGAACCACAGTTCGCGGGCGGCCTCGGCGGCCGGGGTGACGTCGTCGAGCTCCGCCTCCAGCTCGGTGCGGCGCTCGGCGGCGAGCTCCGCCTCCTCCTCCGCGGCGGCGACCTTCTCCGCCAGCAGGCGGGCGTTGCGGCCGACGTCGTCGAGCGCGGCGCGCAGGTCGACGAGGTCGGCGGCGGCGATGCGCAGCTTCGCGTCGCGCAGGTCGGCCTGGACGGTCTGGGCGCGGCGGGCGGCCTCCGCCTGCCGGGCCAGGGGCTTGAGCTGGCGGCGCAGCTCGCCGGTGAGGTCCTGCAGGCGGTCGAGGTTGGCCTGCATGGACTGGAGCTTGCGCTGGGCCTTCTCCTTGCGGCGGCGGTGCTTGAGCACGCCGGCCGCCTCCTCGATGTAGGCGCGCCGCTCCTCGGGCTTCGACTCCAGGATCTGCGCCAGCCGCCCCTGGCCGACGATGATGTGCATCTCACGGCCGATGCCGGAGTCGCTGAGCAGCTCCTGGACGTCCATGAGGCGGCAGCGGGAGCCGTTGATCTCGTACTCGCCGGCGCCGTCGCGGAACATGCGCCGCGTCACGGATACCTCGGAGTACTGGATGGGCAGCGCCCCGTCGGAGTTGTCGATGGTGAGCGTGACCTCCGCGCGGCCCAGCGGCTTGCGGCCGGAGGTGCCCGCGAAGATGACGTCCTGCATCGACCCGCCGCGCAGGGTCTTCGCGCCCTGCTCGCCCATCACCCACGCCAGCGCGTCGACGACGTTGGACTTGCCCGAGCCGTTGGGGCCGACGACGGCGCAGATGCCGGGCTCGAACTTCAGGGTCGTCGCCGACGCGAAGGACTTGAAGCCCTTGAGCGTGAGCGATTTGAGGTGCATGCCGGGGATGTTACTTGGCCGGGCGGGGCGCGCCGCAGGTGATCGGGGGTTCGCGCGTCGCGGGTGCCGTCGTCACGCGAATGCGGAGGCACCCCGCGGACCGTGGGGTGCGCGGGGTGCGGGGGTGCGGCGTCCCGCGTCGTCTTCGCTTTGCGACGCCCCGGGCGCGGCCCGTGCGCCGCCTCAGCGGCGGTCGAACCCGTCGTACTCCCCCTTCGGGTCTCCCCACAGGTCGACGACGAGGTCGACGGTCCCGGGCGTGTCCGGGCCGCGCAGCCAGGTCAGCAGGCCCCGGCAGGCGGAGCGCTCCCCCTCGGCGACGACGAGGACACGGCCGTCCGGGTAGTTCTTCGCGTACCCGGCCAGGCCCCGTTCGAGGGCCGCGGAACGGGTCGCCCAGCGGAAGCCGACGCCCTGCACGTGGCCGTGGACCCAGGCGACGAGGCGGGCCGGCTGCGCGTCGGCGGCGACGTCCTGCGCCCCGCGCTCCGAATCCCAGACGCTCACCGCTTCGCCTCGTGGTTCGCGGCGACGGTCATCGGGTCGGAGCCGTCCCAGCATTCGATGCGGCCGCGCAGGCCCGGGATGTCGTCGCGGTGGAACACCGGATTGACGCCCTTCGCCTTCTGCGCCGCGTAGTTGCGCAGCAGCAGCACGGCGACGCCGCCGAGAGGCAGGATGGCCGCGATGTTGATGGTGGCCATGAGGCCGGAGAACACGTCGGCCAGCGACCACACCAGCGGCACGGAGCCGATGGCGCCGCCGAGGACGCACAGCACGACCAGGCCGCGCATGCCGCCCATCGCCGCCTTGGACTTCGCCAGGAACGGCAGGTTCGCCTCGGCGTAGTAGTAGTTGCCGATGACGGAGGAGAACGCCAGGAAGAAGATGATGACGGTCACCGCGTGGGTGGCCCAGCCGCCGACCTGCGCCGCCAGGGCGGACTGCGTCAGAGACGTGCCCTCGGCGCCGGTGCCGTAGGTCGGGTCGGACAGCAGGATGATGACGGCGGTCATCGTGCAGACGACGAGGGTGTCGAAGTAGACGCCCAGGGTCTGGATGAGGCCCTGCTTGCACGGGTGCGACACCGACGCGGTGGCGGCGGCGTTCGGGGTGGAGCCCATGCCGGCCTCGTTGGAGAACAGGCCGCGGCGGATGCCCTGCATGACCGCGGTGCCGAACGCGGCGCCGGCGATCTGCTCGATGCCCAGGGCGTGCTTGACGATGAGCGCCAGCATCGCCGGCACCTCGGTGATGTTCAGCACCAGCACGACCAGGCCCAGGATGATGTACGCGCCGGCCATGACCGGGACCAGGATCTGGGTGACGCTGGTGATGCGGCGGACGCCGCCGAAGATGATGACGGCGGTGAGCAGCGCCAGGCCGACGCCGATGACCAGCTTCAGGGCCAGCGACTCGTTGCCCGTCGACTCCGCGACGGCGGCGGTGATGGAGTTGGACTGCACGGCGTTGAAGACGAAGCCGTAGGTCACGATGATGAGGATGGCGAACAGCACCGCCATCCACCGCCAGCTCTCGCCGAGGCCGCGGGTGATGTAGTACGCCGGGCCGCCGCGGTAGGACTCCTTGTCCTTCACCTTGTACAGCTGCGCCAGCGTCGACTCCACGAAGCTGGTGGCGCCGCCGATGATGGCCAGCAGCCACATCCAGAACACGGCGCCGGGGCCGCCGGTGGAGATGGCCACCGCGACTCCGGCGACGTTGCCCGTGCCGACGCGGGAGGCCGCCGAGATCGTGAACGCCTTGAAGGCGGAGATGCCCTTGACGCCCTCGGCGATGTCGGAGGGGCTCTCCGTGATCGCCCGGAACATCTCGGGCAGGTAGCGCACCTGCACGACGAAGGTGCGGACGCAGAAGTACAGGCCCGCGCCGACGAGCAGCACGATCATGAACTGCCAGTACCAGTCGTTCCAGGTTCCGACGGCGTCGACGGCCGTATCCATCCATTCCATGGGACAGAGCGTAAACCTCTGCCGAACAAAAGGGAACGGGCAGGCTTACCCCGCTTCGCCCCGCTTCCCCACCCCCGAACGGGCGGAGCCGGGCCGGTGGCGACGCCGGCGGGCCGCCGCCCGCGGACGCCCCCGGCGTGCCGGACCGCCGCGCCGCGGGTCCGCGCGTGCCGGACCGCCGCGCCGCGGGTCCGCGCGCGGGCCCGTGCCCTGCGGCGGCCGGTCGCGCGGCTACCGCTGGCAGGAGACGCAGAGGTACGACGACCGGTTCATGAAGTGGCGCCTGACGACGGGGCGCCCGCAGCGGGGGCACGGCTCCCCCGCCCGCCCGTACACCGCCAGGTCCCGGGAGAAGTACCCGGACTCCCCGTTGACGTGGACGTACAGCGCGTCGAAGCTCGTGCCGCCGGCGGCGATGGACCGCTCCATCACGGCGCGGCCCTCCCGCAGCAGCCGCGTCAGGCGGCGGACGCCGAGCTCGTCGGCCGGGGCCTCCCCGTCGACGCCGGCGGCCCACAGCATCTCGTCGGCGTAGATGTTGCCGATGCCGGAGACGACCTCCTGGTTCAGCAGCACCCGCTTGATGCCCGACGTCCGCCGCCGGAACGCATGCGCCAGCCGCACCGGCCCCCGCCGGTCGTCGGCCGTCGCCTCCAGCAGATCGGGGGCGACATGGGCCGCCGGAGCCGGGACGATGCGGCCGTCGTGCCGCGACGCCGCCGGGTCGCACGCCCACATCCACCCGAAGGTGCGCTGGTCGCGGAAGGCCAGGCGGGTCCCGTCGTCAAGCTCGATGCGGACCCGGACGTGCGGGTCGCCGTCGCGGCCCGGGATGACCAGCTGCCCCGACATGCCCAGGTGAACCAGCAGCATGCCGCCGTCGTCGAGGTCGAGCCACAGGTACTTGCCCCGGCGGTCGGCGCCGAGGACGCGCCTGCCGACGAGCCGGGCGGCGAGCTCCGGCGCCCCGCCCGGCTGGCGACGCACCGCACGATCGCGCAGGACGTGGACGCCGGAGACCCGGCGGCCGGTGACGTGCGGCGCCAGCCCCGCGCGGATGGTCTCTACTTCGGGCAGCTCGGGCATGATCATCGAGCGTACCCGGGACGCCGCGGGGCCCGGATGCGGGACGGCCCCGTTCCGGGCGGCCGCCCCGCGGACACGACGCGACCCCGCCCGGGGCATCCGTCATCCGGACACCCCGGGCGGGGTCATGCGCTGCGGTGGACGGGGCCGCCGGCGAAGCCGTGCCCCTTCCCGCCTATCGTCAGAAGCCGGAGCCCGAGACGAGCGCGTCCATCTCCTTGCCGTCCATGACGTCCGGATCGCACAGCAGCCAGCGGTCGCCCTCCTCGACGAAGCGGACCGCGGTGCCGTCCTCCTTCTGGACCATGGCGCTGCCGTCGTCCTGGATTTCGGCGACGAGGTTCTTCTCCTCGATCTCCCGGATCTCCTCGTCGCTGATGCCGGTCTGGCCCTCCCAGTCCTCCGCGGTGACGACCTCGTCCAGCTTCTCCACGGTGTCCGGGCTCATGCGGTACTCCTCGCACACCGTCTTGTTCATGTCCGCCGCCGACCGGACCTCGGCCAGCTCCAGGATGGTCTCCTTCGCGCCCGCCGCGGCCTTCTCCTCCTTGGACGGGGCCAGGAGGAAGTAGGCGGCGACGCCGATGACGGCGAGGAGCACAATGAGCCCGACGACGCCCAGGATGATCTTGCCGGCGCCGCCCGACGACTTCCCGTCGCCCGAGGCCGGCATCGCCGAGCCCTGGCCGTAGGGATTGCCCGGCTCGCCGGGCTGGCCCTGCTGGCCGGGCTGGCCCTGCTGGCCGGCCCACTGGCCCTGCTGGCCGGCCCACTGGCCCTCCTGGCCGGGCTGGCCCGGCTGGCCGGGCTGGCCGGGCTGGCCGCCCCACTGGCCCTGCTGGCCGGGCTGCCCCTGCGGACCGGGCTGGCCGGGCTGTCCCTGCGGGGCGCCATAGGGGTTGGCGGCACCGCCCTGGCCGGCTCCGGAGTTCCCGTAGCCGAAGGGCGCGTCGCCGGAGTCGCCGGAACCGTTCGAGGGGTCGTTCGGATTGGTCATCGTGGCCTCCGTCACCATCGTGCGAATGATTTGAACTGGATACTATTCAGGCTTTTCCATCTCCGCCACGTTTCCGAGCTCTCGAATCCGCAACATTTACGCGGCATTACGCGAAAATAGGGCGCCGGACGCGAAAAAGCGCCGCGCGCGGGAAGGAATCCTCCCCGCGCGCGGCGCGGAACCGGCGTCGGCCGGCGGTCAGTCCGACAGCGCCCCGTGGGCCTGGTGGGCGGCCTTCATCTCCGCCTCCTTCTTCGTCATGCCGGTGCCGGAGCCCCGCTCCCTCCCGTCGACGAGCACGACGACGGAGAACGTCCGCTCGTGGTCCGGGCCGGTGGACTCCACGCGGTACTCGGCGGCGGGGAGCTTGAGCTCCGCCAGGCGCTCCTGCAGCAGCGTCTTCCAATCGCGGCCGCGGGCCTCGGTCGGGGCGGCGTCGATCATCTCGTCGAAGAGACGCAGCACCACCTCGCGCGACGGCTCGAAGCCGTGGCGCAGGTAGATGGCGCCGAGCATCGCCTCGAACGTGTCGGCCAGGATGGAGTGCTTGTCGGCGCCGCCGGTGGCGGTCTCTCCCCGGCCGAGCAGCACGTGCTCGCCCAGGTTGATGCTGCGCGACAGGTCGGCGAGGGCGTACATGTTCACCACGCCGGCGCGCATCTTCGAGATGTCCTGCTCCGCGCGCTCCGGGAAGCGGCGGTACAGCTCCTCGGCGATGCACAGGCCGAGCACGGCGTCGCCGAGGAACTCCAGGCGCTCGTTGTTCGCCAGGTTGCCGTTCTCGTTGGCGAAGCTGCGGTGGGTCAGCGCCAGCTTCAGGTCCTCGTCCGGCAGGTCGACGCCGAACGCCTCCAGCAGCGGGGCATGGTCGACGCGGGCGAAGGCGGCCTCGCGGGCGGGCTCGCCGGTCAGGCGGCGACGGCGGCTCACCGGCGCTCCTCCCCGGCGTCGCCGGAGTCGGCGGCGAGGTCGCCGAACTTCTCCGCCAGCGCGGCCCAGCGCGGATCGGCCGGAGCCCCCTCCTCGCCGGACACGCCGTCGGGGGCGGGCACGCCCGTCTCGTCCTCCGCGCAATCGGCGTCCTCCACCGTCTCGCATGTCGGGTTGAACGGCAGCGCCAGCACGGCCTCGTCGATGACGGACTGCGTCAGGTCGGCGAGATCGTCGACGATCGGCGGCACCGCCTCGTCGTCGGCATCCTCGCCGTCCTCGTCGACGACGAAGCCGGAGCCGGCCGAGAACGCGACGGAGACGTGGACGTCGAGGTTCTCCCGCAGATCCGCCAGGCAGCGCACGCAGGTGCCGGACAGCGGGGCGGTCACGTCCGCGTCGACCAGGACGCCGCCGCCCAGGGGCGTGACGACGCCCGACACGGTGACTTCCGCGCCCGGCTCGACGCCGATCATCTCCGCGCCGATGCGCAGCGGCGCGGGGCCGGTGCGCTCGAAGGGCTCCGGGTGGCCGTCGCGCAGGACATGGCCGACGTCGATGACGAACGGGGACGATGCATCGGGGGTGTGAGCACTCATGATGGCAACAGCATACCCGCCGGGGGCGCGGCCCCCGGACCTACCAGCCGGGGCCGATGCCCAGCGCCAGCCACAGCGGCGACGTGAAGGCCAGCGTGCCCGCGACGAGCAGATCATGCGCCCGGGTCCGGGCGCCCAGGGCGATGACGCCCAGGCCGATGATGGAGACCGCGGCGATGAGGGCCCACAGCACGGGCCCGGAGTCGCCGAGGGTGCCGCGCTGCCACGCCAGCGACAGGACGCAGGCGACGGCGGCGGCGATCCACCCGCCGACGCGCGCCACGGTGCGGCTGCGCGGCGAGGCGGCGGGCGGGCGGACGCCCGGACCGGCGGCTCCTGCGGCTCCTGCGGCGCCGTCGCCGGGCGGTTCGCGTCGCGCGGGTTCGGTGCGGGGTTCCATGGCGTTCCTCCTCGGTCGTCCCTTCGTCCGCCGTCCTCCGCTCACGGGGCGAAGAACGGAGCCCACCAGGCGATGACCATCACCGGCGCGACGATGGACAGCACCGCCGCGGCCCACAGGTCCGGGCAGCGCGCCCGCCACGCGAGCACCGCGCAGGCGACGGCGCAGACGACGACGGCGATGCCGCACGCCAGCATCAGCGCGTCGCCGCCCATCCACCCCACGTGGCTCGCGACGTAGGCGGCGACGGCGAGGGACCAGCCCAGCCCCCTGGCGGCGGTGGCGGTCATGGCGGGCCTCCTCGTCCTCCCGGGTCCGGTCCGCGGGCGGCGCGCGCCCGGGACCTCGGTCACCGCCCAGGTGACGCCCCGCCGCACCTGGCCCGATAGGGCGCAACGACCATCGTTACCGGATGGAAACGCGAACGGCCCGGACCCCGTCGCAGGGGTCCGGGCCGCATGCGGGGCACGTCGTCACGCCCCGCCGGAGGCGAACCGGGGGCTAACCGCGGTCGTAGTCGCCGCGATCGCGGGAGTACGAGCGGGCCGGGCGCTCGGCGCGCTCGGACCGCTCCCCGCGGTCGCCGTCGCGATCGCGGTCGTAGTCGATGCCGCGATCCGGCTCGCGGTTGTAGCGGGACGCGGCGCCCGCGGCGCCGGCGCCCTTGCGCAGCGCCGCGCGATCCTTGGAGACGGTGCGCAGCGTCGACGACAGCGCGTCCTCGAACTCCGCGAGCTTGTTGTCGACGTAGACGTCGCACTCCCCGCGCAGGCGGTTGGAGTCGGCGTGCGCGTTCTCCACCAGGCGGCGGGACTGCTCCGTCGCCTCCCGCATGACCTCCGACTCGGAGATGAGGCGGGCCTGCTCCGCGAGGCCCTCCTGCACCGACCGGTCGTAGGCCTCGTTGCCGGAGCGCAGCAGGCGGTCGGCCTCGGCCGCGGCGCGCTCGGTGACCTCGCGGTACTCGCGGTCCGCGTCGTCGCGGCGGCGATCCGCGTCGTCCTGCGCCTTGGCGACGGTGGCGTGCGCGCGGTCCTCCGCGTCCTGGACCATCGCGTCGGCGCGCTGCCCGGCGTCCTCGACGAGGCGCGCGGCCTCCGCGTCGGCGTCCTCGACCGTGCGGCGGGCGGTCGCCTCCGCCTCGGCGATGATGCCGTCGCGCTGGTCCAGCACGTCCTGGGCGTCGTCCAGCTCCTGCGGCAGCGCGTCGCGCAGCTCGTCGAGCAGGACGAGGACGTCCCGGCGCGGGACCATGCAGTTGGCCGTCATCGGGACGCCGTAGGCCTCCTCGACGGTCTGGACGAGTTCATCAAGTGCTTCGAAGACGCGGAACATGCCCCCATCGTGCCAGGGAACGGGGGTTTTCGCGACGATCCCGGGCCGGAATCCCCGGCGCGTCGCGCCCGGCGGCTACCCCAGCCGGTTCTCCAGCGCGGCCAGCACCGGCGCGGGCACCAGCCCGTCGATGGATCCGCCGTAGCGGACGACCTCCTTCATCAGCGTCGAGCTGACGTGCCCGTAGGCCGGATCGGCCGGCAGGAACACCGTCTCGACGCCCGACAGGCGGCGGTTCATCTGCGCCATCGGCAGCTCGTACTCATAGTCGCCGGTGCTGCGCACGCCCTTGACCAGCACGGTCGCGCCGTGCTCCGTCGTCCAGTCGACGAGCAGGCCGGTGTGCGCGGCGACGTCGACGTTGTCCAGGCCCGCGGCGTCGACGCACTCGCGGATGAGGCGCATCCGCTCCTGCGGGTCGAAGAGCCCCTGCTTCGCGGGGTTGTGCGTCACCAGCACGGTGAGGCGGTCGAACATCGCCGCGGCGCGCGTGACGACGTCGAGGTGGCCGTTGGTCAGCGGGTCGAACGAGCCCGGGCAGACGGCGTGGCGCATGGGTCAGTCCTCCTGTGCGGCGTCGGTGCGGGCCGGCTCCGCGTCGTCGTCGACGGCGGTGTCGGCGGTCGCGCCGGACTCGGCGGCGGTGCCGGAGGCGGCGGCGGTGCCGGCATCGTCGCCGGCGGCCGCGCCGGCCGGCTCGCCGGTCCAGATGGCGGTGTCGAAGCGGGCGGCGCCGTGGATGCGGCGCTTGAGCTTCTGCTGCAGCGGCTCGTAGCCGGCGGGCCACACGGTCTCCGGGGAGGAGACGTGGCGCTCGACGGTGACGACGGCGTCGTCGGCGAGCGCCGGCTTCAGCGCCTCCAGCATCTCCCCGACCGCCTCGTCGATGAGCCCGTACGGCGGGTCGGCGATGACGCGGTCGAAGCAGCCGCGCGGCGCCGACGCCAGGTACGTGGAGGCCTTCACCTCGGCGAGCTCGGCGCCCGGCAGGCCGACGACCCCGATGTTGCGGCGGATGGCCTCGGCGGCCTGCGGCGCGTTCTCCACCATGACGGCGGAGGCGGCGCCGCGGGACAGGGCCTCCAGGCCCAGGGCGCCGGAGCCGGCGAACAGGTCGAGGACGTGGGTGCCCTCCAGCCCGAAGCGGGAGGACCAGGAGGAGAAGATGGCGGCCTTGGCCCGGTCGGAGGTGGGGCGGGTCTCCATGCCCTTGGGCGCGTGGAGCTTCCGGCCCCCGGCGATGCCGGCGATGATGCGCATCAGGCCTCGCCGTCCTCGGAGCCGTCGCGGCCCGGGGCGGGGGCGTCGGCGGCGTCGGCCGGGGTGATGCGCGCGACGGCGTCCCCGCCGGCGACGTCGGCGTAGTCGGCGGCGGCGACGTGGGCGACGACGCCCGGGCACGGGGCGACGACGGCGGCCTCCAGCTTCACGGCCTCGACGACGGCGACGGGCTGGCCGACGGCGACCTCGTCGCCCTCGGCGACCTGCAGGCGGGCGACCCCGGCGAAGGGGGCGCAGACGTCGACGGCCGCGGCGGCGGCCCCGGTGCTGGCGTTCGGCTGGTTCATGTCGCCCATCCTAAAAGACGGCGGCCGCCCGGCTCAGCCGCGGTCGAGGAAGTCCGACTCCTCGCGGGTGATGTCGGCCGTCAGCGCCGCGGCGGCGTCCGGGTCGCGGTCGACCATCGCGGCGGCGTCCTCCCGGGCGCGCTCCACGATGGCGCCGTCGACGGTGAGGTCCAGCAGGCCGAGTCCCGCCTGGCCCGACTGGTGCTCGCCGAGCACGTCGCCGTGGCTGCGGTGGGCGAGGTCGAGCTCCGCCAGGCGGAAGCCGTCGAGGGTGCCGGCGATGGCGTCGAGGCGCGCCCGCTCCGGGGTGCCCTCCTCGGTCATCGTGCACAGCAGGCACAGGCCGCCGGCCTCGCCGCGGCCGACGCGACCGCGGAGCTGGTGCAGCTGGGAGACGCCGTAGCCCTCGGCGCGGCGGATCATCATCACGGTCGCCTCCGGCACGTCGACGCCGACCTCGACGACCGTGGTGGAGACCAGGACGTTCGAGCGTCCCTCGGCGAAGCCGCGCATGATGCGGTCCTTGTCCTCGCCGCGCATGCCGCCGTGCAGGACGGCGATGCGGGCGCCGGGCAGCAGCCGGCGTGCGAGGCGGTGGACCTCCAGGACGGAGTCGTCGCCGGCCTCCGCGGCGATGGAGCCCGCCGGGATGGGCCGGCCGTCGGCCGTGAAGAGCATGCCGGCGGACCCGTCGCCCGGCCCGCTGCCCGGCGCGGCGCCGTCCGGCCCGTCTCCCGGTGCGGCCCCCGCCTCCGCCGCCGGGACGTCCTCGTCGTCGCCGTAGACGCGGACGGCGGGGTCGCCGGCGGCCAGCGCCAGGTCGATGGAGTCGTCGGAGAACGCCGCCTCGAAGGCGAGCTCCGCGTCGGTCGCCTCCGGCAGCCCGTCGGCGGGGTCGACAGGGGCCGGGGCGTCGTCACGCGACCACCCGCGCGGCACGATCGCGGGGCACACGATGAACGCGCGGTGCCCCGCGGCGAGCTCCTCCCCGATGCGCTCCCAGGCGCGCTCCTCCCACCGGGGCCGCTCCAGCGTCGGGACGACGGAGGTGGCGATGGCGCGCCGCCCGCCCGGCAGCTCCGTCAGGGTGGACACCTCGAGGTCGCCGAAGAACGTCATGGCGATGGTGCGCGGGATGGGCGTGGCGGTCATGACCAGCACGTGCGGGGTCATCCCGTCACGCCCGCGGTCGCGCAGCCGGTCGCGCTGGCGGACGCCGAAGCGGTGCTGCTCGTCGACGACGACAAGGCCGAGGTCGAAGAAGTCCACGCCGTCGGACAGCAGCGCGTGCGTGCCGACGACGACGTCGGCCTCCCCCGTCACCGCCCCCAGCAGCACGTCGCGCCGCTCCGCCGCGGGCAGCGAACCGGTCAGCAGGGCGACGCGGACGCCGGTGCCGGCGGCGTCGAACAGCGCGGCGAGCGTGCGGGCGTGCTGGGCGGCGAGCACCTCCGTCGGGGCGAGCAGGGCGCACTGCCGGCCGGCGTCGATGGCGCGGGCCATCGCCAGCGCGGCGACGACGGTCTTGCCGGAGCCGACCTCGCCCTGCAGCAGGCGGTTCATCGGGCGGGTGCGCGCCAGGTCCGCGTCGATCCGCGTGACGACGTCCGCCTGCCCGGCCGTCAGGGCGAACGGGAGCGACGACGCCAGCGCGGCGCGGACGGGGCCGTCGGCCGCCTCCCCGGCGGCGCCGCCCTCCCCGCCGGCGGCGGGATCGGGGGCGGCGCGGGTCCCGTCGTCACGCGCAGCACCCGGGGACGCGCAGGCCGGGGCGACGCGCGCGGCGGCGGCCCGGCGGCGCAGCGCGGTCTCGAGCTGGATCTCCAGCGCCTCGTCGTACTTGAGGCGCAGGATGGCCTGGCGCGGGCCTTCCGGCGGCGGGAAGTGCACCTCCCGCAGCGCGCGGTCGAACGACGGAAGGCCGCCGGGGACGTCCGGCAGCGGGTCCGGCACCGTCGGCAGCCACCGCACCAGCCGGTCGAAGTACAGGGCGACGGTGACGCCGGCGAGGCCCTTGCGGCCCCGGCGGACCGGCAGCCACGGCCGGGCGAACAGGCGGGTGAGCTCGGCGACGGACTCGGCGGCGTCGATGAGCTTCTTCAGCTTGCCGGTGGCCTGGCCGGGCGAGCCGTCGCGGTGCAGCGTCAGCAGGTCGCCGTTGGCCAGGTCCAGTCGGTCGCGGAAGGCGCGCAGCGTGCCCATCACCAGCAGCCGGTCGCCGCGCTTCAGGCGCCGGGTGAGCCACTGCTGGCCGAACACCGGCATGAGCAGCGTGGAGCGCCCGTCGCCGACGGTGATGCGGGCGGGCCGGCGGCCGCCGCCCGGGGCGGGGTGGGAGACGTCGATGACCTCCACCAGCGCGGTGATGGTCTGCCCGACGTCGCCGGGGCCGACGTCGAGGCCCCGGTCCTGGCCGATCCACTTCGACGGCATCATCGACAGCATCCCGCCGACGTCGGACACCCCGTAGGCGGCGCGCATCCGCTTCGCGGCGTCGGCGCCGATGGCCTCCGCCAGCGGCGTGCGCGCCGTGTCCGACCCGAGCCAGCCGAGCACGGCCGCCTACTCCACGCCGACGAGCATCAGGGACCCGATGCCCGCCGCGGCGTACGCGACGACGTCGACGCCCGGCGCGCTGCGGGCCAGGTGATCGCGCAGCGCCACCGCGGACTCCGGGCCGGCGTCGGCTCCGAGCAGCAGCGTCACCAGCTCCCCGCCGGAGCGCAGCAGCAGATCGGCCGCCTTCGTGCAGGCCTCGTCGGCGGTGCGGCCGACCGCGACGATGTCGCCGCCGACGAGCGCCAGCACGTCGCCGCGGCCGCACGGGCCGGCCATGGTGAGCCCCGGGCCGGGCGCCGGGCTGAGCACGGCGGTGCGCATGCCGGACGACGCCTCGCTCATCGCGTACGCGTCGACCGCCAGCGGCAGCGCCGGGTCGTGGACCGCCAGCGCCGCCAGGCCGTTGGCCGGGGTCGGGGTGGAGACGATGGTGATGGTCCGCTCCCCCGCGTGGGCGGCGAGCTCGACCTCCACCAGGCCGCGGTTGTCCAGCAGCCCGTTGGGCAGCAGCACGACCTCCCCGTCGCCGGGGACGCCGGAGATGGCGGCGACGATGCCGCCGACCGGGTCCTCCCCCGGTGCGACGGGCACGGCGCCGGAGGCGGCGAACAGATCCGCCAGCGGCCCCTCCGGGGTGAGCGCCAGGACGGTGCGGGCGGGCTCGGCGGGCCGCGCCACCGGCGCGAACACCGGCTCGATGCGGATGTCGCGGGGCCGGCCGGCCTCCAGCGCCGCCTCGATGACCTCGCCGGCGCGCAGCGTGTGGACGTGGACGGTCCGGCCGCCGCGGGTGTCGGCGCCGACGATGAGCGAGTTGCCCAGCTCCGCCAGCCGCTCCCGCAGCCGCGCGGCGGCGTCCGCGTCGCAGTCGATGCCGAACATGACCTCCAGCTCGGCGGCGTGCGCGGCGTCCGCGTGCGCCGAGGGGTCGGGGCGTGACGACGCATCCCGCGCGGCGCCGGCGCCCCCGGATGCGGCGGCGCCGGGCGCGCCTGCTCCGCGGGCGCCGGGGACGGCCGCCGTGATCGGCTCGCGCGGCCCGGGGTCGGCGCCGGCGGCGTCGGCCAGCGCGTCCAGGAGGATGACCAGCCCGGCTCCGCCGGCGTCGACGACCCCGGCCTCCTGCAGCGCCGGCAGCATCGACGGCGTCTCCGCCAGGGCGGTGCGGGCCTCGGCGGACGCGGCGGCGGCGACGTCGGCCAGCGCGTCGGAGCCGCACTCGGCGGCGGCGACGGCGGCGGCGCGCAGCACCGTGAGGATGGTGCCCTCGACCGGCTCGGCGATCGCCTCGTCGACCAGGTCGACGGCGTGGCGCAGGGCCCGGCGGACGTCGGCGCCGCCGACGGCGGGCCCGGCGGATTCGGCCAGGGCCCGCAGGACCTGGGACAGCACGGTGCCGGAGTTGCCGCGGGCGCCGCGGACGGCCCCGTCGGCGAGCGATGCGGCGATGTCGGCGGCCGGGGCGGCGTCGCCGGCGTCCTCCGCCGCGCGCAGGGCCGCCGCCATCGTCGCCGTCATGTTGGAGCCGGTGTCCGCGTCCGGCACCGGGAAGACGTTGAGGGAGTTCAGCTCCCCGCGCTGGAGCTCCAGCTCCGCCACGGCGGCGCGGGCCCAGCCCAGCAGGGCGGGCCCGTCGAGTCCTGCGGCGCCGCCGCCGGGGGCGGCCCCGTCCGCGGTGGCGTGGTCCGGCATGGGGGCCATGCTACAGCCGCCAGTCCACCGGATCCGCGCCCAGGCGCTCCAATTCGGCGTTGCAGCGGGAGAACGGGCGGGAGCCGAAGAACCCCCGCGACGCCGACAGCGGCGACGGGTGCGGGCTGCGGATGCACGGCGCGCCCTCCAGCAGCGGCTCGGCCGTCTGCGCGTCGCGGCCCCACAGGATCGCGACGAGCGGGCGGTCCCGGCGGGCGAGCGCCCGGATGGCGTGCTCCGTGATCTCCTCCCAGCCCTTCCGGCGGTGGGAGCCGGGGCTGCCCGGCCGGCACGTCAGCACGCGGTTGAACAGGGCGACGCCCTGGCGCGACCACGCGGTGAGATCGCCGTGCTCCGGCGTCTCGATGCCCAGGTCGTCGCGCAGCTCCCGGTAGATGTTCGCCAGCGACTTCGGCACCGGGCGCACGTGCGGCTGCACCGAGAAGCTGAGCCCCATCGCGTGCCCCGGCGTGGGGTACGGGTCCTGGCCGACGATGAGGACCTTCACCTCGTCGAACGGGTACGTGAAGGCGCGCAGCACGTCGGAGCCGGCGGGCAGGTAGCCGTGGCCGGCGGCGTTCTCCGCGCGCAGGAAGTCGCCCATCTCGTGGATGCGGCCGGCGACGGGGCCGAGCGCCTCGGCCCAGCCCTCCTCGACCGGCAGCGGCGCGTCGTGCATGTCCGTTCCCTCCGTTCGCTGCACCGGGTCCTCCGTCCCGCCCTTCGGCCCCTCCATCGGGTCCGCCATCGGGTCCGCCATCAGAAGCTCACCCATCCCGTCGCCTCGCCCGGCTCCTCGCCGCCGATGGTGACGAGCGGGGCCGGCGGCTTCGCGGGCGCGGCGCCCGTCGCCGCCCCCGTGCCCGCGCCCGGGATCGTGCCCGCGGCCGCCGCGGCGTCGCGCGAGCCCTCGACGGCGGAGCGCCCGGCGCGGACGACGCGGCCGATGACGCGGAAGTCGATGGGCGGCTCCCCCGCCGTGGTGCCCAGCAGCGTGTGGTCCTCGCCGCCGTGGAGCACCCACTCCCACGCGTCGGCGCCGAGGTGGTCGGCGGCGTCGAGCATGAGCTCGTCGGGGGCGACGGCGTCGCGGTCGAGGTCGATACGGACCCCTGAGGTCCGCGCAAGCTCCGCGAGGTCGACGAGCAGGCCGTCGGAGTTGTCGGTCAGGCAGTTGACCCCGGCGGCGCGGGCGACGGGGCCGCGGCCGTAGGAGAAGACGGGGACGCGGTGGGCGTCGACGAGCTCCCGGAACCGCTCCGGCACGTCCTCCGGCCGGCCGTGGCGGCGCAGCAGCGCCAGTCCCGCGGCGGAGCGGCCGATGACGCCGGCGGCGATGACCCGGTCGCCGGGGCGGGCGCCGGAGCGCATGAGCGGGCGGGCGGGGCCGCCGACCTCGCCGATGGCGGTGATGGACAGCGTCAGCCCGGCGCCGCCGACGACGTCGCCGCCGACGAGCTCCGCGACGCACCGGTCGCATTCGGCGACCATGCCGCGCGCGATGCCGACGACGACGTCCAGCGGCGTCGACTCCGGCGCCGACAGGCCCATGAGCAGCGCCCTGGGGCGGGCTCCCATGGCCTCGACGTCGGCGAAGTTCTGGATGGCGGCCTTGCGCCCGACATCCTCGGGCGTCGACCACGCGAGGTCGAAGTGGCGGCCCTCCACCAGCAGGTCGGTGGTGGCGACGTGGCTGGCGTTGGGCGTCGTCATCGCCAGCACCGCCGCGTCGTCGCCGTTGCGCGACGACGGGGCGACCTCCCGGATCGCCGCGATCACCGCGTGCTCGCCGACGTCCCCGACGGTGGGCCCGGGGCGGGCCCCGGAGGCCTCGTGCGGTGCTGTCCCGTGGTGCGGTTCGGTCATCGTCGCCGGCACGGATCCTTCCTGGGGTCGCGGGGGCCTCGCATGCCCCGGTGGGTAGGCTGGGCGGCATGGGAGACAAGGTTCAGCCCAAGGGTAACCGCCTGGGCATGGTCGTCGCGCTGGTGCTGGCCGTGCTGCTGGCCGCCGGCGTCATCGGCGGCGCGAAGATCGTCCAGGACAACGCCGCCCGGCAGCCGGTGGCGCTGTCGTCGCCGGAGATGCCGGAGGATGACAACCCGAAGTGCGCGGAGCTTCTGGACCGCCTGCCGGACCGGCTCGACGGCCTGGTCCGCGCCCCGCTGGCCGACCCGGCACCGCAGGGCGCGGCGGTGTGGCGCGACTCCCTCGACGACCGGGTGACGCTGCGCTGCGGCGCCCCGGTGCCCGTCCAGTTCACCCCGCTGGCGGAGACGGAGGAGATCGGGGGCGTGCAGTGGCTCGCGGTCGGCGACGGCGCCCCGGGCTCCGAGCTGACCACCTGGTACTCCGTCGGCCGCACCCCGGTCGTCGCCGTCACGGCCGACGCCGATCACCGCGACGACCTGGAGGACATCTCGAAGGCCATGGGCCCCGACGCCGACGCCGGCGGCGCCCCCGAGCCGCACGCCCTGCCGCTGGCGGATCTCGCCGCCCCGCATGACGACGACCGCTGCACCGCCTTCCGCGACGCGCTGCCCGCCGAGCTCGGCGAATTCCGCCGCCTCGAGGGCGACGCCGCCGGCTCCGTCCCCGGCCTGGTCGCCTGGGCCGACGGCACCGGCCAGCTGGTCACCGCCCGCTGCGGCGTCGAGGAGCCCGACGGCTACGAGGGCACCGACAAGCCCCTGACGCAGGTCGGCGAGATCGTGTGGTTCAATGAGCCCGCCGAGACCACCGGCGTCACCGGCACCTACTTCGCGCTGGGCCGGGAGCGCTTCGTCGCCGTGCACGTGCCGATGGCGCAGGCGTCGGGCCTGCTGCCCGCGTTCTCCGACGTCATCTCCGCGACGCTGGCCAACACCGCCCCGTCGGAGGAGTAGCGCCGGGGCGGGGAGCGTCGTCACGCGACGCCCCGCACCACCCCGAGCGTGACGACGGCCCGGGCCCCGCACCATGCGGGGCCCGGGCCGTGTCCGCGCCGGCCGCGGGATGCGGCCGGCAGAGGGTCCGTCGTCGCGGCCGGGGCTAGCGGACCGCGGCGAACGCCCGGCGCACCAGCGCGTCGAGCAGCTCCGGGTACGACCAGTCGGTCTTGGCGAACATCTGCGGGTACATCGAGATCGGCGTGAAGCCCGGCATCGTGTTGATCTCGTTGAGCACCGGGCCGTCGGCCGTGACGAAGAAGTCGACGCGCGCCAGGCCGTCGCACGACAGCGCGCGGAAGGTCGCCTTCGCCAGCTCCCGCACCCGCTCCGTCATGCCGTCGGCCAGCTGCGCCGGGATCTCCGCGGTGATGACGTCGTCGAGGTACTTCGTGTCGAAGCCGTAGAAGCCCTCCTCCGAATCCTCGATGCCCAGCAGGCGCGACGGCACCGACGTCGTCAGCTCCCCGTCCGGCAGCTGCAGCACGCCGCACTCGACCTCGTCGCCGACGATGCCCGCCTCGACGATGACCTTCGCGTCATGCTCCCGCGCCAGCGCCAGCGCCGCGTCCAGGCCCTCCGGGCCGTCGACCTTCGAGATGCCGATGGACGAGCCGCCGCGGGCGGGCTTGACGAACATCGGGAAGCCCAGGCGCTCCACGTCCGCGTCCGTCAGCTCCTCCCCGGCCAGCAGCACCACCTGATCGCCGATCGGGATGCCGGCGGCCTTCGCCAGCGCCTTCGTCGCCTCCTTGTCCATGCCCGCCGCCGACGCCAGCACGCCCGGGCCGACGTACGGCACGCCCGACAGCTCCAGCAGGCCCTGGACCGTGCCGTCCTCGCCGTTCGGGCCGTGCAGCACCGGGAACACCACGTCCACCGTCGCGAACAGCTCCCCCGCCCGGTCGCCGCCGATGCAGTGGAGCTCGCCGCGGCGCGCCGGCGCCGCCGACAGGGCCAGCTCCTGCGCCGACCCGTCGACCTCCGGCAGCTCGCGGCCGTCCGCCGACAGAGCCTCCGGATCGTCGACGCCGGCGACCCAGGTGCCGTCGCGGGTGATGCCGACCGGAACCACGTCGTACCGCGACCGATCGAGGTGCGCCATGATGGCGCCCGCGGAGATGCAGGAGACGCTGTGCTCGGGGCTGGCGCCGCCGAACACGACGGCGACGGTCTTGCGGGTGTCGGGCGAAGTCATGGGGAGCATCGTACCCCGGTGGGGCGCGACGCCCCGTGCGGCGGCGGGGCGGGGCGCCGCGGAGCGCGGCGGGCCCCGCCGTCACGCGGCAGCCGTCGTCACGCGCGACCCGTCATCCCGCGACAGCCGTCGTCACGCGTCGCAGAGCGCTACTCCGCCTTGCGGGAGCGGCCCATCAGCATGCGGATCGCCTCGTCGACCGACAGGCCCTCGTGGCACACCGCGCGCACCGCGTCGGTGATGGGCATCTCCACCCCGTGGCCGTGCGCCAGCTCCGACACCGACGTCGAGGAGATGACGCCCTCCGCCACCTGCCCGCGCGTCGCGTGCTGCGCCTGCTCGACCGTGTCGCCCTTGCCCAGCCGCTGGCCGAACGTGCGGTTGCGCGACAGCGGCGACGAGCACGTCGCGACGAGGTCGCCCAGGCCCGCCAGGCCCGCGAACGTCTTCTCCTGCGCCCCGGCCGCCGCGCCGAGGCGGGTGATCTCGGCGAGGCCGCGGGTGATGATCGTCGCCAGGGTGTTCTCCCCCAGCCCCTGGCCCGTCGCCATGCCGCACGCCAGCGCGATGACGTTCTTGCAGGCGCCGCCGATCTCGCAGCCGATGACGTCGACGTTCGTGTACGGGCGGAAGTACGGCGTCGCCACCGCCGCCTGCACCGTGCGCGCCCGGTTCTCGTCCTCGCACGCGATGACCGTCGCCGCCGGCTGCTCCGCCGCGACCTCGCGCGCCAGGTTCGGGCCCGACAGCACCGCGACCCGGTCCGGGGTGATGCCCGCGACCTCCGTGATGACCTGGCTCATCCGCTTGCCCGACGACCGCTCGATGCCCTTCGCCAGGCTCACCAGCGTCGCCTCCGGGCCGATGGCGTCCCTCCAGACCTCGAGGTTGCCTCGCAGCGTCTGCGACGGCACGCCGAGCACCACGATGTCGGCGCCGTCGAGCGCCCGCTCCGCGTCCGACGTGGCGGTGATGCCCGCCGGCAGGCCGAGGCCCGGCAGGTAGTCGCTGTTCTCCCGCATGATCTGGATGCGGCGGGCCTGCTCCTCGCGGCGGGACCACAGGTTCACGGAGTTGCCGGCGTCGGCGAAGACCTTCGCCAGCGTCGTCCCCCACGAGCCCGCGCCCATCACGGCCACCTGCACCATCGTCGGCTCCTCTCGTCGCGCTCCGCCGGGTCTGCGGCGCCCGGGCATCGGTGGCGCCCGTGCGGCGGCTGCACCGGTCCGGCGGTCCCGTCCCGCCCGGCATTCCCGGTCGCCCGGGCTGCTTTTGCCGACCAGCATAGCCGCGGGCGCACGCGCCGGGACCGCGTATCGGATGCGGCGCCGGAGCAGCCGGGCCGGACGCGGCGGCGCTGCCGGACCGGAGGCGCTGCCGGGCCGGCGGCGCTGTCGAGCGGGAGACGGACGGCCTCGACGTGGGCGGCCCACCGCCACCCCGACAGGGGTTAACGCGGTTTAGCGGCCCATACGCGACAAATCCGGCGCCAAAACCCCAGGAGCCGAATCGCGTTTGGGCCGCTAAATCACGTTAACCGCCGAGCGGGCCCTGCCGCGCGAGCCGGAATCCCCGTCCACGACCAGGGGACGGCCCTCGGTCGCCGGAGCCGGTCCGGGGACGGCCGCCCGGCGCCCGCGCCAGTCCGAGGACGGTCGCCGGCCGCTCGCGCCGGCCCCGGGAACGGCTCCGGGGGCGCGCGCCGCGCCTCGCCGGCACGCCGCCACGGCGGTTAATGCGCTT
This sequence comes from Corynebacterium sp. 335C, assembly GCF_053525695.1. Classification (NCBI taxonomy): domain Bacteria; kingdom Bacillati; phylum Actinomycetota; class Actinomycetes; order Mycobacteriales; family Corynebacteriaceae; genus Corynebacterium; species Corynebacterium sp. 335C. Next base: position 493,785 of record NZ_JASTTB010000001.1, read on the forward strand.
TACCGGGCCCAACACCTCAGAATCGCCCGCAAAACACCAGGGCCGATCGTGCGTCTGGCCCGCTAAAGGCCGTTAACCCCGGTGGCCGCCCTTCGCGCGCAGCGCAAACGGCCTCGGCGGCTCCACACGACCGGACCCGCGCATCTCCCCGGCACCCGCCCCGCCCCGCTCCGCCGGGCCGACCCGGCGGCCCGGCCATATACTCGGACGGGTCCCCACCCAGCCCGCGACCGAGGAGATGACCCCTTCCGCATGGCCCTGCACGAGAACGACAAGGACAAGGTCAACGACACGTCGTTGACCGGCCGCCACCGCATCATCGGCTCGAAGCCGGGCCGGGATTTCACGAAGCCGACGTTCGCCGCGGGCGCGGTCCTGTGGCGCGGCGACGCCGCCGCCCCGGAGGTCGCGGTCATCCACCGCCCGTCGTACGACGACTGGTCGCTGGCGAAGGGCAAGCTCGATCCGGGCGAGAACCTGCCGGCGACGGCGGCCCGCGAGATCGAGGAGGAGACGGGTTTCTCGGTCCGCCTGGGCAAGCTGCTGGGCCACGTGGATTATCCGGTGACGGGCCGCACGAAGGTGGTCTGGTACTGGACGGCGGAGGTGCTGGAGGGCGAGTTCACGCCGAACGACGAGGTCGACGAGCTCCGCTGGGCCTCCTTCGACGAGGCGGCGGATCTGCTGTCGTACGACCTCGACGTCGAGGTGCTGGAGAAGGCCCGCAAGCGCCTGGCGGCGGAGCCGGACACGCGCATCCTCTACGTCCGCCACGCCCGGGCGCACGCGCGGAAGAACTGGAGCGGCGACGACGATCTGCGGCCGCTGGACAAGAAGGGCCGCCGGCAGGCGGAGCTGCTGGTGTCGCAGGTGGCGCCGTTCCGCCCGGAGCGCATCTACGCCGCGGAGCCGGATCGGTGCTCGCAGACGGTGGCGCCGATGGCGGCGGAGCTGGGCCTCGACGTCGAGGTCGACGATCTCTTCGGCGACCGCGCGTGGCTGGGGTCGATGGTGGACGCGCAGCGCCGGTTCATGGACGTCGTCGCCGAGGGCGGCGTGAGCGTCGTGTGCGCGCAGGGCATGGTCATCCCGGACATGATCGCGTGGCTGTCGGCGCAGGGCACGCTGCCGCTGGCGGAGATCGACGCGAAGAAGGGCTCGATGTGGGTCCTGGGGTTCAACGACGGGTGCTTGACGACGGCGGACTACTACGCCTCCGCCCTCCCCGTGAAGTAGCGGGCGGCCGGGCGCGCGGCGCGGCGGCCGCGGGGCGTCCCGCTTCCCCGGCGCCGCCGGGGCGGGGTCCCCGCCCCGGCCGGGCCGGTGGGCGCGGGCGGGCGCGGATCCCGTCGTCACGCAGCTGCCGCGCATCGCGCGACCACGCGAAAGGGGCCGGATCGGGAGAACCCCGATCCGGCCCCTTTTCGGTGCCCCTACACGTCGAATCCGCGGTGGGAGGAGCTGCGCCGCACGGAGATGCGGCCCTCCTCCGGGGACCGGCCCTCCTTGACCACGGAGCGGAAGTATCCGCCCGGGCGGAACGCCGGGGTGCGGGTGGCGGGGACCGGGACGGTTTCGCCGGTGTGGGGGTTGCGCGCGGTGCGGGGGGCGCGCTCGCGAGGCTCGAAGGTGCCGAACCCCATGATGGTCACGGACTCCCCGGAGGCGACCGCGCGGACGATGATGTCGAGGGTGTTCTCGATCGCCCGCGCCGCAGCCGTCTGGGGGATGGCGAGCCTCGCGGCCAGCTCCTCGACCAAGTGCGCCTTGTTCATGTGCAGGCCTTCCGCATCAAGGGGTGAACGTGATGTACGGGAGCGCCTGGCACGGAACGGTTGACCCGTCCCCTTTGGCGCGTCCATTATCCGAAGATAATGTCCCGAACACGATTCAACAACATCGACACGGTGTGAAATACAACGCGCTACCTGGATTTATGTGCTTTTCATGAGAGAGTGCGAGGCTTGAACGAGGGGCGCGATTCCTCAAATGCACGAATACCGGTCTCATTTCGGAGCGTCAGCGAGATGTCGTCGAGGCCCTCCATGAGACGCCAGCGGGTGTAGTCGTCGACGTCGAAACGCAGCACCGCATCCCCCGCCGACACCGTCCGGTTCTCCAGATCGACGGTCACCTCGAGCCCCGGATCCTCGTCGAGCAGCTTCCACAGCAGCTCGATGTCGCCCTGCTCCATCTGGCCGGCCAGCAGACCCGCCTTGCCGGAGTTGCCGCGGAAGATGTCCGCGAAACGGGACGACAGGACGGCGCGGAAGCCGTAGTCCATGAGCGCCCAGACGGCGTGCTCGCGCGACGAGCCCGTACCGAAGTCCGGGCCCGCGACGAGCACGGAGCCGGCGCGGTAGGCGTCCTGGTTGAGCACGAAGTCCGGCTCGTTGGTGCGCCAGTTGTTGAACAGGCCGTCCTCGAAGCCCGAGCGGGTGACGCGCTTCAGGTAGACGGCGGGGATGATCTGGTCGGTGTCGACGTTCGAGCGGCGCAGCGGCACCCCGACGCCGGTGTGGGTGGTGAACTTCTCCATGATGGCTGGTCCTTTGGTCGTGTCCGGAGGTCCGGGTCCGGGTTCCCGGCGGGCCGGTCGGCGGCCCGCCGGGCGCCCGGTGCGCGGTCCTTGCCGGTCCGGTGGTCGGGGCTAGACGGCGGCGCCGGCGAGCTCGGCGGGCTGCAGGTCAGCGGGCGACGCGAAGTGGCCGGAGACCGCGGTGGCGGCGGCGACGGCGGGGCTGACGAGGTGGGTGCGCCCGCCCTTGCCCTGGCGGCCCTCGAAGTTGCGGTTCGAGGTGGAGGCGCAGCGCTGGCCCGGCGTCAGCTGGTCGGGGTTCATGCCCAGGCACATGGAGCAGCCGGGCATGCGGAACTCGGCGCCGGCGGCGGCGAAGACCTCCGCCAGGCCCTCCTCCTCCGCGAGCTCGCGGACGCGGGCGGAGCCGGGGACGACGAGCATGCGCACGCCGTCGGCGACGCGGCGGCCGCGCAGGACGTCGGCGACGGCGCGGAGGTCCTCGATGCGGCCGTTGGTGCAGGAGCCGACGAAGACGACGTCGACGCCGATCTCGCGCATCGGGGTGCCGGGCTCGAGGTCCATGTACTGCAGGGCGCGCTCGGCGGCGATGCGGTCGGCCTCGTCGGTGAAGTACTCCGGGAAGGGGACCTCGTCGCCCAGGCCGATGCCCTGGCCGGGGTTGGTGCCCCAGGTGACGAACGGGGTGAGGGCGGAGCCGTCGATGTCGACGACGGTGTCGAACTCGGCGTCGTCGTCGGTGCGCAGGGAGTCCCAGTACTCGACGGCGCGGTCCCACTCCTCGCCCTGCGGGGCGTGGGGGCGGCCCTTCAGGTAGTCGTAGGTGACCTGGTCGGGGGCGATCATGCCGGCGCGGGCGCCGGCCTCGATGGACATGTTGCAGATGGTCATCCGCGCCTCCATCGACAGCTTCTCGATGGCCTCGCCGCGGTACTCGATGACGTGGCCCTGGCCGCCGCCGGTGCCGATCTTGGCGATGATGGCCAGGATCAGGTCCTTCGACGTGACGCCGGACTGCAGCTCGCCGGAGACGTTGACGGCCATGGTCTTGAACGGCTTCAGCGGCAGCGTCTGGGTGGCCAGGACGTGCTCGACCTCGGAGGTGCCGATGCCGAAGGCCATGGCGCCGAACGCGCCGTGGGTGGCGGTGTGGGAGTCGCCGCAGACGACGGTCGTGCCGGGCTGGGTGAGGCCCAGCTGGGGGCCGACGACGTGGACGATGCCCTGCTCGATGTCGCCCATCGGATGCAGGCGGATGCCGAACTCCTCGGCGTTCTTGCGCAGGGTGGCGATCTGGGTGCGCGAGGTGGGCTCGGCGATGAGGTTGATGGCGCCGCCGGCGATGCCGGTGTCGGTGGGGACGTTGTGGTCCTCGGTGGCGATGGTGAGGTCGGGGCGGCGGACCTGGCGGCCGGCGAGGCGGAGGCCGTCGAACGCCTGCGGGGACGTCACCTCGTGCAGCAGGTGGAGGTCGATGTAGATGAGATCGGGTTCGCCGTTCTCACCGGGCGTGACGACGTGGTCGCGCCACACCTTCTCGGCGAGCGTCTTCGGGGCCGCTGCGTCGGCGGAGCTCATGGGTCACCTCGTGGTTGGTCGTTCTTCGGCTGGTCCGGGGCGCCGCGGGGTGCGGCGTCCGGGGGTCGCGTCCCGGCGATCCGGGGTCCGGGTGGTGCGTGACGACGGGGTCCGCGGGCGTTTCCGGGGGCTGTGCCCGGGGCGTGCGGCGTGCCGTCGTGGCGCCCACTCGAATCCCAGATTATGGGATGCTAATATCATGGCATGAGACAGACTAGCACACGGGACGACGCCCCCGAATCGGCCCCCGAGGGCCCCGGCGCCCCGGCCAGCGGCATCAAGGTCCTGGACCGGTCGGTGCGGATCCTGACCACCGTCGCCGACGGCGCGTGCACCCTGACGGAGCTGTGCGACCGGACGGGCCTGCCGCGCGCGACCGCGCACCGCCTGGCCACGGCGCTGGAGGTCCACCGCCTGCTGGCGCGGACGCCGGACGGGCAGTGGACGGCCGGGCCGGGCCTGGCGGATCTCACGCCGGTGGCGTCGGATCTGCTGGCCGACGCCGCGGCGCACGTCCTGCCGAAGCTCATGGAGACCTCCGGCGAGTCGGTGCAGATCTATCGTCTCACGGGCGACACCCGCACCTGCATCGCCTCCCTGGAACCGGCGTCCGGGCTGCGGAACACGGTGCCGGTGGGATCGCGGATGCCGCTGACGGCGGGTTCGGCGGCGCACGTGTTCCTGGCGTTCGGCCCGGAGTCGCTGGCCGCGCGGATCCTGCCGGAGGCGAACTTCGGCCCGGACGAGCTGGCGCGGGTGCGCGAGCGCGGCTGGGCGGAGTCGGTCGGCGAGCGCGACGCGGCGCTGGCGTCCATCTCTGCGCCGGTGATGGATTCGTCGGGCGAGATGACGGCGGTGCTGAGCGTCTCGGGGCCCGTGGAGCATCTGACGCCGTCGCCGTACGAGGCGTGGGGCCCGGAGGTCCTGGCGGCCGCCCGCGAGATGGGCTCGCGACTGTAGGCCGCGGGCCCTCCGCGGCGCCTACGCGGCCCCGGAGCCCTCCCCTTTTCCACCCCGGGGCGACGGCAGCTCCCCCTTTCCGCCGACGCCCCGCCCACTTCCCGGCGGCACCCCTCCCTCTCCTGCCGGCCGGTACCCCTTCCCTTACCGCCGGCCGCCTTCCCCTCCCTCCCCTTCCCGCCAAACCCTCCCCTTTGTCCACCCGTCCACCCCCGGACGAGTGCCCATCCGATACCCCGCGGGGTACCGTGTCGACATTCCGTTTCCCCTGAAGGCGAGGTTTTCCGCGATGTCCCTGTTCGGCGGTCTGTTCGGCGATGATTCCAAGATTTCGGCGGAGGAGGCCGTGGCCCGCGTCGGCGACGGCGGCCGCCTGCTCGACGTCCGCGGCGCGGGCGAGCGCGCCTCGCTGGCCCCGAAGAAGTCGACGCACATCCCGCTGCCGGACCTGCCGTCCCGGATGGCGGAGCTGCCGCGCAACCGGACGATCGTGTGCGTGTGCGCCCGCGGCCCGCGTGCGAAGGCCGCGGCGCGCCAGCTGCGGTCGGCCGGCTACGACGCGTACTGGTTCGCCGGCGGCGTCCGGGCGTGGGGCCAGGCCGGCGGCGCCCTGAAGTAGCCCCGTACCGGCTCGCCCCGCACCGGACCGCTCCTTTTCGTTCGCCCCTCCCCCGACCCCTCCGAACGCAGCCCTCCGGACCCCTGCTTTCCGACCCCGGCGCCGAGGGAGTTAATGCGATTTAGCGGGATGAACGCGACAAAATCCGGCCCAAAACCCCAGGACGCCGCTCGCGTTCATCCCGCTAAACCTCGTTAACCGCCTGCCCCGACCACGAAACCCGCTGCCCCGGCGACGAAGCTCTCCGCCACGGCTACAGGACGCCGGTTGAGGCCGCGAACCCCGGCTCCGTTGCCGCTCATCCTGGCCTCGTCGCCGCTCATCCCGGCTCCATTGCCACCCATCTCGGCCCCGCATGCGGTTAATGCCCTTTAGCGGGCCCAACACCTCAGATCGGGCGACAAAACCCCAGGACCATTCGTGCGTTGGGCCCGCTAAAGCGCGTTAACCGCCCACAGCGGGGCTCGACGCCCGCCGGAACCGCCCGCCGCGACCGCTCCGACATGGGCCCCGCCGACCGCCACAACGGGTTAATGGGATTTAGCGGCCTGAACGCGTCAGAATCCGCAGCAAAACCCCAGGACACGAATCCCGTTCAGGCCGCTAAACCTCGTTCACCCCGGATGGGTGCCGGCAGTGAAGGACGCCGGTCACGAAAGGCCCCGGCGGTGCGGACGGCGCCCTCCCCGGGAACGACGACGCCGCCCGGCTCCCCGAGATGAGGAGCCGGGCGGCGCCAACCAGGCGGCGCGCTGCCGAACCGCCGGCCAGGCGAAACCCGCCGTCAGACCTTCGCGGCCCGACGGTCCGTCAGCACCGCGGCGAGCACTCCGAGGGCGACCAGGCACACCGTCGGGCCGAGCGCCATCCACGGCGCGCGGGTGAGGTATCCGGTGGCCTCGTTGAGCACGACGCCCCACTCGGGGCTGTCGTGCACGGCGCCGACGCCGAGGAAGCCGAGGGCGGCCAGCGCCAGCGCGTTGTGCGCGATGCGGCCGACGGCGTGCCGCACCGTGGCGGGCACGGTGATGGGCAGGACGTGGCGGCGCAGCAGGTGCCCCTTGGAGGCGCCCATGATCTCCGCGTACCGGTAGTGGCCGGTGGCGCGGGCCTCCTCCGCGACGGCGGCGCAGTGCGCGGCCAGCGGGATCCAGCCGGCGAGGATGACGGCGATGGCCGCGGTCCACGTGGACGGGCCGAAGACGCCGGCGAGGATGAGGCCCATGAGGATGGCGGGCATCGCGTTGAGGGCCTCGCCGATCTGCTGCACCCAGCGGCCCATGTGGCCCAGCACGATGCCGAGCACCGCGCACACGGCGGTGATGATGACGGCGACGCCGATGGAGTACACGGCGCCGTCGGCGAGCCGAGCCCACAGGTCGCGGCCGAGCTGGTCGGTGCCCAGCGGGTGGGCGGTCGACGCGTCGGCGAGCCGCGCCGTCGGGTCGATCGACGCGTCCCGGAACAGGCCGGCGAACACCAGCACCAGCGGCACGAGCGCGACCCACGCCCACACCATCGACGGGCCGCGCTGCGGCGCCCTCGCCGCCGCGAGCCCGGCGACGTCGCCCTCCAGCGGGGCGAGCAGCCGGCGGCGCAGGAAGTGCGTCAGCAGGCCGATGACGGCGCCGAGGACGAGGACGATGGTGACCGCGGCCTGGATGACCGGGATGTCCTGGTCCTGGGCGGCGGAGACGACGGTGCGGCCGAAGCCCGGGATGTTGTAGGTGACCTCGACGGCTGCGGTCGCGGTGACGGTGCCGGCGAAGTACAGTGCGAGGATCGGGATGGTGGGGATGAACGCGCGGGCCAGCAGGTGGCGGGCGATGACGCCGGTGCCGACGCCGTTGACGCGCCACGACTCGACCCACGCCTCGCCGCAGGCGGCGTCGGCCGAGATGAGCAGCACGCGGCCGTACATGCCTCCGGCGGCGACGGCGAGCGCGATGACGGGCAGCACCATGTGCAGCGGGCCCTCCCATCCGGAGATGGGGAACCAGCCGAGCTTGAGCGCGAAGATCCACATCAGCACGACGGCGAGGACGAAGTCCGGCAGGGCGGAGAGCCCGGCGAGGACGGTGGCCGCCGCTCCCCCGGGCCGGCGCCCGCGTGCGGCGGCGGTGAGTCGGGGCGTGACGACGGCGACCGCGATCAGCGTGGACACCACGAGCGCGGCGAAGGTCAGCGAGATGGAGATGCCGAGGCCGCCGAGCGCGGCGCCCATGGCGTCCTGGCCCTGGTCGACCCAGGAGGGGCCGAAGTCGCCGAGCAGCGGCCCGGACACCCAGCCGGCGAGGGACTCCCAGGGGGTGGACGGGAGGTCGAAGTCCTCGCGGATGCGGGCCAGCAGCTCGGGGGTCGCGGCGCGCTGGGCCTCGCGGGCGCGGAGCACCGACAGGGCGGGCTCGCGTCCGGTGAACCAGGGCAGCATCGTCGTCAGGAGGTTGCCGGCGAGGACGGCACCGGCGGCGATGGCGACGGGCCCGACGATGGCCCGGATCCGCGTGCCCGTCATGAGCGGGAAGTCTCCACGGTCACGAAGTAGCGCTCCATCGGGTCGAGGTTGACGTTCTCGACGTCGCGGGTGCCGACGTGGGAGTGCTCGAAGCTGATCGGCACGACGATGCCGGAGGCGACGAGCTCGCCGGCGATTTCGGCGGCGCGGCGGAGGCGGCCCTCATCGTCGCCGAGCTGCCCGGCCTCCTCGATCTTGGCGTCGAAATCCGAGTCGCACAGCTGGGAGAGGTTGTAGCCGCCGTCGCAGGTGTAGTCGGACTCGAGGTAGGCGACGGGGTCGGAGGCGCCGAGCATGTAATTGCGGGAGCCGACGACGGCGTCGAATTCGCCGTCCATGAGCTGGGGCTCGAGGGCCTCGAACTCGCCGGTGACGACCTCGACGTCGAAGCCGGCCTTGCGCAGCTGCTCGGCGACCACGGAGGCGACCTCGGGCAGCTCGGGGCGGTCGGTCCAGGTGGCGAGGCGGACGGTGCCGCGGCCCTCGCCCGGGTCGACGAGGTCGCCGGGCTCGACGTCGGCCCACTCCTGGTCGGGGTTGAACAGGTGGCCGTCGGCGGCGGTGGCGTGGCCCTCGTAGATGGTGTCGACGATGAGGCCGTCGTCGATGGCCTCGGCGGCGGCGGTGCGCATGGCCTCGTCGGCGAAGACGCCCTTCTCGGTGTTGAGGTTGAGCAGGACGCCGCGGGTGAGGGTCTCCTCGTTGACGTCGGCGTCGCCGAGGTCGGCGAGCTGGGCGACGGGGAGGGCCTGGGCGATGTTGACGTCGCCGGCGCGCAGGGCGTTGGCGCGGGTGGCGGCCTCGGGCATGAAGGTGACGTCGAGGCCGGCGGCGCCGGGCTCGCCGCCCCAGTAGTCGGGGTTGGCGTCGGCGGTGAAGCCGGTGGCGCCGTCGAGGGAGACGATCTTGTAGGGGCCGGTGCCGTGGCCGACGGGGTCGGGGTTCTCGCCGCCGTAGGCCGCCTCGGCGAGGATGACGGTGCCGGCGTCGGAGAAGCGGCGGACGAGGACGGGGTCGTCGGAGTCGGTGGTGACGGTGAGCTCGCGCTCGCCGGTGGCCTCGAAGGTGAAGTCGCCGTCGCCGAGGCCCTCGGGGCGGGTGGCGGCGTCGGCGGCGTCGCGCAGGGCGTTGGCGGCGGCCTCGGCGGTCAGCGGGGTGCCGTCGTGGAAGGTGACGCCCTCGCGGAGGGTGAAGACGGCGGTGCGCTCGTCGGGGGTGTCCCAGGATTCGGCGAGCGCGGGAACGACCTTGGCGTCCTTGTCGACGTTCACCAGGGTCTCGGCGACGCCGGTGCGGGTGTTGGTCAGCGCGTCGTCGGAGTACGGCGACAGGCCGGCGACGGGCTGGAAGGCCATGGCGAAGGAGATGCGCTCGCCGGCCTCGCCGGAGCCGTCGCCGCCGTCGGTGAAGCAGCCGCCGAGGGTGAGGGCGGTGCCGGCCGCCACGGCGATGGCGGTGGCGCGGCGCAGCCGCGGGTGTCGGGTGGTCATCGGTCGTCTCCTGTCGTCGGGGATGGGGTCGTGGAAGTTCGGGTGGCGTCCGCGTGCGCGGGGTCGCCGTCGTCACGCGCGTCGCGGGACGCGGCGCGTTCGCTGTTGCTTTGCGACGTGCCGGGCGCGGCCTCCGCGCCTCCCGCACGGCGCTGCGCCATGCGGCGCAGGCCGTAGGCGGAGACGCACATGACCGCGGCCAGGACCAGCCACGGGACGGTCGCGGCGGCGCCGGGCGCCTCGGCGGCGTCGAGCATCCCGCCCAGCGCCGTCGACGCGATCAGCACGGCGAGGCCGCCGAAGCTGCTGAGGAAGCCGTAGTAGCTGCCCAGGTCGCGGTTGCCGCCGAGGTCGCCGACGAGGTCGCGGGCGACGGGCACGGCGATCATCTCGCCGAGGTTGAGCAGCAGCACGAACACCAGGGCGGGCAGCAGCGCGGCGGCGCCGGGGATCTCGAACGGCGCGGCGGCGGCGACGACCGCGAAGGACGCGGCCATGACGGCGAAGCCGGCGGTGAGCGCCGCGGGGGCGCCGGCCTTCTCGGCGCGGCGGTGCACCGGTCCCTGCAGGGCGATGACCCAGATGGACGCGATGGCGAAGAACCAGCCGAGCAGGGCGTCGGAGCCCGTCGCGCGGCGCAGCTCCACCGGCAGCGCGAGGTACTGCTGGTTGTAGGCGACGAGGTACGTCGAGTACAGCGCCGCGAAGGCCAGGAAGGCGCGGTTGCGCAGCACGCCGCCCCACGCGGCGAGCATGGAGGCGGGGCGGACGCGGTCGGCGCCGCCGTCGGGGGCGGCCGGGTCGTCGGCGGCGTCGCCGGGGACGGGCCCGGCGGGGTCGGCGGCGGGGCCGTCGGAGGCGCGCGCGGCGTCAGCGGCTGCGTCGGCGGCCGCGGCCTGCGCCGCTCCCCCGGCGTCGGCGCCGATGCGGCTGCGCGACAGCATCACGGCGTGGGCGGCGAAGATGAACGCGAACACCGCGGCGCCGACCATGCACACCAGCCGGAAGCCGACGGGGATGAGCGCGGCGCCGAGGACGGGGCCGACGAGCACGCCGATGCGCGACCACGCGGCGTCGAGCGCGAAGATGCGCGATCGCGTGACGACGCCGGCCCGCTCCAGCTTCAGGCCCTCCACCGCCAGCGTCGACTCGACGGCCGGGGAGAACAGGGCGGCGGCGAAGCCGATGAGGATGACGCCGGCGATCATCCACGGCACCGACGGGGCGAGCCCGGCGACGACGAAGCCGGCGATGCGCAGGGCGACGCCGATGAGCAGGATGGGCCGCGGCCCGAACCGGTCGGACAGGCCTCCGCCGAGGAAGAACAGGCCCTGCTGGCTGAACGTGCGCAGGCCGAGCACCAGGCCGATCGCGGCGCCGCCGGCGCCGAGCGGGCCGGCCATCTGCACGGCGATGAACGGCACGACGAGGTAGAAGCCGACGTTGAACAGCATCTCCGTCAGCAGCAGGATCCGCACCGTCACCGGCAGGCCGCGCATGCTCACGGGGCGAGCTCCGTCGCGGCGTCGGCGAGCAGGCGCGTGGCCTCGTGGGAGGGGTCGTCGAGGATGCCGACGGGGCCGGCCTCGACGCAGCGGCCGGCGTCGAGGACGACGACGTGGTCGCACAGCGAGCGGACCGTCGGCAGGTCGTGGGTGACCAGGACGACGGTGGCGTCGGCGGCGGACAGCACGCCCTCGAGCAGCTCGGAGGTCGCGCGGTCGAGGGCGGAGAACGCCTCGTCGGCGATGATGAGGCCCGGGCGGGACACGAGGGCGCGGGCGACGGCGGCGCGCTGGCGCTGGCCGCCGGACAGCTCGCCGGGGCGGCGGTCCAGCAGCGACTCGTCGAGGCCGAGGGAGGCGAACAGCTCCGGGAGGCGGCCGGCCGCCTCGGCGGCGGCGTCGGAGCCGCCGGCGATGACGACGGGCTCCAGCACGCAGTCGCCGACGCTCATGGCGGGCATGAGCGAGCTGCCGGGGTCCTGGGGGATGTAGCCGACGGCGCGGGCGCCGGTGTCGCAGCTGCCGCGGTCGGGCGCGAGCATGCCGGTCATGACGGAGATGAGCGTCGTCTTGCCGGCGCCGGAGCGGCCGATGACGCCGACGCGGGCGCCGTCCGGGACGCTGAACGTGACGCCGTCCAGGCGCCCGTCGACGGTGACGTCAGTGCAGGTCAGCATGGTCCACCTCCGTGATCGCGCCGTGCTCGACGCGGATGACGCGGTCGGCGACGCGCTTCGCGACGCCCATGTCGTGCGTGGAGACCACCAGCGCGGCCCCCGTCCGGACCGTCGCCTCCCGCAGCGCGTCGGCGACGGCGAGGGTGGCGATGGAGTCGAGGGAGGAGGTGGGCTCGTCGGCGAAGATGACGTCCGGGTCGCGGCTGAGCGCCGCGGCGATGGCGACGCGCTGGCGCTGGCCGCCGGACAGGCGCAGCGGGTGGCGGCGGGCCTGCTCGTCGGTGATCCCGCAGGCGCGCAGCGCCTCGTCGGCGCGCTCCTCCGACCCGGCGACGAGCGCGACCTGGCGCCGGCAGCGCACGAGCGGGTTGAGGGAGCCGAGCGAGTCCTGGGCGACGAAGCCGACGGTGCCGTGGCGCTCCACGGAGCCCTCGACGGCCAGCGGCTCGGCGACGAGGCCCGCCAGCAGGCGCAGCAGCGTCGTCTTGCCGGAGCCCGACGGCCCCGTCACGGCGATGCGCTCCCCGCGCCGGATGACGAGCTCCGGGACCGACAGCAGGGTGGTCTCCCCCGCCGTCACCGCGGCGTCGCGCACGTGGACGCACGTCCGGCCCGTGTCCGCCATGGGCACCTCCGCTTCCGGTCGACCGCCGGGACCATCCCAGCGGCGCCGGGGCGGGGCCCCGGCGGCCACGCGCCCGGGTTCGGCGACGGCGTGCCGTCGTGCTCCTGGGCGGCGCGGCGGCCCCGGTGCGCCCGGACGGGCGGCACGGCGGGGCCGATTATGGAAACAAGGATAATGGAAACGGTTTTCGACAACAAGGCCGGCCCCTCAGTCCACGGCTGCACGATTGCCCGCATCGTTGCTGCGCACCCGCGCAAATGCAGTTGCATCCCGGCCGGCCGGGCCCGCCGCACGGATGCGCCGCCCGCCCCGAGGGGACGGTCCCGCGGACGACGGCGCAGGCCGACGGGCGCGCGAAGGCGCCGGACGAGCGGAAGGGACGGGCACCCCGGGGCACCGGGAAAGGCCCGGGCATACGACAAGGCCCCCACCTTCCGGTGGGGGCCTGCCGCTTTCGTACCCCGTACGGGATTTGAACCCGTGCCGCCGCCGTGAGAGGGCGGTGTCCTGGGCCGCTAGACGAACGGGGCTCGGACGGCGCTTCCGGGGCGACCCGGCCGCGCTGACCTGGACTACATTAGCAAGCACCCCATTCCCCGCCTAATCGGCAGGTCAGGGGGCAGATCGGGGCGTCGTCACGCAACCGCGGAACACGATGGAAACCGGGCCGCGGGCGACGGCGGGCGACCCCGCGCCGCGCGCCCCGTTCCCCTGCCGCGCACGGCGGGATAAGGTTGGCCTCATGCATCTCGAGGACCTCACCGACAGCGCGCAGAACTACCTCAAGGCTCTGTGGGCGCTGTCCGAATGGGAGGCCGTGGCGGTCACGCCGTCCATGCTGTGCGACTACCTCAACCTGAAGCCGTCGTCCGTCTCCGACCAGATCCGGCGGCTGACGAAGCAGGGGCTCGTCGACCACGCCCGCTACGGCTCGATTTCGCTGACCCCCGAGGGCCGCGAACTCGCCGTCCAGATGATCCGCCGCCACCGGCTCCTCGAGACGTTCCTCCACTCCGCCCTCGACTACGGCTGGGACGAGGTCCACGACGACGCCGAGCGCCTCGAGCACGCCGTCTCCGAGCGGCTGCTCGAGCGCATCGACGCCAAGCTCGGCCACCCCACCCGCGACCCCCACGGCGACGTCATCCCCGCCGCCGACGGCACCATCGTCGACGCCGACGCGCAGGCGCTGACGTCGCTGGCCGCCGGCGACGAGTTCGTCGTCCGCCGCATCAGCGACCTCGACCCCGGGCTGCTGCGCCACCTCGAGGGCACCGGAGTCCTTCCCGGCACGCGGTGGCGGCTGGCCGACGCCGGCGTGCACTCCGGCGTGCTGGTGCTGTCGCCGCTGGATGCGGCTGGTGCAGGCTCGGCGGGTGCGGGCACGGCCGCCGATGCCGATTCCCCCGCCGCCCCGGCCACACCGGCCGACGCCCCCGCCACCCCGGCCGGCGACGTCCCGCTGGGCCGCGAGGCCGCGGAGGCCATCCGAGTGCGCGTCCGGCCGCGGAAGTAGCGGGACCGCGGGCGGCGCCGGCCCCGCGCACGACGTCCATGCCGGACGCCGCGGATTCCGGCCATGCCGCCGCCTTGGCCCACTCCCGGGCGCAGCCGACTCTCCCGCACCGCGGCCCTTCACCTGCGTCCGTGCCGGCTAATGCGATTTAGCGGCCCAAACGCGACAGAATCCGCCGGGAAACCCCAGGTGACGGATCGCGTTTGGGCCGCTAAGCCGCGTTAACCCCTTCCGGATAAGCATTCCCGGCGCGCCTGCCGCGCGAAACGCCCCGGCCCGGCCCCGGTCGGCCGCCGTCGACGCCATATCCACCTGGCGACGGACTTCCGACCCCAGTGCCGGGGCGCCACCGAGCCGCTCCCGCCGCCATCCCGTCCGGTTAATGCGCTTTACCGGGCCCAACGCACGAAAGCCCCTGGGCTTTTGCCGCCGGATCTGAGGCGTTGGGCCCGCTAAAGAGCGTTAACCCCTCCAGCATCACGATTCGACGACGCCAGAGCCGCTAGGGGATGGCATTCGGCGGCACCGCCGGGACCGCGAGTCGATGACATTCGACGGCGTCAGACCGCACGGCGGCGGCAGTCGGCGACGCCGCGACCGCGAAGTGGCCCGAGTCGTCGGCGCCATCCGGCGGCGGCATTCTCCGGCGCCACGGCGTCGGCCGCACCGCCCCCGCCGACCTACGCCCGGAACGGCGACGACGGCCACCCGCGCCGCGACACCAGCGGCGGGTCCGCGTGCGGCGGCAGCAGCGACTCCGCGACCTGGCACAGCAGCATGCGCGCCCCGCCGACGGGCACGACGGTCAGCACCCGCGCCCGCAGCCGCCCGTTGACGCCGGGGATGGCGGGCAGACCCGCGGGCCCGGGGTCGCCAGCCGACCGCCCCGAACCTGTCGACGCCCGGCGCGGCGAACACCTCCGCAATCGCCCCGTCGCCGGCGGCCAGCGCGTGGACGAGCATCTGGCCGGCCTCCTCGATGGCCAGCCACTCGGGCAGCGCCGCGGGGACGGCCAGGGAGAACATCGCGGGGTCGGCGGAGACGGGCGCCAGCGCCGACGTCGTGAAGCCGACCGGCTGCCCGTCGCGGTCCAGTCCCGTGACCACCCACGTTCCGGCGGCGCAGCGGGACAGGAAGCCGCGCAGGCCCTCGGCCTGCTCGTTCGGCAGGTTGGACGGGGCCGGCCCGGCGGCCGCTCCCCCATTCTGGTCGCGCATCGCGCTCACCCCTTTACGGTCTTACGTAGTTGTGATTACTGTACAGCGCATCCGCGATCGGCCCGGTCCGCCCCGATCGCACCGCGCGCCACGTCCCGCCCGATGCCGGGCCTCCGGTCCTCGGCCCGGGGACGCACCCGACCTGCACCAGATGCCTCGCGCGCACCCCGGGCCCCGCCGGCCCACACCCCGGGCGCCGCATCCGCGCCCCCCCCTACCCGGGCGGACCACGGAGAACCCCGACAACCCGCAGACCCACGAACCCCGCCGCACCCGGAGAACCCGGAGAACCCCGACACCCCGGAAACCGCCCAGCCCGAACAACCCACGGAACCCAGAACCCCAGAGAACTGGAGCATCATGGCGAGCCTCGTCTACTTCTCCTCCGCATCCGAGAACACGCGCCGTTTCGTCGAGAAGCTCGGCGTCGACGCGCACCGCATCCCCCTGCGCCGCACGGAACCGCCGCTGCACGTCACGGACCCGTACGTGCTGATCCTGCCGACGTACGGCGGCGGCACCGAGGACCGCGCGGTGCCGAAGCAGGTCATCCGCTTCCTCAACGACCCGGACAACCGGGCGCTCATCCGCGGCGTCATCACGTCGGGGAACACGAACTTCGGCGACGGCTACTGCGTGGCGGGCCGGGTCATCGCGCGGAAGTGCCGCGTGCCGGAGCTGTACCGCTTCGAGCTGATGGGCACCGACGAGGACGTCGCGACGGTGCGCGAGGGCCTGCGCCGCTTCTGGGCGTCGGACCCCGCCGCGCCCGGCGCCGCGTGAGCACCCGGGCCGCGTCCGGCGCCTCCGCGTGACGACGTCCCCCGCCGCGCGGCGGTAGTTTCGGGATCGTGAGCGACATGAACCGCACCGTCCCGTCCGACGTCGAGATCGCGCAGGCGCACCGGGCCCGGCCCATCGCCGAGATCGCGGAGGAGGCGGGGATCCCCGCCGACGCCCTCATCCCCTACGGCGCGACGAAGGCGAAGATCGACCTGGCCCGCCTGGGCGCCGCGAACCTGCCGGACGGCGGAACCGGGGACGGCACCGCGGGCGATGCGGGCGACGAGGGCGACGGCACCCCCGCCGCCCAGCGCGCGAAGCTGGTCCTCGTCTCCGCGATGTCGCCGACGCCGGCGGGCGAGGGCAAGTCGACGGTCCTCATCGGCCTGACGGACGCCCTCGCCGACGCCGGGCTGCGGGCCATCACCGCCATCCGCGAGCCGTCGCAGGGCCCGGTGATGGGCCTGAAGGGCGGCGCGTGCGGCGGCGGCTACTCGCAGATCGTGCCGATGGAGGACATCAACCTGCACTTCACCGGCGACTTCCACGCCATCGCGGCGGCGACGAACACGCTGGCGGCGCTGGTGGACAACCACGTCCACCAGGGCAACCGGCTGGGCATCGACCCGCGGACCATCACGTGGCAGCGGTGCGTCGACGTCAACGACCGGTCGCTGCGCCACGTGGTGACGGGCCTCGGCGGGCCGACGTCGGGCGTGCCGCGGGAGACGGGCTTCACCATCACCGCGGCCAGCGAGCTCATGGCGGTGCTGGGTCTGACGACGTCGATGGACGACTTCACCGAGCGGGTCTCCCGCATCCTCGCGGGCTTCACCTTCGACGGGAAGCCCGTGACCGCCGGCGACATCGGCGCGACCGGCGCGGTGACGGCGCTGATGCGCGACGCGGTGAACCCGAACCTGGTGCAGACCCTCGGCGGCGCCCCGGCGTTCGTCCACGGCGGCCCGTTCGCGAACATCGCCCACGGCTGCAACACCCTGGCGGCGACGCAGACGGCGTCGCGCTTCGCCGACGTCGTCCTCACGGAGGCCGGCTTCGGCGCCGACCTCGGGGCGGAGAAGTTCTTCGACATCAAGGCCCGCGCCGGCGGCCTCGACGTCGCCGGCTGCGTGCTGGTGGCCACCATCCGGTCGCTGAAGCACAACGGCGGCGCCGACCGCGACAGCCTGGGCGAGGAGGACGTCGCGGCGATGCGCCGGGGCGTCGCGAACCTGGAGCGCCACGTCGGCATCATCCGCTCCTTCGGGGTGGAGCCGGTGGTGGCGCTCAACCTGTTCTCCTCCGACACCCGGGCGGAGAGGGACTGGCTGCGCGGCTGGGCGGCGGACGCGGGCGTGGCGTACGCGGAGGCCGACGTATGGGCCCGGGGCGGCGCCGGCGCGGCGGACCTGGCGGAGACGCTGCTGGCCGTCATGGACCGCGCCGATTCCGCCTCGCACCCGCTGTACGACCCGGCCGAGGGCGTGGAGGCGATCATTGCGACGCTTGCCGAGCGCATCTACGGCGCCGCGTCCGTCGAGTACTCCCCGCAGGCGCGCAAGGATCTGGCGCTGCTGCACCGCCACGGCTGGGACCGGCTGCCGGTGTGCGTGTCGAAGACGCCGTACAGCTTCTCCGACGACCCGTCCCTCCTGGGCGCCGCCTCCGGGCACGTGCTGCACGTCCGGGAGCTGCTGCCGCGCCTCGGCGCCGGTTTCGTCGTGGCGCTGACGGGCTCGGTGATGACGATGCCGGGCCTGCCGAAGAAGCCCGCCGCCGAGGGCATCGCCGTCGCCCCCGACGGCCGGATCACGGGCCTGTTCTAGGCGGGGTGCGCCCGGCGGGACCGGTCGCCGCGGGCGCGGGTCGGGGTGGTGCGTGACGACGCCTCCCGCCCCGGCCCCCGCCCCCGGGCCGACTCCGGCGCCCGCCCGGGTCCCGCGTGACGACGCCTCCCGCCCCGGCTCCCCGCCCCGGACACGACGAAGGCCCTCCCACCGAAGTGGGAGGGCCTCGCCTCGTTGTACCCCGTACGGGATTTGAACCCGTGCCGCCGCCGTGAGAGGGCGGTGTCCTGGGCCGCTAGACGAACGGGGCGCAGACTTCCGAGGAAGTCAGCTGGCCTACCAGGACTCGAACCTAGAATGGCTGAACCAGAATCAGCTGTGTTGCCAATTACACCATAGGCCACCGTGCGTTGGTTCCCGGTGGAGTTCCGGTCGCCGCTGCAACGGGGATTACTATAGGCAGAATCCCGGATACGACACAAATCCCCTGGTCAGCGCCGGAAAATGACAGCCATGCAAGACGCTGTGGCGGCACTTGGCCCCGTGGCGCCCACCGCCGGGGCACAGCGAAACCCCGCCCGCGGCCGGCGGTCCGGCCGCGGGCGGGGTTCGTCGTCACGCGCGGGCGCCGCGGGGACGCGGAGTCCGCGCTACTGCTGCGCCTCCGCCGGCCACGGGGTGACCTCGCGGGCGGCGCGCAGGCGCGCGAGCGTGCGCTCGCGGCCGAGCAGCTCGATGGACTCGAACAACGGCGGGGAGACCTGCTGCCCGGAGACGGCGACGCGCACCGGGGTGTAGGCCTTGCGGGGCTTGAGCTCCAGGCCGTCGATGAGGGCAGCCTGGAGGGCCTCCTCGATCTTCTCCGTGCGGAACTCCTCCTCCGGCAGCGCCTCGAGCGCGGCGATGGTGGCGTCGAGCACCGGCGCCGCGGCCTCCTTGAGGTTCTTGCGGCCGGCGCGCTCGTCGATGGAGAAATCGGCGTCGTCGACGAAGAGGAAGGACACCAGGTCCCACGCCTCGCCGAGGGTCTTCACGCGGGTCTGCACCAGGGAGGCGAGGAACGCCCAGTCCTTCGCCGGGTAGTCGGCGGGCAGCTCGTCGTGGCGGTCGGCGAGGTAGACGCGCAGGCGGGTGGCGAAGTCCTCCGGCTCGAGCAGGCGGATGTGCTCGGCGTTGATGGCGTCGGCCTTCTTCTGGTCGAAGCGGGCCGGGTTGGCGTTGACGTCGGCGACGTCGAACGCGGCGACCATCTCATCCATCGTGAACACCTCGTTGTCGGCGCTGATGGACCAGCCGAGCAGGGCGAGGTAGTTGAGCAGGCCCTCCGGCAGGAAGCCGTTGTCGCGGTGGATGAACAGGTCGGACTCGGGGTCGCGCTTGGACAGCTTGCGGTTGCCCTCGCCCATGACGAACGGGAGGTGGCCGAAGCGCGGGGCGCCGTGGCCGATGCCGATGCGCTCCAGCGCGCCGTACAGCGCGATCTGGCGCGGGGTGGAGGACAGGAGGTCCTCGCCGCGCAGGACGTGGGTGATCTCCATCAGCGCGTCGTCCAGCGGGTTGACCAGGGTGTACAGCGGCTCGCCGTTGGAGCGGGCGATGACGAAATCCGGCACGGAGCCGGCCTTGAACTCGACGCGG
Source organism: Corynebacterium sp. 335C (assembly GCF_053525695.1). Lineage (NCBI taxonomy): Bacteria > Bacillati > Actinomycetota > Actinomycetes > Mycobacteriales > Corynebacteriaceae > Corynebacterium > Corynebacterium sp. 335C. The sequence continues at coordinate 513,235 of NZ_JASTTB010000001.1, forward strand.
CCGCGGACCAGGTCGTCGAACGCGATGTCCTCGTCCGGCATGCGCAGGCGGATGACGGGCTTGCGGCCCTCGGCGCGGAACGCCTCCTTCTGCTCCTCGGTGAGGTCGCGGTCGTAGTTGTCGTAGCCGAGCTGCGGGTTCTCGCCGCGGGCGCGGCGGCGCTCCTCGACCTCCTCCTTCGTGGAGAAGTCCTCGTACGCCTCGCCGGACTCCAGCAGCTTCGCCAGGACGTCGCGGTAGATGTCCTTGCGCTGGGACTGGCGGTACGGGCCGTGCGGGCCGCCGACGTCGATGCCCTCGTCCCAGTCCAGGCCGAGCCAGGTCAGGGCTTCGATGATCGCCTGGTACGACTCCTCCGAGTCGCGCGCCGCATCGGTGTCCTCGATGCGGAAGACGAAGGTGCCGCCGGTGTGGCGGGCGTAGGCCCAGTTGAACAGGGCGGTGCGGACCAGGCCCACGTGGGGCGTGCCGGTCGGCGACGGGCAGAAGCGGACGCGAACATCAGAAGACATGCCCCGAATCGTAGCGGGCGGGGCGACGTCGCCGCCGTGCCGGTCGGCCGCCGGTCGCGCGGGGCCCGGCGGCCGCGTCCGCGCGCGGGTGCGCGCGTGTCCCGGGGTTCGCGTGACGACGCCCACCGCCCCGGCTCCCCGCCCGCCGCCCGGGGGTGGCGCCGGCCCTCCCCGGGGGATGCCGGTGGGGGCATCCGCGGTGGTAGCGTCCGGGTCCGTGAACGAGCAGAACGATCCCCGCCCCGGCGACGCCGCGCCGGAGGCCGCGGGCGCCCCGGGCGCCGACTCCCCCGCCGCGGCGGGTCCCGTCGCAAAGCACTCCCTCGCGGACCGGCTGCGGGCGACCCCGCTGCCGCTGTTCGCCGTGGTGATGGGCACCGCCGGCCTGTCGACGGCGTGGCGGCGCGCGGAGCTGACGCTCGGCGTGCCGGGCGTCATCGCGACCATCCTCTTCGTCGGCGCCGCCGTCGCCTACGTCGGGCTGCTGGCCGCCTACGCGTTCCGCGCGGCCACCGCCCGCGGCTCCTTCCGCGCCGACGCCGTGCACCCGGTCAAGGCCACGTTCCTGTCGTCGACGACGATCAGCCTGCTGCTGCTCGCCGGCGCCGGCCTGCCCGTCCTGCCGGTGCCGGTGACGCAGGCGATGTGGTGGATCGGCGCCGTCGGCCACCTCGTCCTCATGCTGGTGACGCTGCGCATCTGGATGCGTCCCGACATCGTCCTGAAGCACGTCACCCCGGCGTGGTTCATCCCGGTGGTCGGCAACATCGTCACCCCCATCGCGGGCGTGCCGCTGGGCCACACGTCGTTCTCGATGTTCAGCTTCTCCACCGGCCTGGTGCTGTGGCTGGGCCTGCTGCCCATCGTGCTGTTCCGCCTGTTCCTCCACGACCACCGGCTGCCCGCCCCGATGGCGCCGACGGCCCTGGTGCTGGTCGCTCCCCCGGCCGTCGGCTCCATGTCCGCCGCGCAGATGTTCGGCGTCCCTCCGTCCGGCGACGGCCTCCTGGCCTGGGGCCTGTTCTGCGCCGCCGGCGCGTTCCTGCTGCTGTGCCTGACGACGCTGCCCGAGATCTCCGCCGCCCCCTTCGGCATCCCGCACTGGGCGATGTCATTCCCCCTGGCCGCCTACGCGTCGGCGACCCTGTTCTTCGAGCCGACGCTCGGCGTGATCATCCTCGCCTTCGCGTCCATCGTCATCGCGTGGCTGTGGGCGAAGACCGTCGCGGCGATCGTCAAGGGCGGCATCTTCGCCCCCGAGCCGGCGCCGGCCGCCGCCCCCGCCGCCGCTCCGGCCCCCGGCGACTAGCCGTTTGCGCGGCGGGCCGTCTCCCGGCCTAGCCGTTCCACTCGGCGGCGACGTGCCCGCCGTACCCGGCCCCGTTCAGCTCCGCGACCCAGCGGGCGAGCAGGGCCGTTCCCGTGCCCGGGGCGCCGCGGCCCGGGGAATCGGCGACCTGGACGTGCTCCGGCAGCGGCACGCGCCCGGCGGACGCGTCGGCGAGCCAGCGGTCGACGTCGGCGCCGAGCTCCGCCAGGTGGAAGAAGTCGAGCAGCACGCCGCAGCCGGTCTCCCCCGCGAGGTCCGCGGCGAGCCACGGGTCGCGCACCGGCAGCTCCGCGTTGCCGGACAGCGGTTCCAGCATCGGCGTGAACGCGCCGTCCAGGGCGCGGGCGACGCCCGCGAGGCGGCGGCGCTGGACGTCCAGCACGTCCGGCCCGCCGGCGCCGGGCAGCAGGTTGCCCCGGGCGACGCCGGTGAGCTCGTGCAGGCGCAGCACGGCGTCGAGGTGCCCGGCAGGCAGGTCCGCCCGGTGCAGCACGCCGCGGTCGCCGGCGGCCATGTCGCCGCCCCACAGGTTCACGGCGACGAGGCGGACGCCGGCCTCCCCCAGCCCGTCGGCGAAGCGGCGCAGCTCGTCGTCGGAGGGGTCCGGCACGGCGAAGGGCCACCAGAACTCCACGAGGTCCCAGCCCGCGGCCTTCGCCGCCCGCGCGGCCTCCGCCGGGGCCAGCCCGGGCAGGAGCGTGGAGCAGTTGGCGACGTCGGCGTACGGGGTCCGCGCCGCGTCCGGCGCCTGCGCTGCGTTCATGCCCGCCGAGCCTAGACGGGCGGGGCGCACGCCACGGCCGAACCGGCCCCGCCGCCGCAGGCGAACCGGCCCCGCCGCCACAGCCGAACCGGCCCCGCCGCCGCGGCCCGTCTGCGACAATCGCCGCCATGAACGACGCGACGAACGGCACGGACGGCACCGACGGCACCTCCACGAACGCCCCCTCCGGCGGCGCGGCCCGCAGGACGGGCGACGCCGGAGGCCCCCGCGTCGCCGTCGTCACCGGCGGCGGCGCCGGCATCGGCCGGGAGGCCGCCCAGGCGCTGGCGGACGACGGCTGGCTGGTCCTCGTCGCCGGCCGCACCGCGGAGCCGCTGGAGGAGACGTGCGACCGGCCGGGCATCCGCGCCCGCGTCGCCGACGTCACCGACGAGGAGCAGGTGGAGGCGCTGTTCGACGACGCCGCCGCGTGGGCCGCGGACGAGGGCGGGCGGCTGGGCCTCGCCGTCGTCAACGCCGGCTCCTCCGGCGTCACCGGCGAGTTCGGCGACATCGCCGCCGACGACTTCCGCGCGACGGTGGAGGTCAACCTCGTCGGCGCGTTCCTCACCGCCCGCGCCGCCTTCCGCCGCATGCGCGACCAGGCGCCGTCCGGCGGCCGCATCCTGGTCAACGGCTCCATCGCCGCGCAGGTGCCGCGCCCGCAGTCGGCGCCGTACGCGGCATCGAAGGCGGCGCTCAACGGCCTGACGGACGTCATCTCCCTCGACGGCCGCGCCCACGGCATCACCTGCGGGCAGGTGGACTTCGGCAACGCCGCCACGGCGCTGCTCGGCGGCTTCGGCGCCACCACCGGCGCGCTGCAGGCCGACGGCTCCCGGAAGGTCGAGCCGTCGTTCCCCGCGGCGGAGGCCGGCCGCGCCATCGCGTACATGGCCTCGCTGCCCGACGGCGCCGTCGTCGACCGCATGACCGTCACCGCGGCGGGCATGCCGTTCGTCGGCCGCGGCTGAGCCCCGGCCGGGCGGCGCCCGGCCACCCCGGGCACCCGACGCACACCACCCCGCCCACCCCGGTGCTGCACCGCGTACCCCGCCGGACCTGCCCGGCAAAGGGTTGCCTCAGCAGTCGATTGGGGGCGCCGCCCGGTCACCCGCTAAAATCCGGTGCACGGGCGCGACGCTGCCGGAGGCGAGTTCCGGCGGCGCCCGGGGGAAGGCGGTGCACGCGGATGACGTCGGGCTCCCCGTCCCCCGCCGGGCGCGGCCGCCGGTTCAACAACCGGCCGATGACCGCCCCGGACTTCCTGCTCTCCCGCGCGCACGGTTCGGTGCGCACGCAGGGTTCCGTCGCCACGTACGACGACCCGTGGCTGGCGGCCGAGCGCCTGCGCCGCGGGGCGCAGGAGATGCTCGTCGGCGCCATCCCCTTCAACCCGGACCACCCGGCCGCGCTGACGGCGCCGGAGCGGATCATCCGCTCGGAGCAGCCGCTGGAGCCGCCGGCCCACTACCGCTGGGAGTGCCCGGACATCTCCGCCCGCATCGTGGGCGAGGACCCGGCGCCGGAGGAGCACCACGAGCGCGTCGCCGCCGCCACCCGCACCATCGCGCACTCGGGCCTGGAGAAGATCGTCCTGGCCCGCGCCCTCGACATCGAGGTCGACCCGCCGATGGATCCGCTGCTGCTGGCGGCGAAGCTGCTGGACGGCTCCCCCAACCGGGACGGCTTCGTCGCGGACCTGTCGCCGGCCGGCGGCCGTTTCGACGGCAAGCTGCTCATCGGCTCGTCGCCGGAGATGCTGGTGCGCCGCCGCGGCCTGCAGGTCGAGGCGTTCCCGCTGGCGGGCTCCGCCCCGCGCTCCCGCGACCGCGCGGAGGACGAGGCGGCGGCCGCGAAGCTCCGCGCCAGCAGGAAGAACAACGAGGAGCATGCGTTCGTCGTCGACGACATCGCGGACAACCTCGACCCCCTGTGCTCCTGGCTGGACGTGCCGGAGGAGCCGGTGCTGCTGTCCACCTCCGAGATGCACCACCTGGGCACCCCGATCCGCGGCGAGCTGCGCGACCCGGTCATCTCCGCCCTCGACCTGGCGCTCATCGTGCACCCGACGCCGGCCATCTGCGGCACGCCGACGGAATCGGCGATGGGCGTCATCAAGGCCGTCGAGTCCGACCGCGGCTTCTACGCCGGCGCGGTCGGCTGGTGCGACTCCTCCGGCGACGGCGAGTTCGTCGTCGCCATCCGCTGCGCCGAGGTCGCCGAGGAGGGCGACCGGGTGCGCACGTGGGGCGGCGGCGGCATCGTCGCCGACTCCGACCCGGCGGAGGAGGTCGCGGAGACCACCGCGAAGCTCCGCACGGTGCTGCGCGCCCTGGGCCTCTGACCCGCCGCGCCGCCCGAGCGGCGTGACGACGGCCCGCGCCGCCGCGCGGTCGCCGTCGCAACGCGACGCACCGTCCACCGCACGCAGCGTGACGACGGTGACCCCGCGGCGCAGTGACCGTCGTCACGCACCACCCCGAACACGCGGAAACGCCGGCGCGCGGCAGGTTCCGCGACCTGCCGCGCGCCGGCGGGGACGGGGCCCGCGGGCCCCGGGGGACACCCTAGATCTCCTCCACGGGGTTGGCGAGGACGCCGACGCCCGGGATCTCGATCTCGATGCGGTCGCCGTGCTTCATCGCCGCGGTGCCGACCGGGGAGCCGGTGCAGACGACGTCGCCCGGCAGGAGCGTCATGGACGCGGTGATGAACTCGATCATCTCCGGCACGGACATGATCATCTGCTCGGAGTTGGAGTCCTGCTTGGTGACGCGCTCGCCGTCGCGGGTCAGGTGCGCCTTGATCGGCAGGTTCTCGTAGTCCAGCTCCGTCTGGATCCACGGGCCCAGCGGGCAGAACGTGTCGATGCCCTTCGCGCGCGCCCACTGGCCGTCCGCGAACTGCATGTCGCGCGAGGAGACGTCGTTGACGCAGGTGTAGCCGAAGATGACGTCGTCGGCGTCGGCGGCCTTCACGTTCTTGCACGGCTTGCCGATGATGAGCGCCAGCTCGCCCTCGAACTCCACGTTCGTCGCGAAGTCCGGGATGCGGATCGGGGCCTCCGGGCCGATGACGGCCGTCGGCGGCTTGAGGAACAGCGTCGGCGGCAGGTGCTCGCCGGAGGTCTTGAAGACCTCCTTGACGTGGTCGGCGTAGTTGCGGCCGATGGCCACGACCTTCGACGGCAGCATAGGGGCCAGCAGGCGGACCTCCGCCAGCGGCCAGCTCCGGCCCGTCTTCATGACGTCGCCGAAGGGGTGGCCCTCGATCTCGTGCAGCTGAACATCGTCGCCTTCGCCCTCGACGAGCGCGAAGCACATGCCCTCCGGGTGGGCGATCCTGGCAATACGCATGGAGGACACCCTACACGCGCGTAACCCCGCCGCCGTGACGGGGGCCACCGTCGTGCACGTGGCCCGGTTCCGCGTGACGACGGCGACCGCCGCGGCCCGCTGGACCGCCCGGCGGCGCGGCGCGCGCCGCCCCGCCGGCTCAGCCGTAGGAGCGCGGGATGCGCCGCGAGTCCTGGGCGAGCCACAGCTCCGCGCAGGCCAGCGCATCGTTCAGCGCGTGGTGGGCGCGGGTGCGCGGCAGGCCGTAGCGGGCGCGGACCGTCCACAGGCGCAGCTCGTCGCGCACCGGGTCGCGGCCCTCCATGCCGATGCGGTGGTACTCGCGGGCCATGGTGTCGGCGACGGGGACGTCGAAGCCGGCGCCGAACCAGCGGCGGCACGCGACGTCGAGGAAGCCCGTCTCCAGCGCCGCGTGGTGGGCCAGCAGGCGGCGGCCCCGCAGGGCCGTCAGCAGGCGGGCCAGGGCCTCGCGGGGCTCCTCGCCGGCCGCGGCCGCGTCGTCGGTGATGCCGTGCAGGGCGGCGGAGTCGCCGACCGAGGCGGCCCCGTCGTCGTCGCGCAGGATGACGTGGCCGGCGCCGCCGAGCAGGATGTCGGAGCCGTCGACCGGCACCCAGCCGATGGACAGCAGCCGGTCCGTCGCCGGGTCCAGCCCCGTCGTCTCGACGTCGACGGCGAGCCAGCGGTTGCGCTCCACCGGGGTGGCGTAGAGCTCCGCCAGCGGCCCCTCGGCCCGGCGCCGGTTGAGGGCCCGGCGCACGCCCGCGAATGGCGCCATCGTCCGCGTCACCTCCCCGTCAGGACATCTGGTGGATCGGGTACTTCGACGCCAGCGCCTGCTGCAGGCCGCGGATGACGCCGAACGCGTCGCGCAGGTGCTCCCGGTCCGCCTTCGGCAGGGCCTTCGGATCGACGTGGTTGTCCGGCTCCTCCCCCTTCTTCAGCTGCTCCGCCTGGTGGCGCAGCACGACGGCGGAGAGGAACTCGAAGGCGTCGCGGAGGTCGCCCGCGCCACGCTTCGACACCGTGCCGGCGCCGGCGCCGGCGGTGAGGCGCTCGCGGGTGCCGATCTGCGGCAGGCCGCCGGCGACGGCGAACAGCCGCGCCATCTGCACGATCGCGGCGGTGCCGCCCTTCTTCACGTCGACGGTGTTGGCGTGGCTGCCGCCCTTCTCCAGCACCAGGCCCCGGAAGAAGCCCAGCGGCGGCTCGCGGAACGTCGCCAGCTTCGCCAGGTGGCCGTGCAGGCGGGTGCTGCCGGCGGCGATGGGCACGTAGCTCGCGCGGAGCTGCTCCACCAGGCGCATGTCGCCGTGGATGCCGCGGATGTCGAAGAACGTCTGGGCGTGCAGCAGGGCGTCGCCGTCGGGGGCGGTGATCCAGCCGTGGAAGGTCTCCTCCCACTGCCCCACCGTCATCCGCCACTGCGGGTTGGACGCCATCATGTCACCGGGGCACAGCGGCTGGCCGCAGGCGTCGAGGCCGCGGCAGACCCGGTCGGAGAGCTCCGCGAAGTAGGCGCCGTGGGCGGCCTCGTCGTAGCCCGGGTGAAGGATGAGCGCGTTGTCCTGGTCGGAGGCCAGGCCCATCTCGCGGCGGCCCTGGGAGCCGAGGACGACGAAGCAGTACGGCACGGGCGGCTCGCCGAGCTCCTCCTCCGCCATCATCAGCAGGCGGCGGGCGACGGCGTCGGCGTTGGAGGTGAGCATCCGGGAGATCTCGTCGGGGCCGATGCCCCGGTCGATGAAGCCGGCGGCGGCGCGGCGGGCGTTGGCGGCGATCTCCGCGACGCCCTCGACCGTCGTCTTCCGCGCCAGGCCGGCGGCGGCGTAGACGGGGTCGGTCTGCATGGTGCTGAGGATGTCGCCGAGGACGATCATGCCCGCCAGCCGCCCGCCGTCGAGGACCGGCAGGTGGTGGTGGCCGCGCTCGCCCATGAGCAGCATCGCCTCCATCGCCAGCGTCGACGGGTCGACGTGGTTCGGCTCCGGGGTCATCACCTCGGCGACGGGGTCGTCGGTGGACCGGCCCGCGGCGATGACGCGGGTGCGCAGGTCGTGGTCGGTGAGGATGCCGGCCAGTCCCCCGGAGCCGTCGACGAGCAGCAGGGCGCTGACGTTCGCCGCCGCCATCGCCTGCGCCGCCTCCCGGATGGTGGCGGTGGCGGGCGCGGTGACGGGGTCGGGGGTCATGAGGTCGGCGACGCGGGTGCGCAGCGCGTCGCCGGCGGTGGAGGCCCGCATCTCGGAGGCTACGGCGCGGATGCGGGCGTTCTCGCCGCCGTAGTAGCGGGCGACGTCGCGGTGCCGGGCGTTGAGGTCGTCGAACACGTCGCGGTGGATGACCAGCACCAGCGAGTCCTCCACCGCCGTCATCGTGTACAGCGACGGCTCGCCCGACATGAGGGTGGAGTAGCCGAGGTGGTCGCCGACGTCGCGGCGGTCCAGCAGGGTGCCGGAGGCGTCGAAGACGTCGACGAGTCCGTGGCGGACCAGGAAGACGTCGTCGTTGGCGCGGCCGGCCGACAGCAGCTGGTCGCCGCGGCGGACGTAGCGCTGCGTCAGGCGCGCGGGCAGCGCGGCGAGCTCATCCTCGGGCAGAGAGGAGAACGGCGCGGTCTCCGCGAGGAAGTCGCGGATCTCGTCGAATTCGACCGTCATGTCGGCGGTCCTCTCCCCCGCGGCGTCCGCGGGCGTCCGGCGATGCGTTCATCCCCGATAGCGTACCGCCGCTACCGTGGGGCCCATGTCCCCCGCCGCACCCTCCTCCCCCGATCCCTCCGCCCCCGGCTCCGCGGCCTCCGCCGCCCCGGCGTCCGCCGGCTCCTCCGGTTCCGCCGCCCCGGCGCCGGCGTCCGCGCCCGGCCCCGCCCCGGCGTCCGCGTCCGTCCCCGATTACGCGCCCGACCCGTCGCGGCCCGTCGCGTCGCACGCGCTGCAGCTGCTCGATCGCCTCGCGCGGATCGTGCTGGAGCTTGACGACGGGACCGCCAACGCCACGCCCGCCGCCCCGGCCATGAACTCCCCCGCGGTGCTGCTGCGCCACGTCCTGGGCTCGGCCCGCTACTGGCTGGACCACGTCTGCCTGGGGCACCCGAACGTGCGGGACCGGGAGGGCGAGTTCTCCTGGTCCGGCCCGGTCGCCGACCTCGCGGCCCTCTTCCCCGGCGAGCGCGCCGTCATCGCCGCGGCGCTCGACGAGATCGCGGAACTCGACCCGGCGTCCGCGCCGGCGTCCCCGCCGACCGACCGGGAGCGGTGGTGGGCGGGCACCGTCGGCGGCGTCGTCGTCCACGTCCTCCACGAGGTCGCCCAGCACCTCGGCCACCTGGAGATCACCCGCGACGTGCTGCTCGCCGGGCTGCCGCGCGAGCAGGCCGCCCCGGCGGTCGTCGACCTGGTCATCGCGGAGCTGCAGGCGGCGGGCCATCCGGCCGACGACGTCCGCCCCGACGCCGTCGACGGCGGCCACGTCATCGCCACCGTCGACGGGCTGCGCCTGGCCACCGCCGACCTGGAGGCCGCGTGCCGCGACGCCGCCGATGAGGCGGAGCGGCGCGACCTCGTCGCCCGGCGCGTCGCGGAGATCGCGCGGGCGGCGCAGGGCCCGTCCGGGGACTGACGCCGCGGCGCGCCCACCGCATGCGGCGGCGCCCCGGCCGTCGGGCCGGGGCGCCGACCGTCGTCACGCAAACCCGCGGCCCCCGCACCCGCCGCAGCCGCGCGGCGGGGCGGGAGGCGCGGGCACCCGCTACATGTTCTCCGCGGAGCGCGCCGCGGTGACGAACCCGCGGACGCGGTCCCTCACGGAGGCCGGGATGCGGTCGTCGTCGAGGTTGAGGAAGCCCTGGACGATGAGGTCGCGGGCGCCGTCCTCGTCGAGGCCGAGGGCCATCAGGTAGTCCAGCTTCTCGTCGTCGATCATGCCGACCGACGCCTCATGCGACAGCTGGCCGCGGGCGGTCGCCGCGTCGAGCGCCGGCACGGACTCGATGGCGCCGCCCTCGCGGAGCATCAGGCCGTCGCACTCGAGGAAGCCCCGCACGTCCGGGACCTCGCCGCGCAGCGTCGTGCGGTTGCGGATGACGCCGCCGTCGCTGACCATGCGCGACACCTCCTCGGCCTGGGCGTCCTTGCCCGCCAGCACCGTCGTCGACGTCATGTCGCGCTCGGTGCCCTCCGGGGCGAAGACGATGGAGTGCGAGGAGCAGGCCGACCCCGCGCCGACGATCGTCCGGGAGTCGGACACGCAGCGGCGCAGCCCGGACACGGCGACGGAGACGGACGCCGAGGAGGCGTTCTCCCCCATCTTCGTGCGGTCGTAGCAGTGGACCTCCATCTCGGGGCCCCAGCGGTCCACGTCGACGGAGCGGACCTGCGCGCCGTCGCCGATGAACGTCTCGTTCACCGACACGTGCGTGCCGTGGGTCAGCGCCGGCGCCACCGAGGAGCCGGACACGCAGTCGACGACCGCGCCCTTGCCGATGACGGTGATGTCGTGGACGAACTGGCGTTCCTGCGGCACCGTCATGACGGTGAAGGACTGCGACGGCATCTCGACGTGCGCGCCGTCGCGGACCCACTTGAAGGTGCCGAGGGGTTCGCGGGTGGATTCGAACGCCCGGCGGAGGACCTCGTCCTCGTCCGGGTCGATGAGGCTGAACATCAGCCCCTGGACCCACGGGATCTCCTCCAGCGCCTGCGCCAGCGGCATGACGACGACGTCGTCGTCCCGCGAGGCGAGGGTGTTGAAGCCGTGGTCCACGAGGACGGTGGTGGAGGAACGCTTCTCCTCCGGCGACCAGCCGACCGAGGTGAGGAGGTCGGCCGTGGCGGTGGCGGGGCCCAGGCCCCGCGTCGCGGCGAGTTCGGTGCTCATTGTTCTGGCCTTTCCGGTGGTGAGCTGGCTGGGGTCACGCGGCGGGGTAGCCGTCGCGGCGGATCTCCTCGAACATCTCGCGCGGGTCGCCGGAGCGGACGATCCGCCCGCCCACCATGAGGTGCGCGGCGGTGGCGTCGACGTGGTCGAGGATGAATCCGGTGTGGGTGATGACGATGGCGGAGCGGGGCGCGCCGGAGCCGTCGGGCTGCGACAGCAGGCGGTTGACGGCGCCGCCGACGACGCCGACCTGCTGCAGGTCGACGCCCGATTCCGGCTCGTCGAAGAGGCAGAGGGACGGGCCCTGGAGCTCGAGCTTCATGACCTCCCACCGCTTCTGCTCGCCGCCGGAGAACCCGGCGCCGACGTCGCGGTCGGCGAGGTGGCCGAGGCCCAGGTGATCGGAGGCGGCGTCGACGCGGTCGCCGGCGCCGATGGCCTGCGCGAGGCGGCCGACGGAGACGCCCGCGATGGCCGGCGGGTGCTGGAACGCCAGGCCGATGCCGGCGCGGGCGCGCTCGGCGGCGGACGCCGCGGTGACGTCCTCGCCGCGCAGCAGGATGGTGCCCTCCGTGACCTCGAAGGGACCGACGCCCATCACCGCGTTGAGCAGCGTGGACTTCCCGGACCCGTTGGGGCCGAGCAGGATGTGGCATTCGCCCTCGCCGATGGTCAGGTCGACGTCGCGGCAGATGACGTGGTCGTCCACCGCGATGGTCACCCCACGGAGTTCGAGGAGCGGGGTCGCGGACATTGGTGCCTCCCGATGTCAGGAATGCGGAACAGGTTTCATAATTAGTGTACAGCCAAACCCCCTGATAGGCGATACCAAGTCACGTTCAGAGACCCGACTCAGGGGTGCTTTTCGACGGTTTCTCCACCCCCGTCCGCAAAAACGACGACGGCCCCCGGCCCGGGCATGGAACCCGGGGCGGGGGCCATCGTCACGCAAAACGCGCTACATGGGCGCCTACTTCTCGGCGAGCGCGGCGGCGATCCGGTCGCCGACCTCCGTCGTGCGCACCGGCGCGTCGCCGCGGGCGGCGAGGTCGGCCTCGACGGCGGCCTCGATGCGCGCGGCGTCGTCCTCTCGGCCGAGGTGGCGCAGCATCATCGCGGCGGACAGGATGGCGGCCGTCGGGTCCGCGACGCCCTGGCCGGCGATGTCCGGCGCGGAGCCGTGGACCGGCTCGAACATGGACGGGTTCGCGCCCGAGGCGTCGATGTTGCCGGAGGCGGCCAGGCCGATGCCGCCGGAGATCGCGCCCGCCTCGTCGGTGATGATGTCGCCGAAGAGGTTGTCGGTGACGATGACGTCGAAGCGCGACGGCTGGGTGACCAGGTAGATGGTCGCGGCGTCGATGTGGCTGTAGTCGACCTCGACCTCCGGGTACTCCCGCGCCACCTCGTCGACGGTGCGCTGCCACATGCCGCCGGCGTTGACCAGCACGTTGGTCTTGTGCACCAGCGTCAGCTTCTTGCGGCGGGTCATGGCGAGCTCGAAGGCGTAGCGGACGACGCGCTCGGCGCCGAAGCGGGTGTTCACCGACGTCTCGTTGGCGACCTCCTGCGGCGTGCCCACGCGGATCGCGCCGCCGTTGCCGGTGTAGGCGCCCTCGGTGCCCTCGCGGACGACGACGAAGTCGATCTCGCCCGGATCCTTCAGCGGCGACTGCGCGCCCGGGTACAGCTTCGACGGGCGCAGGTTGACGTGGTGATCGAGGGCGAAGCGCATCTTCAGCAGCAGGCCGCGCTCCAGGACGCCCGGCGGGACGCGCTCCGGGTCGCCGATGGCGCCGAGGAGGATGGCGTCGTGCTCGCGCAGGCTCGCGAGATCCTCGTCCGTGAGCAGCTCGCCGTTGCGGGTGTAGCGGCGGCCGCCGAGGTCGTACTCCGTCGCGTCGAAGTCGCCGACGGTGGCGCGCAGGACCTTGAGCGCCTCGGCGGTGACCTCGGTGCCGATGCCGTCGCCCGGGATGACGGCGATCTTGAGCTTGCTCATGACGTGGGATCTCCTTCTCACTATTTGGACGCCGTCACCGTACCACGGAGCGCGCGGCGCCGCGGCGGGGTGGCGGGGCGCGGGGCCGCTCCGCGGTGCGTGACGACGGGACCCGCCGCGGCGGCGCACGGGGCCGGCGCGGGCCATGCGCCGGACACGCGGGCGGCGGCGCCTGCGCATCTGTCCATGATTAGGAAAGGCTGTCTTTTTCCTGAACGTTATGACTAGAGTCCTGTACTGCTGCCCCCTCCGGGGCGACCCCTCACCCGCACACCGCAGCCGGACACGGCGGACGCATGCGGCCGATGCGCGCAGCGCACGCCACGGCGGACGACGGCGCCGGCCGCGCACGGCAACCGCACACCGCACGACGGTCCGCCCGGCCCCGCCCCACCGGCGACGCGCCCGGCGCGGCCGGGGGAAGGACCCCATGCACATCATGAAGAAGCTCGCCGCGGCCGCGCTGGCCTCGGCGTTCGCCCTCACGGGCTGCTCCTCCTCCGGCAACGAGGCCAAGCCCGCCGGCGGGGAGGGCGGCGACGCCGGCGCCACCGAGTTCGCGCACCCCAGCTTCGACGGCCTGACCGTCACGCTCGACGGCAAGCCCGACACCATCGTCATGGACTACTACGCCGCCGGCGGCCTCGCCGACTACGGCCTCGACCCCGCCGGCGTCTTCGGCTACGTGGCCGAGGGCCCGCTGGACAAGGGCCACGCCCGCCTCGACGGCGTGCCGGTGCTGGGCCAGGACGCCGACATCGACATGGAGAAGGTCGCGGAGCTGAAGCCCGACGTCATCGTCGGCCACGGCGGCCCCGACGGCTGGAGCTGGTTCAAGGAGGACGTCAACCAGCAGCTGACCCAGGTCGCCCCGTTCATGCCGCTGCCGCAGACCGACGACGTCGACTCCGTCCTCGAGCAGACCAAGCAGATCGCCGAATTCCTCGGCGGCGACGTCGACTCCGAAGAGGTGAAGAAGGCCGAGGAGGACTGGGCCGCCGCCAAGGACGAGCTGAAGAAGGCGCTCGAGGGCTCCGACCTGAAGATCCTCTTCACCTCCCCGACGAAGGACGTCGTCTACACGGCGAAGGACTTCCCGATGGCCGACCTGTTCGAGGAGGCCGGCGCCACCGTCATCGGCCCGGAGAAGCCGAAGGAGGGCAACCCCTGGGGCAAGGTCTCCTGGGAGGAGCTGTCCCAGCAGGACGCCGACATCATCTTCTACGAGGGCTACGACACCGACGCCCTCGAGGGCGTCGAGCTGTGGAAGTCCTACCCGGCGGTGAAGGCCGGCCAGGCCTACCCGTGGAGCTCCAAGATGGCCGACAGCTACTCCGTCCAGGCCGAGTGGCTGCGCGACGCCGCGGAGAAGATCTCCCAGGCGAAGAAGGCCGCCTAGCCCATGTCGTCGACGTCCGCGCGCATCGGCGTGCTCGTGGCCCTGGCCGCCGGCCTGGCCGGCGCCCTCGCGCTGAGCATGCTCGTCGGCGCCCGCCCCCTCTCCCCCGCGGAGACGTGGGCGGCGCTGTCCGGGGAGGGCCCGGCCGACGTCATCGACGTCGTCGAGCACTCCCGGGTGCCGCGGACGCTGCTGCTCCTCGCCGCCGGCGCAGCTCTCGGCGTCGCCGGCGCCCTGATGCAGACCATCACCCGCAACCCGATGGCGGACCCCGGCATCCTCGGCGTCAACGCCGGCGCCGGGTTCGCCGTCGTCATCGCGCTGATCTTCCTGGGCATGCGCGACATCACCTCCTACCTCTACCCGGCGTTCATCGGCGCGCTGGCGACGTCGGCGGCGGTCTTCGCCGTCGGCGGCACCGGCCGGATGAAGGGTGACCCCGTGCGGCTGACGCTCGCCGGCGTCGCCCTCGGCGCCGTCCTGTCGGGGCTCACGTCCGGCATGCTGCTGACCGACCCGGAGCTCTACGGGCGGATGCGCAGCTGGACCGTCGGCACCAGCGCCTCCGTCCCCGTCGAGTCGACGCTGGTGCTCCTGCCGTTCATCGCCGCCGGGCTCCTGCTGGCGTTCGCCAGCTACCGCTCGCTCGACGTGCTGGCGCTCGGCGACGCCGCGGCCGTCGCGCTCGGCGCCCGGCCGACGCGCATCCGCGTCGTCTGCCTCGTCGCCATCTCCCTGCTCGCCGGCGCCGCGACCGCCGCCGCCGGGCCCATCGGCTTCATCGGGCTGCTGACCGCCCACCTGGCGCGCGCCGCCGCCGGGGCGAGCCAGGGCTGGATCCTGGCCTACGCCGTCGTCGCGGCGCCGCTCATCCTCGCGGTGTCCGACGTCATCGGCCGCGTCGTCGTGCCGGGCGAGCTGCCCGTCGGCATCGTCACGTCGTTCGTCGGCGCGCCGATGCTCATCTGGGTCGTCCGCCGCTTCCGGATGGGGGCGAAATGACGGACCGCCGCCCGCTCGACGGCGTCGACCACGGACGCCGCGTAGTCACGCTCCGCCTCCGCGGGCGCGTCCTGGGGACCCCGGACCTGCGCGCGCTCATCGTCGGCGCACTGCTGCTCGCCGCGGCGGTGGCGCTGGCGTTCACCGGCCTGGTCACGGGGTCGGCGGCCATCCCCGTCGCCGACGTCCTGGCGGTGCTCGCGGGCGACGCGTCGCCGTACGCGAACCTCGTCGTCGGCGAATGGCGGATGCCGCGCATCGCGCTGGCGCTCGTCCTCGGCGCGTGCCTGGCCGTCTCCGGCGCCATCTTCCAGAACCTCACCGAGAACCCGCTCGGCTCCCCCGACGTCATCGGCTTCCAGACCGGCGCGTACACCGGCGCGCTCGTCGTCATGCTCCACCTGCGGCTGGGCACCGGCGCCACCATCGCCGGCTCCCTGCTCGGCGGACTGCTCACCGCGGTGCTCGTGCTCGCCCTGTCGACGGGCCGACGCAACGCCACCGGCATGCAGCTGGTCATCGTCGGCATCGGCGTCAGCGCCATCCTCGCCGCCGTCAACACGTGGATGCTGCTGCGCGCCACCGTCGAGGACGCCATGATGGCGTCCCTGTGGGGCGCCGGCACCCTCGCCGGCGCGAACTGGGGCAAGACCGTGCCCGTGCTCGTCGCCGCGGTGCCGCTGCTGGCCGCCGCCGTCGTCCTCGCCCGCGCCATGCGCGTCCTCGAACTCGGCGTGCCCGCCGCGACGGCCCTCGGCCTGCGGGTGCGCGCCGTGCAGCTGTCGGCGGTCGTCGTCGGCGTCGCGCTCACCGCGCTGGCGACGGCCACCGCCGGCCCCATCGCCTTCATCGCTCTGGCGGCGCCGCACATCGCCCGGCGTCTGACCCGCACGCCGGGCGTCGGCGTGTGGGCGACCGCCGCGACCGGCGCGTTCCTGCTGACGGTCTCCGACCTCGTCGCCCAGCGCATCCACCCGTCCACCCCGCTGCCCGTCGGCATCGTCACCGTGTCGATCGGCGGCCTGTACTTCCTGTGGCTCCTGCTGCGGGAGGGGAAGAGGAGCAGGGCATGACCCGCCTGCGCATCGACCACGCCGACATCGGCTACGGCGACCGCGCCGTCTGCCGGGACATCGACCTCGACATCCCCGACGGCGCCGTCACCGTCATCGTCGGCCCCAACGCCTGCGGCAAGTCCACGGTGCTCAAGGCCCTCGTGCGGCTGCTGAAGCCCACCGCCGGGAAGGTGCTTCTCGACGGATCCTCCATCTCCTCCCTGCCCACCCGCGACGTGGCCCGCGCCATCGGGCTCCTGCCGCAGCAGCCCGTCGCACCCGACGGCATCCGCGTCATCGACCTCGTCGCCCGCGGCCGCCACCCCCACCAGCGGCTGTTCTCCCCGCGCACCCCGCACGACGAGGAGGCCATCCGCACCGCCATGGAGCTCACCAACACCCTCGACCTGTCCGGCCGCTTCGTCGACGAGCTGTCCGGCGGCCAGCGCCAGCGCGTGTGGATGGCCGTCGCCCTCGCCCAGGAGACCGAGATCCTGCTGCTCGACGAGCCGACCACCTACCTCGACGTCTCCCACCAGGTCGAGCTGCTCGAACTCTGCCGGCGCCTCAACCGCGACCGCGGCCTCACCGTCGTCGCCGTCCTCCACGACCTCGCGCAGGCCGCGCGGTACGCCGACCACCTCATCGCCATGCGCGACGGTGACGTCGTCGCCGCCGGGTCGCCCCGCGACGTCGTCACCGCCGACCTCGTCCGCGACGTCTTCGGCCTCGACGCCGTCGTCGTCGACGACCCCGAGTCCGGCACCCCGCTCGTCGTCCCCCGCTGGCGGCACGGGCGGGAGTGATGGACGGCGGGCCGCGGGCGGCGCGGGCTCCGCAGCCGCCGCCGACGGCGCCGGCACCGCGGGCGCCGCGGGCGCCGCGGAACGCGCCGCGGCGTTCGGGGCGCCCGCGGCGGGGACCGTCGCAAAGCAACGACACGGACCACCGCGCACCGGGCGCGGGACAACGAAGGAGAACACCATGCTCGCCACCCTGTCCGCCGTCGCGTTCCTCGTCGCCGCGGTCTGGTGGACCGCCGGCGACATCCTCGTCGTCGGGTTCGCCGAACCGGACGCCGACGCCGAGCGCGACTTCGTCGACTACATGGGCAGCGACATGCACCTGCACCAGCTCGGCGCCTCCGAGACGCGGCTGAAGTGGGGCGCGCTGACGCTCGTGCTCACCGTTCCGCTGATGCTCGCCGGCATGTGGGTGCACTGGGTCGTCGCCGACGGGAGCGCGCTCGCCATCGCCGGCCTGGCGCTGCTGGCCTGCGGAATCTCGCTGGCGCCGCTCGCGCACGCGGCGTTCTACTACCTCGGCACCACGTCGCAGCACGCGCACCGGCTGTGGCGGCGGCACACGGGCGGGGACGCCGGCGTCGACCGGGCGGCCGTGGACTCCGCGCGCGACGTGGCGGTGGCCGCGCGGCGCATCCTGTTCTGGCCGTGGGTGCCGGCCGTCGGCGGGATGGTCGTCGGGCAGATCCTGTGGGCCGTCGCCGTGGCCCTGGGGCAGACGACGCTGCCGTGGTGGGCGGTGTTCTTCACCGGGCCGGTGTGGCTCGTGCCGTGCCTGCTGCTGCCGAAGCTCCCCTACCCCGGCAAGCCGTACCTCGACGGCGCGGCGTTCAACCTGGCGGCGCTCATCTGGGCCGTCGCGCTGCTGACGCTGGTGCTCGCGGGGTACACGGGGTAGGTGGGGCGGCCCTTCGCTGGGGTTAATGCCCTTTAGCGGGCCCAACGCACGAATGGTCCTGGGGTTTTGCCGCCGGATCCGTGGCGTCGGGCCCGCTAAAGCGCGTTAACCCCCATGACAGCTCGCATCCCCGGCCGGATGAGGACACCTCAGACGCGAGCCGGCGACGGAACAGCCACCGGCTCCGCCCGGCGCCGGCCCCGAACCAGCGCTGGATGGCCGGGACCACGCGGCCCGGACACGGCGAGGGCCGCCGCGACGACCGCGCGCCCGAAAGCGCAGGTCACCGTGACGGCCCTACGACGGCGCGGCAGCCGAACACCGACGGCGGCACGCCGACGCCGGGGCGGCGGCACGGCGACGCCAACGCCGCGACGCCGCCGCCCGTGTACCCCGGCCCTACTCCGGCTTCATCGAACCGTTCTCGAGGAAGCGGCGGTGGAAGTCGTACGACGTGCCCAGGTCGTGCGGGGTGTGCAGGAACGGCGTCGCCTTCTCGGCGCGCTCGACGTACTCCAGCAGCGCCTCCTTGTACATCGGGTGGGCGCACTTCTCGATGACGACCTTCGCGCGCTGGCGCGGCGCCAGGCCGCGGAGGTCCGCCAGGCCCTGCTCGGTGATGATGACCATGACGTCGTGCTCGGTGTGGTCGACGTGCGACACCATCGGGACGATGGCGGAGATGTCGCCGTTCTTCGCCACCGACGGGGACACGAACGTCGAGATGTAGGCGTTGCGGGTGAAGTCGCCGGAGCCGCCGATGCCGTTCATCATCCGCGAGCCGGCGACGTGCGTGGAGTTGACGTTGCCGTAGATGTCGGCCTCGATCATGCCGTTGGTGGTGATGAGGCCGAGGCGGCGGACGACGCCGGGGTTGTTGGAGATGTCCTGCGGGCGCAGGATGATCTTGCCGGCGTAGTCCTTGGCGTTGTCGTTCATCCGCTTGGCGTACTCCGGGGACAGGGAGAAGGCGGTGGCGGAGGCGACGGTGAGCTTGCCGGCGTCGATGAGGTCGACCATGCCGTCCTGGATGACCTCCGTGTAGGAGGTGAGGCCCTCGTACGGGGAGTCGAGCAGGCCGGCGAGGACGGCGTTGGGGATGTTGCCGACGCCGGACTGCATCGGCAGGAGGTTCTCCGGCAGGCGGCCGGCCTTGACCTCGAAGTCGAGGAAGTCGAGGAGGTAGCCGGCGATCTTCTTGGAGTCCTCGTCGACGGGCTTGAAGGCGGAGTTGCGGTCCTCGGCGTCGGTCTCGACGACGGCGACGACCTTGTCGACGTCGACGTCGATGACGGTGGAGCCGATGCGGTCGCCCGGGTGGTTGATCTGGATGGGCAGGCGGTGCGGCGGCAGGCCGACGGAGTAGATGTCGTGCATGCCCTCCAGCTCCTCGGACTGCCAGGAGTTCACCTCGAGGATGATCTTCTTGGCGGCCTTGAGGTAGGAGACGTTGTTGCCGACGGACGACGACGGGACGAGGGTCCCGTCCTCCTTGATCTTCGTCACCTCGACGACGGCGACGTCGATGTCGCCGAAGAATCCGGCCTCGGTCATGGGGCCGGAGTGGGACAGGTGGATGTCGGAGTATCCGGCGTCGCCGGCGTTGATGCGCTTCCGCATGGCCGGGTCGGACTGGTACGGCATGCGCCAGGAGACGCCGTCGACCTCGGCGAGGGCGCCGTCGAGTTCGGGGGCGGTGGAGGCGCCGGTGAGGACGCCGACCTTGAACCGCTCGCCGCGCTCGTGCGCCTCCCTGATGCGCTCGGCGAGGGCCGGCGGGACGACCTTGGGGTAGCCGGCGCCGGTGAATCCGGCGAAGCCGATCATGTCGCCGTCGTTGATGAAGGCCGCGGCCTCCTGGGCGGTCATGACCTTGCCGCGGAGTCCCGCGTGCGCGATGCGATCCGACATGGGTGGGTACCTCTCCTGTCCTTCGGCCGGCCGCGGGCCCCGGGGTGCGACGGTTCCGGGAGACGAGCCCTGCGGCGGGCGTGCGTGTCCGGGCGCGGGCCGCGGCGGGGCCGTCGGCGTGCGCTCCGGGACGCCCCCGATCCTACGCCCTTCATGGTGGTCAACAACGTTTTCCGGGGGCACCGCGCGAGCGTCCGATCACCCCCGCGCGGGGTTCGCGTGACGACGGGTGCCGCGCCCGGCGCGGCACCCTCCGGATGGTCGCGCCGAACCGTCTACGCGGTTCGCGTGACGACGCCTCCCGCGCCCGGCGCGGCGCCGCCCGCGCGGCCGCACGGCCCACCCCGCGCGGCGGCGCGCGCGGGCGGGGATCGGGGCGTCGCAAAGCAGATGACGCGCCCGGCGGAACCGCGAACGGGGCCCGTTATTGCAAACGCTTTTCATTAGGTAGTCTGTTCCGCCATGACCTCCACCCAGCCCGCCACCGCCCGCACGACCCCCGTCACCGTCCTGTCCGGCTTCCTCGGCGCAGGCAAGACGACGCTGCTGAACCACCTCCTCGCCGGCCGCGGCGACCGGAAGCTGGCGATCATCGTCAACGACTTCTCCGAGGTGAACATCGACGCCGACATCATCGAGTCCGGCTCCCACCTCACCCGCGGCGAGGACCGCATGGTCGAGCTGTCCAACGGCTGCATCTGCTGCACCCTCCGCGAGGACCTCGTCGAATCCGTGTCGAAGCTCGCCGAATCCGGCAAGTACGACCAGATCGTCATCGAGTCCACCGGCATCTCCGAGCCCATGCCCGTCGCCGCCACCTTCGAGTGGACCTTCGAGGACGGCCGCCGCCTCGCCGACGTCGCGCCCATCGACACCATGGTCACCCTCGTCGACGCCACCCAGTTCCTGGACATGCTGCGCTCCGGCACCGCCCTGGCCGAGGCCGACCGCCAGGCGACCCCCGAGGACGAGCGCACCGTCTCCGACCTGCTGGTCGACCAGGTCGAGTTCGCCGACCTCATCCTCGTCACCAAGACCGACCTCGTCGACGAGGAGCGCGCCCGCGCCACCGAGGACGCCATCCGCGCCATGAACCCCCGCGCCCGCATCGCCCGCGTCACCGACGGCGAAATCGGCGCCGACCTCGTCCTCGACGCCGCGCTGTACGACGAGGCCACCGCCGCCACCTACAACGGCTACGCCGAGGAGCTCGCCAACCCCCACACCCCCGAGACGGAGGAGTACGGCATCAGCTCCGTCGTCTTCCGCGGCGACCGCCCCTTCGACCGCGGCCGCCTCGTCGCCGCCCTCAAGTCCACCCGCGGCATGGTCCGGTCCAAGGGCCACTGCTGGATCGCCGACCGCCTCGAGTACGCGCAGGTGTGGAGCCAGGCCGGCCCCAACCTGTCCATCCAGCCCGCCGTGATGTGGGCCCAGACCGGGATGACTCCGTCGCAGGAGGTCGTGCTCATCGGCATCGACTTCGACGGCGAGACCGCGCTGAAGGCCCTCGAGGCCGCGATGCTCACCGACGAGGAGACGATGGCGCTGCTCGCGGAGCGGTAGGCGGGGCCCGGCGGGGCCGCTCCTCTTCCTGGTGCCCGGCCGGCATCCCGCCGTGTCCCCGCCGGGCGCAGCTCCCCTTCCTGGCGCGCATCCGGCATCCCCGCCAGGCCTTGCGCCCCCTCCTGGCGCACATCCGGCTTACCCGCCGGGCGCCGCTCCCCCTTCTGGCGCATTCCCGGCATTCCCGCCGGGCGCCCGGAGGGGGTTAATGCGATTTAGCGGCCTGAACGCGACACAATCCGGCCCGAATCCCCAGGTCACGAATCGCGTTTGGGCCGCTAAATCGCGTTAACCGTCTGGACGGCCTCGACGCAGCGCCGACGGCGGCGGACTCCCCTCCTCATTCCGGTCCCACCGGCCTCGGCAGCCCGTCCGAGCCCGCGTCGCCACCGTCTGATGCCCGCCCCGCGACGACCCTCCCGGGGTTAATGCCCTTTATCGGGCCCAACACCTCAGATCCGGCGGCAAAACCCCAGGGCCCGCCGTGCGTTGGGCCCGCTAAAGCGCCTTAACCCCAGCCGTGGACGGGCCGGGGCCGGGGCAGCAGCCTCCCGGTGACGCGGCGACGGCCGCCGCCGTACCTATCGCACTCTCCGGCCATGGCGTGGGGCCAGGCGGACACCCGTGCCGGAGACCCTGCACGCCGACCCCTCCCCCACACCGGGTTAATGCGGTTTAGCGGGATGAACGCGACAAAATCCGGCCCAAAACCCCAGGACGGAAATCGCGTTCATCCCGCTAAACCTCGTTAACCACCGAGGCTGGCCACGTGGGGACCGAAAGACACAGGAAAGAACCCGTCCCGCCGGAGCCCAACGACACGATGCCCGGGGTCCCCGCCGTGCCCGGGGCGCGCCGGAGCCCGACGGGCAGCTACGCCTCCGGGCAGCTACCCCGGCGTGCCCGGAGTGCGCCGGAGCCCGCCGGGCAGCTATCCCGCGACGCGGCCCTTCTCCCACGCCCGCCACAGCTCGGAGTACCGGCCGCCGGCCCGGACGAGCTCCTCGTGCGGCCCGCACTCGATGATGCGGCCGTCCTCCATGACGGCGACGCGGTCGGCGGCCGCCGCCTGGTCCAGCCGGTGGGCGACGATGAGCGCCGTCCGGCCCTCGATGACCTTCAGCGCCGCCTCGCCGAGCTCGCCGGCGCCGGCGGAACCGGCCTCGGCGGTCGCCTCGTCCAGGACGACGACCGGCGGGTCCGCGAGCAGCAGCCGCGCCAGCGCCACCTGCTGGGCGGCGACCGGGTCGAGGCGCATGCCGCCGTGGCCGACGAGAGTGTCCAGCCCGTCGGGCAGCCGGTCGACCCAGTCCGCGCCGACGGCGGCGAGCGCCGCGAGGATGGCGTCGTCGTCGACGGGGCAGCCGTCGGCACGCGAGGAGGCCTCGTCGACGGGGCGAGCACCGGAGCCCGAGGCGCCGTCACGCCCGCCACCGGAGCCGGGGGCGCCGCCGCGCGGGGTCCCGTCGTCAAGCGCTGCGCCGGAGGCCGCATCCTCCCCGCGCACGCCGAGGACGAGGTCCTCCCGCAGCGTGCCCTCGAAGACGTGGACCTCCTGCGTAACCAGGGCGACGATGCGGCCGCGGGCGGCCTCCGCGTCGGCGGTCATGTCGTGGCCGCAGACGCGGACCGTGCCGGCCGACGCCGGGCGCAGGCCCGCGACGATGGCCGCGAGCGTCGACTTGCCGGCACCGGAGGAGCCGACGAGCGCCATGGTCTCGCCCTCGGCGATGCGCAGGTCGACGTCGCGCACCGCCGGGCGCCCGCCGCCGTAGCTGAAGCCGACGCCGTCGAGCTCGACGCCCCTCCCCGGCTCGGGCGACGCCGTGCCGTGGGGCGCGGGCCGCTCGCGCAGCACGCCGACGATGCGGGTCAGCGACGTCGCGCCGGACTGGGCGACGTCGAGCACCATGACCATGCGCGTCAGCGGGCTGAACAGCCGCATGAACAGCAGCATCGCGGCGGTGGCCCCGCCGACGGTGACATGGCCCGCGCGGACGAGGTAGAAGCCCAGCACCAGCGTGACGGCGGTGCCGAGGAACTCCGCGACGTGCATGCGGGTCATCGTCATGTTGTGCGTGATGCGGGCGTCGACGGTGTGGCGGACGGTCTGCCAGCTCCACCGGGAGATGCCGCGGCGGCGCAGGTCCTCCAGGCGGAAGGCGCGGACGGCGGGGCGGCCGTGGATGGTCGACAGCATGACGCGGGCGCGTTCGGCCATCGCGGCGCGTTCGGCGGCGTAGACCGGCGGGGCGATGCGCAGGTAGGTGCGCACCGCGAGCCAGTGCACGGGCAGCACGACGAGGAACGCCAGCATGAAGCGCCAGTCGACGGTGCCGACGCCGGCGATGGACACCAGCACCGTGAACACCGCGCCGGCGGCGACGGGCAGCGTCTGGGTGACGGCCGTGGAGACCTGGGCGACGTCGTCGGTCGCGCGGGAGACGACGTCGCCGGCGCCGGCGCGTTCGACGCGCTGGACGGGCAGGCGCAGGACGGTGGAGACCATGTCCTCGCGCAGGTCGGCGATGGCGCGCTCGGCGAGGCCTGCGAGCAGGCGGAAGCCGAGGCCGGACAGCAGGCCGGCGCACGCGGCGGCCAGCGCCATCCGCCCCGCGAGCGCGGCGACGTCGCCGACGCCGCCGTCGGACAGGACGACGTCGACGATGCGGCCCATGAGCTTCGGCACCATGATGCCGGCCCACGCGGCGGCGACGAGCACGGCGAGCGCCGCGATGAGCCGGCCGCGGTTGTGGCGGGTCAGGTGGCCGAGGTGGGCCATCGTCTCGCGGAAGCCGGCGACCGGGAAGCGGTCGGCGGCGGCGTCGGCGGTTCGGGTGTCGCCCTCGAAGGTGGGGCGCAGGAGGCTGCGGAGGCGGCTCATCGGGCCACCTCCATCCGGGAGGCCCAGGCGGGGGCGTTGGTGAGCACGATCGTCGTGCGGCCCTCGCGGTGCCTGGCGACGCCGTCCGCCACCGCCTGCTCCGTCACGGAGTCCACCGCGGTCGTGGGGTCGGCGAGGACGAGGACGGGCGGGTCGGCGAGCAGGGCGCGGGCGAGCGCGATGCGCTGGCGCTGGCCGCCGGAGAGCAGGACGCCGGCGTCGCCGATGCGGGATTCGAGGCCGTCGGGCAGGACGCGGATGACGTCGGCGCAGCCGGCGGCGGCGAGCGCCGCGTCGAGGCGGGACGCGGGGGCGTCGGGGGCGGCGGCGAGGAGGTTCTCGCGGACCGTGCCGTCGAAGAGGTCGGCGGTGTGCGGGGCGACGACGAGGCGCTCGAGCACGGCGTCGACGTCGACGTCGTGGAGGTCGACGCCGGCGAGGGCGTAGCGGCCGGGCTCCGGGCGCTCGGAGATGGTGAGGGCGTCGCAGATGGCGGCGGTGCGGGCGGCGTCGCACGCGATGACGCGGTGGGCGCCGGCGGGCACGGCGATGCCGTCGACGAGGACGTCGTCGCCGGGCGGCGGGGCGGCGCCGTCGGCGTCGACGGCGTAGGGCTCGCGCAGGAGGGACAGGACGCGCTCGGCGGAGGCCTGGGAGGTCGCCCACAGGGAGGAGGCGTTCTTCCCCAGGCCGGTCATCGGGTCGATGATGAACTGGGCGAGGCCGATGACGGTGATGAGCTCGCCGATGGTGAGGTGCCCGGCGACCGCGGCGGCGCCGGCGCCGGCGGCGACGACGGTGACGAACACGCCGCCGAGGACCTCGACGGAGCCGATGAGGCGGGCCTCGGCGCCGATGGCGTCGACGGTGGCGTCGAGGGCCTCGCGGGAGCGGCGGCGGTAGCGGCCCGCGGCGTTGCGGCGGGCGCCGAGCCCGGCGAGGGTGCGGAAGCCGGAGACGAGGTCGGAGGCGGAGGCGGCGGCCGTCGCGGCGGCGGCCTGGCGGCGCCCGACGCGGCGGCGCAGCGGCGCCCCGGCCTTCATCGATCCCCACGTCAGCAGCGCGCCGCCGACGAGGACGGTCAGTCCGACCGGAACGGAGACCAGGAGCAGCAGCACGGAGGCGAACAGCAGCGCGGCGACGTCGGCGATGGGCCGCAGGCCCATGTTGACGGCGCGGGCGCACTGCTGGGCGTCGGTCGTCGACACGGACAGCATCGCGCCCGGCGGGCGGGAGTCGTCGGCGAAGCCGCGGCGGTCGATGATCCGGTCGGTCAGCTGCATGCGCAGCGTGTGCTCGACGCCGGAGGCGGCGATGACGCCGATGCGCCCGCCGAAGCGCGCGACGAGGTCGAGCGCGAGGAACAGCAGCGCCAGGATGCCGATCCACGTCCACAGCGCCGTGGAGTTGCCGGTGGCGACGGCCTCGTCGACGGTGCGGCCGGCGACGACGGGCACGAGCGCCTCGGTGACCTGGTGGCCGATCATGAGGAACATCGCCGGGATGGTCAGCTTCGGCCGCGAGAACATGACGCGGACCTGGTACCGCGCCGCGCTCGTCAGCGCGTCGAAGCGCGGGGGCGACATGTCCGGTGGGCTCGCCGGGGCCTGGATCAGCGGCATGCGCGCTCCTCGCTGTCGGGTGTGGGGTGCCCCGGGATCGTACCCGGTTGCGCACGTTGGGAAACCGCCGCCGTCCGCTCCCTTTTCGCCGCCGCGGTGCGTGACGACGGCGTCCGTCCCGGCGCCCGTCCCCCGGCGCGCCGATCCCCCGACCGCCGCGGTGCGTGACGACGGCGTCCGTCCCGGCGCCCGTCCCCCGGCGCGCGGCGGCCCCGGGCATGGCGAAGGGGCCGCGCCCCGGTCACGGAAACCGGGGCGCGGCCCCTCATGCCCGCGCGTGCGGCGTCGTCACGCGAAAACCGCGTGGACTGCGCCTGCGCCGCGGGCGACGCGTGCCGCTAGTTCAGCCGCAGCTGCAGGATGCGGTCGGCGTCGACGGAGTCGGCGATGGACTCCACCAGGTCCTCCGGCACCTCCGCGTCGACGCGGAGGATGAGGATGGCCTTGTCGTCGGACTCCTGCGACAGGGCGGCGGCCTCGATGTTGATGCCGCGCTCGCCCAGGGCGCCGCCGATGCGGCCGAGGGCGCCCGGCTGGTCCGCGTAGGACAGGAACAGGTTGCGGCCCTCGGAGCGCATGTCGACGCCGCGGCCGTTGATGCGCACGATCTTCTCGACGCGCTCCAGGCCGGTCAGCGCGCCCACGACGGTGGACTTCGCACCGTCGGCGGCGATGACGGAAACCTCGACGACGGAGCGGTGGGTGACCGACTCCGGGTGCGTGGACACGGTGATGTCGATGCCGCGCTCCTCCGCGATGCGCGGGGCGTTGACGAAGGTCACCGGCTCCTCGACCATCGTGGAGAACAGGCCGCGGGCGGCGGACAGGCCGAGGATCTCGACGTCCTCGGTGGACAGCTCGCCGCGGGCGACGACCTCGACGGCGGCGGGGGCGCCGTCCAGCAGGCCGCCGGCGACCAGGCCGAGCTCGCGGGCGAGCTCCAGCCACAGGGCGACCTCCTCGCCGACGGCGCCGCCGGCGACGTTGACGGCGTCCGGCACGAACTCGCCGGCCAGGGCCAGCAGCACGGAAGCTGCGACGTCGGTGCCGGCGCGGTCCTGGGCCTCGACGGTGGAGGCGCCCAGGTGCGGGGTCACGACGACCTCCGGCAGCTCGAACAGCGGGGAGTCGGTGCAGGGCTCGGACGCGTAGACGTCGAAGCCGGCGCCGCGGATGCGGCCGGCCTTGATGGCCTCCGCCAGGGCCGCCTCATCGACCAGGCCGCCGCGGGCGGCGTTGATGATGATCTGGCCCTCCTTGGCCTTGCCCAGGAGCTCCGCGTCGAACATGCCCGCGGTCTCCTTGGTCTTCGGCAGGTGGATGGTGACGAAGTCGGAGCGGCCCATGAGGGTCTCCAGGTCCACCAGCTCGACGCCCATCTGGGCCGCGCGGGCCGGGTTCGCGTACGGGTCGTAGGCGATGATGGTGGTCTCGAACGCGGCGAGGCGCTGCGCGAAGAGCTGGCCGATGTGGCCGAAGCCGACGATGCCGATGGTCTTGCCGAAGATCTCCACGCCCTTGAAGGAGGAGCGCTTCCACTCGGCGTCGCGCAGGGTGGCGTCGGCGGCCGGGATCTGGCGGGCGGTCGACAGCAGCAGCGCGATGGCGTGCTCGCAGGCGGAGTGGATGTTGGAGGTCGGGGCGTTGGCGACCATGACGCCGCGCTTGGTGGCGGTGTCGATGTCGACGTTGTCCAGGCCGACGCCGGCGCGGCCGACGATCTTCAGGTTCGGGGCGGCCTCGAGGACCTCGGCGTCCACGGTGGTCGCCGAGCGGACCAGGAGGGCGTCGGCCTCCGGAACGGCGGCGAGGAGCTCGGCGCGGTTGGGGCCGTCGACCCAGCGCACCTCCACGGAATCTCCGAGCGCGTCCACGGTGGACTGCGCGAGCTTGTCGGCGATGAGGACGACCGGTCGAGCGTTCTGAGTCACGAACATCTCCTGAAAAGTGTTATGCGTCCACGTCCCGCGGGCACGACCGCGTCCGCGGGGGTGGCCGTGCGCCGGCTCGATGGCGCACGGTCCACTCAATATAACCGTTGAGTACCCGGAACACGGCGGCGGCCGCCACCCGGTGGGGGTGGCGGCCGCCTCGGTCACATCGCGCGTGACGACGTGATCCGCGTTACGCGCAGTCCATCGTCGTTACTGGTAGGTCACCAGCCACGGGGTCGGGTCGACGTTCATGGTCTGCTCGGGGGTGAACATCGGCTTGTCCTCGTCGTAGAAGTTCTTCCACGCGAGGAAGATCTCCGGCTGCAGGTCCTGCTTCATGACGTTCCAGGTCTCCAGCTTCTCGCCGGCGGTGCCGTGGCCGTCGGCGTGCAGCACGTAGGACAGCTCCGGGTGGGAGGTGTCGATGTCCTGGCGGTCCGGCAGCATGTCCAGGCGGAACTGGTGCAGCAGGAACATCTTCTGCGGCAGGTTGTTCTCGCGGGTCAGCTCGGCCAGCCAGTCGGCGACGCGGTTGACCTCATCCGCGTTGACGGAGCCGATCTGCTGCATCGGCACCTGGTCGCCGTGGAGCTTCCACTCGGAGTCGAGCGCGAGGCCGACGTTCGGCAGCTTCAGCAGCTCCTCGTAGAACTTGGCCTGCTCGAGGAAGTCCTCGCGGCCCGGCTGGAGGTCGATGATGGCGTAGCCGCCGGCCTCCGTGATGGCGTCGATGTAGGGGCGCAGGTCGGCCGGCGGCACCTTCAGGGTGTACAGGCCGTCCGGGCCGGCGTCGGCCTGGGCGACGGAGCTGATGACCTCGAACGCCGGGACGACCGGCTCCTCCACCAGCGGGTCGTACTGGCCGACGAGATCCTTGACGTGGGCGACTGCCTCCTCCGGCGTCTCCTCGCCCATGACGCCCAGCTGCGGGGCGCCCGGGTGGCCGTAGGTGGCGACCATGCGGCGGCCCGGGAAGACCATGAGGCCGCCGCCGGCGAGGTTGAGCTCCTGCACGTCCTCGTTCGCCGCGATCTCGGTGGTCTGCTTCATCTTCTCGGAGTCGCCGAACGCCGGGCCGAGGCCGATCGGGGTGCGACCCTCGCGGACCGCGCCGACGGAGGCGGAGTTGGCGCGCGGGTCCGGGGCGGGCAGCCACATGACCTCGTGGCCGCCGGCGCGGGCCGTGGCGACGAGCGCCGGCGGGGTGCCCGGGGCGGAGAACACGACGACGCCGTCGTCGCCGGCGCCGGACTGCTTCGGCAGCTCCAGGTCGGCCGGGGCGTACTCCACGTCGTTCGCGGCCTTCGCGGCCGGCGGCACCGTGATCGCCTCGGGGTCCATGTCGGACAGCATGCGGGCCGGGTCGGTGGACAGGGCCTGCTCGGTCACCTCGACGCCGAGCAGGTCGCCCAGCGCGCCGGCCTCCGCCGGGGCCTCGTACACCTTGGCGCCCTCTGCGGGGGTGAACTCCGGGTCGCCGACGGTCAGGACGGTGGTGGCACCGAGGCGCTTCAGCTCCTCCTCGACCTCCGCGGCCGGGACGCCCGCGGTCTCGCCGAGGCCGACGGCCTTCAGGCTCGCCGCCTGCGTCGCGGCGTCCGGGTCCTGCATCGTCCACAGCAGGGTGTCGCCCTCCGGGAAGGAGTACTCCGTGCCGTCGGGGCGGACGAAGACGTTGCGGGCCGGGTCGTGCACCGCGTCGTCCGGGATGCCGTCGCCGTCCTCGTCCGGGAAGGCGGACTGGCCCTCCGGGAACGCGACGGTGAGCACCGGGGCGCCGGCGGCGATGCCGATCGCGGCGGCGCGGGCCTCGTTGGCCATGCCGGCCTCGGCGACGACCGCGACCTGCGCGGACTGCAGGAAGCCCTCCGTGCCCTCGGCCTCGTTCGCCGCGACGATCGGATCGGAGGGGGCGTCCGCCCGCTCGATGCCCTCGTCGGACTCGCCGTTGGAGCAGGCCACCAGCAGGCCGGCGGTCAGCGTCATCGCGCCGCCCGCGGCGGCTGCGCGGACCAGACGGCCATGACGGCGGTGGACAGTGGAACTCATGGGGCGCCTTCCCGGCGACGGATCGCCTGGTCGTCGGATACCTACTTGGCCGACCCTAACGGATGGGGGCCGCACCCCGTTCACCGCCCGAACGGGCGCGTGGCCCGGGGGCACCCGCCCGCGTCCGCCCCCGCGGCCCTCCCCCGACCCCGCGGCGCACCGCCGCCGCTCCCCCGGACGTCCCGCCGCCGCGCTCCCCCGCGCCGCGCCGACGCGCCCGTCCCGGATCCGCCCGCGCCGTCGTCCGCCGCCCGGATCGGAAGCGCCCCACCGGAAGACGGCGACGGGCCCCGCCGCCGCACCGGGGAGGGTGCGGGGCGGGGCCCGTCGTCACGCGACTCGCGGACACCCGCGTCATGCGGGCGCCGCACGCGGCGCGGGGTACGCGCTACGCGGTGGCGTCGAGCGGGTTCTTGACCCAGCTCATCAGGTCGCGCAGCTTCGCGCCGGTGACCTCGATCTGGTGCTCGTTGTACTCCTTGCGCAGGCCCTCGAGCTCCTTGTTGCCGCCCTCGACGTTGGCGACCAGGCGCTTGGTGAAGGTGCCGTCCTGGATGTCGGACAGGATGTCCTTCATGCGCTTCTTGGTGTCGGCGTCGATGACGCGCGGGCCGGACAGGTAGCCGCCGAACTCCGCCGTGTCGGACACGGAGTAGTTCATGTTGGCGATGCCGCCCTCGAAC
Source organism: Corynebacterium sp. 335C (assembly GCF_053525695.1). Taxonomy (NCBI): domain Bacteria; kingdom Bacillati; phylum Actinomycetota; class Actinomycetes; order Mycobacteriales; family Corynebacteriaceae; genus Corynebacterium; species Corynebacterium sp. 335C. The sequence goes on from NZ_JASTTB010000001.1 coordinate 543,885, forward strand.
ATCAGGTCCACGATGAGCTTCAGCTCGTGCAGGCACTCGAAGTACGCCATCTCCGGCTCGTAGCCCGCCTCGACGAGGACCTCGAAGCCGACCTTCACCAGCTCCTCGGTGCCGCCGCACAGCACAGCCTGCTCGCCGAACAGGTCGGTGACGGTCTCCGCCTCGAAGGTGGTCGGGATGACGCCGGCGCGGGCGCCGCCGATGGCCGCCGCGTAGGACAGGCACAGGTCCTTGCCCTCGCCCTTAGGGTCCTGATCCACGGCGATGAGGCAGGGCACGCCCTTGCCGTCGACGAACTGGCGGCGGACCAGGTGGCCCGGGCCCTTCGGCGCGACCATGCCGACGGTGACGTTCTCGGCCGGCTTGATCAGGTCGAAGTGGATGTTCAGGCCATGGCCGAACAGCAGGACGTCGCCGTCCTTCAGGTTCGGGGCGATGTCCTCCTCGTAGACCTTGGCCTGGGTGGTGTCCGGCACCAGGACCATGATGACGTCGGCCCACGCGGCGGCGTCGGCGTTGGACTTGACCTCGAAGCCCGCCTCCTGCGCCTTCGCGGCGGACTTGGAGCCCTCGCGCAGGCCGATGACGACCTCGACGCCCGAGTCGCGCAGGTTCTGGGAGTGGGCGTGGCCCTGGGAGCCGTAGCCCAGCACCGCGACCTTGCGGCCCTGGATGATCGACAGGTCGGCGTCGGCGTCGTACAGCAGTTCAATAGCCATGGTGTGGTGAAACCTTTCGGGGATTCGTTTCGTGGTGTGGTTCGTGCGGTGCGGCCAGTGTAGCGGCCGTCACGTACGGGTCCGGCGCGGCCCGCCGCGGAGTCCGGGGGCTCCCCCCGGGCGCCGGGGCGGGGCGCCGGGCCGGGCCGGCGGAACCGGCCGGGCCGACGGGGCCGCGCGGTCCGGGCGCCGCCCCGGCGGGGGCGGGCTCCGGCGGGCGCGGCCTGCGGCGGGCCCTACTGGCCGGCGCGACCCGCCAGCATCGGCTTCGGGCCGCGGGCGACCGCGACGACGCCCGACTGGACGCGCTCGCGGATGCCGAACGGCTCGAGGACCTCGAGCAGGGCGCGGAGCTTCGACGGCACGCCGGTGGCCTCGATGACCACGGACTCCGGCGCCACGTCGACGACGCGGGCGCGGAACAGCTCGGCGGCCGCGACGACCTGCGGGCGGTTGGAGTTGTCGGCGCTGACCTTGACCATCAGCAGGGCGCGGGAGACCAGCTGATCGTCCGGCTGGCGTACGACCTTGAGCACCGGCACCAGCTTGTTCAGCTGCTTGGTGATCTGCTCGATGGGCAGGTCCTCGACCTCGACGACGAGGGTGATGCGGTTGACGCCCTCGGTCTCGGTCTGGCCCGAGGTGATCGACTGGATGTTGAACCCGCGGCGGGTGAACATGCCGGCGATGCGGACCAGGATGCCCGGCTCGTCGAGGGTCAGGACGGAAAGGGTGTGCACTTCGGCCATGGTGGTGCCTCCTGTTTCTCTCGGCGGACCGGGTCAGCGGCCCTGGACGGTCGGGTGGTCGGAGCCGGGCTCGACCGCGGCGTCGGGCTCCGCGGTGACCTCGTGGATGTCGGCTGGCTCCTCGCCGGCGGACAGCTCCTCGTCGAACAGGGGGCGCAGGCCGCGCGCCGACTCGATCTCGTCGTTCGACTTGCCGGCGGCGATCATCGGCCACACCTGGGCGTCCTCGCCGACGATGAAGTCGATGACGACGGGGCGGTCGTTGATGCGGCGGGCCTCCTCGATGGCGGGGACGACCTCCTCCTTCTTCGTCACGCGGATGGCGTGGCAGCCGAGGCCCTCCGACAGGCGGAGGAAGTCGGGGATGTAGTCGTCCTTCGGGCGCAGCTGGGTGTTGGAGTACCGCCCCTCGTAGAACAGGGTCTGCCACTGGCGGACCATGCCGAGGTTGCCGTTGTTGATGAGCGCGACCTTGATGGGGAAGCCCTCGACGGCGCAGGTGGTCAGCTCCTGGTTGGTCATCTGGAAGCAGCCGTCGCCGTCGATGGCCCAGACCTCCTTCTCGGGGGCCGCGGCCTTGGCGCCCATGGCCGCCGGGACGGAGTAGCCCATGGTGCCGAGGCCGCCGGAGTTCAGCCAGGTGCGCGGGTTGTCGTACTGGATGAACTGGGCCGCCCACATCTGGTGCTGGCCGACGCCGGCGACGTAGATGGCCTCGGGGCCGACCATGTCGGACAGCGTCTTCAGCACGAACTGCGGGGCGAGGGAGCCGTCCTCCGGCTCCTCCCAGCCCAGCGGGAACTCCTCGCGCAGCGCGTCGAGCTCCGCGAACCACGCCTTCGTGTCGGGGGCCTTCAGGCCCAGGTCGCGGTAGGCGTCGGCGAAGGCCAGCAGCACCTCGCGGGCGTCGCCGACGATCGGGACGTCGGCCTCGCGGATCTTGCCGATCTCCGCGGGGTCGATGTCGGCGTGGATGACCTTGGCGTCCGGGGCGAACGTGTCGACGCGGCCGGTGACGCGGTCGTCGAAGCGGGCGCCGATGGTGACCAGCAGGTCGGACTTCTGCAGGGCGGCGACGGCGGAGACCTTGCCGTGCATGCCCGGCATGCCCATGTGCAGGCGGTGGGAGTCCGGGAAGGCGCCGCGGGCCATGAGGGTGGTGACCACGGGGACGCCGGTCTGCTCGGCGAACGCGATGAGCTCGCGGTCGGCGTCGGCCTTGATGACGCCGCCGCCGACGTAGAGCACCGGGCGCTTGGCCTGCGCGATGAGGCGGACGGCCTCCTCGATCTGGCGGGAGTGCGGCGCGGTGACCGGGCGGTAGCCGGGCAGGTCGATCTTCGGCGGCCAGGTGAAGTCCATCTCGGCGTTCTGGATGTCCTTCGGCACGTCGACGAGGACGGCGCCCGGGCGGCCGGTGGAGGCGAGGTGGAAGGCGGCGGCGATGGTGGCCGGGATGTCCTCGACCTCGGTGACCATGAAGTTGTGCTTGGTCACCGGGAGGGTGACGCCGCGGATGTCGGCCTCCTGGAAGGCGTCGGTGCCCAGCAGGGGCTTGCCGACCTGGCCGGTGATGGCGACCAGCGGGACGGAGTCCATGTTGGCGTCGGCGATGGGGGTGACCAGGTTGGTGGCGCCGGGGCCGGAGGTGGCGATGCAGACGCCGACCTTGCCGGAGACCTGCGCGTAGCCGGTGGCCGCGTGGCCGGCGCCCTGCTCGTGGCGGACGAGGACGTGGCGGATCTTCTCCGAGTCGTACAGCGGGTCGTACAGCGGCAGGATGGCGCCGCCGGGGATGCCGAACACCGTCTCGGCGCCGAGCTCCTCGAGCGTGCGGACGATCGCCTTGGCGCCGGAGATGCGCTCCGGGGCGCCGCGGCGCGACTGCGCGGCCACGGTCGCGGGCGATGGGCTGGGGTTGGGGGCGGCGGTCACGTCGTTCTCGCTCCTCGGTCGGGTGGGTTCTGTGGTTCTGTGACGTCCCGATGGAAAGGCCCCCAGTGGCAGCGGTGCGCTGCCGTCCGGGGGCCCAACGGATACGACGAATCGGAGTCGTCGCCGGTCAGGCGGCGGCGGCTACGAGAAGTCGGATCTGCGTCATGCACATCACCATAACGTCCACCAGATGGACGGTCAATCTCACAGGTTGGAATCACCCCTCCCGCGGGGTGGGACGCGCCACATGCCGCGTGACGACGGGATCCCCGTCACGGCGCACCCCTCCCCCGTGGCGCGCGCCACCCCCGTCCGCGCGGCGGCGCGCGCGGGCCCGGCCGGCTCCCCGCCGCCGCGCGGGACGCGGGCCGCCCCTCGGCCCGGCGCCCGGCCCCGCCGCGGGAGGTCGCCGTCGTCACGCGACGCCCCCACCACCGGCGACCGTAACTGAGGTCACGTCAACTAATCGTGGATGTTCAGAGCATGTTCAACGCGCTCTCAGACGGCGGGCCTAACGTGGCGGGCATGGAATTTGCCTCATACATGCTCACCCGGGCGTGGACGTGGATAGCGGACAAGGGTCTGGCCATCGCCGCGCTCGTCATCCTCGCGGTGCTGCTGCCGCGCGTGCGGCGGTTCGTCATCGCGACGTTCACCCGGAACCTCGCCGAAGGGGAGAAGGAGGAGAACAAGGGCCGCCGCGCCCTGGTCGGCGCGATCGTCTACACGGTCGAGGTCGTCCTCTACTTCGTCATCGCCTTCGCGCTGCTGGGCAAGCTGGGGATCTCCCTGGGCGCCGCGGTGGTGCCCGCGACCGTCGTGTCCGCCGCCATCGGCTTCGGCGCGCAGTCGGTCATCGGCGACATCATCGGCGGCATCTTCATCATCATCGAGAAGCAGTACGGCATCGGCGACTGGGTGGAGTTCCACTCCCCCAGCGGCACGGTGCAGGGCGACGTCGTGAACCTGACGCTGCGCGCGACCACCATCCGCACGCTGAACGGCGAGGCGGTCATCGTGCCGAACGCCGAGGCCCGCATGTGCGTGAACTACTCCTCGAAGTGGTCCCGCGCCGTCGTCGAGGCGCCGGTGCCGATCGTCCACGGCTCCAGCGTCGCGGAGATCCAGGACCGCACCATGCGCGCCGCCCAGGAGGCCATCGACGCCCCGGGCATCCGCGAGCACATCCTGTCGGAGCTGTCGATGCAGCCGGCGACCGCGCTGAACGCCCCGACGACCATCGGCATGCCGTGGACGGTGACGATGCGCCTCATCGTCGACTGCGACCCCGGCGACCAGTGGCTCATCGAGCGCAAGATCCTCTCCACCATCATCGACACATTCTGGGAGGAGTACGGCGAGTCCATCCCGGAGTCGCTGGCGGAGGACGCCGCCGAGGCGGGCATCGCCTCCCCGGGCTCGCCGGAGCTGACGGACGCCGCGGACGCGTCGCGTGACGACGCCTCCGCCGGGCGCGGGTCCGCGGCCGCGGGTGCGGCCGCCGCCGGCGCAGCGGGTGCCGCCGCGGGTGCGGCGGGTGCCGCCGGCGCCACCGCCGTGCGCGGATTCGCCGAGCGCGGCGACCGCGACGACGCCCCGACCGAGGTCCTCGACGCCGAGACCATCGAGATGGCGGAGGCCGAGCGCCGCCGCTCCGACCTGCCGTCGGCGGGCGCGGCCATCGATCTGCGCGACCGCGAGGAGGAGGACCTGCGCCGCGCCGCCGCCGAGCGCGGCGAGGATCCGGACGAGGTGACCGACGACTCCGAGTCGACGGCCACCCGCCGCCAGAAGGCGCGCCGGGTGCTGTCGGCCGGCGGGCGCGCCCGCCCGTCGACCGTCATCCTCATCGTCCTCCTCCTGGTCCTCGGCGCCGTGAACCTGGCGACGTACGAGCCGGGCGAGGACTCCGACGGCGTCGCCGGCTGGCTGGCGCCGTCCCGCCTGCTGAGCGACGACGAGCCCGCCGGGGAGGAGCCGGCCGACGGCGCCGGCCAGGACCCCGCGGGCGCCACGGACGGAACCGGCTCCGGCGAGAACACCCGCGAGGGCGCCACGACCGGCGAGCGCGGGGGCACGGGCTCCGGCGAGGGCACGGACTCCGGCTCGGGCGCCGACTCCGGCACGAGCTCCGGCTCCGGCTCCGGTTCGGGTTCCGGAACCGGCGCCGGCACCGGCGAGTCCGGCGGCACGGGCTCCGGCGAGTCCGGCTCCGGGTCCGGTACCGGCGAGTCGGGCGGCTCGGGCTCCGGCGAGTCGGGCGGCGCCGGCACCGGCGGCTCCGGCTCCGGCACCGGCGAATCGGGAGGCTCCGGCTCCGGCGGCTCCGGCGATTCGGGCGCCTCGGGCGCGAACTGACCCGGCGCTCCTCCCCCATGACGCGGGCCACCGGCCCCGTGCGACGTGCACGGGGCCGGTGGCCCGCCGCCGTCGGGGGTGCCGCTACGATGACCCCCATGAGCTCAGAGAAGAAGGTCCGAGGCGAGGCCGACATCGCGACGACCCGTTTCCGCCCCCAGAAGACGCACTACTTCGGGGTGGCGTTCCTGGTTCTCCTGGTGTTCATCGCGCTGGGCTACGACCTGCTCTGGTTCTCGTGGACCGTGCTGCTGCCGATCGCGTACGCCGTGTGGATCCACCGGGTCCGCACGGAGGTCGGCCCGCGCGGCATCTCCGCCGTCTACCTCCTGCGCGGCACGCGCACCGCGTCGTGGGACGAGTTCCGCGGCGTCCTGTTCACCAAGCAGGGCCGCGCGTGGGCCGTGAAGAGGGACGAGTCGAAGTTCGCCCTGCCGGCCATCTCCTTCAACACGATGCCGGCGCTGTCGGAGGCCTCCGGCGGCCGCATCCCGGATCCGCTGACCCCGGCGCTGGCCGCCATCGACGACATGGTGGAGGTCTACGACAAGGACGGCCACTCGGTGCTCCGCCCCCGCTCGGAGGCCCCGCAGGCCCCGGTCGACGGCGAGCACCCGGTCACCGAGGACGCCGGCCGCGAAGAGCGCCGCGACGCCTGACTCCGGACTGCGCCCCGGCAGCCACGGGAACCCCCGGCCGCCGCGCCGGAGCCCTCCGCGCGGAGCGGCACCCGTCGTCACGCATCACCTGACGGACATGCCAGCCCACTATGTGGGATCGGTTGTCCATTATCCGGGACGGCTGGTTATCATGGCATGAACGACGGGAACCGGCCGCGCCCGCGCCCCGTCCCCGCGCCCACCCGCACACCGCACACCCGCACATCGCACGACAACCAAGGAAGGGCAGCCGCATGATCCCCCTCCGCTCCAAGGTCACGACCGCCGGCCGCAACGCCGCGGGAGCCCGCTCCCTGTGGCGGGCCACCGGTATGACCGAGCGCGACTTCGGCAAGCCGATCGTCGCCATCGCGAACTCCTACACCCAGTTCGTCCCCGGCCACGTCCACCTCAAGAACGTCGGCGACATCGTCGCCGAGGCGGTGCGCGAGGCCGGCGGCGTCCCCCGCGAGTTCAACACCATCGCCGTCGACGACGGAATCGCCATGGGCCACGACGGCATGCTCTACTCGCTGCCGTCGCGCGAGATCATCGCCGACTCCGTCGAGTACATGGTCAACGCCCACACCGCCGACGCGCTGGTGTGCATCTCCAACTGCGACAAGATCACCCCGGGCATGCTCAACGCCGCGATGCGCCTGAACATCCCGGTGGTCTTCGTCTCCGGCGGCCCGATGGAGTCCGGCAAGTCCGTCGTCGTCGACGGCGTCGTCAAGCCCGGCTCCGACCTCATCTCCGCCATCTCCGCGTCCGCCAACGACGGCGTCGACGACGAGCAGCTGAAGACCATCGAGGAGTCGGCCTGCCCGACGTGCGGCTCCTGCTCCGGCATGTTCACCGCCAACTCGATGAACTGCCTGACGGAGGCCCTCGGCCTGTCCCTGCCGGGCAACGGCTCCACCCTGGCGACCCAGAAGGCGCGCAAGGGCCTGTTCACGCGCGCCGGACACCTCATCGTCGACATCGCGAAGCGCTACTACCACGAGGGCGACGAGACGGTCCTGCCTCGCAACATCGCCAACCGCGACGCCTTCATCAACGCCATGACCCTCGACGTGGCCATGGGCGGCTCCACCAACACGGTGCTGCACATCCTGGCCGCCGCGCAGGAGGGCGAGATCGATTTCGACCTCGCCGACATCGACGCCATCTCCCGCCGCGTCCCCTGCCTGTCGAAGGTCGCGCCGAACTCCGACTACTACATGGAGCACGTCCACCGCGCCGGCGGCATCCCCGCCATCCTCGGCGAGCTGCGCCGCGGCGGCCTGCTGAACCTCAAGGTCCACTCCGTCCACTCCGACTCCATCGAGGACCACCTGGACGACTGGGACATCCGCGGCGGCTCCGCCATCCCGGAGGCGATCGAGCTGTTCCACGCCGCCCCGGGCGGGGTGCGCACCACGGAGCCGTTCTCCACGGACAACCGCTGGGAGTCCCTCGACACCGACGCCGTCGCCGGCTGCATCCGCGACATCGAGCACGCCTTCACCCGCGAGGGCGGCCTGTGCGTGCTGCGCGGCAACATCGCCGAGGACGGCGCGATCCTGAAGACCGCCGGCATCCAGGAGGACCAGTTCCACTTCGAGGGCGTCGCCCGCGTCGTGGAGTCCCAGGAGGAGGCCGTCAGCGCCATCCTCACCCGCACGCTGCAGCCGGGCGAGGTGCTGTTCGTGCTGTACGAGGGCCCCTCCGGCGGCCCCGGCATGCAGGAGATGCTGCACCCGACCGCGTTCATCAAGGGCGCCGGCCTGGGCAAGGTCTGCGCGCTGGTCACCGACGGCCGCTTCTCCGGCGGCTCCTCGGGCCTGTCCATCGGCCACGTCTCCCCGGAGGCCGCCGCCGGCGGCGCGATCGGCCTGGTGCGCGACGGCGACCCGGTCTACATCGACGTCGCGGAGCGCCGCCTGGAGATCCAGGTCGACGACGCCGAGCTGGCCCGCCGCCGCGAGGAGGAGATGAAGCGCGACAAGCCCTTCACCCCGCGCAAGGAGCGCCCGCGCAAGGTGTCGAAGGCCCTGCGCGCCTACGCGAAGATGGCGTCCTCCGCCGACCGCGGCGCCGTCCGCATCGTCGACTAGGCCGCGCTTCCCCCTCCGCGCGCCCGCCGCGCCCGCATCCCGCCGTCCCCTCCCCGGGGGCCGGCGGGATGCGGCGTTTCGGGGTGCGCGCGGGGTCGCCGTCGCCGCGCAGCACGCGGTGGTTCGTGCGGTGCGTGCGGTGCTTTGCGACGGTCCCCGTGCGGCCTCCTGCCTTCCGGCGCGCCTTCGCGACGCGGGGTGTGCGGCGGGGCACCGACGCCGACGGTCCCGCCTGCCGCGCGGGAGGCGCGGGGCGGGGCCGTGGGGTTCGCGGGCCGGGCGTGCGGCGGGGCCGGGTGCGGTCGGCCGGAGCGGCTGCGGGTGCGGCTGCGGCTGAAGCTGCTGCGCGGGTGCCGCGGCTGCTGCGGCTGCTGCGACGGCGGCGGACTAGGACGGCATACCGGGGATGAGGTCGCGGACGTCCTCGGGCAGCGCGGGCGCGGAGCCCTGGTCCGGCAGCGGCAGGCCCGGGACCTCCGGCAGGGCGTCGGAGCCGGGCAGCTCCGGCAGGGCGTCGGAGCCCGGCAGGCCCGGGACGCCGGGGACGCCCGGCAGCTCCGGCAGCGGCAGGTCCGGCACCGGCGGGGAGAACGGATCCGGCAGGTCCGGCACCGGGTTCGCGGGGTTCTCGCCGCCCGGGAAGGCGCCGAGGACGTCGTCGGTCAGCGCCTGCGCGGTGCCGTAGGTGGAGGCGCCGATGACGTAGCCGTCGCCGATGGTCGCCGTGGCGTGGGCGCTCGTGCGGTCGTCGGACCAGCCGAACTTCGTGCCCTGCGCACCCGGCAGGCGGGACGTGCCGTAGTCCTGGGCGTAGCCGTCGGCGGCCACCGGGGCCGTCGCCTTCATCGCGCGGACGACGGGACCGGCGGGGTCGCGCTCCAGCAGGACGCGCAGGAACGTCGCCATGTCGTGCGCGGAGGTGCGCGACGAGCCCCAGGCGCGGGCCGCGACGGTGTCGCCGAGCCCGTAGTCGCGGGCGGTGTCGGCGATGGACGTCGGGTACTTGCGGTACAGCTGCGTCGCGATGCCGTCGTGGCTGACGCGGATCATCTGCTCCGCGGCCGGGATGTCGGCGGCGTCGCCGTGCTCGACGATGTACTGGGCCATGTACAGCTTCGCGATGGACAGGCCCGGCATCTGCTCGTGCGGGTTCGCCGTCGTGAACGTCTCGCCGGACACGAGGTTCACGGCGACGATCTCGGTGCGCGCCGGGGCGTCCAGCTGCCCCGCGCCGTTCAGCTTCGGGGCCGGCAGCGACGACGCGCGGGCGCCGATGGCGTCCAGCGGGTTCGCGGCGGCCTCCTGCGGGGGCAGGATGACCGGGGCCAGCACCGCGGCCAGGGCGGCGGCGACGACGGCGAGGCCCGCGCGCTTGGCGTAGCCGGCGCGGCGCTTCCTGTGCTTCATCGGGGTCTCCCTCCGGCGGGGGTCCCGGGGGTCCCCAATGTTGACATAACGTCCGATACCTTAGCGTGACCTTCGCGGAACGCAAAGGCCCCCGGCCCGCGCGTCCCCGGAGGTCGGGGCGCGGGACGGGGGCGGGGCGTCCGGTCGCCGGGCGCCGTGCGCGGCGGCGCGGGGCCCGCGGACGCGGGCGTGCCGGGCCGGGCCCGGTCGGCCGGCCGGCTACCCGACCGTGCCGACGAACGGCAGGGTGCCGGTGACGAACCACCAGGCGGCGACGGCCGCGGCGATGGCCAGGATGCAGAAGATCCAGGAGCTCGCCAGCGGGCGGCGCGACCAGCGGCGCGAGAAGTCCAGGCCGTAGCGGCCCGGGCCGGTGAACTGCAGGGCCAGCGCGCTGGCGGTCAGCAGCAGCTGGACCTGCACGGCCGCGGAGCCCTCGCCGAGGATGTTCCAGCCGGCGCCGGAGCCGGTGGCCACCTCGAACATGGTGAGGAAGGCCGACAGCGCCAGCGCGATGCCCGCGCCCAGCGGCGTCGCCAGGCCCAGCACCAGGAGGCCGCCGGCGATGACCTGCAGCGTCGGCACGGCCACCGACAGGATGGACGCGTAGCCGTAGCCGGCGGACGCGAACTCCTGCTGCAGGCCGGTGAGGCCCGCGGAGCCGCCGAAGCCGAAGAACGTCGACAGGCCGTGGAGGAGCAGCAGGCCGCCGACGCCGAGGCGCAGCAGCAGGAGTCCGAAGTCGAGGGTGCCGCGGCGCGGGTCGTGCGCCGGGTCCTCGTCGTGCTCGTCCTCCGGGTAGTCGTCGCCGTAGGCGGCGGGCTGCCCCGCGACGCCGGCGGGGGCGCCCATGACGGTGGTCTCGCCCGGGGCGTCGTCGGCGTAGCGCGCCGGCTCCGGGTCGGCGGCCAGGGCCCCGCCCGCGGCGGCGCCTCCGGCCACGGCCGCTCCCCCGGCGCCGCCGGCGACGGCCGCCGGGGCGACGGTCGTCTCGGCGTCCGGGTCGACGGCCGGCTCGTCGCGGCCTGCGAAGTCCGCGTCGGCGGCGGCGTAGGAGCCGGTCTTCGGCAGCGGCTCGATGCGCTTCGGCGCGGCGCGCCCGGTCAGGGCGTAGAGGTCGAGGTGCTCGGTCGCCGCGTCCTCCTCCGCGGCCGGGACGGAGGCGGCGCCGGCCGTGCCCGCGGCCGCCGGGGCGCCGCCGGCCGCGGCGGTCTCGTCCGCGCCGCCCGCCGCCGCGCGGTCCCCGTCGAGGGAACCGCCCACGACCGGCACGACGCCCGTCGTGGCCGCGTCGGCGGAATCGGCGTCGCGGGGCACGTCGTCACGCGCGACGGCGGCATCCGCCTCGTCGGCGGCATCGGCTGCGTCCGCGCCGTCGAGGTCCTCGCGGCGCAGCGGCGTCGCGGAGCCCGCGGTGGCCGGCGCGGCGGCCTCGTCGAGCTGCATGTCGAGATCGTCGACGTCGTCGACCATCTCCCCGGGTCGGGTCGGAGGCGCCGACGTCGTCGACGACGCGTCGACCGGGCGGTCGCCCGGGACCCCGTCGGCGCCGGGCAGGTCCGTCGTGCGGTCGGTGGTCTTGTCGTTGTCGCTCACGGGACCCAGCCTAAGCGCGACCGGGCGCGGGCGGGGGACGCCATGCCGGGGCCGGGCGCCGCGGACCTGCCCTATCCTGGGCCGCGTGACCCGCTCCCCCGCCCGCCGCGCCGCGGCCGCCGCCTGCGCCGCGCTGCTGGCGTGCGCCTCCGGCTGCCTCGCCGATGACCCGGCGCTGCGCGGCCCCTTCGCGGAGGCGCCGGAGGGCGCGATGCCGGAGCCCGCGCCGATGCCGAAGGCGGAGTCGCCGGGGCTGCCCGGCTCCGGCCCGTCGTCGCGGCCGCGGGAGGCGGACGACGCCGATCCGTGCGCCGTCGACGAGGTGACGCTCGCCGCCTGCCTGCCGGAGGTCACGGCGCTGGCCGCCGTGCGCCCGGGCGAGGGCGCGGCCGCCACCGCCGACGGCGCCCTGTGGCGCATCCGCCCCGGCGCCCCGCCGGAGCGCGTCGCCGAGGGTGGGGCGCGGGTGCGCCAGCTGCTGGCGATGCCCGATTCCGCGGAGACCGGCCAGGTCATGGTCCTGCGTGACGACGCCTCCGTCGCGCGGCTCACCCTCCTGCCCGGCGGCGGCGCCGACCTGGCGGAGCGGGAGCCGGAGCCGGGCGCCGTCGCCATGCACGTCGGCCGCGACGGCGAGCCGGCGTTCCTGCTGGCCGGCGACGAGGGCATCGAGGTCGTCGGCGTGTGCGCCGTCCCGCCGGACGCGCCGCCGCTCATGACCGTCTACCTCGACGGGCGCCCGACGCTGGTGCAGTGGAACGGCGCGCTGGTGGAGCCGCTGGGCGGCGTCGACGTCGACGACACCATCGGCGGCTGCGCCTTCGACGGATCCCGCGTCGTCGTCGCGGTGCCCGGCGCCCAGCGCGTCGTCGCCCTGCCGGTGGCGCTGCAGTCCCTCGACGAGTCGGCGCCGCTGCCCGGCGACCCGGGAGGGCCGCAGGTCTGGTCCGTCGAAGGCGGCCCCGACGTGCTGGTGGAGGGCGCGTTCGGCCACATCCGCGAAATCGCCGTGGTGCCGTCGGCCGGCGGCGCGGAGATCTGGGGCGGCACCGCCAACCGGGCGCTGGCCGAGGGCGGCGGCGGGGCGTCGGACGACCGCGTCGTCAGGCTGCCGGCCGACGGCGGGCGCGGCGGATCCCCGGACTGATCCACGTGCGCGGACGGCCGCCGCTCCTATCCCCGTAAAAAACGCATCCGCGGAACACCATTTCAGGGTTAGGATCTCCTTCATGGCCCGTCAGATTCACCAGAGCATCTTCACCGTCCTGTCGTCGGAGGAGGTCGGCCCGCACATGCTGCGGCTGCGCTTCTCCGTCGACTCCTTCGAGCCGTTCGCCGCGTCCGGCAACACGGACGCCTACGTCAAGCTCTGCTTCGACGACGACGGCACCCCGCACGTCCCGGAGGGCGCCCCGGGCGAGGGCCCGCGCCCCGTTCTGCGCACCTACACCGTCCACTCCATCGACGCGGAGGCGAAGGAGGTGTCCGTCGACTTCGTCGTCCACGGCGACGAGGGCTTCGCCGCCCCCTGGGCCGCCCGCGCCCAGGCCGGCGACCGCATCGGCGTCTACGGCCCCGGCGGCAAGTACTCCCCCGACGAGACCGCGGACTGGCACCTCTTCGTCGGCGACGACACCGCCCTGCCCGCCATCACCTCCGCGATCCGGGCGCTCGGCGAGTACGACCCGGTCGAGGTCGTCATCGAGTCCCTCGACCCCGAGCGCGACCTGCCCGTCGAGTGCCACCACTGCGTCCACTGGCTCCCGCAGGGCGAGGTCCCGGGCGAGGCCCTCGTGGACTACGTCCAGAACACGCTGCCGTGGCGCGACGGCCGCGTCGACGTCTTCGCCCACGGCGAGGCCCACGCGATGATGAAGCGACTGCGCCCGTGGTTCATCAAGGAGCGCGGCGTCGACCGGAAGACGATGTCGCTGTCCGGCTACTGGCGCGTCGGCCGGGCCGAGGAGGCCTTCCGCCAGTGGAAGCAGGAGAACAAGCCCGAGGACGACTAGTCCGGCGGCTTGACGCCGCGCCCGTCGCGCGGATGACGCGCCCGCGGCCACGGTGATGGCCGCCGTCGGCGTCGTCGGGCATCGGCGCGGCACCCGCGAACGACGACGCCCGCCGACCCGGGGAACCGGGTCGGCGGGCGTCGTCACGCGATGCCGCGGCGACCGGGCGCGCACCCTGCGCGCACGCGGCGACCGCGGCGACGCGGCTACATCTTGGCGACGAGCTCCGCGATGAGCTTGTTCACCTGGCCCGGGTCGGCCTTGCCGCGCGTGGCCTTCATGACCTGGCCGACGATGGCGCCGGCGGCCTTCGTCTTGCCGTCCTTGATCTTCGCGACGATGTCCGGGTTGGCGTCCAGCGCCTCCTGCACCGCGGCGGTGACGGCGCCGTCGTCGCGCACGACCTCCAGGCCGCGGGCCTTGACGACCTCGTCGACGTCGCCCTCGCCGGCCAGCACGCCGTCGACGGCCTGGCGGGCGAGCTTGTTGGTCAGCTTGCCCTCGTTGATGAGCTCCACGACGCGGGCGACCTGCGCCGGGGTGATGTCCAGCTGCTCCAGCTCGACCTCGCGCTCGTTGGCCTTCTGCGCCAGGTAGGCGACCCACCAGGAGCGCGCCTCGGCCGGCTTCGCGCCCGCCTCGACGGTCTCGACGATGAGGTCGAGCGCGCCGGCGTTGACGAGGTCGCGCATCTCCTCGTCCTTCAGTCCCCACTCCTCCTGGATGCGGGCGCGGCGGACCCACGGCAGCTCCGGCAGCGTGGCGCGGATCTCCTCGACCCACTCCCTCGGCGCAAGCACCGGCGGCAGGTCGGGGTCGTTGAAGTAGCGGTAGTCCTCCGCCGTCTCCTTGATGCGGCCGGCGGAGGTGGAGCCGTCGGCCTCCTGGTAGTGACGGGTCTCCTGGCGGATGGAGCCGCCGGCGGTGAGCACCGCGGCCTGGCGCTGCATCTCGTAGCGCACGGCCTGCTCGACGGACTTCAGGGAGTTGATGTTCTTCGTCTCCGTGCGGGTGCCGAACTCCTCCTGGCCCACCGGGCGCAGCGACACGTTGGAGTCGACGCGCATGGAGCCCTGGTCCATCCGGGCGTCGGACACGCCCAGGGACTTGACCAGGTCGCGCAGCGCGGAGACGTAGGCGCGGGCGACCTCGGGGGCGCGCTCGCCGGCGCCGATGATCGGCTTGGTCACGATCTCGATGAGCGGGATGCCCGCGCGGTTGCAGTCGACCAGGGAGCGGGTGGCGCCGTGGATGCGGCCCGTCGCGCCGCCGAGGTGGGTGAGCTTGCCGGTGTCCTCCTCCATGTGGGCGCGCTCGATCTCGACGCGCCACTCGGTGCCGTCGTCGAGGACGACGTCGAGGTGGCCGTCGTAGGCGATCGGCTCGTCGTACTGGGAGATCTGGTAGTTCTTCGGCTGGTCCGGGTAGAAGTAGTTCTTCCGCGCGAAGCGGGACGACTCGGCGATCTCGCAGTTGAGCGCGAGGCCGATCTTGATGGCCCACTCGACGCCCTTGCGGTTGACGACGGGCAGCGCGCCCGGCAGGCCCAGGCTGCAGGGATCGACGTTGCTGTTCGGCTCGGCGCCGAAGTTCGCGGACGAGGCGGAGAACATCTTCGTGTTCGTGGCCAGCTCCACGTGCACCTCCATGCCCATCACGGGATCGAAGCGCTGGAGGACCTCGTCGTAGTCCATCAGATCATCTGCGTAAGCGGCGGTCATGGCGGACATCCTACCCGGGGCGACGCGGGGCGCGCGCAGGTGGCCCGGGGCCGCGCGCACGCTGCGGCGTCCGCATGTCCGCGTGACGACGGCCACCGCTCCGGCGCGTCGGCCGCGGCGCGCCGCGGGGTCGGTCCGGCGGTGCCGCGCGGTGGATTATCGTTGTGTCGGACATGACGCCGGCGCCGCGCCGGCGGACGGAAAGGAGCCCGCCGTGAGCGATGACCGCATCCCCCGCGAGGTCGGCCCGGGTGCCGTGCCGTCGGATTCCGGCCCCGTGCGCGCGGAGTCGCGGGCCGGCCGGGGCTCCCGCGCGCGCCGCGGGGAGCGGAGGAGCCGGGGGCGCATCGCCGTCATCGCCGTCGCGGCGATCCTGGTGGCGGCGGCGCTGGCATGGTTCGTGTTCTCCCGCGTCGGCGGGCAGGCCGAGCCGCCGACGGCGCAGATGCTGCACGACCGCCTGGGCGAGCCGGCGAAGGCGTCCTTCCACGAGGGCGCCTGCATGGAGAACGAGGAGAAGCTCTACGGCGTCCTCGAGGACGAGGGCCCGCTGCCGGCGGTCGACTGCGTGCTCATCGACGGGCCGTTCACCGGCGACGACATCGGCATCCTGGTGACGCTGTGGACCGACCGCGGCGCGATCGACGCGGTGGAGGACGGAGGCGACGGGTTCGTCGACCTCGGCGGCTCCGACGGCCACGACCTGTCGTACCACGAGCCGCTCGACGTCATGTACGACGTCCAGGGCGACGCGGTCCTGCGCTACCAGGGGTTCAAGGGCATCGACGAGGCGCGGGAGTTCGCGGGCCAGACCGGCCTCGCGTAGTCGCGGGCCAGACCGGCCTCGCGTAGTCGCGGGCGCGCGGCCGCGTGGCGCCGGGCCACCGGGCCGCCGGGCCACCGGGCCGCCGGGCCGCCGGTCCGCGGCGCCGCCGGGCCACCGGGCCGCCGGGCCACCGGGCCGCCGGGCCACCGGGCCGCCGGGCCGCGCCAACCCACCCAGGACTTCGCCAACCCACCCGTGCAAAAGCGGCCAGAAATCCGCCGCGGCGGCCAGCAAAACCCCAGGTCGCAATCGCGCTCGCGGCGGCAGGATGGCACACAATGCACGAGTGCCCGGGCGAGGGCATGACGGGTCCCGGGCGAGCCTGCCGGAACCCGGCCGAACGCCCGTCGAGGGCGTGCGACAGCCTGTCGCACAAGCCTCCACCCCGCCGGACATCGGGACCACGGCGGTCCGGCGTCACACGCACCCCGGCCGCCCCATGCGGCGCCTCAGTCACCGGCTGTCGAGGCCACGCCGGGCCGCGCCGCCCCACCCCGGGCCTGGCCAACCCACCCGTGCAAAAGCGGCCAGAAATCCGCCGCGGCGGCCAGCAAAACCCCAGGTCGCAATCGCGCTCGCGGCGGCAGGATGGCACACGATGCACGAGTGTCCGGGAAAGGCGCCGGCCGGCAACCGGTCGGCCGGCGGCCGGCAATCGGTCGGCAACCGGCTGGCCGGCAACCGGTCGGCAACCAGTCGACGGCCGGTCGGCGGCCGGGCCGGCAGGATTCGGCAGGAGGACGGGCCAGCACCGGCGCCGGGCGCATGACGACGGCCCCGCTCGCCTGCATCGGGGAACGGGGCCGTCGACTATCCGGCGGAGGCGCGGCGGCGGAGCGGGGCACCGCGGAGGCGGTGGCCGCACCGGGCCGCACCGTGCCGCGCCGCGCGCCGCTACTTCTTGTCGTCCGCCTCCTCGGCGGCCTTGGCCTCCGCGCGGGCCTTCTCGATCTCCGGCGGGAGGTCGACATCGCGGTCGACGTCGACCTCGTCATCGTCGTCGAGCTCCTGCAGGACGTCGTCGTACATGAGCCGGTTCAGCTCCTTGTCGTCGATGTTCGACGCCTTGATGTCCTTCTTCAGCTGCGCGGCGTGCTTGCGGGTGAAGCGGCGGCGCGGGTCGAGCTTGCGGGACAGCAGGTCGCGGATGCGGGCGCGGCGGCTGGACTCCTCGGTGATGACGACGCGGCCGCGGAACCACGCGATGAACATCACGAAGATGAGGACGATGCCGATGTAGCCCGAGATCGGGTACACGATGCCGACCAGCGTCGTGAACGGGATGAAGCTGAACGCGAAGCCGATGAGCACGGAGATGAAGTACACCTTTCGGAAGTTCTCCGGCTTCTTGCGCGTGATGCGCTTGGCCATCGCGTAGAACATGCCGATGGCGGTGTTGAAGATCATGCCGAACACGACGATCGCCATGAGGTTGCCGATCATCGGGTGGACCTGCGTGACGATGGTCAGCAGCGGCATGTCGTCGGCGTAGACCTCGTCGACGCGCTGGTACAGCGCGAACACGAGCAGGACGACGAGCACGGCCCACACGGTGCCGCCCATCAGGCCGCCGACGGCCGCGGCGCGCGGCATGAGGTTCGTGCCGCCGATGACGATGGCCATGGAGATGCCGACCATCAGCGACATGCCGACGTAGTTCAGGGCGGAGATCCACCAGTTCGGCAGGTTCGTCGACACCTGCGCCGACGCCTGCTCCAGCACCGCGCTGTCGCCGCTGGTGTTCAGCAGCACGTACACGCCGGCGCCGACGAGGAAGATCATGATGAACGGCGTGATGGCGCCGATGACCTTGCTCACCGCGTCGACATCCAGGAAGCCGGTGAGCAGCACCAGGATCAGCATGATGACGCTGCCGGCGAGCGTCGGCAGGCCGAACTGCTGGTTCAGGTTGGAGCCGGCGCCGGCGAGCATGACGAAGCCCGTCGAGAAGAGCGTGAACAGCACCGCGGCGTCGAGGATTTTCGACGTGATGGGCAGCGCCATCCGGTCGAAGACGATGAGGTGCTCCTTGGCGCGGAGGTAGCTGCCGTAGGCGAGCACGATGGCGCCGGCCGCCATCATGACGGCGCCGGCGAGGACGGCGCCCCAGCGGCCGACGCCGCCGAAGGCGACGAAGTACTGGAGCATCTCCTGGCCGGAGGCGAAGCCGGCGCCGACGACGACGCCGACGAAGGACATGGCGATGGGGATTGCCCGTTTGAACACGTGGGGTTCCTTCGGTTGTTATCCGGTTGTCGTGGGTCTGCGGGGGCGCCGCCGGGGTCTCCGGCGCGTCCCCCGTCCCCGTCCGCGGCCCGCCTGCGCGGGGTCCGGCCCGGTCGCGCCCGGGCGTGCGAAGCCGGGCGCCGCGCCGTCCCCCGCCGCGGCGGTTCCGCCTCACGCGGCGGTGCCGCCCCCGTGGCGGCACCGCTCCGTGCGGCGGCGGGGCGGGACATGACGAGGCCCCGGAGTCCGGCGAGGAGCCGGCGGTTCCGGGGCACGCACGTGAATCATGTTATCCGAACGCGGCCGGGCGGACCCGCCGCACCCCGTCCCGGGACGCGCTGAACCGGTCCGGACGTGCGGCCGGACCGGTTCGATGCGGGTGCGATGCGGGTTCGCCACGGAATGCGGGAGCTTGACGACGGCCGCGTCGCGCACATCACCGTGCGGCGCCCCGTCGCAAAGCCCCCGCGCCGCCCCGGCGCCTACCCGAACAGCGCCTGCGCGGTGCGGTAGCGGCCCTCGGGGACGGTCTTGAGCTCGCCGACGGCCTCGTCGATGGTGATGCGGGTGATGCCGGAGCCCTGGAGGGCGACGATCTTGCCGAAGTCGCCCTCGTGGACGGCGCGGGTGGCGTGGACGCCGTAGCGGGTGGCGAGCACGCGGTCGTAGGCGGTGGGGGTGCCGCCGCGCTGGATGTGGCCGAGGACGGTGGTGCGGACGTCGTAGCCGGTGCGCTGCTTGATCTCGTCGCCGATGACCTGGCCGATGCCGTTGAAGGTCTGGTGGCCGAACTGGTCGACGCCGCCCTCGGCGAAGTCCATGGTCCCCTCCTTGGGCGTGGCGCCCTCGGCGACGACGATGATCCCGTACTTCTCGCCCATCTGGAAGCGGCGCTCCATGGACTTGCAGATCTGGTCGATGTCGAAGGGGTGCTCGGGGATGACGATGTGGTGGGCGCCGCCGGCCATGCCCGCGTGGAGGGCGATCCAGCCGACGTGGCGGCCCATGACCTCGACGATCATGACGCGCTGGTGGGATTCGGCGGTGGTGTGGAGGCGGTCGACGGCGTCGGTGGCGACGGCGACGGCGGTGTCGAAGCCGAAGGTGTAGTCGGTGCCGTTGACGTCGTTGTCGATGGTCTTCGGCACGCCGACGACGGGGACGCCGTTGTCGGAGAGCCACTTGCCGGCCTTGAGGGTGCCCTCGCCGCCGATGGGGATGAGGGCGTCGATGCCGGCGTCCTCGAGGTTCTCCTTGATGACGTCCAGCTTGGACATGAGGATGTCGGGGTGCAGGCGGCCGGTGCCGAGCATGGTGCCGCCGCGCAGGAGCATGCGGTCGATGTTCTCGTCGTCGTAGAGCTGGACCCTGCGGTCCTCGATGAGGCCGACCCAGCCGTCCTCGAATCCGACGACGGTCGATCCGTATTCGGAGGACGCGGTGCGGACGATCGCACGGATGACGGCGTTCAGGCCGGGGCAGTCACCACCGGAGGTCAGGGTCGCAATACGCATATCCCAAAGAGTAGTAGAGCCCGCCGTGGGACGCTCGGCGGGTCCTGCGCCCGCGGGTTTCCCCGGGTGGTGCGGGGGTTTTCGCGTGACGACGGCGACCGCCCCGGCTCCCGTGCCGCCGCCCGGGGCGGGCGCCGGCCGGCGGTGCCGCGCCGTGGGCACGGGCGCGGGAGGTCCCGTCGTCACGCATCGCGGCGCCGCCGCGGGGTCGCGTCAGCGGGCGCGCCACTCCGCGGGGCGGCGCAGGCCCTGGCCGACGAGGAAGCCGGCGACGAGGACGACGGCGTAGGCCAGCAGCGCGTGGGCGAAGACGGCCGCTCCCCCGCCGGCGCCGGCGCCGACCTGCAGGAAGGCGGCGGTCGTTGCGGAGCCGAGGACCGCGCCCGCCTGCCGGGAGGCGTTGTAGACGCCCGAGCCCGCGCCCGTCAGGCGGTGCGGCACGGACATCATGGTGATGGTGGAGTTCGAGGACCAGAAGAAGCAGTGTCCGATGCCCAGCAGGATCGACGCCACCGGGATGGTCCACACCGGCATCCCCGGCCGCATGACGATGAACAGCACGATGTGGCCGATGAACATCGCGCCGAAGCCGATGCCGTTCATCGCCCGCGGGTGCAGCCGGCCGATGAGCGTGCCCACCCACGGCGACATCAGGCCGGAGACCGCCGCCATGGGGGCGATCATCAGGCCGGCGACGAACGCGTCGTGGTGCTCGACCTGCTGGAGGTACAGCATGATCGGCACGGCGTTGGCGGCGGTGACGAAGCCCATCACGGCGACGGAGCCGGCGCCGCGGCTGAAGTTCCGGGAGCGGAACAGCCCCAGCGGCACGAGCGCCTCCACGCCGCGGTCGGGCGCGGTGGCCTGCAGGCGGACGAACAGGACGCCGAACGCGACGCCGGCGAGGATGAGGCCCCACGTCCAGGGCGCCCACCCGGCGGGCTCGCCCTGCTGGACGCCGACGACGACGCACGTCATCGCCAGGATCGAGGTGACGATGCCGGGGACGTCGAAGCTCCGCGACGTCGCCGGCAGGTCCGGGATGAACTTCACGGCGAGCACGAGGCAGATGAGGCCTAGGGGCACGTTGACCCAGAAGATCCACTGCCAGCCGCCCGCCGACGTGAGGAAGCCGCCGAGGATCGGGCCCGACAGCGTCGCCAGGCCCGCGGTACCGCCCCACCAGCCCATCGCCTTTCCGCGCCGCTCCGGCGGGAACACACGGGTGATGATGGACAGGGTCTGCGGCCCTATCATCGACGCGCCCAGGCCCTGCACGAAGCGGGCGACGATGAGCACCCAGATGGACGGCGACAGCGCGCACGCCACCGACGCCGCGGTGAACGTGGCGACGCCCGCCAGGAAGATGCGGTTCTGCCCGAACTGATCGCCCAGCCGGCCGGTGACCAGCAGCGGGACGGCGTAGCCCAGCAGGTAGGCGCTGGTCACCCAGATGACGGCCGCGTAGCCGGTGTCGAACTCCCCCATGATGTCGGGTGTCGCGACGGCCACGATCGACTGATCGAGCAGGTTCATGAATGACGCCATGAGCACCGGGACGAGGGCGAACCAGGCCTGGCGCTCCGGCGGGTAGGCGGGCGCGTCGGCGGGGCACGCGGCGGCGCGGCCGGACGCCGCGCGGTCCGCCGCCTGGCCGGACGCCGCGCGGTCCGCGGCCCGGCCGGCTGCGCCGTCGCCCGCGCCGTGCGGGCCGGACGGGGTGTTCTGCTCGGAGGTCACCGGGACAGGATACGGAGGGCCGCCCCGGATCGCCGACGGGCCCCTCGCCGGGGATGGCGAGGGGCCCGTCGGGGCGGGTCCGCCGGGGCGCGGGAGCCGTCGTCACGCGGAGGGCGCGAAACGCGGGCGCGCGCCGGGGCGATGAGCGGCGCGGGTGCCGTCGTCACGCAAACGACGCGCGGCGGCGGCCCGCGGCGGCGCTACGCGATGTCGCCGCGGACCTTCTCGTACGCCGCGCCGACCTTGTACAGGCGGTCGTCGCCGTGGCGCGGGGCCATGATCTGCAGGCCCGTCGGCAGGCCCGTGTCGGACGCGAGGCCCGACGGGACGGACATGCCGCACATGCCGGCGAGGTTCAGCGGCAGCGTGCACAGGTCGAACATGTACATGCTCAGCGGGTCGTCGACCTTCTCGCCCAGCTTGAACGCCGTCGTCGGCGTCGTCGGGGACACCAGCACGTCGACCTGCTCGAAGGCGCGGTCGAAGTCCTGCTGGATGAGGGTGCGGACGCGCTGCGCCTGCAGGTAGTAGGCGTCGTAGTAGCCGACCGACAGGGCGTAGGTGCCGATGATGATGCGGCGCTTCACCTCGTCGCCGAAACCGGCGGCGCGGGTGGCGGCCATGACCTGCTCCGCGGAGTGGTTGCCGTCGTCGCCGACCCGCCGGCCGTACCGCATGCCGTCGAAGCGGGCCAGGTTGGAGCTGACCTCGCACGGCAGGATGAGGTAGTAGGCGGACAGGGCGTGGTCGAAGTTCGGGCAGTCGACCTCCACGACCTCCGCGCCCGCGGCCTTCAGCTGCTCCACCGCGGCATGGAAGCTGGACAGGACGCCGTCCTGGTAGCCGTCCTCGCGGTCGAACTGCTTGACGACGCCGACCTTCACGCCCGTCAGGTCGCCCGACGCGCCCTCGCGGGCGGCGGCGACGACGTCGGCGATCGGCTGCTCCGTCGACGTGGAGTCGTTCTCGTCGTGGCCGGCGATGACCTCGTGCAGCAGCGCCGTGTCCAGCACCGTGCGGGCGGTCGGGCCGCCCTGGTCCAGGGAGGACGCGCAGGCGACGAGGCCGTGGCGGGACACGGTGCCGTAGGTCGGCTTCACGCCGACGGTGGCGGTCAGGGCCGCCGGCTGGCGGATGGAGCCGCCGGTGTCGGTGCCGATGGCGATCGGCGCCATCGCCGCGGCCAGGGCGGCGGAGGAGCCGCCGCCGGAGCCGCCCGGGGTGCGCTCCAGGTCCCACGGGTTCTTCGTCGGGCCGTAGGCGGAGTTCTCCGTGGAGGAGCCCATGGCGAACTCGTCCATGTTGGTCTTGCCGAGGATCGGGATGCCCGCCTCGCGCAGCTTCCGCACGACGGTGGCGTCGTAGGGGCTCATGTAGCCCTCGAGCATCTTGGAGGCGCAGGTCGTCGGGGCGTCGACGGTGGTGAAGACGTCCTTCAGCGCCAGCGGGACGCCCGCCAGCGGGGAGGCCGGGGCCTCGCCGGCGTCGAGCGCGTCGTCGACGGCCTTCGCCGCGACCAGGGCCTCGTCGGCGCCGACGTGGAGGAAGGCGTGGACGTCGCCGTCGACCGCGGCGATGCGGTCGAGGAACGCCTGCGTGACCTCGACGGAGGTCAGCTCGCGGGCGTGGATCTTCTGCGCCAGCTCCGCGGCGGTCAGGCCGAGGATCGCGTCGTCGGCGACGGCGGTGTACAGGTTCGCGTTGTCCGTCATGTCCTACTCCTCCTCGCCCAGGATCTGCGGGACCTCGAAGCGCTGGCGGTCGACCGACGGCGCCTGGTCGAGGGCCTGCTCGGCGGTCAGCGTCGGGCGGACCTCGTCGTCGCGCATGACGCCGGCGATGGAGGACGGGTGGCTCATCGGCTCCACGTCCGCCGCGGCGACCTCCTGGACCTGCTGGACGTGGGAGATGATGCCGTCGATCTGGACGGCGAACTCGTCGAGTTCGGCGTCCGACAGGGCGAGGCGGGACAGTCGTGCGAGGTGGGCGACCTCGTCACGCGAGATGGCGGTCACGCGATGGACCCCTTTCCGTCGTCGGTGGGTGTTCGTTGCAGTTGGTCGCGTCCAGGGTAGTCGCCCGCCCGGCGCGGCGCCGCCTCGCCCCCGCCGCGCCGCGCGGTGCGGCGGTCACGGGGCGGAGGGCCCGCGCGTGGCGCGGGGCGGGGTCCGCGGTGACGGCGCGGGAGGTCCCGTCGCAGAGCGTTGCGACGCTCCCCGCCGCGGCTTTCCCGCCCACCGCGCGCACCCGCGCCCGCCGCGGTGTCCCCGCCCCCGGCGCGCGCCACGCCCGCCGCGGCTTCCGCACCCCGGCGCGCGCACCACGCCCGATAAGTGATGCCGATCACGTGGACATGACCGGCGGTGCGGTACCGTGGCCGCGACCGACCGAACGCCCCACGAAAGGAACGGCAGGAAACCCGCCATGTCCTACCTGATCCGAGTCCAGCTGCCCGACGTCCCGGGATCCCTGGGCTACCTCGCGGCCGCACTCGGCGAGGTGGACGGGGACATCCGCAGCGTCGACGTCGTCCAGCACGTCGAGGGCGGCGACACCGTCATCGACGACATCGTCGTCGACCTGCCCACCGGCCGCCTGCCCGACACCCTCATCACCGCCGCGCAGACGCTCGACGACGTCCACGTCGACTCCCTCCGCCCGTTCTCCGGCTCCGTCGACCGCCGCGGCCAGATCCGCATGCTCGCCGAGCTCGCCCGCCACCGCCGCAACCCGCACCAGGCGCTCGAGGCCATCGTCGACGGGCTGCCGCGCACCATGACCGCCGGCTGGGCGCTCATCCTCGCCCACGGCGACGAGGGCACCACCCGCCTGCTCGCCTCCCCCGCCGCGCCGGAGGACGACGGCCGCACGCTCGACGACCCGCCCGTGGAGACCGCCCGCCACCTCGACCCCGAGACCGAGGACTGGATCCCCGGCTCCTGGGCCCTGATGGACGCGTCGCTGGCCGGCGCGCCGATGGGCGACGGGTACACGCTCATCCTCGGCCGCCCCGGCGGGCCGGACTTCCTGCCCAGCGAGGTCGAGCACCTCGGGCGGATCGGCGCCATCGTCGGCGCGATGCTGCCGGAGGACTGAGGGCGGCTGCCGGGCCGCGCCGCTTCGCGCCGCTCCTCCGTGGCGGCACGGCCCGGCGGCCCCTCCTGCCGGCGCACGACCCGGGGAGCCCTCGCGCCTGCGAGCCCCCCCCCCCCCCCCCCCGCCAGGCGGTCCCGCATCCCGTCCGCCGTCGGTGACGTGCGTGTCGCGTGTGCACAGTGAGACGCACGTGACCAGGCTTCGCCATGCCGCCTCCTGGCTGGCGGGCACCCGTGCACTGTGTGCCATCCTGCCGCCGCACGCCGAAACCCGACCTGGGCTTTTGTCGGCCACCGCGGCGGATTTCTGGCCACTTGTGCACGAGTGGATTTCGAGGCACCCCGTCGGCGGTCCACGACCCCCTTCCCGGTGTGACGACCGAGCATCCTGGGGCGGGTGCGACATGTGAGGCGCGAATGGCCGGGGTGTGCCGGCGGCCGCACGCGGGCGCGGCGTCGGAGGGGGCCGAGGGCGCTGGACGGCCAGGGCGCCGGCCGAGGACGTTGGGCGGCGCGGGCGGCGCGGACGCTGGCGGCGTGGGCGGCGATGAGGCCGGAGGGCGGCCAACGCGGCCGCACCCGGCCCGGCCCGCCGCGCCGCGCGCCGGGGGCATCGCCGCAGGCGGTGACCGTCGTCACGCGAACACCTGCGCACCTGCACCGGCGCACCTCCCGCCGCGACGCGCAAGCACCCGCCGGGTAGTCTGACCCGAGGCCCCGCATGCCGGCGGCGGCCCCGCCCACCCGACCGCAAGGAGACGCGTTGACCACCTTCACCGACCGCCTCGGCTCCCACGTTCGCGCCGAATCCGGCCGCACCCCCGAGACCTCGACCGCGACCGAATTCTGGGCGGGCCTGTCCCGCGTCGTCGTCGACGAACTCGCCGGCGACTGGGAGAAGACGGCCGACGCGTACGCCGCCACCCGCCGCCAGCACTACTTCTCCGCCGAGTTCCTCATGGGCCGCGCGCTGCTGAACAACCTCCTCAACCTGGGCCTCGTCGAGAAGGCCGAGAAGGCCGTCCTCGCCCACGGCGCCGAACTCGCCGACGTCCTCGAGGCCGAGCACGACGCGGCGCTCGGCAACGGCGGCCTCGGCCGCCTCGCCGCCTGCTTCCTCGATTCCTGCGCCACCCAGGACCTGCCCGTCACCGGCTACGGCATCCTCTACCGCTACGGCCTGTTCAAGCAGACCTTCGAGAACGGCTTCCAGGACGAGCACCCCGACCCGTGGATGGAGGAGGGCTACCCCTTCGTCGTCCGCCGCGAGGAGCAGGCCCGCATCGTCTCCTTCGACGACCTCGTCGTCCGCGCCGTCCCCTACGACATGCCGATCACCGGCTACGGCACCGACAACGTCAACACCCTGCGCCTGTGGAACGCCGAACCGATGCGCGAGTTCGACTACGACGCCTTCAACTCCCAGCGCTTCACCGACGCCATCATCGAGCGCGAGCGCGTCCACGACCTCTGCCGCGTCCTGTACCCGAACGACTCCACCTACGAGGGCAAGGTGCTGCGCGTCCGCCAGCAGTACTTCTTCGTCTCCGCGTCGCTGCAGGAGATGATCGAGTCGCACATCGCGCAGCACGGCGACCTGTCGACGTTCGCCGAGTACAACTCCATCCAGCTGAACGACACCCACCCGGTGCTCGCCATCCCCGAGCTCATGCGCCTGCTGCTCGACGACCACGGCATGGGCTGGGACGAGGCGTGGGAGATCGTCACCGGCACCTTCGCCTACACCAACCACACCGTCCTCGCCGAGGCGCTGGAGACCTGGGAGTACTCCATCTTCCAGAAGCTCTTCGGCCGCGTGCTGGAGATCGTCGCCGAGATCGACCGCCGCTTCCGCGAGGAGATGGGCGCCCGCGGCATGGACGGCGGCACCATCGACTACCTCGCCCCCATCTCCCACGGCCGCATCCACATGGCGTGGATCGCCTGCTACGCGGCGTACTCCGTCAACGGCGTCGCCGCGCTGCACACCGAGATCCTCAAGCGCGACACGCTGCGCCACTGGTACGAGATGTGGCCGGAGAGGTTCAACAACAAGACCAACGGCGTCACCCCGCGCCGCTGGCTGAACCAGTGCAACCCGCGCCTGCCGAAGCTGCTGACCCGCCTCCTCGGCTCCGACGCGTGGGTCACCGACCTCGACCGCCTCGCGGAGCTGGAGCGCTTCGCCGACGACGAGGACGTGCTGCGCGAGGTCATCGCCGCCAAGCGCGGCAACAAGGAGGACTTCGCCGCCTGGATCCTCGACCGCCAGGGCGTCGAGGTCGACCCGTCCGCCATGTTCGACGTGCAGATCAAGCGCCTGCACGAGTACAAGCGCCAGCTGCTCAACGCCCTGTACGTGCTGGACCTGTACCACCGCATCAAGGAGAACCCGGAGCTCGACGTCGTGCCGCGCGTGGCGGTGTTCGGCGCGAAGGCCGCCCCGGGCTACGTCCGCGCGAAGGCGATCATCAAGTTCATCAACGCCATCGCGGCCCTGGTCAACGGCGACGAGGAGATCGGCGGCAAGCTGAAGGTCGTCTTCGTCGAGAACTACAACGTCTCCCCCGCCGAGCGCATCATCCCGGCCGCCGACGTCTCGGAGCAGATCTCGACCGCCGGCAAGGAGGCGTCCGGCACGTCGAACATGAAGTTCATGATGAACGGCGCGCTGACGCTGGGCACGCTCGACGGCGCGAACGTCGAGATCGTGGAGGCCGTCGGCGACGACAACGCCTACATCTTCGGCGCGAAGGAGGAGGAGCTGCCGGAGCTGCGGCGCACCTACTCCGCCCGCGGCGTCTACGAGTCGGTGCCGGGCCTGAAGCGCGCGGTCGATTCCCTGGTGGACGGCACGTTCGACGACGGCGGCACCGGCATGTTCCACGACCTCCACGTGTCGCTGCTGGACGGGTTCGGCATGGAGCCGGCGGACGTCTGGTACGTCCTCGGCGATTTCGAGGACTACCGCGCGACCCGCGACCGCATGGCGGAGGACTACCGCGACGAGCTCGCGTGGGCGCGCAAGTGCTTCCTCAACATCATCCGGTCGGGCCGCTTCTCCTCCGACCGCACCATCGGCGACTACGCCCGCGAGGTGTGGCGCATCGAGCCGACGCCGATCGCGCCGGCCGCGCCGGCCGCGGAGTAGCGCAGCGCTTCCGGCGCGCGCCCGGCCGGGCCTCGCCGCCCGCCGGGTCCGCCGCCCGCATCGCGCTCACCGTATGCGCGTGACCTGCTGGTTCGCGTGCGCCTTCGCGTGACGACGGCCCCCGCCTGCCGCCCATCCCGGGCGCGGCGGGGGCCGTTCCCGTCGGCGGGGTGGGCGCTTCTCCCCGCCGCCGGTGACGCATGCGCCGCATGAGCACGATAGGGCGCCCGTGACCAGACCTCGCCGTCCCCTCCCCCCGCAGCGGCCGGCACTCGTGCATTGTGTGCCATCCTGCCGCCGCAGCCCGAAACGCGACCTGGGCTTTTGCCGGCGTCCGCGGCGGATTTCTGGCCACTTATGCACGAGTGCCCGCGCCGCCCCGCCGCTCGCCCGGCCAACCAGCGCCCGGCGCGGCACTCCCCCGCACACGCCCCGCCGAGCCCTCCGCCGCCGGTGACGCGAGCGCCGCGTGTGCATGGTGAGACGCACGTGACCAGACGCCGCCGTCCCCTCCCCCACGGCGGCCGGCACCCGTGCGCAACTGGCCAGCAAACCACCGCCCCGGCAGGATCCGACCTGGGCTTTTGCGCGCACAGGCGGTGGCACGATGGCCACTTGCGCACGAGTGAGCCTGCAGGGCCCGCGAGCCCTCCGTGCCGGTGACACATGCGCCGCCTGAGCACAGTGGGACGCACGTAACCGGGTCGTGCCGTGCGGCCTCCAGGCAGGCAGGCACCCGTGCACGTTGTGCCATCCTGCCGCCGTCGGCCAAAACGCGACCTGGGCTTTTACCGGCGTCCGCGGCGGATTTCTGGCCGCTTTTGCACGGGTGCCCCGAGTCGACTCCACCTACGCGGCGCAGAGCGACGACGAGGCTTGCTACTCGCCGGCGCCGTCCGCGCCCTAGTCCGCGCCGTCCTCGTCGCCGTCCGCGCCGCCCGCCGCCGGAATCGCCGCCGCGCCCTCCTCGAGCAGCCGGACGAACCCGGCCTCGTCGAGGATCGGCACCCCGAGGTCCTCGGCCTTCGTGGCCTTCGATCCGGCGTTCTCGCCGACGACGACCACGGACGTCTTCTTCGACACCGACCCGGCCGCCTTGCCGCCGCGGACGATGATGGCCTCCTTCGCGGAGTCGCGGGTGAAGCCCTCCAGCGCCCCGGTGACGACGACGGTGAGCCCGTCGAGCACCTGGTCGGGACGGTCGGAGACGTCGTCGGCCATGCGGACGCCGGCGTCGGCCCAGCGGCGGACGACGTCGCGGTGCCAGTCGACGGTGAACCATTCGATGACGCTGTCGGCGATGATGCCGCCGACGCCGTCGGTGTCGGCGAGCTCGTCGCGCGTCGCCCCGGCGATGGCGTCCAGCGACCCGAACTTCTGCGCCAGCGCGCGGGCGGCGGTCGGGCCGACGTGGCGGATGGACAGGCTGACCAGCACGCGCCAGAGGTCGACGCCCTTGGCGGCCTCGATGTTGGCGAGCAGCTGCTTGCCGTTGGCGTTGACGTCGCCCTTCGTCGTCACGTAGGCGGTGGAGCGCTTGAGCGCGTCCTCGTCGAGCTCGAAGACGGCGCCGTCGTCGACGATGATGCCGCGGTTGACCAGGTCGGCGACGCCGGTCTCGCCGAGCTTCTCGATGTCGAATCCGCCGCGCGACGCGAGGAACTCGACGCGCCGGCGCAGCTGGCCGGGGCAGCGTCGGGTGTTGGGGCAGCGCCAGTCGGCGTCGTCCTCCTTGGACGGGGCGAGCGGGGTGCCGCATTCGGGGCAGAGGTGCGGGTAGATGAAGCGGCGTTCGGTGCCGTCGCGCAGCTGGGCGACGGGTCCGAGGACCTCGGGGATGACGTCGCCGGCCTTGCGGATGGTGACGCGGTCGCCGATGAGGACGCCCTTGCGCTCGACTTCGGTGGGGTTGTGCAGGGTGGCGCGGGCGACGGTGGAGCCGGCGACGGAGGCGGGCCGCAGGACGGCGTAGGGGGTGGCGCGGCCGGTGCGTCCGATGGAGACGCGGATGTCGAGGAGGTCGGTGGTGACCTCCTCGGGCGGGTACTTGTAGGCGATGGCCCAGCGGGGCGCGCGGGCGGTGGCGCCGAGCGCGCGCTGCCCGGACAGCGCGTCGACCTTGACGACGAGCCCGTCCATCTCGTGTTCCGCGTCGTGGCGGTGCTCGCCCCAGTGCTGCATCTGCTTGACGACGTCATCCGCCCCGGCCACGCGCCTCGTGTACGGCGAGACGTGGAAGCCCCACGTGGCGAGGGCCTCGTAGGCGGCGTGCTGGGATTCGGGGCGCCAGCCGGAGATCTCGCCGATGCCGTGGCAGATCATGTTGAGGTTGCGTTCGGCGGTGACGGACGGGTCCTTCTGGCGCAGGGATCCGGCGGCGGCGTTGCGGGGGTTGGCGAAGGGCGTCTGGCCGGCGTCGGCGCGGGCGGCGTTGATGCGCTCGAACTCGTCGGGGCGCATGTAGACCTCGCCGCGGACCTCGAGGAAGGCGGGGACGGGGAGGTCGTCGCCGGGGGTGAGCTCGTGGGGGATGTCGGCGATGGTGCGGGCGTTGGCGGTGACGTTCTCGCCGACGCGGCCGTCGCCGCGGGTGGCGGCGCGGACGAGCTTCCCGTCCTCGTAGACGAGGTCGATGGACAGGCCGTCGATCTTCAGCTCCGTGAGGTAGGCCTCGGCCGGGGTGCGGGCGAGCCAGTCGCGCAGCTCGGCCTCGTCGAAGACGTTGTCGAGGCTGTAGAGGCGCTGGGGGTGCTCGACGGGCTCGAAGACGACGCCGTCGGCGGGGCGCGCTCCCCCGGCGGCCCCGGAGCCGTCGCCGTCTCCCGCCCCGTCCCCGGCCGCCGCGGCGGAGCCGTCCGCGGGGCGGGTCCCGTCGTCAAGCTCCTCCACGGGCGCGCCGACGGTCTGCGTCGGGCTGTCGGGCGTGGCGAGCTCCGGGTGCTCGGCCTCGAGCTGCTGGATGCGGCGGAAGAGCCGGTCGTACTCGGCGTCGGAGACGACGGGCTCGCCGGCGTAGTAGCGGGCGGAGTGGCCGCGGAGATCCTCCGCCAGCTCGGCCCATTCGCGGCGGACGTCGGACGGGGTGGTGTCGCTCACGGGGACCCAGTGTAGGCGCCCGGGCGGACGCGGCCGCGCGGTGTCGGGCGTCCGCATAGACTGGCCCGCATGTACAGCTTCGACGTCGCCAAGATGGTCGCCTTCGACCTGGAGACCACGGGCAAGGACCCGCTGACCTGCCGGATCGTGACGTCGTCGCTGGTGCGGCTGACGTCGGGGCAGGCGCCGGACAAGGCGGCGATGCTGGCGGACCCGGGCGTCGAGATCCCGGAGGAGGCGACGCGGGTGCACGGCATCACCACGGAGCGGGCGCGCGCGGAGGGCCGACCGCACGCGGAGGTGCTGAACCGCACGATCGGGATGCTGCAGTCGGCGTGGAACGACGGCTACGCGGTGGTCGCCTACAATGCGGCGTACGACCTGACGGTGCTGCGGGCGCAGGAGCCGTCGTTCACGGTCGACGGGCTGGTGGTGGACCCGTTCGTGCTGGACAAGCACTTCGACCGCTACCGGAAGGGCAAGCGGACGCTGGAGGCGACGTGCGCCCACTGGAACGTCCGGCTGGATTCGGCGCACGATTCGACGGAGGACGCGCTGGCGGCGGCGCGCGTGGCGTGGATGCTCGCGCGGGCGCATCCGGAGCTGGCGACGATGGACGGCGAGGAGCTGATGGAGCTGCAGGCCGTCGCCGCGTGGGAGCAGGCGGAGAGCTTCCGGGAGTACCTGACGGGCCGGGGACGGGACGCCTCGGACGTCGACGGTTCGTGGCCGATGCGGGGCTGAGCGGGCGCCGATGCTGGTCGTCTGGGACATCGATCTGACGCTGCTGCAGCCGAACCGGTTCGGGCACGGGTGCGCGGAGGAGGTCATCGCGGCGCGTGGCGGGTCGGTGCCGGCGGACCTGGTGTTCGCCGGGCGCACCGACCACGCCATCTGGGGCGAGGCGCTGGCGCGGTCGGGGGTGCCGGCGGCGGAGCTGCCCGGGGTGCTCGCGGACTACGGGCGGGCGTGCGCGGCGGCGCCGTGGGAGGGGCGGGTGCTGCCGGGGGCGCGGGAGGCGCTGGCGGCGGCGGCCGCGGTGGCGTCGGCGCAGACGGTGGTGACGGGCAACGTCCGCGCGACCGCGGAGCTGAAGCTGCGGCACGCGGGGTTCGCGGTCGCGGGTGCGGTCGCCGGCGGTTCCGGGGTGTCGCGTGACGACGTCCCCCGCCCCGGCTCCTCCCCCGCCGCGGCGGCGGGGCCCGTGCTGGATCTGGGGCTGGGGTCGTTCGGCGACGAGTCCGACGACCGGGCGGCGCTGCTGGCCTCGACGCTGGAGCGGTGGCGGGGCCGGGTGCGCGCCGGCGGGGCGGTCGGCGGTGCCGGCGGCGCGGTCGGCGGTGCCGGCGGCGCGGTCGGCGGTGCCGGCGGCGCGGTCGGTGGTGGCGTTGCCTGCGGCGACGCGCGGGCGGTGGCCGTGGGCGACACGGTCCACGACGTCGCGGCCGCCCTGGCGTGCGGCGCCGGGATGGTGGCGGTGGCGACGGGGCCCGATGACGCGGCCCGGCTGCGCGACGCCGGCGCCCACGCCGTGCTGCCGGACCTGCGGGACGCGGGCGCCGTGGTGGCGGCGCTGCGCGCGGCGGCGAGGTAGCGGCTGCGCCGCCGACCCGGGTCGTTTCGACCCCGTTGCGCACTCCCCTGCCGGCCCATCCGGACCCCGGTCTGGCCACCCCGCGTTCCAGCCGGGTCATTTCGACCCCGTTGCGCACCCTCCCCGATCCTTCAGACCCCGTTCTGGCCGTTCAGACCCAGTTGAAACGGGGTCTGAACGGCCAGAACGGGGTCTGGACCGCGGAGCGGGCGGAAACGGGTCGGAACCGCGGGGCCGAGAGGCCGAGCCTCCCCAGGCCCGAGGGATCCGGGCGGCCCGGACGGCGTCTATGTCCGCTCGGCCGCGGCCGGCTTCCCGTCCGCCGGCTCCCCGTCCGCAGGCTCCTCGTGCGCCGGCGTCGAGGGCCACAGGGCCCGCCGGCCGAACAGCCGCACCAACGCCGGGACCATGAGCGGGCGGACGACGAAGGTGTCCAGCAGGATGCCGATGGCCATGGCGAGGCCGAACTGGAACAGGTCGCGCACCGGCATGACCGTCAGCACCGCGAAGGTGGCGGCGAGGATGAGGCCCGCCGACGACACGACGCCGCCGGTGCGGGTCAGCGCCACGTTCATGGCCTCGCGCGGCGGGTGGTCGGCGAGCTCCTGCCGGTACCGGGCCATGAGGAAGATCGTGTAGTCCACGCCGAGGGCGACGGCGAAGATGAGGACGTAGGCGGGGACCTGGGAGCCGATGCCCTCGTCGCCGCCGATGAGGACGGCGGCGATGACGGTGGCGCCCATCGTCGCGGCGTAGCCGAGGGCCTGCAGGGCCATGAGGTACACCGGCGCCAGGACGCTGCGCAGCAGCACGCCGAGCACGACGCCGACGACCACGATGAGCAGCGGCAGCAGCACCAGCAGGTCCCGCTGGACGGCCTGCTGGAGGTCGCGGTTGGTGGCGGCGTCGCCGGCGGCGGCGAGGCGGAGGCCGGTCACGGCCTCACCGGCCGTGCCACCCGCACCGCCGGTCACCTCCGCCGGCAGCGCCTCCGGGTAGGCGCGCTCGAGCACCGCCACGTCGTCCATCGCGGCCTGCCCGTAGGGGTCGTGGGCCAGGACGACGGTGAGCTCGGCGGCGGTGCCGTCGTGGGCCACCGCCCCGGGCTCGGCGCGGGCGACGGTGTCCGGGAGCTTCTCCGGCATGTCGGCGGCGATGGCGGCGACGGTCTCGGGGGTCAGGCCGCCGTCGGCGGTGAGCAGCACGGGCTCGGGCGAGACCTCCCCGGGCCCGATCTCCTCGGAGATGACCTTCTGGCCTTCGCGGGCGTCGGATTCGACGCGGAGGCCGGAGACGATGTCGTAGCTCTCCCGGTAGCCGGCCAGGCCCGCCGTCAGCGCAAGAAGCAGCGCCAGGCACCCGGCGAGGACGGCGACGGGCCGGCGGTCCACGACGTCCGCGACGCGGCCCCAGACGCCGTCGCCGCCGCGGCGTACCGCCTTCGCCCGGCCGCCCGGCCAGAACACCGCGTCGCCGCACGCGACGATGGCCGCGGGCTGCAGGGTGACGCCGGCGAGCAGCAGCACGACGACGCCGACGGCGAAGTACGGGCCGAAGTCGCGCAGCGTCGGGGTGACGGCGACGACGAGGGCCAGCAGTGCCAGCACGATGGTGCCGGCCGAGGACATCAGGGCGGAGCCGGCGCGGCCCATCGCCCGCACCATCGCGGGGCCGTGCGGGCGACGGCCGCCGGTGACGTCGCGTTCGTCCACGGCCACGGCGCCGCCGCGCGCCGCGCCGCGCCCGTCCTCCCCGCCGGCGCCGGGCGAGGGGGCGGGGAGGGTGCCGTCGTCACGCGACGCGCGCGCCAGCTCCTCCCGGTAGCGGGCGTTGACGATGAGCGCGTAGTCCGTGCCCACGCCGAACAGCAGGACGGTGAGGATGGCGGTCGACTGCGTCGTGATGGTCACCACGCCCGCCTGCGCCAGCCACGCCGCGACGGCGTTGGCGGTGAACAGCGCGACGGCGACGACGAGCAGCGGCAGCACCGCCAGCACCGGCGAGCGGTAGACGGCCAGCAGGATGACCAGGACGATGACGGTCGTCGCCGCGCCGAGCACCCAGTCGGCCTGCCCGAACGCCGCGGCGAGGTCGTTGGAGACGCCCGCGGGGCCGGTGACGTGCGTCTCCGCGCCCGGGGTCGCCGACGCCGCGGCGTCCTGCACGCCGGCGCGGAGGTCCTCCATGAAGGCGTCGTAGCCGTCGTCGTCGGGCTTCCCCTCGAGCACGGCGGTGATGGTGCGCGTCGTCCAGTCGTCGGAGATGGTCCCCTCGCCCCGCGCCGGCGCGCAGTCCGGGCCCGGCCGCAGCCCCGCCGCCGGGTCCAGGCACAGCGGGGTGGCCACCGTGATCACGCCGTCCCGCTGCTGCAGGTGCTTGACGACGGCCACCGCCGCGGCGTCCGTGCCCTCCGCCGACGGGGTGGTCACGGTGACGATGCCGGGCGGGCCGGCGTCGGCGCCGCCGGAGGCGCCGGGGCCGGGGCCGGCGCTCTCGCGCGCCCGCGCCTCGTCCGCGCGGAGGGCGTCGAGGCGCTCGGCCGCGACGACGGAGCGGGAGTCCTCCGGCGCCCCGCCCCCGCCGCCGCCCTCGCGGACGTCCGACGTCGACGGCGACACGAGGATGAGGACGCCCGCGACGACGAGCCAGGCGACGATGGTCAGCAGCGAACGTTTACGGGAGGACAGCGCGGCGGCCATCGTCTTTTCGAACATGCGTCAACGATGTCACGCCGGCGGGGAAAAGTACATGGCGGGCCGCGGATCGTTCCGGGGCGGCGCCGGCGCCGGGCGGATCGGGACGGCCGGGCCACGGGCATGCGCGCGGCCGAATCGGTTGCGCGGCATCGCATATGCGCAATGCAACATATGCGTCACGATAGTATTGAAAACGTTTTTCAACAGTGCAATGGTGTTAGCGCGCCGCCCCGCCGTGCCGGCCGCCGTCACCGGGCGACCGCCCGTTCGGCTCCATCCGGGCCCGCCCCGCTTCCAGACGGCCATCCGATTCCCGCCCGGCGGGCGGCGCGCACCATCCCCCGTTCCTTCCCGTCACGAGGAGAACCACGCACATGACCCGTCGCCTCCGCACGTCCGTCGCCGCCGCCGCGCTCGCGGCCGCCGCCCTGGCCGGCCCCGCCGCCCTCGCCCCGCAGACCCTGGCCGCCGCCGACGCGGCCCCGATCGTCGACGTCGACGGCGCCACCAAGGAGCGCCAGGGCGACGTCGCCTTCACCGACCCGAAGGTCGAGTACCGCGACAACGACTCCAGCTACGGCAAGGTCATCCGGATCACCTGGACCGTCCGCAACGACTCCAACGTCCACGTGAAGTCGATGGGCACCGCCTACTCCGCCGCGGGCCAGCGCTACAACGACGCCGCCGGCGACGAGATGCTGATGCACTGCACCGACCGCGCCGTGCCGTTCCGCCCGGGCGTCACCGCCACCTGCCACCAGTACCGCCTGGTCACCGACGCCGAGCTGGCGCTGGGCCGCACCGCCCCGGACGTGCCGAAGTACAACGTCCTCTACGGCCTGAACGAGCAGTCCGGCGAGCGCGCCTGGGTCAACGCCGAGGCCGTGCCGTCCATCGACCTGCCGGGCGGCCAGGCGCCGGAGCAGCCGGGCCAGCCGGGCCAGGAGCCCGAGCAGCCGGGCCAGCCGGAGCAGCCGGGTCAGCCGGGTCAGCCGGGCGGCGGCATCCTCGACGTCGTCCGCACGTTCGCGGAGGCCATCTTCGGCGAGAAGATCGGCGGCGCGCTCGTCGACGTCATCGCGAAGATCGCCGGCGCCATCGGCCTGGGCGACGGCTTCGGCTCCTCCGCCGCCGTCGTCGGCCGCTAGGCCGCATCCGCGGAAGGACCCCGGGCCGGTCCCGGGCGCACGATCACGGTCGTCGCCCCGGGGCCGGCCCTCCGTCGTCTCCTCCCCCGGCGAGCGCGGCCGGCGTGGCCGCCCCCGGCCGATCAGACCGGCGCCGACCCCGGCCGGCCCGAACGCCGCCGGATCCGCCCCTACAGGTCGCCGGCGGCGCGGGCGACGAGCTCCGCCGCCCGGCGGCCGCACCGCAGCGCCATGGCCGGCCAGTCCGCCGCCTGCCGCTCGAAGCCGCCGGCCGGCGTCAGCGTCACGTCCCCGGCCAGCTCGGCCCGCGGGAACGACAGCTCGTCCCACAGCCGGGCCGCCGCCTGCGCGGGCCCTCGCTCGTCGGGCGCGATCCACGCGCCCGTGACGGGGTCGCGGCCCGCCTCCGGGGCATCGGGGACGACGCCGAGCTCCGGGCGCACCCCACCGGACAGCAGCTCCCCCAGGCAGTCGAGGCGCTCCGTGCCGGTCACCCGGCCGGCGCGCACCCACACCGCGTCGGGCGCGGCCTCCGCGATCGCGCCGGCCGAGACCCGGTCCGGCGGCGTCGCCGGGCGCAGCGTCACCGCCGCCCCCGCGTCCCGCACCGGGTCGATGACGGCGCGCAGCAGCGCCGCGGCCTCGATGCGCCCGAGCGCCGGCAGCGTCGCGCCGCCGGTGGCGTCGGGGACGGCGCCGCGCAGCACGTCGTCAAGCACCGCCTCGTCGAGCTGCACCACCACCCGGGCCCCGTGCCGGCGCCGCGCGTCGGCGATGCGGGCGCGCAGGCCCTCGCCGAGCGCCTCCGCGAGGTAGCGGGTGGCGCCCATGTCCGTGAGCATCCGGTGCCCGGCGGGCAGCTCCACGACCGCCGCCATGGTCAGCGGCCCCACCGCGGGCAGGCGCACCACGTCGGGCGCGGTGCCCCAGGCGGCCTCGCACGCGTCGGCGTCGGCGTCGAGCAGGTCGCGGGCGACGGCGCCGAGGTGCGTCGCGGTGCCCGCCGCGCGTGACGACGCCACCCGCAGCCCCCTCGGCCCCCGATCCAGCGGGAGGTCCGCCAGCATCGCGCCGGTGCGCGCCACCGGCCCGGCGCCGAGGCCGCGCGCGGGAAGGACCGGCAGGTGGACGACGCCGCCGGACTCGCCGCCGATGACGTCGGCGGCCTGCACCGGATCCGTGCCCGGCATGGGGCCGAGCCCCGCGAAGGCGGTCATGCGGCGCTCCCCCCGGAGTCGGCGTCGGTGGAGGCGGCGGCGGAGTCAGCGTCGATGGCGGAGTCGGCCGAGTCGGCGTCGGAGTCCGCGGGGGCCGGCGTCGCGGAGGCGCCGTCGGCGGTCCCGTCCGCGCCCGTGCGCGCCGTCGACCGGATCGTCCCGGAGCCCAGCACCACGTCCCCGCCCGGCTCGGCGCGGTAGAGCACCGCGGCCTGGCCGGGGGCGACGCCGCGGATGGGCTCGTCCAGGAGCAGGCGGAAGGCGCCGCCGCGGCCGGTCTCCGCGTCGTCGGGTCCGGCGAGGACGTCGATGCGGCAGCCCGTGGCGCGGCCGTGGGCGCGGACCTGGACCTCCAGGCGGCCGGAGGCTGCCGCGATCTCCACGTCCTCCGGGTCGGCCGGCCACACGGCGCGGTCGACGTCGAGGACGTCGACGTCCAGCGCCTCCGCCGGACCGACCGTCACCGTCGCCGTCGCGGCGTCGAGCGCCGTGACGTAGCGCGGCCGGCCGTCGGCGGCGGGACGGCCGAGGCCCAGGCCCTTGCGCTGGCCGATGGTGAAGCCGTGGACGCCGTCGTGGCGGCCCAGCACCTCGCCGGTGGCGCCGTCGACGATGTCGCCCGCCCCCGCGGACAGGCCCGGCCGCATGCCGATGCCCGCCCCCAGGAACGCCCGCGTGTCCCCGTCGGGGATGAAGCAGATGTCGTAGCTGTCCGGCTTCGACGCCGTCGTGAGCCCCAGCTCGCGGGCCTCGGCGCGGATGGCGGGCTTCTCCGTGTCGCCGCACGGGAACAGCGAGCGGCCCAGCTGCACGCGGTCCAGCACGCCGAGGACGTAGGACTGGTCCTTCGCCGGGTCCGCGGAGCGGCGCAGCAGCCCGTCGTCGCCGACGACGGCGTAGTGGCCCGTCGCCACGGCGTCGAAGCCGAGCGCGACGGCGCGCTCCAGCAGCGCCGCGAACTTGATGCGCTCGTTGCAGCGCAGGCACGGGTTGGGCGTCTCGCCGCGGGCGTAGGAGTCGGTGAAGTCGCCGATGACCTCCTCGCGGAACCGCTCGCTGAAGTCCCACACGTAGAACGGGATGCCCAGGGCGTCGCACACGCGGCGCGCGTCGCCGGAGTCCTCCAGCGAGCAGCAGCCGCGCGAGCCCGCCCGCAGGGTCTCCGGGTCGCGGGAGAGGGCGAGGTGGACGCCGGTGACGTCGTGGCCGGCCGCGATGGCGCGCGCCGCCGCGACGGAGGAGTCCACTCCCCCGCTCATCGCCGCGAGCACCCGCATGCGCTTCCCCTCTCCGTCGTCAGGCCATGCCCGCCGCGCGGGCACGGGCGACGGTATCACCCCATGCGGCGAGCACCGCGTCCACGTCGGCGTCCGCCGTCGTGTGGCCCAGCGTGAAGCGCAGGGCGCCGCGGGCGGCGCGCTCCGGCACGCCCATCGCCAGCAGCACGTGCGACGGCCGGTTGACGCCCGCGGAGCACGCCGATCCCGTCGAGCATTCGATGCCCGCGTTGTCCAGCAGCATGATGAGGCTGTCGCCCTCCGCCCCCGGCACCCCGACGTGCAGGTGCCCCGGCAGCGACGGCTCCGTCGTGTGCACCGTCAGGTCGGGGG
The DNA here is from genome assembly GCF_053525695.1 of Corynebacterium sp. 335C. Taxonomy (NCBI): domain Bacteria; kingdom Bacillati; phylum Actinomycetota; class Actinomycetes; order Mycobacteriales; family Corynebacteriaceae; genus Corynebacterium; species Corynebacterium sp. 335C. The sequence goes on from NZ_JASTTB010000001.1 coordinate 583,053, forward strand.
TGAGCTCCAGCAGTCCGTCGCGCAGGCGGTCGCGCAGCGCCCGCAGGCGCGCGTCCTCCGCCTCGTGCGTTGCGACGGCCTCCGCCAGCGCCGCCGCCATCCCCGCGGCGGCGGCGACGTCCGGCGTGCCGGAGCGCAGCCCCCGCTCCTGCCCGCCGCCGTGGACGTGCGGCACGGGGGCGACGTCGCGGCGCACCAGCAGCGCGCCGATGCCGCGCGGGCCGCCGAACTTGTGTGCCGACACCGCGAGCGTCGCCGCCCCCAGGGCGTGGAAGTCGACGGGCAGGTGCCCGGCGGCCTGGACGGCGTCGACGTGCAGCGGCACGTGGGCGGCGCGGCAGGCGGCGGCGACGGCCTCGACGGGCTGGACCGTGCCCGTCTCGTTGTTCGCCATCATGCAGGCCACCAGGGCCGTGCCGCGCCGGTCGAGCTCCGGCAGCCGGTCCACGTCGATGCGCCCGTCCGCCCCGACGGGGGCCTCCGCGATCTCCGCCCAGTGCTCCTTCTCCAGGTGCCGGGCGGCCTTCCGCACCGCGTCGTGCTCGATGGCCGGCAGGACGATGCCGGAGCCGGAGCGGGACAGGTACAGGCCCTGGACCGCGAGGTTGTCGGCCTCCGTCCCGCCCGAGGTGAACACGACTTCTACCGGGTCGGCGCCGAGGAGGCGGGCGACCGTCTCGCGCGACTCCTCCAGGATGCGGCGCGCCTCCCGGCCCGACGCGTACTGGCCGTTGGGGTTGCCGGCGCCGAGGGCGGCGGTGAACGCGTCGCGGGCGGCGTCGCGCAGCGGCGACGTCGCGGCGTGGTCGAGGAAGTGCCGGGCCTGCGTCATGGCTCCACAGCGTAGCGGCCGCGGACACGGCGAAGCCCCCGCCTCGGCCGTGGGGCCGGGCGGGGGCCGTCGTCACGCACGCGATGGTGCGCGGGCGAAGGAGCCGGAGGCTACTTCTTGATCTCCTCGGTCAGCTTCGGCGCGACGTCGAAGAGGTCGCCGACGATGCCGAGGTCGGCGATGTCGAACATCGGGGCCTCCTCGTCCTTGTCGACGCAGACGACCAGCTTCGAGGTCTGCATGCCGGCCTTGTGCTGGATGGCGCCGGAGATGCCGAGCGCGAGGTACAGGTCCGGGGAGACCGTCTTGCCGGTCTGGCCGACCTGGAACTGGCCCGGGTAGTAGCCGGCGTCGACGGCGGCGCGGGAGGCGCCGACCGCGGCACCGAGGGCGTCGGCCAGCGGCTCGACGACCTTCTCGAAGTTCTCGGCGGAGCCGACGCCGCGGCCGCCGGAGACGACGATCTTGGCCTCGACCAGCTCCGGGCGGTCACCGCCCTCGGCCGGGGTGAAGGAGACGATCTCGACGGCGTCGCCGCCGATCTCCGGGAAGTCCACCGGGGTGACGGTGGCGTCGCCGGCCTGCTCGACCGGGTCGACGGAGCCCGGGCGCAGGGCGTAGGCCGGGGAGGCGCCGAAGCCCTCGCCGTCGACGAGGAAGTCGCCGCCGAAGATGGCGTAGCGGACGGAGCGGTCGTCCTTGATCTCCACGACGTCGGAGAGGATGCCGGAGCCGGTCATCGCGCCGACGCGGCCGGCGATCTCCTTGCCCTCCGCGGTGGCGGACACGAGCACCGGGACCTGGTACTCGGAGGCCAGGGCGATGAGGGTGTTGGCCTGCGGGGAGATGAGGTACTTGTCCGCATCGTCGGACTCTGCCGCCAGGACGGAGCCGGCGCCGTACTTGCCCAGCTCCGGGGCCAGCTTCTCGGCGGTGCCCGGGGCGCCGACGACGACGGCGGCCGGGGTGCCGAAGACGCGCGCGGCGGTCAGCAGCTCGAGGGTGTTGTTCTTCAGCTCGCCGTCGACGTGATCGACGAGAACGAGGACGTCAGTCATGTGATTCTTCTCCTGGTATCCGTGTTCGGTGTTCTGTCTTCGCGTCGCGGCTTAGATGAACTTGTTGGTCTTGAGGAACTCGGCGACCTTGACGTGGGCGTCGCCCTCGTCGACGACCTTCTCGCCCGCGGACTTCTCCGGCTTGGCCTCGAAGGCGGTGACGTTGGTCGCGGCGTTGGCCAGGCCGACGGTCTCCGGCTCGACGCCGATGTCGGCCAGGGTCAGCTTGTTCAGCGGCTTCTTCTTCGCGGCCATGATGCCCTTGAAGTTGGCGAAGCGCGGCTCGTTGGCCTTCTCGGTCACGGACACGATGGCCGGGAGGTTGGCCTTCAGCTGGTGGATGCCGTCCTCCGTCTCGCGCTCGCCGGAGACGGTGGAGCCGTCGGTCTCGACGGAGCGCATGTGGGTCAGGACCGGCCACTGCTTGTAGACGCCCACGATGGCCGGGACGGTGCCCGTGCCGGAGTCGGTGGAGGCGTTGCCGGTGATGACCAGGGAGACGTCCTCGAGGGTGTCGAGGAGCGTGGACAGCACGTAGCCGGTCGCGATGGCGTCGGAGCCCGCGAAGGCCTCGTCGGAGAGCAGCACGGCGTCGTCGGCGCCCATGGACAGGGCCTTGCGCAGGGCCTCCTCGGCGCGCTCGGGGCCGATGGTGGCGACGGTGACCTTGCCGCCCAGCGTGTCCTTGAGCTGCAGCGCGGCCTCGACGGCGTTCTCGTTGATCTCGTCGAGCACCGCGTCGGCGGAGTCTCGGTCGAGGGTGTGGTCGTCGTCCGAGAGCTTGCGCTCGGACCAGGTGTCGGGGACCTGCTTGACCAGAACAACGATGTTCGGCATGTGTGTGTCGTCCTTCACTGTCGGTTGCGTTCACTGGGCCGCGCGGTGGCGCGGCCCCCGGTTGAGGTCGAACCTAACAGAGCCGCGGCCGCTAATCGCGTGATCCAGATAACAAACTGGTTATTTTTTCGGACGCGTCTCACATACGGGGTATGTGGGGCGCGAGGGACGGACGGGGCGCGGACGGCGGCTGCGGGGGCGCGGCCGCGGTCCGGCAGACGCCGTGGGCGGCAACGGGTGCGGGGCGGAGTGCGGGGCGCCGCGCCCGGCCGGGTCACGCCGGCACGGTCTCGCGCGGTCCGCAGATGAAGGCGGTGCCGCGGTCGCCGATGCGCGTGACGACGACGGCCAGCGCCGCCCGGCCCTTCAGCCGCCACGACTTCCGCAGCCGGTCCGGGTCGGCGTCCAAGCCGCGGACCAGGATCTCCGCCGACCCGCAGTCCCGGGCGGCCAGCGCCGCGCGCACCTTCTTCAGCGGCACCTCCTCCAGCACGGGGAAGCCGGAGGCCCCCGGCGGGACGGCGTCGCCGGTGAGGTGCGCGATGCGCTCGTCGAGCTGCCGCAGCCCGTGGCGGCGCGCCCAGTGGCGGACCAGCCCCGCGCGGACGACGGCGCCATCGGGGTCGATGATGTACGCCCCGGCGTCGCCGGCTCCGCAGTCGTCGTCCATCGCGTCGTCGACGAACTCCGGCGCGGAACGGGCGCCCCCGAGCAGCGCCGCCGAGCGGGTGACGCCGGGCCGCGACAGCCCCGGCGTGTACAGGCACGCCTCCTTCACCCCGCCGGCGACGGAGGCGACGCACACCTCCCCCTCCCACCCGGAGAAGTCGAGGCCCGGGGCGCACTTCACCGACAGCTCGCGGCCGGCGTACGCGTCCAGCAGGTCCGGCAGCGGCGGGACGAGGTCCTCCGGCCGGGCGATGCGGCGGCCGCCGGCGCGGCGGGCGGGGTCCGCGACGACGACGGCGTCCCGGCTCACCGGCGCGAGCGCGTCGGCGACGGCGACGAGCGCCCCCGGCGCGGCGCCCGCGAGGTTGCGGCGGGCCATCTCGGCGCGGGCGGGGTCGAGGTCGGTCGCGAGCAGCGCGGCGGGAGCGGGCGCGGCATCCGCGGGCGCGGCAGCCGCGGGCACAGCGGGCGCGGCATCCCCCGCCGCCGGCTCCCCCGCATCGGCCGTCCCGCCGCCGGCCACCATCGCCATCGCCGCGATCTCCGTGCCCGCGGCGCACGTGACGTCGTGGACGACGCGGCCCGGGGCGAGCTCGGCGATCCGCCGGGCGCGCAGCTCCGCGACGGCCCACGGCGTCGCCTGCTGCGCGGCGTCGGAGTCGAGCAGCCACGCCCCCTCCCCCGACAGGAACGCCTCCGGCAGCTTGCCGGCGGCGGAGCGGCGGGCGGCGCCGACCTCCGCCGCGGCCCGCGCCAGCTGCGGATCCCCGGCGGCCTCGCGCAGCACGCCGAGGTCGGCGAGCATCGTCTTCCTCGTCAGCGCCAGCCCGTCGGCGGCGGCCAGCAGCTCCGGCCGCGCGGCGAGGGCGCGCACCTCCTCGCGGGTGAGGCTCACCGGCCCTCCCGCAGGTGGCCGAGGTGCGTGGCGACGGCGAAGAAGCCGTCCATGAACGGCTCGCCCAGGAAGTCGCTGCTGGTGCGGGGGATCGGCGTCCCGTCGGCCAGCGCCAGCGCCGCGTCGACGTCGGCGGCGTGCTCCAGCCGGCGCAGCTGCGCCCACGTCGGCGGCATGAGCCCGACCTCGCCGGCGGCCCACCGCTCCAGCAGGTCGGCGGGGCGCGCCCACCCGGCGGCGTCGGCCTCGCCGGTGCGCCCGTCGGGGTCCTGCCCCTCCGGCACGGCGGCGAGGAAGAAGAACGTGTCGTAGCGGATGGGGTTCGACTCCGGCGTCAGCCAGTTCGCCCACGGCCGCAGCAGGTCGGCGCGCAGCCGCAGGTCCCGCCCGGCCAGCAGATCGGCCAGCGCAACCTCGCGCGATTCCAGCGCGCGCCGCGCGTCGTCCGCCTCCGCGGGGTCCAGCGGGTGCCTTGCGACGTCACCCTCCCCGGCCCGGCGCGCCAGCAGCACGCCGGATTCCTCGAAGGTCTCGCGCACGGCGGCGCAGACCAGCGCCCGCGCGGTGCCCGGCTCCACGCCCAGGACATCGCCCCACCAGGACGATTCGGGGCCGTCCCAGGCGATGGCGGGGCTCGGGCGGCCGTCGCCGTCGACGTCGCCCGGGAAGTCCCGGTCGTCGACCCCGCCGCCCGGGAACACCGTCATGCCGGCGGCGAAACGCATGGACGCCCGCCGGCGCTGGACGAAGACCTCCGGGCCGGCGTCGCCGTCGCGCAGCAGCAGCACCGTCGAGGCGAGCCGGGGCGTCGCGGGCCCGCCGGGGCGGGTCCCGTCGTCACGCGCATCCGCCGGGGACACGTCAGCCCCTCCTGCGGTGCCGGCCCGCCTCGCGGTCCCGGCGGGCGAACCAGCGGCCGTCGATGCGGTCGACCCGGATGGCCTGGTGGAACGCCTTCGTGAGGTTCTCCGACGTCAGCACGTCCTCGATGAGGCCCTGCGCCACGACGCCACCCTGATCCAGCAGCATCGCGTGGGTGAAGCCGAACGGGATCTCCTCCACGTGGTGGGTGATCATCACCATCGCCGGGGCGTCCGGGTCCAGCGCCAGCTCCCCCAGGTAGCCGACGAGGTCCTCGCGGCCGCCGAGGTCCAGGCCCGCGCCCGGCTCGTCGAGCAGCAGCAGCTCCGGGTTCACCATCAGCGCGCGGGAGATGAGGACGCGCTTGCGCTCGCCCTCCGACAGCGTCCCCCACGTCCGGTCCGCCAGATGCTCGGCGCCCATCCGCTCCAGGATGTCCGCCGCCTGCGCGAAGTCCATCTCCTCGTACGTCTCCCGCCAGCGGCCCAGCACGGAGTACGACGCGGAGATGACCAGATCCGCCACCTTCTCCTCCGCCGGCACGCGGTGCGCCAGCGCCGAGGACGTCAGGCCGATCATCGTGCGCAGGTCGCGCATGTCGGTGCGGCCGATGCGCTCGCCCATGACGTACGCCTCGCCGCCCGACGGGAACTCCTCCGCCGCCGCCAGGCGCATCAGCGTCGTCTTGCCCGCGCCGTTGGGACCGAGCACCACCCAGCGCTCGTCCAGCTCCACCCGCCAGTCCAGCGGGCCGACCAGATCGCGGCCCCCGCGCGTGTACCGGACGCCGCGGAAGTCGACGAGGAGGTCCTCGTCGAAGTCCATGTCGTCGAAGTCGTCGATGTCGTCGTCAATCGCAGCCACGTCCCCATCGTGCCCCATCCCCGCGCCCCCATGTGGGATCGACACTGCTCATCTACGCTTGGTGGCACCGTTCCCGGCGGTGCCCGACGCGACGCCTCCCGGCAGGGCGGCGGACGCGGGCCTCCCCCGCGGCGACGTGCACCGACGGACGGCGATGAACGACAGAGCAACGACCACGACGACGACGCGACACGGCGAACAGAAGGAGACGGCAACGGTGACTGGACGACTCGGCATCGACGACGTACGGCCCCAGGTGGACGGGGGCGCCACCCCCGCCAAGGCGGTGGTCGGGGAGGTGGTCCCCGTCTTCGCCGTCGTCTGGCGCGAGGGCCACGACCGCTTCAACGCCACCCTCAACGTCAAGGGCCCGGCCGACTCCCCGTCGGCCGCCCGCACCCAGCGCATCCCCATGAAGGTCTCTGAGGCCGACCCCAACCAGGTCAACGCCACCTTCGTGCCCGACGCCCCGGGCCTGTGGACGTTCCGCGTCGACGCCTGGTCCGACCCGATCGCGACGTGGCGCTACGCCGTCGTCAAGAAGATCGAGGCCGGCCAGGGCGAGGCCGAGCTGGCCAACGACCTGGCGATCGGCGCCCGCCTCTTCGACCGCGCCGCCGCCGGCGCCGCGACCGTCCACCGCCCCCACCTGCGGGCCGTCGCCCAGCAGCTGCGCGAGGGCGGCGAGGACATGCGCGCCCGCGTCTCCCTCGCCCTGTCCGACGAGACGCTGCGCATCCTGGAGATGCACCCGCTGCGCGAGCTGCTCACCCGCGGCAAGACCCGCAAGGTGAAGGTCGACCGCCGCGCCGCCCTCGTCGGCGCCTGGTACGAGTTCTTCCCCCGCTCCACCGGCGGGGTCGACGAGGCCGGCGTGCCGGTGCACGGCACCTTCGCCACCTCCGTCCCGCAGCTCGACCGCGCCAAGCGCATGGGCTTCGACGTCGTCTACCTACCGCCCATCCACCCCATCGGCGAGATCAACCGCAAGGGCCGCAACAACACCCTGACCCCGGAGCCCGGCGACGTCGGCTCCCCGTGGGCCATCGGCTCCGCCGAGGGCGGCCACGACGCCATCCACCCGGAGCTGGGCGACGAGAACGACTTCAAGGCGTTCGTGAAGGAGGCCGAGGACCGCGGCCTCGAGGTCGCCATCGACCTCGCCCTGCAGTGCGCCCCCGACCACCCGTGGGCCGCCGCCCACCCGGAGTGGTTCACCGTCCTGCCCGACGGCACCATCGCCTTCGCCGAGAACCCGCCGAAGAAGTACCAGGACATCTACCCCCTGAACTTCGACAACGACCCGAAGGGCATCTACGAGGAGATCCTCCGCGTCGTGCGCCTGTGGGTCCGCCGCGGCGTCAAGACGTTCCGCGTCGACAACCCGCACACGAAGCCGGGCAACTTCTGGGAGTGGCTCATCGCCACCATCCACGAGACGAACCCCGAGGTCATCTTCCTCGCCGAGGCGTTCACCGCCCCGGCCCGCCTCTACGGCCTGGCGAAGGCCGGCTTCCAGCAGTCCTACATCTACTTCCCGTGGAAGACGACGAAGGAGGAGCTGACGGAGTTCGGCGAGGAGATCGTCCGCCACTCCGACATCGCCCGCCCGTCCCTGTGGGTCAACACCCCGGACATCCTCCACGAGTTCCTGGTCACCGGCGGCCGCGCCGCGTTCGCCATCCGCGCCGCGCTCGCGTCCACCATGTCCCCGCTGTGGGGCATGTACTCCGGCTACGAGCTGTACGAGAACGTGCCGGTGAAGATCGGCTCCGAGGAGTACCTGGACAGCGAGAAGTACCAGGTCCGCCACCGCGACTACGACGCCGCACTGGAATCCGGCAACTCCCTCGAGCCGTTCATCGCGCTGCTCAACCGCCTGCGCCACGAGCACCCGGCCCTGCAGCAGCTGCGCACCCTGCGCTTCCACGAGGTCGACAACGACAAGATCATCGCCTACTCCAAGTTCGACCCGCTGACCGGCGACTGCGTCCTGGTCGTGGTGAACCTGGACCCGTGGAACGCCCAGGAGGGCACGCTCACCATCGACATGAACGCCGTCGGCCGCCGCAGCGTCGACCGCATCGAGGTCAAGGACCTGGTCACCGGCCAGACCTTCGACTGGGCGAAGCACAACTACATCCGCCTCGAGCCCTGGAACAACGTGGCCCACGTCGTCTCCCTCCCGGAGATCCCCGAGGGCCTGCGCCGCACCCTCGCCTGGCGCGACGTGCCCGACTACGCGGGCTAGGCGCGCCGGCGGGTCCGCAGGGCCCGCCCGGCGCGGCCGGCGGCCGGCCCGCTGAACCGGCGGCCGCCCGCCGCACCGCCTCCCCGACACCGACGGAAACGACCTCGACGACAACCCGAGAAGGACGAGCATCACCGTGACCACCCCCTCCGACCCCCGCCTGGGCATCCCCGAGGGCGACCTCGAGCGCCTGCGCACCTGCACCCACCACGACCCGCACGCCTTCTACGGCGCGCACGTCATCGACGGCGACACCGTCATCCGCGCGCGGCTGTTCGGTGCGGAGGCGGCGACCGTCGTCACGCCCGGCGGCGAGCACCGCATGGAGGCGATCGGCGACGACGTCTTCTCCGCGCTCGTCCCCGGCGAGACCGGCTTCGACTACCGCCTGCGCATCACCTGGTCCGACGGCAACGTCGAGGAGCGCGCCGACGGCTACGCGTTCCTGCCGACCGTCCGCGAGGGCGACCTCCACCTGCTCCTCGAGGGCCGGCACGAGCGCCTGTGGGAGGTCCTCGGCGCCCACCCGGTGACCTACGAGACCGAGATGGGCGAGGTGTCCGGCACCTCCTTCGCCGTGTGGGCCCCCAACGCCCGCGGCGTCGCCGTCATCGGCGACTTCTGCGCCTGGAACGGCGCCCAGCACCCGATGCGCTCCATGGGCTCCGCCGGCGTGTGGGAGCTGTTCATCCCGAACGTCGGCCCGGGCGAGGTGTACAAGTACGCCATCACCACCCAGGAGGGCCACCGCCGCGACAAGGCGGACCCCATGGCCTTCGAGACGGAGGTGCCGCCGTCGACGGGTTCCGTCGTCACGCGCTCCGAGTACCAGTGGGGCGACACCGAGTGGATGGCGCGCCGCGGCCGCGTGGACTGGAACGCCGCGCCGATGAGCGTCTACGAGGTCCACCTCGGCTCCTGGAAGCAGGGCCTGTCCTACGAGGTGCTGGCCGAGCAGCTGGTGAACTACGTCGTCGAGATGGGCTACACCCACGTGGAGTTCATGCCCGTCGCCGAGCACCCGTTCTCCGGCTCCTGGGGCTACCAGGTGTCCTCCTACTACGCCCCGACCTCCCGCTTCGGCTCCCCCGACCAGCTGCGCTACCTCATCGACGCGTTCCACCGCGCCGGCATCGGCGTCATCGTCGACTGGGTGCCGGGCCACTTCCCGAAGGACGACTGGGCGCTGGCCCGCTTCGACGGCACCGCCTGCTACGAGCACCCGGACTGGCGCCGCGGCGAGCAGCGCGACTGGGGCACCTACGTCTTCGACTTCGGCCGCAACGAGGTCCGCAACTTCCTGTACGCCAACGCCCTGTACTGGGCGGAGGAATTCCACGTCGACGGCCTCCGCGTCGACGCCGTGGCCTCCATGCTGTACCTCGACTACTCCCGCAACGATGGCGAGTGGCTGCCGAACCAGTACGGCGGCCGCGAGCACCTCGAGGCCGTGCAGTTCCTGCAGGAGTTCAACGCTACGGTGCACAAGCACTTCCCCGGCTTCCTCACCATCGCGGAGGAGTCGACGTCGTGGCCGGGCGTCACGAAGCCGACGTCCGAGGGCGGCCTGGGCTTCTCCATGAAGTGGAACATGGGCTGGATGAACGACACCCTGGAGTACTTCGCGAAGGACCCGATCCACCGCTCGTACCACCACAACGACGTGACGTTCTCCATGGTCTACGCCTACAGCGAGAAGTTCGTGCTGCCGTTCAGCCACGACGAGGTCGTCCACGGCAAGGGCTCCCTGTGGACCCGCATGCCGGGCGACAACTGGAACAAGGCCGCGGGCCTGCGCACCCTGCTGGCCTACCAGTGGGCGCACCCGGGCAAGCAGCTGCTGTTCATGGGCCAGGATCTGGGCCAGGAGCTGGAGTGGAACCACGACGCCTCCATCTCCTGGGACGACCTGGAGGGCTGGGGCGGCGAGTTCCACCGCGGCATCCAGCTGTTCGTCCGCGACCTCAACGCCATCTACCGGGACACCCCGGCGCTGTGGCAGCGCGACGACCGGCCGGACGGCTTCCGCTGGATCAACGCCGACGACGCGCAGAACAACGTGCTGTCCTTCATCCGCGAGGGCGAGGACGGCTCGAAGCTGGCGTGCGTGCTGAACTTCTCCGGCACCACCTACCCGGAATACCGCGTGGGCCTGCCGGACGGCGGCCGCTGGACGGAGGTCCTGGCGTCCGACTCCGAGCGCTACCAGGGCGCGGGCTACTCCAACGACGGCGGCGTCGACGCCGTCGACGAGGGCTGGAACGGCCTGCCGCATTCGGCGGACCTGTTCCTGCCCGCCATGTCGGCGACCTGGCTGAAGCTGGAGCGCTAGGCCCGCATGGCCGCGGCGGCACGCGAGCACCGCGCCCCCTCCCCCGGTGACCGCCGCGGGGAGGGGGCCGGTCCGCGCGCCGCTTCCGCGTCCGCGGGGGATACGCGTCATTCGCGTGACGACGGGACCCGCCCCGGGTCCCGCGCCGCCGCGGACTCGGACGGCGGTGCGGCGCGCACGGAGTGCGCCGGCGGGGACCGTGCGGGCGGCGACGCCATCCCCGAGCGCGGCCCCGGCAAGCGCGTGGAGATGGAGAAGCGCGTCGCCCGCATCCTCGCCCGCACCGTCACCCGCCACGAGCGGTGGAAGCGCGGGCGGCTGCGGCACTTCGTCGGCCCGGCGACGCTGGTGGCCGGGTTCGTCATGCTGATCGTCGGCATCATCATCCTGCCGACGCCCGCCCCCGGATGGCTGCTCATCTTCACGTCGGTGGCCATCCTGTCGCTGGAGCTGCGCCGCGTCCGCGGCTTCGTGCTCATGGCGGCCCGCCGCTTCGACGACGCCGAGGACTGGTTCCGCGGCCGGCACCCCGCCCTGCAGGCGGTGCTGACGCTGGCGGTCGTGGCGTTCATGATCGCCGCGATGGGCTCGGCGTGGTACTTCGTGGCGCCGGACGGGCTGCCGCTGACGAACGGCGCGGCCACGGGCGCGGTGGCGGCAGCGGCGTAGCGGGCACGGCGGCGGCAGCGGCGTAGCGGGCACGGCGGCGGCAGCGGCGTAGCGGACGCGGCCACGGGCGCGGTGGCGGCTCCCCCCAGCCCGCCCTCCCCGCGGCCACCGCGCACGACGACGGCCCCGGACCTCGACTGGTCCGGGGCCGTCGTCGTGCGCGGCCGCTCGCTGCGGAGCGGCTCCTAGAACAGCGCGGAGGCCATGCGGCGCCGGGCGGACAGCGCCACCGGGTCTGCCGGGTCGATCATGGCCAGCAGGTCGAGCAGCCGGGCCTTGACGCGCTCGCGGTCGTCGCCGAAGACCGCCGGCAGCAGCCGCAGCAGGCGGTCGAGCGACGCCTCCGGCTCTCCGATGAGCATTTCCACGTCCGCGGCGTCGAGCGCCAGGTCGACGTCCTTCGGGTCGGCGTCAGCCCGGCCGACGGGGTCGGAGGTCTGGTCGATGCGCCCGGCGCGCGCCAGGAACGCGACGTTCGTGCGGGCGAGCTTCAGCTGCGTGTTGGCGGGCTCGGACTCCAGGATGGCGTCGTAGACGGCGACGGCGCCGTCGAAGTCGCCCTCGTTGAGCTTCTCCTCCGCCTCCGCCAGGCGCGGGTCGTCGGTGACGGGGTCCGGCTCGGGGTCACTGCCGCCGGAGCCGCCCTCGCCGGCCATCGTCGTGCCGGCCGGGAGGCCGCGCAGGCGGCCGCGGGTGGCCTCGAGGACCTGGCCGACCCACTGCTCCAGGAAGTCGCGGGTCTGCTCGCCGGCGAACTGGCCGATGGGCCCGCCGCCCGCCACCGCGATGACCGACGGGATGCCCTGGATGCCGAACGCCCGGGCCACCGCCGGTTGCGCGTCGACGTCAACCCAGCCGAGCAGCCAGTGCAGGCCCGCGTCGCGGACCATCGTCTCCAGCGTCGTGCGCATGCGCGCCGAGCCCGGGTCGCCCGGGGAGCCGACGAGCACGACGACGGGCACCTGCTCGGAGCGGATGACGACCTCGGCCTCGAGGTTCTCCGCCGTCACCTCGACGACCGGCGGGATGCCGTCGCCCTGGTCGCCGGTGGCGCGCTCGATTTCGGCCTTGCGGGCGGCCTCGGCCTCCGCGCGGCGCTTCATCTCCTCCAGGTCGACGGTGCCGGGCGGCGGCGGGGGCGTCGAGCACTCGCGGTGGCCGTGGGCGTGGCCGTGCGAGTGGCCGTGCCCGTGGGAGTGGCCGTGTCCGTGCGCGTGGGTCATGGGTTCGCGTGTCCTCCTGTGCGGCTGTTCGTGGTGGTTGTTCGCGTCGTACCGGCGCGCCCGTCGTCGGCGCGCCCGTCGTCAGGCATCCGTCGCGTCCGCGGCGCCGCCGGCCAGGTGCGCCTCGACGCGCTCGACCTTCGACGCCAGCTGCCCGGAGTAGCCCGGGCGGATGTCGGCCTTCAGCACCAGGGAGGTGCGCGGCGAGACCTTCGACACCGCCTCCGTCGCCCGCTTCACGACGTCCATGACCTCGTCCCACTCGCCCTCCACCAGGGTGAACATGGCGTTGGTCTCGTTGGGCAGGCCCGATTCGCGGACGACGCGGACGGCCTCGGCCACCGCCTCCGACATCCCGGCGTCGGGGTCGGCGGTCGCGGGGGCGACGGAGAAAGCGACGATCATGGCCGCCATCGTAGCGGCGCGGCGACCGTCGCCGCGGGGCGGTGGCCGTCGTCAAGCACCCGACCGTGACGCGGGCACCCCCGTTCGTGGCGAACGCGGCCCGCACCCGGCGCCCGCATGTCCGCCGCGCGCCTAGGATCGGGCGCATGAGCGAAGCCGCCAACACCCCCGTCCCCCACGAGTACGTCACCCACGTCGACCACGTCGGCGTCGCCGTGCCCGACCTCGACGCCGCGCTGGAGTTCTACCGCGAGTCCCTCGGCTGGGTCGCCCACCACACCGAGACCAACGAGGAGCAGGGCGTCCGCGAATCCATGGTCGGCCCGAAGACGATGCCGGAGGGCGGCGCGATGGTGCAGCTGCTGGCGCCGCTGAACGAGGAGTCGACGATCGCGAAGTTCATCGGCAAGAAGGGCCCCGGCCTGCAGCAGTACGCCGTGCGCGTCAGCGACCTCGACGCGCTGATGGAGCACCTCGCGTCCGTCGGCACGCGCGTGCTCTACCCCGAGCCGAAGCGCGGCACCGCCGGCTCCCGCATCAACTTCATCCACCCCAAGGACGCCGGCGGCGTGCTGCTCGAGCTCGTCGAGCCCGCCAAGTAGCCGCATTTTCGCGTCCTCTGCGTGACGACGGCCCCGCGCCGCCCCCTCGACGGGGCGGGCGGGGGCCGCGTTGCGCTTGATGGCCGTCGCGCCGAGCGGCCTGACGCGGACCGTCTGGTCCGCCTACTCGGCGCCGTCCTACTCGGCGCCGTCCTTCGGGGCCAGCGCCAGCAGCATGTCGCCCGGCTCCACCCGCGTGCCCGCACCCGGCCCGGTCACCGGCCCGAAGCGGCGGTGGTTGGCGATGACGACGGGGCTCGCCGTCGGCAGGCCCGCCTCCGCGATGGCCGCGCGGTCGAACCGCAGCACCGGCTGACCCGCCGCGACGTGCTCGCCATTGCGGACCAGCACGTCGAAGCAGCCCTCCGGCATGTCGACGGTCCCCAGCCCGACGTGCACCAGCAGCTGCACCCCGCCCGCGAGCTTCAGGCCGATGGCGTGGCCCGACGCGACCGTCATGACGACCTCGCAGTCCTGCGGCGCCACGACGACGTCGCCGTCCGGCTCGATGGCGACGCCATGGCCGACGCGCCCCGCGGCGAACACCGGATCCGGCAGATCCGCGAGGTCCACCACCGTGCCCGACATCGGCGACGGGATGCGCAGCCCGTGGGCCCGCACCGCGTCGGGTCCGTCGGGGACGGAGGGGCGGGCGTCGTCACGCACCCCCGCTGCGGCCGCGGCACCCGGGGCCTCCGCGTCGGCGGCGAGCAGCTCACGGGCGTGGCGGTAGGTCGACGCCTTCGGGACGACCTCCAGCAGCGGCTCGCCCGGGCGGATGGGCCCCGGCGCCGCGAGCGCCTCGATGGAGCGGCAGCGGCGGTGGTTGACGACGATGACCGGCGTCATCCGCGAATGCCCCGCCGCCTTGATCGCCGCGCGGTCGAAGCGCAGCAGCGGTTGGCCCGCGGTGACGCGATCGCCCTGCTCCACGAGGTAGGCGAAGCCCTCGCCGCCCATGTCCGCCGTGTCGACGCCCACGTGGACGATGAGCTGCACGCCGCAGTCCAGGCGCAGCGCGATGGCGTGGCCGGTCGGGAACATCGCCGCCACGACGCCGTCGCCCGGCGCGACGATCTCCTCCCCCCTCGGGTCGATGGCCAGGCCGCGGCCGACGTGGCCGCCCGCGAAGGCCGCGTCCGGGACGTCGGAGAGCGGCACGACGTGGCCCTCCACCGGGGCCGTGACGACGGTCGCCGGGACGTCGGCCTCCGGGTCCGCCGCCGACGTCGGCGACTTCAGCGGCCACCAGCGGCGGCGCGGCTTCGGCTGCTCCAGCTCGCAGCGCAGGAGCGGGTCGCCGGGGCGGACGGAGGCGGCTTCGGCTTCCGCCGCGGGCGTGACGGCGCGGAAGCGGCGGTGGTTCTCCACGACGACGGGCGTCAGCGGCGACAGGCCGGCGGCCTCGATCGCGGCGCGGTCGAAGCGAAGCAGCGGCTGACCGGCGGTGACGTACTCCCCCTTCGCGACGAGGTACTCGAAGCCCCGCCCCGCCAGCTCCACCGTGTTCACGCCGACGTGGACGATGATCGTCGCGCCGTTGTCCAGGCGCAGGCCGATGGCGTGGGCCGTCGGGAACGCGACGACGACCTTGCCGTCCGCGGGCGCCGTGACGACGTCGCCGTCCGGGTCGATGGCCACGCCCTCGCCGACGCGGCCGGCCGCGAACACCGGGTCCGGGACCTCCGACAGCGGGACGACGCGGCCGGACAGCGGCGCGCCGACGATGACGGGGGCGCCGGGGGCCGGCGCGCCGGCGGCGGTCTCCCGCGAGCCTGCTGCGTCCCGCAAACCTGCGGTGTCCGGGGCGGCCGGGGAGCCTCCGCCGGCTCGCGCGCTCCGGGCGTCCGGGGTGGCGTCCGCCTTCTTCGGGAACATGGTCTTCTCCTCCGTCGTGTCCTTCGTCGGCGCCGGGCGACGGCCGTCCGGGCCTGGCGGCGGGGTCCGCTGCGCCGCCCGGCTCTCGCCGACGTTCGCCGTCCGGCTCGCGCCGGCCGCACCGATGCCGCCCGGCACCGGCCGTCCAGCCCGCGCCGACGTTCTCGGTCCGGCTCGCGCCGGCGTTCGACGATGTCCGCCGCGGGCGGGCGCGGATCCCTCCGAGACCATCTTCGCCGGGCGAATCATCGGCGGGCGAATGGTTGCACGACGTTGCCGGAGCTCGGTGCCGGCTCCGACTCCCCGTCCTTCCCGCCGGTACCCGTGCACAAGTGGCCAGATATCCGCCGCGGAGGCCGGAGAAAGCCCAGGTCGCGTCCCCTGTCACGGCGGCAGGATGGCACAAAGCGCACGAGTACCCGGGGTAGTCGCCGCGGATCCGGCGCCTCGGCGGACGTCCAACGTCCTCACCGAGCATTCGGCGTCCTTGCGGCAATCAACCCAGCGGGTTCTCGGGGCAAACTGCGCTTCGTGGCCAACGAACCACCGCATCCCGCGGCGTTTACCCAGGTCGGATACCGACCTCGCGGTAGTTCGCCGGCCACTTGCGCACGGGTGCCCGGCAGGCGGGCCGGAACGGCCGCAGAGCGACGGTCCGCGGGCACTCGTGCACGACGTGCCAGATATCCGCCGCGGCGGGCGGAGAAAGCCCAGGTCGCGTTTCCGGGCGCGGCGGCAGGATGGCACACATTGAACGAGTACCCGGGTTTGAGCGCGACAGCCGGCGAACTGATGACGCGGATACGAGCGGATACGGGCGAATACGAGCGAAATGGCCGAAGCGTGCCGGGGTGGGCGGACACGACGCCGCCCCGGCCCGCGGAGTGCGGGGCCGGGGCGGCGATTCGTGTGATTCGGGCCGGGGCCCGGGTGGCCGGCACCGCGCCGGTCACGCGGCCGGAGCCGGGTGGCCGGGCCGGTGCCAATCGGGCCGGGGGCTACTCGGCGGCCTTCGGCGTCGGCGGCTTCGGGACCGCGCGGATGAGGCCCGCGCCCGACTCGACGTCGCCGGACTCGATGAGCGGCTCGATGACGTCGAACTTCCTGTGGTTCGTCACCAGCACGGGGGTCACGGCCGGATGGCCCGCCGCCTCGATGGCGGCGCGGTCGAACCGCACCAGCGGCGTCCCCGCGGTCACGTGGTCGCCCTTGGCGACGAGGAACTCGAAGCCCTCGCCCTCCATCTGCACCGTGTCGATGCCGATGTGGATGAGGATCTGCGCCCCGTCGTCAAGCTTCATGCCGACGGCGTGGCCGGTCGGGAACGTGACGACGACCTTGCCGTCCGCCGGCGCCACGACCGTGTCGCCGGACGGGTCGATGGCCACGCCCTTGCCGACCGCGCCGGAGGCGAAGGCGTCGTCGGGCACCTCGGACAGCGGGACGACGCGGCCGGACATCGGCGCGTAGAGGACGGTGCCGGGCTCGTCGTCGGACTCGTCGAGCTCATGGAGGCCGTGGTGCGCGCCCGCCGCGGCGCCGGCCGCACCCGCACCCGCCGCCGCGGCGGGGGCGACGGAGCCGGAGCGGGAGGCGTCGTCAAGCGACTGCGCGGCTCCCGCGCCGACCAGCGCAGGCTCGCGATCCTCCGCAACCTCGGCGGCCTCCGCGTTCTCGCGCGCGATGCGCTCCCGCGCCTCCGCCTTCTCCGCCGCCGAGCGGTAGTCGAAGAACAGCACCAGCAGCATCGAGGTGAAGAACGCCACCGCGATGCCGATGGCGTAGCCGCCCATCGGGTCGAACGCCGGGATGGTCAGCAGCGACGTGAACACGAACGCGTTCGCCTTCACGTTGAACAGGCCCATGACGATGCCGCCCGCCAGGCAGCCCGGCAGCAGCCGCGCGTACGAGTTGCGGAAGCGCAGCAGCACGCCGTACAGCGACGGCTCCGAGATGCCGCCCAGCAGGCCCGCGAACATGCCGCCCGACGCGACCTGGCGCATCGACCGGTCCTTCTCCTTGATGGACAGGATGGTCACGCCCGTGATGACGCCGAAGCACGCGAAGTTCCACGCGCCCATCGGGCCCTGGATGAAGTCGTAGCCCAGCGTCGCGATGTTCTGGATCATGATGGCGTTCAGCGGCCAGTGCAGGCCCAGCGGCACCATGAACGGGTAGATGAGCGGCACGACGATGGCGAGGATGAACGGGCTGAACTCGTTGATGGCCAGCAGGCCCTGCGAGATGCCGTTGCCGACGCCGATGCCGAACGGGCCGACGATGAACGCCGTCAGCGGGATCATGATGAGCAGGGAGAAGAACGGCACGAACACCATCTGGATGGCGCCCGGGATGATCTTCTTCAGGCCCTTCTCCACGAAGAACAGCAGCACCGCCGCGAACAGGGGCGGGAACACCTGGCCGGCGTAGTCGTTGAGCACCAGCGGCAGGCCGAACACGTGGGTGGTGTAGATCTCGACGCCCTCGGCCGCGCCCTGCGTGACGTCGGCGGTCTCCTTGAGCTTCAGGAACTCCGGCGTCATCAGCGCCGCGGGGATGGCGGCGCCGACCCACTCGTTCGCGCCGAGCTTCCGGGCGGCGGTGGCGCCGACCATGATCGGCAGGAAGTAGAACACCGACCGCCACATGGCGTGCAGGAACTGCCACGTCGGCGGCAGCGTCTCACCCTCCGGCGGGCTGAAGGACTGGATGCCGAACGTGTCCGCCAGCACCAGCAGCGTGATGATGAGCGACGCGCCGAGCAGCGCCCACAGGATCGGCCGGAACGTGTCCGACAGGAACTCGAAGCAGTAGTCGACCCAGCCGAAGCGGCCGCGGACGCCGCCGTACTCCTTCTTGCCGTCGGCGCCGCCGGGGGCGGGCTTCGCGCGGCGGGAGCCGCCGTCGCCCTTCGCCCGCATCTCCGGGGTGGCCAAGATGGCCTGGTGGTAGTTGCCGACGTCGCCGCCCATGATGACCTGCAGGCCGTCGGAGCTCTGCGGCACGACGCCGAGGACCTTCGGGTCGGCGTCGATGGCGTCGCGGTCGACCGCGGACGCGTCGTGGAGGTGGAAGCGCAGCCGGGTGGCGCAGTGCGTGAGCGAGACGATGTTGTCGGCGCCGCCCACGCCGTCGAGGATGGTCTTCGAGGTCTTCGCGACGGTGTCCGCCACGGTGTCCCCTTTCTGTCCGCGGCGCGGCCCGTGTTCCGGGGCGCCGCCTTCGCGAACCGGGGACACGGTCGGACCCCGGCAGCCCCGCCCCGTCGTCGTCTCCCCCGAGGCGCCTGGCGGGATGACCGGGACCGTCACGTGGATACTACCCCCGCGGCGGGCGCGAACGGAAGACGCGATGCCCGGGTTCCGGTGGGGTCTGCGCATATTGCGGTCGCAACCGGACACGCGGGTGTTGCGTTCGTGCGTGACGACGGCGACCGCCCCGGCTCAGCGGCGCCGGTGCACTCCCCTGTCGGCGCGCTTGCGCCAGCAGTTCCGGTGCCAGTGGCGGCGGTCGTCGGCGCGGCCTCCGTAATCGACGGGCCACGCGACGACGTGCGCGACGCCCGGCGGGATCTCCTGGTCGCAGCCCGGGCAGCGGTACCACTTCGTCGCCTGCCCGGCGGTGATGTCGCGGACGTGGAACTCCTCGCCGGACAGGCGCCCGGGGCCGGCCTCGACGCGGGTGGCGGCGAAGCTGGAGCCGAACGACGGCAGCGGGCGCGGCCCGGCGCCTCCCCGGCCGCCGCCGCGGCCCCCGCGCCCGCGCGAGCCGCCGCGCGCTCCCCCGGGGCCGCCTCCCCCGCGCCGGTTCCGGCGCGGCATCAGAACAGCCTCAGCTCGCCGGATTCGGAGCCGCGCAGCTCCTCGTAGTCGACGACGACGCAGTCGATGCCGCGATCCTCGGCCAGCGTCCGGGCCTGGGGCTTGATCTCCTGGGCGGCGAAGACGCCGCGGACGGGCGCGAGCAGCTCGTCGCGGTTGAGCAGCTCGAGGTAGCGGGTGAGCTGCTCGACGCCGTCGATGCCGCCGCGGCGCTTGACCTCCACGGCGACGACGGCGCCGGTGGCGTCGCGGCCCAGCAGGTCGACGGGCCCGATGGCGGTGGGGTACTCGCGGCGGATGAGCTCCCAGCCGGCGCCGAACGTCGTGAAGTGCTCGGCGAGCAGCTCCTGGAGGTGCGCCTCGACGCCGTCCTTCACCAGGCCGGGGTCCTGCCCGAGCTCGTGGCTGACGTCGGAGTACACCTCGGAGACGGTGATGCGCAGCTGCTCGCCCTTCTTGTTCTCGACGACCCAGAGCTGCTCGCCGGTATCCTCGCCGTCCTCGTCGAGGATGGGGCTCTCCCGCAGCGTGCACGGCGGGGTCATCCAGTTCAGCGGCTTGTAGGCGCGGTCGTCGGCGTGGACGGACACGGAGCCGTCGGCCTTGACCAGCAGCAGGCGCGGGGCCTCCGGCAGGTGGGCGGTGAGGCGGCCGACGTAGTCGACGGTGCAGCGGGCGATGACAAGGCGCATTCCCCCACCCTAACGGTCCCCCCCGCTGCCGCCGCACCGGCCCGGCCCGCACGCGGTCGGCGGGTGGCCGGGGAGGCGCCCGTCGTCACGCATCGCATCTGCTTGCGTGACGACGGCTGCCGCGCCGGCTACGCGCGGCCGACCCCGCGGCGACGGATTTCCCGGTAGCGGCGCTCCATGTCGGACGGCAGGCGGCGCGTCTGGCGCGTCGACGGCGACGACTCGATCCACGCGACCAGCGCGGTGTCGGCGCCCGAGTCGACGGCGAACTCCCAGCCGGCGCCCGACTCGCAGGCGATGCCGATGACGTGGGACCCCCGATCGAAGAATCCCGCCTCGACCTCGGTCAGGTCGCGGCGGGACGTCACGTGCGCGGAGCGGCGGTCGATGAAGAAGTCGGCCGACGGACGCAGCGAACGGAGCTTGTACATGCCGGCGCAGTCGTTGGTGAACGTGAGGACGCCGTGGCGCCACCCATGGCCGTCGCCCGCGGTGCCGAGGGGGCGGACGGCGACGGGGAGGCCCTTCGAGCGCAGCAGCACGAAGCGGAGCAGCGCGGCGGCGACCACCGCGGCGAGCAGCAGGACGCCGCCGATCAGGAACGCGAAGAAGGCGGTCACGGTGACCTCGACTTTCCGAAGGGCTGGAGGCCGCGCCGGGTGGGGGCGCCGCCAAGGTAAGCCGTCACGTACATGAAAAACAGGTGAGAAATAGCTTAGCCCACGGTGGATGGTCCGCGAAACCGCGCCGCCGACGCGGGGTTCGCCCGCGCATCCCGCGCGACCGGGGGTCTTCGGTGTGCCGAACTTCTCGGGGCAGACTAACACGGATGCGCGACGACGGCAGGTGGGGCGGCGAAACGGGGCGGTCCCCTGGGGACGTCGTAGCGCTCCCCCGACGGACGTCGTAACGCTCCCTGACGGCGTCGACGTCCGCGACGGGCGGCGGCCCGAGCGTCGCCGGACACGACGGAGCCCCGGCCCTCGGAAGAGGACCGGGGCTCCGGCAGCCGAGTGAACGGCGGGGTGCGGCGTGCGGGGCCGCAGGCCGGCCTAGGCCGAGGCGGCGCGCTCCTTGGCGCGCAGCTCGGACTGGGCCTTCGCCACGACTTCCTCGTCGTCCGAGTCGAGGGCGGCCTTGGCGGCGGACTCGTCGACCTCGTCGGCCCAGACCGCGCGGTCCGCGAGGACCGTGATCTTGGTGCGCGACACGGACAGGAACCCGCCCTGGACCGCGGCGACGAGGGTCTCGCCGTCGGCGGTCTTGATGGTCACCGTGCCGTTGTCGACCAGCTGGCCGAGGAACGGCTGATGGCCGGGCAGCACGCCGATCTCACCCTCGGTGGTCTGCGCGGAAACCAGGGAGGCCTTGCCCTCCCAGAGCTTGCGCTCGACGGCCACCAGTTCAGTGGTGATGTCAGCCATGAGGTTCGCCCCTTACTTGCTCTGCATGTCGGCGTACTTCTTCTCGACGTCGTCGAGGCCGCCGAGGCCGTCGAAGGCCATCTCCGGGTAGTTGTCGAAGTCGCCCTTGCAGATGCGGTCGAACGCCTCGATGGTGTCCTTCAGCGGCACGTAGGAGCCCTTCAGGCCGGTGAACTTCTCCGCGACGAAGAAGTTCTGGCCCAGGAAGCGCTGGATGCGGCGCGCGCGCTGGACGGTGATCTTGTCCTCCTCGGACAGCTCGTCCATGCCCAGGATGGCGATGATGTCCTGCAGCTCCTTGTTCTTCTGCAGGATGTTGATCACCGTCTGGGCGACGCGGTAGTGCTCCTCGCCGACGATCGACGGCTCCAGGATGCGGGAGGTCGAGGTCAGCGGGTCGACGGCCGGGTAGATGCCCTTGGAGGCGATGGAGCGGGAGAGCTCCGTGGTCGCGTCCAGGTGGGCGAAGGTCGTCGCCGGAGCCGGGTCGGTGTAGTCGTCGGCGGGCACGTAGACGGCCTGCAGCGACGTGATGGAGCGGCCCTTGGTGGAGGTGATTCGCTCCTGGAGGACGCCCATCTCGTCGGCCAGGGTCGGCTGGTAGCCGACGGCGGACGGCATGCGGCCCAGCAGGGTCGAGACCTCGGAGCCGGCCTGGGTGAAGCGGAAGATGTTGTCGATGAAGAGCAGCACGTCCTGGTGCTGCACGTCACGGAAGTACTCCGCCATGGTCAGGCCCGACAGCGCGACGCGCATACGGACTCCCGGGGGCTCGTCCATCTGGCCGAACACCAGCGCGGTGTCCTGGAGCACGCCCATCTCCTCCATCTCGAGGAAGAGGTCCGTGCCCTCACGGGTGCGCTCGCCGACGCCGGCGAACACGGAGGTGCCGGAGAACTCGCGGGCGATACGGGTGATCATCTCCTGGATGAGGACGGTCTTGCCGACGCCGGCGCCGCCGAACAGGCCGATCTTGCCGCCCTTGACGTACGGGGTCAGCAGGTCGATGACCTTGATGCCCGTCTCCAGGATCTCGGTCTTGCCCTCGAGCTGGTCGAAGGCCGGGGGCTCGCGGTGGATGCCCCAGCGCTCGCCGTCCTGGCCGACCGACGGGTCGTCCAGGCAGTCGCCCAGCGCGTTGAAGACGTGGCCCTTGACGACGTCGCCGACCGGAACCGAAATCGGCTTGCCGGTGTCGACGACCTCCTTGCCGCGGACCAGGCCGTCGGTCGGGGCCATGGCGATGGTGCGGACCATGTTGTCGCCCAGGTGCTGGGCGGTCTCGAGGACGATGGTCTTGGCGACCGACTCGAGGTCGACCTCGACGGTCAGGGCGTTGTACAGCGCCGGAAGCTCGTTACGCGGGAACTCCACGTCGACGACGGCACCGATGACACGCGCGACGCGACCATGGGTCGTCGCAGTGTCCTGCTTGAGAGCTGTGCTCATATCTAGTCACTTTCTCCGCTGTCGTCGAGCGCACCGGCGCCACCGACGATCTCTGTGATTTCCTGGGTGATCTGCGCCTGACGGGCCTGGTTCGCGACCCTGGACAGGTCCTTCACCAGCTCCGTGGCGTTGTCCGTCGCGGACTTCATCGCGTTGCGTCGAGCGGCCGACTCGGAGGCGGCCGCCTCCAGCATCGCGGCGAAGAGCGTCTTGGACACGTACTGGGGAAGCAGCTCCGACAGGAGGGTGTCGGCGTCCGGCTCGAACTCGTAGTCCGGCTGGACGTCGGCGCCCGAATCGCTGAGCATGTCCTCCCCCAGCTCGAGCTCCTCATCCTGGATGACGGGCTCGATCGGCAGCATCCGATGCGCGACGGGCTGCTGGGACAGCATCGACACGAACTTCGTGTACACGACGTGCACCGTGTCGAAGCCCTGGATTCCCTCGCCCTCGGCGACGCCACGCAGGCCGTCGCGCCACTTCGCGGTGTCGCCGGAGCCGGCGACGAAGCCGTCGATGAGGTGGCGGCGGACGTCGTGGGTCAGCGCGTAGTCGGGATCCTGGGAGAAGCCCTCCCAGGTGCCCGACAGCGGGACCTCGCGGAAATCGTAGTAGTCGATGCCCTTCTTGCCCGTCACGTAGAGGGCGACCTCGTAGCCGTCCTGCTCCAGCTTGGAGCGAAGCTCCGCGGCCTTCTTCAGGACGTTGTGGTTGTAGCCGCCGCACATGCCGCGGTCGCTGGTCACGACCAGGACGGCGGCGCGCTTGGCGTCCTCGCGCTCGTGGAGCATCGGGTGGTCGAGCGAGGATGCCGAGGCGAGCCGCCCGATGACGGACTCGATCTCGTCGGCGTACGGCTGGGAGTCGGCGACGCGTCGCTGCGCCTTGGTGATGCGCGACGTCGCGATGAGCTCCTGCGCCTTGGTGATCTTCTTCGTCGAGTTGACCGACTTGATGCGGGCCCTCAGTTCACGAAGATTCGCCATTGCCTAACGCCTCCCTTCTTTTCCGATGTTGGTCTCTGCCTGCATGTCCCGCCCTACTTCTGGGCGGACTTGCGGGAGACCTTGATCTGCTCCTTCTGCACGTCCTTCTCGTCGATCGGGTCGGCGGGGGCCTCGGAGGCCACCGGGGCGCCCTCGGAGGTCTGGAAGGACTTCTTGAACTCGTCCGTGGCCGACTCGATGGCGGACTTCGACTCGTCCGAGAACGCCTTGCCGCCCTCGATCTGGTCGAACACGGCAGCGTTGTTCGCGTGCAGGTGCTCGAGGAGCTCGGCCTCGAAGCGGCGGACGTCCTCGACCGGGACGTCGTCGAACTTGCCCTCGCCGGCGAGGTAGATGGAGGTCATCTGATCCTCGACGGCCTGCGGGTTGTTCTCCTTCTGCTTCAGCAGCTCGACCAGGCGCTGGCCGCGCTCCAGCTGGCGCTTGGAGGCGTCGTCCAGGTCGGAGGCGAACATGGCGAACGCCTCGAGGTCGCGGTAGGAGGCCAGGTCCAGACGCAGGTTGCCGGACACCTTCTTCATGCCCTTCGTCTGGGCCGCGCCACCGACTCGGGAAACGGAGATGCCGACGTTGATGGCCGGGCGGACGCCCTGGTTGAACAGGTCGGACTCCAGGAAGACCTGGCCGTCGGTGATGGAGATGACGTTGGTCGGGATGAACGCCGACACGTCGTTGGCCTTGGTCTCGATGATCGGCAGGGCGGTCAGCGAGCCGGCGCCCATGTCGTCGGACAGCTTGGCCGCGCGCTCCAGCAGGCGGGAGTGCAGGTAGAACACGTCGCCCGGGTAGGCCTCGCGGCCCGGCGGACGGCGCAGCAGCAGGGAGATGGCGCGGTACGCCTCGGCCTGCTTGGTCAGGTCATCGTAGATGACCAGGACGTGCTTGCCCTGGTACATCCAGTGCTGGCCCAGGGCCGCGCCCGCGAACGGGGCGAGCCACTTGAAGCCGGCGGAGTCGGACGCCGGGGCCGCGACGATGGTCGTGTAATCCAGGGCGCCGTGCTCCTCGAGGGTCGCGCGGACGCCGGCGATGGTCGAGCCCTTCTGGCCGACGGCGACGTAGATGCAGCGCACCTGCTTCGTCGGGTCGCCGGACTCCCAGTTCGCCTTCTGGTTCAGGATCGTGTCGAGGCACACCGCGGTCTTGCCCGTCTTGCGGTCGCCGATGATCAGCTGTCGCTGACCGCGGCCGATCGGGGTCATCGCGTCGATGGCCTTGATGCCGGTCTGCATCGGCTCCTCGACCGGCTGACGCTGCAGCACGGTCGGGGCCTGAAGCTCGAGGACGCGGTCCTCGTCGGCCTTGATGTCGCCCAGGCCGTCGATCGGCTGGCCCAGGGGGTTGATCACGCGACCGAGGAACTCGTCCCCGACCGGGATGGACAGGACATCGCCCGTCCGCTTGACCTCGTCGCCCTCGGAGAGGGACTCGAAGTTGCCCAGGACCACGACGCCGATCTTGTCGGTGTCGAGGTTCTGCGCGACGCCGATGACGCCGCCCGGGAACTCGAGAAGCTCGTTGGTCATGACCGACGGCATACCCGAAACCTGCGCGATGCCATCAGCCGCGCTGATGACCACGCCGACCTCCTCGCGGGAGGCCTCCGGGGAGTAGCTCGAGGTGTAATTCGCAATCGCGCTACGGATCTCGTCGGAGGAGATCGTCAGCTCCGCCATGTTCTTCCTGCTCTCGCTTAATTCTCTTCCAGTGTTACTTCGTGAAACCATCCGTCAGCCGAGGCCGACGCGCAGCTTCTCGAGCTTCCTCGAGAGGCTGCCGTCGATGACCTCGTCGCCGACCCGGATGACCAGACCGCCCATGATCGACTCGTCGATCTCGGTGTGGATGGACATCTCGCTGCCGTAGACACGGGCGAGCTTGTCCTCGAGCGTGCGCTCCTGCTCCCCGGTGAGGGGCGCGGCGCTGGTCACTCGGGCGACGGTCCGGTTCCGGAGGCCGGCGGCCTGCCGGGACAGGGCGTCGATGTCGTCCGCGGGGCGGGTATCGGGGCGGCCGACGGCCTGCAGTGCCAGGGCCTCGGTCACGGACGTGACCTTGCCGTACAGCACGCTGGCCAGGAGACCGCGCTTGGCTTCGGGGGTTGCGGCCTTGTCGGCCAGCAGCTGCTCCAGCTGCGCTTCGTCGACGAGGAGGCGTCCCAGGCGGAACAGCTCCTCCTCGACCGTCTCGAGCTGGCCCTGGCCCTCCGCGGAGCGGAGCAGCGCACGGCGGCCGAGGTCAACCAGGCCGGCGCGGAACTCGCGCGTGTTGGACCAGTCCTGCGCGGCGGCCTCCGTCAGGACCTCGAGGGTCTGAGCGGCGACCTTGCCCTCCAGCAGGGACCGGACGATGCCGGTTCGCTGCTCGGCCGGCGTCGCGGCGTCGGCGACGGCGACACGCAGGCCGCGGTCGGAGTCGAGGAGCTCGACGACGTCGAAAAGCTCGGAACCGATCTGGGCCGCGGCCGCGACGGAGTCGCCGGACCCGCCGAGGCGGGCGTCCAGCTCCGTGCGGAGCTTCGCCAGGGATTCGCGGCTAGCTGCGTGCATGTCGCCTACTTTCCGTTCGGGGCCACAGAATCGAGGGAGCCGAGGAAGCTGTCGATCGTGCCGGACTTCTTCACGCCGTCCGACAGCTCCTCGCCGAGCAGGCGCTCGGCCAGGTTGATCGAGTTCTGGCCCATCTCCTTGCGGAGATCGGCAACGATCTGCTCGCGCTGGGCGAGCAGCTGCTTCTCGCCGGCCTCGATGATGCGGGCCTGCTCGTCGTTCGCCTTCGCCGTGGCGTCGGCGATGATCTTCTGGCCCTGGACACGGGCCTCGTCGCGAATCTTCGCGGCTTCGGTGCGGGCCTCGGCGAGCTGGCTGTTGTACTTCTCGAGAGCGGCCTTGGCCTCGTTCTGCGCGGCCTCGGCGCGCTCGATGCCGCCCTCAATCCGGTCCTCCCGCTCGGTCAGGACCTCCTGGAACTTCGGAAGGACAGCCTTCCAGAAGATGACCAGGATCACGACGAGCGGGACAATGGACCAGACGATGTCGTAGTTCATCGGCAGGAGGGGGCCCAGCTGGTTGTCCAGCGGCAGCGCCCCTTCCGCCAGGAAGGTGAAATCAGTCATGGTTCAGTGTTCTCCGCGTCGGGTCCGGACTTAGAAGATGAAGCCGGCGACCAGGCCGATGAGGGCGAGGGCCTCGGTGAAGGCGATGCCGAGGAACATCGTGGTGCGGAGCTGACCGGCCATCTCCGGCTGGCGCGCCATGCCCTCGACCGTCTTGCCGGCGAGGATGCCGATGCCCAGGCCCGGGCCCAGGGTCGAGATGCCGTAGCCGATGGTCTTCAGGCCGCCGGTGGTGTCGACAGCGCCCTGGGCGAGGTTGATGACGTCGTTCATGGTGAACCGTTCCCTTTCTGAGGAGTCCCGGGTGAAGGTGTCGAAGTTGAAGGGCACCCGGGGCATGGAAGTGGGGTCGTGTATTCAGTTGGAGTTTTCAGCCCCCGGCGAGAGCCGGGTTCCGGGTGCCTAGTGCTCGTCCGCGTGCAGCGACAGCTCGATGTACACCGCGGTCAGCAGGGCGAAGATGTACGCCTGCAGGAAGATGACCAGCAGCTCGAACAGCGTGAACAGGATGGAGGCGACCAGGGTCAGTCCGGCGAAAGCCGTCCAGCCGTTCAGCTGCCAGAAGAAGAAGTTCGTGGCGCCGAACAGGAGGACGAGGACCATGTGGCCCGCCAGCATGTTGGCCATCAGACGGATGGTGAGGGTGGCGGGGCGCAGGACGAACGTGGAGAAGATCTCGATGGGAACCACGATGACGTGGAGCAGCGGCGGCAGGTTCGGGATGACGACGGAGGACTTCACGTAGCGGAAGAACCCGTACTTCTTGGCGCCCGCGTAGATCATCGTGATGTACGCCAGGATCGCCAGAACCAGCGGCATGCCGACTCGTGCGTTCGGCGAGATGTTGAGGCCCGGAATGACGGCCGCGACGTTCATCGCGAAGACCAGGAAGAAGATGGTGGCGATGACCGGCAGGAACCGGCGCCCCTCCCTCTTGCCCAGGATGTCCTCGGCGATGTGGATGCGGACGAAGTCCAGGAAGTACTCCGCGACGTTCTGCAGGCCCGACGGCACCAGCTTCGGCCGCCTCATGGCGATGAGGAAGAACACGCCGACGACGACCGCCATGAGCAGGCGGACGAGCATCAGACGGTCCAACGCGTACCAGTCACCAGCACCGCCAAGGATGAACTGGTCGTAGTACTCACCCGGGAAATACTCCTTCTCCAAGGTGGGGGCGTGGAATCCGCCCCGCATCTCAGCAAGTGTTGTAACGCTCAGCGTTCTCTCCCGTGTTTGGGCCGCATGAACAAGGTCAAGCGGTGCGAGGGATGGCGTTTAACGTGGGCCGCCGGGGATTCCTTCGCACATCCGATCGGCGCTCACGGGGTCCGCCGGCCCGGTCCGCCGCATCCTCCTCGGGGGATGCCGCGGGGCCGTCCGGACGCACCCGTGCCCCACGCGCCTCGCGGCGGTTCTCATGGGGCGGCGGGGAATCCGGCGCAGGCCGTCTTACCCATCGCTCAGGATAACAGTTACGTTGCGACGTTTCCCACCCGGCACCCCCCGGATCCGAGCGGGTTACGGGCATTCGCCGGAAAGCGCGGTGCCCGTACCCCCTCCCCGATGGGTGGGTACGGGCACCGCGCTCCGTGGTCCGCATGCTCGGCGCAGGTGACGGGCCTGCGCGCGTGTCCGGGGGCGGCCTGCGGCGCCACCCCCGGTCCCGCTCAGCGGGATCCGTAGTACGTGAGGTTCTCCTGCGACATTCCCCACATTTCCGCGCCGAGGGTGACGGCCATGGCCAGCAGCACCGTGACGAAGAAGGCCCAGCGATCGTAGAAGGCCATGCCGTCGATGACGGCGAGGATGACGATGAGGACGATGATCTTCACCAGCCAGCCGCCCATGACGACGGCGCCGGTGACGGTCGGGGTGGTCTTCGCGGTCGCCCAGATGAGCAGGACGGTCACCAGGACGAAGCCGCCGCCGATGGCGCCGCCGAGGACGACACCCCAGATGCCGGGCATGCCCTCCTTGCCGCCCCAGGCGAGCAGCGACAGGACCACGACGCCGAGCAGGGCGAGGGCGCCGGTCCGCGCGGCCGCGGCGAGCGGGCGGCGGGAGTCGTCGTACTGCGAGATGGTCGCGGCGTCGGCCTCGGCCTTCGCGCGCTGCCGGTCGGCGAGGGACTCGCCGGCGGCGTCGTCGGTGGGCTGGTCGTCGTGTTCGGTCACGTCCGGGGATCATACCGGCGGGCGGCGCCGCGGCCGCGCCGCGGGTCCCCGCCGCTCCCCCGGCCCGGGTCCCCGGCCCCGGTGCCGCGCGCGTCGGCGCCAGCCGCGCGCCGGTTCCGGCCGGCGTGGCGCCCCGGCCCGGCGATGCGGTCGGCGCGGACGAGGCCGCGGCGGCGCCAGCCGTCGCGCGCCGCCTCCCGCCGCTCGTCGCCGTAGCGGCGCGACAGCAGGCGGCGGGTGGGGCCGAACGTGACGACGGCCGCCGCGATGAGCGCGAGCCCGAAGGTCACGGCGACGAACGGCAGCGGGAACATGGTGGTGCCGACCGCGCCGTAGGCCACGACGGACAGCCACATGTACAGCACGAGGACGACGTCGCGGTGCGAGTGGCCCATCGCCAGCAGCCGGTGGTGGAGGTGCCGCTTGTCCGGGGAGAACGGGGACCGCCCCTGGGAGGTGCGGCGGACGACGGCCATGAACAGGTCGAGCAGCGGCACGGACAGGGCGGCGACGACGATGATGACCGGGGCCATGAGGGCGAAGACGTCGGCGGTGCCGTACATCGACGGGGAGATGCGGCCGGACGCCGAGGTCGAGGCGGCGGCGAGCATGAGGCCGATGAACATGGCGCCGGAGTCGCCCATGAAGATGCGGGCCGGCTCGAAGTTGTGGGGCAGGAAGCCCGCGCAGGCGCCGAGCAGCACGGCGGAGATCATCGCCGGCGGGTAGGCGGAGACGGCGCCGCCCTGGTCGTAGAGCATGATCATGGAGTAGACGAGCAGGGCGGCCGCGGCGATCATGCCGAGGCCCGCGGCCAGCCCGTCGATGCCGTCGACGAAGTTCAGGGCGTTGATGAGCGCGACGGTGAACACGACCGTAAGCACCGTCGACAGGACGGGGTCGAGGATTACGGTGCCGACGCCGGGGACGTAGATGATGTACCAGGTCAGGCCCATCACCGACATGGCGAGGGCGGAGGCCACCTGGCCCAGCAGCTTCGCCAGGGCGTCGAGGTCGAACAGGTCGTCCAGCACGCCCGTGATGAGCAGGAAGAACGCGGCGACGACGACGGCGGGCATGTCGCCCGTCGACGGCGGGAACCCGCGGGTCAGCGCCGGGAGCTCGCTGGCCAGCCAGATGGCGGTGAGCGCTCCGGTGAACATGGCGACGCCGCCGAGGCTGGGCTTCGGCATGTCGTGGACGTCGCGGGTGCGCGGGGCGTCGAGGCGGCCGGAGCGGATGATCGCCCACCGGACGACGCCGGTGAGCAGGTAGGACACGGCGGCGGAGACGAGCGTGAGCAGTGCGAGCTCGCGCAGGGGCACGCCCGCCCCGGCGCCGGCCGCCGCCAGCGTCATCGTCGCCGCCTCCACGGATGGGTCCCCTGGTCCGGGGTCAGCGGCCGCGGAGGGCGTCGGGGGACTTCGACAGGACCTCGGCGATGCGCTCGACCGGCACGGCGCCCTCGCGCAGGACGCGGGGCTCCTGGCCGGACATGTCGACGATGGTCGACGGCTCGCCGATGGTGGCCTGGCCGCCGTCAAGGTAGACCGCGGCCTCGTTGCCCAGCTGCTGCTTGGCGCGGACGGCGGTGAGCGCCGGGTCCTGGCCGGAGATGTTGGCCGAGGAGACGGCCATCGGGCCGGTCTCGCGCAGCAGGTCGATGGCGATGGGGTGCAGCGGCATCCGCACCATGACGGTGCCGCGCGTGTCGCCGAGGTTCCACGGCAGCGACGGGGCCTGGTTGACGACGAGCGACAGCCCGCCCGGCCAGAACGCCTCCACCAGGGCCTCCGCGGCCGGGGTAAACTCGCGGACCAGGCCGCGGACGGTCGTCCAGGAGCCGACGAGCACCGGCACCGGCATGTCCGGGCCCCGGTGCTTCGCGCGCAGGAGGTTCGCGACCGCCTGGTTGTCGAAGGCGTCGCAGCCGAGGCCGTAGACGGTGTCGGTGGGCGTGACGACGAGGCGCCCGGCCTTCACCGCGTCGACCGCGGCCCGCAGGCCGTCGGCGCGCCCCTTCTCGGTGGAGCAGTCGTAGATCCTGGCCATGGGGCCGTCCCCTTCCGTGGTGGTTGGTCGTCGTCGTGTCGTCCGTCGCCGCCCGGGTCGCCCCGGTCCGGCCCGTGCCCGTCCGGCGCGTCCGGGCCGGTCCCGGCCGTTCCCCGGACCGCGCCGGCTCAGGCCCGGCGGGCCGTCGTGTACCGGTCGCGGCCGGCGAGGTCCCGCCGGCAGGCGACGCCGCGGAAGCCGCCGGCGTCCGCGAAGGCCGCCGCGGCGCCCTCCGCGCCGTCGTCGTCGTGCTCCACCGCGGCGAACCCGCCGGGGCGCAGCAGCGCGCGCACGACGCCCATCATAGGACGGATGACGTCCAGGCCCGTCTCACCCGCGAAGACCGCGTCATGGGGGTCGGCGCGGACCTCCGGGTCGACGGGCGTCGGCTCCGGCACGTACGGCGGGTTCGACAGGACGACGTCGGCCAGGCCCGCGAGCCCGGCCAGCGCTCCCCCGTCCTCCAGGATGGCGGGGTCGGTGACGTCGCCGGAGACCAGGGACACGTCGCGCTCCGGGCCCGGCGCCTCCTCCCAGCGCCTGCGGCAGACCGCCGCGTTGCGCAGCGCCCATTCAAGGGCGGCGTCGGACTTCTCCACGCCGACGACGCGGGCCGACGGCACGAGATCCGCCACCGCCAGCGCGATCGCCCCCGACCCGGTGCACAGGTCGACGACGACGGGCCGGCGGACACCGTCGCGGATCATCTCCCGCAGCACCCCCGCCGCCTCGTCGACCATCAGCTCGGTCTCCGGGCGGGGCACGAACACCCCGGGGCCCACGGCCAGCTCCAGGCCCATCATCGGCGCCGTGCCGAGGATGTGCTGCAGCGGCTCCCGGGCCGCCCGGCGCCGCACCAGATCGGGCAGCGCGGACGCCAGGGGGTCGCCGTCGTCAAGCGAATCGTTGCGGGAGAGCAGCAGATCGGCGCGCGACCTGCGGGAGCAGTGCAGCGCCAGCGCCTCCGCGTCCGCGCGCGGCGAGGCGACGCCCGCGGCGGCGAGCTCCGCCTCCGCGGCCGCCAGCGCCGCGCCGACGGTGCGCGGCGCGTCCGGGGCCGTCACCTACTCGGCCTCCAGGCGCTCCCGGCGCTCCGCGTCGTGCAGCGCGGTCAGCAGGTCCGACATGTCGCCGCCGAGCACGGCGTCGAGGTTGTGGGCCTTGTAGCCGATGCGGTGATCGGACACGCGGTTCTCCGGGAAGTTGTAGGTGCGGATGCGCTCCGAGCGGTCCATCGTGCGCACCTGCGAACGGCGGGTGTCGGACGCCTCCGCGGCGGCCTCCTCCTCGCGCATCTGCTGCAGGCGCGCGGCCAACACCTGCATGGCGCGGGCCTTGTTCTGGATCTGCGAGCGCTCCTTCTGGCACGTCACGATGAGGCCGGTCGGCAGGTGCGTGATGCGCACCGCCGAGTCGGTCGTGTTGACGCCCTGGCCGCCCTTGCCGGAGGCGCGGTAGACGTCGACGCGGATGTCCTTGTCGTCGATCTCCACGTCCTCGACCTCGTCCGGCTCCGGGTACACCAGCACCGCCGCGGCGGACGTCTGGATGCGGCCCTGCGACTCCGTCACGGGGATGCGCTGCACGCGGTGGACGCCGCCCTCGAACTTGAAGACGCTCCACGCGCCATCGCGCGACGGGTTCTTCGCGCGCACGGACATGGACATGTCCTTGACGCCGCCCAGATCGGACTCGGAGACGCCGAGCACGTCGATGACGAAGCCGTTCTTCTCCGCGTACCGCTGGTACATGCGGGCCAGCTCGCCGGCGAACAGCGCCGCCTCCTCGCCGCCCGCACCGGACTTGATCTCCATGACGATGTCGTCCGCGTCATGCGGGTCGCGCGGGGCGAGCAGATCGGCGAGCTCCTCCTCGAGCTCCACCCGCTCCGCCTCCAGGCGCTCCGCCTCCTCGGCGAACTCCGACTCCTCGCGCGCCATCTCGCGCGCCGCCTCCAGGTCCTCCGTCACCTGCGTCAGGCGCCGGTGGCACTGGATGATCGGCTGCAGCTGCGAGAAGCGCTTGCCGACGCGCCGCGCCGCGGCCTGGTCGTTGTGCAGCTCCGGGTCGGCCATCTGCTGCTCGAGGCCGTGGTACTCCGCCAGGACGTCGTCGACGGCGGTCACCTGCTGTGCCATGTGAATTCTCCTTAGACCATCTCGTCGACGTCGACGTCCGCGGCCATCGGCGCCGACGACGCCACCTGCATGAGGAACTCGCGGTTGTTCTTCGTCTTCTTCAGCTGCTTGATGAGCAGGTCGATCGCGGCCTGCGGCTCCAGCGCCGACAGGATGCGGCGCAGCTTGTGCATGATGCGCGCCTCCTCCGTCGACAGCAGCAGGTCATCCTTGCGGGTGCCCGACGGGTTCACGTCGACCGCCGGGAACACGCGGCGCTCCGAGATGCGGCGATCCAGCTTCAGCTCCGCGTTGCCGGTGCCCTTGAACTCCTCGAAGATGACCGTGTCGCCGGCCGAGCCCGTCTCCACCATCGCCGTGGCGATGATGGTCAGCGAGCCGCCCTCCTCGATGTTGCGCGCCGCGCCGAGGAAGCGCTTCGGCGGGTACAGCGCGTTCGAGTCGACGCCGCCCGACAGGATGCGGCCCGACGCCGGCGAGCAGTTGTTGTACGCGCGGCCCAGGCGGGTGATGGAGTCCAGCAGGACGACGACGTCCTGGCCCTGCTCCACCAGGCGCTTCGCCCGCTCGATGGCCAGCTCCGCAACGGCCGTGTGGTCCGACGGCGGACGGTCGAACGTCGAGGCGATGACCTCGCCGCGCACCGACCGCTGCATGTCGGTGACCTCCTCCGGGCGCTCGTCGACGAGGACGACCATCATGTAGCACTCGGGGTTGTTCGTCGCGATGGCGTTCGCGATGTTCTGCAGGATCGTCGTCTTGCCCGCCTTCGGCGGGGACACGATGAGCGCGCGCTGGCCCTTGCCGATCGGCATGATCAGGTCGATCACGCGCGTCGTCAGGATCTTCTGCTCCGTCTCCAGGCGCAGGCGTCGGTTCGGGTACAGCGGCGTCAACTTCGCGAACTCGCGGCGGCGCGTCGCCTCCTCCGGCGCCAGGCCGTTGACCTTGTCCACCTGGACCAGCGGGTTGTACTTCCGCTTGTTGCGGCCCGAGCCGTGCGTGACCTGGCCGGCGGTGCCGCCGTCGCGCGGCATGCGCACCTGGCCGACGACCGCGTCGCCCTTGCGCAGCCCGTGCTTCTTCACCATCTGCTGCGAGACGAACACGTCGTTCGGGCCCGGCAGGTAGCCGGAGGTGCGGACGAACGCCGAGTTGTTGTCCAGCACGTCGACGATGCCGGCAACGGGCTGCAGGACGTCGCCCTCGCGGATCTCGTCCGGGCCTCCCCCGCCCTTGTTGTCGCGGCCCTTCCGATCGCGGCGGTTGCGGCGGTTGCGGCGCCCGCGGCGGCCGCCCTGCTCGTCGTCGTCGCCGTGGCGGTTGTTGTTCTTGTTGTTCTGGCCGCCGTTGCTGTTGCCGTTGCCGCCGTTGTTGTTCTGGCCGTCGTTCTTCTGGCCGCCGTCGCCCTTGTTCCGGCCGCCGTCGCCGTCGTTGTTCTGGCCCTTGCCGCCGTTGCCGTCGTTCCGGTTGCGGCCGCCGTCGTCGTTGCCGTTGTTCTGGCCGCCGTTGCCGCCGTTGCCGCCGTTGTTCTGGCCGTCGCCGTCGTTGCCGCGGTTGCGGTTGCGGGTGCGGCGGGCGCGGCGGGCCTGCGAGCGGGACTGGGGGCGGACGTCGCCGTCGTTGCCGTTGCCGCCGCGGTCGTCGTTGCCGCGGTCCCCCTTGTCTCCGCGGTCGCCGCGATCCCCCTGGTCGCCGCCCTTGCCGGACTTCCCGGAGCCGCCGTCGCCGGCGTCGCCGCCCTTCTTCGGGGCGTCGTTCTTCGGCCCGTCGCCCTTCGGCGCGTCGCCGCGGTCGGCCGCGCGCTCCTGCGCGGCGGCCTTCTTCGCGGCGCCGCCGCCGTGACCCTGGATCGCCGCGATGAGGTCGCTCTTGCGCATGCCGGAGATGCCCCGGATGCCCTTCTGCGCGGCCATCGCCTTCAGCTCCGGCATGCGCAGCGCGGCGAGGTTGTCCTGGCCCTTGTCCTGGGCGGTGGTGTCCGTATCGCTCACGGAATTCCTTTCATTCGGCTGCCCGCCTCGTGGCCGTGCCGGCGGATTCGCATCCGGCGGTCGCCTCCCGGCGGTCGGGCTCCCCCGCCCGCGGCCGGCGACGTCGGATCCGTCGGGGCGCCCGCGCGCCGTCGTCGGCGCGGGGATGCTGCGGGGGCGTGCACGGCCGGATCGGCGGGCGAACAACTCCCTCGATGCGGTCCTGGTCGGCGTGGGGCGTGTGCGGCGGGGTCCTCCCCCGGAAGCGGTCGCCGGCGTCGCCGGTTCGCTCGGGGCCCCGCCCCGGTGCCGTGGCTTGCGCCGACCGGACGGCCGTATCCCTGACAGGGTAACCCCGCCGCCGCGGGTCGGGCAACACCCGGGCGCCCGACGCGTCGCGGGCGCCCGTGGCGGGCGCACCCGCGCGATAGGCTGGGCGCATGCGCAGCACGATGCAGGAGATCCCGCTGTCCGTCGCGCGGATCCTGGAGTACGGCAGCACGGTCCACGGCGGCACGACCGTCACGACGTGGGGCCCGTCGGGACCGGAGGTGACGACGTTCGCGGCGATCGGCGCCCGCGCCGCCGCCCTGGCCAACGGCCTGCGCGATGATCTGGGGATCGACGGCGACCAGCGCGTCGGCACACTCATGTGGAACTGCGCGGAGCACCTGGAGACCTTCCTGGCCGTCGCCTCGATGGGTGCGGTGTTCCAGCCGGTGAACAAGCAGCTGATGCCGGACCAGATCGCCCACATCATCCGGCACGCGCACGACGAGGTGCTGATCGTCGACCCGCGGATCGCCCCGTCGCTGGGGCCGATCCTGAAGGAGACGCCGTGCGTGCGGGCGATCATCTTCATCGACGCGGAGGGCCACACCCTGGCCGACGCCGCCGCCCACGTGCCCGACGGCATCGAGGTCCACTCCTACGAGGCGTTCCTCGACGGCCGGCCGTCGTCGTTCGACTGGCCGGTCATCGACGAGACCGAGGGCGCGGCGATGTGCTACTCCACCGGCACCGTCGGCGCGCCGAAGGGCGTCGTCTACTCGCAGCGCTCCATCTACCTGCATTCGCTGAACCTGCGGACGACGGACGCGTTCGGCATCACCCACGGCGTGCCGTGGCTGTGCTGCGTGCCCATCTACCACGTCCTGAGCTGGGGCGTCCCGCTGGCGGCGTTCGCGTGCGGCGCCCCGCTGGTGTTCCCGGGCGCCGATCTGTCGGCGCCGCGCCTGGCGGAGATCGTCGAGACGTCGATGCCGCGCGTGGCGCAGGGCGTGCCGACGTTGTGGATCGGCCTGATGGTCCACTACCTCAACAACCCGCCGGAGAGGATGTCGCTGCAGGAGATTTTCGTCGGCGGCTCGCCGTGCCCGCCGGGCCTCATCCGGGTGTGGGAGGAGCGCTACGGCGTCGACGTCATCCACCTGTGGGGCATGACGGAGACGTCGCCCATCGGCACGGTGTCGCGCCCGCCGTACGGCGCCTCCGGCGAGACCCGCGAGCGCTACCGCGTCAGCCAGGGCCGCTTCCCGGAGCTGATGGAGTTCCGCATCGTCGACGAGAACGGCGAGGTCCTGGAGCTCCACGACCGCAACTCGGGTGAGCTGCAGGTCCGCGGCAACACGGTGACGGGCCGGTACTACCACTCCCCCGACCAGGACGACGGCGGCGACGCCCACGTCTTCCGCGGCGACGAGGTCGACGACGCGGAGTCGAAGTTCACCGACGACGGCTGGCTGCGCACCGGCGACATCGGCTCCATCACCCGCGACGCGTACCTGACGGTGCAGGACCGGGCGAAGGACGTCATCCGCTCCGGCGGCGAGTGGATCTACTCCGTGCAGCTGGAGAACCTGGTCATGGAGGCGCCGGAGGTCGTCGAGTGCGCCGTGATCGGGTACCCGGACCGGAAGTGGGGCGAGCGCCCGCTCGCGGTGACAGTGCTTATCGACGGGACCCCGCGCGACGAGTCCACCGCCCACGCCCTGCGCGAGCGGCTGAAGAAGAAGCTGCCGAACTGGATGGCGCCGGAGTACTGGACCTTCGTCGACCACATCGACAAGACGTCGGTGGACAAGTTCGACAAGAAGGACCTGCGGAAGCACCTCGCGGACGGGGACTTCGACATCGTGGAGCTGCCGGGCCCGGGCTCGATCTGACGGGCGGCGGCGCGCCGGCCGATTCCCCGCCGCCCCATACGGAGCCCTTCCGGCGAACGGGACACTTTCCGCCAAACCGGACCCACCTACGACACGACCCACCGGCCCCGGCCGTGCGGTCCCGCTCGCGGTCGCCCATCGGCCGCGGCGGCCCCCTCACAGACGGAGCCGTTCCGGCGACCGCGACCCTCGACCCCGCCTCGGGCGCTCCCCGACCCCTCCGCGCGCGTCTCCCCGCCCGAGCCGTCGGCCCCTCCCCGATCCCTTCCCCAGCGGTTCCCCGCCCGCCTCCCCGCGGCCGGCCCGGGCACAGTACCTTTCAGGGGTTCCCGATGACCCCGACGGCCGTTGCGCATGACCGAAAAGCGCGCGCGGCGAAAGGTGATGCTCCGTGAAAGCCCAGTTCTTCGGTTCGATCGCGGTCGGACTGGCCATCTCGGCGGTCCTCTGGCTGCCGCTCCTGGTCTGGCAGTACCGACGGTACGGCCGCGGCGATCTGCTGCGGATGCTCTGGACGTTCGCCGGCTTCATCTACATGGCGGCGATCGTGGCGTTCACGATCTTCCCGCTGCCGGAGTTCGGCCCGGGCTACTGCGAGAAGTACGGGACGTCGCCGCAGCTGGACATCCTGAACTTCCCGAAGGAGGTCGCCGAGTACCTGTCGGCGAACAGCGCGGCGGCGTTCGCGCGCAGCCCGCTGCTGTGGGAGGTCGCGCTGAACGTGCTGCTGTTCGTGCCGTTCGGCGTGATCGTGCGGCGCCTGTTCGAGATCCCGCGCTCGGTCGTCGTGGTCCTGGCGTTCCTGACGTCCCTGCTCATCGAGGCGACGCAGCTGACGGGCAACTGGGGCCTGGCGCCGTGCAGCTACCGCGTCCCGGACGTGACGGACCTGGTCTCCAACACGTCGGGCGCCGTCATCGGCCTGGTCGTCGAGCGGGTGACGCCGCGTCTGCTGTCGAAGAAGGAGTACCTCCTGGAGCACCGGGAGAAGCCGCGCCCGGTCAGCCGCTTCCGCCGCCTGGTCGGCATGCTGCTCGACGTCGTCATCCTGTTCTTCGCGGCGGCCGCGGGCAACACGCTGGGGTCCGCGGCGCACCGTGCGTGGGAGGAGTCCTCGGGCTCCCCGGTGCCGATGACGGTCGAGCAGGCCGGCGCGACGGGCACGTGGATCGCGGGCATGCTCGTGGTCCTCATTCCGGCGATGATCACGACGGGCGCGTCGCTCGGCCAGCGCATCGTCTTCCTGTGCCCGTGGAGCGGGGACGGTTCCCGTCTCCACCTCCTGTGGCGCGCGCTGTCGGTGCAGGGCCTCATCCTGACGACGTTCCGGCTCGGCGCGGTCGCGGCCATCCTGGGCGTGGCGTGGACGGTCGCCGCGATCGTGACGGTGCTGTTCACCCGCCGCGGTCTCAGCGGCCTGCTGTCGGGCTGCGACATCGTCGACTCCCGGCTGCTGGTCCGCGCGGACGGTCCCGCGACGGGCGAGGAGTCGCCGCGCGCGGAGGACGCCGGGTCGTACTGACCCCGCATCGTCCGTTGCGTGACGACGCCCCGGGCGTTTCGCGGTGGTCATCCGCGGGCGCCCGGGGCGTTCAGCGTGCCCGGCGGCGCGGGCGGGCCCGGACAGCGGGGGCGCGGCCGGATGCGGCGACGCCCGCCGCACCACGTGGTGCGGCGGGCGTCGTCACGCGCGCGGACCGGGCCCGGCCGGGCCCGGTCGGCGGCCTATGCCTCGACGGTGACCTCGACGGGTCCGGCGACGGTGAGGTGCTCGACGCGGATGCCAGCCTCGCGGGCCTCGGCGAGCACGGACTCCGGCACGCCCTCGGTGTCGAGGACCAGGCAGGTCGGGCCGGCGCCGGACAGGAACGCCGCGTAGCCGCGGTTGCGCAGGCGGTTGACCCACTCCGCGGTGACGGGCAGGACCTCGGCGCGGTACGTCTGGTGCAGGCGGTCGCGGGTGCCCTCCCACAGCAGCTCCGGGTGGTCGGTCAGGGCGGTGACCATGACGGCGACGCGGGAGACGTTGAAGCGGGCGTCGACGTGGCTGACGTCGGACGGCAGCACCTGGCGCACCGCGTTGGTGGAGGCGTGGAACGACGGGATGAGCGCCGTCGCCTCGATGTCGGGGTGCACGTCCAGGCCGACCGCGTGGTACTGCGGGGCGGTGCGGCCGTCGACGGGCTTGTCGGTCCAGCTGACGACGGCGCCGCCGAGCACGGAGGCCGCCGCGTTGTCCGGGTGGCCCTCGAAGACGGAGGCCTCCTGGATGACCTGCTCGTCGGTCAGCGCGAAGCCCGCCAGGCCGTTGGCCGCGGCGACGCCGGCGACCGCCGCGGCGGCGGAGGAGCCGAGGCCGCGGGACTGCGGGATCCGGTTGTGGCAGACGACGCGCAGGCCGGGGGCGTTCATGCCCGCGGCGCGGAGGCCGGCGCGGATGGCGCGGACGACGAGGTGCGAGTCGTTGCGGGGCAGGTCCTCGGCGCCCTCGCCGTGGACCTCGACCTCGACGCCGGACTCGATGACCTCGACCTCGACCTCGTCGTGGATGGACAGGGCCAGGCCGAGGGTGTCGAAGCCCGGGCCCAGGTTCGCGGAGGAACCGGGGACGCGGACGCGGACCTTCTGGCCGGGGAACAGCTCCTGCGCCATGCCTAGACGTCCATCCCCTCGATGCGGATGACGGAGTTGACCGCCAGGACGGAGTCCTGCTGCTTCAGGGCGTCGACGGTGTCGCGCAGCTCGGCCTCGCGGGCCTTGTGCGTGATGATGACCAGGCGGGCGCCCGGGGTCGCGCCCTCCTGGCGGACGGTGCGCAGGGAGATGCCGCGGTCGGCGAAGACGCGCGCGATGTCGGCGAGGACGCCGAGGCGGTCGTCGACGTGCAGGTCGATGTGGTAGCGGCTCTCCACCTGGCCGAAGTCGAGGATCGGCAGGTTGGCGTAGGTGGAGTCGCCCGGGGCGCGGCCGCCGTGGACCTTGTTGCGGGCGGCGGCGACGACGTCGCCGAGCACCGCGGAGGCGGTCGGGTTGCCGCCGGCGCCGCGGCCGTAGAACATCAGCCGGCCTGCGGCGTCGGCCTCGACGAACACGGCGTTGAAGGACTCGTGGACCGTCGCCAGCGGGTGACGGCGCGGCACCAGCGCCGGGTAGACGCGGGCGGAGACGCCCTCGGTGCCGTCCTCGGAGACGACGCGCTCGCAGGTGGCCAGCAGCTTGATGGTGCAGTCGGCCTCCTTCGCCGCCTCGAAGTCGGAGGCGGTGATCTCCGTGATGCCCTCGCAGTGCACGTCGTCGGCCGTGACGCGGGTGTGGAAGGCGAGGGAGGACAGGATGGCGGCCTTGGAGGCGGCGTCGTGGCCGCCGACGTCGGCGGTCGGGTCTGCCTCGGCGTAGCCCAGGCGGGTGGCCTCGGCGAGCATCTCGTCGTAGTCGGCGCCGGTGGAGTCCATGGCGTCGAGGATGAAGTTGGTGGTGCCGTTGACGATGCCGACGACCTTGTTCACCTGGTCGCCCGCCAGGGAGCGGCGCAGCGGGCCGACGACCGGGATGGCGGCGGCGACGGCGGCCTCGAAGAAGAGGTCGGCGCCGGCGGCCTCGGTGGCGTCGGACAGCTCGGCGCCGCAGGCGGCGACGAGGGCCTTGTTGGCGGTGACGACGGACTTGCCGGCGGCCAGCGCCGCCAGCACGACGCGGCGCGGGTAGTCGATGCCGCCGATGACCTCGACCACCACGTCGACGTCGTCGCGCTCCACCAGGGAGAACGCGTCGTCGGTGAGCAGGTCGCGGTCGACGCCCGGGCGGGGCTTGGACTTGTCCCGCACGGCGACGCCCTTGATCTCGACGGGGCCGCCGATGCGGCGCTCGAAGTCCTCGGCCCGCTCCTGCAGCAGGCGGAGGACCTCCTGGCCGACGGTGCCCAGGCCCAGGATCGCGACGCCGACGGGCTGTCCCTCGCCCTTTCCGGGGTTGTAGGTGTTATCGGTCATTCGGGTTCTCACACTCCAGGCTGATCAGATCGGTCAGGGTCTCGCGCCGCAGGATGGCACGTGCGGCGCCGTCGCGCACGGCGACCACGGCGGGCCGGCCGAGCATGTTGTAGCGGCTCGACATGGCGTAGCAGTACGCGCCCGTGGCCGCGAGGGCGAGCAGGTCGCCCTCCGCGATGTCGTCGGGGTACGACGCGTCGGGGATGAGCACGTCGCCGGATTCGCAGTGCTTGCCGACGACGCGCGTCGGAATGCGCCCTCCCTCGACGCGGCGGTTGATGACGCGGCCATCATACGGGGAGCCGTACAGCGCCGGGCGGATGTTGTCGCTCATCCCCCCGTCCACGGCGATGTAGCGGCGCGTGACGTCGTCGCGGACGTGGACGTCCTTGACGGTGCCGACCTCGTAGACGGTGACGGCCGACGGGCCGGCAATGGCGCGGCCCGGCTCCACGGCGACGGTCGGGGCGGGCACCCCCAGGTCGTCGGCGACGTCCTTCACCGCGGCGAGGATGGACTCCGCCAGGGGCTTGACGTCCAGCGGCCGGGCGGTGGCGACGTAGGCGATGCCGAAGCCGCCGCCGAGGTCCAGGGTGTCGAAGTGGTCGGCGATGCCGGGGCCGTGGGCCTCGACCAGGTCGCGGACGACGCCGAGGACGCGCTCGGCGGCCAGGACGAAGCCGTCCGGGTCGAGGATCTGGGAGCCGATGTGGCAGTGCAGGCCGGTCAGGCGCAGGTGGGGGTCCCGCTCCGCCTGGTCGGCGGCGCGCAGCGCGGCGCCGGAGGCGACGGAGAAGCCGAACTTCTGGTCCTCGTGCGCCGTGGCGATGAAGGAGTGGGTGTGCGCCTCGACGCCCGGCTTCACGCGGATGAAGACGTCCTGCACGACGCCGAGCTCCTCCGCCACCTTCGAGAGGCGGTCGAGCTCGGAGAAGCTGTCGGCGACGATGCGGCCGACGCCCTCGCCGATGGCGAAGCGCAGCTCCTCCATCGACTTGTTGTTGCCGTGGAAGGTCATGTCGGACGCCGGGAACCCGGCGTGCAGCGCGACGGCCATCTCGCCGCCGGAGGCGACGTCGAGGTGCAGCCCCTCCTCCTTCACCCAGCGGGCGACCTCGCCGCACAGGAACGCCTTGGAGGCGTAGTGCACGCGGTCGGGGCCGCCGAAGGCCTCCGCCATCGCGCGGCAGCGGGCGCGGAAGTCGTCCTCGTCGTAGACGAAGACGGGGGTGCCGTAGTCGCGGGCGATCTCCGCCAGGGCGACGCCGCCGACCTCGACCTCGCCGTCCTCGCGCCGGGTCGCGCCGGCGGGCCAGACGTGGGCGGGGATCTCGTTGAAGTCGGAGCGGTCGCGCCGCTTGACGCCGGTGAGCTCGAAGCCGGATCCGTCGACCGTCATCCGCTACATCCTCTCCGGCGCGTCGACGCCCAGCAGGCCGAGCGCGTTGGCCAGCGTCGTCCGGGTGGCCTGCGCCAGCGCGAAGCGGGCGACGTGCAGGTCCGCGACGTCCTCGCCCTGCTTCGGCAGGACCTGGCAGGAGTCGTAGAAGCGGTGGAAGGTGCCGGCCAGCGTCTCCGCGTAGCGGGCGACGCGGTGCGGCTCGCGCAGCTCCGCGGCGGCCTTGACGACGGCGGGGAACTCGCCGAGCGTGCGGATGAGGTCGCCCTCGCGCTCGTGGTCGAGCAGGCCGTAGTCCGGCTCCGCGCCCTCGAGCGAGACGCCGGCCTCGGCGGCGCGGCGGGCCAGGGAGCACAGGCGGGCGTGGCCGTACTGCACGTAGTAGACGGGGTTGTCGTTGGACTGGGACTGCCACAGCTCCAGGTCGATGTCCAGGGAAGAGTCGACGGAGGAGCGGATCAAGGAGTAGCGGGCGGCGTCGACGCCGATCGCCTCCACCAGGTCGTCGAGCGTGACGACGGTGCCCGCGCGCTTGGACATGCGCACCGGCTTGCCGTCCCGGACCAGGTTGACCATCTGGCCGATGAGCACCTCCACGACCTCCGGGTCGTGGCCCAGGGCCGCCGCGGCGGCGCGCAGGCGCGCGATGTAGCCGTGGTGGTCGGCGCCGAGCATGTAGATGCACAGGTCGTGGCCGCGCGCGATCTTGTCCTCGACGTAGGCGATGTCGCCGGCGATGTACGCGGCGTTGCCGTCGGACTTGATGACGACGCGGTCCTTGTCGTCGCCGAAGTCGGTCGACTTCAGCCACCACGCGCCGTCCGCCTCGTACAGGTTGCCGCCGTCCTTGAGCTTGGCGACGGCCGCGTCGACGGCGCCAGACTCGAACAGGGAGTTCTCGTGGAAGTACACGTCGAACTCGGTGCCGAACTCGTGCAGCGTCTCCTTGATGTGGGAGAACATCATCTCGACGCCGCGGGAGCGGAACGCCTCGTTCTGCTCCGCCTCCGGCAGGTCGAGCACCCCCGGGACCTCGTCGACGATGCGCGCCGCGTAGTCGTCGATGTACGCGCCGGAGTAGCCGTCCTCCGGCGGCGGCTCGCCCTTCGCGGAGGCGATGAGGGACTTGGTGTACCGGTCGATCTGGTTGCCGTGATCGTTGAAGTAGTACTCCCGGGTGACGTCGGCGCCGCGGGCGGCGAGGACGCGGCCCAGCGCGTCGCCGACGGCCGCCCAGCGGGTGCTGCCGAGGTGGATCGGGCCCGTCGGGTTGGCGGAGACGAACTCCAGGTTGACCTTGCGGCCGGCGTACTCGTCGCCGCGGCCGA
This sequence comes from Corynebacterium sp. 335C, assembly GCF_053525695.1. Classification (NCBI taxonomy): domain Bacteria; kingdom Bacillati; phylum Actinomycetota; class Actinomycetes; order Mycobacteriales; family Corynebacteriaceae; genus Corynebacterium; species Corynebacterium sp. 335C. The sequence goes on from NZ_JASTTB010000001.1 coordinate 627,158, forward strand.
ACGCCTCGCCCGCGGCGAGGATGTCGCCGACCAGGCGGCCCTGCGCGTCGGCGGCCAGGCGGATGTTGATGAAGCCGGGGCCGGCGACGGAGACCTCGGAGATGCCCTCCGCCTCGCCGATGCGCTCGGCGAGCCAGCCCGCGACGTCGCGGGGCTTCGCGCCGGCGCGGCCGGCGGCCTGCATGGCGACGTTGGTGGCGTAGTCGCCGTGCTCGGGGTTGCGGGGGCGCTCGACGACGACCTCATCCGGCAGCACGGCCGGGTCCAGGTCGTGCTCCGTGAAGACGTCGACGGCGGCGGCGCGGATCAGGGCGGACAGTTCGGCTGGAGTCATGGTTGCACATCTTAGCGCCCGGCCCGACACGCGATGCCCCGGGCCGAGGCGCGCCACGGGCCGCTCCCCCCGCTGCCGCGTTCCCGCCGGTCCCGGGCGCGCTGCGGCGCCCGTGTCGGCCCCGGACGTAGAATCGGCGTCCACCCATGATCACCGGCCGCGGACCGCCCTCCGCGGCCACCTGCAACGGAGCCGCCCATGAAGGTCGCGATCTTCGCCACCTGCATCGGGGACGTCATGTTCCCCGGTGCGGTCCAGGCCACCGCCGCCGTGCTGACCAGGCTCGGCTGCGACGTCGTCTTCCCGCCCGCGCAGACCTGCTGCGGGCAGATGCACGTCAACACCGGGTACCAGAAGGAGGTCCTGCCGCAGCTGGACCGGTACGCGGACGCGTTCCTGGATCGATCCATCGACTACGTCGTCGCCCCGTCCGGCTCGTGCGCCGGCGCGGTGCGCGACCAGCACCCGTTCATCGCCCGCCGCCACGGCACCGCCGCCCAGGCCGACGCCGCCGACCGCACCGCCGGCAAGACGCTGGAGCTGTCGGAGTTCATCGTCGACGTCGCCGGCGTCGTCGACGTCGGCGCGTGGTTCCCGCACCGCGTCACGTACCACTCGACGTGCCACAGCCTGCGGGTCCTCCACGTCGGCGACCGGCCGCGCCGCCTGCTGGAGGCCGTCGACGGACTCGAGTTCACCGAGCTGCCGGGTGCCGCGGAGTGCTGCGGCTTCGGCGGCACGTTCAGCGTGAAGAACGCCGCGACATCGCAGGCCATGGTCGCCGACAAGACCGCGTCCATCCGGTCGACGGGCGCGGAGTTCGTCACCGCCGGCGACGCGTCGTGCCTGATGAACATCGGCGGCGCCCTCGACCGGCAGACCCGCGACGGGGCCGCCCCCGTGCGCGCGATCCACTACGCCGAGATCCTGGCGTCGACGCGCCGCCGCCCGTGGCGCCCGGCCGACGGCGCCTCCCCGGCGGCCGCGGCGACCGCCGGCTCCGCCGCGCCGACGGCGGGGCCCGGCCCGGCCACCGCGTGCGCATCGGCCGGCGACGCGGCGCGGTGCACGTCGTCAAGCAACCACTGCGCGACCGCGGGAGGTGCGCGATGAGCGCGCCGGCGACCCACGCGGTGCCCCTCGGCATGCCGGCGATGCCGCCGACCGCGCCCGACGGCGTCGGGCACCTGCGCGGCGCCGAGACGTTCACCTCGGCGGCGGTGCACGAGCTGGCCAACGGCCAGCTGCGCGCCAACCTGCGGAAGGCCACGCACACCATCCGCGCCAAGCGCGCGGGCGTCGTCGCGGAGCTGCCCGACTGGGAGGACCTGCGGCTCGCGGGCTCCGCGGTGAAGCGCGACGTGATGGCGCGGCTGCCGGAGCTGCTGGAGGAGTTCGAGCGGCAGGTCGTCGCCCGCGGCGGCCACGTCCACTGGGCCCGCGACGCCGTGGAGGCCAACCGCATCGTCACGGACCTGGTGGAGGAACGGGGCACCCGGGACGTCGTCAAGGTCAAGTCCATGGCGACGCAGGAGATCGGCCTCAACGAGGCGCTCGCCGACCGCGGCATCCACGCGCAGGAGACCGACCTCGCGGAGCTCATCGTGCAGCTCGGAGGCGACGCGCCGTCGCACATCCTCGTGCCGGCCATCCACCGCAACCGCGACGAGATCCGGGACATCTTCCTCGACGGCATCCCCGGCGTGCGCGGCGACCTGACCAACGAGCCCGCCGACCTCGCGGAGGCCGCCCGCCTGTTCCTGCGGCGGCGGTTCATGGAGGCCGACGTCGCCATCTCCGGCGCCAACTTCGGCGTCGCGGAGACCGGCACCGTCGGCGTCGTCGAATCCGAGGGCAACGGGCGCATGTGCGTGACGCTGCCGCGGACGCTCATCACGGTGATGGGCATCGAGAAGCTGCTGCCCCGCTTCACCGACCTGGAGGTGTTCCTGCAGCTGCTGCCCCGGTCCTCCACCGGCGAGCGCATGAACCCCTACACCTCCCTGTGGACCGGCGTCACCGACGGCGACGGGCCGGAGGACTTCCACGTCGTGCTGCTGGACAACGGCCGCACCGCCGCGCTCGCCGACCCGGTGGGCCGGGAGGCGCTGAAGTGCATCCGCTGCTCCGCCTGCCTCAACATCTGCCCCGTCTACGAGCGCGCCGGCGGCCACGCCTACGGCTCCGTGTACCCGGGGCCCATCGGCGCGATCCTGTCGCCGCAGCTGACCGGCATCGACTCCGCGAAGGACCCGAACGCGTCGCTGCCGTACGCGTCGTCGCTGTGCGGCGCCTGCTTCGAGGTGTGCCCCGTGCGCATCGACATCCCCGCCGCCCTGCTGGAGCTGCGCAACCGCAAGGTCCGCGACCACCGCCCGCCGGTGGAGGGCCGCCTGTTCGGGCTGCTCGGCGCCGTGATGGGCGACCGGCGGCTGTGGGCGACGGCCGTGCGGTCGGCGTCGATGGCCCGGCTGCTGGGCCACGGCCCCTTCGGCGGCGACGGCGCCATCACGGACCTGCCGGGGTTCCTCGGCGGCTGGACGGACGCCCGCGACACGCGCGTGCCGCCGAAGCGGCCGTTCCGCGCGTGGTGGGGCTCCGACGACGCACGCGCGGAGCTGGCCGACGAGCGCGCCCACCAGGTGCCGAGCCGGGTGAACGGGCGCGTGGGGGCTGTTTCGGATGGTGCCGATGGTGCGGGTCCGCGCGTGGCGCGGGATTCGCGTGACGACGAAGGGAGCGCCCGATGAGCGGCGACGCCAAGGCGGAGATCCTCGCCCGCATCCGGGCGGCCCACGCGGCCGGCGCCCCGGGCGCGGACGACTGGACGCGGGAGGTCCTGGCCGGGGAGGCCCTCGTGCCGGGGCGGGAGCACCCCGTGCCGCGGGACTACGTCTCCGGCCGGGCGACGCCGCCGGAGGAGCTGGTCGACCTGCTCGTCGACCGGCTGGAGGACTACGGGGCGGCCGTCGCCCGCTGCGGCGGGTCGGACGCGGAGATCGCGGCGGCGGTGGCCGCAGCGGTCGGGGCCGCGCTGGCGGCGGCGGAGGGCTCCCCCTCCCCCGCCGCCGGGCGCCGGCCCCGCATCGGCGTGCCGCCGGGCCTGCCCGCGGCGTGGACCGCGGAGCTGGAGGCCGCGCTCGGCGCGGAGATCCTCGTCGACGACGCGGCGACGGACCCGCGGGAGCTGGACGCGCGGGACGCCGTCGTCACGTCGTCGGCGGTCACGGCCGCAGAGACCGGCACGATCATGCTGGACGGCACCGCCGCGTGCGGCCGTCGCGCCCTGACGCTGGTGCCCGACGTGCACGTGTGCATCGTGCCGCTGCCGACGCTGGTCCACGGCGTGCCGGAGGCCGTCGCGACGCTCGCGGAGCACCCGGAGCGCCCGGCGACGTGGATCTCGGGCCCGTCGGCGACGTCCGACATCGAGCTCAACCGCGTCGAGGGCGTCCACGGGCCGCGGACGCTGTCGGTCATCATCGCGGGCTGACGGCGGCGGCCCACGGACGCCGGCCCGTGGACCACGGTCCGCCGGCCGCCCCGTCGGCGACGCGCGCCACCGGCGTTCCGCGAGCCCGGCGGGGGGAATTTCGGCACCGCCGCCGCGCGGTGCTAATATGGCCCGCGTTGCCTCGCAAGGGGCGCACGCCTCCGTAGCTCAGTGGATAGAGCACCGGTTTCCGGTACCGAAGGTCGCACGTTCGACTCGTGTCGGGGGCACCCCAGGACAGGGCCGTCCTCCTCCGGGAGGGCGGCCCTTCCGCATGTCCGGGGCCGCACGGGGCGGGGCGGGAGCGCGGGGCACGGTGCGCACGGGGATGCGCCGACCCGGGCGCGTGCCGGAGGGGCCGGAGGACGGCGTCGGGCACCGAGGCGGGCGTGGTGGACGTCGTCAAGCAACTCTTGACCTGCGGAGACGGAAAATCGGGGCGTTTCCGGATTTGTTGTTGACACGACAGCCCTGCAGACTTATAGTCAATGTTGTTGACGCGCCAACGCCGGGTCGCCCGGGGCCGCGTCACCCGGCTCCCCCGCACCCCGACGGGCGCGGCGCGAGAAGCCGGGACAACCGAACGAGCAACGCACGACAACGAACACTCAGGAGAATCATCATGGCCCTGCCCACCGCTTTCGCCGGCACCTGGAACGTCGACCCCACCCACACCAGCATCGGCTTCATGGTCCGCCACGCGATGGTCACCAAGACCCGCGGCGAGTTCACCGATTACCAGGCCTCCTTCACCATCGACCCGGAGAACCCGGCCGCCTCCTCCGCCGAGGCGACCATCCAGGCCGCGTCCGTCGACACCCGCAACGCCGACCGCGACGCCCACGTCAAGGGCGACGACTTCTTCGCCGTCGAGGCCCACCCGGAGATCACCTTCCGCGCTACCGGCGCCGAGCTGACCTCCGAGGACGAGGGCACCCTGACCGGCGACCTGACCATCCGCGGCGTCACCAAGGAGATCACCCTCGACGTCGAGTTCGGCGGCACCGCCGTCGACGCCTTCGGCGCGGAGCGCATCGGCCTGTCCGCCACGGGCGTCATCAACCGCAAGGACTTCGGCGTCGACTGGCAGGCCCCGATGAACTCCTCCGGCCTGATGGTCTCGGAGAAGGTCACGCTGGAGCTGGAGATCTCCGCGGTCAAGGCCGACTAGCACGAGGTCCCGGGCCGAGGCTGTCCCGGTTCGCCGGCTTCGGCCCGGCCGGCTTCGAGCGGCCGGGGGCCAGCCCCGGCCCCGCCGACTCCGCCTCTCCCGCGCCATCATCCCACCCGTCTCACCGCGGCGCGGGAGGGACGGCGCCGGCGACGGCACCCACCCCGCCACGCAGCACCCGACTGGTGCGCGCGGCGGGGTCCGTCGATCGCGGGGCCGATGCGGGACTGCGGGAAGACGGCGAGGGGCGACGGGGTCGTTCAGACCCGGTTGCCGACCGCCCGCTTTCCGGCCAGACCCACTTTCGGCCGTTCCGACCCAGATAGAACAGGGTCGCAACGGCCGAAAGTGGGTCTGACCATTCAGGGGACTGTTCGGGACGGGGTCGAAACGATGGGGTTGCGACGGACATCGCCTGCACCGGACGCTGCTGCCGGTGTTCGGGGCCCCGCTGCCATCGACCCGGAGTAGTTGGACGTACTTCGCCTCCGGGGCCGCCGGAGTTGGACATAGTTGGCCGAACTTGGACGTAGGTAGAAGTACGTCCAGGTGGCGCTACCTATGTCCAGGTTGCGTGGGCGCCGGGGCCAAGTACGTCCAGGTTGCGCCGACGATGCGGCGAAGTACGTCCAGGTTGCGCCGACGATGCGGCGAAGTACGTCCAGGTCGGCGAGCCGTGACGAAGGACGGCGCTGACGAGGGCCGGGGAGCGCCGCCCTCCCCTACTCCGGCCAGGTCTCGCCGCCCGAGACCTCGCCCAGGCGGACGGGCGCCCACGCCCCGCGGAAGTCGGCGCGGGGGTCGGACAGGTCGCGGGGGCCGTCGTCACGCCAGACGCGGGTGACGCGCGCACCCGGCTCGTACGCGTCCCACCCGGGCCCGGCGCCGGCGATGAAGGCCGACCAGGCGCGCCGCATTGAACGCGCCACCTCGCGGAACGTCTCGCGGCCGCCGAAGCGGAGGGCGTACCAGCCGAGGCCCCGGTCCTCGCGCAGCAGCAGCGGCAGGTCGAGGGAGTGGCACGCGCCGAGGCCCGTGCGACGCAGCGCCGGCGGCGCGTAGTCCAGGCGGTACATCCACGTCGGGCCGGCGTGACGCTCGGCCAGGCGCACCGACGGCGCCCAGAACAGCGAGTCCGACAGCATGCGCGCGTAGTCGACGCGGGGGCGCGCGCCGCGGTAGGCGCCGAGGAGCGCGCCGGCGTCGGCCTCCGGGTCGATGCGCTCCACGAACCGGCGGGCGGAGGATTCGCGCGCCGACGGGCCCCGCTGCACGAGCGCGGCCATGGAGAACTCGTCGGCGGTGGTGCCGATGAGCAGCGGCGGGCCCGGCTCCCCCGCCGCGGCCGGGTCCAGCGGATGACGCGGCAGCAGGTCGCCGTCGACGACGGGCGCGAAGCAGCCGGCGTGCGTCGAATCGCGATCCTTGCGGGCGACGAGCTCGCGCCCCGCCGCGACCAGGGCCTCCGGCGACATGCGGCGCAGCTCGCGCAGCGCGTGACGACGGTCCACGCCGGCGATGGCGGGCACCTCGCGCGCCCACCCGGCGGCCTCGTCCGGGAAGTGCGTCGAGCACACCGCCGGCGACTGGGCGATGGCCCCGGCGGCGATGCGCCGCACCCGGGGCACGGCCAGCATGTGCGCGATGGCGGCGCCGCCGGCGGACTGGCCCATCAGCGTGATGCGATCGGGGTCGCCGCCGAATGCCGCGATGTTGGCGTGCACCCACTCCACCGCCGCGACCTGGTCGGACAGGCCCGGGTTGGGGTCGGCGCCGCCGAGGGACGACAGGTCCAGCTGGCCAAGGAGGCCGAGACGGAAGTTGACCATGACGACGACGGCGCCGACGGCGCGGGCGAACTCCTCGCCGTCGTAGAGCGGCTCCGCCGCCGACCCGGAGATGAACGACCCGCCGTGGAAGAACACGACGACGGGCAGGCCGCGGCCGGTGCTGCCCTCGGGAAGCGCGCCCGACGCCGCGCGCGAACCCGAGCCCGCCGCGCCCCACGCCCGCTCCGCCGCCGCGACGGCGTCCGGGTGCGCGATGCCGCGGTCGACGACGTCCGCGTCCGGGACGACGACGCTCAGCCAGGCGGCGTCCTCGGAGCCGCCGGAGCGGCCGCGCGGCCGGGGCTGGACGGCGAAAGGGCCGGAGGCGGAGGCGTCGTACGGCTCCCGGAAGGCCTCGGCCGGCACGGCGTGGCGGAAGCGCAGCTCCCCGGTGGCGGGCCGGGCGTACGGGATGCCCCGGAACGCGGTCACCCCCGCCCCGCGGATGCCGCGGACGGGCCCTGCGGGCGCGTCGGCGACGGGTCGGCGGTGGTCGGGGGTGGTGCGGGGCCGGGCCGTGTCCATGCCCGGGAGGTTACCGGCGGGTGCCGGGGCCGATCAGGCCTTCGGCAGGAAGTACCAGCCGGCGATGTAGAGGGCGACGGAGACGGGGAAGGCGACGACGAGGCCGATGGCGAAGGCGGCGCGGAGATAGTTCGGGTCGAAGCCGAAGGTCTCGCCGATGCCGCCGGAGACGCCGGCGATCCACTTGTTGGAGTGGCTGCGGCGGACGGTCTTTCCGGTGAGGGAGTCGAGCTTGCGGGAGACGTCGTCGGGGTTGAACGAGGACTTGTCGATGGCCATGTCTCCCAGGGTACGGACTCCGCACAGGCGCGCAGGTGACGTTCGCCACGTGAGGCTGGCCCAACCTGACATAAAACCGTATTCTGGATTCTCATTAAGAATTCCCCCCGCACGGCCGGTCCCGCGCCCGGGGAGCACCGGACGAGGAGGACGCCATGACCGGGAACCTGCCCATGCACGACCGACGCATCGAGGACCTGCCGGGCCACTGGCTGCTGGCCCGCCTGGGCAAGCGGGTGCTGCGCCCGGGCGGCCGGGAGCTGACGGAGAAGCTCATCTCCGCCGCGTGGACCGCCGGCGCCGACGTGGTGGAGCTGGCCCCCGGCCTGGGCAAGACCGCGAAGCTGCTGATGGCCACGAAGCCGAAGTCCTACCGCGGCGTCGACGAGGACCCGGGGGCCGTCGCCATGACCCGCGCCACCGTCGGCCCCGCCGGCCACGTGACGGAGGCGAAGGCCGCCGACACGGGCCTCGACGCGGAGTCGGCGGACGTCGTCTTCGGCGAGGCGATGCTGACGATGCAGGGCGACAGGGCAAGGCCGCCATCGTGGAGGAGGCCCACCGCATCCTGCGCCCGGGCGGCCGCTACGCCATCCACGAGCTGTGCATCGAGCCGGACACCCTCGACGACGAGGAGAAGCTGGAGATCCGCCGCGCGCTCGCGCGCTCCATCAAGGTCAACGCGCGGCCGCTGACGACGCGGGAGTGGACGGAGCTCTTCGAGTCCCACGGCTTCACCGTGCGGTCCGTGCAGCACAACGGCATGGAGCTGCTGAAGCCGCGCCGCAACCTCGCCGACGAGGGCGTCCGCGGCGTCGCGACCATCGCCGTGAACCTGCTGCGCAACCCGGGCGCCCGCAGGCGCGTGCTGGGGATGCGGAAGGTGTTCAACCGATACTCGGACAACCTGTCGGCGATCGCGATCGTCGCAACGAAGGACGCCTGACCGTGGCCGCGCCGGATCGCAGGTACGTCGCCCGCCGCCGCGACCGCACGTCGGTGCTCGCGTAGACGGGTGTGGCGGTGCTCGCCGTGATCCTCCTGGTCGCGGTGGGTGCGCTGGTGTGGACCACGCGTGACGACGGCTCCCGCCCCGGCTCCTCCCCCACTGCCGCCGGGGGAGGCCTCCCCCGGCTCGTCGGGCACGCCGATGCCCGGCGGCGAGACCGTCCACCATGCGGACGCGGCCGGGGCGGCGGGCGCCGCAGGCTCCGGCACCGGCGCCGGCGCCGGCACGGGCTCTGGTTCGGGCGTGGCCGGCGGCGCGACGAGCGGCCGCTCCCCCGACGCCGGCCGGCGCCGCCCGCTGCTCGCCCGCGCCATCCGCGCCGAGGCCGTGCGCCTGGCCGGCCGCCGCGGCCCGTGGGTGCGCGTCATCCTGCCGCTGGCGCTGGTGCTGCCGGTGGCGGTGACGCCGGGGGCGGCCGCGGCGGCGGAGGCGCTGGCGCGCACGGGCGGGCTGCTGCGGGTGCGGGCGGCGACGACCGACAACGCCATCTACTGGGTCATCCATCTGGGCGTCGCCGTGCACGCGATGGCGGCGGCGCACGCGCAGGCCTCGGCGGACCGGGGCGCGCCCGGGGAGCTGGCGCGGGCGCTGCTGCCCGGGCCCGTGTCCGTGCCGGCCCGGTGGGCCGTCGCCGGCGCGGCCGGCGCCGCGTGCTCGCTCGTGGCCGTCGCGGTAACGCTGACGCTCCTGCCCGCGCTGTTCCCCGGCGTCTACGGCGGCGTGTCGGCGCTGTCGCCGGCGGGCCTGCGGTTCCTGTGGGCGGTGCCGGTCTACTGCGTCGCGGCGTGCGGCATCGGCGTGGGCGTCGGCGCGCTGGTGCGCCCGCCGGCGGCGGCCGTGGCCGTGGTGGTGCTGTGGTCGCTGCTGCTGGAGGGCGCCCTGGTGCACGTGCCGGGCGGGGCCGAGGTCATCTCCTGGATGCCGTTCCTCAACGGCGTCTACGGCACGGGGCAGGTCATCGCCCTGGAGCCGCCGTGGGGCCCGGACGGGGCGCTGGCGTGGACGATGCTGGTCGCCGCCGCGCTGGTCGCGGCGGGGATGGCGCGGGCGGCCCGCCGCGGGTGATGCGGCGGGGCCGGCCGCGCTACTCGTCGGCCAGGATGGCGTCGAAGGCGGCGCGCAGCCGCGGGATGTCCTCGTCGGACAGCGGCGCGAAGACCTCGTTGCGGACGGTGGAGACGTAGTCGGGCGAGGCCTCCTGGAAGACCTTGCGGCCCACGCCGGTGAGCACGACGGTGTAGTCGCTGTCGGGGTCGGCGCCGCGGTCCTCGATGGCGATGACGTCGCGGGCCTCCATGCGGCTGGTGTGCAGCAGGGCGCGGGGGTGGTTCCACTTCAGGCGCTCGCAGAGCTGGTCGACGTGCATGACGCCGTCCTCCGTCTCGTGGAGGGCGATGAGCACCGTGAAGTCGCCGAAGGAGAGGCCCGTGCGGTCGCGGAGGGACGTCTCGATGTTGCGCTCGACGGCGCGGAACGTGGCGACGAGGGTCTGCCAGAAGTCCTGCTCCTCGTCGGTGAGCCAGGCTGCGTCGGTGTTCATTCGTTCGGCCATGGGGGAAGGCTAGCGACACGCGCGCGAAATGTTTCGAAAACAGAAAGAATCCGCGGGGTTAATTTCCCCGCGGACGTCCGCGCGCGGCGTGCGGCCGGCGCGCGGGTTCCGCGTGACGACGGCCCCCGCCCCGGCTGCGCGCCTACTGCGCGTCGGCGTCGTCCCGGCGGTTCCGGCCGACGGGCGCGCTGTTGATCGCGACCTCCTCGCCCCGCAGGCGGGCGGAGGCGGTGGCGATGCGCTCGAACATGGCGACGGAGCGCTCCAGGTCGATGGGGCCCATCTGGTCGAAGACCATGTGGCGGACGCTCTCGACGTGGTCGGGGGCGGCCTTCCGGACGACGTCGAGGCCCTTGTCGGTCAGCGCGACGTTGATGCCGCGGTTGTCACCCTCGCACTTGCACTTCTCGACGAGGCTGCGCTTGCCCATGCGGGTGATCTGGTGGGACACGCGGGAGCGGTCCCAGGCGAGATGCCGGCACAGCTCGCGCATGCGGATGCGGCCCTCCGGCGCCTCGGAGAGGACGACGAGGACGGCGAAGTCGGCGGAGGAGATGCCCGCGACCTCCTGGAGGCGGTGGTCGATGGCGCGCTCGACACCGCGGAAGGCGGCGATCACCACGCGCCACAGCTGCTGCTCATCGTCGCTGAGCCAGTTCACGTCCTGCATAGCGGGTCACCGTAACCGATTCCGGTGGCACGTCGCCAGCTTTGCGACCTCCCGCACAGTGGGAAGGTGACGAATCTACTGTAAGTCACCCCCAATCAGGGCAAGAGGTTCGCCCGACGAACGGATGGGCGACTCCCGGCCCCGGCCGCCCGCCGCGCCACGTGCGGCGACGGGGAGGCCACGCGGGGTTCGTCGTCACGCACGGCGGCGTCCGGCCGTCATTCCGCGGCTCCGGCTGCCGTCGCCGGCTCCGGCTGCCGTCGCCCGCGCCGCCGTCACGCCCCCTCACCGGGTGCGGCGAGGCGGCGGCGCTCGGCGCCGACGTACCGGAACCGGTCCGGGTCGCAGGTGAGGATGATGACCTGCGCGTCGGCGGCGGTGCGCCCGATCGCCGCGCCCATGCCCATGAGCCGCTCCTGGTCGGAGTACGTCAGGGAGTCGTCGAGGATGACGGGGGCGGATTCGCCGACGTCGATGACGGACGCGGCGGCCAGGCGCATGAGGATGTCGCACTGCTCCTGCGCGCCGCCGGACAGCGACGCGAAGGGCACGGGCTGCTCCCCCGGCAGGGTGCGGTCGACGATCGCGAGGGTCGACTCGTCGAGCGTGAAGTCGACGCCCGGGCCGAACACCGGCGCGGCGAGCTCCCGGAGGCGGCGCAGCAGCGGCCCCTGGTACTCGCGCATCGCGGCGGTCTCCGCGCGGCGCAGCGTCTCGCGCAGCAGGCGCCACGACTCGGCGTCGGCGGCCTCCTCCTCCGCTGCCGCCTCCCCGGCGGTGATGCGGGCGTCGAGGTCCGCGATCCGGTCGTCGAGGCCGACGGCGCCGGAGATGCGCTCCTCCATGCGGGCCCGGGTCATCTCGTCGTCCTTCATCCGCGACAGGCGGTTGGCGACGGCCGCGGCGGTTGCGTCGGCGGCGACGCGGGCCATGTCGGGCGAGGCCTCGTCGACCGCGGCGCGGGCCGCGTCGCAGTCGGCGGCGGCCTCGCGCAGCGCGGCGGAAGCGGTCTCCGCGGCGGCCTCGAGGTCGGCGTCGGCGACGGCCTCCCGGGCGGCGGCGAGCTCGCCGGCGGCGCGGCCGGCCTCCTGGCAGGCATTGTCCAGGTTCGCCTGGGCGCGGGTGCGGTTCTCGAGGGCGCCGGTGGCGCGGCGCTCCTCGGCCAGGCCCTCCCACTTCCGCAGGCCGGTGCGGGCGTCGGCGGCATCCGCCTCGGCGCGGGCCACGGCCTCCGCGGCGGCGGCGGAGTCGGCGGGCGGCTCCGGCGGTTCGCCCTCGCCGCTCCAGGCGGCGGCGCGACCGGGGTCGGCGGGCACGGCGGGCACCGCGTCGGCGTCGTCCACGTCGTCCGCATCCGCGCCGGCGCCGGCCCCGGCATCGTCGGCGTCCGGCGAATCGGCGCCGGCGCCGGACACCGCCCCCTCCCCCAGCACCCGGGCGACGAGCTCCCGGTCGGCCTCCGGGTCGGCGGCGCGGCGGGCGGCGGCCAGGTCGGCCTCCGCCCCGCGCAGCGCGTCGTCGGCCGCGGCCCGGCGGGCGGCGGCCTCCCGCACCTCCCCGGCGTCGGCGCAGCCGGCGCGCTCCAGCAATCCGGCGAGCGCGGCGGCCGCGGCGTCGCGGTCGGCGGCGACGCGGCCGACGTCGTGCCCGGAGCGCACCACCACGGTGACGTCGTCGATGGTCAGGGTCGTCTCCCCGTCGACGGTGCGCTCGACGGCGTCGGCGCCGATCTCGACGTCCTCGCCGTCGACGCCGACGACGCGGGCCGATTCGGCGGTCAGGGTCATCGACGCGGCGGCGGCCTCCAGCCGGTCGGCGGCGATGCGCAGGTCGGTCTCGGCGGCGCGGACCCGCTCGGCGAGCTCCGCGGTGACGGTCTCGGCGTCGCGGGCGCGCAGCGCCTCGTCGCGCACGCCGGTGAGGCGGTCCAGCTCGGCGAGGCGGCCGCGGGCGGCGAGCGCCCCGTCGACCTGCGTCAGCCAGGCGGCGTCGCGGCGGGCGAGCTCCAGGCGGGCGTCGGCGGCGGCGAGCGCCGTCCGGGCGGCGCCGAGGTTCTCCTCCGCCTCCGCGAGCGCGGCGTCGGCCTCCTGCGCCTCCTCCTCCGCGCGGGCGAGGGCGGCCTCCGCCTCGGTCGCGGCGGTGGCGCGGGCCACGGCGGCGGCGGCCGCGGCCCGGCGGGCGTCGCGGGCCGCGACGGCGGCGGTGACGGCGCCGCGGCGGGCCTCCAGGCGCTCGGCGGCGGCGGTCAGCCGGGCCTGGACCTCCTCCACGCGGGCGAGGCGCTCGGCGGCCTCCTCCGCGGCGGCCTTCTCGGCGGGCAGCTTCTCCGCGTGGGCGGCGAGCGCGGCGGTGAGGCGCTCGTGCTCGCCGATGGCGTGGTCGAGCTCCCGGCGCCGCCGCTCGACGCCGGCCAGCTCCTCGCGGGCGGAGGCCAGGGCGTCGGCGGCCTCCTGGCGGGCCCTGGTCACCCGGCCACTGTCGGTGTAGTAGCGGCGGAAGCCCTCCTCCACCCCGTCCATGACGGCGCGGGCGGCGGCGGAGGCGACGCCGGCCTCGGCGGGCCCGGCGAGCGTCTCCCCCGCCGCGCCCGCGTCCCCGCCCGCACCGGACGCGGCCGCGGCGCGGGTGCCGTCGTCACGCGCTCCCGCGGCGGCGAGCGCCCCGGTCATCGCCTCGACCTCGTTGAGCTTCAGGGTGTTGAGGTCGCCGCGCTGGCCGGCGGTGAAGGCGTTCCACAGGTCGCCGAGTCCCGCGGCCTCGCAGCGCTCGTGCAGCCAGTCGTCGGCGGCGCCCTTCTTCAGGGTGCGGCGCTCGGCGGCGGGCTCGAGGATCTCGACGGTCGCGTCGGCCTTCGAGATGAACGTCTTGTCGACGATGAACCGCCGCCCGTCCAGCGTCATCTCCAGCCGGATGCCGACGGGCTCGGAGGTGCCGTAGGTGACCATGTCGCGGATCGCGGCCTTCTTCGCGCTGTGCTTCTCCGTCAGGCACACGGCGACGGCCTCGGCGACGGAGGACTTGCCGGATTCGTTGGGCGCCTCGATGACCAGGGCGCCGGTGTCGGGGATGTCGTCGATGACGGCGTGGCGGATGCCGCGGACGTTGCGCAGTTCGATGGAGTGCAGCTTCACGGGTCAGCGCCCCTTCGCGGTCAGGTGGTACAGGTGCGCCAGCGCGCGGCGGGCGGCGTCGGCGTCGGCGTCGGCGCCGCCGGCGCGGACGAGGCCGGCGAGTTCGGCGGCGGCGTCGGCGATGAAGCCGCCGGGGCCCCAGTCGAGGTCCTCCAGGTCGTCGGGCAGCAGCGTCAGGTCGTGGTGCCGGGACCATTCGGCGACGTAGGGGAAGCGGCTGCGGTAGTTCTCCAGCCGCCGCTCGAGCTCGAGGTGCTGGGCGAACGTGACGGTGCCGGTGAGGTGGTAGCGCAGCATGGTGCGCGACTTGTCGGGCACAGCCTCCACCGCGTCGAACCACGCGCGCAGCGACTCCCCCGAGGAGACGTGGCCCGGCAGGTCGAGGAAGGTCCAGGCCCCCACGTGATGCGTGACGACATCCACCGCCCCGGCGGGGTCGGCCTCGTCCACCTCCACGACCAGCACGTTGCCCGTGTCGGCGGGGTCGCCGCGGAACTCGGTGGGCTCGGGGCTGCCGGAGTAGCGGATGCGGTCGGCGACGCGCTGGGTGAGGTGGCGGTCGCCGAAGGCGGCGTAGTGGATGCGCCCGTCGTCGAGCGCGGCCTCCACGGCGGCGAGGTCGGGGCGCTGGGCGGAGGTGCGGCGGGTCGCGTCGTCCTCGTCGTCGGCCCCGAAGCCCTCGAACTGGCCGTGGCCGCAGAAGACGCGGACGACGCCGTCGGGGGCGGGGTCGAGGGCGGCGAGCGCGGCGGTGGCGGGGTCCTCCACGGGGAAGCGGGTGAGCAGCGGGGCGCCGACCAGCTCGACGCCGTCGGCCACCGTGATCGGCTCCGCCGAGTCGATGACGTGGACGCCCGGCAGGTCCCCGAACTCCTCGCGGCGGTAGACGCTGCCGCGGTCGAGGCTGTCGTGGTTGCCCGGCAGGAGGTAGACGGGCACGGGCAGGGCGGCGAGGGCGTCGACGCTGCGCTGCAGGTTCCGCTCGTCGGGGTTGTTGGAGTCGAAGACGTCGCCGGCGACGACGATGAACGCGCAGCCCTCGGCCTCGGCGAGTTCGCCGATGCGGGCGACGGCGTCGAGGCGGCCCGCGGCGAGCAGGCCGGGGGTGTCGGCGTCGGTGCGGGCGTAGCGGGGGTTGCGCTTGCCCAGGTGCCAGTCGGAGGTGTGCAGGAACTTCATCGTCGGTCTCCCGCGCCCGCGGCGCGTCGGTGGTCGTGCAGGTGGTCGTCGTGCGGGTGGCCCGTGCCGCGGCGGAGGCCGGCGGGCCGGTGGCCGGCGTCGTGCCGGGGTCCGGCGGGCCGGAGGCGGTCGGCGGTCATCCGCCGTCCCCGTCGCCGTCGCCGTCGTCGTCGGGCGGCCCGTCCGCCGACCATTGCCCCATCAGCCGCTCGTAGAGCTCCTCCAGCTGGGAGTAGCCGCGCAGCTCGTCGGCGGGGCCGTGGCTGACGACGTCGAGGGCGTCGTGCAGCAGGCCCGTCTCCGTGTCCCGCAGGGCGGGCTCCGCGCTGATCTCCGGACGCGGCGGCCGCGCCCGGGAGGCGCCCCAGAAGTCCAGCGCCGGCACGTCGCCGTCGGCGGGCACCGGCTGGACGGGCCGGGAGGCGCGGATGGCGGCGTCGGCGCCGCGCCGGGCCAGCCGGTCCTGCAGCTCCTCCTGCGTGATGCCGCGCAGGGCCAGCAGGTCCTCCGGGCTCGCGTCGATGCGGGCGGCGAGCTCCAGGGCGACGGCGACGATGTGCTTGCACGGCGCCGTCGCGTCGGGGCAGTCGCAGCTGGCGTGGATGCGCTCGTCGGGGTCGATGAGCAGCTCGTCGGCGAAGTCCGGGGCGTCGCGCCCGGCGAGCGCCGGGCCCATGCCCTCGGGGGCGCCGAGCAGCGCGTCCAGCAGGGCGTCGCGGCGGCCGCCGCGCCGGGCGGGCAACTGCAGCACGACGGTGAACGGCTCCAGCTGGGAGCCGGCGACCTGCGCGACGACGGTGCCGGCGCCGAGCTGGACGTCGACGACGTGGCCGTCGCGGTGGTAGTCGGCGCCGCGGGCGGCGCGGCCGTCGGTGACGCCGTCGAGCAGCTCCTTCAGCAGCCGGCGCGATGCCCACCCGCGGGCGCGGTCGTCGCGCGGGTCGCGGGTGCGCCCGCCGGTGCGCGACGACGATCCCGCGATCGCCCTGCCCCGCGCCGCGGCGGCGGACCCGGCTCCGGCGGAGGCGCCGCGGCCGCCCGGCGCGGCGACGCCGCCGGGCAGCCCCGGGATCCCCGGCAGGCCCGGCCTCCCGGGCAGTCCCGCCTGCCCGCCGGGCCGGCCCGGCCCGGGGGCGGGACGGCGGATGCCGCCCCACGCCTCCGCGCCGGTCAGGGGCCGGGAGGTGGGGTGCGTCGGCGGGGGCACGGTGCCCGGCGCGGGGCGCCGCCCCCGCGAGCCGGAAGCGCCGCCGCGTCCGCGGTCGGCGGGGCCGCCGGAGCGGGAGGCGTCGTCACGCGAACCGTGATCGGGGCCGTCGGCGTCCGCGTCGCGCCCGGCGGCGCCGGCCCCCGGGTCAGCGCCTGCGCCCGTGCCTTCGCCCGCATCGGAGGCGTCGGCGGAACCGGCGGCCTCGTCGCGGCGGCGCCGGCGCGCGGCGAAGTCCGCCCAGATGACGTTGTCGTCGCTCACCGGCCGTCCACCTCCTCCGTGTCATCATCGCCGACCGAGTCCGGCCGCGCGGCGTCGTCGACCGCCGACCCGGCGTCGACCTCCGCCCGCGCCCGGCGCGCGTCCTCGGCCCGCATGTCGGCGCGGATGCGGTCGAACAGCTCGCGAGACATCAGCTCCTGCGCCTCGCGGGCGCGGATGCGCTCCGCGGCGGCGGCCTCCCGCTCGGCGCTGCGCTCCTCCACCACGGCGCGCAGGTCGACGATGCTGGCGATGGCCTCGTCGTCCAGCTCCGTGATGGCGCCGCCGGAGCGGCCGCCGAGCACCGCGTCGGCCAGGTCCGTCTTCTCGTCGATGATGGCGGCGATGCGCTCCTCCAGCGTGCCGATGGTCGTCAGCTTGTGCACCGTCACGTCGCGCTCCTGGCCGATGCGGAAGGCGCGGTCGGTGGCCTGGTTCTCCACCGCCGGGTTCCACCAGCGGTCGACGTGGATGACGTGGTTCGCGGCGGTCAGGGTGATGGCGGTGCCGCCGGCCTGCAGCGACAGCAGGAACACCGGCGGGCCGTCGGGGCCGTTGAACTCGTCGATCATCTGCTGCCGGCGCTTCGCGGGCACCCCGCCGTGCAGGTACGGGATGTCGGTGCCGAAGCGGCGGCGCAGGTACGGCAGCAGCATCTCGCCGAAGCGCCGGTACTGGGTGAACACGAGGGTGCGCTCGCCGGCCGCCATCGCGTCGCCGATGAGCCGCTCCAGCTCCGCGACCTTGGTGGAGCGGTGCATGCCGCCGTCGAGGATGGCGGAGCCGTCCTTGAGGTAGTGCGCCGGGTGGTTGCAGATCTGCTTGAAGTCCGTCAGCGCCGCCAGGATGAGCGCCCGGCGCTGGATGCCCTGGGCGTTGTCCAGGTCCTCCAGGAACGCGTCGAGCCGCGCGCGGTACAGCGCCGCCTGCTCGCGGGTGAGGCCGACGCGCACGACGTGCTCGGTCTTGTCCGGCAGCTCCGGCAGCAGGCCCGGGTCGGTCTTCGCGCGGCGCAGGATGAACGGGTCGATGAGCCGGTGCAGGCCCTCCATCGCCCGCTCGGAGCGATCGCGCTGGATGGGCAGGGCGAAGGCGGTGCGGAACGACTTCTCCGTCCCCAGCAGCCCCGGATTGCAGAACGACATGATGGAGTGCAGCTCCAGCAGGTCGTTCTCGACCGGCGTGCCGGTCATGGCCAGGCGGTGGCGCGACGGCAGGGCGCGGGCGGCGCGGGAGACGCGGGCGCGGGGGTTCTTGATGTTCTGCGCCTCGTCCAGCGCCACCCGGTCCCACTCCACCGACGCCAGGTCGGCGATGTCGCGGCCGAGGACGCCGTAGGTGGTGACGACGACGTCCGCCGACGCCGCCAGCTCCCGCAGCTTCTCCCCCGCCGCCCGGTCGGGCCCGTGGTGCAGGACCACGCGCAGGTCCGGCGTGTGCCGGCGGGCCTCGGCGACCCAGTTGCGGGCGCCGGACAGCGGCGCGACGACGAGGGTCGCCGCCACGCGCGGCCGGTTGCGCGGCCGCCCGTGCGCCACCGGGTCGGCCGCCGCGCCGGGGCCGCCGTCGCCGCGGGGTTCGCCCGCGGTGCCGCGCGGGTCGCCGTCGTCACGCGCCTCCCGCTCCCCCGCGTCCTCCGCGTCGTGCTTTACGACGGTGACCTCCCCGGCGGCCTCCCGCAGCCCGCGCTCGAGGGCGATGAGCGACAGGACCTGCAGCGTCTTGCCCAGGCCCATGTCGTCGGCCAGGATGCAGCCGAAGCCGGAGGCGGACATCCACCGCAGCCACGCCAGGCCCTCCAGCTGGTAGCCGCGCAGCGTCGCCGCCACCGACTCCGGCTGCGCGACCGGCTCCGGCCGGGGCGGCACGCCGCCGTCCATGAGGCGGCGCAGGGCGTCGTCGCCGCCGGCGTCGACCAGCACTTCGGCGTCCAGGCGCTCGCGCTCCAGGGCGCGGCGGACCTCCTCCAGCTCCCGCAGCAGCGCGGCCTTCGACCCCGCCCCGTCGTCGCCGGCGTCCTGCCCGGCCTCCGCGCGGCGGGCGAGTTCCTCCCGGAACTCCGCCAGCCGCCGCAGCTGCCCGACGACGCGGGCGAGCGAGGTGTCGCGCGTGCGCACCCACCGGCCGCGCATCCGCACCAGCGGCGACGCCGAGCGCAGCAGCAGATCCATCTCCGCCTCGGAGAGCTCCTCGCCGTCCAGCGACATCCGCCAGTCGAACGCCGCCAGGTCGTGGGCGCCCGCGCCCGCGCCGTCGGGGGCGCGGTCGACGGTGCCGCGGGCGACCGACACCGACGCCGTCGCCCGCGGGTTCCACTCCGCCGGCAGCAGCACCGTCACGCCCGCCTGCTCCAGCGCGGGGACGTCGCGGGAGACGAACGTCATGAAGTCGTCCAGGCCCAGCCGCAGGTCGCAGCCGCCGGGCTCCGCCTCCGCCGTCCGCAGCGTCGGCGCCGCGTCGAGCGCCGCCGCCAGCAGGGGCTGCAGCTGGGCGCGGACGCCGGAGCGCAGCATGTCCGGCGTCACCCGCACCGGCGCCGCGACGCCCGTGCGGTAGTGCAGGCGCACCAGCCAGCGCAGGTCGGAGAGATCGGGGGCGGGCTCCGCCTCCTCCCGCGCGGACTCCGCCTCCGCGAACCCCGGCACCAGGCCCGCCATGCCGCGCGGGTCCTCGTGGACGCCCTCCGGGTCCTCCACCTCCAGCACCAGCTCGACGCTGCGGCCGCCGAGGCTGTCGCGCCACCGCGCGAGCTTCGCCGCCAGCTCCGCCGGCGCCGAATGCAGCGGCGAGGAGTCCAGCAGCGCGGAGACGAACCCGTGGCGCACCCGCGTCGGCCCGCCGTCGGAGTGCAGGATGCGGGAGGCGACGGCGTGCGCCATCTCCTCGCACATGTCGTCGACGAAGCCGGGTCCGCCGTTGACCGTCAGCACCGGCGGCGCCGCCGCGGCCGTCGCCGACCGCCACGCCGCCTCGTCCAGACCGTCGGCCAGCTTCCACCGCGGGTACCACTCCCCGTCGTCCCAGGCGACGGTGACCAGGACCCGGCCGGCGCGGACCAGGTCGCGGATGCCGGCGGCGACGTCGACGAGGAACCGCAGGTCCGGCGCCACCGCCGCGTGATCCGCGTGCGGCTCCAGCTCCGCCAGCACCTCCGCGGCGGTGAACGGGTCGAAGCCCCAGGCGGGGATGGGCTGGCGGACGCGCCGGCCCTTCGGCGTCTGCAGCGTCACCGCCGGCCGGCCCCGCGGCACGCGGCCGCCCAGGCGCAGCGCCGCGGCCTCCGGCAGCTCCGCCAGCGCCGGCTCGGCGGTGCCCAGCACGCGGTGGCCCTCGACGCGCTCCAGCCACACGTGCAGGCCCCCTCCCGGGAGCCAGAGACCGTGCAGCAGGTGATTCGCCATGGCCCCCATGATGCCGCACGACCCGACATCCGCCCGGCGGGCGGCCCGTCGTCACGCACCATCCGTCCACCGCCGCGCACCCCCGATTCGACGGTCTTAATCGATCAACCGCGGACTTTTTTCAGGCCGCACACATAACCGCAGGTCAGCACACCCCCATGGGGTACCGCGAAACGGCTCCAAGCAGGGCCGGGGATTTGCCAGAGACCCCGGTCACATGAAACTTTCGCCATAAGCACCCACGTGCGACCATCCGCCCTTCCACCGGGGGTCGCGCGCACGACCCCGCGCGGCGTCCGGTGCCTTTTTCGGGCCCGGGGCCCGCCGCGCCGACCAGAGAAAGGACGGATATGGCGGACCACACCTGGTTCCTGATCGCCATCGCGATCTACATGGCCGTGATGCTCTTCATCGGGTGGTCGGGCTACCGCAAGACCTCCGAGTACGACGACTACGTGCTCGGCGGCCGCGGCCTGAACCCCTTCGTCGCCGCGCTGTCGGCCGGCGCCTCCGACATGTCGGGCTGGCTCCTCATGGGCCTGCCCGGCGCCATCTACCTGTCGGGCCTCAACCAGACCTGGATCGCGATCGGCCTGCTGGTCGGCGCGTTCCTCAACTGGACGCTGACCGCGCCGCGCCTGCGCGCCTACTCGCGCGTGTCCCGCAACTCCATGACCGTGCCGACGTTCTTCGAGAACCGCGTCCGCGACACCTCGAAGGCGCTGCGCGTCACCGCCGGCCTGGTCATCCTGGTGTTCTTCACCTTCTACGTGTCCTCCGGCATGGTCGCCGGCGGCCTGTACTGGGAGTCCACCTTCGGCGGCGACTACCTCACCGGCATGCTCATCGTCGCGACCGTGACCATCCTGTACACCCTGTTCGGCGGCTTCGTCGCCGTCTCCAACACGGACGCGGTGCAGGGCGTCATCATGTTCATCGCGCTGCTGCTGGTCCCGATCTTCGCGCTCTTCGCCATCAAGGACCTGGGCCAGGATCCGGCCGTCATCTTCTCCTGGCCGACCGAGCACGCCTACCCGGGCTCCGAGGGCCAGCCGGTCGAGGGCTTCTTCAACATGTTCACCGGCATCCCGCTGATCACCATCATCGGCCTGGCCGGCTGGGGCCTCGGCTACTTCGGCCAGCCGCACATCGTGGTCCGCTTCATGGCGCTGCGGAAGCCGTCGGAGGCCAAGCAGGGCCGCCTCATCGGCACCGTCTGGCAGCTGCTGTGCCAGATCGGCGCCCTGTTCGTGGCGCTCGCCGCGACCGTGTTCTTCGCGCTGTCGCCGAACGCGTCCATCTCGGACATCGACTCCTACGAGTCCATCTTCCTGGACATGACCCGCGTCCTGTTCCACCCGCTGGTCGCCGGCCTCATCCTCACCGCGGTGCTGGCCGCCATCATGTCCACCATCTCCTCCCAGCTGCTCGTCTCCTCGACGGCGCTGGTGGAGGACCTGTACCACGGCATCTTCAACCGCCACCTGAAGGCGAAGCAGTCCCTGCTGCTGTCCCGCCTGGCGGTGCTCGCCATCGCCGTGTTCGCCGCGTTCCTGGCGTCGAACCCGAACAACTCCATCCTGGATCTGGTCGGCTTCGCGTGGGCGGGCTTCGGCTCCGCGTTCGGCCCGGTGATGCTCGCGTCGCTGTACTGGCGCCGCCTCAACGCCCCGGGTGCGCTCGCGGGCATGATCACCGGCACGGTGGTGTCCTTCGCGTGGGGCTCCTCCCCGCTGACCGACACCCTGTACGAGATCGTCCCGGGCTTCGCCGCCGCGACCGTCGTCATGGTGGTCGTCTCCCTGGCGACGAAGAAGCCGTCGCAGGAGGTCCTCGACGAGTTCGAGGAGGCCCGCGAGGCCGCGAAGGTCTAGCCGGGAACCTCCCCCCTCCCCTCCCCCGGGGAACCGCGGGGCGGCGGGCCGCGTCCATTGAGGGCGTGGACCGCCGCCCCGTTTTTCGCGCCCTTTTCCGCTCCCCCGCCCCCGCTCCCGGCCGCCCCTCGCGCGCCCCGCGCCCGCCGTCCGCGTCGCGCGCCGCCGCGTGCGCCGCGCGCTCGCCGTCGCCTCCTGCATCCTCTGCTTTGCGACGCTCCCCTCCTGCGGCGCCGGCCCCGATCCCGCCGACGCCCGCCTGGCCGCGCAGGCGCTGCCCACCGTCGCCGTCGTCGCCGAGCGCCCCACCGTCGTCGGCTACTCCCGCGAGCTGTTCGGCGGCTGGGGCCCGGTGGGCGCGTGCGACGCCCGGGAGGTCGCCGTCGTCACGCTCTTCGGCGCGGGCGACGGGCCCTGCCTGCCGGCTCCGGGGACCGCGCGCTGCCCCTACACCGGCCGGGAGCTGCGGCCCGGCGCGGTGGAGGTCGACCACGTCTACCCGCTGGCCGCGGCGTGGGACCACGGCGCGCACGCCTGGGAGCCGCGGCGCAGGCGTCGGTTCGCGTCCGACCCGGCGAACCTGCTGGCCGTCGAACCGGCGGCGAACCAGGAGAAGTCGGACCTCACGCCCGGCGAATGGCTGCCCGACGGCGGGCGGCGGGCCTGCGCCTACGCCGCCCGCTACGCCCGCGTCGCCGCCGCCTGGGGACTGCCCGTCACCGGCGGCGACTGGGCGGCGATGGCCGAGTCGTGCGAAATCCGGGCCGTTCGTTAGAGTTGCGGGCGGACGTTGATTTTCTGAATAGGTCGCCCAGCCCGGCGACGGTTCGGACTATCGCCGCGGGCCACGCGCCCGGACCCGCCCCGCACCCGGGGCCGCGGTCCGAGGTCCGCGCAGGCCCGCCGGCCCAGCCCACCAGCCCCACCGACCCGCACCGAGGAGACGCCCCTCCCCATGACCATCAACATCGTGCTCATCGCCCACGTCCTCGCGGCCCTGCTGCTGCTCGGCCCCGTGACCGTGGCCATCTCCATGTTCCCGAAGGTCGCGCTGGCCGCGAAGAACGGCGAGGCCGGCACCATCGGCTCCGCCCGCACCCTCCACGCCATCACCCGCACCTACGGCATGATCTCCCTGCTCGTGCCGGCCCTCGGCGTCGGCGTGATGTTCACCGACCTGGAGCTGTACCTGAAGAGCGGCATCGTCCACACCTCCATCCTCCTGTCGGTCATCGCCTGGGCCATCCTGTTCTTCGCCATCATCCCGCAGCAGCGCCTCATGATGGCCGGCCTCGGCGTCGGCGACGAGGACGAGGACGTCGACGACCCCGAGTTCCGCGACCGCGCCGAGAAGGCCCGCACCGCCGACTGGGGCAAGATGAAGTCCAAGCTGGCCATGCTGTCCGGCATCTTCTCCCTCATCTGGGTCGTCATGGCCGTGCTGATGTTCTTCATCTAGCAGCCGCGGCCGGCGGGGTCGCCCGCTCGTCGCCGCTCCGCGTGCGCGTGACGACGGCACCCGCCCGCCCTCATGCCGAACGCCCCGCCCGGGACCTGCCCGGGCGGGGCGTTCGTCGTGTGCGGGGCCGGCGCGGCCGGCGACCGCCGGCGTCGCTCAGTCCTCCTCGTCGTACGGGCGCGGCGGCAGCGTCCACACCACCGCCTGCATGACGGCGACGATGAGGGCGACGGCGGCCATGCCGGCCCAGAAGCCCATGTCGACGCCGAAGAGGCGGTCGGTGCCGAACACGTCCAGCCAGAGGTCGTTCCAGTCCACGAACACGGGACTCTCCTTTCGGTAGGGGGATGCTCCGCAGCAGCCGCCCGTCAGAGCAGCTCGCCGTAGCGGCGGACGTAGGCCTTCTTCAGGCTCGTCGCCAGGAGCATGTAGAGGATGATGCAGGGGATCAGGTAGGCGAAGAACGCCCCGGGCAGGGCCACGAAGCCCAGCGCCCCGCCCAGCGGGGTGAACGGGATGGCGGTCAGCACCGCGATGCCCGCCAGGGTCAGCAGCGTCAGCGGCGCGGAGGCGCGCGACTGGATGAACGGCAGCTTCGGGGTGCGGATCATGTGGATGACCAGGGTCTGGCTCCACATCGACTCGACGAACCAGCCGGCCTGGAACAGCCCGATGTACATCGCCTGCACCGCCACCAGCTCCGCGCCGGAGTAGTGGGCGGGCAGGTCGTTGAACAGCACGCCGTCGGAGACGAACTGCGGGCGGATGACGAAGTACATGACCAGGTACGTCGTGAAGTCGAAGATGGAGCTCGTCGGGCCGAGCCACAGCATGAAGCTGCCGATGCTGCGGGCGTTCCACTTGCGGGGCTTGACCAGGAACTCGCGGTCGACGTTGTCCCACGGGATGGCGGTGCAGGACGGGTCGCAGATGAGGTTCAGCAGGATGAGGTGCAGGCTCATCATCGGCAGGAACGGCAGCAGCGCGGACGCGGCGAGCACGGAGAAGACGTTGCCGAAGTTCGACGACGCGGTCATCTTGATGTACTTGATCATGTTCGCGTAGGTGCGGCGGCCCTCGACGATGCCCTGCTCCAGGACCATGAGGTCCTTCTCCAGCAGCACGACGTCGGCGGCGTCCTTCGCGACGTCGACGGCGGTGTCGACGGAGATGCCGATGTCGGCGGCCCGCATCGCGCCGGCGTCGTTGATGCCGTCGCCCATGAACCCGACGACGAGGCCGGATTCGCGCAGGACGGTGACGACGCGGACCTTCTGCTCCGGGTCAGCTTCGCGAACACCCGGGTGTCCCGCACCGCCTCCGCCAGCTCCGCGTCCGTCATCGCCTCGATGTCGGGGCCGAGGAGCATGGTGCCGACGTCCATGCCGACCTGGCGGCAGATGGTGCGGGTGACGCGCTCGTTGTCGCCGGTGAGGATGCGCGTGTCGACGCCGTGGCCGGCCAGCGCCGCGATCGCGTCGGCGGCGGAGTCCTTCGGCGGGTCGAGGAACGCGAGGTAGCCGATGAGGATCATGTCGCGCTCGTCGTCGACGCCGAAGGCGCCGGGCGGGGCGTCGGTCGGCTTCTGGGCGATGGCGAGGACGCGGAAGCCCTTGGCGTTGAGTCCGTCGACGGTGTCGAGGATGCGGCGGCGGACCTCGTCGCCCAGCGGCAGGATGTGCCCGGCGAATTCGGCGCGGTCGCAGATGGCGAGCATCTCCTCGACGGCGCCCTTGGTGACCAGGCGGGTGGTGCCGTGGACGTTGCGGACGACGGCGCTGAGGCGGCGGCGGGAGAAGTCGAAGGGGATCTCGTCGATTTTCTCGTAGTGCTCGGACAGGTCGACGAGCTCCGGGTCGGCGGCCTCCTCCTCTTCCGTGCGGGCGATGATCGCCTGGTCCATGGCGTTGCGGTAGCCGGTCTGGAAGTAGCTGTTGAGGTAGGCGTAGCGCAGGACCCGGGAGTCCTCCTCCTCCGCGATGTTGAGGTGGTACTGGAGCACGACCTTGTCGCGGGTGAGGGTGCCGGTCTTGTCGGTGCACAGGACGTCGATGGCGCCGAAGTTCTGGATGGAGTTCAGGTTCTTGACGATGGTCTTCTTGCGGCTCATCGCCACGGCGCCCTTGGCGAGGCTGGTGGTGACGATCATCGGCAGCATCTCAGGCGTCAGGCCGACGGCGATGGAGATGCCGAAGAGGAACGCGGCGAGCCAGTCGCCCTTGGTGATGCCGTTGATGACGAAGACGACGGGGACCATCACCATCATGAAGCGGACGAGCACCCAGGACACGGCGTTGACGCCGCGGGGGAAGCTCGTCTCGGCGGCCTCGCCCGCGACGGAGCGGGCCATGGCGCCGAACATGGTGTCGTCGCCGGTGCGGACGACGACGCCGCGGGCGGTGCCGGAGATGACGTTGCTGCCCATCAGCGCGAAGTTCGGGGCGTCGGACGGCGAGGCGCCGGGGGCGCCGGCGTCGGCGACCTTCTCCACCGGCTCGGATTCGCCGGTCAGGCTCGCCTGGCTGACGAAGAGGTCCTTCGCCTCGAAGATGCGCATGTCGGCGGGAACCATGTCTCCGGCGGAGAGGCGGACGATGTCGCCGACGACGAGGTCGTCCATGGGGATTTCGCGCTCGACGCCGTCGTCGCGGACGACGCTGCAGGTCATGGAGATGAGCGACAACAGCCGCTCGGCGGCGTCGCCGCTGCGGGACTCCTGCACGAACCGCAGGGTGCCGGAGATGGCGACCATCGCGACGATGATGGCGACGGCGGTGCCGTCGGCGTCGGCGGGTTCGCCGCCGAAGAGGCCGAGCAGCGGGAAGACGATGTCCGTCATCGCGGAGACGACCGCCAGCACCAGCAGGATCGCGGTGAAGGGGTTGATGAAGGCGGAGAGGATGCGGCGCGCCAGGGGCGCGCGCTTCTCGTGCGTGACGACGTTGTCCCCGTACTTCACGCGCCGCAGCTCGACGTCGCGGGGGTCGAGTCCGCCGGGGCCGACGCGCAGGCGGTGGAGCACGTCGGCGGGGTGCTCGGCGACGGCGACGGCGACGCGGGCGTCGGTGTCGGGGCCGGCGGCGGGCACGTCAACGCGGGCCTCGTCGTCGAACGTCCAGGCCATGGTCATGGGGTTCACCTCGCTTCGGTGAGGTCGGGCGCCACGGGCGTTTCCCGTGGTCGGCGCCAGATTAGGAAGCGGGGCGCGGCGATCCCATGGCCCGGATCCTGCGTTCCCCTTGCGATTCCGCAAGGGTGCGGCGGGGCCGTCAGTCGGCGTACTTGTAGCCGATCCCCCAGATGGTGAGGATGCGCCGCGGGGCGTCGGGGGCGGGCTCGATCTTCTTCCGCAGCTTGCGGATGAACGCCATGGTGTTGCTGTCGTCCATGAGGTAGTCCTGCTCCCACACGGCCCGGTAGATCTGCTCCTTGGTGAACACCTGCCCGCGGTTGACGGCGAGCAGGTGGAGGATGCCGTACTCCTTCGGGGTGAGCCGCACCTCGCGGCCGTCGACGATGACGCGGCGGCTGAGCGGGTGGATCTCCACCCCGTCGGCGACGATGACGTCCGGCTCGGCGGGCGCGGCGGCACCGTCCTCCGGCACGAGCAGGACGGAGGCGACGCGGCCATCGGCGAGGTCGCGGAGGCCGCCGCCGAGTTCGGCGGCCGCGGCGGAGCGCGGGACGCGGGCGGCCAGGGCGTCGGCCAGCCAGCCGAGCAGGGGCCGGTCGGCGGCGATCATGGTGAGGTTGCGCGCCATCAGAAGGTGACCTCCCGGTCCGGGGCGGGGGCGGTTCGCAGGACCCGCTGCTTCACCGCCGTGGTGGCCAGCATGTAGGCGGCGGCGACGAGCAGCAGGAACGCAAGGTACCAGGTGGGCAGGACGACGAGGCCGACGACGGATCCGGCGCTGGTGAACGTCAGGGCGGTGAGGGCGACGAGGCCGAGCAGCGTCGTCGCCAGGACCGGGGCGGACGGGCGGGACCGGATGAAGGGCAGCTTGCGGGTGCGGAGCATGAGCAGGATGAGCACCTGCGTCCACAGCGACTCCAGGAACCAGCCGGTCTGGAACGCCTGGACGTAGGCGGCCCGCAGCGCGGGGTCGGCGATGTCGTGGAACGTTGCGCCGCCGGCGACCGAGGGGGCGAGGACGTGGTACAGGAACGCGAACGTCGCGATGTCGAACACGGAGCTGACCGGCCCGAACGCCAGCATGAACCGGGTGAGGCGGGCGCCGGACCAGCCGCGGGGCCGGGCGACGTCCTCCGGGTCGACGGAGTCCCACGGCAGGACGATGCACAGCAGGTCGTAGACGAGGTTGAGCAGCAGGATCTGGATGGCGGCCATCGGCAGGAACGGCAGGAACGCCGACGCCAGCGCGACGGACAGGATGTTGCCGAAGTTCGACGCCGCGGTGATGGACACGTACTTCTGCATGTTCGCGAAGGTGCGGCGGCCCTCGACGATGCCGTCGGCGAGGACGGTGAGGTCCTTCTCCAGCAGCACGACGTCGGCGGCGTCCTTCGCGGCGTCGACGGCGGTGTCGACCGAGATGCCGACGTCGGCCTCCGTCAGCGCCGGGATGTCGTTGATGCCGTCGCCGAGGAAGCCGACGGTGCGCCCCGAGCCGCGCAGCGCCGCGATGATGCGGACCTTGTGCGCCGGGGCCAGCTCGGCGAAGACGTGCCGGCGCTCGACCACGTCGCGGAGGGTCCCGTCGTCAAGCTCATCGATGCGCGCGCCGGTGACCACCGCATCCGCGGCGATGCCCACGCGCCGGCAGATGTTCGCGGCGACGGCGGCACGGTCGCCGGTGAGGACCTTCGGCGCCACCGCCAAGTCCCCCAGCGCCGCGACGGACGCGGCGGCGGTGTCCTTCGGCGCGTCGAAGAAGGCGAGGTAGCCCAGCAGCGTCAGGTCCCGCTCGTCCGCGAGCGTGAGCCGGTCCAGGCCGCACGCGTCGTGCTCGGCGACGGCGATGACCTTCATCCCGTCGTCCAGCATCTCGTCGACCACCGCGGCGACGCTGCCCGCCGCGTCCTCCGGCGCCCCCGGGCCGCGCACCGGGATGCGGCCGCCGCGGTGCGCGACGTGCGAGCACCGCGCGACGACCTCCCGCACGTCGCCCTTGACGACGAGCGACCGCCCGCCCCCGTCGTCCTCCACCAGCACGCTGACCAGCGACCGGGCGTAGTCGAAGGGGATCTCGTCGACCTTGCGGTGCGCCCGCTCCAGCTCCGCGAACCGGCCGCGCTGCCCCGGCCGCGACGCCACCGCCAGCACCGCGTCGTCGACCGGATTGCGCACCCCCGAATGGTGGGCGGCGTTGAGGTAGGCCAGATCCAGCACCCGGGCGTCCTCGTTGCCCAGCACGTCCATGTGGTACTCCAGCAGGATGCTGGCGTGCGTCAGCGTGCCCGCCTTGTCCAGGCACAGCACGTCCATCGCCCCGAAGCCCTGCATCGCGTCGATGTCCTTCACCAGCGCGCGGCGGCGCAGCATCGCCAGACCGCCCTTCGCCAGGCAGGCGGTCACCACCATGGGCAGCAGCTCCGGCATCAGCCCGACCGCGATGGACAGGGAGAACGCCAGCGACGTCAGCCACCGGCCGTGCGCGACACCCAGCAGGATGAACACCACCGGCACCAGCACCGCCATGAACCGCAGCATCACCCACGCGATCGACGTCGCCCCGCGGTGGAACGCCGTCGCCGGCCGGGACCCCGGCGACGCCGCGCGGCCGTAGACAGTCGCGTCGCCGACCGCCGCGACGACGCCCTCGCCGCGGCCGCCGATGACGGCGGTGGACATGAGGGCGACGGCGGGGAGGTCGACGGCAGTGGCGGGGACGGCGGTGGCGGGGACGGCGACGGCACCGTCGGGCGCGGTGCCGTCGATCGCGGCGCGGGCGTCGTCGGGCGCGGCAGCGGCCAGGTCCGCAGGCGCCGGGGACCCCGCGGCGGTCTTCTCCGCGATGGCGCTCTCCCCCGTCAGCGACGCCTGGGAGACGTAGAGGTCGTGGACGTCGGTGAGCACGATGTCGGCGGGCACCCGGTCGCCGGCGGCGAGGCGGACGACGTCGCCGACGACGAGATCGCGGGCGGGCACCTGTTTCCAGCGGCCGTCGCGGCGGACGTCGACGTCGTCGTCGATGAGCCTGTTGAACTGGTCGGACGCGTCCTTGGCCCGCAGCTCCTGCGTCAGCCGGATGGTGCCGCCGACGAGGATCATCGTGAGGATGACGGCGGCGGTAGTCCCCTCCCCTCCCGGGTTGCTGGTCTGGGCGACGTCGGCGACCAGGCTGACCAGCGCGACGGCGGCGACGATGCCGTTGAAGGGGTTGAGGAAGGCGCGGCGCAGCCGGTGCGCGACCGTGTCCTCCCTGCGCCTGCCGACGGCGTTGCGGCCGTGGCGGTGGCGCATCCGCTCGACGCCCTCGTCGTCCAGGCCCCCTGCGGGCGCGCCGAGTTCGACGTGCACGGCGGCGGGGTCCATGGCCGCCAGCCGCGCCAGGCGGTCCTCGGTCCTCGTGGCCGCGGGCATCGCGCTCACCTCCCGGGATGTGGTGGAACGCCGGATGCTAGCACCGCGCGGACCTGGGCCTACCTGCCTTTTCTTGCGATTCCCTTGTTTTCCGGGGGCACGAACGGCCCCTCAACAGCCGGCCATCCGGGGCTTCACCACCCGCCGCTCCATTGCACCTGCAGGAAGGTACGGTATGACCCATGACGATGATGCGCGCGACGATGCGAGGGGCCGGCCGGTTCACGATGGCTACGTCCCCGCGCCTGCACGCGATCACGGAGGAAGCCCACCGGCGCAACCGCACGCGAACGGCCCGGTCCTTCCAGACGGTCGGCACGTCGATCCGGGCGCGGCTCAACCCCCGCTTCCCGGCCTAGACGTCCTCCGCTCCTACGAGCTGCAGTATCACGGGCCACTGCCGCCACCGGGGATCCTCGAGGAGTACGAACGCTTCGTACCCGGTTCCGCCCGGCGCATTCTCGATGACGCCCACGCCGATGCCGCCCTCAATCGCGGCATCACCCGCAATTCATTCGACGCCGCGGTCCGGCTCGAACAGGCCGGGTTCGCCGTCGCCGCCACGGTGGTCTTCGTGTGCCTGGCCCTCATGGGCCTGTGCCTGCTGTTCCTGGATTTCCCGGAGTCGGCGATCGGTGTAGCGGCCTTCGGTTTCACGGGTGCGACGCCGGTCGTCCTCGGTTTCCTGGGTAATCGCCGGGGTCACCGGAACGGAGGCGACCAGCGGACGAATTCCGGCGGCGAGTGATTGCAGGCATGCGTGCCGGCATCGGCGCCACGCGTTGGGGCTTCGACCGCCCGTTACTATGTGCGCGGCCTACCGGCGTCCCGTATCGGCACGGCCGTCAGATGGTCCCTGACCTGATGCGCCCCGGACGTACATGGCCCTTCGCCCGCGGGAACCCGGACGTACATAGCCCTTGGCCTGCGGCAACCTGGACGTACGTAGCCGAACCTGGACGTACTTCCACGTACGTCCAGGTTCGGCTAACTGGGTCCGGGTCGGGCCGGGCCGGAGGCCAACTACGTCCGGGTCGGCGAACTCTCCCGCGAAGACCGGGTGCTGCACGCCGTCGCCGTCTCCTCGTGCACATGACGACGGCCCCTCCCCGGCTCCCATGCCGAACGCCCCGCCCGGGTGCTGCCCGGGCGGGGCGTTCATCGTGGTGCGCCGGCGGTCAACCGCCGGCCGTCAGGCGCAGGCCGTCAGTCTCGGCCGCGGTTCTTGAAGCCGCCCTTGAAGCCTCGGCCGCCACGGCGGTCGCCGCCGTCGCGTCCGCCGAAGCCTCGGTCGCGCCGGCCGCCGCGGTCGCGGTCGCCGAAGTTCCGGCCGCCGCGGTGGCCGCCGCGGCCACCCCGGTCGTCGCGGTCGCGGAAGCCGCCGCGGTCGCCGCCCCGGTGGCCGCGGTCTCCGCGGTCGTCCCGGTCGCGGTCGAAGCGTCGGCCGTTGCCGCGGTCGCGGTCGAAGCCGCGGCCGCCGTGGCCCCGGTCCCCGCGGTCGCGGTCGCGGTCGAAGGCGCGATCGCCCCGGTCGCCCCGGTGCCCGCCGCGACCGCCATGGCCATGGCCACCGCGCCCGTGATCGTCGCCCTCCGGCGCGCCCTCGTCGACCTGGATGTTGATGTTCCGGCCGGCGATCCGGGTGTCGGCGAGGTTGTCCAGCACCTGCTTCGGCAGGTTGGCGGGCAGCTCCACCAGGGTGAAGAACTCGCGGATGTCGATGTGGCCGAAGTCCTTGGAGTTCAGGCCGCCCTCGTTGGCGATGGCGCCGACGATGGCACCCGGGCGGACGCGGTTCCGGTGGCCGACGTTGATCTTGTAGATCTCGGTGCCCTTGCGCTCGAACTGCACGGGCTCGGCCTTCTTGCCGCGGTCGCCGCCCCGGTCGCCGCGATCCCCGCGGTCGCCGCGGCGGTCGCCGCGGTCCCGGTCGAAGCGGTCGCGGTCGCGGTCGCGGCGGCGCTCCTGCTTCGGCGCCTCCTTCATGTAGAAGTCGCCGGCCTGGCCCATCGTCGCCAGGGCGGCGGCGATGTCGGCGACGGGGGTGTCGTGCTCCTCCGCGTAGCGCTCGATGAGCTCGCGGAACAGCGGGACCTGCGAGTCGGCGAGGGCCTCGGTGATCGAGTCGGCGAACTTCTCGCGGCGGGAGTCGTTGACCTCGTCGACGGACGGCAGGTGCATCTCGTGGAGCTTCGACTTCGTCGCCTTCTCGATGGACCGCAGGAGGCGGCCCTCGCGCGGGGTGACGAAGAGGAGCGCCTCGCCGGAGCGTCCGGCGCGGCCGGTGCGGCCGATGCGGTGGACGTAGCTCTCGGTGTCGTGCGGGATGTCGAAGTTGACGACGTGGCTGATGCGGTCGACGTCGAGGCCGCGGGCGGCGACGTCGGTGGCCACGAGGATGTCGAGGCGGCCGTCCTTCAGCTGGTCGATGGTGCGCTCGCGCTGGGACTGCGGGTTGTCGCCGTTGATGGCGGCGGCGGTGAAGCCGCGGGCGCGGAGCTTCTCGGCGAGCTCCTCCGTGTTCTGCTTGGTGCGGACGAACACGATCATCGCCTCGAACTCCTCGACCTCGAGGATGCGGGTGAGGGCGTCGAGCTTGTTGCGGTGGGCCGTCATGAGGAACCGCTGCCGGATGTTGTCGGCGGTGCGGGTCTCGGACTTGACGGTGATCTCCTCCGGGTCCGTCAGGTACTGCTTGCTCAGCCGTCGGATGGCGGCGGGCATGGTGGCGGAGAAGAGGGCGACCTGCTTGTCGTCGGGGGTGTCGGCGAGGATGCGCTCGACGTCCTCCTGGAAGCCCATCTGCAGCATCTCGTCGGCCTCGTCGAGGACGAGGAAGCGGAGCTCGGAGATGTCGAGGGAGCCCTTCTCCAGGTGGTCGATGACGCGGCCGGGGGTGCCGACGATGACCTGCGCGCCGCGGCGGAGGCCCGACAGCTGGACGCCGTAGGACTGGCCGCCGTAGATCGGCAGGACGTGGATGCCGCCGAGGTGGTCGGCGAACTGCTGGAAGCTGTCGGCGACCTGCAGGGCCAGCTCGCGGGTGGGGGCGAGCACGAGGGCCTGCGGGCGGCGGACGCCGGGGGCGATGCGCGCCAGGATCGGCAGGGCGAACGCGGCGGTCTTGCCGGTGCCGGTCTGGGCGAGGCCGACGACGTCGCGGCCCGACATCAGCGTCGGGATGGTCGCGGCCTGGATGGGCGAGGGCGACTCGAAGCCGACCTTGGCGACGGCGTCGACGACGTCGTCGGGCAGCTCCAGGCCGTCGAAGCCGGTGCCGGCCTCGTCGTCCTGGTCGTCCTCGTCCTGGTCCTCGTCGGCGGTGCCGCCGTCGTGGGCGGCGGCACCGCCGCCGGTCGCCTCGTCGTCACGCGCATCGTCCTGCGCGTCGGCGGGGGCGTCGCCGTTGTCGCCGGCGGTGTCGCTCGCGGTGGTGGTCTCGGGGTTGTCGTCGTCTCCGGAAATGCCCGCGTCCCTGCCTTCCAGCACCTCTCCCACGGTGATGGGGGTGCCGTCCTGCGAGCTGTCCTGAGATTCCGATGCTTGCACGTTGTCCGGCTCGTACGCGTCGCCGGTGACGCTATCGGTATTGCTCATTGTCCGTCCAGGCTACGCGTCTACCTGCGCAAAAGCGATTCGGCGGCGACCGCGGGCCCGCGGGTGGGGTTCGGGGCTGACCGCGGGGGCGGGCGTGGATCGTCGCCGGGCGGGGCGCGCGGGGCCGTGTTAGAACCGTGGCGTCGCGGGGCCGGCGCAGGCGGGCCCCGCGCGCGGACATGATTTCCGGGGAGGGATCCGCTGCCGGCGTCACGCGCGCCGGGGATGGGGATCACCGCAGCGTGAGGGGGATGCGATGGCAGCCGGTCGGTTCAGGGTGACGGTCGCCGCGTGGTGCGCGGCGCTGGCGGGGGCGTGCGCGGGGTGCGCGGGTGCGGCGGAGGCGGATGGTATGCGTGACGACGCCCCGCTCGGCCCCGCGGGCGTCATCCCGCCGGAGGGTCCGGCACGGCCCGGGGAGGCGGCGCTGGGGCCGGACGGGCTCTACGACTACGCCGCGGTGCCGGGCTTTACGCCGGAGAATCCGTGCGAGGGGGCGTGGCGGGCGGCGGCGAGCGCGGCGGGCTACGAGCAGCGTCCAGGCGACCTGCCGCCAGGCCACAACCCGCAACGCCCGACATGCGGGCTGTCCAAGCTCGACGGCACCGCCACCGCATTGTCGGGGGATCATCGGGGACGCAAGGAATACGCCGCTCTCGGCTTTGAAGTCACCGACCACCGAAACGATGACGTGACCTGGTACACGGTCAAACTCCCATCCGAAGGCATGGAGGGCACCGGGGTCTGCCGAGCCACGCTCGACTTGCCGTCCGGCTCCATCGGCATTCTTGCCATGTACACGAATCTCAACCCGGATCAGTTTCTAGAAGCAGCCTGCGAATCCTCGTCTGAACAACTTCTCGAGATTTGGAGTCACTGGAAATGATCCGTGTCAGCCTCAGCTCTCTTGGAAACATCCATGCGCAGCTATCAATGGGCTACGCACAAACCCCCTTTAACCTGACGCCACCGCCTCTCGCCAACTACTCCCCGGTACCGAGTCTGCAGAAGCTCGCGACCGAGCACTCGTCGGCGATGTCCACCGCGTCAGGTTCCGCTGTGCTCGTAGCAAGCGCCATCCAACGGGAGATGGCCTGGGCCGCCACGAACCTCGCGTCGTTCATCAACGCCGTCGAAAGCCACGAGGGCCTGTCGTCCGCGGCGCTGGCCACGGCGCTCGACGGCGGGGCCCGGGCGCTGACGGTCGCGGCGCATCAGTTCCAGGCGCGGCCGATGTTCCAGCCGGGCAACGTCCTCTTCACTCCCCCGGCGCTCACCGTGGAGCTCTCCGCGGACCCGGAGGCGCTGCTCCAGCAGTTCCAGGCCAGCAACGACGGCGCCGTCGGGGCGGCCGCCCAGTACTGGACCGGCTACGCGGCGTCGATGACGGACCTGGCGGCGACGCTTGCCACCCTGGCGGGGCGGCTCACCTCCGAGAACTCGGGCCCGTCGGTGACGGCGGCTGCGGCGATGCTCGGCAACCTCGGCGCGCGGGCCACGAAGGTCGCGGAGTCGTCGACCATCATCTCCGGGCATCTCGCACAGATGCCGGCCATCAAGGCGATGGCGGTCAACCAGCTGTCCGGCATCATCGCGTCGACCTCGGGCATCACCAAGCCCGCAGCCCGCGAGGCCGTGCAGCGCGCCGAGACCGCCGCCTTCCTCACCGGCACGTACCTGCCGCAGCTGACCACGGCGACGCCGGCCATCAGCAGCCTGACGGTCCCGAATCACGGCGGCCTCCCCGCGCCCGCGATGTCGGGCGTGACGACGACTCCCCCGCCCCGCATCGCCCCCGACGCGCGCATCGCGGGCGGCTCCGCCCTGGAGTCCGCCACCACCGCGCTGACGGCGGCGCCCGGCGCGGCCGACGCCGTCCCGCACGCGGCCTCCACCATCGCCGAGGCCACCCCGGCCGGCATGTCCGGTCCGCTGGAGGCGGCCTCCGCCCGCCAGTCCGCCGCACCCTCGACGGTCGGCGGGCAGGGCGGCATCCCCTCCCCGTCCGGCCAGACCGCCGGCGCGGGGCAGCCGTCCGGGGCGTCGGCTCCGGCGTCCTCCGGCACGTCGATGCCGTCCATCGCGGGGGCCAGCTCCGACACGGGCACCCCGTCCACCGGCTCGGGCTCGGGCTCCCGCGGCGGCACGGGCGCGCTCTCCCCCGCCGCCCAGCCGGGAACCACGCGCACGCCCGCATCCGGCACGGCGCACACCACGGGAACCGGGGGCCACGCGGCCACGGCCCGCTCGGGCGTGACCGGCATCGTCGGCCGGGGCGCCTCCACCGGCATGGGCGCGCCCGTCGGACGCACCCCTGCTGCCGCTCCCCGGTTGACCGGCGCCACCCCCCTGGCCAGCCCGATGGGCGGACCCGGCTCGGGTGCCATGTCCGGCACGTCGGGCGCCGGACGAACGGGCGGGACGTCGGCCGTCGTCACGCGCGGCGCGGGCGGCACGGGGCCGGCGGCGACGGCGGCCAACCCCACGGCACCGGGCACGCCGTCGGTGACCGGCATCCGGCGGCGCCCGGCGCGGTTCGAGCAGGACGACAACCAGCGGCGGCTGTTCGGCCCGAAGCCCGTCACCGTCCCGGCGACCATCGGGGCGAACGTGCGCGGCTGAGGCTCCGCGCCCGCCCGGGCGGCATCCGGAAAGGAATCGGACCCGGACGGACGGGAAACACGGACGACACGAACGGCCCGCCACCGCGCCGGCCCGCCACGGAAGGTGAACGAAGAGTTAACAGGGCGATGACACGGGCTCCGTAGCTTCGCCGCCATGACGATTCTCTCCCTCGGGCGCGCCCGGCCGCGCCCCGCCACCGCGACCACCGCCACCACGACCCCGGCCGCCGCCGGCACGGCCGCCGGACCCGACGCCCACTCTGACGGCAACCCCGGCCTGAACCGCAGCCTCGGCTGGTTCACGCTGGCGGCGCTCGGCGTCTCCTTCGTCATCTCCGGCGACTTCGCGGGCCGGCAGTTCGGCCTGGCGGCCGGCGGCTTCGGCGGCCTGTTCGTCGCCCTGTTCATCGTCGCGGCCCTGTACCTGGGGCTGTGCCTGGTCCTCGCGGAGCTGTCCTCGGCCCTGCCCAGCGCCGGCGGCGGCTACCTGTTCGCCGCCACGGCGATGGGCCCCGTGGCGGGCTTCGCGACGGCCGCCGCGATCCTCCTGGAGTACGTCCTCGCCCCGGCGGCGATCGCGACGTTCATCGGCGGGTACGCGGAGTCCCTGGGCATCCCGGGCGTCTCCGCGGGCTGGCCGCTGTACCTCGCGTGCTACGCCGTGGTCATCGCGATCCACCTGGCGGGCGCCGGCGAGGCGATGAAGGTGATGATGGCGATCACCGCCGTCGCCGTCGTCGCGCTGGGCGTCTACTGCATCGCCATGGCCCCGCACGTGGACCTCGGCTCGGTGGCGGAGACCGCCGCGGGCGTGCCGCAGGGCGTCACCGCGGTGAACGTGCGGGCCGCGGTGCCGTTCGCCATCTGGTTCTTCCTCGCCGTCGAGGGCGTGCACATGGCCGCGGAGGAGGCGCACGCCCCGCACCGCACGATGCCGCGCGCCATCCTCGGCGCGATGGCGTTCCTGCTCGTCGCCGCCGTCGCGATGATGGTGTTCGGCCCGGCCGCCGGCGGCGTCGCCGTCTTCGCGGAGTCCGACAACCCGCTGGTCGACGGCCTGCGCGCGGTCGGCGCGAACGGCGCCGTCGTCGCCGCGGTGAACTGGGCGGCGCTGGCGGGCCTCGTCGCCAGCTTCTTCTCCATCATCTACGGCTACTCCCGCATGACGTGGTCGGTGGCCAACGCGGGCCTGCTGCCGGGCTTTCTCACCGGCGTGAACCACCGCGGCGTGCCGGCGGCGGCGCTCATCGTGCCGGGCATCATCGGCTTCGCCCTCACCCTGTTCGTCGACGGCGACGTGCTGATGTCCGCGGCTGTGTTCGGCGCCGTCGTCAGCTACGTCCTCATCTGCGTCGCGCACCTGGTGCCGGCGACCCGCCGCCCGGACATCGACCGGCCCTACCGCGCCCCGGGCGGGCGCGCGACCTCCGCGGCGACGCTGGTGCTGGCGCTCGGCGCGGCCGCCGCGACGTTCCTCAACGACCCGGTGCTCGGCGCGGTCCTCGTCGGCGTCCTCGTCGCCGCGACCGCCGCCTACGCCGCCGTCCGCCGCATCCGCCTGCGGGCACTGGAGAGGGAGGCGACGGCATGACGTACGCCGCGACCGTCGGCACGCGCACCTACCGCTTCACCGACCTGGCGGAGCTGCTGGCGAAGGCGAGCCCGCAGCGCTCCGGCGACGAGCTGGCCGGCTGCGCCGCCGAATCCGCCGCCGAACGCGTCGCCGCCCAGATGGCGCTGGCCGACGTGCCCCTGACCGAGTTCCGCGACCGCCCCGTCATCGACCCCGACGCGGACTGCGTCTCCCGCGTCATCGCGGAGACCCACGACGACGCCGCCTTCGCCGCCGTCTCCCACCTCACCGTCGGGGGTTTCCGCGAGTGGCTGCTCGACGCCGCCTACTCCCCGGACGCCGCGGACGTCCTCGCCGCCGTCGCCCCGGGCGTGATGCCGGAGATGGCGGCGGCCGTCTCCAAGCTGATGGGCAACGAGGAGCTGGTGCACGTGGCGTCGGCGGTGGACGTCGTCACGCGATTCCGCACCACCGTGGGCGGGCGCGGCCGCCTGGCCACGCGCCTGCAGCCCAACCACCCGACGGACGACCCGCTGGGCGTCGCCGCGTCCATCCTCGACGGGCTGCTGCTCGGCGCGGGCGACGCCGTCATCGGCATCAACCCCGCCTCCGACTCCCCCGCGGCGACGCGCCGCCTGCTGGAGCTGGTCGACGAGGTGCGGCTGGCCCACGGCATCCCCACCCAGTCGTGCGTGCTGTCGCACATCACGACGACGCTGAAGCTCATCGAGGACGGCGCGCCCGTCGACCTGCCGTTCCAGTCCATCGGCGGCACGGAGGGGACGCTGCGCGGCTTCGGCGTGGAGCTCGCGATGCCCGACGACGCGCTCGCCGGCGCCCGCGAGCTGCGCCGCGGCACCGTCGGCGACCAGGTCATGTACTTCGAGACGGGCCAGGGCTCCAGCCTGTCGGCCGACGCGCACCGCACCGCCGACGGGCGGGTGCTGGACCAGCAGACGCTGGAGGCCCGCGCCTACGGGCTGGCCCGCGCGTACGACCCGTTCCTGGTCAACACGGTCGTGGGGTTCATCGGCCCGGAGTACCTCCACGACGGCCGGCAGATCATCCGGGCGGGGCTGGAGGACAACTTCTGCGGGAAGCTGCTGGGCATCCAGATGGGCGTCGACGTCTGCTACACCAACCACGCGGAGGCCGCCTCCGACGACATGGACGTGCTGCTGCATCTGCTGGCGTCGGCGGGCACGGGCTTCGTCATCACCGTGCCGGGCTCGGACGACGTGATGCTGGGCTACCAGTCGCCGGCTCACCACGACGTCGCGATGCTGCGGTCGACGACGGGCCTGCGCCCCGCCCCGGAGTTCGAGGAGTGGCTGGAGGCCGCCGGCATCACCCGCGGCGGGCGCCTGGATCCGGCGGCGACGCTGGAGCTCGCCGCCCCGGGGGCGCGTGCCCTCGGCGCCGGGGAGGTGAGGTCCGCATGAGCGGCACCGTGGTTCATCTGCCGGTCCCGCCGGCGCTGCGCGCCGCCACGCCCGCCCGGGTGGAGCTGGGCCGCGCGGGCGGTGCGCAGCCGACCGCGGCGCGGCTGGAGCTCGCCGCGGCGCACGCGCTCGCGCGGGACGCGGTGCACGCCGAGTCGCCGCGGTCGTTGGAGGGGCTTGACGACGCGCCGATCGTGCGGTCGCGCGCCGCGGATCGGCGC
Source organism: Corynebacterium sp. 335C (assembly GCF_053525695.1). Classification (NCBI taxonomy): domain Bacteria; kingdom Bacillati; phylum Actinomycetota; class Actinomycetes; order Mycobacteriales; family Corynebacteriaceae; genus Corynebacterium; species Corynebacterium sp. 335C. Next base: position 666,536 of record NZ_JASTTB010000001.1, read on the forward strand.
GAGTACCTGACCCGCCCGTACCTGGGCCGGCTGCCCGATCCGGGCGACCTGGCGGCGCTGGGCCGGGACCCGGCGGACGTCGGGGTGGTCGTCGCCGACGGCCTGTCGCCCGCTGCGCTGGCCGAGCACGGCCCCGGGCTGTGGCGCGCCCTGTCCCGAGCGCTGGCGGAGGCCGGCGACGGGAGCTGGTCGGTCGGGGCGCCGGTGCTGGCGCAGCAGGCGCGGGTGGCGCTGGCCGACCACGTCGCGGAGGCCCGCGGCTGGGAGACGGTCATCATGGTCATCGGCGAACGCCCCGGACTGTCGGTGCCGCACAGCCTGGGCCTGTACATCACCCACCGCCCGCACCCCGGCATCGGCGACGGGATGCGCAACTGCATCTCCAACGTCCACCCGCCGGACGGGCTGGGCTACCGGCGGGCGGCCGACATCGCCGTGGGGCTCATCACGGAGATGCGCCGGCTGGGCATGTCCGGCACCGCCGTGAAGGACATGATCGGCGGGGCGGACGAGGCGCCGATGCTGGAGGGGACGGAGTAGCCGGGGCGGGCCGGCCGCGGCGCTTTCCGCCGGTTCGGGCCGCGGGCGCCGTGCACGGGATGGGCCGTGCGCGGCGCCTCCGCGCTTTCCGGGCGCGGTACCCTGCGGACATGGCCGAGGAGGAGCAGTCCGAGACGGGGGACGACGCCGCCGGCGTGGCGGCCTCGCTCCACCGGTCGCCGAAGCCCCTCAACGCGACGGTCTCGCGGAACATGTCGAAGGTCCGCCGCCGCAACACGAAGCCGGAGCTCCTGGTCCGCCGCGAACTCCACCGCCGGGGCCTGCGATTCCGGGTGGATTACAGGGGCGTTCCCGGGCACCCGGATCTTGCGTTCACGCGGGCCCGCATCGCAGTGTTCATCGACGGCTGCTTCTGGCACCGCTGCCCCATCCACGGCACCCTGCCGAAGAACAACGCCGACTGGTGGCTGGCGAAGCTCAACCGGAACGTCGAACGGGACCGGGCGACGGACGGGAAGCTCGCGGACGCCGGTTGGCTGATCCTGCGCTACTGGGAGCACGACGACCCGATGGAGATCGCCGACGAGGTCGAGGCGACGTGGCGGGGCATCGTCGGCGGCTGAATACCACTCACCGGAGCGGAACTTCGTAACCACCTGCGTGATGTCCTCGCAGGATACGGTCGCCGACCCGCTCCCCGGCAGGGGTGAAGACGGGGGCCGGCCATGCGTTCGATAGCTGGATAACTTGGGTACGACGAACGTTCACGAGGAGAACCCAAGTTGACGCTGAACAGGTACGGGAAGAGTGCGGCCCGCCGATTCAGGAGCCATTTCCGGCGATATGGAGCTGAGTCGGCGCGCCGCCGGTTCAGTCATCTCTCGAAGTCGGACCTCGACGAACTTGAACGGAGGGAAACGGAGAAGGCGGACCGTACCCGCAACAGCGGGCCTCCGGCGATGCGAGCCGCCGGACTCGAAAGCTGGTACACGGGAACCTTCGACAGCGACGACAATTGGCCCTCCCTCGAGGACTACTACGACGACTCGGGGCGTCCCGAAAAACTCATAGCCTCCCTCGACGAATCGGCCAACAAGGTCGTGGCGCATACGCCGCGCACCAACGATTCCAGGTACGGGGGCCGGGGCCTCGTCGTCGGATACGTGCAATCCGGAAAGACGATGAACTTCACCGCCGTCGCGGCGAAGGCCGCGGACGTCGGCTACCGTCTCGTCATCGTCCTCTCCGGCATGCAGAATTCCCTGCGGAAGCAGACCCAGGCCCGACTCGACCGCGAACTCGTCGACCTCGACGGCGGTACCTTCGAGGGCCTCACGGACACCCGGTCGGATTTCCACGCTCCTGAACACGCCATCGATTTCGGAACCAGCGGCGAATCCGGATCCGGGGCCGCCACCTACCTTATCGTCGCGAAGAAGAACCAGGCCGTCCTGCGTCGGCTGATCGATTGGCTCGGTTCAACCGACGGCATCCGATCCACTCCGATCCTGGTGATCGACGACGAAGCCGATCAGGCATCGGTTCGCACGAAGTCCACGAAGGTCATCAACGAGCAGATTCGCTCCATCGTGAAGATGTCCGACAGGTGCACCTACATCGGCTACACCGCGACTCCCTTCGCCAACGTCTTCATCGACCCGGACGACGAAGACGATCTCTACCCGAGGGATTTCATCCTCAGCCTGCCGAAACCGGACGGCTACTTCGGGCCCGAGGCCCTCTTCGGCCGCTTCGACGGCCAACCCGATTCCATTGAAACGGAGCCGCTGGACGTGGTGCGATTCGTGGACGACGAGGATCTCCGGAACCTCGTCCCCTCCACCCGGGACGACATCCCGGATTTCAAACCGGTCGTCACCGGAGCGTTGCGCGACGCGGTCGACTGGTTTCTGCTGGCGACTGCCATCCGACGCGTCAGGGGCATCGACGGGCACAGCTCCATGCTGATCCACACCCACGTCAACACCGACGTGCACGAAAAGTTCCGGGCCCCCCTGAACGACTACCTGACCTCGCTCCTGGAGGACCTCGGTTCCCGTCATTCCCTGGTGAGGCAACGCCTCCGCCGGCTGCTGGGCGACGAGCAGGATCGCGTCACGATCGACGGGTTCTCCCCGGCCCCGGTTACGGAGGAGCAGATCTTCGCGGAGCTCCCCGCCGTCGTGAAACGAACGTCGGTCATCCTCGACAACTACAAGAGCAAGGACACGCTCGACTACGGGGACGGAGCCTCCCCCATCTACGCCATCGCAGTCGGCGGCAACACCCTTTCCCGCGGTCTGACCCTGGAAGGCCTCGTCAGCTCGGTCTTCGTCCGGACCGCCCACGCCTACGACACGCTGCTGCAGATGGGCCGGTGGTTCGGATTCCGGCCCGGCTACGCCGATCTGCCCCGCATCTGGACCACCGAAAAGCTCCACGAGCAGTTCGGCCACCTCGCATCGGTCGAACACGGCATGCGCCGGGACATCGAGCTCTACCAGGTGCTCAACGTGAATCCGAAGGACGCCGCCGTGCGCATCCGGACCCACCCTGCCCTCGCCATCACCGCGAAACTCGGATCGGCCAAGCGCTACTCGATGTCTCTCGTCGGGCGCACGATGACCACCCGGTACCTCCACCATGCGGATGAGAACATCCTCCGCGGGAACCTCCGGGCCGCCGACGACCTCTACGCGAAGCTCCTTGCCGCGGATGATGCCATCACCTACGAGACCATGAAGACCGGCTCACGCGTCTTCAACAACGTGCCCAAGCAGGTGGTTACTGATTTCCTCGGCGCCTATCGGCTTCACCCGAACTCCCAGAACCTGCAGGCCGACTCCCTGCGGGTGTTCATAGAACGGGCTTCGCAGCAGGTCCCGGAGTACCTGGACCACTGGACCGTCGCGTTCATCTCCGGTAGCGGAAGCCCGGTCCCCGAAGGTTCGTTGAAGGGATTCCGCACGTCGGTCCGTTCCGCGAGCGACAAGCAGGACGACCACGTCCGCATCCACACCCTGACCAACCCGACGGACTTCGGGGCCGGCCTCGGACTGACGCCCGCTCAGCTTGAGGAACGGGCGAGGAAAATGCTCAAAGACGCCAGCATCACACGTCGGAGAAACGCGTCGGATCCGACGATGCTCGCCGTGAGGGCCCACGATGAGCGTCGGCGGTCCCAGGGAGTGCTCCTCGTGTACCCGATTGATCCGGAGTCCCGACCGCGCCTCGAACCGGAATCGAAGACCCGACGAGGGATAGGCGAAACGGGCAACGCCCCGCGGAAGCCGATTGACGCGGCGGAGGGGATTCCGCCCATCGGCATCGGCATCGGGTTCCCCGATCCCTCCTTGTCCGGCGGTCCCGACGTTTCGGCGACTCTGACCGACGGCGAATACATGTCGGTCGAAATCGCCGGCGACGCGTTCGTGGCTGCCGAGTTGGACGAGATCGGCGCCGAGGATACGGAGGGAATCGAGTGAAGCTGCAGGACATCCGGGAAATCTGGTCCGAAATCGGCGTACCCGAGGAAGGCCGTGCCCTCTACAACTGGAGGACCGTGGCGACGACCACCGGCGGAGATGAAGTGCGGGTCGCCGTCGACGCCGACGAGGGCCGGCATCTCCTCGTCCCGAGTCCGGAACGCCTGAGCGAGAACAGGGATTCCGGCGCCAATCTCCAGCTGTACGGCGAGACGGTGCCATTGCCTGGCACCCATGGCGGTATTCGCTGCCTGAACATATTCTGCGCGAATTCCGAGTGCCATCATGTATTCGACAGCCTGATCGCCGAGCTCGTGACGGAGATCGGCACCTCCGACGACCCCATCGAAACCACTCACGCCATCATCCGGGCCTGGAAGAGGCTCTTCACCTCGGCCAGACCCCGCGGACTCGGGGAAAAGGAGCAGATCGGCATCTTCGCGGAGCTGAAGCTTCTCCAGGAGTTCATCATCGGAGAGGCGGCGACCGACTCGTCCATCTGGGCGGGGCCGGAAAAGGCCCCCCACGATTTCGAAACCGGCCTCCTGTCGTTGGAGGTCAAGGGCTACGGCGCCGATGATGACGGAATCACGTTCCACGGAATCGACCAACTCGCGAACCTGGACGACAAACCGCTTTACCTGCTGCTCCGCGAGGTCGAGCAGGTTGGGGAGGAAGAAGGCGAGACGCTCAACGAACTGGCCGACGACATCGAATCGCGGATACCCGACAGGACCCGGTTCCGGGGCCTGCTCAATTCCCTCGGCGTCCGTCATGACGACGCGAAGATCAACTCCAACCATCTGAGGATCAACGCCGACCACATGATCGAGGTCACGGAGCGTACACCGCGCCTGACCCGCGACATGCTCGAGGGCGGTTGGTTCCCCGAGCAGATCACCTCGCTCAAGTACGAAATGGACAGACGGAGCCTCCTCGAGGAGGACGGCTGGTCGTCCGTCCCCGAATGGATGAAGGAGATGACCGCATGACGGCCGCGGAATGGTGGGCCCAGCCCTACGCCCCGGAAGGGGGAATGGCCGGCACCGGCATCAAACAGCAGATCCAGTCTTCACAGATGGATCCCCACGAAGTCCTCGTGCGCGAAGCTGCCCAGAACAGCTGGGACGCCACAATCGATTCGTCTGCACCGGTCGCGTTCAACATCAGCTTCCGCAGGTTGGGACGGCATGCCGAGGCATGGGCGGAATTCGCCGGACTCGAGACGAGGCTCGGGGGCGCATGTCCGTCGGTCACGGAGCTGACTGAAGATGCGTGGATCCTCATCATCGGCGATCGCGGTACGTCGGGCCTCGGCGGCCCGCTTTTCGCCGATGATCCCGTCGAGCCTGGTGAACCGAATGATTTCGTTCAGTTCCTCCGCAACGTCGGGAACACCCGTGATACGGAGCTCGGAGGCGGAACCTACGGCTTCGGCAAGGGCATCTTCTACCAGATCAGCGACTGCGCCACGATCATCGTCGACACGAAGTGCAATGGCCATTCGCACCCACGCCGGCTCATGGGCGCCGCGTTGGGAGAGGAATACCCGGCAGAGGACGGTGTCAAGCGAACGGGCCGACACTGGTTGGGCGTCCGCGACGCCGCGAAGCACCGCGGAGTCCCCGCTCCGCTGTGCGACGACGCTGCCGAGACCGCATCCGAGGCCCTCGGACTGCCGGGATTCGCGTCCGACGAAACCGGGACGGATGTCGTCGTGCTGCTCCCCCGCGTACTCTCCCTCGCGGATCCGGAAAGCGGCGAGCCGAGCCCCGCCCCCGAACGTCCCGGATTGGACGACATCAGACGGACCGCTCAGCGGATGGCCGATGCCGTCCTGTGGCATCTCTGGCCGCACCTCGGTTCCTCGAAGCGCGCAGCGACGATGAAAGTGTCGATAGACGTCGAGGGCAAGAAGGTCAAGGTCGTCAGACCCGAACGGCATCGGGTCATCCAGCTGTTCGCGGACGCCCTCGACCTCATCGGGGATGAATCCGCGGGCTACGACGTGAAGCGGTCCCCTTCGGTGCCGGATCCCGGGACAGTCGGACGATTAATACCCATCGACTGCGATGCGAATGTGTGCCGCCGGATCCCGAAGAAGGAGTTCATTCCGGCTCAACTCACTTCTCCCATCCATCATGTGGCGCGGATGCGACAGGCCCGCCTGGTCGTCGATTACGTTCCGGGTCCCGAACCATCGGATCCCGATACCGGATATGCGGCGGTCTTTCTCGCATCCGAGAAGTACGACGAGGTGTTCGCCCATGCGGAACCTCCCACGCATGAGACGTGGAGCCTGCAGAAGGACGAACGCACGAAGCGCATGATCAAATACGTCAACATGCGAATCCATCAGCTACTCCGGGATCAGTATGCCCCCGCGAATAGCAGCCCTTCGTCGGATGCGGCCAATGCGGGATTCGTGGCCAAGGTACTCACCGGAATCGTTCCGACCAGATTCGGCTCCGGGGCATCCACGATCAGGAGCCGGGGCGGCGGTTCGTCGAGGGACGGCCGGAAAGCTCCCGTGGGCCGGCTGCTGGAGGATCCGCGTCTCGTCGCTGATGGCCCGCACGTCCATTACGAGGCGCCGGTCTCGATTCCGGACGGCGAGAATCGGGATTTCACTCTCAGGGCGATTCCCTCGGTGATCCTCGAAAACGGAAAGAAGGAAGGACAGCGCCCTGCGGGGGCTCCCGTGCCCGAGATCATCGGCTGGTCGCTGCCGTCCGGCGAGGAAATCACCGACGCGGATTCGATAGCCGGCGATTCCCTGCCCGACGACGTCGACCACGTGATCGTGAGGATCTCCCATCACGCGGACATGGTCATCGACATCGACATCAAGACGGAGCGTGAATGATGGGCGTTCTCCCGTACCTGTTTCCGCCGGACTCGGCCGTCGATGCCTCTCCCTGGCGGCTTCTGCACGGTGACGACTCGGCGGAGCTGTCCGGCTCCGTCGACGGCTGGGCCCCCGGCAATGACATCCGCCTCAGGCGAACCATCGATGTCGACGAGGCTGCGGTTCGCATGAGCAGTCGAACCGGGACCGAGTCGGAACTATTGCTCACGGTTTCCTGGTACAGCCTCACGTCCAAGGCCGGCGGGGTCCTCCTACGGTGCCCATGCACGGGCGCATCCCACGCAATCGATGTCACGCTCTCCGGTGACCGCATCGGCGGAATCGTCGTGCTGAAGACGACGCTGACGGTCAAGCCCTCCGGCGACATCGTCCCCGGCGCAGCGAACAGGACCGGCTCCACGCTATGGGCCGACGAACACCAGTTGAACCTCGATGCCGAGGGCGACGAGCTCCCCGTCTACGTACACAATTTCTCGGACTCTCCGCACTTCGATCCTTCGGCGTCCTGGCATGTCGAGTACATCCGCTCCGGCCTGGAAATGTCGTTCAATTCCTCGATCCTGGTGCACGTGAACCTTCAGGACGAAAAACTGGCGAAGGCGTGCAGCGCCGTGAAGCCCAACCGCGAGCAGACGCTCCTCATCGACGTTTTCCGACAGTCGATTACGCAAGAATTGCTCCTGCTCGCATTGGCCGAGGTCGCCACCGCAACCGATGCCGAGCAGCTACTCCCGTCGGACAAATGGGAGGAGGGGTCAGTGGGGTTCGCGTTCGCGTACCTCCTCGAAGAAGCCGGCCTCACCGGAGTGAACCTCACTGATAATCCGTTCGATCTTCCCGATGTCCTCGCGAGGACCCGAGGCGGCGCCCGCCGAACCGGTAAGGGGTATTCCTTCTCATGAACAGCACAAGCGACACCCTGCTCAACTGGCCGCGCCTTCCGCGGGCCGCCGCGGAGCGCGAACTCGCGGCGATCGGCGGCGCCACCGAATCACCGCCATCGACTGACGGGGATTTGTCCGGATTTCCCGAGCTCTTCTACACCCCGACGGGCTCCCGAGCGAGTAAGTCCGATCGTCTCAAGCTCCACGAGGAACTTGTCGACTGCGCCCGTCGAAACGGTTACGGCGACAGCAACGCCAAGCCCACGAAGGACGACAACCGTCGATTCGATTGTGAAGCAGGCAGAATTCTCGTTCGGCTGATGCCCATGACGTGGTCCGAGGCGGGACGCCAGGATGTCTGGACCGCGCTCTCCGTTGCGGTCCTCCCCGACATCACGTACCTGCGCTGGCCGTACATCACGGGCGCTCCTGCGGCACAGACTGCGAAAGGTGGTGCACAGAACAAGGAACGCTGGATCTGCACGGATCGCACACGGCATGCCTGGTGCCGGCTCTGGTGGCAGGAGACCCTGTGCGCCGAAAATCCGACCCTGCTCGATTTCTACGGCGAAGCGGAACTCAATCAGTTCTTCGAGCGCACGACCTTCATGAGGGTTCCGGAATTCCTCGTCTCGCTCATGTCGAATATCCGGGAGCACCTCCAGAAGAACCCGAGACTGGAGAAGACCCGGCGAGACTTCGTCCGCGACGTCTGCCGTCGAGTACGCAGGCTCCTCGGGTTCCTCGACGTCGCGGCGTTGGAGCGTCCCGAGTTGGACGCGCTGGTGGCATCCGTGGTCGACGAGTCGATCGTCAATCTCGGAGCCGTAGATGAAGTCGGAACGACGTCGCATGACGCGATCGACGTCGGAGCGCCGGTTGCCCGCATCATCGAAGACGAGGAACCGCATGTCCCGGGACGTTCCGTCACCGGCGGAGCCTCGGCGGCGCTCTTCGAGTTGACCCGGTCATCGGACGAGGGCGAGCGTCCCGATACCCTGTTCTGATGCACGACTCGGCGATCCGCACGGTGGACCTCTTCGCCGGCGCCGGCGGCCTCACCGAAGGGCTGCGGCAGGCGTCGGAGCGTTTCCGCTCCGTGCTCGCCGTCGAGCACGACAAGGACGCCGCGGAGACCTTCAGGGCGAACCACGGTGGCCCCGTGCACGACGGAGACATCGAAGCCTGGTCCCGCCCCGCGGATCTCCGTGCGGATGTCATCGTCGGCGGACCTCCCTGCCAGGGTTTTTCCCAGCTCGGCCGGCAGGCTGCGGACGACACGAGGAATTCCCTGTGGCGCCATTACGCGGCCACGGTGAGGGACACCGAAGCCGACTACTTCATCATGGAGAACGTCCCGCAGTTCATGTCGTCGCTCGAGGCGCCGCTGTTCTTCGGGGAATTCGAGGAGGGCGGCAGGCTCTCGGAGTACGACGTCGACGCCCGGATCCTCAATTCGCACGACTACGGGGCAGGTCAGGCCCGGAAGCGGTTCATCGCGCTGGGCTGGAGGAAGGGGCTCACCGCCCCGGGTTGGCCCGCGAAACTCCCGGAGGACCGGCGGCTGACGCTCCGCGACGTGCTGGCGACGGTCGAACCGCACGTCACCTCGACGCACCTCAGGGCCGAGCGTCCCGTCGAAACGCATGAGCTGCATTTCGCGCGCAACTACCAGGAGATCTCCCTGATGCGGTTCCGCGCCATTCCCGAGGGCGGCAACCGGTTCGATCTGCCGGAGGAGCTCCTCGCCCCCTGCTGGAGGAGGCACAGCAGCGGCTCGGGCGATGTGATGGGGAGGCTGACCTGGGATAAGCCCTCGGTCACGATCCGCACGGAGTTCTACAAGCCGGAGAAGGGCCGCTACATCCACCCGACGGAGCACCGGGCCATCACGCATCTCGAGGGCGCGCTCATCCAGGGATTCCCCCTCGACTACAAGTGGCACGGGTCGAAGACCTCCATCGGCCGCCAGATCGGCAACGCCGTGCCCGTGCCCCTCGGTAAGGCGCTCGGGGAATCGCTGCTGGCCGCCATCGACGGCATCGAGGCCGAGGATCCGGCCATCGCGCGGAAGGCGATCGGCGACGACGGCCAGGGAGCCCTCGTCTTCGACTGACCCCTACTTCGCCTTCCCCACCGGGTGGTCGTCGCTTTCGGCGGCGCGCTCCCCGGTGCGGAGCATGGGGTTGGTCTCGCGGCCGAACAGCCACGCCACGAGCGCCAGGCCGGTGATGACGCCGCAGGCGACGAAGCCGACCGTGAAGCCGGCGACGTCGACCAGCGCGCCGACCAGCAGCGGCCCGGAGATGGCGCCCAGGTCCTGGGCCATCTGGTAGCGGGCCAGCACGCGGCCGCCCTGCCGGTCGGGGCCGACGACGTCGGCGAGCACGGCCTGCTGCGACGGGTTGAGCAGGCCGGCGCCGACGCCGGCGGCGACGCAGGCGAGAATGAGCGACACGTTGCCGTGCATCAGGCCGAAGATGCCAGTGAACACGGCGTTGACGGCCAGGCCCGTGAGGATGAGCGGTTTGCGCCCGTACTTGTCGGACAGGGTGCCGGAGAACGTCAGCGCACTGACGTTGCCCAGGGCGAAGAACGTCAGCGCCAGGCCCGCGACGGCTGCGCCCTGGCTGAACGTCGCGGCGGCGAACAGGGGAACGATGGCGACGCGGACGCCGAAGTTCGACCAGCCGTTGGCGAAGGCGGAGCACAGCGCCGACCGGTAGGCGGAGTCGGACCACGCCTCGCGCAACGTCATCATCGGCTGCGCGGACTTCGGCACCTTCTGCCGCAGTGCCTCGGGGTTGAGCAGGACGGCAACGACGGCCGTCGCCAGGAACAGCGCGACGCCATAGATGAGGAACGGCACGCGCATGCCCCACGACGCCATCGCCGCGCCCGCCATGGGGCCGACGACGTTGCCGGTGAGGAACGCGCCGCCGTACAGGGAGGAGCACCGGCCGCGGATGGCCGGGGGCGAGATGCGGACGATGAGCGCCATCGCGCTGACGGTGAACATCGTGGAGCCGACGCCGCCGAGGGCGCGGAACGCCAGCAGCTGCCAGTAGTCCTGCGCGACCGCGACCAGCAGCGTCGACCCGGCGACGATGGACAGGCCGGTGAGATAGGTGCGGCGGTGGCCGATGCGGTCGACCAGCCGCCCGGAGGCCGGCGCGAAGCACAGCCGCATGATGGAGAAGGAGCTGACGACGAAGCTCGCCGCGAACACCGACACGTCGAAGCTGCGCGCGTACTGCGGCAGCACGGGGGCGATGAGCCCGAAGCCGAGGGCGATGATGAACGCCGCGGAGACGAGCACCCAGATCTCCCGCGGTACGGGGATGCGCGCGACGCGGTGCTCCTCCGCCGTCGTGGGGTTCCGGTGCAGGCCGGGGATTCGCGGCACCTGGGCTCCTCTCGTGCGGTCGGGTGGCCCGCGGGTCCGCGCGGGCATCCGCCCCACCCTAGCGTGACACGTAAACGACCCGCCCGCCGTGCGGGCTCCCGGCCGTCCGTTCCCAATATTCGCTCACGCGTTCGATTTTCGTGCTAGTGTTCGAACGTCCGTGTCGCCCCTCCCCCTACGGTCAGGTCCATGAACGACATCACGCAGCTCGCCCCGTCCCCGACCTCCGCGCCCGCGCTCGCCCATGCGGGTGGGGTGCTTGACGACGGCACCCGCGCCGCCACCTCCCCCGTTCCCGGCGGGGCGCCCACCCCGGCCGGCGACGGGCTGCCGTACGACGATCCGACGTTCCTGGCGGAGCTGTACCGCCGCGAGCTCGCCGACGACCTGGGCCTGGTGGCCACGTTCCTCCGCCACCCGGTGGCCGCCCGCCGCGGTGCGGGGCCGGAGCACTCCGTCGCGGTGCCCGGGCTTCCGGGCGTGACGGCCTCGTTCCGGGCCCGCCGCGCCCCGGTCCCGCCCGCGCTGGTGCGCCAGCTGGCGCTGCGCCACCCCGAGTACCGGCGGGCGGAGGGCCGGCGGGTGTACGCCTCCGAGGTGACGGTCCGCCTGTCGGCGCCGCCCGGCATGGAGCCGCAGGAGGCGGCCGCGGCGACCGTGGCCCGCGCGCTGGCGGAGGCGATGCATCCGCGCGGCTGCGCCGCAGACGTGCACGACGCGGGCGCCGACGGCCGCGGGGCCCGGCGCTTCCGCTGGATGCACGACCCGGCGGGCACGGTGCTGCCGACCCCGGCGGAGCTGTTCGCCGGCCGCGCCGCCTGACGCGCCGGCTCTCCGCTCGTCCTACCGGCGGCCCGGCCTCTCCGCCCATCTGCCCCGGCGGCCCGGCCCCGGACATGACGACGGCCGGCGGCAGACCCGTCTCCGGTCCGCCGCCGGCCCGGCGCACTCCCCGCTACTGCGCGGGGCGGTGCGCGGTCTACTTCACGCCGCCGCCGGAGCGGGAGGCGTCGTCACGCTCATCGCCGGCGCCGTCGGCGTCGTCACCGTCCTCGTCGTCGGCAGCGTCATCATCGTCGTCCGCGTCGTCATCGTCGAGGTCGTCATCGTCCTCGTCGTTGTCGTCGTAGTCGTCGTCATCGCCGAACTCGTCGTCATCGTCGTCGAAGTCGTCGTCCAGCAGATCGGAGTACAGGTGCTCCACCAGCGACCCGTCATCCACCGGGCCGAGGGACTCCTCCCACTCCTCCGCGTGCTCGACCGCCAGCGCCAGCACGTCCAGCAGGCGGTCGACGTCGGTGAAGCAGCCCAGCGACATGACCTCGTTGCGCAGCGACTGCACGTCCGCGTACAGGTCCGCGAACATCTTGCGGCGATCGTCGTCGGTGAGGATCGTCTCCGTGTCGGAGTCCCAGAACTCCGCGATGGCCTGGTCGACGACGTCGTCCAGGTTCGCGTCCTGAGCGATGAAGCGGACGTGCGCCTCCGGCACGTTGTCGTGCGCGGTGACCATGACCTGCAGCAGCGCCGCCTCGCCGACCTCCGCGGTCAGCAGCGTCGCCTCCTCCGGGTCCTGCTCGAACTCCAGCTCCTGCAGGCGATCGTCTTCGCCGTCCAGCAGGATGCGCAGGATCGCGACGACCCGGTCCGTGGCCACGTGGTGCGCCACGGCCTTCACCGCGTCCTCCACCGAGAACACGACGGAGACCAGCACCGCCTCGAAATCGTCGTCCTCGTCGTCGACGTCCGCCGCCGCCACGTACACCTCCGCGGCCGGCAGCTTCTCGTCGATGGTGACGAACTGCACCTCCAGGTCCTCGGTGATCGGGACGAACAGCGTGTCCTCGTTGACGCGGCTCTCGATGCCCTCGGCATCCAGTCCGGCCGCAATCTGCTCAAAGAAGCTCATCGGGTTCCTTCCCACGGGTCAGGCGATGGCCGCGGCACGTCGGTCGCCGCGAGGCCCGTCCGCCATCGTAGACGCAGATCACCCGGTCACGCCGGGCGCGGACCGGCGCCCACCCGGCGGATCGGCCGGCGGCTCAGCCGGTGGCGGCCATCCAGCCGGCCTCCCGCTCCTCCCGCGGCCGCCGCGGGCACGACGTGCACATGTCCGCCACCGGCGAATGGAAGATCATGCAGCACGACGACCGCACCAGCGCGCACGTTGTGTCCCAGTCCGGCTCCTCCCCCGCCAGCGCCGCCGCCACGTCGCAGTCCTCGACCGCATCCTCCGTGACGTCGGCGAAGCGCGGCGCGGGCATCCGCGCCCCTGCCTCCTCCGCCGCCCCCGCACAGCCCTCCGCCAGCCAGGTGCCGACGGCCACCCCGCGCCACGGCTCCATCAGCTCGTTGCCGATCGCGACGGCCGCCCCCGCCAGCTCATCGCCCAGGATCGCCCACAGCGGCGCGGGACGTACGCCGAACGCCTCCCCGAGTGCCGCGATCGTCGGCTCCAGCCACCGGCCCACGTCCCGGCCATGCGCCCGGACCGCATCGGCGTCGTCGGCGGGGACGTCGCCGACGGTCCCCGTCGCAAAGCCCGGCCAGAAGCCGTCGCGCACGAAGAACCGCGCACCCTCCCACGACGGCCGCGGCGCCGCGTCCTCCAGCAGGATCATCGCCGCCGTCACCCGCAGCCACGCCCCGCACGCCGAGTACCACCACAGCTGCGCGACGTACCGCTCCGCCGAATCGCCGGCCTCCGGCATGGGGAACAGGTCCAGGCCCGGGCGCACCAGCGACGCGACGCCCGCGGGCGTCGTCAGCAGCTCCCCCGTGGCCGCGCCGTCGTGCACCACCGCGTCCGCCGACGCCTCCACGTTCGCGCGCAGCCAGGGGATCTCCGCGACGACGCGGCCGTATTGGGCGGGCAGGCTGGGTTCGGCGTCCATGCCACCAGGGTAGGCGCGGCGGCGGACACGGCCCGGGTGCCGCCCAGACGCTCACGGACCCGTAACAATCGGGGAACACCATTCACCACGGGGCATGTCCGCGGCGCCCGTCGGAATAAGCTGGCCGGGTCATCGCGTTGCACGACGCGACACACCCCCGGCGCGGGAGCCCCGGGCCCCGCCCCGCACCTCCGGCCGCCCACGCGGCCGGACGGACGGGCGGCAGCAGCCCGCCCCGCGTCCCACGAATCACCGCACCCAGGAGGATCCACGCATGTTCGGGCTGTTCGGCAAGGACAAGGACAAGAAGGACGACCAGGCGCAGGCGCCGGGCGAGACCGTCACCGACGCCGTCGCCTCGGACCCGAAGGCGCTGGAGGAGGACGCGGGCATCACCGGCCGCATGCTCATCCGCTCCCTCGACACCGCGATGGGCTGGCAGACCGACATCATCACCGCCTACGTCCGCCAGCTCCGCGCCCGCCACCCGGAGGCCACCCCGGCGGAGCTGCAGGAGCGCATCGACTCCCACTTCATCAACCTGGTCACCGGCACCGGCGGCGCCACCGGCGGCGCGTCCGTCATCCCGGGCATCGGCTTCTTCACCGGCCTCGCCGCCATCGCGGTCGAGTCCCTGTTCTTCCTCGAGGCCGCGGCGTGGCACACCCTCGCCTCCGCCCGCCTGCGCGACATCGACATCGAGCACGACGAGCGCCGCCGCTCCCTCATCCTGGTCACCATCCTCGGTTCCTCCGGCACCGCCGTCGTCGCCGCGACCATCGGCGGCGAGTCCCTGCGCAAGAAGGCCAACCGCGACGTCTCCGCCGGCCTGCTGTCCCGCCTGGGCCTGCCGCAGCTCGGCGGCCTCAACAAGCGCCTGCTGTCCATGGCCCGCAAGCGCGTGATGAAGTCCGCGCGCCTGGCCATCGTCGGCAAGCTCATGCCGATGGGCATCGGCGCCGTCCTCGGCGCCACCGCCAACCGCAAGCTCGCCCGCGGCTTCATCGACAACTCCCGCGCCTCCCTCGGCCCGCTGCCGAAGGACTTCGACGACAACCTGGTCATCGACGAGTCCGACATCGCCGCCGCCAAGGAGGCCGGCGACGAGCCGGAGACCCCGCTGTCCCCGGCCGACTCCGCCCGCCGCGTCAAGGAGGACGCCGAGGCCGGCGCCGAGGACCTGAAGAAGGACATCAAGGACGAGGCCGAGGCCCCGTCCGACGCCGAGGTCAAGGGCGACAAGTAACGCCCCTCCGGCGCACATCCGGCGCCCAACCGGCCGGGCCCGCCCTCCGGATGGGGCCCGCCCCACCGCCTCCGGGCGCCGGCGCCGCCGACCCGGCAAGCGCCGCCGGCCGATGTCGGCCCCGGCGCTACTGTTGGGCCATGGATCGCAGCACCCGCACGCACCGCACCGCCGACCGGCGGCCGGGGTCGATGCGGGTGCTGCTGTCGTATGCGGCCAAGCACCCCGTCGCCCTGCTGCTGGTCGCGCTCACGGGCGTCGGCGTCACCGTCCTGGAGACCGCCGCTCCCCTGCTGACGCGCGACGCCATCGACGCCGCCACCGGCCAGGGCGACGGCGGCGCCGCCGCGGCCTGGCTGCCGTCGATCGCGCCGCTGACGGCGGTGCTCGCCGTCTTCGCCGCCGTCGCCGTCGGCACCTTCGCGCTGCAGGCCGGCCGGCGCCTGTCCGCCGGGGTGCTGTCCCTGTCGGTGCAGCACGACCTGCGGATGCGGCTGCTCGACTCCCTCCAGCGCCTCGACGGCCCGGCGCAGGACCGCGTCCGCACCGGCCAGGTCGTCGCCCGCTCCATCTCCGACCTCAACGCCGTGCAGACGATGCTGGCGATGCTGCCGCTGGCGCTGACCTCCGTCATCCGCATGGTGCTCACCGTCGCGGTGATGCTGGCGATGTCGCTGCCGCTCACCCTCGTCGGCCTCGCCGTCGTCCCCATGGTCGTCGGCGTCGCCGCGAAATCCCGCACCAGCCTCCACGCCGCGACGTGGACGGCGCAGCAGCAGGCGGCGGACGTCGCCACGCACGTGGAGGAGACGGTGACGGGCGTGCGCGTCGTCAAGGCGTTCGCGCAGGAGGAGCGGGAGTCGGCGGCGCTGGAGCGGCTGTCGCGCCGCCTGTTCTCCCTGCGGATGCGCGCCGCCCGGCTCAACGCCCGCTACCAGCCGATCCTGGTGTCGCTGCCCCAGCTGTCGCTCGTCGCGGTCATCGCGCTGGGCGGCTGGCTGGCGCTGCGCGGCGACGTCACCGTCGGCACGTTCGTGGCCTTCGCGACGTACCTGACGACGTTGACCAACCTCTCGCGCATGGTCTCCCGCATGCTCATCTCCGTGCAGCTGGCGGCGGCGAGCGTCGACCGCGTCGCCGACGTCATCGCCACCCGCCCCGACCACGACGATCCGGCCGACCCGCGGCCGGTGCCCGCGGGCCCGCTCGGCGTGCGCTTCACCGGCGTCGGCTGCGACCGCGGCGGGCACGCGGTCCTCGACGGCGTCGACGCGGAGGTCCCCGCCGGCACGACGCTCGCGCTGGTCGGCCCGCCCGGCTCCGGCAAGACGGTGCTGACCCAGCTGATGGGCCGCCACTACGCCGCCGACCGCGGCCGCGTGGAGCTCGTCGGCCCCGCGGGCGCCGTCGACCTGCGCGCCGCCCGCGCCGCCGACGTCCGCCGCGCCGTCGCCGTCGTGCCCGACGAGCCGTTCCTGCACTCCGGCACGCTGTTCGACAACATCGCCATGGGCGCCACCTCGCGCCTGGCGTCCGGGAAACTGAAGGCCCGGGACCTCGAGGCCGCGGTCCTCGCCGCGGCCGCCGACGCCCAGGTCGACTTCGCCGACGACCTCCCCGACGGCTGGCGCACGAACCTCGGCGAGCGCGGCCTCACCCTCTCCGGCGGCCAGCGCCAGCGCATCGCGCTCGCCCGCGCGCTGCTCGCCCGCCCCCGCGTCCTCGTGCTCGACGACGCGACGTCCGCCATCGACGCCGCCACCGAGGCCCGCATCTTCGACGCGCTGCACCGCCGCCGCGGCGACGTCACCGTCATCGCCGTCGCGCACCGCTCCTCCACCCTCGACCTGGCCGATCAGGTGCTCGTGCTTGACGACGGCCGCCCCGCCGGCTCCGGGACCCGCGCCGAGCTCGTGCGCGACCTGCCCGGCTTCGCCGACCTCATGGACCTCTCCGACGAGGAGCGCGCCGCCGCCCGCGCCGCCCACCGGGCCCGCGCGGCCGGAGAGGCGGAGCTGCGGCTCGACGACCCCGGGGCCGCCGAACCCGACCCCGCCCTCCTGTGGCCGGAGCCCGCCGGCGACGACGCGGCCGGGGCGGGCGGGTCCGGCCCCGGGGCGGGCGGCGCCGGTGCCGCGGGCGGCGCGGCAGCCGGGCGGGGCACGTCGTCACGCACCGCGGGCTCCGGCGGCGACGACGGCGCCGACGCCCGCTCCCTGCGCGCCGGCGCGCTCGTCGCCGCGATGCCCCGCGGCGTCGGCCGCGGACGCGGGGGCGGCGGCGGGCGCGGCGGCTCCCTGCAGGCCTCCGCCATGATGGGCCCCGCCACCCCGGAGCTCCTCGAGCGCATCCGCCGCCTGCCCGAGGCCGACGAGGAGCCCCGCGTCGACGCCGACGCCCCCGCGCCCGCCGGCCGGTTCCGGCTGACGCACCTGCTGGCCCGCGTGCGCGGGCTGCTCGTCGCCGTGACGGCGCTGCTCATCGTCTCCGCCGCCGTGGACCTGGCGTTCCCGATGATCATGGGCGCCGTCGTCGACCGCGGCATCGCCGGCCACGATCCGGACGTGCTGCTGTGGGCGTCCCTCGGGGCGCTCGCGCTCGTCGCCGCCGGCTGGGCCGCCACCGCCGCCACCACCGTGCTCACCGCCCGCACCGGCGAACGGCTGCTGTACCTGCTGCGCGTCCGCAGCTTCCGGCACCTGCACCGGCTGTCGCTCGACTACTTCGAGCGCACCCGCTCCGGCCGCATCATGACCCGGATGACCACCGACATCGACGCCCTGTCGTCCTTCCTGCAGACCGGCGTCGCCCAGGGCGTCACCGCCCTGTTCACCCTCCTCGGCGTCGTCCTCATGCTCGTCGCCACCGACGCGCAGCTGGCGCTCGTGCCGCTGGCGGCGCTGCCCGCCATCGTGCTGACCACCCTGGTGTTCCGCCGCTACTCCTCCCGGCTCTACGGCGCCGCCCGCGAATGCGTCAGCGACGTCAACGCCGACTTCCAGGAGGCCATCGCCGGCCTGCGCGCCAACCAGATGCACCACCGCACCGCCGCCGTCGCCGCCGGCCTGAACCGCGGGTCCCGCCGCTACCGCCGGCTGCGCATCCGCGCCCAGGCCGCCGTCGCCCTGTTCTTCCCCGGCATCGCGCTCGTCGCCGATCTCACCATGGTCGCCGTCCTCGCCGTCGGCGCCGCCCAGATCGCCGACGGCGGCGCGACCGCCGGCGTCCTCGTCGCCTTCACCCTCTACCTGGGCATGCTCTTCGGCCCCATCCAGCACCTCTCCCAGGTCTTCGACGGCTACCAGCAGGCCCGCGTCGGCCTCGACCGCATCGCCGACCTCCTGGCCACCCGCCCCTCCGTCGCCGACGACGGCGTGGAGCCCGGGGCGGGCCGCGCCGCCGCCGGGGAGCTCGCCCTCGACCACGTCGGCTTCGGGTACGGCGACGACGACCGCGGCGTCCTCGACGACCTCGACCTGACCATCCACCCGGGCGAGACCGTCGCGCTCGTCGGCGCCACCGGCGCCGGGAAGTCCACCGTCGTCAAGCTCCTCGCGCGCTTCCACGACCCGCGCACCGGAACCGTCCGCGCCGGCGGACGCGACATCCGCTCCTTCCCGCTCGCCGACTGGCGGCGGCAGCTCGGCTACGTGCCGCAGGAGGCGCACCTGTTCGCCGGCACCATCGCCGACAACATCGCCTACGGCTCCCCCGGCGCCACCCCCGCCGAGATCACCGCCGCCGCACGCCGCGTCGGCGCCCTCACCGCCATCGCCGCCATCCCCGGCGGCTTCACCCGGCACATCGGCGAACGCGGCCTCGGCCTGTCCTCCGGGCAGCGCCAGCTCATCGCCCTGGCGCGCGCGGAAATGGCCGATCCACCGGTGCTTTTGCTGGATGAAGCGACCGCGACGCTCGACCCCGCGACCGAACGCGCGATCCTCGCCGCCTCCGAGCGCGCGGCCCGCCGGCGCACCGCCGTCATCGTCGCCCACCGCCTCGCCACCGCCGCCCGCGCCGACCGCATCATCGTGCTGGACGGAGGGCGGATCATCGAGCAGGGCACCCACGCGGAATTGACGGGGGCGGCGGGTGCCTACGCCGAACTGTGGCACACGTACCATGGACGGCGTGCGCCCGTGGAAGGACGGGCGGAATCCGGTTAGTCTGGTGTGACACCAGTGGGGTGGTAACCCCCGTTCACGCCCCGGCCCCGGCCCCTCACCCGGGGGCCACGGGCCGCGGCCGCTGGACACGTCACCCACCTCGCCGGCGCGACAAACGCCACCGACGACAAATCTGATGACGAACACGAAATGAGGCGAGTACCTGCCGTGAGCAGCGACATGAGCTTCGGCCAGAACGAATGGCTGGTCGACGAGATGTTCCAGCAGTTCAAGAAGGATCCCGAGTCCGTTGGCAAGGAATGGCGGGATTACTTCTCCACCAACGCCTCGGGCGCCGACGTGGCCGCCAGCAGCGCCCCGGCCGGGACCTCCGCCCCCACGGCTCCCGCCGACGCCGCGCCGATGGCCAAGCGCGCCGCCGCCACCAAGGAGGAGGCCGCCGCCACCGGCAAGCGCCCCTCCAAGGGCCCCGAGCCGACCAAGACCCCGCAGGCCCCCGTGCCCACCAAGGCGAAGAAGTCGCCGATGGAGAAGGCGGCCGCCGCGGAGCAGCCGGAGGCCAACGAGGAGGCCATGCGCGGCGTCGCCAAGGCGATCGCCAAGAACATGGACATCTCCCTGGAGATCCCGACGGCGACGTCGGTCCGCGACATGCCGGCCCGCCTGCTGTTCGAGAACCGCTCCCTCATCAACGATCAGCTGCAGCGCTCCCGCGGCGGCAAGATCTCCTTCACCCACCTCATCGGCTACGCCATGGTGAAGGCCGTCATGATCCACCCGGGCATGAACAACTCCTACGCGGTCAAGGACGGCAAGCCGACCCTGGTCACCCCGGAGCACATCAACCTGGGCCTGGCCATCGACATGCAGAACAAGGACGGCTCCCGCTCCCTCGTCGTCGCCGCCATCCGCGAGTGCGAGAACCTGTCGTTCCGCGAGTTCGTCGACGCCTACGAGGACATCGTCGTCCGCGCCCGCAACGGCAAGCTGACCGGCAAGGACTTCCAGGGCGTCACCATCTCCCTGACCAACCCGGGCGGCATCGGCACCCGCCACTCCGTGCCCCGCCTCACCAAGGGCCAGGGCGCGATCATCGGCGTCGGCTCCATGGACTACCCGGCCGAGTTCGCCGGCGCGTCCGCCGACCGCCTCGCCGACCTCGGCGTCGGCAAGCTGGTGACCATCACCTCCACCTACGACCACCGCATCATCCAGGGCGCGGAGTCCGGCGAGTTCCTGCGCACCATGAGCCAGCTCATGGTCGACGACAAGTTCTGGGACGACGTCTTCGACTCCATGAAGGTGCCCTACACCCCGGTGCGCTGGGCGCAGGACATCCCGAACACGGGCGTCGACAAGAACACCCGCGTCATGCGGCTCATCGAGTCCTACCGCATGCGCGGCCACATGCTGGCCGACACCGATCCGCTGCAGTTCGACCACCCGAACATCGTCACCCCGGATCACCGCGACCTCGACATCGCCACCCACGGCCTGTCCCTGTGGGACTACGACCGCACGTTCAACGTCGGCGGCTTCGGCGGCAAGGAGCAGATGACGCTGCGCGAGGTGCTGTCGCGCCTGCGCAACGCCTACTGCCTCAAGGTCGGCACCGAGTACATGCACATCCTCGACGCCGACGAGCGCGAGTGGCTGCAGGACCGCCTCGAGGGCGGCCAGCCCCGCCCGACCCACGCCGAGCAGAAGTACATCCTGCAGAAGCTCAACGCCGCCGAGGCCTTCGAGAACTTCCTGCAGACCAAGTACATCGGCCAGAAGCGCTTCTCCCTCGAGGGCGCCGAGTCCCTCATCCCGATGATGGACGCCGCCATCGACACCGCCGCCGGCCAGGGCCTCGACGAGGTCGTCATCGGCATGCCGCACCGCGGCCGCCTCAACGTGCTGGCCAACATCGTCGGCAAGCCGCTGTCCCAGATCTTCACCGAGTTCGAGGGCAACATGGACCCGGCGCAGGCCGGCGGCTCCGGCGACGTGAAGTACCACCTCGGCACCACCGGCACGCACCTGCAGATGTTCGGCGAGGGCGAGATCGACGTCACCCTGACGGCGAACCCGTCCCACCTCGAGGCCGTCAACCCGGTCGTCGAGGGCCTCGCCCGCGCGAAGCAGGACATGCTGAACCAGGGCGCCGAGAACTACTCCGTCATGCCGCTGCTGCTGCACGGCGACGCGTCCTTCGCCGGCCTGGGCATCGTCCAGGAGACCCTGAACCTGATGAACCTCCGCGGCTACAAGGTCGGCGGCACGGTGCACATCGTGGTGAACAACCAGATCGGCTTCACCACCTCCCCGGATTCGGGCCGCTCCTCCTACTACTCCACCGACATCGCGAAGACCTACGGCTGCCCGGTCTTCCACGTCAACGGCGACGACCCCGAGGCCGTCGTCTGGGTCGCCCAGCTGGCCGTCGAGTACCGCAACCGCTTCGGCAAGGACGTCTTCATCGACCTCGTCTGCTACCGCCGCCGCGGCCACAACGAGGCCGACGACCCGTCGATGACCCAGCCGCTGATGTACGACGTCATCGACAACAAGGAGGGCGTCCGCGCCCAGTACACCGAGGACCTCATCGGCCGCGGCGACCTCTCCGAGGAGGAGGCCGAGGCCGCCCGCCGCGACTTCCACGACCAGATGGAGGCCGTCTTCAACGAGGTCCGCCGCAGCGAGGGCGCCAAGCCGGGCGAGCAGACCGGCATCGCCGGCTCCCAGCCGCTGCCGCACGGCCTGAAGACCAACATCGCGAAGGCCGACCTCGTCGAGATGGGCGAGTACTACGTGAACCCGCCGGAGGGCTTCACCATCCACCAGCGCGTGCGCCCCGTCGCGAAGAAGCGCGCCCAGATGGTCAAGGAGGGCGGCGTCGACTGGGCCATGGCCGAGCTCCTCGCCTTCGGCTCCCTCGCCGCCGAGGGCCGCACCGTCCGCCTCGCGGGCGAGGACTCCCGCCGCGGCACCTTCACGCAGCGCCACGCCGTCATGGTCGACCCGGAGACGGCGGCCGAGTACAACCCGATGCACCAGTACGCCGAGGACAAGGGCAACGGCGGCCGGTTCAACACCTACAACTCGGCGCTGACCGAGTTCGCCGGCATGGGCTTCGAGTACGGCTACACCCTGGGCAACCCGGACGCCGTCGTCGCGTGGGAGGCGCAGTTCGGCGACTTCGCCAACGGCGCGCAGACCATCATCGACCAGTACGTCTCCTCCGGCGAGGCGAAGTGGGGCCAGACCTCCAAGCTGATCCTGCTGCTGCCGCACGGCTACGAGGGCCAGGGCCCGGACCACTCCTCCGCCCGCATCGAGCGCTTCCTGCAGCTGTGCGCCGAGGGTTCCTTCACCGTCGCCCAGCCGTCCGACCCGGCGAACTACTTCCACCTGCTGCGCCGCCACATCCTGTCGGACCTGCACCGCCCGCTGGTGGTGTTCACCCCGAAGTCGATGCTGCGCAACAAGGCCGCCGTGTCCCCGGTCGAGGACTTCACCGAGAAGTCGAAGTTCCAGTCCGTGCTCGACGACCCGACGTTCGCCGACGGCAAGGGCAAGGACAAGGTCAAGAAGCTGCTCTTCTGCTCCGGCAAGCTCTACTGGGAGCTCGCCGCGAAGAAGGAGAAGGAGGGCCACGACGACGTCGCGATCATCCGCATCGAGATGCTCCACCCGGTGCCGTTCAACCGCCTGCGGGACGTCTTCAAGACGTACCCGAACGCGGAGGACGTCCGCTGGGTCCAGGACGAGCCGGCCAACCAGGGCCCGTGGCCGTTCCTGGCGCTGAACCTGCCGGAGTACCTGCCGGAGATGCCGAAGATCAAGCGCGTCTCCCGCCGCGCCCAGTCCTCCACCGCCACCGGCGTGGCGAAGGTCCACCAGATGGAGCAGAAGGCGCTCCTCGAGGAGGCCTTCGCGGACTAGCGTCCGCGTGCCGGGCCGGTGCATCGCGCCGGCCCGGGCGCCGGGCTTCCGGCCCGGCCGAGCATCCGGCCCGGCCGGGCTCCGGACCTTCGACGGCCCCGTCCCCGCATCGCGCGGGGGCGGGGCCGTCCCGCGTTTTCCTGGGATTCGGGAGCTCTGCGCGTCCTCCGCCGGCCCCGCGCGCTTCAGTCCCCGCCGCTCAGGACCGACCTGGACGTACTTCGCCTTCCCACGCGGTCCCCCGCGGCCCCTCGCGGCCAACCTGGACGTACTTGGCCTCCCCACGCGGCGAACCTGGACGTACCTAGCCCGACCTGGACGTACTTCTACCTAGGTCCAGGTTCGGCTAACTGGGTCCAGGTTGGCGAGCCGCTGGGGCCAACTACGTCCAGGTTGCAGGGCCGCCGGCCCCAAGTACGTCCGCCTTCCGCGGGTGCTCGCCGCAGAGGACCTCCAGGTCGCCCGTCGGCGTCGCGACCGGGTCGTTTCGCCCCCGTCCCGCACGGCGCGCTCACGGCCAGACCCACTTCCGGCCGTTGAGACCCAGTTAGAACAGGGTCGGAATGGCCGGAAGTGGGTCTGGCGGCAATGGAGGCGTCGCCAACGGGGTCCACACGACCCGCTCCCGCACACAAGCGCCCGCGGAAGACCCCTCCCCGCGCACAAGCGCCCCCACAAAAGATGCCGCCCTCCCCTGGTGCGGGGAGGGCGGCGGGGTCCGGTGCCACGGGGTGGTGCGGCACCGGAAGTTCGTGTGGTCTGCGGGCCGCGGGATGACGGCGGGCGGCGAACGCCGGTGGTTATTCCGCGGGACACGCTCACGCATGGTCCCGGGGTTTGCAGGTCGGGCGGCGAACCGGGGGTGATGACCGCCGGGCGGCCCAAGCTCGGCGGGCCGAATCCGACCCGGCCGACCCGGCCGGCCGTCCCGATCCGCCCCTACCGCCGGTGCGGCGGGAACGTGTCGTCGACGGTGTGCGACGCCTGGTACAGCGCCTGGACGACGAGCTCGGACGCGTGGTCGTCGAGCAGCCGGTAGAAGACGCGGGTGCCCTCCTGGCGGGCGGCGACCATGCGGGCCATGCGCAGCTTCGCCAGGTGCTGGGAAACGCTGGTCGGGGTCTTGCCGACGCGCTTCGCCAGCTCGCCGACGGGAAGTTCGCCCTCGCGGAGGATGAGCACGATCCGCACGCGGGTCGGATCGGCCAGCATGGAGAAGACCTCGACGGCGGCGTCGATGTACGGCGACGCCTCACCCACCTCGGTGCGGCGGTGCTCGGCGTGCACTCCGTCCTCGTGGTGGTCGGTGTAATGCTCGGGGGCGAACGTCATGCCCGGAACACTATCACGGTGAACGTAGGTTCCCTTAAGGGGATTCACGATGGATCCCCTACCCGGACCGACACGGGCATTCCTGGACCGATTCGGAAATCATGCACGCATTTGCCCCTCCCGCGCGCGTCCGCTGCCAGGAATGTTGTGGAACTGCGCAAACGCCCCGATCGGTGGTCAGGTGTTGCGTGACGACGCTCCCCGCACCGCCCGCACGCCGCCCTCCGCACGCTCGGCGGCACGGCGCCGGAGGCGTTCGGATGCCCGCCCGGGCATCGCCCCGAATGGGGTTGACGCCGCCCGCGAGGCGCGCGAGCCGCGGACGGCACGCACCGGCTAGCCCGTCGTGAAGCGCGACGTCTCCAGCCACTTGCGGGCGAGGTCGGCGGCGGGCTCGGCGCCCGGCTCCGCGACGGCCTTCGTCAGCTCCCTGACCTCCTTCGTGGAGATGGAGCCCGCGATGCGGTTGAGCACCTCGACGCGGTCGCGGCGGTCCAGCGCCGGCTTCCGGTAGAAGGGCACGAGGTGGCGCGGCAGGGCCGCCGCGATCTCCAGGTCCGAGGAGTCGGGGCCGAGCGGGGCGACGCCCACCGGGGCACCCGCCCCCTCCCCCTCCGGGGCGCCGGCCGGGGCGTCGGGCGCGGGGGCCGGGGAGGGCACGTCGTCACGCATCCCCCCGAACGCCGCGCCTTCGGCGGACGCGTTGCGCGCGTCGTCGAGCCACGCGCACGCCTGCGCATTCGACGGGTCGGTGGCCATGAGGTCGCCCGGCAGGGCGGCGGACATCGCGCCGTAGACGCGGTCGCGCCACTCCGGCGACAGGGCCTTCCCCGGGTCCTCGTCGGCCTGGTACTCGATGGCCAGCTGCAGCGCCGTCTCCCGGTCCATGAGGACCAGCAGCTCGCCGGTGCAGCCGAACGACATCGTCGCGGAACCGGAGCGCACGGCGTCGACGCGCATCTCCAGGGGCACGTCCAGGCGGGTGGAGGCGTCGCGGCCGACGCGGGCGAAGCCGCCGGCGTAGACCTCCGCCAGCGCCGTCTGCTCCGGCAGCTTGCCATCGGCGGCGACGACCACGGGCTCGGTCTGGGAGGACGGCTCGACGGGCATCGGCTCGCGCACCGCGTCGATGCCGGCGCCCCCGCCGCACGCCGCGAGCGTCAGCGCCGACGCGGTGACGGCGGCCGTCGCAACGCGGCGCACCGACCCCGCCGAAGCGAAGCCCGCGTCACCCGCCGCCGCGTCCCCCGACCCGGCCCCGCGGCCCGCGCCATGTCGTACGATGTGCCCGACCAACGGACGACGCCCGCCGCGCCGCCGAAGCCGCCCATGGTCCGCACGCGCCACCGCGTCCCGTCCCTTCCCCCGCCGCCCCGCCCGCGGCCGGCGGGTCCAGGGACGGCCGGTGTGTCCGTCCTGCGGCCGGCGGCTGCGCGCCGGCCCGTCTCCCGCCCCAGGCTACCGGCCCCGGGCGACCCGCCCGACCAGGAGGCCCGCGCATGTTCCCGACGCCCCGCCACGTCTCCGAGGCGACCCGCGACTGCTCCGTGTACGTCGACGGCCACCGCGTCCCCGGCGAATTCGACCACCACACGGCCCTGCGGTACGTCCGCGACCGCGGCGAGGGATTCGTGTGGCTGTCGCTGGCCCGGCCGAACCCGACGCAGATGGACGAGGTCGCGGAGGTCTACGGCCTCCACGAGCTGACGGTGGAGGACGCGACGACGCTGCGGCAGCGCCCCAAGGTGGAGGTCCACGACGACCACCTGGTGTTCGTGCTGCGCTCCATCGAGTACTCGGAGGAGGGCCTCGGCGGCGACGAGAACGAGAAGATCCGCTCGGGCCAGCTGCTGATGGTCATCGGGCGGGACTACATCATCACGATCCGGCAGAGCGTCGGGAAGTCCGACATCGTGCGGCTGCAGGAGCGGGTCGACGCGGACCCGGATCTCATCCGCCCGGGGCCGTCGGGCGTGCTGTGGGCGCTGACCGACATGATCGTCGACAACTACCTGCGCGTCGCGAAGTCGCTGGAGGAGATGGTCGAGGACATGGAGGACGACGTCTTCCAGCCGAAGGACGTCACGGACATCGAGGACATCTACATCCTCAAGCGCGAGATCCTGGAGATGCGCCACGCCATCGCGCCCCTGACGGCCGCGCTGCGGCGGTTGCTGGAGCTGCGCGCCCCGCTGATGCCGAAGCAGGTCCGCCGCTACCTGGGCGACGTCCTGGACCACCAGCTCGTCGCCGCCGACCTGGTCACCGGCTTCGACTCCCGCCTGTCGTCCCTCATCGACGCCGCGGCGGTGAAGATCTCGCTGCAGCAGAACACGGACATGCGCACCATCTCCGCCTACGCCGCCATCCTGGCGGTGCCGACGGCGCTGGCGGGCATCTACGGCATGAACTTCGACTTCATGCCGGAGCTGCACTGGAAGTGGGGCTACTTCACGGTGCTGGCGCTGATGATGATCATCGTCGCCGTGCTGGTCTGGCTGCTGCGCCGCAACAAGTGGCTGTAGCGGCGTTCGCATCCCCGTTCGCGTGACGACGGCCCGGGCCCGGGGTCGATGCCCCCGGCCCGGGCCGTCGCCGTCCCGCCCGCGCGCGGCGCGCGCCGCGGACGCGCGGGTACGCGCTACCGGATGTTCTGGCGGGCGAGGAAGTCGCGCGCCTGCTCCGCGGAGCGCGGGTTGCACAGCACGTCGTACCGCCCGGCGACGATCTGGGTCGTCGACGCGAAGTCGCGGCGCCCGTTCTGCATGGCGTAGGGGATCGCGGCGGCGATGATGCCGAAGAGCGCGCCGGCGACGACGCCCGTGATGAGCGGCGGCAGCCACGCCTCCGTGAACAGGCCGACGAGCAGGCCGAAGAACAGGCCCAGCCACATGCCGTACAGCACGCCGCCGCCGAGGACCTTGCCCCAGGTGAGGCGACCGACGACGCGCTCGACCTGCATGAGGTCGACGCCGACGATGGTGACGTCCTCCACCGGGAAGCCGTCCAGGTCGCTGAGCGCGTCGACGGCGCGCTGCGCCTTCTCGTAGTTGTCGAAGCTGCCGACGGGCCAGCCCTCCGGCGGGGCAGGCATCCGGGACGTGTCGTTGCGGGCGGCCATGGCCGTACCCCTTCCACTCGATGAGTCGTCTACTACCCCCTCCAACGTGCGCGGACGCCGTTTTGTTCCCGCGACAGCACCATCGCCGCGGCGGGTCCCGTCGCAAAGCTCCTCCCCCGCCCGCGTGCGCGGATCCCCGGCCGTAGAATCGCGTTCATGACGATTTCCCGCGTGTACGTCGGCCGCCTCGCCGGAATGCCGGTGCGCGACCCCGACGGCGACACCATCGGGCGCGTCCGCGACGTCGTCATCCGCCTCCGCCCCTCCGGCGCGCCGACCCGCGCGCTGGGCCTGGTGGTGCAGATGACCGACAAGCGCCGCGTGTTCCTCCCCATCCTCCGCGTCGCCGCGTTCGAGCCGCACGAGGTGCTGCTGACCACCTCCACCGTCTCGATGCGCCAGTTCCGCACCCGCCCCGGCGAGATGACGGTCATCGGCGACCTCGTCGGCATGAAGGTGCAGGTCGACGACCCCGACCTGGAGCACCTGCACGGCGTGCCGCAGGAGATCACCGACCTGGAGCTCGAGCGCACCCGCACCCGCGACTGGGTCGCCTCCCGCGTCGCCGCGCTCGGCCCGAAGAAGGGCCTGCGCGGCCGCCGCACCATGACCGAGGTGGAGTGGAAGCACGTCCACGGCCTCGGCGCCGACACCGCGCCCGTCTCCGCCGACGCGGAGCTCATCGCGGAGTTCCACGAGATGCGCCCCGCCGACGTCGCCAACGCCATGGCCGACCTGCCGGCGGAGCGCCGCCGCCGCATCGCCGCCGCCATGGACGACGTGCTGCTTGCCGACATCATCCAGGAGCTGCCGGACGACGACCAGACGGAGCTGCTGGAGGACCTGACCATCGAGCGCGCCGCCGACATCCTCGAGGAGATGGACCCCGACGACGCCGCGGACCTGCTGCACGAGCTGGACACCGACCGCGCCGACGTCCTCCTGGAGCTGATGGCGCCCGAGGAGTCGCAGACCCTGCGCCGCCTGATGGACCACGCCCCCGACTCGGTCGGCGGCCTCATGACGTCGGAGCCGCTCATCCTCCAGCCCACCACCACCGTGGCGGAGGCCCTGGCGCACTGCCGCGACCCGCAGCTGCCGCCGTCGCTGTCCTCCATGGTCTTCGTCGTCCGCCCGCCGACGGCCACCCCGACCGGCAAGTACCTCGGCTGCGTCCACCTGCAGAAGCTGCTGCGCGAACCCCCGTCGACGCAGATCGGCGGCATCCTCGACCCGGACCTGCCGCCGCTGCACGCGGAGGACGACCACGAGACGGCCGCCCGCTACTTCGCCACCTACAACCTCGTCTGCGGCCCGGTGCTCGACGACCAGCGCCACCTGCTCGGCGCCATCGCCGTCGACGACCTGCTGGACCACATGCTGCCGGAGGACTGGCGCGAGGACGGCATCCGACCCGGCGAGGAGGACACCCGCCATGGCTGACCACATCGACGAGCGCCGCGACCACGCCGGCCGCCTGGACCTGGGCACCCCCGTCACCGGCGCGAAGCGCCGCAAGCTCATCGACTTCGACGGCGACCGCTTCGTCGAGATCGCCGAGCGCGTCGCCCGCTTCCTGGGCACCGGCAAGTACCTGGCGTTCCAGACCATCATCGTCGTCGTCTGGATCGCGCTGAACGTCGGCGGCTGGGCGTGGTCCTGGGACCCGTACCCGTTCATCCTGCTGAACCTGGCGTTCTCCACCCAGGCCGCCTACGCCGCGCCGCTCATCCTGCTGGCCCAGAACCGGCAGGAGGACCGCGACCGCGCCCTGGCCGCGGAGGACCGCCGCCGCGCCGCGGAGACGAAGGCCGACACCGAGTTCCTCGCCCGCGAGATCGCCGGCGTCCGCGCCGCCGTCGGCGACGCCGTCACCCGCGACTACCTCCGCCGCGAGCTCGACGACCTCACCGACGTGCTGCACCGCATCGAGGAGAAGCTGTACGAGGCCGACGACCGCGACCGGGATCGCGACCGGGACCGCGAGCGCGACTGACGCCGCCGCCCGCGCGCGCCCGCGCGCCCGCGTGACGACGGGCCCCGCCCGCGGCATCCCCGCCGTGCGCGGCGCACATGGGCCGCGCCGCCGCGCGGGTCCCGTCGTCAAGCACCCCCGCGACATCGGCGATGAACGCCATTACCCGCAGGCAAGGGCATGGTTAGTACTGGTCGGCGGGGGTAGGGCGCTAGGATTGGCCGTGATGTCAACGATTACTGAAGCCCAGGTCCGGACCGCCCTCGCACAGGTCGAGGATCCCGAGGTCAGGCGCCCCATCACCGAGATCGGCATGGTCAAGTCCATCGACATCTCGGACAACGACGACGTGGCGGTGGACATCTACCTCACCATCGCCGGCTGCCCGATGAAGAACACCCTCATCGAGCGCACCGAGGAAGCGCTGAAGGGGATCGACGGCGTCGGCGCCGTCACCGTCGGCACCGACGTGATGAACGACGAGCAGCGCAAGGCGTTCCGCGACGCCGTCCGCGGCTCCTCCGCCGACCCGGTGATCCCGTTCGCCCAGGCCAACAGCACCACCCGCGTGTTCGCGGTGGCGTCGGGCAAGGGCGGCGTCGGCAAGTCCTCCGTCACCGTCAACCTCGCCGCCGCGCTGGCGGCGAAGGGCCTGGCAGTCGGCGTGCTCGACGCCGACGTCTACGGCCACTCCGTGCCGCACATGATGGGCTCGACGGACAAGCCGCACCAGGTCGACGACATGATCATGCCGCCGCAGGCGCACGGCGTGTCGCTCATCTCCATCGGCCACTTCGTCGACGACAACGCGCCGGTGGTGTGGCGCGGCCCGATGCTGCACCGCGCCATCCAGCAGTTCCTCGCGGACGTGTTCTGGGGCGACCTGGACGTGCTGCTGTTCGACCTGCCGCCGGGAACGGGCGACGTCGCCATCTCGGTGTCGCAGCTGGTGCCGAACGCGGAGCTCCTCATCGTCACCACCCCGCAGATGGCGGCCGCGGAGGTCGCCGAGCGCGCCGGCACCATCTCCGCGCAGACGCGCCAGCGCATCGCGGGCGTCATCGAGAACATGTCGTGGATGGAGATGCCCGACGGCTCGAAGATGGAGCTCTTCGGCTCCGGCGGCGGCGAGGTCGTCTCGCGCCGCCTGACCCGCCTGACGGGCTCCGAGGTGCCGCTGCTGGGCCAGGTGCCGCTGGACGTGCGCCTGCGCGAGGGCGGCGACGCCGGCACGCCCATCGTCCTGTCGGAGCCGGAGTCCGGCGCCGGCGCGGCGCTGCGCGCCATCGCCGACAAGCTGTACGTGCGCCGCGAGTCCCTCGCGGGCAAGTCCCTGGGGCTCGGCGTCACGCGCAGGTAATCCTCCCCGTCGTCCGCTTCATTGCCTGACGACGTCCACCGCCCCGGCCGGGCGCCCTCCGCGCACCGGCCGGGGCGGTTTTCCGTGCGTGGCGGCGCGCGCGGGGCCATCCGGGGCCGGGGGACGGAAGCACCCCGGCGCCTGCCTGGCCAAGCGCCGGAAGCACCCCGACGCCTGCGCGGCCAAGTCTCGGACCTGGTCGTTTCCCCTCCCTGCGCAATCGCGAGGGGGTGTCGCTGATGCGGCGGGCCGGGCACGCTACCGTCGGAGTCATGACCGACACCCACGGACTGCCCACCGACTTCGACGACGACGCCGAGGCCTTCGCGTCCGTCGACACCGCCGCGGCCCGCACGCCCCTGCCGGGCCGCCTCGAGCGCCCGCTGCCGCTGGTCGGCGCCCCCATGGCCGGTGGCCCCACCACCCCCGGGCTCGTCGCCGCGGTCACGCGCGCCGGCGGGCTGGGCATGCTCGCCGCGGGCTACCTCTCCCCCGCCGCGCTCGGCGACGCCATCGCCGCCACCCGCGACCTGCTGGGCGACTTCCCCTTCGGCGTCAACGTCTTCGTCCCCGGCGAGGACTCCCCGGGCGGCTGGGCGGAGTACCGCGACCGCCTCGCGGACGCCTTCCCCGGCGTCGATCTGCCGACGCTGCCGGAGTGGTCCGACGACGGCTACCAGGACAAGATCGCGCTGCTCACCGGCCTGGACCGGCCCGTCGACCTGGTGACCTTCACCTTCGGACTGCCCGCCGTCTGCGACGTGGAGCGCCTGCACCAGGCCGGCTCCCTGGTCGGCGTGACGGTGACGAACGCCGGCGACGCCCGCGCGGCGGCCGACACCGGCGCGGACGTCGTCGTCGCCCAGGGCGCCGGCGCCGGCGGCCACCAGTCGACCTTCGCCGTCGGCGCGGACGCCCCGGAGGCGGAGACCGCCGAGGTCGTCGCCGCCGTCGCCGGGGCCGTCGACGTGCCCGTCATCGCCGCCGGCGGCGTCTGCTGCCGGCGGGACGCCGCCGCGCTCATCGAGGCGGGGGCGTCGGCGGTGGCCGTCGGCACGCTGCTGCTGACGGCGGAGGAGGCCGGCACCCGCCCCGCCCACCGCGAGGCGCTGCTGGCCGGCGACCGCCCGACGGTGATGACGCGCTGCTTCTCCGGCCGCCCCGCCCGCGCCCTGGCCAACGCGTTCACCGACGCGCATGACGACGCCGCCCCGGCGGCCTACCCGCACGTCCACTACCTGACGTCGCCCATCCGCACGGCCGCGGGCGCCGAGGGCGACGCGGAAAACATCAACCTCTGGGCCGGCACCGGCTACCGCGGCTGCTCGGAGGCCCCGGCCGCCGAGATCCTGGCCTCCCTCGACCCGGCGCCGGTGCTGAGCGGCGAGGCCGACGAGCACGACCACCACCACTAGCTCCCGCGGCTCCGCCGCATCCGACGGGGCGCGCACATGACGAGGGCCCCGGCCGGAATCCCATCCGGCCGGGGCCCGTCGTCATGTCATTCGCGGGGCCCGCGTCAGGCGCGGCTACGGCTGCGGTCCCGCGTTCCGCGTTCCGCAGCTGCGGCCGCGGCTACAGCACGTCGTCGCTGACCCAGCTGGATCCGCCGGGGTCGCCGTGGCGCTCTCCCTGCTGCACCGGGCGGGCGGTGCCCTGCGCGGCGTCGGAGCCGGCGCCCTCGCGGCGGGCGCGGGCGGCGTCCTGGCCGCGGGAGACCATGTCCGCCGACTGGCGGGCCCGATCCTGGGCGGCCGCCGCGGAGTTCGCCGAACCCGGGGCCGCGGAACCGGACTTCCCGGCGCCCGCCGCCTTCGCGGCCGCGGCGCCCGCGGCGCCACCGCCGCCGGCGAGCGGCTTGCCCGTCAGCAGGTCGAGGTAGGTGTCGTCGTTGTCGAACAGCGTGCGGGCGATGGCCGTCTTCGGGTTCAGCCGGCGCAGGTCGCCGAGCTCGCCGAGGGGCTTGCGGAACTCCTCCAGCTCGTCCTTGAACTCGCCGTCGAGGCTCTCCCGGGCATTCGCGATCGCCTGGCGGGCGGCCTCCACCCAGACCCGCAGGTCCTGGATGAGCTTCGGAAGCCGCTCCGGCCCGATGAGGATCAGGCCCACGATGAGGAGGAGGATGATTTCCCCCCAGCCGACGTTGGAGAACACGCCGAACACCTTAGTCCGCCGCCCGCGCCGCCGCAGTCCCCGGGTCGGGACTCCCCGGGCCGCGCCCCGCGCCTACCCCAGCTCCGGGGTGACCGGCAAGGTGAGGCGCTGGCCCTCGCGCAGCAGGTGGACGTCGACCGGGGCGTCGGCGCCGGCGGTCCACACCGCGACCATCAGCTCGTCGGAGGAGCGCACCGGGCGGTCGCCGAGGCCGATGATGACGTCGCCCTCCATCAGCCCCGCCGCATCCGCCGGGCCGCCGGGCACGATGGTCGCCACCCGCGCGCCGATGACGTCGCCGGAGGCCACCGTCGCCGACGTCGCCCCGATGGCGGGGTGCCGGGCGCGGCCCTCGGTGATGAGCTGCTCCGCCACCTGCACCGCCGTGTTCACCGGCACCGCGAAGCCGATGCCCTGCGACCCGCCCGACGTCGAGTAGATGGACGTGTTGATGCCGATGACCGCCCCGCGCGCGTCCACCAGCGGCCCGCCCGAGTTGCCCGGGTTGATGGACGCGTCGGTCTGGATGGCGTCGGCGGCGCCGTCGGTGTCCGTGCCCTCCCCCGACAGCCGCACCGGGCGGTTGACGGCGGAGACGATCCCCGACGTCACCGTGCGGTCCAGGCCCAGCGGCGAGCCCATCGCCAGCACCGGGTCGCCGACGCGCACCGCCGACGAATCCCCCAGCGCCGCGACCGTGAGGCCGCGGACGTCGTCGACCTTCAGCACCGCCAGGTCCGTCATCGTGTCGCGGCCGACGATGCGCGCCGGCACCATCCGCGGCTCCCCCGCGTCGCCGAAGCGCACCCGCACCGGCAGGTTCGGGTCCGCGGCCGCCGCCGAGACGACGTGGTTGTTGGTCAGGATGTGGCCCCGCTCGTCGATGACGAACCCCGAGCCCGTGCCGCCGGCCCCGCCGAACGGGTCGCCGACCTGCACCGACACCACCGCCGGCTGCACGCGATCGGCGATGGCGCCGATGGCCGTCGGGTCCCCCGCGGGCCCGGGGTGCTGCTCCAGCTCGACCTTGCGGCCGTTGGAGAGGTCCCAGCCGCCGAGGCGCCCGCCGACGTAGCCTCCGACGCCCGCCAGCGCCAGCACGGCGGCGGCGCCGAGCGCCAGCATGCGCCACGGCACGACGCGGCCGAGCACCGCCTCCCGGACGTCGACGCGGGGCGCCTCCGGCCGCGGCGGCTCCGGACGCTCCTCCCGCGCCACCGCGGGGTCGCCCGTGCGGGCCCGGGTCGCCGGGTCCGCCCACGGGTCGTAGTCGCGTGACGACGGGTCCCGCGGGTCCCCCGAATCCTCCCGCGCGGGGATCCACTCCGCCGGGTGAGGCTGCAGCCCGGAGCGCGGGTCGCCGGGGCCCGGCCCGAACGCCGCCGCCGTCGCGTCGGACGGGCCGGCGGGCACGCCCGCGATGACGTCGTCGTCCGGCACGGGCCCGCGGTGGCGCGGATCGACGCCGCCGTCGACGCCGGGCGGGCGGCGGAACGCGGCGTCGCTCACGAGCGCCGCCAGGCGCGGCGGGCCTGGCGCCACAGGCCCTCGACCGCCGCGGTCAGGTCCTCCGGCGGGCGGGAGGACAGGTGTCTGGCGTCGGGGCCGTTGACCGGCACCGAGTCCTCGTCGAACGACGCGAGGTAGGCCCGCAGGTGGGCCGGGACGCGCAGCTCGCCGGAGTCGCGGCGCAGGCGGCGGGCCGCCTCGCGCAGGCGGGCGACCTCGCGGCGGCACTCCGGGCACTGCATCAGGTGCGCCTGCGCGCGGCGGACGGCCGACTGGCTCAGCTCGCCGTCGACGAACGCCGCCACGGCCTCGTGGCACAGGTGGTCGGTCGAGGAGAAGCGCTCCGACCACGGGTCGCCGCCGGGGGCGGGGCGGTCGGCGGCGAAGCCGCCATCTCGGGAGGCGTCGCCGTAGCCGTCGGCCGGGCCGTGCGCGCCGCGGATGTGCGGGGCGGCGCCGGGGCGGGGGCCGTCGTCATGCAATCCCACCATGGGCGCCACCTCCTCCGTCGCGTGCGAACCGGGTCCGATGGCCTAGACGATACCGATCTTCTCCGCCTCCGCGGCGGCCCGGACGCGCTCCGCGCGCTCCAGGGAGGCGCGCAGCTGGGTGCGGGCGCGGTGGATGCGGGAGCGCACGGTGCCCATCTTCACGCCGAGGGTCTCCGCGATCTCCTCGTACGTCAGGCCCACCACGTCACGCAGGACGACGGCGGCGCGGTACTCGGGCTTCAGCTCCGCCAGGGCGGCGTCCAGGTCCGGGTCAAGGTTCGCGTCCGCGAACGCCTGCTCCGGCGTCGGCGCCGTGCCCGGCACCCGGTCGTAGTCCTCCGGCAGCGACTCCATGCGGATGGTCTGGCGGTGGCGGACCATGTCCAGGAACAGGTTCGTGGTGATGCGGTGCAGCCAGCCCTGGAACGTGCCCGGGCGGTACGACTTCAGGGAGCGGAAGACGCGCATGAACGTCTCCTGCGTCAGATCCTCCGCGTCGTGGCGGTTGCCGGTCAGGCGGAAGGCCAGGCGGTAGACGCCGTCGGCGTGCTGCTCGACGAGCTCCGCCCAGGAGGGCATCTCGCCCGTTCCCGCGTCGAAGGCCTCGGTGCCCGTGAGGGGGGCTACGTCGGCCTCAGCGCCGTCATCGGCGGCCGCGGTCGTCCTGTCGTCGTCCATGCGGACCATCCTCCATCAACCGGATAGGTTGGCGATCATCGTAGCCTGAAGTCTCACTGAGAAAAACATCCCGCATGGCGGGGGTCCGGACGGCAACCCCTGTGGCGCGATAGCCCCGGAGGGGCGCGTGTGACACACGGGGCGAAACCCCGCGCGATCTCCCCCGATGCGTCCCGGCGGGTCTCCCTCCGCGCGGGGAAGGGCGTCCTACATTGGGGGCGTGACCGACTCCGCTGCATCCTCCCACGACGCCCTCCGCGCGCACGCCGAGGCCACCGCGGCCGTCGGCGACGCCCTGGCCGCCGCCCGCGTCGACGCCGACGAATACGGCATCCCCGCGCCCGACGCCGCCGACGGCGAGCTGCTGGCCATGCTCGCCTCCCTGGCCACCGCCCCCGCCCGCGGGCAGGAGGAGGGCCGCGGCCCCGCCGTCATCGCCATCACCCCGGCCGCCGGCATCGTCGGCCTGCACCTGTTCGCCGGCATGCCGGACGACGGGCACCTGACGTGCATCGACCCCGACACGGAGCACCAGAAGCTCGCCCGCCAGGCCTTCCGCTCCGCCGGCATCGGCACCGGCCGCTACCGCTTCATGCCGGCGCGGCCGCTGCAGGTCATGGGCCGCCTGGCGCCGGGCAACTACGACCTCATCTACGCCGACGTGCCCGCCGACCAGGTCGCCGCCGTGCGCGAGGCGGCGTGGCCGCTGCTCGGCCCCGGCGGAGCGCTCATCATCGCAGGCCTGGACTACCGCGGCGACGACGGCGTGCCCGCCGCCCTCGCCGAGGCCGACGAGGCCTTCCGCGGCCTCGACGACGCGCTGGTCGCCCGCGTGCCGCTGGGCCCGGGCGCCGTGGTGCTGCGCAAG
This sequence comes from Corynebacterium sp. 335C, assembly GCF_053525695.1. Taxonomy (NCBI): domain Bacteria; kingdom Bacillati; phylum Actinomycetota; class Actinomycetes; order Mycobacteriales; family Corynebacteriaceae; genus Corynebacterium; species Corynebacterium sp. 335C. Next base: position 703,366 of record NZ_JASTTB010000001.1, read on the forward strand.
CTCTAGGGGCGTGACGACGGGGCCCGGCCGCGCATGGTGCGCGGGCCGGGCCCCGTCGTCGTGCGCGGGCTCCTACTTGCCGGAGTTCGCCGCGGCCTCGACGACCGCGGAGCAGAACGCCTCCAGGTCGCCCGGGTTGCGGGAGGTGATGAGGTTGCCGTCGACGACGAGCTCCTCGTCCACCCAGTCCGCCCCGGCGTTGATCAGGTCGTTCTTCAGGGCGATGTAGCTGGTCATGCGGCGGCCGCAGGCGATGCCCGCATCGATGAGCACCCACGGGGCGTGGCAGATGGCCGCCACCGGCTTGCCCGTGCCGTGGAAGGCGCGGACGAACTCCACCACGTCGGCGTCGATGCGCGCGGCATCGGAGTTGAGGGTGCCACCCGGCAGCACCAGCGCGTCGAAGTCCTCCGGCTTCGCGTTGGCGGCGACGACGTCGACCTCGAAGACGTCCGACTTCTCCCAGTCGGACTCCATGGCCTGGAAGCGGCCCTCCTCGGCGCCCGGGCCGTAGGAGATGATCGCGACCTCGCCGCCGGCGGCGCGGACCGCCTCGGCCGGGCCGGTCAGCTCGACCTGCTCCACGCCGCGGCCGGCGAGGATGCCGACCCTCCGGCCGCGCAGCGTCCCGTCGCCGGCTCCGGCGGTGGCCTGGATCGTCTCGTCGCTCATGGGGATGTGCTCACACCTTCCGGTTCGATGCTTCCTGTGCCGGACGTCCCCCGGCCGGGGGTTCCCGCGGCCGCTCGTGAACGTCGGTAACCGTTCATGCTAGGACCCCCTCCCCTCCCCCGCAACACGAGCGCGGGTCCGCGCGGGCGCCGGCGCGAAGCCCCCGCGGCGGACCCCGGAGACGGCGGCGCCCCGCCCGGGTCACCCGCGACCGCGCCCCGCCCGGGACCGCGCCCCTCCCGGGCGACCCGGTGCCGGATACGCCGCGGGCCCCGCCGCCGCGCGGGATGCGCGCGGGGCGGGGCCCGTCGTCAGGCGAACGGGGAGGCTAGATGACCTCGCCCTTGCCCACGGCGACGACGCCGCCGGGGCTGACCTTGAAGCGCTCGGCGTCCTTCTCCGTGTCCACGCCGATGACCGCGCCGTCCGGCACGACCACGTTCTTGTCCAGGATGGCGTGGCGCACCACCGCGCCGCGGCCGATGCGGGCGCCCGGGAAGATGACGGAGCCCTCGACCGTCGCGCCGTCCTCCACGATGACGTTCGTCGACAGCACCGAGTTGCGCACCGTGCCGCCGGAGACGATCGTGCCCGCGCCGACCATGGACGCCTGCGCGATGCCGCCCTGGACGAACTTCGCCGGCGGCAGGTTCTCCTCGGAGAACGTGTGGATCGGCCAGCGCTTGTTGTACAGGTTGAACACCGGGTGGACGCTGATGAGGTCCATGTTCGCCTCGTAGAAGGCGTCGATGGTGCCCACGTCGCGCCAGTAGGCGCGGTCGCGGTCGGTCTGGCCCGGCACGTCGTTGTCGTTGAAGTCGTAGACGTAGGCCTGCTCGCGCTCGACGAGCATCGGGATGATGTCGCCGCCCATGTCGTGGTCCGAGTCCTCGTTCTTGGAGTCCTCGATGATGGCGTCGATGAGCGTCTTCGTGGAGAAGATGTAGTTGCCCATGGAGGCGAACGTGACCTCCGGGTCGTCCGGGGTGCCCGGCGGGTCGGCCGGCTTCTCCAGGAAGCGGGTGATCTTGTTGTCCTCGTCCGCGTCGATGCAGCCGAAGGCCGTGGCCTCCTCGCGCGGCACGCGGATGCCGGCGACGGTGACGCCCGCGCCGGAGGCGATGTGCGCGTCCAGCATCTGGTCGGGGTCCATGCGGTAGACGTGGTCGGCGCCGAAGACGATGACGTACTCCGGGGCCTCGTCGTACACCAGGTTCAGGGACTGCAGGATGGCGTCGGCGGAGCCGGTGAACCAGCGCTTTCCCAGGCGCTGCTGGGCGGGCACCGGGGTGACGTACTGGCCGGTGATGCCGGACAGCTGCCACGCCTGGGAGATGTGGCGGTCCAGGGAGTGGGACTTGTACTGGGTCAGCACGCACACCTTGGTGAAGCCGGCGTTGACCAGGTTGGACAGGACGAAGTCGATCAGGCGGTAGGAGCCGCCGAAGGGCACTGCGGGCTTCGCACGGTCCGCGGTGAGCGGGAACAGGCGCTTGCCCTCGCCGCCGGCGAGGACGATGGACAGGACATGCCGTTTGCTCATCATGTCCTCCAACCTACTGTCGTTTCGCCCGCTTCGCCGGGGGAGATCCGCGCCTCCCCCCGCGGGGGAAAACCGTGGGGACGGGGGCTTTCCCCGCCGTTCCCCCGCCCCGGCGCCACCCCCGGAATGCGGATAGGCTTGGGCCATGCACGTTGCGATGATGACCCGAGAGTATCCGCCGGAAATCTACGGGGGCGCCGGAGTGCACGTCACCGAGCTGACCCGCTTCATGCGGGGGCTCGACGGCGTCGACGTCGACGTCCACTGCATGGGCGCCCCGCGCGACGAGGCGGGCACCCACGTCCACGGCGTCGACCCGGAGCTGGCCGACGCGAACCCCGCCATCAAGACGCTGTCGACGGGCCTGCGCATGGCCGCGGCGTCGTCGGACGATCTGGACGTCGTCCATTCCCACACCTGGTACTCGGGCCTCGGCGGCCACCTGACGGGCCTGCTGCACGGCATCCCGCACGTCGCCACGGCCCATTCGCTGGAGCCGCACCGCCCGTGGAAGCGGGAACAGCTCGGCGGCGGCTACGACGTGTCCTCCTGGTCGGAGAAGAACACCATGGAGTACGCCGACGCGGTCATCGCGGTGTCGCAGGGCATGAAGGGCGCCATCCTGGACGCCTACCCGCGCATCCCGGAGGAGCGGGTGCACGTGGTGCTCAACGGCATCGACACGGAGCTGTGGCGTCCCCGCCCGACCTGGGAGGAGTCGGTGGAGGCCAACGGCTGGTCGGTGCTGAAGGACTACGGCGTCGACCCGTCCCGCCCGATCGCGGCGTTCGTCGGCCGCATCACCCGCCAGAAGGGCGTGCCGCACCTGGTGAAGGCCGCTGCGCACTTCGACCCGGAGGTGCAGCTGGTGCTGTGCGCCGGCGCCCCGGACACCCCGGAGATCGCCGCGGAGACGGAGCAGCTGGTCAAGGACCTGCAGGCGGAGCGCGACGGCATCATCTGGGTGCAGGAGATGCTGCCGAAGGAAAAGCTGCAGGAGATCCTCACCGCCGCGGACGTGTTCGTGTGCCCGTCCATCTACGAGCCGCTGGGCATCGTGAACCTGGAGGCGATGGCGTGCGGCACCGCGGTCGTCGCGTCCGACGTCGGCGGCATCCCGGAGGTCGTCGTCGACGGCGAGACCGGCACGCTGGTCCACTACGACGAGAACGACCCGGAGGGCTTCGAGCGCTCCATCGGCGAGGCCGTCAACAAGGTCGTCGCCGACCGCGCGAAGGCGAAGGAGATCGGCGAGCGCGGCAAGCAGCGCGCCATCGACGTCTTCAGCTGGGAGACCATCGCCGAGCAGACCGTGGAGGTCTACCGCTCGCTGCAGTAGCGCAGGTCACCGCGTGCGCGCGCATCGCGTGTTCGCGTGACGACGGCCCCCGCCGCGGCCCCCCCTGACCGGGGCCCGGCGGGGGCTTCGCGCGTCCCGGGGCGGCCGCGCCGCGAGCCACGGAGTCGCGGGCCGCCGGGCCGCCCGGGGCGGGATCGCGTCAGTCGACGAGGAACGGGAACTCCGCGAAGCGGCGGCGCAGCCGTGGCCAGGCGGCCTTCGGCACCACCGCGGACGCCTCCACGTCGAGGCGCCGCCGGCCCGGCGCGCCCGTCCGGGTCCACGACCCGCGCACCACCGCGTCCACCACCACGGTCTTGCGGAAGATGCCGCGGTTGCCGGGCACGACGTGGTCGTGCGTGGCGGCGTCCATGGCGAACAGGCGGTCGCGGTAGCCGAGGACGTACTCGTCGAACGCCGGCAGCAGCAGGCCGCCGCGGGCGGCGCGGTCGAGCTCCGCGGCGCGGTCCTCCAGGTCGGCCGCCTGCCACAGACCGTCGGCACCGGATGCCCGGAGTGCGCCGGACGCGCCCGCCGCGCGGCCCCGCTCCCCCGGCTCCGGGGCCCGCACGACGTCGTCCGGCAGCAGCGCGGCGGCCTCGCGGATCTCCGCCCGCGGCAGCTTCGACCACCAGGCGAAGTCGTCCAGGGTCGCCGGCCCCCGGGTGCGCAGGTACCGCGCGAGGAGGTCGGAGACGGCGGCGGGGCGGTTGCCGTCGTAACGCCCCTCAAGCCCCGGACCGAGGGCGCCGGCGCCGGGCACGAGGTTCTGGTCCACGCCGTTCCAGGGGCCGTAGACCAGGTCGCCGTCGACGAGCATGTCGTGGAGCAGCCAGTACGCGGTGCTTCCCCGGCCCTCGATGCCGTGGTCGCGCAGGACCTCGCGGTACCCGGACCGGCTGACGCCGCCCGGCGCGGCGGCCCGGTCCAGGACGTCGCCGCGGATGCGGGCGGCGCGCTCCGGATGGAAGTCCGGATGCCGCTCCTCCCGGCGGCGCCGTGCGGCGCGGGAGCCGGAGGCGCAGAGCTCCGTCACCCAGCGCAGATCCTCCGCGGCGGCGAGGAAGACCGTCCCCCGCATCGGGTAGCCGCGGACGAGCTCCCCGGAGTCCATCGCGGCGAGGACGTCGGCGACCCGGCCCGTCGAGCGCAGCGCGGCGGAGGCGACGACGCTGCCCAGGTCCTGCCCCTGCATCACGCCGAAGGCGCGCACCGCGTCCGCCGGCGTCGCCCACGGGGCGTCGAGGAGCCCCTGGGCGGCGAGGCGACGACGGCCGAGGCTGCGATCGGGCATGCCCCGACGGTAGCGGGGCGGGGCTCGGGCCCCGTCGGCGGGGCAGCGGCCGCGGCGGGCACCGTCGCTAAGCCCCCCCCCTCGCAACTTCCCGCAACCGGCGCAACGGCGCAGGTCACGCGCGGCGCGCGCCGGTAGCGTGGCTGCCATGGCCGACCTTCCCGGCACCCGACACGTCTTCTTCCAGAACTCCCTGATGACCGCGCTGCTCGACGGCATCTACGACGGCGAGATGACCGTCGGCGAACTGCTGGGCCACGGCAACTTCGGCCTCGGCACGTTCGACGGGCTGGACGGCGTGATGATCATCGTCGACGGCGTGTGCTGGCAGCTGCGCGGCGACGGCTCCGCCACCCGCGCGGACATGTCGCAGCGCAGCCCGTACACGGTGGTGACGAACTTCGTGCCGCACATCGTCCGCGACACCCCGCGGTCCATGACCCGCGCGGAGATCGGCCCCTTCATCGACTCCCTCATCCCCTCGCAGAACTACATGTACGCCCTGCGCATCACGGGCGAGTTCGAGGAGGTGCGGACGAGGACCGTCGTCAAGCAGGCCAGGCCCTACCCGAAGATGGTCGAGGCCACCGGCGCGGACGCCTCCGTCGACTTCCGCGACGTCCGCGGCGTCATCGCCGGCTTCCGCACCCCGGTGTACGAGAAGGGCATCGGCGTGCCCGGCTGCCACGTCCACTTCCTCGACGACGACCGCACCGGCGGCGGCCACGTCCTGGACTTCACGCTGCGCTCCGGCGTCATCGAGATCTGCCCCGGCACCGACCTGCAGCTGCACCTGCCGCTGACGCAGGAGTTCTCCGACGCGGATCTCGCGCCCGAGGACCTCGACGACCAGATCCACGCCACGGAGGTGAAGGAGTAGCGGCGGGCGCGGTCGCCGGACGGGCGAGCGGGGGCAGGGCCGCCCGGCGCCGCTCCGCTATACCGGAGGCATGACCGACGCCCGCGAGCCCCTGCGCCCGACGTTCCACCTCACCCCGCCGACCGGGCGGATGAACGACCCGAACGGGCTGCTGCTCGACGGCGGCGTCTGGCACGCCCGCTTCCAGCACGACCCCGACTGGCCGTCGCCGGACGGGCGCATCGGCTGGGGCCACGCCACTTCCCCCGACCTGGTGCACTGGACGCACCACGGCCCGGCGCTGCGGCCGGACGACGGCTACGACCGCGATGGCTGCTTCTCCGGCTGCGCGGTGCCGGCCGACGCCATCACCGCCGCGGACGCCCCGGCGGCGACGGCCGAGCTGTTCTTCACCGGCAACGTCGGCGACGACGATTCGGGCCGCGGCACCGCCCAGTGCCTCGCGTTCGCGGGACCGGCCGGTGAGCCGGGCGCGGCGGAGCCGTCGGCGGCGAAGGACCCGCGCAACCCGCTCGTCGACGGCCCCGCCCCCGGCTTCACCGCCCACTACCGCGACCCGCAGGTCATCCCGGACCCGTGGGCGGAGCCGGGCGATGCGGACGCGGCGGACGCGGATGGCGCGGCCCCAGACGACCCCGCCGACGCCTCCGGCGGCTGCGGCTGGGCGATGATCCTCGGCGCCCAGACCGGGGAGCTCGGCGGCGCCGTCGTCGTGCACCGCTCCCCCGACCGCCGCACGTGGGGCCCGGCCCGGCGCCTCGTCGTCGACGGCCCCGCGCCCGCGGGCTACATGTGGGAGTGCCCGAACCTCCTGCTCATGGACGACGCGGTCACCGGCGCCCGCCGCGCCGTGCTGCTGCTGTGCCCGCAGGGCATCCGCGCCGAGGACGGCGACGAGCTGCGCAACCGGCACCAGTGCGGCTACCTCGTCGGCACGCTGCGCCGCGACGGCGACGATCCCGTCTTCGCCGTCGAAGAGCCGTTCCGGGAGCTCGACCGCGGCTTCGAGTTCTACGCCCCGCAGGTCTTCGCCGGCACCGGCCGGCACATCCTGCTGGGCTGGATGGGCCTGCCCGACGAGGACGACCACCCCACCTCCGCCACCGAGGGATGGCTCCACTGCCTCACCGCCGCACGCGAACTCGAGCTCGCCGACGGACGGCTCCTCCAGCGGCCCATCCTCCCCGGGGACGATGAGCTTCCCGTGCGTGACGACGGCTCCCGCGCCGGCGTCCTGCGGGCCGGCTTCGACGGGGACGGCGCGCTGCTGCTGGCCGACGGGGCGGGCACCGGGCTGGAGGTGCGCCTGTCCGGCGACCGCGCCGAGGTGCGCCGCACCCAGGCCGGGCGCCCCAACCCGTTCGGCGACGTCCGGGCGGTGGACCTGCGCCCGCGGCCGGGCGGGGCGCCGCACCACCTGGAGCTGGTCGTCGACCGGTCGGCGGTGGAGATCGTCGCCGACGACGGCGCCGAGATGTTCGCCCTGCGGCTCTTCGCCGCCGGCGGGGCGCCCTGGACGCTGACGCGCCGGTAGCGGCGCGGGCCCGGCCTCCCACGCCGGTCCCGCAGGCCGCCCTCCCGGGGCCGTCCCCCACGCACCGCACCGCGGGCGCCGACCCGCGGGCCGGGGACGGCGACGGGCCCCGCCCCGGCGATGGAGCCGGGGCGGGGCCCGTCGTCACGCGCGCGATGCGCGGAAGGAGCCGCGCGACCTACGCGTCGGCGGCGCGGCCGAGGCGCGTGACGTGCGCGCGGCCGGTGATGGTCATCTGCGTCGGCAGCGCGGCGATGCGCTCCGCCAGCACCTCCGGGTGGATGTGGCGCGCGGAGGGGCTCATGCCGATCTGCGCGGCGATGGCGTCCTGGTCCAGCGTCATCGGGAACTCCACCAGCTCCGGCTCGCCGACCGGCACGAGGTGGCCCTCGGCCTGGTGGATCATGCGCTCCACCTTGCCCTTCTCCACGTCGATGATGCCCAGCGGGGCGCGCAGCTCGCCGAGGTGGCCCTGCGCGGCGGTGAGCACGACGACCTGGCCGCCGGGCTTGAGGACGCGGGCGAACTCCTCCGCGTTGCGCGGCGCGAACACCACGGTCAGCGCGTCGACGGAGTTGTCGCGCAGCGGCATCCGCGACCACGCGTCGGCGACGACGGCGCCGACGCGCGGGTGGCACTTCGCCAGGTGCTTCGCCGCGGGCACCGACACGTCGATGCCGACGCCGCGGGAGTTCGCCACCCCGTCGAGGGTGTGGGCGAGGTAGTAGCCCGTGCCGGCGCCGACCTCGCAGATGACCGGCGCGTCGTCGTCCGCCACGCCCGCGTCGTCCAGCACGTCCTGCACGTTGCCGGTCACGGCCTCCACGAACGGGCCGTAGTGGCCGCCGGACAGGAACGCCTCGCGGGCGGCGATCATCTTCGCGTCGTCGCCGGTGTAGCGCAGGCCCGCGCCGCCGGCGAGGGGGACGTAGCCCTGGCGGGCGACATCGTAGCTGTGCCCGGTCTCCGACTTGAGCGTCGCCCAGTCGGGGTCGCCCTGGGACAGGGGGGAGCCGTCGATCGGGTCGGCGAGGACGTCGATGATGTCGGCGAGCACGCGGATTGCCCTCCTCTGGGGATGGTCGGGTGGCGCGGCGGGTCCGCGCGGATCACCCCATCGTACGCGGGGCACCCCCGGATCATTCCCCGGGGTCCGCGCCCGGGGGCACCCGCGGCGGGGTTTCGCGTGACGACGCCCACCGCCCCGGCCCCGCCCCCGGATCCCCGCGGCGCGGCGGGAAGTGGCGCGGGCGGCGGCGCGCCCGGGACGCGCATCGGCCCGGCCGGAGCACGCGGGGTGCGCCGGCCGGGCCGATGCGGGGACGGGTCCTGCTACTCGCCGACGGCGGACAGGGCCTCGCCGAGCTCCTTCGCCTCGTCCGGGGTGAGCTCGACCACCAGGCGGCCGCCGCCGTCGGCGGGAACCCGCATCACGATCTTCTTGCCCTCCTTGACCGCCTCCAGGGGGCCGTCACCGGTACGGGGCTTCATCGCTGCCATGTGTCCTGCTCCTCAATTCGATTCCGGCCCGGCGCAGGCGCCATCGTCCGCGCCATCGGGCCCTCGATGACCATGATAGTCCTTTCCGCTTGATCGGTGCCCGGGCACCAGCGCCGTCAGCGCGAACCACAGGGCGACGGCGAGGGCGGGAACGAGCAGGACGTAGCCCGTGACCACGAGGAACACCATCATCGCGCCGCCTCCCCGGGCTCCTGCGGCACGGCGGGCCCGGCGTCCGCGGCACCGCCGAACAGGGGCGGGCGCACGACGCCGGCGCGCCGCGCCAGCTCGTCGGATGCGGTGATGCCGCAGGCGTCGAGGGCGCCCGCGAGGACCTGGTGGGCCATGGGGCCCAGGTCCGCGAGATCCCGGTTGCGGTGGCGGCGGGCGCCGAGGTCGGCCTCGGCGATGCAGCCGCGGCCCCAGCGGTCGTTCATCTGGATGAGCAGGGAGATCTCCACGCCGTAGTCGACCGGGAAGCGCAGCCGTCCCAGGCTGTCGCAGCGGGCGGCGTACTCCCCGCCCAGCGGCTGGCGGACGTCGGCGAGCTCCGGGCGCAGGGCCGTCAGCAGGGGCCGGGCGGTGAGCTCCGTGACGCGGCCGCCGCCGACGTCGCCGTCGAGGTCCCGGCGGTAGTGGCCCTTGACCAGGCGCACCGGCTCCGCGTCATCCCACGTGCCCAGCAGCGGCGCGACGAGGCGCGGCACCCAGTCGTCGCCGGTGTTGGACACGTCGGCGTCGAGGAAGCACACGATGTCGGCGCCCGCGGCGACGGCGGCGGCGAGGCCGCGGTGCAGGGCCTCGCCCTTGCCGGGGAGCGGGTCGACGCCGTCGACGGCCGGGTGGCCGGCGTCGCGCCAGTTCACGACGCGGGCGCCCGCCTCCTCCGCCCGCCGCGCGGTGGCGTCGGCGGAGTCGGAGTCGACGACCAGCACGTGGTCGACGAGCCCGGTGGCGACGTGCGGCATCGCGGCGGCGACGACGGAGGCGACCGTCGCCTCCTCCTCCAGCGCCGGGATGACGACGGCGACGGAGGGCGCATCGCCTGCACGGCGGGAGTCGGCGCGGCCGGCGGCGTCCTCCCCCGCGCCGCCGGCGGCGCGCGCCGCGGCGTCCGACGGGGCCGTCACTGCAGCCCCCGCACGGTCGCCGCCGGGGCGACGTCGCCGCGGATGGCGCCGATCATGCGCAGCACGTCGACGGTCTCCGGCACCTCGTGGACCCGGAACATGGCGACGCCCCGGGAGGCGCACCACGCCGTCGCCGCCAGCGTCCCCGTCACCCGGCCCTCCAGGTCGCGGCCGACGGTCTCCCCCACGAAGTCCTTGTTGGACAGGGCCATGAGCACCGGGTAGCCGGCGGCGACGAGCTCGTCGACGCGGCGCAGCAGCTCCAGGCCGTGGAACGTGTTCTTACCGAAGTCGTGCGTCGGGTCCAGCAGGATCCGGTCCGCCGGCACGCCGCAGTCCAGGGCGCGCTCCGCCAGGCGTGTCGTCTCCGCCAGGACGTCGGCTACGACGTCGTCGTAGTGCACGCGGAACGGACGGGTGCGGGGCACGGCGCCGCCGGTGTGGGAGCACACGTAGCCGACGCGATGGCGGCCCGCGACCTCCACGAGCTCCGGGTCGGCGCCCGCCCACGTGTCGTTCACCAGGTCCGCGCCGGCGGCGATGGCCGCCTCCGCGACCTCCGCCCGCCACGTGTCCACGCTGACGTGCACGTCCGGGTGGCGCTCCCGGATCGCCGCGATGGTCGGCACCACGCGGTCGATCTCCTCGGCCGGGCCGACCTCGTCGCCCGGGCCGGCCTTCACCCCTCCGACGTCGATGACCGTCGCGCCGGCGGCGATGACCTCGTCGGCCCTGCGCAGGGCCGGGTCAAGCTCGGCGGTCGCGCCGCGGTCGTAGAACGAGTCCGGGGTGCGGTTGACGATGGCCATGACGGCCGGCAGCGCCCCGTCGCGGTAGAAGCACGGGGCGGTCGCCGTTCCGGGGACCTCCGCGCCGGGGGTGGTCGCCGCGCCGCCGGACGCGGGGGCCCCGCCGCCCGCGCCGGGGGCGTCCGGTCCGGGGCCGGGGGCGGATCCCGTCGTCACGCTCACCTCCGGTCCAGCAGGCCGCGGTCGCCGTCGCGATGCGCCTCCGCGAGCGCCGCCCGCGTCGCCTCCTCCTCGGCGGCCCGGCGGTAGTCCTCGTGGTTGTGGAGGATGTGCGTCATCGCCTCGTCCACCGAATCCGTCACGAACAGCAGATCCGGATCCGACGGGGAGATCATCCCCTCGTCGACCAGGCGGGTGCAGATCCAGTCGACCAGCCCGCCCCAGAACTCCGTGCCGATGAGCACGATCGGGAACTTCGTGATCTTGCCCGTCTGCACCATGACCAGCGCCTCGAACAGCTCGTCGAGCGTGCCGAAGCCGCCGGGCAGGCACACGAACGCCTGCGAATACTTGAGGAACATCGTCTTCCGCACGAAGAAGTAGCGGAAGTTCATGCCCAGGTCGATCCACTCGTTGAGGTGCTGCTCGTGCGGCAGCTCGATGCCCAGCCCGACCGACGGGCCCTCGCCCTCCCACGCGCCGCGGTTCGGGGCCTCCATCAGGCCCGGGCCGCCGCCCGTGATCGTCGCGTAGCCCGCCTTCGCGATGGCCCGGCCGAGCTCCACGCCCGTCTCGTAGTACGGGTGGTCCTCCTTGACCCGCGCGGAGCCGAAGACCGTCACCGCCATCGGCAGCTCGGCGAGCGCGCCGAAGCCGTCGACGAACTCGCTCTGGATGCGCAGCACCCGCCACGTGTCCGTGTGCAGCCAGTCCGTGTGCGGCTGGCGGCCCAGCAGGCGGGAGTCCGTCGTCGACCGGTCGGCCGAATCGCCCCTCTCATCGCCGCGGACGATCATCGGGCCGCGCAGCGCGTGGCGGCGTTCGGGGGACGGGGTGCGGTTCGGTGCCATGTCGGGTTCCTCGGTGGTCGTGGCGGATGCCGGTCGGGAATGGCGGGTGGGGCGCGGTGGGCCGGGCGGCGGGGCCGGTAGGGCCCGCGCCGGCGGGCACGGGGCCGGTCAGGAGGTCAGGTAGCGCTTCAGCGTCTCGGACACGTCGCGGATGGAGTGCTCCGGGCAGTGCTCCTCCGGCTTGTGGCACAGCGACGGATCGCCCGGGCCGAAGTTCACCGCCGGGATGCCCATCGCCGACAGGCGGGCGACGTCGGTCCAGCCGTACTTCGGGCGGACGCGGCCGCCGGTGGCCTCCACCAGCTCCGCGACCGCCGGATCGGCCAGGCCCGGGTTGCCGGCGTCGGAGACGTCGTCGTACTCGAACCACAGGCCGGCCTCCGCCAGCGCCTCCTCGCCGACGTCGAGGCCGAGGACGTGCTCCATGTGCGCCTTCGCCTCCTCCGTCGTCCGCGACGGCGCGAAGCGGAAGTTCACGAACGCCCACACCTCGTCCGGCACCGTGTTCGCGGCCTCGCCGCCCTCGATGCGCGTCATCTGCAGGCCCTCGCGGTACTCCAGCCCGTCGACATCGACCTTCTGCGCCTCGTACGCGGCGACGCGGGCGATGACCGGGGACAGCCGGTGGATGGCGTTGTCGCCCAGCCACGCGCGGGCCGAGTGGGCCCGGACGCCGCGGGCGCCGACGCGGATGCGCAGCGTGCCCTGGCAGCCCGCCTCGATCATCCCGCCCGACGGCTCCCCCAGCAGGCCCGCGTCCGCGTCCAGCAGATCGCGGTGCTCCGCGACGAGGTGGGCCAGGCCGCTGTAGCGCGCCGCCACCTCCTCGCACTCGTACATCACCAGCGTCATGTCCCGGGTCAGCGCCGGGTCGTTCGCCAGCGTCGCGAAGGCGTTCAGGTACACCGCGTCGCCCTGCTTCATGTCGACGGAGCCGAGGCCGTGGATGGCGGGCGTGCCGTCGGCGCCCGGCGCGCGGCGCGAGCCCTCGTTGCCCGACGGCGGCACCGTGTCCAGGTGGCCCGCCAGGATGACGCGGCGGCCGAGGCCCCGGTTCGTCCGGGCCACGACGTTGTTGCGGATGCGGTGCACCTCCACGTCCGGGATGGTGCGCAGCGCGGCCTCGACGGCGTCGGCGATGCGCTCCTCCTCATGGCTCACGCTGGGGATGTCCACCAGCGCCGCCGTGAGATCGACGGGGTCGGACGCGAGATCGAGTCGGATGGTGTCGGTCACCCAGCCGACGATAGCCGCGCGCCCGACACGGCGCAGGAACCCCGGGGGCGGGGTGGGGCGCCGCCGCGGGGACGGCGCGGGGACGGCGCGGCAGGCCACGCGGCCATCCCGGAAGCGGCGGTCGGGCGGGCGCGGCGGGGACCCGGCGGTCAGCCCGCCAGCGCCCGGCGCAGCCGCACGTGGACGTCGGCGGCGACGCCGTGCAGCGCGTCGCCGTCGGCGGGCGCGCCGTCGAGCAGGAACGCCGCCAGCTCCCCCGGATCATGCGGCGTCACGGGCCGCACGCGGCCGGCGCCCGGCGCGGAGACGCCGGCGGCGGGGTCGACGGGGGAAGTCCCGTCGTCAAGCACGAACACGGCGAGCGACGCGCCCGCCGGAAGCTCCGGCACCGGCGGCACCTCCGCGGGCCCCGGCGGCAGCAGCAGTGCCGCGCGCGTGCCGTGCACCGCGACGGCGGCGCCGGGGACGTCCACGAGCCACGGCAGGCGGGCGCCGGGGAGAACTTCCGCGCCCGGCAGCGGGCGGCACACCGCCGCGAGCATGCCCGCGGCCGGGCCGGAGCCCTCCGGGGCGAAGGCGGGGGCGCCGGCCTCCCGGCGCGCGGCCGGGTCGTAGAGCGCCGCGGCGCCGCCGAGCTCGTCGCGCTCCCAGTCCGGCAGCGCCGCCAGCCGCTCCCGGCGGGCCCGCTCCCGGCGATCCATGCGGAAGCGCACCGCGCCGCCGGCCACGACGCCCGCGCCGAGCGCCAGCAGCACCCCGCCGGCGAGCGCCGGGCCAGCGCCCTGCCCCAGCAGCGCGATGCCGCCGCACGCCAGCACCACGCCGAGCAGCGCCGACCATGCGCCCAGCACGACGGCCGAGATCATCCCGGCACCTGCGAGCCACAGCGCGACCAGGCCGCCGGCCGCCCAGCGCACCGGCGCCCACGGCGCCAGCAGCACCACCGCCGCCGCGAACGGCAGCGTCCACGTCAGCGCCAGCGTCGCCGCCACCGCAGCGGCCACCGGCCCCGACAGATCGGAGCGGCGCAGCAGGCGGGAGACGGAGCCGCCGGCGCGGCGGCCGTCGTCACGCACGCCCCGGGCCGCCGGCGACGCGGGACGGCGGACGCGACCCGCGCCACGTGCCGCGTCCGCCGCGCCCGGCGCACCTGCCGAGCGATTCCCGCGCCGGTCCTCCCCCGGGCGTCGCGCATCTCGGCTGCGGGGCTCCTCCACGGTTTCCTCCTATGGGTATCCTCAGTGAGAACTGAAGCGTTCCAGCGAATAGACTGAAGGCATGCTCACTCTAGGCGCGGCGGCCACCGGAATCGCCAACATCGCGATGGACGGCACGGTCCTGGACACCTGGTACCCCGACCCGCGCCTGGCCGAGGACGTCCCCGCCTCCGGCAGCCGGCGCCTCGGCGCCCAGGACATCGCCCCGCAGCTGCTGCGCCAGGTCCTCCTCGACGAGGACCGGCGCGTCGAGCAGGTCGCCGTCCACACCACCATCCGCGACCTCTCCGAGCCGACCCACGGCGCCCACGACGCGTACCTGCGGCTGCACCTGCTGTCCCACCGCGTCGTCAAGCCCGGCGACATCAACATGCGCGGTGTCTTCGACACGCTGGCGACGGTCGCGTGGACCAACAAGGGCCCCTGCCTGCCCGACAACTTCGAGGCGCTGCGCACGAACCTGCGCATCCGCGGCCTCATCCACGTCTACGCCATCGACAAGATGCCCCGCATGGTCGACTACGTCGTCCCCGACGGCGTCCGCATCGCCGAGGCCGAGCGCGTCCGCCTCGGCGCCTACCTCGCCCCCGGCACCTCCGTGCTGCGCGAGGGCTTCGTCTCCCTCAACTCCGGCTCCCTCGGGCCGTGCAAGATCGAGGGCCGCCTGTCCTCCAACGTCGTGCTCGGCGGCGGCACCCGCGTCGGCCTGTCCGGCACCGTCATCGCCCGCCACGACGAGAAGGGCTGGCGCATCCCCCTCCACGTCGGCAAGCGCTGCACCATCGGCGTCGCCGCCGGCGTCATCGGCGTCGACCTCGGCGACGAATGCGTCATCGACAAGGGCGTCCTCGTCGCCCCCGACACGCCCGTCGACATCGTCGACGAGGGCCGCCGCGTCAACGCCGGCGAGCTCGCCGGGCGCGACCGCATGCACTTCTTCCACGACCCCGACCACGGCGCCGTGTGCATGGAGACGGTGCACGACTGACGCCGGGGGCGCGGGCCCGCCGCAGGCAGGGGTGCTTTGCGACGGGTCCCGCGCCGCGGCCGCGCCGGACGCCGCCGCGGGGGCTGCGCCGGGTCGCGGCGGGGCTGCCGCGGGCCTCTCGCAGGCTTCTCGCGGGCTTCGCGCGGGCCGGGGGCGCGAACAGGGGGTATGCGGGGTCGTGGATACTATCCACGAGTGCTTCGCAGGCGTTAATGTTCCCGGCATGACCAACCAGGATCCCACCGCCGTCTCCGGCGGCGCGGGCGGCGGCGCGACCGCCGTGGGCCCGCAGACCGACAGCAAGGACCTCGGCGCAGGCCTGAAGGTTCGCCACCTCACCATGATGGGCCTCGGCTCCGCCATCGGCGCCGGGCTGTTCCTCGGCACCGGCGTCGGCATCCAGGCCGCCGGCCCCGGCGTCCTCGTCTCCTACGTCATCGCCGGCGTCATCGTCGTGCTGGTGATGCAGATGCTCGGCGAGATGGCCGCCGCCCGCCCCTCCTCCGGCGCCTTCTCCACCTACGCCGAGATGGCGTTCGGCCCCTGGGCCGGCTTCGTCCTCGGCTGGCTGTACTGGTTCATGCTCATCATGGTCCTCGGCGCGGAGATCACCGGCGCCGGCGCCATCATGGGCGCCTGGTGGGGCATCCCCGGCTGGATCCCCGGCCTCATCTGCGTCGTCTTCTTCGCCGTCGTCAACCTGGCCAAGGTGAAGGGCTTCGGCGAGTTCGAGTTCTGGTTCGCCTTCATCAAGGTCGCCGTCATCATCTCCTTCCTGGTCATCGGCGTCCTGCTCATCTTCGGCCTCCTGCCGGGCACCACCTTCGTCGGCGCCCAGCACATCGCCGAGTCCGGCTTCCTGCCCAACGGGCCCTCCGGCATCGCCGCCGGCCTCCTCGCCGTCGCGTTCGCCTTCGGCGGCATCGAGATCGTCACCATCGCCGCCGCCGAGTCCGAGGACCCGAAGCGCTCCATCGCCGCCGCGGTCCGCTCCGTCATCGTCCGCATCCTGGTCTTCTACCTGGGCTGCGTCCTGGTCATCATCTTCCTGCTGCCCTACGAGCAGATCAGCGGCGCCGACACCGCCGCCCAGTCCCCCTTCACCCAGGTCCTGCAGCAGGCGGGCATCCCGGGCATCGTCGGACTCATGGAGGTCGTCATCGTCCTCGCCCTCCTGTCCGCGTTCAACGCGCAGATCTACGCCACCTCCCGCCTCGTCTACTCCATGTCGAAGCGCGGCGAGGCCCCGCGCCTGTTCACCAGCGTCAACTCCCAGCAGGTGCCCTACCGCGCCGTCGTCATGTCGATGGTCTTCGCCTTCCTGTCCGTCTTCGTCCAGGTCGTCTTCGAGGGCGACGCCGTCCTCGTCTTCCTGCTCAACGCCGTCGGCGGCTGCCTCCTGGTCATCTGGCTGGTCATCGCCCTGTCCCAGATCAAGCTCCGGCCCATGATGGAGCGCGGCGGCGAGCTGTCCGTCCGCGTCTGGGGCTACCCGTGGCTCAGCTGGCTCACCGTCGTCCTCATCGTCGGCCTCGGCCTGCTGATGCTCACCGACGACTCCGCCCGCCAGCAGGTCATCGCCGTCCTCGGCGTCTGCCTCTTCCTCGCCGCCGTCGCCGCCCTCACCGCGCCGCTGCGCCGCCGCGCCCGCGCCGAGGCCGACTACGAGCTCGCCGAGGGCATGCACCACTAGGCGCCCCACCGCGCGCTTCACGACGGGCCCCTCCCCGCGTGTGACGACGCGCAGCGCCCCGCGGGGCCGCACCGGAATCCGTTCCGGGGCGGCCCCGCCGCCGATCCGGGAGCGCGGCCGCTCTCCCGGCCCGCGCGGCAACCCCGCCCGGGCCGAGGCCCGACGGCCGGGGCGGGAGCCGTCGTCACGCACATCCGCGACCGCATCCCCGCACCGCGGGAGGGCCGGCCGCCGGGGCGGGTGCCGTCGTCACGCACCACCCCGCACCCCGCGCGGACCCGTCCCGTACTCTCGTGGCCATGACTTTCTCCGCCCGCGCAACCGGACTCGCGACCCTGACCGCCGACGACGTCGTCCTCGACGTCTGGTACCCCGCCCCCGAGCTCCTCGACGAGGCCCCCGCCGACGCCGGCGTCACCCGCCTCGACGCCTCCGAGCTGCCCGAGCACCTCGCCCCGCTCGCCGTCGAGGACGAGGCCCGCGGCACCCGCCGCGTCGGCGTCTCCATCGCCGTCGCCGACCTCGACGCCGCCCCCGCCGACGCCTACGACGCCTACCTGCGCCTCCACCTGCTCTCCCACCGCCTGGTGAAGCCCCACGGCGTCAACCTCGACGGCGTCTTCGGCCTGCTCTCCAACGTCGTGTGGACCAACCACGGCCCCTGCGCCGTCGACGGCTTCGACATCGTCCGCGCCAAGCTGCAGGCCCGCGGCCCGGTGACCGTCTATTCCATCGACAAGTTCCCCCGCATGGTCGACTACGTCACCCCCACCGGCGTCCGCATCGGCGACGCCGACCGCGTCCGCCTCGGCGCCCACCTCGCCGAGGGCACCACCGTCATGCACGAGGGCTTCGTCAACTTCAACGCCGGCACCCTCGGCCACTCCATGGTCGAGGGCCGCATCTCCGCCGGCGTCGTCGTCGGCCACGGCTCCGACGTCGGCGGCGGCGCGTCCATCATGGGCACCCTCTCCGGCGGCGGCAAGCAGGTCATCTCCATCGGCGAGCGCTGCCTCCTCGGCGCCAACGCCGGCGTCGGCATCTCCCTCGGCGACGACTGCGTCGTCGAGGCCGGCCTCTACGTCACCGCCGGCTCCAAGGTCGTCTTCGCGGCCGACGGCGGCGAGACCGTGGTCAAGGCCGCCGACCTCTCCGGCCAGTCCAACCTGCTCTACCGCCGCAACTCCGTCTCCGGTGCCATCGAGGCCGTCGCCTGGCAGGCCGAGAAGGTCGAGCTCAACGAGGCGCTGCACAAGAACTAGGGATTGCGCCCGGCGGCGCCCCGGCTTCGGCGCCGTCTGATCCGGCGCGTGGCCTTCCGCGCCGCCTGAATCCGCGCCGGTTCCTCCCGGTGCCGCCTGATTCGGCGCTCACGGCCCCGCCCGTCCACCGCGACGGGGCGGGGCCGTCGTCGTGTGCGGGGCAGCCGGGGCACGGGGGCTGCGGCGCGGTGCTGTTCGACGGGTTCCGGGCCCGGAAACGGCGCCGAAGAGTCCCGGATCCGCCCTCGCGTACGGGCCGATGCCCCTGGCTGACCGATGACCGCGCCCGAAGGGCATCCGCCGGTACGGAATCGGCGCCGAAACGTACCTACCGATGCCTTTGGGCCCATGCTTCGGCGGAGCGAAGGGCATCGGTCGGTACGCCCTGCACGAGGGTTCGGGTTGGACCGCCGGAGAGCCCCCTCAGCAGCACGGGGACGGCCCCAACCTCCTTCCGGGCCCGATGCCCGGAGAGTCCCGGAAAGGCCGCGAGAGGCCCGCCTGCGCGATCACCCCGGATCAGCGAGGAACAGGAGCTGCGGCGTCGGCCGGCCGCGTCAGCCCTCGCCCTCCCCCGCGCCGCAAGCTACGCCGGCAGGACGCGCGGGTCCTCGACGCGCCGGCGCGACGCCCAGCGGCGGGGCCGCCCGTCGACGGGATCGTCGTACCGCAGCTCGGCGGCGACGAGTCGGAGGGCGCGGGAGGCGTCGTCAAGCGAAAGCCCGAGGTCACGGGGGTACGTGTCGTCGCCGAGGATGGGCGCGCCGAGGTGGTGCATCGTCGCGCGCAGCTGGTGCGTCCGCCCGGTGCGGGGGCGCAGCGACCACTTCGCGACGCTCATCACCGACCCGCACGCCCCGCACGAGCACGCCGCCGGGTGGTCGTGGCCGTGGCCGCCGACGACGTCGCCGACGTCCGCCGGCACGAGCCCGACGTAGGTGACCTCGGTGACCGCCTCGCGCCACGTCACGCCGTCGGGCAGCGGGCCGGCGGCGGCGCCGGGTTCGCGGACGCGGACGCCGCGCTCGCCGGGCACGTTCGCCAGCTCGACGGCGACCTCGCGCGTCTCGCCGGGCGCCCAGTCGTCGGGCATGGCGGTCAGCGCCTCGTAGCGCTTGTCGACGGCGCCCGCCTCGAACAACCGCTGGTACGCCCCGCGCGTCGCCGGGTCCCGGGAGACGAGGAGCAGCCCGGAGGTCAGGCGGTCGAGCCGGTGGAGGCTCACGAGCTCGGGCTCGCCGCGGGATTCGCGCAGGCGCTGCTGGACGGTGGCGTAGCGCAGCCGCCCGTTCGGGGTGGAGGCGAGGAACGGCGGCTTGTCGGCGACGAGGATGCGCTCCTCCTCCGCCACGACCGCGGGGTCGAAGGGGATGCGCGGCTCGGCGGCGCGGGGGTCGGCGGACCCGACGGCGCGTCCGTCGGCGGCCCCGGCGCCGTCGTCCGCCCCACCTGCGTCGTCGCCGCCGCGGCGCCGCGGCATCGCCGGGTCGGGCAGCTGGGCGGCGGAGCGGTCGCGCTCGGCGCCCCACCACGCGTCGCGGTTGCCCGGGGCACGTCCCATCGAAGCCTCCTCATCACGCCGTCGCGGGTATATGGTCACCACTATGACCGATGACCCGCGCACCGATCCGCACCGCCCCGCCCGCACGGCCGGCGAGCGCGACGCGGAGGCCAACCCCGCCACCGCCAACACCTCGGCGTACAGCCTCCGGGCCGCCGCCGGCCTGCTCATCATCGTGGTGTTCGGCGGCCTGCCGACGCTCGTCGAGGGCCAGCCGATGTGGGCCGCGATCGCGGGTCTCGTCGGCGTCATCGTCGGCTTCGTGATGCTGGCGCTCGCCGTGACCGGCATCGTCAAGACGATGCGCGCGCGCCGGGGCAGGTAGCGCCCGCGCAGCCGCGTTCGCTTGACGACGGGGCGCGCCCGCGGTTCATCCCGCGGCGCGCCCCTTTTTCGCGTCCGAGTCGGGGAAGGGGATTCGTCGTCACGCACACCACACTTGCCACGGTGACAAGTTTCCTTTACATTGTGGGCATGGGAACGAACGACGACGGAATGAGGCCGAACCTGGTCCGCAAGCTCCGCCGCTGGCACGAGCTGAGCCAGGCGGACCTCGCCGGCCGCGTCGGGGTGTCCCGCCAGACCATCGCGAACATCGAGCGGGGCAACTACTCCCCCTCGGTGCACCTGGCGCTCGACATCTGCACCGTGTTCGGCGCGACGGTCGAGGAGGTCTTCGGCGACGGCGCGGCCGAGCACGCCGGGCCGCCGGCGGGGAGCACCCCGCGGACCGCGGGCTAACCCGCCCGGCGGGCGGCACGACCCACGCCCCGCGCACGGCACCGACGACCACGGACACCCGGCACACGACCGGACAACGACAGACGACAAACCCGGAAAGGACCCGAACAATGAGCACCACCAGCGGCGACGGATTCATCGCGAGCTCCGAGAGCATGTTCGACGACGAATTCCAGCGCGCCCAGTTCCACCGATCCATGACGGTCGGCATGTACGCCGCGGGCATGGCCGCCCCCTTCGTCGCCGCGATGCTGGTCCTCTACCTGCCGCGGGAGGTGAGCCTGCTGTCGATCCTCGCCCTTGTCCCGACGTACGTCGGCGAAATCGCCGCGAGCTCCTGGTTGCGCCGCAGCGTCCCCCGGCCGAAGAAGCCCTCGGTCAACCGCACGCACATGGTGGTGATCGGCATCGGCGTCGTGCTGTGGATCGCCGCCTTCGTGTGGCGGGCATCCGACTCGGCGGCGGACCTCGCCCCGACGGCCTTCGTCGCGCTCATCGGAGCCGCCATCGGCGTCGCCCTCATCATGGCCATCGTCCCGTGGCTCGCCCGGACGATGCACCGCCGCGACAGCGAGGCCATCGACCGCCGCCTCGACGAGGACGACCGCGACTGACGGCACCCCTCCCCTCCACGCGGAAACGGCGACGGGCCCCGCGCACCATCCCGGTGCGCGGGGCCCGTCGTCACGCCGGAGGCATCACCGCACGGCGGGTGCCGTCGTCACGCGATCACGCGCGGAGACGACCCGCGGCGACCTCGATCGCCTCGTCGGACGCGGTCAGCGCGATGCGCACGTGGTTCGCGCCCTTCGGGCCGTAGAACTCGCCCGGGGCGGGGAGGATGCCGCGCTCCGCGAGCCAGTTCACGGTGTCGCGGCACGGCTCGCCGCGGGTGGCCCACAGGTACAGGCCGCCCTCGGAGTCGTCGACGGTGAAGCCCGCGGCCTCGACCGCGGCCTTCAGCACGTCGCGGCGGCGGCCGTAGCGCCGGCGCTGCGCCGCCTCCTGCTCATCGTCGTCCAGCGCCGCGGTCATCGCGTACTGCAGCGGGCCCGGCATCATGAGGCCGACATGGCGGCGGGCCTCCGTCAGCTCGCCGATGAGCTGCGCGTCGCCCGCGAACCAGCCGGTGCGGTAGGACGCCATGTTCGAGGTCTTCGACAGGGAGTGGATGGCGATGAGGCCCGTGACATCGCCGCCGTTGACCCGCGGGTCCAGCACCGACACGGCCTCGCCCTCCCACGACAGGCCCAGGTAGCACTCGTCGGAGGCGATGATGACGCCCCGCTCGCGCGCCCACTCCACCACCTTGCGCAGGTGATCGACGCCCAGCACCCTGCCCGACGGGTTCGACGGGGAGTTGAGGTACATCAGCGTCGGCGAGGCGGGGCCGAGCTGCGTCAGCGAATCGGCGCGGACGACGTCGGCGCCCGCGAGCAGCGCGCCGACCTCGTACGTCGGGTACGCCAGCTCCGGGATGACGACGGTGTGGCCCGCGCCCGCGCCCAGCAGGAACGGCAGCCAGGCGATGGCCTCCTTCGTGCCGACGACCGGCAGCACCTGCGAGTCGTCCAGCTCCACCGCGTTGTACCGGCGGGTCAGGGCCTCCCGCAGCGCGCGGCGCAGCTCCGGGCGGCCGATGGTCTGCGGGTAGCCCGGCTCGTCGGCGTGCGCCGCCAGCGCCTCGCGGATGGGCTCCGCCACCGGGTCGACCGGGGTGCCCACCGACAGGTCCACGATCCCGTCCGGGTGCGCCTGCGCCGTCTTCTTCGCGTCGGCCAGCGAATCCCAGGGGAAATCGGGCAGGAGGCGGGCGGCGGGGATGCGCTCGGGTCGGGCCATGGGGGCTCTCCTCGGTGACGTGCCGCGGGCGTGCGCGGCGGGGACGGGTCCCGTCCAGGATAGGCGGGGCCGCGGCGGCGCGGGGCGGGTGGTCCGGGATCGACGGAGCCCGCGGCCGCCGTCGGGTCGGTGCGGGCTGCGGAGGCCGGGAGGGCGCGGCGGTGCGGGCGCGACGGCTGCGCGGGGGTGCGGCGTCACGGTGCGCTGCGGTGCCGGTGCGCGGCTGCACCGTCCCGGGCGCCGGCTACTCCTCGGCCTGCGGCGGGAGCTTCTCGACGAACGGGTGGTCGAAGTCCTGCGGGCCGAGCTTCGCTGCGCCGCCCGGGGAGCCGAGCTCCTCGAAGAAGTCGACGTTCGCGTCGTAGTACTCCTCCCACTCATCCGGCAGGTCATCCTCGTAGAAGATGGCCTCCACGGGGCACACCGGCTCGCAGGCGCCGCAGTCGACGCACTCGTCGGGGTGGATGTACAGGCTGCGCTTGCCCTCGTAGATGCAGTCGACGGGGCACTCCTCGACGCACGCGCGATCCTTCACGTCGACGCAGGGCTGCGCGATGACATAGGTCATGGGTGGGCTGGACCTTTCAGGATGTCGTGGTTTCTTCGTGTCTTTCTATTTTGGCACGTGGGCCGGGGTCTTCGCCAGGAAGGTTCGCCTTCGCTGACGTGGGACCCGCAGGTCGCGCGCACCTCCGGGCGGGCCCGCGGCGGCGGTCCGCCGGCGCACCCCGGGGTGCGCCGATCAGGCCTCCGCGGCCTTCCGGAACAGCGGCCAGGAGCCTCCGGCGAGTCCCGCCGCGAGCAGCAGGACCATCCGCAGGCCGGGCGCCATGGCCTGGTCCCCGCCGAACGGGAGCCCCTGCCACAGCAGCACGCCCAGGTATCCGACCGCCCATGCCATCACCGGCACGGCAGCCAGAATAGACCGCTCGGTCCATAGTAGCGCAGTGTTCGTGATAATCAGATTCAGCAGGTAGGCGACCACGATCGTCCACGGCACGGGCACCGCGACCGAACCGATCTGTACCCACGCGCCGAGGTAGATGATCTCCAGCAGCAGGCCCATGAGCGCGCCGACCGTCAGCCAGGTCAGCGCCATCGGCACCTCGCCGCGCACGAACACCTGCCGGTTCTGGCTGCGCTCCGGGTCGCCCCAGTGCCTCTCCGCGCCGTCGCCCACGACCGGCATCAGGCGCCCTCCCCCGCGTCCGCCGCGGACCCCGCGGATCCGTGGCCCGCGTCACTTCCGGGCTCCGGCGTGGGATTCGCCGCCCCGGCCCCGTCGACGACGCCGGCGAGGTGCTCCGGGCCCGCCGTGCCCCACCGGTAGTGCTCCACCGGCGTCACCGGCTGGCACAGCAGGTTCGACAGCGCCCACACCGCCACCGCGCGGCCGGAGCCGTCGTGCGCGCCGCGCGCGGGCTCCGGGTTCACCATGGAGACCCGGCCGTCGGCGATCCACGCCTGCGTCGCGTGCGCCGCCATCGCGGCGACCTTGGCGGCGACGTCCGCGTCGTCAAGCTCCACCGCGATCTGCCCGACACCGGAGGCGATGTCGTCGACGCCGGCGCGCGTCCACCCCTCCGGCACCGCGGTGATGGCGTCCAGCCCGGCGGCCAGCGCCTCCCGGTCGGTCACCGCCCACAGGGTGCGGTACAGCGCGTCATCGTCGGCGGCGCGCAGCCGCGCGCACGCCTCCACCGTGATCTCGTGGGCGCGGACGTGGTCCGGGTGGCCGTAGCCGCCGTCCGCGTCGTACGTGACGACGAGGTGCGGCCGCAGCGCGCCCAGCTCCGCCACGAGGTCCTCCACGGCGGCATCGCCCGCCTGCACGAGGCAGCGCGGATCGTCGTTCGTCGCCGACCCGGCCATCCCGGAGTCGCGGTAGCGTCCCGGGGCGCCCAGGTGGCGCGGCCGGTGCCCGGGGCCGTTGACCCCGAGCTCCCGCAGCGCCTCCCGCAGCTCGTGGACGCGGAAGCCGCCCAGCTGATCGGAGGCGTCGGCGACCAGGCCCTGGTAGGGCGCGCCGATGACCTCCCCCAGCTCGCCCAGGGTGCACGTGACGACGTCGACCGCCGCCCCGCGCCTGGCCAGCTGCGCCAGCCAGCCGCCGGTCCAGATCGCCTCGTCGTCCGGGTGCGCGTGCACGGCGGCGACGCGCAGGCCCGCCAGATCGCGGTCGGGCCGCGTCGGGGTCATCTACTCCTCCTCGTCCTCGGGCCGGACCGCCGGCCCCTGGTCCATCCGCGACGCACCGCGGGTGCGCCGCTCCTCGGCGTCGACGCGCACCCAGTCCGGCGCGGTCATGAACACGCCCTCCTGCGGCGCCGACGGCCACTCCGACGGGTGCCCGCCCTCGTCGCGGCGCATGCCCGGCCCGATGACCGTCAGCGTCGCGTCGTGGACGATGGGCAGCTCCACGGCCTCGGCGCCGACGATGGAGACCGCGGCGTCGGGGCCGCCGGACGTGCCCCGCTCCTCCAGCAGCGCCTCGAACTCCGGCGAGCACAGGCCCGACAGGTTCGCGCCGCGGGCGATGGACGGCCCGTTGCCGCCGTCGACCTCGGACGGCGCCGGGGTCGTCGACGCGGCGGCGCCGGACTCGGGGGCGGAGCCGTCGGCCGCGCCGCCCTCTCCGGAGCCGGCGCCGTTGCCGCCCGCGCCATCCTCGCCGTCGGCCAGCGCCAGGTCGTCGTCGGCCGCGTCCGCGGACTTCCGCGCCGCGTCCGCGTCGGTGCCCGAGCCCCCGGCCCCGCCGGCGGCCGACCCGCCCGAGCCGTCCGTCGCCGCCGACGCGCCGTCGTCCGGCAGGTAGTCCTCGTCCGGCGTGCGGGAGCGGCGGGTCTGCGCGGGACAGCCGAAGCGGTCGGCGACGCCGAGCATGTCCTGCGCCTCGTCGACCCAGGAGACGACGAGGTCGACCTCGCCGTGCGGCAGCAGGGCGCCGGAGACCTCCTCCGGCGGCGCGGCGCTCACGGTTGCCGGAACACCGGAGGCCGTCAGCTGGTCGGCGACGACGCGGGCGGCGGCGACGGCGTCGGAGTCTCCGACGACGCCGATGGTCAGCGGGGCCGACGGGGCCTGCCCCGACGGGCCGTCGAGCGTGCCCGGCAGCGGATCCGGGATGACCAGGTCGGACGAGCGGCCCGTGGCGACGGCGGCCGCCGCGTGCGGGTCCACCAGGCGCAGGACGGCGCGGCGGGCGGCCGGCGTCGCGAAGTGCGGGGAGGTGACGTTCGCCTGCAGCGTCAGCAGACGCGGGCGCGGCTCCGGCAGGATCGCCGTGCCCGGCACCGTCGCGTAGGTCAGGGCGGTGGTCTCCTCCGGGCGGACGAACGCGGCCTGCAGCTGGTCGGTGCGCATCTGCTCCGCCCCGTCGACCGGGCCCCGGTCGTGGCGGATGATGATGCGCTCCGTCAGCGGGGGCTCCTCGCCCCAGAAGCGGCTGTTGCGGACCAGGCGGATCTCCCGGCGGGCGACGTCGACGGACTCGGCGACGTAGGTGCCGCCGGAGGCGACGATCGCGGTGTCCAGCACGTCGGCGAAGGGCGTGCCCGTCGGGCGCAGCAGGTGGCTGGGCAGCAGGTGGGAGAACAGGGTGCGCCACTGCGGCAGCGGGCCGGCGATGTCGACGTCGACGGTGCGGCCGCCGTCGCTGACGTGGATGGCGCGGATCGCCTCGTAGGCGGCGGCCTCCCGCACGCCGGGCGTGGAGATCATGCCCTCGTGCAGGTACCGGAAGTCCGCGCCGGAGACGGGCGTGCCGTCGGACCACTGCGCCTCGGGGGCGATGACGTAGCGGATGCGGAAGGACCCGGACTCCACGGCCTGCTGGCCGCGGGCGCCGACCAGCTGGTCGCCGTCGTCGTCGACGGGCCCGGCGGACAGCAGCAGGTCGGTGTTGCGGGTGAGCCCCGTCGCCTGCGTTCCGGTGCCCGCGGCGACGGCGGGCACGAAGGCGCTGGGCAGCGTCAGCGACGCCACCAGGTCGGTCACCGGGGTGGCGTCGGCGGACAGGTGGGGGTTGAAGCCCTCGCCGAAGTCGTCGACGCCGACGTGGAGCTCCAGCGTCGGGTCCTCGGGGTCGACGGGCCCGTCGGGGACCTCCGCCCCGGGCCCGGCCTCGCCCTCGACGAGCGGCGCGTCGTCGGGGTTGGCCATGCAGGACGACGCGAGGGCCGCCGCGGCCAGGACGGCCGCGGCGGCCCTCGCGCGGCGCCCCGCTCGTCGGCGCGCGCGGTTCACCATGCCCCCGAGCTTAGGCGCACGGCCTAGGAGTTGCGGTTGCGGGCCTTCTCGCGGGAGCGGGCGCGGGCGCGCTCGGTGGCGTTGAGCAGGACCTTGCGCACGCGGATGGCGTCGGGGGTGACCTCGACGCACTCGTCGGCGCCGCAGAACTCCATCGCCTCGTCCAGGGAGAGCTTGTGCGCGGCGGCGAGCGTGACGGTGGCGTCGGCGGTGGCCGAGCGCATGTTCGTCAGCTTCTTCTCCTTGGTGATGTTGATGTCCATGTCCTCGTCGCGCGGGTTCTGGCCGACCACCATGCCCTCGTAGGCCTCGTCGCCCGGCTCGACGAAGAAGCTGCCGCGGTCGGCGAGCTGCATCAGCGCGTAGGCGGTGATCTGGCCGGAGCGGTCGGCGACGAGGGAGCCGGTGATGCGGTCCTTGATCTCGCCGGCCCAGGCGTCGTAGCCCGCCGAGTAGTGGTTGGCGATGCCGGTGCCCTTGGTCTCCGTCAGGAAGGTGGTGCGGAAGCCGATGAGGCCGCGGGACGGGACGGTGAACTCCATGCGGACCCAGCCGGAGCCCTGGTTGCCCATGTGCTCCATGCGGCCCTTGCGGGCGGCCATCAGCTGGGTGACGGCGCCGAGGTGCTCCTCCGGCACGTCGATGACGAGGTGCTCGTAGGGCTCCTGCAGCTGGCCGTCGACGGTGCGGGTGACCACCTGGGGCTTGCCGACGGTGAGCTCGAAGCCCTCGCGGCGCATCGTCTCGACGAGGACGGACAGGGCCATCTCGCCGCGGCCCTGGACCTCCCAGGCGTCGGGGCGCTCGGTGGGCAGGACGCGGAGGGAGACGTTGCCGATGAGCTCCTGGTCGAGGCGGGCCTTGACCATGCGGGCGGTGAGCTTGTCGCCGCCGCCGCGGCCGGCCATCGGGGAGGTGTTGACGCCGATGGTCATGGAGATGGCGGGCTCGTCGACGGTGATGCGCGGCAGCGGGTCGACGTGCTCGACGTCGCAGAGGGTGTCGCCGATCATGACCTCGTCGATGCCGGAGATGGCGGCGATGTCGCCGGCGATGGCCTCCTCGGCCTGGACGCGGGTGACGCCGACGGTGGACAGCAGCTCGGCGATCTTGGCGGTCTTGACGTGCTGGTTGCCGTCGGAGTCGTAGTGGATCCACGCGACCTGCTGGCCCTTGCGGATGCGGCCGGAGTGGATGCGGATGAGGCCGATGCGGCCGAGGAAGGAGGAGGAGTCCAGGTTGGTGACCTGGGCGCGCAGCGGCCCCTCGACGTCGGCGGACGGCTCCGGGAGGACCTCGCGGATGACGTCGAACAGCGGCTGGAGGTTCTCGGAGTCCGGCAGCCCGCCGTTGCCCGGGTTCTCGGTGGAGGCGCGGCCGGCGCGGCCGGAGGCGTAGAGGACGGGCAGCTCGAGGTTGCGCTCGGCGGCTTCGGCGGCGTCGGGGTCCTCAACGGTGGAGGCGAGCTCCAGCAGGAGGTCCTGGGCCTCCTCGACGACCTCGTCGATGCGGGCGTCGGGGCGGTCGGTCTTGTTGACGCAGATGATGACCGGCATGGAGGCGGCGAGCGCCTTGCCCAGCACGAAGCGGGTCTGCGGCAGCGGGCCCTCGGAGGCGTCGATGAGCAGGACGACGCCGTCGACCATGGACAGGGCGCGCTCGACCTCGCCGCCGAAGTCGGCGTGGCCGGGGGTGTCGATGACGTTGATGATGAGGTCCTGGCCCTCGGCGCCCTCGCCCTTGCGGCGGATGGCCGTGTTCTTGGCCAGGATGGTGATGCCCTTCTCCTTCTCCAGGTCACCGGAGTCCATGACGCGGTCGGCGATCTCGCCGTGGTCGCCGAAGGCGCCGGACTGCTCCAGCATGGCGTTGACGAGGGTGGTCTTGCCGTGGTCGACGTGGGCGACGATCGCGACGTTGCGGAATTCGGTGGCTGTCACTGGCGGGGTTCTCCTTCGGGGAGGTCGGCGGGCCGCGGCACCGGGTTGGGCCCGCGGGCCCCGGCGTGCGGGGCCCGGGCGCGGCCGGGAGAAATATCGGGGTGCACGTTACTCCGGGCGCGGGGCCCGCGCGATTTCCGGCGGGCGAGCGCCGCCCGGGTCCGCGCGTGGAGGGGTCCCCGCGTGACGACGCTCCCCTCCCCCCGCCGTGGCCGCCGGCGCGGCGTCGGGGCGGTCCGGCCCGCGCGGCGGCGCGCGCGGGGCGCCCGGCTCATATCCGACTCTCAGGGTCGCCGGGCGAGGGCCCCGTACGCGGGGCGGCGGGGCCGCCCGGCTCGCGCACCGGCCGTCGCCGGAGGGCGGCGGGGGACCCCGGGGTGGACCCCGGGCCGGACGCCAGGGTGGGGCCGCCCTTCCGGTTTGCCGAGGCAGCCCGTATCATGTTCCCCTGCAATATCTTCAGCAACATCGGCCACACCGTTTCGCGTTCGTCGCGAAAAACGGTCCGTTTCCGTGCGGAAACGGAGCGTGGCATTATAAGGTCCTGAAAACAGCCGGACGGATGCCGTCCGCCGCCACGTTCGCCCGCAGTTCGAATCCACGAGGAGACGCTCATCATGACCTCCACCCTTCGCCAGACCGCCCGCCGCACCGCGGCCGTCGCCGGCGCCGCGGCCCTGCTGACCGGCCTGGCCGTCCCGGCCGCCGGCGCGAACCCGCTCGCGGAGGGCTCCTCCTCCGCCGTGCCGGCCGACTTCGCCGAGCGCGTCCAGTCCGTCCTGGAGCAGCCGGGCATCCCCGAGGACATCCGCGCCGCGCTCGAGAAGGGCCTCGGCTCCCTGACCGGCGGCTCCTCCGAGGGCGGCGCCGCCGAGGGCGAGTCCGACGAGGAGGGCCTGATCCCGGAGAACGGCCCGAAGATCAACCAGTTCCTCCCGATGGTCTCCCCGAAGTGCATCGGCGGCAAGACCCCGTCCCTGGGCCTGGCCACCTCCGTGCCGGGTCCGGCCGACCTGCCGCTGCCGGGCATCCCGCAGGGCCAGGCCGGCTTCGTCTTCACCGCCATGGGCACCAAGGGCCTCGCCGAGACCCAGGACATGAAGATGAACGTCCACTGGGTCAACCCGCTGTCCGGCTCCTGGGGCACCACCACCCTGGACCGCACCGACCTGAACCCGGATGGCCCGGGCACCGTCTGGGGCGTCGGCGAGACCGGCTCCGGCATGGTCCTGGCCGTCATCGAGGGCGGCATCACCGCCGCCGAGGAGTCCGGCCCGTCCAACTGCCAGTTCACCCCGTCCGCCGCCATCATCCCGGTCAAGTAACCGCCGGGGGCGACGGCCCCGCGACGGCATCCGGCCACGGCGCCCCGCACGCACCACGACGGTGCGGCGGGGCGCCGCCGCGATCCCGGGTCCGGCCGCGCGTCCGCCGGCCGTCGCGGCCGGGCCGCTCCCCGCGTTCCCGGCCGCGGACGCCGCCCGCCCGGTAGCCTCGATCCCATGATCGACGCCATCGCACCCGAAAGGCCGGCCGCCGACGTCGTCAAGCCCCCGAAGACGGAGGAGTTCCGCCTCCGCGAGGGCGTCAACGTCGACCCGAAGGGCATCATCCGCCCCGTCGACTCGTACCGGGAGGACGCCGCGGGCCTGCGGATGGCCCGCGGCTCCGACCACCGCGACTTCGGCTACCTGGAGTCGCTGCTGCTGCCGGCCATGGGCCTGCGCGTCAACGTGTTCCACCGCCGCCCCGGCAGCTCCTACGACTTCGAGCGCTACATCGACGTCGCCGACGTCGAGCGCGCCGACGGCCCCGGCGGGCCGGTGTGGCGCACGCGCGACCTGTACCTCGACGTCGTCGTCGCCGGCGGCGCCGTGCGCGTGGAGGACGCGGACGAGCTCACCGCCGCCGTCGCCGCGGGGCTCGTCTCCCCCGCGGACGCGGCGTCGGCCATCGACCGGGCGTGGACGGCGGTGCGCGGCATCGCGGCCCACGGCGGCGACGTCGACGCGTGGCTGGCCGCCGAGGGGGTCGACGCCGCCTGGCTCGACCCGGCGTCGGTGACCCTCGTGGACGAGGGGGCGTGGGCGTGAACGCGGTGACGGAGGCCGTCGGCAGGCACCTGCGCGGCTACTTCGAGGAGTCCGACCCGGCGGCGGCGAAGCTGACCTTCCTCGGCGCCGACGCGCTGACCATCCTGCGCTTCGGCCCGGACGCCGACCGCGTCGTCGCCTACGCGACGCTCGGCTGCTCCGCCGCCCCGATGCAGGACCCGTCCGACTTCGCCCCGGACCCCGAGGAGGGCCCGCGCGCGGAGCTGGTGCTGCCCGTGCGCGGCGGGCTGGACGCGGTGCTGCGGCCGCTGGCGATGCTCGCCGCCGCCCCGTCCATCGAGGGACTCATCCTGCAGCCGGGCGCGCTGCTGGACTTCAACGCGCCGCTGTGGGACGGCGCCCGGTTCACGGCCTTCATGCTGCTGGACTCCCCCGTCCCCGACGTCGAGGCCGCGGGCCGCCAGGTGTCCATCCTGCAGCCGGCCCCCATCACCCCCAACGAGATCGCGCTGGCCCGCGCGAAGGGCGCCGCGGAGCTGCAGCGCGTGTGGCAGCAGCAGGGCGTCGACGTCTCCGACCCGCACCGCACGTCGGCGGTGTAGCGGCCGCCGCATCACGTGACGCGTGACGACGGGGACCTCCCGCGGCGCCCCCCCCCTGCGCCGCGGCGACGACGGCGTTCCCGCGCCTCGGCGGGCGCGGACCGGTGCCGCGGTGCGGCTACGCCAGGCGGAGGAAGAGCTCCTCGATCTCCTTGGCGGTGACGCCGTCCTCCCCGGAGCCGGCGAGGTTGTCGCGCAGCACGGTGGCGACGACCTTGTAGCCGGCGCGGTCGATGGCCTTCGACACGGCGGAGAACTGGATGAGGACGTCGCGGCAGCCGCGGCCGTCCTCGATCATCTGGATGAGCCCGGCCAGCTGGCCGTGGGCGCGCTTCAGGCGGTTGACGACGGCGCGGCGGTCCGCCGCGGCCTCCTCCGCCGGCTTCGCGGCGCACACCTGATCGAGCAGGTCCGCCGCGGTGGCCTCCGCCAGCGGCGCGGACCCCGCCGTCTCCGACTCGGCGTCCATCGCCGTGGCGACCACGGGCTCGGTCTTGGCCGTCGTCATGCCGTCTCCTCCTCGCTCGGCCGGCGCTGCCGTCGCATGCCCCTTACGGTACCCCAACCTTAATGAATCCTGAAAGGGATCTGAAGGGGTCTACCCCTGCTTCGTGAGGGAAACCTCGCCGGGGCCCGCCCGGCGCCGCACCGGATCCCGCTCGGCCCCTCGATGGACGGACCCCGGGCCCGGCACCGGACGAGTCGTGTCGGCCCCGGTGCTACGTTGGCGCGCATGACCCGCAACGACGCCCGCACCCGCCGCGACGGCTCCGACCCCGGACCGATGCCGACGCCCGTCCAGCAGGGCCGCTCCCTGTGGCGGCTCGCCGTGCTGGTCTACCTGCCCGTCCTGGTCGTTTCGATCCTGCGGCCGATCCTGGGCTGGGAGGGCATGGTCGCCGACTCCCTCGACGCCGCCCGGAAGGCCGCCGACGTCGCCGGCCCCGACGTCCCCGCCTTCACCCCGGCCCAGGTGGAGAGCACGCTGCTGTACTCGACGCTGTTCTCCGTCGGCCTGCAGCTCGCCGTCACCGCCCTGACGTGGTGGCTGGCCTCCCGCCTGGAGCGCCGCTCCTCCCCCGCCCGCATGGCGCTCGCCGTGCTGTCGGTGGCGTTCGCCGTCAACGCCGTCCTGGACCTCGTCGGCATCGGCGGGGCCGACGCGCTCGGCGCCGCCGCCATCCTGCTGTCGGCGGCCGCGGCGATCCTCGCGGTCGTCGCCGCCGTCCTCACCTTCCGCGACGCCACCCCGCGCGGCCCCTGGTTCGAGTCCGCGGACTGACCGCCGGGCCGCCGCCCGCGACGCACGCCGCCCCGCCGGCCGCCGGACCGGCGGGCGGGACGGCGCCCCGGGTGCCGGGGACGGGGGCCGGGGCGGGGAGCGTCGTCACGCGCACCCGCAACCATGCGTCCGCGTGCATCTACCCTGGGGACATGGACGCGACCGACCTCCCGACCCCCGTCCCCGAGGCCATCGCGGACCTCGCGCGCGGCGCCCGCCGCGTCGAGATCTTCACCGGCGCCGGCATGAGCGCCGAATCCGGCCTGGCCACCTTCCGCGACGCGCAGACCGGCCTGTGGTCCCACGTCGACCCGCAGGCGATGGCGAACTTCGACGCCTGGCGCCGCGACCCCTCCGCCATCTGGCCCTGGTACCTGTGGCGCGCCCGGCTCGCCCGCACCGCCGCCCCGAACGCGGGCCACGTCGCCGTCGGCCGGTGGCGGCGGGTGCTGGCGGACCACGACGCGGCGCGCACCGGCGGCGCGTCGTCGTGGCTGCACGTGACGACGCAGAACATCGACGACCTCCACGAACGCGGCTGCGCCGACGCCGGCGCCGACCAGCATGCCGCGCACCTGCACGGCTCCCTGCTGGAGTTCCGCTGCGACCTGTGCGCCGCCCCGGCGGAGGAGCCGGAGCTGCCGGAGGAGCCCGTCGCAAAGCTCATGCCGCCGTTCTGCGGCGAATGCGGCCTCGGGTTCGTGCGGCCCGGCGTCGTGTGGTTCGGCGAATCGCTGCCCGCCGACGCGTTCGAGGAGGCGGAGTCGCGGGCGCTCGCCGCCGACCTCATGGTGGCCGTGGGCACCTCCGGCGTCGTCTTCCCCGCCGCCGGCATCCCGCTGGCCGCCGCGGCGCGCGGCGTGCCCGTCGTCGAGCTGTCGCCGGAGGACACGGACCTCACGCCGCACATCGCGCACTCGTGGCGCACGACCGCGGCGACTGGCCTGCCGGCGCTGGCGGACCTGGCGATCGCGGAGCTCGGGTAGCCCGGGCAACGCCGGCCGTCGCCTGACGACGGGGCCCGCCCGGCCGGGGCGGCGCGAGCCCTAGAGCAGCGCCGCGCCCGCCGCGGCGACCGCGACGACGCACACCGTCACGACGCCCGCGTGGAGGAACGGCCCCGCGCCCGCCGCCTTGAGGGTGTCGCGGCGGACGCCGGTGCCGAGGGCCACCATCGCGACGAGGAACAGCCACGTGCGGACCTGGTCGGCTCCCGCGACGACGCCGTCGGGCACCACGCCCGTGGCGCGGAGCGCGACCGCCGCGATGAAGCCCGCGACGAACAGCGGCATCACCGGCGGCAGGTGCGTCGCGTCGTCGCCGGGGCCGCCGGGTCCGCGGGCGTCGTCACGCGAACGGCGGCGCTCCACAGCTCCGAGCAGCGCCATCACCGGGGCGAGCATGAGCACGCGGGTGAGCTTCACCAGCACCGCGACGGCCAGCGCCCCGCCGCCGACGATGCCGCCGACGGCGACGACCTGCGCGACCTCGTGGACGCCGGCGCCGATGAGGATGCCCGCCCCACGGTCGTCGAGCCCCAGCCACGACGCCAGCGCCGGGGCCACCGCGATCATCGCCGTGCCGTAGACGACGACGGCCGCCACCGCCGTCGCCGACTCATGCGGCCGGGCGCGGCGCAGCGTCCCGTCGACCGCGGCGACCGCGGCGGCGCCGCAGATGGAGCAGCCGCCGCCGTTGAGCAGCGCCTGCTCCCGCGTCAGCCCCATGCGCGGGCCGGTCAGCGCCGCGACGGCCAGGCCCGTGGCGACGGCCAGGACGGCCACCCCGATGGCGCCCCACCCCAGCGACAGCACCTGCGACAGCGGCACCGACAGCCCGAGCAGCACGACGCCGGCGCGCAGCACCGTCTTCGAGCACCGCCCGATGCCCGGGCCGAGCCACGACGGCAGCGGCAGCAGGTTCGCCGCCGCGACGCCCAGCAGGATGGCGACGAGCAGCGGCGACAGCGCCGGGACGACCGCGCCCGCGGCCTTCGCGAGGCCCCACGCGGCGACGGCGCCGACGACGCACGCGGCCAGCCCCGGCAGCTCCGCCCGGAGGTTCGCGGGGCGCAGCGTGTCGGGCCAGGCGCGGGAGGCGAGGCGCGCGGGATCGATGTGCATGACGACGATTCCAGCCCACGCGGAGGGCGCCGCACAATCCCTGGAACGGCATCCCGGGCATATCATTTGCGCATGACCTCCTTGAGCGCCTCCTCCCGGATGCCGGACCTCGACGCCCTCGACCTGCTGGTCGCCGTCGCCGACCACGGCGGCATCGGCGCCGCGGCACGCGCCGTCGGCCTGGCCCAGCCGAACGCCTCCCGGGCGCTCGGCCGGCTGGAGCGCTCCCTCGGCGTCGTGCTGCTGGACCGCGGCCCCGGCGGCGCACGGCCCACCGCGGCGGGCCTGGCGGTCATCGGCCACGCCCGCCGCGTCCTCGCCGCCGCCGACGACCTGGTCGCCTCCGCCGGGGAGTGGCGCGACGACGCCGGGGTCATCCGCGTCAGCGCCTCCATGACCGTCGCCGAGCACCACCTCCCCGCATGGACCGCCCACCTGCACCGCGAGCACCCCGGCGCCGTCCCGCACGTGCGGGTGGCGAACTCCGCCGACGTCGTCGCCGACGTCGCCGCCGGACGCGCCCACCTGGGCTTCGTGGAGTCGCCGGGCGGCACGGCGGGGCTGCGCTCCCGGGACGTCGCGAGGGATCACCTGTGCCTGGTCGTGCACCCGTCGCATCCGTGGGCCCGCCGCGGGGCCGGCGACCCGGTCGGCGCGGCGGAGCTGGCGTCGACGCCGCTGGTGGTCCGCGAGGCCGGGTCCGGCACCCGCGAGGCGCTGGACGCCGCGCTGGCCGCGGCCGTCGGCGCGGGTGCGGGCGTGCAGCGCGCCGAGCCGGCAATGGAGCAGGGATCGGCGGCGGCCGTCGTCATGTCCGTCATCGCAGGGGTCGCCCCGGCGGTCGCGCCGGTCGAGGCGGTGCGCGCCCACGTCGCCGCCGGGCGGCTGGTCGAGGTTCCCGTCGCCGGCATCGACCTGCACCGGACGCTGCGGGCGGTGTGGTCGGGGGCGCGCACTCCCCCGGGAGCGGCGGGGACGCTGCTGCGCATCGCGTCGCGGGGCGGGGCTGCGGACGGCGGCGCCCCGACGCAGGCGCCGGCGGACGCGGACACCGGCGGTCGCGGTGACGCCGACGACACCTAACGGCCCCCGCTCCCGCAACCTGGACGTAGTTGGCCCCTCGACCGCCACAACCTGGACGTAGTTGGTCTGACCTGGACGTACTTCTAATGCAGTCCAGGTTCGGCCAAGTACGTCCAGGTCGGTGAGCGGAAGAGGCGAAGTACGTCCAGGGCGGCGGGCAGCGGAACTGACGTACGCCCGGACGCCACGGCGGCCGTCGGCTCACACTCCGGCAGCGGCCAACGCGGTCGTTTCGACCCGCCTGCGGCGGACCTCCTTTCCCGTCAGACCCACTTTCGGCCGATTCGACCTAGTTCTAACTGGGTCTAAACGGCCAGAAGTGGGTCTGGCCTGCGGACAGGCCTGGGCGGCTTGGCCCGACATGGGTCCGGACGCCGGGGCTGCGCGGCCCGCCCGGCCGAACGCACGCACGCGAAAGCCCCGGCCATCCCGCGAGAGGGCGTGGCCGGGGCTTCGGCGGACGTGCGGCGGTGCCGCGCCGGAGGGCCTAGCGCTTCTGCGCGGCCTCCTGCAGGACCTGGCGGCCCATGACCAGGCGGCAGACCTGGTTGGTGCCCTCGTAGATCTGGCAGATCTTGGCGTCGCGCATCATGCGCTCGACCGGGAAGTCGCGGGTGAAGCCGTAGCCGCCGAGCAGCTGGACGGCGTCGGTGGTGACCTCCATGGCGATGTCGGAGGCGAAGGTCTTCGCCGCGGCGGCCATGAGGCCCAGGCGGGCGCCGCCCTCGGCGGTGCCGCGCTCGGCGTTGGCGGCGGCGGTGTAGACCATCAGGCGGGCGGCCTCGATCTTCATGCGCATGTCGGCGAGCATGAACTGGGTGTTCTGGAAGGCGGCGACCGGCTTGCCGAACTGCTCGCGCTCCTGGACGTACTTCGCGGCGTAGTCGTAGGCGCCCTGGGCGATGCCGAGGGCCTGCGCGCCGATGGTCGGGCGGGTGTGGTCGAGGGTCTCGAGGGCGGTCTTGAAGCCGGTGCCCTCCTCGCCGATCATGCGGTCGGCGGGGACGCGGCAGTTCTCGAAGTACAGCTCGGCGGTCGGGGAGCCCTTGATGCCCATCTTGTGCTCGAGGCCGCCGACGCGGAAGCCCTCGTCGTCCTTGTGGACCATGAAGGCGGAGATGCCGTTGGCGCCCTTCTCCGGGTCGGTGACGGCCATGACGGTGTACCAGGAGGACTTGCCGCCGTTGGTGATGAAGCACTTGGAGCCGTTGATGACCCACTCGTCGCCCTCGCGGACGGCACGGGTCTTCATGGCGCCGGCGTCGGAGCCGGCGCCGCGCTCGGTGAGCGCGTAGGAGGCCATCTCGCCGTTGACGATGTCGCCGAGGACCTTCTGCTTCAGCTCGTCGGAGCCCTTGAGGATGAGGCCCATGGTGCCCAGCTTGTTCACGGCCGGGATGAGGGAGGACGAACCGCAGACGCGGGCGACCTCCTCGATGACGATGCAGGCGGCGACGGAGTCGGCGCCCTGGCCGCCGAACTGCTCCGGCACGTGGATGGCGTTGAAGCCGGACTCGTTGAGGGCCTTGAGGGCCTCCTCCGGGAAGCGCTCCTTCTCGTCGACGTCCGCGGCGTGCGGCGCGATCTGCTTCTCGGCGAGGTCGCGGATGACGGCGCGGAGCTCCTGGTGCTCCTCGGGCAGCTGGAAGAGGTCGAAATCGGGGTTCAGCGCCATGGTTCGGCGTCCTTTCCGGTTGGTTCTGTGGAGGGAACGGGGCCCAACGGTCGATCAGCCAGAGTATAGCGGCATCACCGACGCCTTGTGTCGCCCGTCACTTATGCGGATGGCATCATCTCCCCCGCCCTCCCCCGGGCGCGTGACGACGGGACCCCGGCGCCCCGCCGCAGGCTCCCCGTCCTCCTCCTGCCCCGGCCGCCGGCGTCAGCGCCCACGCGCCCGACGCCGCCGTCCTCAGCGCCCGCGGCCCCGCAGTCGCCGCCCCGCCGCGCGCACGCCCATCGCGGGCGCGGCGACGGCGAGCGCCAGGAACTCGCGCAGGATGGACGTCGCCCAGTAGCGCGCCGGCGTCGCCGCGCCCTCCGCCGACCAGCGCCAGCCCGTCCCGCCGGGCGTGCGCCGCGCGAGACCCAGCGCCCGCGGGACGTGGAAGTCGCTCGTGACGACGCGGACCGCCGGGCGCCCTCCGCCTGCCGCGCGTCCGGGGTCGCCGCCGCCGTCGCCGCCGAGATGCGTGACGACGATGCCCGCCGCGTTCGCGAGGTTCTCCCTCGTGTTGACGGACCGGTCCTCGGGGACGGCCGCGACGCCGAGCTCGGCGAGGCGGGCGCACATGGCGGCGGCCTCCGACGGCGGGCCGTCCTCCCCCACCCCGCCGCAGCACACGACCAGGGGTGCGGCGGCCGGGTCGCCGGGCACGCCCCGGCGGGCGACGGCGGCGGCGCGGCGCAGCCGCAGCTCCAGCAGCGCCGACGGCCTGCCGCCGACGAGGGCGCAGCCGAGGACCAGCACCACGTCCGCGGGACCGCGGCCCCGCCGGGACCACGTGCGGCGCACGCCCTCGAACGCCAGCAGCTGGACGCCCGGCACCGCGGCGGCGGCGAGGCCGCAGGAGGCGAGCGTCGTCACGCACCGCGGCGACCGCGGATGAACCCGCACCGCGGCGCCGGCGGCGATGAGCGCGGCGAGCGCTCCCCCGGCGGCCGGCAGCCCCCAGACGGGCGGGCGGCGCGACGGCAGCATCGGCGGGCGGAACGTCGGCGTCGCGGCGATGACGGGGCCGGTGGCGGCGAGCAGCGACGCGAACGCCAGGCCCGGCGCGGCCAGCGCCGCCGTCCGCGCCCACGCTCCCGGGCGCTCCCCGCGCCGCACTCGTCCGTTCACGGGCACCAACCTAGCGGGCGGCGGGGTGCGGGCGTTTCCCGCCGGGGTGAACGCCGTGCAATCATGGGCGGACGGCGCACGCCGGAACCCCGGCGCAGGCCCGCGGCCGGGAGCCCCGCCCGAGGAAAGGCGACCCCATGAGCGACGACCGCGACCACGCCGGCACCCGCGACGAGAACCGCGGGGACGGCCGCGTCCCCGACGGCGACCACGACATCAGCCCCGCGGACCAGTCCGGCGACGCCGACCCCGACCACGTCGACGACCACCTCACCGAATCCAGCCGACGGCAGGTCGAGGAGGGCGTCACCCGACTCGCCCGCCCGTTCGGCGCGCTGCTGCTGACCGGCGTGCTCGGCGCGATGGAGATCGGCCTCGGCCTGCTGGCCATGTGGACGGTCAAGGACGCCACGGGCAGCGACGTGCTCGGCGCGATGGCGTTCTCCATCGGCCTGGTCATCATCCTCATGGCCCACTCGGAGCTGTTCACCGAGGGGTTCCTCGTCCCCGTGGCGGCGGTGGCGCGCAAGCGGGCGACCATCGGCAGGCTGCTGCGCTTCTGGGCGGGCACGCTGCTGGGCAACCTCGTCGGCGCGGCGATCATCATGTGGATCCTCGTGCAGGCGTACCCGGCGATGCACCCCTACCTGGCGGAGCAGGGCGCGAAGTACGCGCACATGGCGCCGACGCTGCAGCACGTCCTGCTGGCGGCGCTCGGCGGCATGGCCCTGACCGTCGTGACGCGGATGCACCAGTTCACGGAGGAGGCGACGCCGAAGATCATCGCCTCCGCCATCGGCGGCTTCGTGCTCGCCGGCACGGGCGTCGTCCACTGCATCCTGGACACGCTGTACATCTACGGCGCCATCTTCTCCGGCGCCGACGGCGTCACGGTCGGCGACTGGGCCGGCTTCATCTGGTGGTCGGCGCTGGCGAACATGGCCGGCGGGCTGCTGCTGGTCTCCGCGATCCGGTTCCTGCGCTCCCGCGGCGTCGTCGACGAGCGGGAGGACGCCGCCGGGTAGTAGGCGGCCTCCCCGCGGCGCGGCCCCGGCCGGAACCGCCCCGGGCACCGGCCGCGCGCGGCGGGCGTCCCCGCGGGCGGGTCCCGTCGTCACGCACCTACCGGCGCGAGCCTGCGATGACCCAGTCCGCGAGATCGCGCGGGCTGTGGCGGGCGATGTGCTCCGCCTCCTGCGCCGCCCACATGTCCCAGTGGCCGGCGAAGTGCTCGTCGCGCGCCATCGCGCGGGCGCGGCGCTCGTCGGCGCCGAGCTCCACCCACACACCCGCGACGTCGCCGAGGCGCCCGGCGGCGGCGAGGTTGTCGGCGGTCAGCGCGCCGCAGCCCTCGATGACGAGGCTGCGGTCCAGCGGCACCGGCACCTCCTCCGCCGGCGCCATCGCGTACCAGTCCCAGCGCCGGTACGACGCCGTCGCCGGGTCCAGCAATCGCGTTGCGACGGCATCCGCCGCGGCCGCCAGCCCGCCCCACCCGGGGTAGACGTCCTCCAGGTGCACCACGGGCCAGCCGAGCGCCGCCGACCAGCGGCGGGCCAGCGTGGTCTTCCCGGCGCCGGAGCGGCCGTCGACGAGCACGATCACCGCGGCGTCACATCCCCAGGAAGCGGAAGTGGCCCAGCCACGCCGAGACGCCGAGGGCGAGGGCGGCGAAGCACGCGCACACCGCCATCAGCGCCCAGTCCCCGGCGTGCAGGCGGGACTCGCGGCCCCACGTGCGGGGGCCGGGGGCGCCGAAGCCGCGGGCCTCCATCGCCGTCGACAGCTTCGCACCGCGGCGTAGCGCGAACACCAGCAGGGCGAAGACCTGGGACGCGACGCGGCGCAGCCGGCCCGAGTCGCCGAGGCCGCGGGCGCGGCGGGCGCGGGTGAGGGCCCGCCAGTCGTCGATGAACAGGGTCACCAGGCGCACGCCCGCCATCGCCGCCAGGACGAACCGGGCGGGCAGGCGCAGCACCTGCGCCAGGCCGTCGCCCAGGTCCGTCGGGTCGACCCCGGCGGTGAGCACGATGACGGGCAGGCCGATGGCCAGCACGCGCAGGAAGATCGCCAGGCCCAGCTGCAGCGAGTTGTCGGTGACGTGGGCCAGCAGGAAGCTGGCGTACAGCTCGCCCTCGGGCGCGCCGTACAGGGCCATCGAGATGCCGGAGATGGGCGCGGCGACCAGCAGCGGCCACGCCCGGCGCAGCACCATGAGCGGGGAGATGCCGCTCAGCGGGATCATCAGCACCGCGCAGGCCAGCGCCACGGCGGCGGAGACCCAGTCGATGGTGAGCACCAGCGGCGTCGTCCAGATGAGCAGGCCGAGCACGCGGCTGACCGGGTTCAGCCGGTCCAGCAGGCCCGCGGACTCGCCGCGGCGGGCGGCGGGCAGCGTGGCGTCGGCGGCGGCGGTGGTCATACGCGGTCCTCCTCGCGGGTCGGGCCGGCCGGAGTGCCCGGGCGGGTCGGGTGGCTCGGGGTACCCGGGCGGGTCGTGCCGCCCGGGCGGGCGATGCGGGCCGGGGCGGCGAGCTCCACGACGTGGTCGCCGAGCGACGCCCGCAGCAGCCGGTCGTGGGTGACCGAGGCGACGGCCGCGCCGTCGTCGGCGAGCTCCCGCAGCAGGTGCGCCAGCTCCGTGAAGGTGCGGCGGTCCTGGCCGAAGGTCGGCTCGTCGAGGAGCACGACGCGGGGGCGCGTCGACAGGACCGTGGCGACGGACAGGCGGCGCTTCTCCCCTCCCGACAGCGTGAACGGGTTGGCCGGGGCGAGGTGGTCCAGGCGCAGGTGCTCCATGAGGCGGGAGGCGCGCGCGGCGGCCTCGTCCTCCCCCAGGCCCATGAGGCGGGGGCCGAGCTCCAGCTCCTCCTTCACCGTGGAGGAGACGAACTGGTGCTCCGGCACCTGGAAGACGCTGCCGACGCGGGCGGCCAGCTGCCGGGACGACCAGCCGTGCGGGGCGGACGCAGGGACGCGGGGGCCGCGGCGCAGCAGGCGGCGGCGCACCCGGCCGGCGGCGGGCCCGGCCTCCAGCACGGACGGGGAGGCCTCGACGACGCCGGCGACGGGCGCCAGCAGGCCGCCGAGGGTCAGCGCCAGCGTGGACTTGCCGGCGCCGTTGGGGCCGACGATGCACGTCGACGCCCCGGCCGGCAGGGCCACGTCGAGGCCGACCTGCACCGGCAGGTCCGCCTCGTGGCCGACGGCGAGGCCGCGGCCGCGCAGCGCGACGTCCGCGCCGGGGGCGGCGGCGTCGACGGGCCGGGCCGGGGGCAGCTCCGGGGCGTGGCCCGGCACCCACACGCCGGCGTCGGCCAGGGCCGCGCCGTGGTCGGCGAGGACGCGCTCCGGCTCCCCGTCGGCGATGACGCCGCCGGAGCCGACGACGACGATGCGGTCGACGTGGCCGACCCAGGCGTCGACGCGGTGCTCGACGACCAGCAGGGTCGCCCCGGCGGCGTCGGCGGCGCGGACGGCGGCGTCGCGCAGCTCCGCGACGCCGGCCGGGTCGATGTTGGCGGTCGGCTCGTCGAGGGCGATGATGCGCGCGCCCATGGCCAGCACACCGGCCAGCGCGAGACGCTGCTTCTGCCCGCCGGACAGGCGCTCGGTCGGCCGGTCCAGGTCGGCGTCGAGGCCGACGAGGTCCAGGCAGCGGCGCACGCGCCGCCAGATCTCGTCGCGCTCCACGCCGAGGTTCTCGGCGCCGAAGGCCACGTCGTCGCCGACGCGGGCGCTGATGACCTGCGAGTCCGGGTCCTGCAGCACCAGGCCGACCTCGCCGCGGGCGGCATCGGCGGGCGCCCCGAAGACGTGGAGCTCGCCCTCGGCGTCGCCGTCGTCGCCGTGGCCGAGGACGCCGGCGATGGCGGCCAGCAGCGTCGACTTGCCCGCGCCGGAGGCGCCGAGCAGCAGGACCTTCTGGCCGTGGGGGATCTCCAGGTCGATGCCGGACAGGACGGGCTTGGCCCGGCCGGCGTGGCGCCAGCCGAAGCCGCGGGCCCGGACCGCCGCGTCCGTCACGCCAGCTGCCGGCGCTCGCGGCCGGCGGCGAAGCGGTCGAGGGCGCCGGTGGCGGCCAGGGCGCGGGTCAGCAGGTGGCCGACGAGGCCCGCCAGCACGATGCCCGAGATGATGACGCAGATGGAGTAGATGATGTTGAACTCCAGCGTCTTCGCGATGTTGCCGGACATGAACAGCTCGAGGACGATGGCGCCGGCGCCGGCGGCCGCGCCGGCCAGCATCGCCGTCGGCAGGCCGAAGCGGCGGTAGGCGAACAGCAGGAAGACGAGCTCGGCGCCCAGGCCCTGGGCGATGCCGGAGTAGACGGTCTCCGGGCCCCACTGGCTGGCCAGCGCCATGGAGACGGTCGCGGCGACGACCTCCACGAACAGGGCGGCGCCCGGCTTGCGGATGATGAGCCCGCCGAGCACGCCGCCCAGCAGCCAGATGCCGACGGCGAGGCCGCCGAAGCCCGGGGTGAACGCGTCGAGCGTCGTGAACAGCGCGTAGCCGACGACGTTCCAGATGACGAAGATGAGGCCGACGGCGACGCCGAGGACGGCGGCGGTGACGATGTCGACGACGCGCCAGCGCATCGACGGCGCCTGCGTGGTGGTGCTCATTGCTGCGTGCTCTCCTTCTGGTGCGGGGGCACGCACGGGGCGTCTCCGGTGGGCGCCGCCGGCGGTGGTGCCGCGGCGCCCGCTCCCTTCGCCGGCATGACCCGGATCAGGTTCAACGGT
Organism: Corynebacterium sp. 335C; assembly: GCF_053525695.1. Taxonomy (NCBI): domain Bacteria; kingdom Bacillati; phylum Actinomycetota; class Actinomycetes; order Mycobacteriales; family Corynebacteriaceae; genus Corynebacterium; species Corynebacterium sp. 335C. The sequence continues at coordinate 746,539 of NZ_JASTTB010000001.1, forward strand.
CGAGGGCGATCCGCGCCCTCCTCTCAGCCCCTCGGTCCCGGGGGCTCCCGTGCGTTGTCGCCCGCGATGCTACCCCACGGCGCCCGCCCGCCCCGTACCCTGAGCCGCATGATCAAGGGTTCGACTCCGGAGGGTGCAGGGGACGCGGCGACGGCGGCCGGGGAGCGCGCCCCGGCCGCGCCCGCGGGCGACGCGGAGCGGTCGGAGGGCCGGGCATCGGGCCGGGCAACCGCCGCCGACGCCTCCGGCGCCGCCACCGGCACCCCCGAACCCGTGCCCGGCGCCCCCGCGATGGGCGCCGGCACGTGGCGCGCGCTGGTCGCCGCGGTCGTCGCCGTGCAGTTCGCCCTGCACGCGCTGGTGCTGTCGGGCCGGACGTTCTACTGGGACGACTTCATCATCGTGGGCCGCGCGGTGGACGTGCCGTGGTGGTCGCCGGACTTCTGGGCCCGCCCGCACGACGGGCACGTGGCGCCCCTGGCCTTCCTGCTGCAGGCGGCGGTGAACGAGGCGGCGCCGTGGCGGTGGTGGATCCCGGCGGCGCTGATGCTGCTGGCCCAGGTCGCGGCGACGCTGCTGCTGGCCCGGGCGGCCCGGGCGCTGGCGGGCCGCAGCTGGCCGGCGCTGGCGGCGGTGGCGTTCGCGGCGTTCACGCCGCTGACGCTGCCGGGGTCGACGTGGTGGTCGGCGGCGGTCAACGCCCTGCCGATGCACATGGCCCTGGCCGCGTGGACCGCGCTCGCCGCCCGCGCCGTCCTTGACGACGATCCCCGCGCCCGCTCGCCCCGCACCGTCGCGCTGGCGTCGCTGGGCCTGGTGGTGTCGCTCGGATTCTTCGAGAAGTCGCTGGCCGTGATGCCGCTGGCGGCGGCGCTGGTCGCGGCGGCCGCCCACGTGCGGGGCCTGCCCGCGGTGGCGGCGATGCGGCGGGCCCGCCCGCTGTGGCTGGCCGGCGGCGCCATCACCGGCATCTGGGCGGTGGTGTGGCTGGGCATCGCCTCCCGCGGCATCGCGGACACCACCGGCGGCGGGCCGCTGTCGGAGCTGTGGTGGCGCGGCCTGAAGGCCGTCTTCGCCGGCCTGGTCGGCGGGCCGTGGCGGTGGGACCGCTGGGCGCCGTCGCAGGCGTGGGCCGAGCCTCCCGTGCCGCTGGCCGTCGCCGGCGCGGTGGCGCTGCTGGGCGTCGGCGCGGCGGCGATGGTCCGCACCCGCCGCGCGTGGGCCCCGGCGCTCGTCGGCGCCGCGTACCTCGCCGTCGTGCTGGCGGCGATGACGACGGCGCGGTCCGGCGAGAACACCTCCGGCATGCTCGCCCAGACGCTGCACTACTACGGCGACGCCGCCCTGGTCCTGGCGCTCGCGGTGGCCGCCATGTTCCCCGCGGGCCCGGGCCGGCCGCTGGAAGGGGACGACGCCGTGTCGCGTGACGACGGCACCCGCCGCGGCGCCGCGGACGACGACGCCGCGGCGGGTCCCGTCGCAAAGCACATGGACGGTGACGCGGATGCGGACGGCGACGCGGACGCCCGCCCGGCGCAGCGCGCGGCCGCCGTGCTCACCCTCGGCGTCGTCGCGGCGCTGCTGGCGTCCTCGGCGTGGTCGACGTGGACCTACCGCCAGGCATGGTCCGGCGATCTCACCGCACGGTGGCTGCCGACCGTGATGGAGGAGCTGCCGAAGGCCGCGGCCGCCGACCCGGCGCCGATGCTCGACCAGCCCGTGCCGTTCGAGGTGCTGCTGCCCGTCACCAACCCGCGCAACCTCTACTCCTCCGTCTTCGACGACGTGGAGGACCGGCCGGGGTTCGCCGACGTCACCCCGCGGCCCCGCATGTTCGACGACCACGGCCGCGTCGTCGACGGCCGCGTCGCCGCGCTCACCCGCCTGGACCAGGGGCCCGTCCCGTCCTGCGGTCACGAGGTGCGCGCCGACGGCTCCGGCCGCGCCGTCGTCGATCTGCCGCTGTCGGACCTGATCTTCCTGGGCAACCACGTCATGGAGCTCAACACGCTGGCCTCCGCGCCGATGACGGTGCGGCTGACGTTCCCCAACGAGCTGTCGACGCCCGACCAGATCCAGGCCGGCGGCGCCGTCGTCGACGTGCCCGCCGAACCCCGCCAGGTGTGGGCGGCCATCGACGGCGGCGGGCGCCTGCTGCGCGTCGAGATCCTCGATGCCCCGCCCGGTGCGGTGCTGTGCCTCGGGGCGGGGGCGATCGGGCCGCTGGTTCCCGCCGAAGGCTGAGAATCCATTAGGATGATCCGGAGAAATCCCGACCAACGCCCGTGATGCCCCTCGCAAAGGAGTTCGTCCATGCGTCACCGTCTCGCCGGCCTCGCCGCCGCCACCGCCATCGCCTCCGCCGCCCTGGTGGCCTGCTCCCCGCCGAACGAGCAGCCCTCCGACATCAAGGTGACGGACCAGGAGAACCCGATCCGCACCTACGAGGCCCCGGCCGAGTCCACCGACCCGTCGGGCTCCGCCACCCCGTCCGGTGAGGTCTCCCCCTCCGGCGAGGCGACCCCGTCCGGAGCCGCGACCCCGTCGGGCGCCGAGACCGCCCCGGCCGAGGGCGGCCACGCGGGCCACTCCCACTAGGAGCCGCAGGAGCCGCAGGGCATCCAACGACGACGCCCCCGGCGCGCCAATCCCCTTTTCGGGGAGGGCGCGCCGGGGGCGTCGCGCATGCGCGGGGGCCGGCCCCGCGGACGGCGGGCGGGCCGGCGCGGCGGGCGGGTCGGCGCAGCCGGCGCACCCGCCGGGGCGGGCCCGCCGCGCGGGACCTACGCCTCCGGGAACCGCCAGATCTCCTCGCCGTGGTCGCGGATGACCGCGAAGGGGGCGTCGGCGTCGGTCATGTCCAGCTCGACGTTGAGCTGGCGGTCCTGACCCTCGTCGTCGCGCCCCTCGACGTTGTAGACCAGGCGCAGGTTCCCGATGTCGGCCACCTCGGGATTCGCGTCGCGCAGCCACGGATTGCGGCGGCGGACGCCGATGAGTCCCTGGTGGGCGCGCCCGATCCACTGGCCGACCTCGGAGAGGTCCTCCGGCGCGGCCGGGAAGACCGGGCGGATCTGGTCGTCGCCGCCGAAGTCCTCCTTCTTCACGCCGGTGTAGCCCTGCTCGTCGCCGTAGTAGACCAGCGGCACGCCGCCGACGGTCATGAGCACCGCCAGCGCCAGGATGGACTTCTCCGCGCCGACCTGGGAGGCGATGCGGGTGACGTCGTGGTTGCCGACGAAGGTGACCGGACGGAAGGCGTCGAGGAAGCCGTTGTGGCGGCCGAGGGTCCACTCCAGCTCGTAGAAGTTGCCCTCCTTCAGCGACGACCACGTCGCCTTCCACAGCTCGTACTCCGTGACGGAGTCCATGCCGGAGGTGGCGACGATGTCGGCGTAGTCGCCGTGGATGACCTCGCCGTAGATGAAGGCTTCCGGGAACTCCTCCCGCACCGCCGGCAGCACGTCGGCCCAGAACTTCGGGTCCACCGCGTAGGCGGCGTCGAGGCGCCAGCCGTCGGCGCCGCGGCGCAGCCAGTGCAGCATGACGTCGCGGACCAGGTCCTTCACCGCGTCGGAGCCGTGGTCGAGCTCCACCAGCGCGTCATGGCCCTCGAAGACGGGCAGCGTCGGCTCGTCGCCGGAGCGGTCGACGGCGAAGAGGCGCGCGGCGTCGGAGGACTCGTCGGCCAGCGCCTCCGCGACGGCGGGGTGCTCGCGGCCGACGTGGTTGAACACGCCGTCGAGCAGTACGCGGATGCCGCGATCGTGCGCGGCGGCGATGAGCCGATCGAAGGCGTCGTCGTCGCCCAGGCGGTCGTCGATGCGGAAAAAGTCGGTCGTGTCGTAGCCGTGCGTCGACGACTGGAACACCGGCCCGAGCTGCAGGACGTTCAGCCCCAGCTCCTGCACGTAGTCCAGCCAGGCGGTGAGGTGGTCCAGGCGGGCCGGGAAGTCGCCGTCGACGCGGGCGCCGTCCCCGCCGCGGTCGTGGACGGGGGCCCCGGTGAAGCCCAGCGGGTAGACGTGCCATCCGATGGTGTGGTCGGTCCACGCGGGTCCGGTGCGGCGGTCGGTCATGTCGGGGCTCCTTACTGGGCGGAGGTGTCGGTGGTGTCGGTCGTGTCCGCGGCCGCGGACGAGCCGGTCGTGCCGGCCGGTCCGGCCGCGCCCGCCTCGCCGGCGCGGGAGGCGTCGTCACGCATCGCGCGGGCGGCGCGCTTCGGCCGCACCTGCGTGCGGCGCTCGCCGGCGCGGGACTGCGGCGTGCCCGGACCCGGGTTGGGGCGCTGGGCGATGGCGCCGGCGCGGGGCTGGCGGCGGTCCGGGGAATCCGGCATCGGCCGCGGGTCCTCGTGGCCGGGCGCGAGCGCGTCGAGCGCGATCTGCACCTCGACGCGGACGCCGTTGATCATGGCGCGCTCGACGACGTCGTAGCGGCTGTTGTGCAGGAAGTACGGGTTGCCGACCTCGGGCCCGCCGCCGCCGAGGAACATGTAGCAGCCCGGGGCCTCGCGGGAGAAGTAGGCGAAGTCGTCGGACGGGGCCCACGGCTCGGCGGCGAAGACCTGGTCCTCGCCGATGGCGGTGCGGGCGGCGTGCCAGGCGCGGTCGGCGGCCAGGTCGGCGTTGACGACCATGGGGTACGGGATCTGCCAGTCGAACTGCGCGGTCGCGCCGTGGGCGGCGCAGGCGCCGTTGACCAGGGACTCGATGTGGCGGCAGATGGTCTCCCAGTCCTGCTCGTCGACGGAGCGGATGGACACCTCCATCGTCGCCTCGTCGGGGATGACGTTCGCCGCCGCGCCGGAGTGCAGGGAGCCGACGTTGACGATGTTCATGTGGTTCGGGTCGAGGTTGCGGCTGACGATGGTGTTGAGCATCAGCGTCGCCTGCGACGCCACGAGCACCGGGTCGACCGACAGCTGCGGGTTCGAGGAGTGGCCGCCGCGGCCGCGGATGGTGATGGACACGATGCCGGACATGGTGGAGACGCGGCCGCGGGTGATGCCGACGTGGCCGACGGGGTGCGGGGCGACGTGGAACGCGTACACCTCGTCGAGGTCGTCGGCGGCGCCGAGGGCGACGAGCTCGCGGGCGCCGCCCGGCAGCTGCTCCTCGGCGTGCTGGAAGATGAGGTGGACGGTGCCGTGGAGGCGGTCGCGCATGCCCTGCAGGACCTTCGCCGTGCCCAGCAGCATGGCGGTGTGCACGTCGTGGCCGCAGGCGTGCATCACGCCCTCGTTCTGCGACGCGAACGGCAGGCCCGTCTCCTCCTTCACCGGCAGGGCGTCGATGTCGGCGCGGTAGCCGATGTCGCGGCCGGTCTCCGGGTCGCCGGCGGTGCCGACGATGAGGCCGATGACGCCCGTGTCCGTCAGGCGGTGCGTGGGGATGCCCCACTCCTGCAGCAGTCCCTCGATGAAGTCCGTCGTCGCGTGCTCGCGGAAGGACAGCTCGGGGTTGCGGTGGATGTGGCGGCGCCATTCGACGATCTCGTCGAACGGCACGTCGATGGCCCGGGCCGCGTCGGCGTCGCGCCCGGCGTCCCGCCCGGCGGCCCGGGCGCGGACGGGCTCCTGCCCCGGGGCGGCGGGGGCGGTGGCGGTGCCGGCGGCATCTCCGGCCCCGTCGGCGCCGGAGGCCCCGGAGGGCGTCATGCCGTCGCGGTCGATGTCATGGGCTGGGTCATCGGTCATGGTGCCAGCATGCCGCGCCGCGGGGGCTCTTCGCCAGGAACGGGCGGATCGGCGGTGCGGGATCGGCCGCACCGCGGGGCGCGGTGTGCGCCGGGTCACGCGGGGCGGGGCGGGTGCGGGCCGCACGGGGTGCGGCATCCGCGTGACGACGCCTCCCGCCCGGGCCGCGTCGCCGCGCGCCTACCTCCAGAACTCCGCGAGGACCTCCGCCAGCAGCCACGGGTCGCGGGCGCCGGTCATCTCGCGCGGCGAGTGCATGGACAGCATGGGCGCGCCGACGTCGATGGTGCGGATGCCCAGGCGGGTGGCGGTGATGGGGCCGATGGTGGAGCCGCAGGGCTTGTGGTTGGCGGACACGAAGGTCTGGACGGGCACCCCGGCGCGTTCGGCGAGGCCGGCGACGAAGGCCTGGCCCCACGCGTCGGTGGCGTAGCGCTGGTTGGCGTTGACCTTGATGACGGGGCCGACGTTGAGCGTCGGGCGGTGGCCCGGATCGTGCTCGCCGGAGTAGTTGGGGTGCACGGCGTGGGCGCCGTCGGCGGAGACGCAGACGGAGCGGCGCAGCATGCGGTGGCGGGCCTCGCCGTCGGCGCCGGCGGAGGCGGCGATGCGGTCGAGCATGTCGGCCAGCAGGGGGCCGGCGGCGCCGGTGGGCGAGGCGGATCCGACCTCCTCGTGGTCGAAGGCGATGAGGACGGGGATGTCGCCGCCGAGGGCCGCGTCGCCCTCGGCGGCCCAGCGGGCCATGGCGTCCTCGAAGGCGACGAGGGAGGCGTGGACGGACAGGAGGTTGTCCAGGCGGCCGCAGGCGAGGAACTCGCCGGCCATGCCGAACACGCGCGGCGGCTGGGTGTCGAAGCTGATGAGGTCCCACGCGGCGACGTCGGCCTCGTCGACGCCGGCGGCCGCGGCGAGGACCTCGCGGACGTCGCCGCCGAGGCCCAGCACCGGGTGGGTGTGCTCCTGGCGGTGCAGCTTGAGGCCCTCGGAGTTGATCTCGCGGTGCAGGTGGATGGCCAGCTGCGGCACGCGCGCGATCGGCCCGGTGCGCGTGAGGTGCGTGCGGCCGTCGTGCGTCGCGACGATGCCCGCGAACTCGATCTCCCGGTCCAGCCACGCGTTGACGAGCGCGCCGCCGTAGACCTCCACCTCCGCGCGGACGTAGCCGGCGGACTCGGACTGGGGGTTGGGCTTGAGGCGGAAGCCCGGCGAGTCGGTGTGGGAGCCGGTGATGCGGAAGGCGCGGTCGCCGGCGTCGGCGGGGGCGTCGGCGGGCAGGTGCCAGGCGACGGCGGCGCCCTCGCGGACCAGGACGTAGGAGCCGGGCTCCGTCGGGAAGGGGTCGCGCTCGTCGACGCGGGTCGCGCCGGCGTCGGTGAGGCGGCGGGCGACCTCCTCCGCGGCGTGGAAGGACGACGGGGACGCCTGGACGAACTCGATGAGGTCCTGGACGTGCAGGTGGGCGGGGTCGGCGGGCTGGGCGGTGGCTGCGTCGTCGGTCATGCCCCCATTGTGGCAAAGGCCGCGGCGGCCGGGGCCGGGTACCGTCGTCCCCCATGACGGGAACGACGGATTCGACTCGGGCGGAGGAGCCCGCGCGCAACGCGGTACCGGACGTGGCGCTGGTGCTGGAGGGCGGCGGCATGCGCGCGGCCTACACGTCGGCGGTGGTGGAGGCGCTCATCCGGGAGCGCATCGACCTGGGCTGGGTCGGCGGCATCAGCGCCGGCGCGACGATGCTGACCAACTACCTCAGCCGCGATCTGCGCCGCACGCGAGGCTGCTTCGTCGAGATGTCGGCCGACAAGCGCTACGGCGGCTGGGGGACGTTCGTCCGCGGCCGCGGCTACTTCGACTCGCAGTACATCTACGAGACGGCGCCGTTGCCCGGCGAGCTCGCCCCCTACGACTACGACGCGTACCGGGCGAACCCGACGCCGGCGAAGGTCGGCGCCGTGCGCGCCGACGACGGCGAAATGGTGTGGTGGGACCGCTCCGACATGGCGGAGCTGCGCGATCTCATGGTGCGGGTGCGGGCGTCGTCGACGATGCCGGGGTTCATGGTGCCGCCGGTCATCGACGGCGTCGCCTACGTCGACGGGGCGATGGGCCCCGACGGCGGCATCCCGGTCGACGAGGCGGAGCGCGACGGCTTCGACCGCTTCCTCGTCGTCATGACGCAGCAGCGGGACTACCGGAAGCCGGAGGTGTCGCGGCCGGGCGCGCTGCGCCGGGTGTTCCGCCGCACCCCGGCCGTCGCCCAGGCGATGATCGACCGGCCCGCGAACTACAACCGGACCCGCGAGAAGCTCCTCGAGCTGGAGCGGCAGGGCCGCGCGTACCTGTTCTTCCCGGAGCACATGACGCTCACCAACCGCACCCGCGACATGGGCGCGCTGCAGGCGGCGTACGCGGCGGGCCGCGGCCAGATCGCCCGCGAGCTGCCCGCCATCCGCGAGTTCCTCGGCCTGGCGTAGCCGCCCCTCCCCCGCCCGTCCCGCGCCGCCGGCATCCCGCCGCCGGCGCGGTTCCGCATGCCCGCGTCCGGGTGCCCCATGCGCCCCCGGCGACCGGTCGCCCGCCCGGGTTCCGGCGGCCCCGCACGCACGGTTGTTCAACAATCTGAACGGTTCAGCGAAATCTTCGCGTGGCGACGGGATCCCGGCCGGGCCAGGTGACCGTCGTCACGCACCACCCCCTCCCCACCTGCGGAAATGCGCCACCGAAACCACACGCGCACCATCCGTGACTGCGCCCGTTCGGACGGTGAACGAAATTTCCCCGGGGATCGTTCCGCCCCGAAATGTTGCCGGGCCCCGATAACGGACCCGTAACATCCGCTGCGCCCGCCGGGACGCCCCACCGCGACCCGGCGCACGCCGGAGCCGACGACGCGCCCCGGCACCCGCCGCACCGCACCCGCGGAGCCGGCGGCCCGCCCCCAGGGAGGACCCGGCCATGCCGGTTCCCCTGCCCGACACACGGACACGGAGAATCCATGACCCAGACCACCACGGCCCCCGCCGCGGCCGACCCGCGCCTGCATTCGACGCGGGAGCAGAAGAAGGTCCTCACCGGCACGCTCGTCGGCACGACCATCGAGATGTACGACTTCCTCATCTACGCCCAGGCCGCCGCCCTGGTGCTCGCGCCGCTCTTCATCGAGCCGGCGTCCAAGGCGAACCCGTCGGTCGCCCTCATCCTCGCGTGGGCGTCCATCGGCGTCGCCTTCCTGTTCCGCCCGCTCGGCGCCGTCATCGGCGGCCACATCGGCGACCGCTACGGCCGCAAGATGGTGCTCGTCTTCTCCCTGCTGGGCATGGGCTCCGCCACGGCGCTCATCGGCTTCCTGCCGACCTACGCCTCCATCGGCGTCGCCGCGCCGCTGCTGCTGATGCTCCTGCGCATCATCCAGGGCCTCGCCGCCGGCGCGGAGTGGGGCGGCGCCGCCCTCATGTCCGTCGAGAACGCCCCCGACGGCAAGCGCGGCTTCTACGGCTCCTTCCCGCAGCTCGGCGTCCCGCTGGGCATGCTGCTGGCGACGTCCGCCATGCTGGTGACCACCCTGTGGGTCGGCAACGACGCCTACCTGGAGTGGGGCTGGCGCGTGCCGTTCATCTTCTCCGTCGTGCTCATCGCCATCGGCTACGTCATCCGCCGCACCGTCGACGAGTCCCCGGTCTTCCAGCAGATGAAGGCCGAGTCCAAGCACCGCACCGCCCCGCTGCCGGAGCTGTTCCGCAACCACTGGGGCCTGGTCCTCAAGGCCATCTTCATCTTCGCCGGCAACAACGCCGCCGGCTTCATGGTCATCGCGTTCTTCAGCTCCTACGCCCTCAAGACCCTGGGCATGGACCCGGTCGTCACCATGATCGCCACCATCATCGCCGGCGTCACCTGGACCCTGTTCACCCTGTGGTCCGGCGTGCTGGCCGACCGCTACGGCCGCGTCCGCGTCTTCCTCATCGGCTACGCCATCCAGATCCCGTGGCTGCTCGCCATCTGGCCGTTCATCGAGTCCGGCAACGCGGGCGTCTACACCATGGCCATCGTCGCCCTGACCCTGCCGCTGGCCCTGACCTACGGCCCGACCTCCGCGCTGTTCGCCGAGATGTTCCCGGCGGCCATCCGCTTCTCCGGCGCCTCCATCGGCTACGGCATCGGCTCCATCGTCGGCGGCGCGTTCGCCCCGATGATCGCCCAGATCCTCATCGACTCCACCGGCAAGTCCTGGACCATCGGCGTCTACCTCGCCGCCCTGAGCCTGCTGTCCATCGTCGCCCTGGTCCTGCTGCCGAAGGGCATCGAGGACCGCGACCTCCACGCCTGACACAGGCGGCGCCCCCGACCCGGGGGGTGTGCCCGGGGGCCCCTGAGCCCCCTCCCCCGACGCCCGCGCATCCGGTTCCGCCCGGTTGCGCGGGCGTCGTGCGCCGCACCCCCGTTCGAGCGTCCCCGGCCGCGGGCGGCGGACCGCGGCCACCCCCGTTCCCACCCCGCGGCGAAAAAGGCCGTGCGGCGCGTAATCACGCCCGCGACAACGGATCCGGCGGTCATTTCCCGCTCGAATCCCCTGCATATCGCCACGAAACGGATCGGCGTTAGCCTACATACGCCCCCGTAGGTTCGCGGACGCGTCCCCGATCGCCGTCCACGGAGCCCGTACCCCGGTTCACCTGCGACGAAAGGGCGGCTAGGCTGAAATCATGAAGCACCTTCCGACCGGAACAATCACCGACGTGGTCGCGGCGTACCGCGGCTGCGACGCCGATACCGCCGTCCCGGAGGGTGCCGACCCCGCATCCCTCCGACATCTGTCGTGGGACGTCTGCCGCGCGCATTTCGCGGACTCCAAGCTGAAGAGGAAGGAGTCCAAGCGCGAGCTCGACCGCCTCCACCTGGTCGCCTACCTCGCCGCCCAGGGCATGCTGCAGGGCGCGTCGGGGCTGCTGTACACCAACGTCTTCCACTACGACGCGGCGCTGGAGGCGCTGCGCGCCCACGCGGAGGACGTCGCGGACCTCAACCCGAAGAAGTACCGCAAGGCCAAGCACCGCGAGAAGCTGCTGGCCGCCCAGCGCGACGTGTCGCTGGCGCTGCTGCCGAACTCCGGCGGCATCGCGACGGCCGCGTCCAAGTCCCTCCTGGCCGTGTTCGGCTGCCTGCCGGGCTTCGACGGCGCGTTCTCCACGGCGATGCGCGACATGTCGGAGGACGTCTTCCCCGCGTCGACGTTCAACGCGCCGACCGACGAGGGCCTGGAGTTCATCGCCGAGTTCTACCTCGCCCACGCCGAGGAGATCGACGGCCTGGCGGAGCGCATCCGCGTCGTCGACGTCGCCGCCGGCGAGTACACCGACATGCCGGTCGGCCGCGCCCGCGTCATCGACATGTTCACGACGCAGTGGGCCGCGCAGCTCGCCGAGGAGCGCAAGGCCGCCCGCCGGCGCTAGCCCTCCCGTTCGCGTGACGACGGGGCCCGCGCGGCTCCGTCCGCGCCGCATGCCGCGACCCCTCCCCGATGCGTGCCGCGCGGCGGTGACGCTGCCGAACGCCGCGGCCGCTGCCCCACGACGAAACGCCCCGCACCGCGGCGCCCCGGACGGGGCGGCCGTGGGGCGGGGCGTCGTCACGCGAACAACGCGGGGGACGCGCGCGGCGTCAGCGGTTGCGGACCACCGGACCCACCGGGGCGCTGCCGGAGGCGCCCGGCTCGGCGGACTTCAGCACCGCGATCGGCATGCGGACCGTGGAGTCCGGGCCGGAGTCGTACCTGCGGGAGACCTCCGCCGTGACGACGGTGCCGCGCGGCGTCGACTCGATCCACGGGTCGCGGACCGTGACGTGCACCAGGCTGAAGCGCGCGGTGATGTCCGCCTTGCCGCGGTACTTCACGACGCCGTGGCCCGTCGCCGGGTCGATGCCATCCTCAACCAGGGAGTACGTGACGGTCGAGCCGTCCTTCAGCGCGCCCTCGTCAGCCTCGATGCCGCCGCCGGCGATGTCGGCGACCTTCTCGATGAGCCCGGCCTCGATGGCCAGGTCCGGCGACGACGCCGGCGGGGTGTTCGGGCCCGGGGCCGGATCGAACGCGATGGGGACGTAGATCTCCTCCTTCGCGTTGACGGAGCCGCCGGCGGCGTAGACGTACACGCCGTAGTTGCCGCCCGGGGTGTTCTCCGGCGGGTCGACGACGATGCGGGCGTCGAACGTGCCCTGCTCCGTCATCGGCTGCGCCGTGCGGGCCAGCGTCGCGCGCATGTTGGTGAACGTGCCGGGGACCTTCTCCAGGGTGCCGGGCGGCATGACCCACGCCATGCGGTCATGCGGGTGGGTGCGCGTCTCCGACGGGGCGTCCTCCGACGGCTTCCAGTGATCCGGGAAGGCGGAGTACATGACCCACACGCCGTTCGGCACGCCCGGGGGCACCGGCAGCGGGAAGCCGCCGCGGTTGGCGCCCGGGTCGAAGCCCGTGCCGTGGACGACGAGAACGTCGCCGCGGTGGACCGGGCCGGTGACCGGCGAGCCGTCCTCGTGGGTGACGGTGATCTGCGGGTTCTCGACGACGTCGGACTTCGGGTACAGCGGGGACTCGTCCGGGATGATCGGCGCCGCGACGGCCGGGGCGGCGGCGCCGCCGACCAGCATGGCGGCGGCCGCGGCCACGGAGGCGGACGCGGTCAGGATGCGCCGGCCGGAACGGCGCACGGGAAACTGCGAATTCATAATTCGACTATAAATTAGGCGCCCCTGACCTGAGTAGCTGTGGATTCCCGGGGCGTCTCCGATTGTGGCGCACTTCACTGGGCCGCCGTCGCGGTGGTGCGGCTCCCAGGCGCGGGCGGGCGTGATTCCCGGGACAGAACGCCCGTTTCCGTTGGAATTCCGGGCATGCGCGGACCTAGGCTCACGGCCATGCATCGACTTCCGAACACCGTCCAGCGCATCGCCCGAGGCGTCCGCGGCGCCGAGTCGGACCTCCGCATCGGCCGGGACATCGCCGACGGCCGCGGCCCCGCCGGCATCTACGGCGCCGCCCGCGGCCACGACGCCCGCGTCGCCCCCTTCCCCGCCGACGCCACCCCGCGCGAGATCCTGCACGCGGTCCGCGCGGCGTAGCGGGAGTAGGCGCCCGGGCGGCCGGGCTCGCCTGGCGGGCTCGCCCGGCGCGGCCGACGCGCACGCGCCGCCCGCCCCCGCCCGGCCGCACGCCCGCGCATCCGGGGGCTCCGCCTCCGGCGCCGCGCCCGCCGCTTTCCCTACACTGGTCCGCATCCCGCAACCGGATGAAAGGGGCACCCCGAATGGCGACCGCCACCCACGCCGAGTACCTGCGCATCAGCGCCGAGCAGGTCGAGCACCTGCGGGGCGTCGTCAGCGACGCCGGGGAGAAGGCGGCGGGCGTGCCCGCCGAGTCGGCCGCGGGCGACCACGTGATGGCCCTGCTGGCGGAGGCGGACGAGGACGGCGCCGCCGACGTCGGCGCCCTGTGGGGAGTGCTGCACTACGTGCTCACCGGCAAGCCGTTCGACGGCGCCTCCCCCGGCGACCCGCTCAGCGAGGCGGTCATGGGCTCCGAGCACGTCACCCGCAAGCCGATGGTGGCGCTGGTCGCCCCGGATCGCGTCGGCACGCTGGCGAAGGCGCTCGACGCCATCGACCTGGACGCCCGCCTCGACGCGGTCGACCCGAAGGTCGTCGCCGGCGGCGACCCGATGATCCTGAAGCTCGGCGACGACGACGGCGGCCTGCACGACGCCGTCCGCGCCGCGTGCGCCGACCTGCGCGGCTTCTACGACGATGCGGCGGCCGCCGAGTGCGGCGCCCTCGTCGTCATCGACTGACGACGCTCCCCGCCGCGGCCCGCCCCCGCCGCCCGGGCCGGGGCTCCGCCGCCGGACGGCGCCGGATTCCGTCGTCACGCGCATGCCCCGGCGCGGCCGATTCCGCTTTCCCGCCGAATGCACCCCGGGCGGCGGCGCACGCCCCTAGCATCGGCGGGCATGAGCGACGTTCCCCAGGACCTCTCCGCCGAGCTGCGGATCCCCGCCCCCGCCGACCGCGTCTGGGACGTGGTCTCCGACCTGCGCGGCATGAACCGGCGCAGCCCGCAGGTGCTGAAGACGTTCATCGTCGGCAAGCCCGGCGCCCCCGTGCGCAAGGGCTCGCTGATGGTGAACCTCAACCGCCAGGGCGCCTTCGTCTGGCCGACCACCGCGAAGGTCGTCGAGTGGCAGCCCGGCCGCGCGCTGGCGTTTCGCGTCACCGAGAACAAGTCGACGTGGCGCTACGAGCTGGAGCCGCAGGACGGCGCCGGCGAGGACGGCGCGGCAGGTTCGCCGTCGACCCTCGTGCGCGTCACCCGCACCCTGCGCGACGGCAATACCGCCGTCTCGCGTGCGCTGGTGAAGTACGTGCTCGGCCGCTCCCGCGACTTCGACGAGCGGATGGCCGAGGGCGTCGAGGCGACGCTGCAGGAGATCGCGCGCGCCGTCGCCGCGAAGTAGCGCCAAATAGAAGGTGCCGGGTCGTTTCGACCCCGTTGCATCGGCACGCCTTCCGGCCAGACCCACTTTCGGCCGTTCCGACCCCGTTCTAACTGGGTCGGAACGGCCGAAAGTGGGTCTGGCTGTCTCGTGGGGCGCCGGGAGGCGTCGTCGAGCGGGTCGAAACGACGTACATGCGCCGGCCCGCGGAGGTTCGGTGCGGCGAGAGGCGGCCTCCGGCGTCGGGCGGCGTTCCGCGGCCTTCCGCTGCGGTGCGCGGAGCCCCGCCGGCGTCCAGATGGAGCGGTTCCGGCGATCGGGACGGGTTCCGGCAGTCGGGACCCCGTTGCGACGAACCCTCCCGATGCAGATGGACCGGTTTCGGCGAACGAGACCCTGATATATCGGGGTCCCATCCGCCGAAACCGGTCCGTCTGGCGGGGGTCGCGGGGGTCGCGGGGATGAGGAGGGGCGGCGCCCTAGTCCTTCACGATGCGGCGGATGACGAACGCGAAGATGGAGCCGGCGACGTTGTGCCACACCGCGGCGATGGCGCCCGGGATGGCGGCCTCCGGGGTGAAGAACTTGCCGCCCATGCCGGAGGCGAGGCCCGCGGACTGCGTCGCCACCTCGATGGCGGTGGTGCGGCAGGCGTCGCCCGGCAGCTTGAAGACCTTCGCGGCGAGGTAGCCGAGGATGTAGCCGAACAGGTTGTGCAGCACGACCGCGGCGAAGACCAGCAGGCCGACGGACTTCAGCATCTCCGTGTTCTTCGCGACGGCGGGGAACACGACGCCGCCGATGGCGACGATGGCCAGCCACGGCAGGATCGGCAGGACCATGTCGACGAAGCGGTCGAACAGGACGCGGATGACCAGGCCGCCGATGACCGGGATGAGGACCGTCTGCGCGAGGGTCCACGCCATGCCGGCGCCGTCAACCGGGGTGTCGGCGTCGGCGAGCAGCAGCATGATGACCGGGGTGAGCAGCGGCGACAGGATCGTCGACACGGAGGTCATGGCGACGGACAGGGCGACGTCGCCCTTGGCCAGGTAGGCGACGACGTTGGAGGCGGTGCCGCCCGGCACGGAGCCGAGCATCAGCAGGCCGACGGCCAGCGCCGGGTTGAGGCCCAGCATCTTCGCGACGGCGACGGCCGCCAGCGGCATGATGACGTACTGCGCGACGACGCCGATGGCGATGGGCCACGGGCGGCGGGCGACCTCCTTGACGTCGGGCAGCGTCAGGGTGAGGCCCATGCAGAACATGATGATCGCCAGCATCGGCGTGATGTAGTTGCCGATGGGCAGGAAGGGCTCCGGCACGAGGAACGCGATGATCGCGCCGATGAGGATGAAGGCGGGGAACGCGATGACGGCGATGGCCGCTGACTTCTCCTCCTTGACCTCCGCGTCGTGATGCGCCGCGGGGTCCGAATGCAGGGTCGTGCTCATGGGAGCCTCCCGTTCACGTCGTCTCGTCGAGGCCGGCGGGACTGCCGACGGATGCCCACCTTATGGGATCGCCTGTCCAAAATATGAGAAACCCCCGCCGAAGCGGGGGTACCCGGGGTTCCGCGCGGGACGCGTCGGGACCAGGGCGGGACCGGCGGACGGTCGCGGAGGGCCCCGTCGTCACGCGAACGACGCGCCGCGGGCCCCCTGACGCGCGGCGCCGCTACACGCGGTCGCCGGCGCGGCCGCGGAAGTGGTCCATGGTGTGGTTGATGCCCAGCACCTTGGTGATGAGGTCGAACACCGGCGACGGCAGCAGCCGGCCGACGAACACCATGCGGGCGGCGGTCGGGACGATGAGCTGGTGGGAGCCGCGCTCGATGGCGTCGATGGTCTCGCGGGCGACGTAGCCCGGGTCGAGGATCGGGAAGAGGAACGGGACCTTGGCCTGGACGCCCTCGAACATGCCGGTGTCGATGTAGAAGGGGCACAGCGACATGACGTTGATGCGGTGGCCGGCGGTCTTCATCTCGACGCGGAGGGACTCGGAGAAGCCGACCGCCGCGAACTTGGAGGCGGAGTAGTCGGTCTGCTTCGCGACGCCGACGATGCCGGCAGCGGAGGCGACGTTGACGACGGTGCCGCGGTTGCGCTCCACCATGCCGCGGAGGAACGGGCGGGTGACCAGGTAGAGGGAGCGGACGTTGACGTTGAAGGTGCGGTCGACGGACTCCTGGGAGGTGTCCAGGAACTCGCGGCCGGAGACGACGCCCGCGTTATTGATCAGGATGTCGACGTCGCCGGCGCGCTCGGCGGCGGCCTCGACGGCGTCCTGGTCGGTGACGTCGACGGTGTCGGCGACGAAGACGCCGCCGGCCGACTCGATGATCCGCCGCGTCTCCTCGTTGCGGGCGGGGTCCATGTCCCAGCCGATGACGCGGGCGGCGCCGCGGGCGGCGCACTCCTGCGCCATGAGGCGGCCGATGCCGGAGCCGGAGCCGGTGACCAGGACGACGCGCCCCTTGACGGGCATGCGGTACTTGTTCGGGATGAACTTCTGCAGGCCCCTGATGCGGGCCATCACGGTTTCGAGCATGGGCCGAGGGTATGTCCCCGGAAACATTCCCGACAGGGGTTAGCGCGAATCCGCGGCGGTCACCCCCTTCGCGCCCGCGCACGTGCGCAGGCGCTTGACATGCGGTTTCCGGGTCAAATGCGTTGCGACGGTTGCCGCCCCGGCCCGCCGCCGCCCTCCGCTCGGGCCCGCCGCCGCACCTGCGCCGGTTTCCCTCCGGTGGGGCTCCGGCGCCGGCTGCGCACCGGCCGCGGGCGCCCACGGCGCGGACGCGCACGGCCGCGGCGCCCGTTCCCGCCCCGCGGGGTCCGCCGCCGACGTAGATTGCGGTCATGGAGAGGATGCCGGTGGCGGCGCGCGTGGCGCTGCGGTTGCGCGACGAGATCGTCGACGGACATCATGCGCCGGCGTCGCGGCTGCCGGAGCAGGCGCTGGCGGAGCGGCTGGGGGTGAGCCGCAACAGCCTGAGGGAGGCGTTCCGCATCCTGGAGCGCGACGGCTACGTGGTGCACGTCCCGAATCGCGGGGTGTTCGTGCCGGAGGTCGACGCGGAGGAGGTCGAGCAGCTCTACGCGTTCCGTCGGGTGGCGGAGCTGGGCGCCATCGTGGAGATGACGCCGGATCAGATGCGGGGGTTCGCGGAGGAGCTGCAGCCGATGGCGCGGCGCATCGAGAAGGCGATCCGGGAGGACGACTCGGTGATGCTGGGCCGGTCGAACGCGGATCTGCACATGAGCATCATCCGGTACGCGGGGTCGCCGGTGCTGGATGCGGCCGCGGCGGCGGTGTTCGTGCGGATGCAGCTGGCGATGCTGGCGACGGGCCGGACGCTGGAGCTGCGGATGCTGTTCTCGCGCCGCAATCTGGGCATCATCCGGGCGCTGGCGGCGGGCAACGGCCTGCGGACGCGCGCGGAGGTGCGGGCGTACCTGGATGCGAGCCTGGACGACGTCCTCGACGCGTTCGGCGTGCCGCCGGAGAAGCGCCGCCCGCATCCGTCGCTGCCGTAGCGGCGGGCCGGCGCCCCGAGCCTCCGATCCGCCGCGGCCGCGCGGGGTTCGCGCAGGTGGCGCGGGGCGCGTCGGTCATGCCCCGCGCGTGGTGCGCGGGTGCGCGTGACGACGCCTCCCGCCCCGGCTCACAACCCCCGGGCGAGGTCGGCGAGGTCCTCCTGGCCGCGGTCGAGGAACCGGGCGACGGCGCGGCGCCGCGGGGCATCGGCGTCGAGGCCGAGGGCGACGTTGACGACGGCGAGGACTCCGGCGGGGTCGTCGTCGCGCGCGGCGCCGTCGTAGCCGACGGCGTTGAGCAGCGCGGCGGGGCCGTCGAGGTGGGCCAGGCGCGCGGCGGCGACCGGGGCGGGCGCGGATCCGTCGAGGGGCGCCCAGTAGCGGCCGCCGGGTTCGTCGGTCAGCCGGGCCCAGGTGCCGGCGTAGACGTAGACGTCCGGGGTGTCCTCCGGCGTCGGCGCGGCGGCGGGCGTCGCGGGGCGGGCGTCGGGTTCGAAGCCCGCGGCGTCGAGGGCCTGCAGGGCGTCGTCGACGTCGGCGGGGGCGCCGGCGCCGGGCTCGGGCCAGAAGTCGACGTCGCGCAGCCAGCCGACGACGACCTTCAGGGCGGCGAGCTGCTCCTCCAGCTGCGCGGTGCGGCCGGTCTCCGCGGCGGCGTCCGGTGTGGTCGGCTCCGCGGCGGCATCCGGCGTGGTCGGCTCCGCGGCGGCGCCCGGAGTGACCGGCTCCGGGGCGGCCGACGGCGCGGGGGCGGCCGGCCCCGCGGCGCCGTCCGCGGCGCGGGCCGGGGCCTCCGCGGGGGCGGCAGCCGGGGTGCCGGGGCGGGAGGCGTCGTCACGCACGGGCTGTCCGGCGGGCGCATCGAGAAGGTCTCGGTGGAGTCGTGGCGGAAGACGCTGGACCTCAACGTCATGGGCATCATCCGGGGCGTGAACGCGTTCCTGCCGACGATGCCGGACGGCGGCTCCATCTCCATCACCGCGTCGATGATGGGCCTGGTCTACCCGGGCTACATGGCGACGTACAACGCGTCGAAGGCCGCCGCCGTCGCCATCGCGGAGACGCTGCGCTGGGAGCTGCGCCACCGGAGCATCAGCGTCACCGCCATCTGCCCGCAGTTCTTCCGCACGGGCCTGCGGGAGTCGCTGTCGCGCGACGACGCGCTGGCGAACCACCTGGCGAACATCCTCATGGGCCAGACGTGGCTGCAGGTCGACCCGGTCGCGGACCGGTCGCTGAAGGCCATCGACGCCGGCCGCATCATCTGCACGCCGGACGCGGTGGCGGCGATCTCCTGGTACGCGAAGCGGTTCCTGCCGCCGGCGTACCGGTGGACGCAGCTGGGCGTGTTCGGGCTGCTGCGGAAGCTCGCGCTGCGGAAGTTCCCGGAGGAGAAGGCCGCGGTCCACGGCCCGCCGGCGCGGGCGCGCGGCGACTTCTCGCAGCCGGTCGCGCTGGTCACCGGCGCGGCGTCGGGGCTCGGCCTCGCGCTCACGGAGCGCTTCGTCCGCGAGGGGTTCCGGGTGGTTGCGCTGGATCTGCGTGACGACGTGCCCCGCGAGCTCCACGAGCTCGGCTCCGCCGTGGAGTACCGGAAGCTCGACGTGAGCTCCGTGGAGGAGTGGGACGCGCTGGCCGCCGACCTCGGCCCGCTGGACGTCGTGGCGATGAACGCCGGCGTCGCGGGCCCGGGCCGCATCGGCCACATCCCGGACGAGGCGTGGGAGCGGGTGTTCGCCGTCAACGTCATGGGCGTCGCCCTGGGCCTGCGCGCCACCGTGCCGCTCCTGCGGGACAAGGGCCGCATCCTCGTGACGTCGTCGGCGGCGGCGATGGCCCCGCCGGCGACGATGGGCGCCTACTCCGCGTCGAAGGCGGCGGCCGCGGCGATCGCGGAGTCGTGCCACTGGGAGCTGCGCTACCGCGGCATCTCCGCGACGGCGGTGTGCCCGCAGTACTTCTCCTCCAACTTCGCGCAGTCGCTGCCGGGTGACGACCCGGGCTGCGACGACATCGAGCGCGAGCTGCTGGGCCGCACGAAGCTGACGCCGGAGAAAGTCGCCGACGCGGCGGTCCGCGGCGCGCTGAAGCGGAAGATGGTCGTCGCGCCGGACCTGGCGACGAAGGCGATTCTCGCGGGCACCCGCCTGGCGCGCCCGGCCTACATCCGGGTGCAGGAGGCGCCGGCCGCGAAGGCCCGCAAGCGCCTCGGCACCTGACATTTAGAACACGCGTTCGAACGCCGCGCCGGCAATGTCGGCCCGCGCGACATGATGCACCACGTCGACGCGATGGAGCGGACTCCTCCGGCCAACCCCGGGAGGGCCCGCACCGGACGTCGGCGGGCGGTGGCCGCCGGGGACGGTCCCCCTTTATAGGTCCCCGGCGGCGCCACCCACCATCGGCACGGCCCACTCCCCCATCCTCGTTCCTTTCCTTTCCGGGGTTCCCTTTCCGGGGCCCGGCCGATGGCCCACGGTGGCGGGCGACTCCCGAGCGGAGGCGCCCGCCGCCGTCTCGATCGTGGAAACGGGGGCGGCATTTCCGCCGCCGTCGCGATCGCGACACGGGACGGCGTGCCCGCTGCCGCGATCGCGTCATGGAAGCGGCGGCGGGGACCGTCGCAAAGCTCGAACATCCGTGCGCAAAATCGCGTCCTGACGTCGGCCACTCGCGTAACTTTCGAAACATCTGTAACATCTGTTTCACGTGCGTTCCCGCGCGCACCCCTTGCACGCGCGGACAGACGAAAGGAACCGAGACATGGACAACCTCATCGCCGCCGCCATCGCCGGCCTGCTGCCCATCTCCTCCCTGCTGCCCGGCTCCGGGGACATGGACTGGGGCTCCTCGAGCCTCCCCTCCCCCGCAGGCGACCGCCCGGGTCCCTCGGAGGAGGCGCCCGTCGAGTCCGAGGTGCAGAAGGAGATGCGCGAGGCGCTCAACCGCTTCCGCGAGGACAACGGCGTCGCCCCGGTGAAGGCGCTCACCGAGCTCAACGTCGTCGCGCAGGACTGGGCCGACCAGATGGCCAAGGACGACCGCATGCGCCACAACCCGCTGTACACGGCCTCCTACCCGCGCGGCTGGATGTTCGCGGGCGAGAACGTCGCGCAGAACTGGGAGGGCGTCGAGGCCGACGAGCTCATCGCCCAGTGGGCCGAGTCCGACGGCCACCGCCGCAACATGCTGGACACCCGCTTCACGCACGCCGGCTTCGGCCTGGCCACGACCGAGGACGGCAAGGTCTACGCCGTCCAGGACTTCGCGCAGTACGCCGTCGACCCGGTCGACGGCCCGCCGGCCGAGCCCCGCAACCCGGGCGAGGACGACGAGAAGGACGCGGACAAGGACAAGGACGCCAAGGACAACGACGAGGCGACCACCGACTCCACGGACGCGAAGGACGACAAGTCCACGGACTCCACGGACGCCGGCGAGTCCACCGGCCGCGACGAGGACGCCACCACCATCGGCGGCGACTCGGACAAGGACGCCACGGACGCGAAGGACTCCGACAAGGCCACGTCCACGGACTCCGAGGACAAGGATTCCACGGACTCCGCGACGTCCGAGGGCAACGAGGGCTCGCCCTAGCCCCTCCCCACCGGTTCCTCCCTCCCGCCCGCGGGAGGCATGACGACGGGGCCGGCGCCGGGCATCCCACGCAGGATGCCGGGCGCCGGCCCCGTCGTCATGCGTCAGTTCAGCTTGCCGCGGCGCAGGCCCAGCCAAGCGCAGGCGCCGGCGACGAGCGACAGGCCGACCAGCCACGGCACCAGGCCGCCCCAGCCGAGTCCGCCGAAGACATGGCCGGAGACCCAGCCGACGATGGAGGAGCCGGCGTAGTAGCTGAACAGGTACATGGAGGACGCCTCGGCGCGGTCGTGGTCGGCGACCAGGCCGACGGACGACGAGGCGACGGAGTGGGCGACGAAGAACGCGCCGGTGAACAGGGCGATGCCGGCGAGCAGCGCGGGCAGCCACGGCAGGGCGACGAGGCCGAGGGCGAGGCAGGCGACGACGGTGGCGCCGACGATGGCGGGGCGGCGGCCGACGACCTGCGCCCAGCCGCCGGCGCGGGCCGAGGTCCACGTGCCGGCGAGGTAGAGCAGGAACACGAAGCCGGCGAGCGCCGGGGCGAGCCCGAACGTCTCCGACAGGCGGAAGCCGACGTAGTTGTACAGCGACACGAAGGCGCCCATGAACAGGAACGCCAGGACGTAGAGGCCCAGCAGGCGGGGGTCGCGCAGGTGCACGGCGATGGCGCGGGCCTCCCCGGCCAGCGAGAGGGACTTCGGCGTGAAGCGGCGCTGGCGGGGCAGCAGCCGCCACGTGGCGATGGCGAAGCACAGCGCGACGACGGAGCTGACCAGCAGCGCGACCCGCCATCCGGCGAACTCCAGGACGATGGAGGGGATGATGCGGCCGAGCAGTCCGCCGACGGTGGTGCCGGCGACGTAGAGGCCCATGATGCGCGGGACGTGGTCGCGGTGGATCTCCTCGGACACGTAGGTCATGGCGACGGCGGGGACCGCGGCGATGATGGCGCCCTGCACCAGGCGCATGGCGATGAGCGCGCCGGCGTTGGGGGCCAGCGACAGCGCCAGCCCCAGGATGGTGGCGGCGATGGCGCCGATGGCGATGACGGGGCGGCGGCCGAAGCGCTCCGACAGCACGGAGATGGGCACGATGGCGCAGGCCAGGGCGCCGGTGGCGGCGGAGACGGTCAGCGCCGCCGTCGCGGGCGAGATGCCCATGTCGGAGCTGAGCACGGGCAGCAGCGCCTGGGTGCAGTACAGCGCCTGGAAGCTGGCCAGCCCCGCGAACAGCGCCGCGACGATGGCGCGCCGGTAGCCGGGGTCGCCGGGGACGAGGCCGGCGGCGGGCGGCTCATGGGTCGCGGCGGGGCCGCCTGCGGGGCGGTCGCCGGCGTGCGCTGTGCGGGTCGTGCTGTCGTAGGCCATGCGGGTCATAGTGCACCGTCCGCGGCAATGTGGAAAATGCATTTTTTGCGTGACGACGATTCCCTGGACGCATACCCACTGCCCAACGCACACATTCAGGGCCGCCGGGCGGCAGTCGGAGGCGGCGTCCGCGGTAGCCTGGGCGCATGAGCGACTCGTCGGCCGTCCCCTTCCACGGGGACCTGGACTGGTTCACGGATCTGGCGCGCACGTGCCACATGGGCGACACCGCCGCGCGGCTGGGCATCCCGCAGCCGACGCTGTCGCGGCGTCTGTCGGCCCTGGAGCGCCGCCTCGGCGCCCGGCTGTTCGACCGGTCGGGGCGGGGCCTGGCTCTCAACGACCGGGGCCGCATCTTCGCCGACGCCGCGGGCCGGGCGATGCGGGAGCTCGCCGCCGCGGAAGCCGAGATCGCCCGCCTGACCGATCCGCGGCGCGGCCCGGTGCGCCTGGACTTCATGCATTCGCTGGGCACGTGGATGGTGCCGGACATCCTGCGCGGGGCGAACCGCGCCCGCCCGGACTCCCCCATCGAGCTGCACCAGGGCGCGGGCCGCCTGCTGGTGGAGCGCGTCCTCGCCGGGGAGACGGACCTCGCGCTCGTGGGCCCGCGGCCTGCGGAGGCCGACGGCCCCCTGGAGTGGACGCCCCTGACCCGCCAGCGCCTGGCCATCGCCCTGCCGGCCGGGCACCGGCTGGCGGGGTCGCGGGCGCCGCTGCGGATGGCGGCGGTGGCGGACGAGCCGTTCATCGCGATGCTGCCCGGCTACGGCACCCGCGAGCTCCTCGACGCCCTGTGCGCAGGCGCCGGCTTCGCCCCGCGCCTGGTGTTCGAGTCGATGGAGCTCACCACGGTGGCGGGACTCGTCTCCGCGGGGCTGGGGGTGGCGCTGCTGCCGCTGGAGCGCGGCCCGGCGGCATCGGAGCTGACGGTGCCGGGCGTGGTGCGGCGCCCGGTCGCCCCGAAGGCGTGGCGCGAGCTGGGCATGGTGCGGCTGCGGGAGCGGGAGATGACGCCGCCGGTGGCGGCGCTGCACGCCGACATCGCGACGGCCGGCGCGCAGCGGCGGTGGGGGTAGGCGCGGGGTCGACGCCTGCGTCCGGGGCACCGCTCCCCCGCGCCCACGTCTCCTCCGCGTGACGACGGCACCCGCCCACAGCCCGCCCCCCCCCCCCCCCGACGGAAAAACCCCCGCTTGCGCGGGGACGACGCCAAGATGCTCGACCCGGACGTCGCCTTCGACGGAACATCCCCGCTCACGCGGGGACGACAGGCCGGTACCCCCACAGCGTGATTCATTCCGCCGGCCAATCGTCCGCCCTGGAAATCCCAGAGCTCGACGACCTCGGCCCCAGTCGAATCCGCAGTTTCCGCCGAAACGCCCAGCAGGTTCTTCACGTCAGTCACGCAGCGGGAAAGAACACTCATTTCGCGGATCGCGTCCCGAACTCCCCTGCGAACACGAGCGGTAAGTACATCACGCGGTATGTCATCGCCGGCCTCCGGGGCCAGGGCCGCCACCGATTCGAAGGCAATCGGAATGGTCACGTCCGCCTTGTACAGATCCGCCATGTCGTACACGAACGCACGGTCATGACCGACATGGACGAAGCCCAAGCCCGGGGAGCAGCCCAACGCCACGATCTGAAGCGTCCTGGGTTTAGTTCCGCTTCTTTTACGGCCCTGTGTTGATGGGCTGGGTGAGATAGTACTCGGTTTCGACTTCCTGTGGGGTGGCGTAGTCCAAAGCTTCATGAAGCCGCTTGGTGTTCCACCAATGCACCCACCGCAAGGTGGCCAATTCGACTTCTCCGACCGACGTCCACGGACCTTGGGCATGAATCAGTTCCGCCTTGTAGAGACCATTGACTGTTTCGGCTAGAGCATTGTCATAAGAATCGCCGACTGTTCCCACACTCGGACGGATTCCGGATTCCGCTAGCGCGGTGAAATACTTCAGTGACACGTACTGGCTGCCCCGATCACTATGGTGAATTAACTGGTTTCCATGAATTCGCCCTGCAGTCGTTAACGCATGCTCCAAAGCTTCCATGGGCAGCGCATCGGTACGCATCGTCGAGCGTGGAGCAACACCAACAATTTTTCGGCTGAAGACATCCACGACAAACGCGGTATAGGCAAATCCTGACAGGGTACGAACATAGGTAATGTCGGCAACCCACAACCTGCCTGGCGCTTGGGCACGAAAGTCTCGCTGTACAAGATCCGGGCGACGATCCGGTGCCTTCGGGCTAATCGTTGTCACAGGGGTTCGCCCACGTCGGCGGCCGGAAACACCTGCTAGCTTCATCAGTCGTGCAGTCTTGTCGCGGCCGATATGAAAGCCTTCACGGTTCATCGCGTGCCACATCTTGCGGATGCCGTAGACCGAGAAATTCTCCGCACGTACACGCTGAATCTCTGGGATGAGAAGGCTATCGCTTAAGGCCCTTGCACTGGGAACACGAGTGGTCGCCTTGCGGTAGCCGCGTGAAGTAATGAATCCACGATCTGCTTGTTTAAGGACTCGGCAGATGGCCTCGACCCCAAACTGATCTTTATACGTGTCGATGTAGGAGATCATTTGGTCGTGGGTCGGTCGAGTTCCGCTGCGAAAAAAGCCGAAGCTGTCTTAAGAATCCCGTTTGCTCGTTTCAGTTCGCGGTTTTCGCGGCGCAGACGCTTGAGCTCTTCTTCCATTGTCTCGCCGCCTGAAGCGTCAGAATTATCGAGTACTGAAGCGCTGTCACGGTACCAAGCCCGCAACGTGTGGTGAGATACTCCAAGGACCTCACCGACCTCCGTGTAGGCGCGTTGCAGTGAGCAAGATTCCAGGCGGACCATTTCGATGATCTGATGGACCGCCTTCTCCTTGAACTCGACGGAATACTTTCTAGGCATAGTTCAATCCTTCCTTAGCTGAGGTAGGAACTAAACCCAGGACGCTTCAAAGCGGCCCCGAGGCTGTTCACCTCGGGGCCGCCGATGAGCCCCGCTGACGCGGGGACGACCGTCTTCCCGCCTCCGATAAAGGGAACAGCCCCGCGGGTGCGGGGAGGGCGCGGATGCGCACCGGGGTCGACGCCCGCCATGCTAACCGCCCGGCCGCTCCCCCAGCCTCCGCCACACCTCGCCGTATGCGCGGGCGAGGGAGTCCACGGTCTCGTGGGCGTTGAGGCCGCTCGGGTTGGGCACGACCCACAGCTCCGCGCCTGGGTCGCCGGAGGCCGGGTCGGCGCCGATCCGCTCCTCCTGCAGGCCGGGCTTCGCCCTCCGCCGGCCGAACGCCGTGCGGTACGCCCCGATCCCGGCGACCATGACGATGTCGGGCCCGCCGCGGCGCACCCGCTCGGCCCGCACCTTGTCCTCCAGGATCCGGCCGCCTGCGCGGATCTCGTCATTCGACAGTTCGGAGGCCCGCGCCGTCGCGCAGGCGACGACGTTGGTGAAGCCGAGGGCGGCGTCGTCAAGCACCCGCAGATCGTCGGCGGAGAGCCCGTCGCGGGCGTCGATCTCGCGGGCCGTCACCCCCGCCTTCGCCAAGGCGGGCCAGAAGCGGTTGCCGGGGTAGGCGAACGGCGCCCCGGTCTTCGCGGTCCACAGGCCCGGGTTGATGCCGACGACGAGGAGGCGGCAGCCGCCCACGTTGATGTCGTCGATGGTCGCGCCGTACCAGGCCGAGAGATCCTCCATGCCCCCACGGTACGGCCCCGCCCGCCGCCGCCCCGCTATCCTTCCCCCATGAACGTGACCGGCATCACCCCGGAGCGGGGCGCGGCGGCGTGGCCCCGCGTCGCCGCCGCCATGTTCGCGGCGGGCTTCGGCGCGAACCTCTTCGCACCGATGCTGGAGGTCTACCGCTCCGACGCGGGCATCTCCCAGCCGGAGGTCACCGCGATGCTCGGCGTCTACGCGCTCGGCCTGGTGCCGGCGCTCATCGTCGGCGGGCCGGTGTCGGACCGGCGGGGCCGCCGCGCGGTGCTGCGCCCGGCGATGATGGTCTCCGCGCTGGGGTCGGTGGTGCTGGCGTGCGCGGCCGGGGGCGTGGAGCCGCTGCTGTTCCTCGGCCGCTTCATCGCGGGCATCGGCGTCGGCATGACCATGGCCGCGGGCGCGGCGTGGGTGAAGGAGCTCTCCGCCGACTCCCCCACCGCCGGGCCGCGGCGCGCGACGTTCGCCATCTCCGCGGGCTTCGGCGGCGGTCCGCTGGTCAGCGGCCTGGTCGCCCAGTTCCTGCCGGCGCCGGAGGTCACCCCGTACCTGGTGCACCTGCTGGTGGTCGCCGTCGCGGCACCCCTGATGCGGAACGCGCCCGAGACGCGGCATGCGCGTGACGACGCGTCCCGCCCGGCCGCCGACCCCGCGGCGGGCACCGTCTCCGCCGCTGCCGCAGGCGCCGGCGCACCCGCCGCCACGACGCCGGCCGCGCGCCCGCCGCTGGTGCCCCGCGTCGCCCTGACCCGCCGCTTCGGCTGGGCCGTCGCCGCCTGGGCGCCGTGGGTGTTCGGCACCGTGACGTGCGGCTTCGCCGCTCTGCCGACGCTCGTCGCCGGGCAGCTGCGCTGGCCCGTCGCCTACTTCGGGCTCATCGCGGCGGTGGCGATGCTCTCCGGCGCGTTCATCCAGCCGTGGGCGCAGCGCCTGCTGGAGCGCGGCTGGCTGCCGCTCGCCGTCGTCGGCCTCGGCGCGGCGTCGCTGGGCATGCTCGCCGCCGCCGGCGTCGCCCACCTCGGCGGGCCGTGGCCGGCCATCCCCGTCGCCTGCCTGCTCGGCTGCAGCTACGGCGTGATGATGGTCGCCGGCCTCCACGAGGTCGGCCTCATCGCCGACCCCCGCGAGCTCGGCGCGCTCATCGGCGTGTTCTACGCCCTGACGTACATGGGCTTCTTCGTGCCGTTCGTCCTGTCGCTCGTCGCCCCCGCGGTCGCCTCCGCCGCCGGGTGGAGCGTTGCCGGCGGGTACGTCGCGTGCTTCCTCGCCGGGGCCGTCATCGCCGCCGCCTCCGCCGTCCCCGTCGCCCGCGTCGCCCGGCGCGGCGCCGATCACCCATGACGCCGGTGCGTGACGACGCCTCCCGCCCCCGCCCCGTCCCCCGCCCCTGGGCGGACGACCCGCAGCTCGCGCGGGCGTGGCGGCTCGCCGCCGAGGCCCACGACGGGCAGTCCCGCCCCGGCGCCGGAGGCGAACCCGAGCCGTACCTGCGCCACGCCGAACGCGTCGCCGCCGCGGTCGCCCGCGGCGGGCACCCGCCCCACGTCGTCGCCGCCGCGCTGCTCCACGACGTCGCCGAGGACGCACCCGAAGCCTGGTCCCGCGCCGCGGGCGGCTTCGACGCCCGGGTGCAGCGCATCGTCGACGCCGTGACCCGCCGGCCCGGCGAGGACTACGCCGCCCACGTCGCGCGGGCGGGCGCCGACGGCGAGGGGCGCGTCGTCAAGCTCGCGGACCTGCGCGACAACCGCGGTTCCCTCGGCAACCTCCCGCGGGACACGCGGGAGCGGCGGGCGCGGGTGGAGCGCCTGCGGGCGCGCTACGACGCCGCCCTGCGCGACCTGGGGCGATAGGCCGCGCCGCGCCCCGATTGCGCGAAATGCAGGTCGGGGGTGCATAATGGGACGCAACACTCCCGTGCCGCTGATGCCGTGGCCCGGGGGTCTTTTTTGTTGTCCGGGGCGAACGCGCCCCCGGACGGCCATGTCCCGACCCACGACACCAGACAAGGAGCTGCCCATGGCGGAGAACCGGACCCACGCACCCGGGGAGGCCGCGGCGGTCAAGCGGCCGCTGTTCACCGTCCCCTTCAACGCCGGCATCGTGGCCAACTGCGGCATCGCGATGGCGATGTACCTCTACATGTCCACCATCGCCGGCTACGCCATCGCGGAGCTCGGCACCTCGGAGTCCGGGGCGGGCCTGCTGTCCGGCATGTTCGTCATCGGCGCCATCGCCGGCCGCTTCGGCGCCGGCCCCCTCACCACCATGATCGGCCAGCGCCGCACGCTGGTCGTCTCCGCGGTGTTCATGCTGCTGATGACGCTGCTGTACCCCGTCCTCCACCACATCGGCCCGCTGACCGTCGTCCGCGCCCTCCACGGCGCCGGCTTCGGCGCCGCGTCGACCGCGCTGGCCGGCATCGTCCTGTCCGGCATCCCCAAGCACCGCCGCGGCGAGGGCACCGGCTGGTTCACCACCGGCATGACCATCGCCACCGCCGTCGGCCCCCTGCTGGGCATCCAGCTGTCCGTCCACGTCGGCCACCAGCCGGTGTTCTGGGCCGGCATCATCATCGCCGTCGTCACGCTCATCGCGTCCTTCATCGCCCTGCCCGCCGGGCCGCCGAACCCGCCGATGGACAAGGCTTCCCGCGCGAAGCGCCGCGCCCACGTCCGCATGTCCGACGGCCTCACCCCGAAGGCCATCCCCGTCGCCCTGACGGTCATGCTCTGCGCCTTCGGCTTCTCCGCCGTCCTGACCTACCTCACCCCCTTCGCCGCCGACCGCGGCCTGCAGGGCGCCGCCGGCTTCTACTTCCTGGTCTACGCCGCGGTGATCCTGGTCTCCCGCCCGGTGGCGGGCGTGCTGCAGGACAAGATGGGCGACGACATCGTGATGATCCCCATCACCATCTCCGTCACCGTCGGCCTTCTGCTCACCGCCTTCGCCCCGAACGGTTTCGTGCTCCTGCTCGGCGCCATCTTCCTTGGCCTCGGCTACGGCACCCAGATCAGCGCCGGCCAGGCCCTGGCCATCCGCCGCACCGGCGGCCCCAACGCCGGCAAGGCCGTCGGCAGCTTCTTCATCATGGTCGACGGCGGCACCGGCCTCGGCCCCATCCTGCTGGGCCCCGTCGCCGCGGCCTCCGGCTACGAGGCGATGTTCGTCGTCTGCGCCGTCCTGTCCGTCCTGGCGCTCGGCTGGTACATGGTCACCGCCTCCGGCTGGGCGCACGCCCGCCGCGCCGCGAAGGCCGGCAAGAAGACGGAGGCGTAGGGCCTCCGCGGGGGCTGCGCGCGGTCGGTGTGCTGCGCGCGACTGCCCCGTGACGGCTACGTCCGCTCCCAGTCCGCCACCGGCCCCTCGGCCACGGTGAACAGCGGATGCGCCTCCGCCCCACCCGCGGCCCACGGCCCGCTCCCCAGAGTCCCCGGGGAGCGGGCCGCAAGCTTTTCCCGCAGGTGGCGGAACTCGTGGTCGAGCTGGCCCGTCGTCACGCCGATGCGCGGGGCACCGCCCGGCTTCAGGATCCTCGAGCCGTCGAAGTCGTAGCCCCGCGCGTCGGCCTCGGCCAGCAGCCCCTCCAGGTACGCGCCGATGGCCGCCAGCGGGTCCGGCTGCGCCCGGAAGCGCTCCAGCTGCGGGTGGTTCCGGTACCCGGAGGTGCGGCCGTCCAGGACCTTCTGCGCCAGCAGCGTCTCCCGCCAGCAGGCCACCAGACCCTTGGCGTCGAGGTACGAGGGGTGCACGCTCCAGATCCGCATGGGCCCGAGACTACGTCGGCCCGCGTCGCCGCCCGTGCGGGGCGTGGGTCAGCCCTCCCGTTGGCGGCGGGCGCGTTGCGCGGCGCGGTGTTGGTCGCGGGGTTGCTCGTAGCCCATGTGCCATGAGTCCCGCATTCCGGGGTTGGTGTGCGGGTTGTCCTCGATGGATTGCTGGTTGTTGTAGGCGGTTGCGCCTTCAAGATAGGCGGTGAACCGCTGATCGGTGATGCTCATGTGTATCTCCGTTGCGTTAGGTGGAAGTGCCGTCGATGACTGAGAACAGTTCGGCTTCCTGCGCCCGGGTGATGCCCCCTACCATTGCTTCAACCTGAATGTCGCCCCACACGTCGATCCGGGCGTCACGGTCTTCCTCCAACGAAAGACGCGCGTTGTGCCCCGGATCGCGCGTTCCCGGCCTGTCCAGGTCGCGCTTCAACTGCTCAAGCGACTTCCTGCCGGCCAGGAACTCCTGGAAGTCCTGCCGGGCCTTGGTCACGCCGTCCATTACCGCTGTCGTCCTCTCGTCCGGCCCCTCCCGGTGAATCCGGGAGGGGTGATTTCGGTTGCCGTCGGAGTCGCGGAGGTCGTCGTCACGCACATCGGTGACATCGCACGCGTCGTCCCCGTCCCCCGGACGACGGTTGCTTCCGGCGCCGCCCCGGACCCCCGTCCCGGGCGCATCGCGCCATGCCGTTCACGCATCATCGCGGGCCGCCCGACACGGTTTCCGGGCGCGCGTCCGCGAACACGCCGACGCCCTCATCGTACCCCTCTTTCCGCAGGTCGGTCGCCACATTTCCAGCACCGCGGGGCTGCCCACCACCCCCTCCGGGCGGCGCCCCGCCACCGCACGTGACGGCGACCATGGGCGCGCCGCGCCGTTCGCGGCTACGGTCGGTGACACGCCCGCAACCCATGACGGACCATGCACGCACCGCGTGCGGGCCGCGCATCCGCGCACCACGCGCCGGCGCACCATGCGCCGGCGCACGCGCACCCCGCGCATCCGCGCCACGCGCCCCGCACCGCGGCCGCCGGCGAACGGGAGAACCCCTTGACCGCAACGACCTACGACCACATCCTCATCGGCGCCGGGCACAACGCCCTGGTCGCCGCCGCGAACCTCGCCGAGAACAGCCGCCGCGTCCTCGTCCTCGAGCGCTCCGACGGCCCGGGCGGCGCCCTGCGGTCCTCGGACTGCCTGGGAGAGGGCTACGTCGCGGACCTGTACGCGACGAACCTCAACCTGTTCCTCGGCAACCCCGGCTTCCAGCGGTGGAAGGACAAGCTCGCGGCACACGGCGTGGAGTTCGCCACGACCGACCGCCCCTACGCCAACGCCTTCCCCGACGGCACGGCGCTGAAGGTCTACGGCGACGTGGAGCGCACCCGCGAGGGCCTGCGCGCCCACTCGGAGGAGGACCTCGCCGGCTTCGACGAGCTGTACGCGAAGTACAAGGAGTTCATCGCCGCGCTGATGCCGCTGTACGGCGCCCCGATGCCGGTGCCGTCGAACATCCCGCAGATCCTGGCGGCGCTGCGCTCGGCGGGGATGCGGACGTGCCTGGAGCTCGGCCAGATCGTGCTGTCGTCGACCCGCGAGCTCGCCGACCGCTACTTCACCACCCGGGAGGCGAAGGCGCTCATCGCCCCGTGGGGCATGCACATGGACTTCGGCCCGGAGGTCTCCGGCGGCGCGATGTTCCCGTTCCTCGAGGTCTACGCGGACATGGAGAACGGCATGACCCTCGGCCGCGGCGCCGGCCAGACCCTCATCGACGGCCTGGTGTCGCTGGTGGAGGAGTTCGGCGGCGAGGTGCGCTGCAACGCCGAGGTGACGCGCATCCTCACGGAGGACGGCCGCGCCGCCGGCGTGGAGCTCGGGCTGGCACCTGTCGGAGATGCTGCTGGACGACGGGGTGCTGCCGCGCATCGGCGGGGCCATCGCCGGCACGCGCGACCGCGTCCGCGGGGCGCTGGCCCGCCTCACGGGCAAGTAGGCGCCCGCGCCGCGGCGGGCCCCGGGTGCGCCCGGGGATCGCCGCGGCGGGCGTCGTCACGCATCACGCGCACCGCGGTTGCGCGTGACGACGGCGGCCGCCGCCGCGCATGATGCGCGGCGGCGGCCGTCGTTCACGTGATGCGGGTGGCCCGGGTGCCGGCCCCTCCCCCGCCCGCAGATGCGGCGGGGAGGGCGCGGGCCGCCGGGTCACCGGCTCACCGGGGTTTTAGGGCCCGGGGATGGCGGAGATGCCGAGGGCGTCCATCGCGTCGCCGACGACGGAGGAGCCGTCGCCGCCGTTGAGGCCCAGGGCGTCCTGGGTGGCGGCGTAGCTCTTGTCCGCGACGTCGACGGCGGCGTCGGCGACCTGCTCCGGCAGGTACTCGTAGGCCTTATCGCGGGCGTTCGCGCCGGCCTGCTCCAGCGCCGGCTCCACGACGGCCTTGCCCAGCTGGTAGCGGGTGTCGTCGCCCATGGTGCGGGTGTCGGAGTGCTCCGCCGTGTTCTCGGTGGGCGTGAAGTAGTCGTTGACCTGGCC
This sequence comes from Corynebacterium sp. 335C, assembly GCF_053525695.1. Lineage (NCBI taxonomy): Bacteria > Bacillati > Actinomycetota > Actinomycetes > Mycobacteriales > Corynebacteriaceae > Corynebacterium > Corynebacterium sp. 335C. The sequence goes on from NZ_JASTTB010000001.1 coordinate 779,248, forward strand.
GTCCGGGATGCCGTAGGCCTCCTCCAGCGCCGCGTCGGCCGGCTGGATGCGGTTGAACGGGCCGACGGCCATGGAGTTCACGCCGATGAACTCGCCGGTCTCCGGGTTGAAGGCGGAGCCGCCGGAGTCGCCCTTGCCCAGGCGGATGACGACCGTCCACACGCCGTTCTTCGCGCGGAAGATCTGGTAGCCGCACTGGCGGCCGGTGCGGGCGCCGTCGGTGCAGATCGGCTCGCCGAAGTTGTCGACGGAGACCTCGCCGCGCTCCAGGGCCTTGTAGTCACGGATGCCGGTGATCTGGACGGGCTCGCCGTGGGACCGGCCGAACTCGTCGCGGGAGTCCGACAGGGACGTAGGGGTGACGCCCGGGGCGAGCTCCAGGATGGCGTAGTCGTTGGCGTTGTAGTTCGCGTCGGCGTAGCCGTGCTCGCTCTCGCCGGACAGGTCGAAGGAGGCGACGTCGACGACGCCCAGCGGCACGTCGCCGTCGGCGGTCGGGACGTAGGCGGTGTCCTCCATCTTCGGCATGCCGAACTCGGCGCCGTCGTCGGTCTGCACGATGCAGTGGCCGGCGGTGAGGATGACCTCCTTGGACTCGCCGGTCTCCGGGTCCGTCAGGGTGCCGGGGACGCCGAGGGAGCACATGCCCGACTCGAGGTAGCGGTTGTTCTCGTCCTTCTCCGCGCCCTCGACCGGGACGCGGATGGGCGAGCCCGGGCCGACGACCGGGCCGGACTGCGCCGGGGCCGGCGCCGGCGCGGCGGCCGGGGCGGACGGGGAGGCGACCGCCGGGGCGGCGAAGACCGTCGTCGCGGTGACGGCCGCGAGGAGTCCGAGCGAAGTGCGCGTGAACGTCATGCGTGATTCCTGTTCGTGCGTCTGCGCGCGGCGGCGCGGCCGGGAGGTGCCCCGGCGGGCGCGGCGCGCGGTGGTTGCTGGGTCGGCGGGGCCGGAAAACCCCGTTGCCCACCATCGTCCCACCCGTTTCCGGGGCCCGTCCAGCGGAATATGACGCCCCGCCGAAATTGGTGACTCATGTGACTGATGAGGCGTTTTCAGGCCGCGTTCAGTTCGCTTTCGGAACCATTTCGGCGGGTCCGCGGGCGGCGCCGCGGTCGTTTTCCGGCGCCCGCGACGCGACGAGCGCGGCGGCGCGACGGACGCAGCCGGCGCATCCGTCATCACCCGCGCCCCACCACGCGCCCGCGCGTCACCGCACGCCGCGCCGCCAGCACGCGCCGGCGGCGAAGCACGCGACGATGAGGACGACGCAGACGACGGCGGGCACGGCGCCGCCGGCCATCATCGGCAGGTTGGCGACGGAGATGACCAGGACCAGCAGCAGGCCCAGGCCGCCGAGGGCGGTGACCGCCAGGCGGCCGGCGCCGACGACGGGGGCGTCCGGCGCGGTGCCGGGGCGGGTGCCGTCGTCACGCGCATCATCCGCATCGCGGGAGGCGCGCGCGGCCCGGGCCCGGGCGCGGCCGAAGAACGCGAGGACGGCGAAGCAGGTCAGCGTCATCATGAGGATGACGCCGACGGCGCCGGCGCCCGAGTACCACGTGTAGATCTCCGTGACCGGCTCCAGGCCCAGCACCGCGGAGACGGCGACAACCAGGGCCGTCAGCGCCGACGTCCACGCCGACGCCCGCGACGGGGCGCGGTGCCGGCCGTGGACCCCTCCCAGCCGCGGCGACAGCACCCGCTGCTCCCCCAGCGTGAACAGGTAGCGGGTGACGATGTTGTGGAACGACAGCATGCACGCGAACATCGACGTCACCACCAGCACCCGGAACACGTCGCCCAGCACGGACACGACGACGGTCGCGGCGAGGTCGATGATGACGTTCTCCGGGTCCGCGGCGGCGGCCGCCACGATGCGGCCCGGGCCGACCGCGGAGGCGACCAGCCACGCCGACATGGTGTAGAAGACGCCGATGAGGATGACCGCGACGTACGTCGCCCGCGGCACGGTGCGCTCCGGGTCGCGGGCCTCGTTGCGGAACACGGCGGTGGCCTCGAAGCCGAAGAAGCCGAGGAACGCGAACAGCAGGCCCAGGCCCGGGGCACCGGACAGCGCCTCCGCCGGACTGAACGGCACCGGCGACAGCTCGCGGCCGGAGGCCAGCACGCCCGCGTCGAGCGCGATGACGGCGGCGATCTCCAGCACCAGCACGGTGCCCAGCACCTTCGCCGACAGCTCGATGTCGCGGTAGCCCAGCCACGCGACGACGGCGATCATCGCGGCGGAGATCGCCCACCACGGCAGCTCCGGTCCGCCGTAGGCGGCGACGAGGTTGCCGGACTGCACGCCCAGGTAGCACGTCATGGACACGGTGAGCAGCAGGTAGGAGAACAGGGCGACGCCGGCGACGCCCAGGCCCGCGCGGCGGCCGACGCCACGGTCGACGTAGGAGTAGAACGCGCCGGCGTCGGGCACGTGCGGCGTCATCCGCGTGAACCCGACGGAGAACAGCAGCAGGATGATCGACGCGGCGAGGATCATCAGCGGGGCGCCGGCGGAGTCCGACTCCATGAAGATGATGGGGAAGTTCGCGGCGACGACGGTGATGGGGGCGGCCGCGGCGAGGACCATGAAGACGATGTCCGTGACGCCGAGTCCGCGGTGCAGCGTGGGGCGCGCCTCGTGCGCCCGGGCGGTGGATTCCATGGGCGGCATCCTATGGGGCGGCGCGGGGGCGCATTACCACCGGCCGGAGCGCCGCGGCAGGCGGCGCTCCCCCGGTTCGGGGGTGGCGGGGCACTGCGCCGCAGGTGCGGAACGTGCGCCGCGCAGGCTGTTGCGGATGGTGCGAATGTTACTGGCGGTACGCGGGTTCGGCGGGCGCGTCACGACGAAAACCCGCCGCAACCCGCACGAACGCGCTTCACCTGAACACGGACTGGCACGGGACTTAACGCCGCTCATCCCCTATTGTTTTCCGCATGATCGAATCCCGCTCCCACCGCCAGCGCACCTGGGCGCTGCGGGCGATCGTCGCCGCGCTGCTCATCGGCGGCATCGCCATGGCCACCTTCATCCTCGCCGGCGGCAACGGCCCGGCCCGCTACCTCAACCCGGCGTCGACGGACAGCCCGCTGTTCGGCAGCGTCGGCTCCTCCGGATCCTCCGGCTCCGACGAGGCGGAGGGCGCCATCCGCGAGGCCACCGGCACCGACAAGGTCACCGTCTCCGTCAATGGCGACATGCTGTGGCACGAGCCGACCTGGACGACCGGCACGAAGGCCGACGGCACCTACGACTTCACGCCGATCTTCGAGCACATGAAGCCGATCATCTCCGGCTCCGACATGGCCATCTGCCACAACGAGGTGCCGTTCGCGCCGGAGGAGGGCCCGTTCCTGGGCTACCCGCAGTTCCAGGCGCCGCCGCAGATCGCCCCGGGCCTGAAGAAGACCGGCTGGGACTTCTGCACCACCGCCTCCAACCACTCCGTCGACCACGGCTTCGAGGGCCTGACCCGCACCCTCGACGTCCTGGACCAGGCCGGCATCGGCCACACCGGCATGTACCGCACCGAGGCGGAGTCCGAGAAGCCCGCCATCTACACCACCGCCTCCGGCGTGAAGATCGGCATCGTGTCCGGCACCTACGGCACCAACGGCCTGCCCGTCCCGGAGCCGTGGATGGTCGACATGCTCGACACCGACCGCATGATCGAGGACGCCCGCAAGGCCAAGGAGGCCGGCGCCGACATCGTCATGGCCGCCATGCACGCCGGCGACGAATACGCCCAGCAGCCGAACGCCCAGCAGATCCAGGCCGCCGACGAGCTGACGAAGTCCGAGTACATCGACGTCGTCTACGGCCACCACGCCCACGTCGTCCAGCCGATCGAGAAGGTCAACGGCAAGTGGGTCGTCTACGGCCTCGGCAACCTGGTCGCCCAGCAGATGGCCGACCAGTACCTGACCTACGAGGGCATCACCGTCGAGTTCACCTTCGGCCGCGACGGCGACGGCTGGAAGGTCGACGAGCTGAAGTACATCCCGACCATGATCTCCCCGTCCGGCCACCAGCCGGTCCAGGTCGCCCCGACCAACTGGATGAAGGACAACCCGGACGCCTTCGGCACCGCCACCCCGGACGCCGCCACCATGGAGGCCTCCCTGGAGCGCACCCGCGAGGTCGTCAACTCCCGCGGCGCCGCCGACCACCCGGAGGTCGTCGAGGGCTAGTCCCCCGGACGCCTCACGAGCGGCATTCGACTTCGCGGCCGGCCCCGCCTCCCCCACCAGGGAGGCGGGGCCGGCCCCTTTTTTTCGTGCGCCGGAGGTTGCGTGACGACGGGACCCGCGTGCGGCGCCCCGCCCCTGCGGCCCCCGAAACGACCGTTCACCGACTCTTCACCCGGGTGTTCCCATGGCTGCACCTCGCGCACATACCTTCGGCCGGGTGCGCCCGGCGCGGCGCCGACCCCGCCGGCCCGGGGCGTCGTCACGCACAGCAACCGCGACCCCGCGCCCGCCGGTGCCCGACCCGCCAGCACCCACCCGGACACCGAAGGAACGCCTCCCCATGTCGCTCACCCGCCGCGGATTCCTCGCGGCCGGCTCCGCCGCCGCCGGCGCGGGCCTGCTGCTGCCCGCCGCCGCCCGCACGGCCCACGCCTCCCTGCCCGGCACGCCCGCCCCCGGCGCACCGGGGCTCATCGCCGACCGCCCGTCCATCACCCACGGCGTCGCCGCCGGCGACGTCCGCCCCGACGGCGCGCTCATCTGGACCCGCGCCGACCGTCCCGGGACGATGGTCGTGGAGACCGCCGCGACCCCCGACTTCGCCAACCCCCGCACCTTCCGCGCCGCGAACGCGCTGACGCCGGACACCGACGGCACCGGGCGGATGCGCCTGGTCGGCCTGGAGCCCGGGCAGACCGTCCACTACCGCGTCACCGTGGAGGACGCCGACACCGGCGCCGCCTCCGAGGCCGTCACCGGCAGCTTCCGCACCGCCCCGAACGCGCCCGGGAACATCCGCCTGCACTGGTCCGGTGACGTGGCGGGCCAGGGCTACGGCATCAACCCGGACCTCGGCGGCATGTTCTGCTTCGACGCGATGGCGCAGCGCACCCCCGACCTGTTCATCCACTCCGGCGACACCTGCTACGCCGACGGCCCCGTCGAGGCCAACCCCGCGCTCGACGACGGCACCGCCTGGCGCAACGTCACCCACCCGGCGAAGGACAAGGTCGCCGAGACGCTGGAGGAGTTCCGCGGCCAGTACGCCTACAACCTCATGGACGACAACTATCTGCGGTTCAATGCGCAGGTCGCGCAGCTGGTGCAGTGGGACGACCACGAGACGACGAACAACTGGTGGAACGGCGAGATCCTCGACGACGACCGGTACACGGAGAAGGACGTCTCCCTCCTCGCCGACCGCGCCTTCCGCGCGTTCCACGAGTGGCAGCCGCTCGACCGCACGATGGCCGTCGACGGGCGCATCTACCGCAAGGTCCCCTATGGCCCGCTGCTGGACCTGTTCGTGCTGGACATGCGCTCCTACAAGGACGCGAACCCCGACAACAACTCCAGCCGCCCCCACGACGGCGTCGTGCTGGGCGAGAAGCAGCTGCAGTGGCTCATCGACGGAGTGAAGGCGTCGACGGCGACGTGGAAGATCATCGCCGCCGACCTGCCCATCGGCATCGTCGTGCCCGACGGGGAGGACGGCGACCAGGAGGGCGTCGCCTCCGGCGCGGCCGGCGCCCCCGACGGGCGCGAGAACGAAATCGCCCGCGTGCTCACCGGCATCCGCGACGTCGCCAACGTCGTGTGGCTCACCGCCGACGTCCACTACACCGCCGCGCACCACTACTCCCCCGACCGGGCGACCTACCAGGAGTTCTCCCCGTTCTGGGAGTTCGTCTCCGGGCCCCTGAACGCCGGCGCGTTCGGCCCGAACGACATGGACCCCACGTTCGGCCCCGAGGTCGTCTACGTCCACGCCCCGTCGGAGGACCAGCAGAACGCCGGCCCGAACCACGACTTCCAGCACTTCGGGGAGGTCGACATCGACGGCACCACCCGGGAGCTCACCGTCCGGCTGCTCACCACCCGCGGCACGGAGCTCTGGACGACGACGCTGCAGCCGGAGTAACGGCGGGCGCGTGGGGGCGCGGCGCGGGAGGAGCGCAGCGCGTGACGACGTGATGCGGGGCGGCGAGGTACCCCGCAGTACGGCGCACGGCGGGGCGGCGCGGAACGGGGCCCGGAGCCCCGATCACCGCCGCCGCCCGAAGGGGCGCCAGGGCCGTTCGCCGGCGTCGTCGTCCGCGGCCTTCCCGAACCCCTCGTCCGCCATCCTCCGCAGCCACTGCACCGCATCGCCGGGAACGTCGGCCGCGCCGTCGCCCTCCCCGAGCATGTCCTCCAGCTCCTCCCGCGCCTTCTCCTTCCCCTGCTCCGCCGCAGCCCGGTACCAGCGGGCGGCCTCCTCGGCATCCCTGCCGCACCCCAGTCCGTCCCAGTACGCCCTGCCGAGCATGTGCTGCGATTCCGGCCGGCCCTGCTCCGCCGCGAGCCGGAACCACCGCACCGCCTCCGCATGATCCTGAGGCACCTCTTCGCCCCGCCAGGACATGAAGCCCAGGTTGTTCCGGGCGACGGCATTGCCCTGCTCGGCCGCCGCCCGGTACCACCGGACGGCCTCCTCGACATCCCTGTCGCACCCCACACCGCCCCGGTACGCCGTGCCGAGCATGGTCTGGGATTCCGCGTACCCCTCCTCCCCGGCGAGCAGGAACCACCGCACCGCTTCGGCGTGATTCCTCGTCACCCCGTCGCCGTTCCAGTAGGCCATTCCCCGGCGGCGCATCGCCTCCGGGTCCCCGTGGTCCGCTTCCGTGCGCCGCAGCTCCTCCGGGTGCTGCTCCGGGGCATCCGCCGGCTGCGCTTCGACGTCGCGGTGCCGTTCGTCCGAGCCCATGTCCCGACCTCCTCGCCTGCCGCGGGATCCGCGTGCCGCGGCCCCGTGCCCGGATCATGGCCGATTTTCGCGCCGGCCGTCACCCGGATCCGCCACGGAACGTCGCGTCAGGTGCGTCGCGGCCGGTACCTCGCAGCCGGCTCAGCCGCACCGCGGTTACCGCGGCACCTCCCCGTTCACCGCCTGCTCGAAAGTCTGCACCGGCAGATCCGGCAGCGGTCCGTCGCCCGGGACGATGACGGACGTGCCGCCGGACTGGATTTCGAAGCCGCCGTCCTCCAGGACCTTGACCGCGAGCCCCACGACGGAGGTCGTCTGACCCGGACGCAGCGACTTGTAGTCGAACAGGGGCTGGGAGCCCACGAGATCCGGGGCGAAATAGGCGTGGCCGCTCGGGTCCACGATGAGCTTCGGAGCCTTCTCCCCGGACGTCGGATCGACCGGAGTGTCCGGCCGGTCGGTGAAGGTGCAGCCGAACTGCGGAGGGCTGACGTCGTCCAGCGCCCAACAGACGGGGCCGGACTCGCCGATGGTGAACGCGAACTTCTCCTGCCCGTTGACGCGGAACACCTCGGACTCGACGTACCAGGAGTCCGCATCGGCGGAGCCCCCGTCGTCCGGGGTGGTGGACACGACCTCCGAGGAGGCCTCGATGTTCTTCTCCGCGCCGATGACGGACAGCGTGCCATTCGAGGTGCCGCAGTCCAGCCGATCGTCGACGGGCTTGGAGCAGGAGGCCCCGCCGAAGTCGACGGACTGGCCGGTGCGCAGCTCCTTCTTCGTCGGCGGAATGCCCTCGAACACCGTGGCGCGGACGCCGTCCGGGCCGATGTTGACGGCGCCCATGGTGTCGAAGGGGACGTCGTCACGCGGCAGATCCGGCTTCGGGATGCCGGTGCAGGTGATCGCCGCACCATCCGTCGCGACGATGCATTCTCCGTGGTCACCGGTGTCGAAGGTGAAGTGGTAGTAGCCGTCGGCGAGGAAGTCCTCCTTCGGCACCTCCTCCAGCTGCGCGGAGCCGTCCTCCGGCACCACCGTGGTCGTCGTGGTGACGGTCGTCCTCGGCTTCGCCCGCTGCGCCTCCTCGCCGTCATCGCCGGAGCAGCCGGCGACGAGACCGGCGGTGGCGAGCAGCGCGGCGGCCGCGGCGACCCCGCGGGTCAGATGGGCGGGTACGGCGGGGACGTGCGTCGTTCGGCGCATATGGCGGGGGCTCCTCGTCGTCGGGTCGGTGCGGTGACGCGGCGGCGCAGCGCGGACCGTGCGGTCCACGCTGCGCCGTGGCGGCGGAACGTCGGCTAGAGGGAGTCGAGGATGCCGCGCATGATCGCGATCTCGGGCTCCTGGGCGTCGACGATCTGCTGCGCCAGCTCCTTGGCCTGCTCGTTCGAGCCGCCATCGAGCTCCGCGCGGGCCATGTCGATGGCGCTCTGGTGGTGGGCGATCATGCCCTCGAGATACAGGCGGGAGGCCTCCTCGCCGCCGGCGGCGTCGATGGCGGCCAGCTCCTCCGGCGTCAGCATGCCGGGCATGACGTGCTCGGCCTGCGGGGCGGGCGCCTCCGGCGCCGCCTCCTCGCCGTGGACCGCCGGGTCCATCTGCGCGGCGTCCGCGGGGGCGCCGTCGGCATGGTGGGAGTGCCCGCCGTCGCCGGAATGGTCCGCCTGCTCGGCGGGGGCAGGCTCCGCGGCCATGCCGCCGGGGGCCGGCGGCACCGCCGGCTCACCCCAGGTCTCCAGCATGGCGTTGAGGCGGGTGATCTCCGGGCCCTGCTCGTCCTGGATGCGCTGCGCCAGCTCCGCGACGCGCGGCGGCGGATCCGGCTTCGACAGCAGGATGCGGGACATCTCCAGAGCCTGCTCGTGATGCGGGATCATCATGCGGGCGAAGGTGACGTCGGCGTCGTTGTGCTCGTCGGCGATGCGCGCCTGCGCCTCCTGCTCCACCTGCTTGGCCGGGGCGTCCGCCCCGCCGGCGGCGCCGTCCGCGCCATCGCCGCCGCAGCCGACGAGGGCCAGGGTCGGGGTCAGCAGCAGCGCCGCCAGGGCCGTGCGCTTCACGGTGTCGGTCGTTTCCTCGATCCATGCGCCGGGCGGACAACCCGGTACATCTCCAGCATGCTCCGGACATGGACGACACGACAACGTTTTACGTAGCGCAATGACGGTACGACTCGCCCGATCGGGGTGGAAACGGCACCCGCGGCGCCCTCCCCCGCCGTACGCGGCGGCGAATCGCCGGTCCCCGCGGGGCACCCCCGGTTCCCCGTGGTCGCCGGTCCCGGACACCACCTCCCCTCGCGCACACCTCCCCTGCCCCTACACTCGCGCCCATGACGCACCAGGACGACGACCGCATGCCGCGCCTGCGGCACGACTACGCCGACGCCTTCCCGGAGCTGATCATCGACTGGGAGGCGGAGGAGTCGCCGGACCCCGCCCTCGTGATCCTCGACGAGGATCTGGCGGCGGAGCTCGGCCTCGACCCGGAGTGGCTCCGATCCCCCGCCGGCGTCCGATTCCTCGCGGGCATGGAGCTGCCGGACGACGCCCGGCCCGTTGCGCAGGCGTACTCCGGCCACCAGTTCGGCATGTTCAACCCGATGCTGGGCGACGGCCGCGCGCTGCTGCTCGGCGAGCTGGAGGTGCCGGACGGCCGCGTCGTCGACGTGCACCTCAAGGGTTCCGGCCCGACGCCGTTCTCCCGTGGCGGCGACGGGCGGGCGACCGTCGACACGATGCTGCGGGAGCACGTCATGGGCGTCGCGATGCACGCGCTCGGCGTGCCGACGACCCGCGCGCTGGCGGTGCTGACGACGGGGCGGCCCGTCGTCCGGTCCCGCGCGCTGCCGGGGGCGATCCTGGTGCGCGTGGCCGCGGGCCACGAGCGCGTCGGCACGGCGCAGTTCCTGCGCGCGCACCGGCCGGAGGAGATGCTGCGCGAGTGGGCGTGGCGGACGCTGCGCCGACACCACCCGGGGGCGGAGGCCGCGGCGGAGCGCGACGGCGTCGGCGCCGCCCTGCTGGAGGCCGTCATGGACGCCCAGATTTCGCTGGTGGCGCGATGGATGGGGCTGGGCTTCATCCACGGCGTGATGAACACCGACAACATCGCGATGTCCGGCGAGACCATCGACTACGGCCCGTGCGCGATGCTCGACGCCCACGCCCCGGACACGTGGTTCAGCTCCGTCGACGAACGCGGCCGCTACCGCTACGGGCATCAGCCCCGCATCCTGCAGTGGGATCTGCTGCGCTTCGCGGAGGCGCTGCTGCCGCTGATGGGCGACGAGCCGCAGGCCGCGGTCGACGCCGCGACGGAGCTCATGGGCTCCTTCCCGGACCGGTGGGCGGCGGCGCGCCGCGCGGAGTGGCTGCGCAAGCTCGGGCTCGCGGGTGCGGGGCTTGACGACGAAACCTCCGACGCCCTGATCGACGACTGGACGCGGATGCTCGCCGACGCGAAGCCCGACCACACGGGGACCCACCGCGCGCTCGCCGACGCGGCGGCGGGCGACGACGAGCCGGTGCTCCGGCACCTCGGCGACGGGCATGCGGAGCGGGCCGCGGCGTGGCTGGAGCGGTGGCGCCGGCACTCCCCCGACGCCGACGCGCTGCGGAGCGTCAACCCCGTCTACGTGCCCCGCAACCACCTGGTGGAGGGGGCGCTCGACGCCGCGGCCGACGGGGACCTCGGGCCGTACCGGGAGCTGGTCGACGTGCTGCGCGACCCGTTCACCGAGCGGCCCGGGCTGGAGCGCTACGCGCAGCCGGCGCCGCCGGATTTCTACCCGTACCGGACGTTCTGCGGGACCTAGGCGGCCGCACCGCATCCCGCTGGCTGGAGCGCCTGGGCGCCTGACCGGCGGTCAGGCGCCCGCGCCGCGCCAGTTCGTGATGGCCGACAGCTCCGGGTTCACCTGGAACACCCGGCCCCGGATGTCGGTCACGCCCCACTCGCCGAGGCGCTTCGAGTGCATCTCCAGGTAGGCGCGGGCGGTCTCCTCCGACTCGAAGAGGTAGATGCCGCCGGCGATGCCCTCCTCCTCGTTCTCCGTCCAGATCTTCTGGACGAAGCCGGGCTCCTCCGTGATGGAGTGCGCCAGCTCGCGGTAGGCGTCGGCCATCTCGTGGCCCCATGGGCCGTCGGACGGGAAGTCGACCTGCAGCAGAACGGTCATGCCGTGCACCTTTCGTCGTCCGGGCCGGGCCCGGGTCGTCGTCGCGGCGGCGCGGGCCCGATGCCCGCACCCCAGTCCGAGCGTACGCATGCGCGCATACACGCCGCCCGCTCGGCGGCACGCCCCAGCACCGTCCGCGTCGCCGTCGCGCGGCCCCGGAAACGGCCGCGGAGGGTCCCGTCGTCACGCGCACGCGGGCACCGCGCGACCGATACGGCGGACGCATGAGCCGACGCATCCCCCTCCTGCCGCAGGCGCCGAACACGCACGGCGGCATCGTGTTCGAGGCCGGCCGCAGCCCCGTCCCGGAGACGCCGCACACGTCGGTCTCCGCCGACGGGACGCCCATCGCCTGGTACGAGTACGGGCGGCCGCGCGGCGAGGCGCCGACCATCGTGCTGGTCCACGGCTACCCCAACACCCGCGCCGTGTTCCACAGCCTCCTGCCGCACCTGACGGAGGAGTTCCGGGTGGTGGCCATCGACACGCGCGGCTCCGGCGACTCCGGGCACCCGGAGGACGTGGACGCCTACGTCATCGACCGGCTGAACGAGGACTTCCTGGCCGTCATGCGCGACGCCGCCCCGGACGAGAAGGTGACGTACGTCGGCCACGACTTCGGCGGCATCATCGGCTGGGACCTGCTGCGGCACGAGGGGACGCGGGCGCGCATCGGGCGCTTCGTCGCCTTCGGCGCCCCGTCGTTCGAGCAGTGGGCGCAGTGGACGCGCGAGCAGCTGCGGCCGGCGGCGTGGCCGGCGGGCCCGGCGCGGTTCGTCAACCAGATGATCCGCATCCCCGAGTTCGGGGCTACCTCATCCCCGGGGTGCCGCGGATCTCCTGGTGGGGCGGGCTCTTCGACATCGCCGTGTCGTTCCTCAACCACCGCGCCGGCTCCCCGCGCGAATCCGGCTACGCGCGTGCCGACGGCCTGGCGCAGGCGAAGCTCTACACCGCCAACTTCGGCGACCGCATCCGCAGGCCCCGGTACGACCGCATCGAGGACGCCCCGCCGATCCTCAGCCTCGACGCCGCCGACGGCTTCTTCACGCCCGGCTTCGTCGCCTGCATCGACGCCCAGCAGCCGGAGGTCGTCCACCGCACGCACGACGAGGGCCACTGGGGCCTCATGGTCGTGTCGGAGCAGGTCGCGGGGCTGCTGCGCGCGGTCATCCGCGAGCACCCCGAGGGGTAGCGCGTGACGACGTCCACCGGCCCCCGGCGTCGCAGGCTGCGCCCCGGCGGCGCCGCCCGCCCGCGGCTGCGGGCCCTCGCCGCCGCGGTGGCGGTGGCGGCGGCCGCGGCGGCGGGCGTCGTCACGCAACCGCCCGAGGCGGAAGCGCGGCGCGGCGCGGAAGACGCGGCGGGGCCGGAGGCGAGGGACTTCGTCTCCGCCTACATCCGGTCGGTGCGCAACCCCGGCATGATGCCGCCGCACGTCAACGACTGGGACTGCGAGCCGTCGCCGGAGCACCCGCGACCCGTCGTGCGCATCCACGGGACGTGGGACAACGCGTACGCGACGTGGTCGATGCTCACCCCGATGCTGAAGGCCGAGGGCTACTGCACGTACGCGCTGAACTACGGCGACGACGAATCCGGCCTGGTCGGGCGCATCCCCGGGGTGTACGGGACGCAGAACCTGGAGGACTCGTCGCGGGAGGTCGCGGACTTCGTCGACGAGGTGCTGGAGCGCACCGGCGCCGCGGAGGTCGACCTCGTGGCGCACTCCCAGGGCGGCATCCACGCCCGCGCGTACGTACAGCGCCACGGCGGCGTGGAGCAGGCCGTCGGCGCGCCCGTCTTCGCCGCGATGAACGCCGGCGGCGAGACCCGCCCGGGCGTGGGCTACACGATGATCGCCACCGTATGGGACTGGAACGTCGCGCCCTACACCGGGCAGTTCCTCGAGGGCGGGCCCGGCGCGGACGTCGCCAACGTCACCGTCCAGGACGGCTGCTGGCGCGACGCCTCCGAGCACCTGTCCATGACGTTCAGCCCGCGGGTGCTGGACATGGTGCTGCTCGCGCTTGACGACGACGGCCCCGCGCCCGCCGACTCCGACGTCTGCGTCCCCGTCGCGCCGTTCACCGGCGCCCTGCCGGGGGCGTAGGGCGGGCGGCGGCCCGGCCGCGGCGGCGCCCCCCGCCGCGGGCCTCCGCGTTGCCGGCCGCGCCGGACCCCGTGCCCGGCGCGGCGGGCCCGGACGGCACAATGGGGCGCGATGTCCACCGCGCCCCGTCCCGTCCTCATCCTCGCGATCGCCGACGAGGTCCGCGAGGCGCTGACCGTGCCCGGCGCCGTCGACGTGGGCGCCGACCGGCCCGACGTGGTGCTGTCGGCCGGCGACCTGCCGTTCCGCTACGTGGAGGCCGTCGCCGCCGCCCACGACGCGCCGTGCGCGATGGTGCCGGGCAACCACGACCCGTCGCTGGAGGGCTACCGGCCGGGCCGGCTGGGCTGGCACCGGGCGGGGCTGCCGGCAACGTGGCCCGGCCCGACCGGCGCGTGGGCCGCGGACCGCGATGCCGTCGAGGTCGCGGGCATCCGCGTCGCGGGCCTCGGCGGCTGCGCCCGCTACCGCTCCGGCCCGAACCAGTGGACGCCGTCCGCCGCGCGCCGCCGCGCCGCCCGCACCCGCCGCAGGGCCCGACGCCGCGGCGAGGTCGCGGGGCGCTTCGCCGACGTCCTGCTCACGCACTCCCCCGGCGTCGCCGGCGGGGATCCGGACCCGGCGCACCGGGGCCTCGACGCCGTCGACGGCCTGGTCCGCGACCTCGCCCCGGCGCTGCACCTGCACGGGCACGTGCACCCGCACGGCCGCCCGCGCCGGGTCGCCGACGAGATGCGTGACGACGGCCGCCCCGCCACCCTCGTCCTCAACACCGTGGGGTGGACGCTGGTGCGGCTGCATCCGGCGCACGGCGGGGCGGCGTCGTGGGCGGAGCTGGTGAGCGCCGGCCGCTGACGCCCGCTCCTCCCCTACTCCGCGGCCTTCGCCAGCGCCTGCTCGATGTCCGCGATGAGGTCGTCGGCGTTCTCCAGGCCGACGGAGATGCGCACCAGGCCCGGGGTGATGCCGACGGACGGGAGCAGCTCGTCGGGCACCTGACGGTGGGTGGTGGACGCCGGGTGCAGCACGCAGGAGCGCGCGTCGGCGACGTGGACCTGGCGGGAGATGAGCTCGAGGGAGTCCATGAACCGCACGCCGGCCTCGCGGCCGCCCTTGAGGTCGATGGTCAGCACGCCCGAGGCGCCCTTCAGGTACTTCCGCGCCAGCTCGTGGTACGGCGACGAGGCCAGGCCCGGGTAGCGAACGCCCAGCAGGACGTCGTCACGCGTCTCGAGGTACTCGGCGACCTTCCGCGCGTTCTCGCAGTGGCGCCGCATGCGGACGTCGAGGCTCTCCAGCGACAGGTTGAGCATGAACGCGGAGTGCGCGGCCGGGTACGCGCCGAAGTCGCGCTGCAGCTGCATGCGGGCCTTGATGATGAACGGCGCCGCCGCGTAGTCCTTCGCGTACACGACGCCGTGGTAGGACTCGTCCGGCTCAGTGAAGCCCGGGAACCGGCCGTTGGCGTAGTCGAACGTGCCGGCGTCGACGATCATGCCGCCGACCTGCACGGCGTGGCCGTCGAGGTACTTCGAGGTGGAGTGGATAACGACGTCCGCGCCGTACTCGATGGGCTTGCACAGCACCGGGGTGGCGAAGGTGTTGTCGACGATGAGCGGCACGCCCTGTCCGTGCGCGATCCGGGCGAACTTCTCCACGTCGAGGACGCTCATCGCCGGGTTGGCGATGATCTCGCCGAACAGCGCCTTGGTGTTCGGCTTGAACGCGGCGGCGATCTCCTCCTCGGACGCGTTCTGGTCGACGTAGATGACCTCGATGCCGAAGCGCTTCAGCGTGGTGGAGAAGAGGTTGGAGGTGCCGCCGTAGATCTCCGACGACGCGACGAAGCTGTCGCCGGCCGAGCACAGGTTCATGATGGCCAGCGCGGTCGCCGCCTGCCCGGAGGAGGTCGCCATCGCCGCGGCGCCGCCCTCGAGGTCGGCGATCTTCTCCTCCACGGCCATGACGGTCGGGTTGGCGAAGCGCGAGTAGATCAGCGCGTGGGTCGGCTCGTCGAACACCGCGGTGATGTCGTCGGAGGAGTCGAACGTGTACGTCGTCGACTGGATGATGGGGACCTGCCGCGGGTCCTTGTTCCCGGGCACGTAGCCGGAGTGGATGAGCTTCGTCTCGTCGTGCATGCGCTGTCGCCTTTCGCTGGTCGCCGGAGTGCCGCGGGCCGTCGTCGACCGCGTGCATCATTCAGACATCCTATGGCTGTTTTGCACCCGGGGGACCGCCCTTCCACCCCCGCGGGGCCGCCCTCGCGCGACGGGCAGCCTCCCTCCGCGCGACGCCCCCCTTCCACGACGGGCCGCCGCCCCTCGGCGCCGCCGCCAGAATGACGGGCCACCCCGCACGGCAGGCGGCCGGACCGTAATCGTCGTCACGTTCGGCGCGATGAACTGGAGGAACGGGCTCGCACGGGTCTACGATGATGAACCCCAACAGAAGATCGGGCTCATTCGGGCACGAACGGGCACACATGCCCGGCCCGACCGCCCCGACCATCCGACCCCGCCCGCCGACCACGACACCGAAGGAGCGCACATGGCCGACACCGGATTCCCCGACGCCGACGCGCAGGCCGACTTCGCCCGCGCCCGCCGCCGCGCGTGGCTGGGCCGGGCGGTGTCGCGGCTGCGCCTCCAGCCCGACGACGTGACTCAGGTCCTGCCGTACGACGAGGTCGTCCACGCCCTCGGCGAGACCGGCCGCCGCGAGCTGGGCCTCCAGCAGGTCGCGACGGACTCCATCGTCGGCACCGTCGACCGCACCGGGCAGTTCGACCGGGCCTTCCGCCCGACGACGAACTCCTCCCGCGCCCGCTGGGAGCGCATCAACGCCGCCCAGCGCCGCGGCGAGTCCATGCCGCCGGTGCGGCTGCGGCGCATCGGCGGGATGCACTTCGTCGTCGACGGCCACCACCGCGTCTCCATCGCGCGGGCCCGCGGCGACCGGGTCATCGACGCCTACGTCACGGAGGTCCTCACCCGCGTCGACGCCGACGGCATCCGCGACAACCGCGACCTGGTGCTGAAGGACCACCGCCGCATCCTGCTGTCCCGCGTGCCGCTCAACGACGCCCGCGCCGCCATGATCCGCCTGCCCGACCCGTGGCAGTACGCGGAGCTGGCGGAGTGCGTCGAGGCATGGGGCTTCCGCGCGATGCAGGCGCAGGGCTCCTTCCTGTCGCGCGAGGAGGTCGCCGACCGCTGGTTCACCGAGGAGTTCGTCCCCGTCGTCGCCGCCGCCCGCCGCGCGGGCCTCGCCCCGCGGCACACCGACGCGGAGCTCTACCTGTGGGTCGCCGCCGAGCGATACCGCCTCATCCGCCGCCACGAGTGGCCCGACGACGTCTTCGAGAAGGTCCGCGCCACCGGCCGCGGCCCCGAGGGCCGGGGCCACGTCGCCGGCGGCGCCGTGAACGGGGCACCGGTCGCGCCGTCGCGCACCGGCTCGTAGCAGCGGTTGCGTGACGACGGGGCCCGGCGGAGGACGACTCCCCCGCCGGGCCCCGTTGGCGCCGGACCGCTACAGGCCCAGGTTCTCGCCCGTGCCGGCGTCGAACACCGACACCTTCGACGGGTCGAACCACAGGGTCGCGCGGTCGCCGCGGCGGATCTCCGACTCGGCGGAGAGGCGGGCGACCATCGCGCCGGCGCCGCGGTCGGCGATGCCGGCGTCGGCCGCGGCCTCGCCCATCGCCGCCGGGTCGTCGGAGGACGCGGTGAAGTGGGCGTACTTGTCGGAGCCCATCGACTCCAGCACCTCCACGTCGACGTCGACGGTGACGCCGTCGGCGCCGCCCTCGACCAGCTTCGCGTCCTCGAACGCCTCCGGGCGCAGGCCCACGACGACCTCGCGGTCGCCGGCGGAGCGCAGCTTGTCGGCCAGGTCGCCGCGCAGCGGGATGTCGCCCAGCGCGGTGCGGACCGACCCGCCGGAGAGGCGGCCCGGGGTGAAGTTCATCGACGGGGAGCCGATGAAGCCGGCGACGAACAGGTTCACCGGGTTGCGGTAGAGCTCCTGCGGCTCGCCGACCTGCTGGATGACGCCGCCCTTCATCACCACGACGCGGTCGCCGAGGGTCATCGCCTCGGTCTGGTCGTGCGTGACGTAGACGGTGGTGACGCCCAGCTTGTTCTGCAGGCGGGAGATCTCCGCGCGCATCTGGACGCGCAGCTTCGCGTCGAGGTTCGACAGCGGCTCGTCCATGAGGAACACCTTCGGGCGGCGCACGATGGCGCGGCCCATGGCGACGCGCTGGCGCTGGCCGCCCGACAGGTTCGACGGCTTGCGGTCCAGGTACGGGCCGAGGTCGAGGATGCGCGCGGCCTCCTCCACCTTCTCGTCGATCTCCTTCTTGCCCATCTTCGCGAGCTTCAGCGGGAACTCGATGTTCTCGCGGACGCTCATGTGCGGGTACAGGGCGTAGGACTGGAACACCATCGCGATGTCGCGGTCCTTCGGGGCGACGTCGTTCATCCGCTCGCCGCCGATGAGCAGGTCGCCGTCGGTGATGTCCTCCAGGCCCGCGATCATGTTGAGCGTCGTCGACTTACCGCAGCCGGAGGGGCCGACGAGGATGATGAACTCGCCGTCGGCGATGTCCAGGTTGGCGTTGTCGACGCCGACGGCGCCGTCCGGGAACACCTTGTTGACGTTCTTGAGCTGAATATCGGCCATGGCCTGATTACCCCTTCACTGCGCCGGAGGTCAGGCCGGCGACGATACGGCGTTGGAAGATGACGACGAAGATGATGATCGGGATCGTGATGACGATCGCCGCCGCGGCGATGGAGCCCGTCGGCTCCTCGAACTGCGAGGAGCCGGTGAAGTTGGCCATCGCCGCCGGCGCGGTGCGCGCGGCCTCGGTCGAGGTCAGCGACTGCGCCAGCAGGAAGTCGTTCCACGCGAAGATGAACACGAGGATGGCGGACGTGACGATGCCGGGGATGGCCAGCGGCGCCACGACCTTGCGGAAAGCCTGGAACGGGGTGGCCCCGTCCATCTGGGCGGCCTTCTCCAGCTCCCAGGGGATCTCCTTGAAGAAGGAGGACAGGATGAAGATGGCCATCGGCAGCGCGAACGTGATGTACGGCAGGATGAGGCCGAGCCACGTGTCGAACAGGCCGATCTTGCGCTCGATGTCGAACAGCGGGCTCACCAGGGAGACCTGCGGGAACATCGCGATGAGCAGCGAGACGCCGAGGATGAACTTCTTGCCGGGGAACTCCAGGCGGGCGATGGCGTAGGCCGCCATCGTGCCGACGACGACGGCGATGGCCGTCGTGATGAGGCCGATGCCGATCGAGTTGATGAGCGCACGGACGAAGTCGGGCGTCTCGAAGATGCCCTTGTAGTTGTCCAGCGTCCACTCGCGCGGGATGAAGTGGCCGTCATGCAGCGTCTCCGTCGTCTTGAACGACAGCGACGCTATCCAGGCCACCGGGATGAGGGCGTACAGGACGACCAGGAGGATGCCGATCGTCCACCAGAACTTCTCCTTGCCGGATGCGTTGGACATGGCCGGTCACTCCTCCCCGTTGCCCGGGGTGGACGCGCCGAGCCCCTTGATGAACACGAAGGCGATGATCGCCACGCAGATGAAGATCAGCACCGAAATCGCCGAGCCGATGCCCAGGTTGAACGCCTTGAACAGGTTGTTGTAGCCCAGGATCGACACCGAGCCGGTGCCGTTGTTGCCCTTCGTGAGAATGAAGATGTTGTCGAACACGCGGAACGCGTCGAGCGTGCGGAACAGCAGCGCGACGATGATGGACGACTTCATCAGCGGCAGCGTGATCTTGAACAGGCGCTGCCAGAAGCCGGCGCCGTCGAGGGCCGCCGCCTTCAGCACGTCGTCCGGCACCAGGGCCAGGCCGGCGAGCAGCAGCAGCGCCATGAACGGCGTCGTCTTCCACACCTCCGCGAGGATGATGATGAAGATCGACGGCCACTGCTCCGTCAGCGGCGCGGAGCCGTCCGGCAGCAGGTTCACCAGGTAGCCGGTGCCCGGCGTCCACGCGTAGTTCCACGAGTACGCCGCCGCGACGGTCACGATGCCGTACGGGATGAGCACCACGGTGCGGACGATGCCGCGCCCGAACAGCGCCCGGTGCATCACCATCGCGATGGCCATGCCGAGGATGAGCTCGATGACCACGGACACCGCCGTGATGACGACGGTCACCCACAGCGCCTCCCACCAGTAGGGGGAGGACAGCACGGCGCCGTAGTTGGCGAAGCCGACGAACTCCCGCTCCTCCGGGAAACGCAGGTCGTAGCGCTGCAGCGACAGCCACACCGCGTACGCGATGGGGTAGGCCGTCACCAGCAGCATGAGGATGACGGACGGCGCGACGAGCCAGAGGCCGAGGTTGCGCTCCGCCTTCTTGCCGTCGGACAGCGCCTTCTTCGCCTTCCTCCGCTGCTCCTCGCGGGTTGCCGGGGCGCCGGCCGTGGCCGCGCCCCCGTTCGGATCGACGGAGACGGCCGCGGCGCGGTCCCCGTCGTCAAGCGTGTGCTTCGCGTTCATCACGGCACCAGTCCTGTCGATTCGACGGCGCGGTTGATGGTGTCCTCGAGCTCGGGCACGAGGGCATCGGGGTCGATCTCCGCCGGCGGGCTGAGCTTGTCGGCCAGCAGGATGGAGATCGACTGGTACGCCGGGGTCTGGGGGCGGACGGCGACGCTGACCCGGCGGGGATTCGGCAGCAGCGCCTGCTCCTCCGGGCCCAGCTCCGCCGGGTCGAGCTTGTTCAGGGACTCGAAGATCTCGCGGTAGAAGGGGTACTGCTCCTGGAACTCCGGCGTCGCCTCCGTGTACAGCTTCGTCAGCGTCGGGGGAACGCCGCCCTCCAGGGCGTTGTTCAGCTGGTTCTCCTCGTTCCGCAGGCACTGGATAGCCTCGAAGGCCTCCTCCTGGTGCTTCGACGTCGACGGCACCGCGATGTTCAGGCCGCCGATGGTCGACTTCGACGGCTCACCCGGCTTCATGCCCGGGTACACCGTCCACGCCATGTCGTCGAAGATCTCCTTGGCGACGCCGCCGGCCTCGGCCTTCTCCTTCAGGCCCGCGTACACGAACGGGTAGTTGACCTGCATGAAGGAGTCGCCGCGGTCGAACGCCAGGCGCGCCTGGTTCTCGTCCAGCTGCGACGTCGACGGGTCGTGGCCGTCGGCGGTGGCGACGCCGTTCATGACGGTCAGCGCCTGGTGCGCCGCGTCGCCCTCGCCGATGGTGACGGTCTTGCCGTCCTCGCCCACGATCTGGCCGCCGGCGGACTCCAGCAGGGAGTTGAACCACACGACGGCGCCCTCGAACTGCGCGGCCTGCACGCCCATGTAGGACGGCTTGCCCTCGGCGGCGAGCTGCTCGGCGAGCTCGATGAGCTCCGGCCACGTCTGCGGCGGCGCCGGCTGCCCGTCAGGGCCCTTCGGCATGAGGGACTTGCGGTACCACATGAGCTGCGTGTTCGTGTTCAGCGGCGCCCCGTACAGGGTGCCCTGCCACGTCGCGGTCTCCAGCGGGCCCGACAGCGTGCCCTCGCGCACCTGGGCGGCGACGTCCTCCGGGAACGGCACGGCCCAGCCGGCCTCCGCGAACTCCGCGGTCCAGGTGACGTCGAGGCCCATGATGTCGAACGAGTCGTCGCCGCCGACGATGCGGCGCGCCAGCTGGAGGCGCTGCTCGTCGGTCTGCTTGGCGGAGATGTCGTACTGAATCGTGTACCGGCCGCCCGAGGCCTCGCTGCACTTCTGCGCCGCCGCCGCGTACTGGTCCGCGCCGTCGGCGGGGCCCATGAAGCGGAGGGTCAGGGGACCACCGTCGTCGGAGCCGCACGCCGCGAGGGCGGGCGCCCCGATGGCGAGGGCGGACAGCAGGGCCGCGCACTTCCGCGCGAACGGCCGCCGGCGCCAGAAGCCCCCGCCGCCGGCGGGGGTTCCGGAACCGGAGGCCCGGGCGGGCGTTCCCCTGCGGTCACGCCCCGATGGTGACGCCATGTTCACCAGCTCCTTCGTCCAGTCTTGAGAGATTGACCGTGTTTTCACATCAAGACTATGGGAGCGGGTGGGGCCTGCACACCCCTGGGTAACGAATGCTTACCGTTTCGGGGGTGGCCTGCGGGGGCATCCCTTCGGGGCTACTAGACCGGAGCTTGGCAAGCGGGGGTGGCCTTCGTGGACCGCGTGGCCAGCGGGATGCCGGAGTTTGGGGATTGCAGGGCTACGCATCTCCGACGGCGAAACCCCGTGTGGCCCAACAGGGGAAATATCGACAGAATTTCAGCCCGATAAACAAACAAACTCATCCGCCACATTTCCTGGATGCATACCACACAGCCGCCATGCCACCCCCATCCAAAACAACACGGCCCACCTTGCGCATTTTTAGTTCCCCATATTGAAAAAGATTAAAACACGCGCCTTATTGCATAATCCAAACCAGGACTGGAGTACTCCACCCAGCCACCTACCTGGCCGTTTCGCCCAATCGCCCCACCCGGATAAAGGGCACCTGCCCTCACCTCGCCAGGGCCGAGGACGTAACGATAGACACAAAAGCGCAAAATTGCATAGCTAACCACAATGCAGAGGAGGCCAACTATCAAAACGCCAGGCATTGACGCGGCGAAATGCACAAACCCCAAAGCCGGCACAATCAACAATACGAGAATAAATGCCCAAGATCCAACTTCATTCCCCAAGCGGTACTCATGCCAAATCGTTAGCTTTACGAGCAAGTAAGGCACCAAATCGCAAGCCACCACCAACATGAGCAAACTAAAATAGACTCGCATGTCAAATATATACTCCTGCGGATCGCGCGAAGTAAGTATGACAACAAGAGTCGCAATCACGGGAACCAAGGACAATATCAAACCAATTATCTGGAACCGCTCAAATGCCTTCCACTTGCAGCATTCGCGATGAACGACCTCATTGGCAATGACCTCATAAACCCCGTCCAGCGAGGCGCCAAATACGACGCGCCCACTTTCCAGGTTTAACTTTGCATCCCTAGTTTCAAAATTTGGGACGATCGCGAGCCTGTCGACGCGCCCTGTTCCAGACGGACAACCATCGCTAGCCCGCCCAGAAACATCAACTTTGCCAACTATTTCAAAATGTTCATGACTTGCCGAATTTAGAGCACCTTAATCAACAGCTAGAATCGCCTGACCTACGTCAACATTGCCCCGAACACTACTTTTTCGCGAACGGGTTATATACTTTCCACATTGCCCCAGCTCCCCCTTCATTTTGGGTAGGTCCGGTAGCATCCGTGCGAGATACAGGTGCGCCCAGTCCCTAAACCCCAGTCGCTGTGACGCGAATCGCCGTCGGGCGACCTCAAGCATTCCTTCGGAATCGGCATCCGCCCTCTTTAATATAGAATCAATGTAGCGATACTGAACAAAAGCAACGACCATAAGGGCCAGTGCCATTACACCCATCATGGAAACCCTAGGGTGAACGAACGTCTTCAAAATTTCAACATACGCATCAACGCCGGAAGTTCCACCTGTCAGCTCTTCGCCGTAAACACCCGAACATGTCTGCCAATAAGCCAGCTCCAAATAGGTACTTTCAGGAATACACCCTTCATACTGCTCGATATTACTACGAACTTTCGGAAGATCGTTCATATAGGACAAAACCCTACATTCTGCACGCACATGACCGCGCTCATAATCTCGTTCCCCAGCTTCAGAAATACCGAATACTACCCATATCGCAGCTCCTGCCATAGAAAGGATTATCATAGAGAGTGCAGAAATGGACATGTACCCCTTTAGGCGCAGCACTTCACAGTAGGACCGATCCAGTTGGTCGCAATCCCGATTTCCCTCCCGAATTGATTCAATCGCCGCCCGAGTGGATTTCGCCTGCTCAGTGGCCATAATTGAAATCGCCAGAGCCGTCGCCATCAAGCATGCCATTATCGAATACGCTACAGCTATATCGATATTAAAGCGCGCAAACGGCGCTAGTCCCCAAGTGGGCAAAATGGCTTAAATAGCGTTCCGCCAGTCGGATAGCAATACAAAAGGATAAACGGGAACATCAATATCGGCGAGAGGAAATAGGCGCATTTCTCAGAATTCGAGCGTTTCCGTGTGGAACTTTCAAGCCACATCATTCTGCATATCAGACGCCGACGGCACCCGAAAACCCACATACGCCCCACCCTTAGCCCCTTTGCCACGCGGAGGCAAATTTTAGGTTTCACGACATCCTCCCAGCGCGACCCGGCTCGCAGCGGCACGCATCTAACATGTCACACTCTCTAAGTAGAATGACTATTTTCACATCCACACCCTTAAACCCTTTAGGAAAACCCGATTTCTATGGTTTCAGACCTTAAATCGCTCCGCAGTCTAAGCGGCCCCCAAGAGCGTAGTCTTATGCAGGACACGCCAGAAGCGTATCGCACAAATCGTTTTCGCCAGCATCGATGCACGCGTCCATTCTAACCTCTCGATATGCCCACCCCTCTTAATAGTCTAACCCGAATCTAAACACCCCAGCCAAGCATTGCGATATGATCATCTTTCAGAGCACGATATCACTTTCGGCTACGAATTGACCAACGTGAATATGCCTCCTTCCGCTCACTGCCAAGCCCCAACCTGCGGAATGGGTTCGCTCAGTAATTTAACTAAACCTAATGGATTTCCGCTGTATAAACCGGGTTTTCGCTGTTCATCACATACTGCGGAACGCCGGGCGGGGCCGGACGCGCACCGCTACCATGACGCCCGTTCCATCCGCCCGCACGACCGCGCGCCCGGCGCCGCCGGCGGCACGCCCCGCCCCGGCTCCGGACGCCGAAGGACCGGCAACGCCGCCATGCACGAATACCGCCTCGGCGAGAAGCTCCTCGCCTGGTACCTCTCCTCCATCACCGGCTTCATCGACGCCGTCGGCTTCATCTACCTCGGCGGCTTCTTCCTGTCGTTCATGTCCGGCAACACCACCCGCATGACCGCCTCGATGGCCGAGGGCGTGTGGGACGTGGCGCTGAAGGCCGCGGGGCTGATGGGCCTGTTCCTGTGCGGCGTCATGCTCGGCGCGCTCATCCAGCGCCTCGGCCAGCGGCACCTGCCACACGGGCGGCCCCGGGAGGTGGTGCTGGCCTTCGTGTCGACGGCGACGCTGGTGTCCGCCGCCTTCGTCGCGATGGACAACGGGCCGAAGGCGATGCTGGCGCTGTCCTTCGCCGTCGGCGCGATGAACAGCACCTTCGAGCGCAACGGCGAGGTGTCCATCTCCCTGACCTACGCGACGGGGACGCTGGTGAAGATGGCGCAGCGTTTCGTCGGCTCATTCTTCGGCGAGGGCCACCAGGCGTGGATCAACAACGCCCTGCTGTGGCTGTCCCTGGCGACGGGGTCGGTGCTCGGCGGCCTCATCTACATGCAGATCGGCCTGCGCACGGTGTGGGTGGTGGCCTTCCTGGTGACGGCGGGGTTCGTCGTCACGCTCGCGGTGCGGCAGCGCCGCCGGCGCCTGGGGCTGCCGCTGTAGCCCGATTCCCGGAGCGCCGGCTCAGAGCTGACCGAACACCGCGTGCGCGATGAGGTGGTCCAGCCGGCGGACGTCGATGTCGCGGCCGAGCTTGATTTTGATCTGGCCGACGCGGGTCCACAGCTCCAGCTCCGCGTTGAAGTCCAGGCGCCCGGCGTTCTCCGACGACCACATGTGGATGGACGAGTACGGCAGGGAATACATCTCCACCTTCTTGCCGGTCATGCCCTGCGCGTCGCGGATGATGAGGCGCCGGTCGGTGAAGACGGCGGAGTCACGGAACGTCTTGTACGCGGCGATGGGCCGCTCCCCCTGCACCAGCATCGGGACGATGTCATTCGGGATCGGGGCCTCTGCGACGAGGGTCCAGCTGGTGATGGCGGCGAATTCGGTGCTCATGACCGTGTCCTTAATCGGGGTATCAGCAGTTCCAGACGGAACGCCTGAAGTTTCTTCGGAACGGCAGCCGGACCAAGTCGCCCGCATCCCTGCCGTCGCCTCGTTCATCGCCGAGGTTGCTCATGCCGTTCCCCGGCAGTGCGGCCAGGGGTGCCCTTCCGCACCCCCGCAACGAAGTGTCGACTTTGCGCCGCACCATGGACGTATGCCAGAGAGGACGATCCACTGCCCGCCGGACGCCATGTCCGTCGGGGGCAGGATCTTCCGTCGCTGGCCACTCGAACCGGGGCAGGCCATAACACCGCTTTTTCCCCGCGGTGCACGCGGAATCTATGTCCTCGAATTCGGCAACGGCGAGCGATACGTAGGCCAGAGCGTGGACATTGCCAGCCGGTTCACTACCCACCTCCACGGTTCACGGCATCACGCGCCATGGAACGACATCGTGGGCTTCTGGTTCACCTCGATACCGGACGGAGACCTGCACGCCCCGGAGAGGGCGTCCATCCTGGCGTTGAAGGGGATGGGATTCCGGCTTCGGAACAAGGTCCACAACTTCGGCAACCTCGAGCCGAGCCCCTTCGACCGCGTCATGAGGGTCGAGGACCAGGAACACTGGGCAACCGGAGCAGCGCACTACTCCGTGTCCGGCTTCGCCCGGCGAGCAGACGAGCTGGATGACGAGTGTGCCGGTGCGACGACGAAGCTCCGGAGGTCGGTTTCCTCGGAATTGCACGACGCAGTGCTCGACGACCTCGCATTCATTGCCGCCCATGTGCTGCCGAACGCCGTAGAGACCGAACGAGAATGGTGGACCGTCAGCGACTGCCCCTCCACCTCCGGGAAGCGCACGTTCACGCTCAACATCGGACGACTGGAGTTCATGTACGGCAGCCGACGCCCCGTCCCGTTCCTGGAGGGAATAGAGCCGACGCGCCCACCACGTCCGGTTACGACGGTGAATCTCGCTCCCGAAGGCCTCGGAGACGAGAGCATCTCATCGACCCCGGAAACCGGAGATTCACACTGGTATTCCTTCGCTGCCACCGATGAGATCCCGATCGACCTGGAGTTCGGACGCGCGCATTACCCGCTGACAGACACCGATTCATGGGCCGTTCGAACCGGTGAAATACGCACACTCGCGAAGGCCGTCCCCGCGTTCCTTCCCGATGCACGTGAATTCGCCATCCGGCTCATGCGCGACAGCCGGGCAAATTTGTTCCGTCGGTTTCACAGTCCAGCATTGACCCGCGACGTTCTGCGACGAGCACTAGATCTCTACGGCTGACGCCCGCGCCCCTCGGGGGTCCCGTCGGCACGCGAACCGCCCCACAACGACTCGGGGCCGTCCCACAGCGGCTCGGCGCCGTCCCACGGCTCCTCCGCCGGCGACCACGCCTCCGAGTCCGGCAGGTACCCGTCCTCGAGCCACGGGCCGGAGCCGTCCCCGGCGTCCTCCAGCTCGTCCTCGAAGCCCTCCTCCACGTCGTCGTCGACGTCGTCGAACTCATCCGCGGCCGCCTCCGGCTCCCAGACCCCGACGTCCGGGGCATCGGCGATGACGGCCTGCGGCAGGAACTGCTCCAGCGCCTCCTGGAGGCGGTGGAACCCGTCCTCGTCCTCCGCCGCGCAGTGCTGGTAGGTGAACCGCACCGCCCGGTAGATGAGCTGCGCCGTCTCCGTCGTCAGCGGCATCCGGGGCATCCCCCGCGCCGGCGCCCAGGCGTTCACGACCGGGTCGACGAAGTACTCCCCGCCGACCTCCAGGTCCACGTTCATCACGGCCGCCGCCCGCTTCATCTCCGCGTAGGCGACGGGGAGGGAGACGTGGAACGCGTCGGCGATCTCGGGCAGCGTCACGGGAAAGCCGCCGGGGCACATCATCGCCATCGACATCATCGCGTCGCCGCGGGCCGGGTGCGGCTGCGGCGGCAGATCCGGCCGCTCCTCCGTCCACGGCCGCGTGTCGGCGCCGCCCGGGCGCACGAACCGCGTCGCCAGGTTCACCTCGGAAACGCGCAGCGAGCACACGGTGACGTAGCCGTGCACGACCGCGCCGTCGTCGACGAGCTCCTCCGCGCTCATCGGGAAGTGCACCACGACCTCCCGATCACCCAGCCGCAGGTCCGCAACGATGTGCTGCGCGCCGTCCGGGTCGCCGAGCGACGACGTCCAGAGCCCCGTCTCGCGCAGCACGCCCGAGACCTTCAGGCGCTCGCCGTAGCCGGCCAGGTTCACCTGCCGGCCGTCCTCGTCGACGTGGAGCAGCACCGGATCCTCGTCGCCGGCGTCCGGCTCCTCCCGCTGCGGCTCCGGCGCCGCCCACTGCGCGGCGTCCTCCGCGCCCGTCTCCTCCAGGACGTCGAAGAAGCTCAGCTGGTTCCGCATCAGCGGGTCCTCCGGATCCTCCGGCTCCGGGGCGGTGGTCTCCTCCCGCGGCGTCCATCCGGAGGTGCCGTCGGGGTCGATGTCGATGCCCCACTCCTCCTCCATGGACTCCACGTCGGGCATCACCAGCAGCTCGGTCGCCGCAACGTGCACCACGCCGATGTCGTCGACCGGCACGCCGAGCTCGTCGACCTCCGAGACGAAGCCGATCCACTCCGTCCCCGGCAGGTCGCGGGAGACGCCCACCCCGTCGACGCCGATGCGCGCCACGTGTGCGGCGTGGCCGACGGCCTCGCGCGCGTCGTTCACCTCGAGCCCGTCCGACCGGACGAGGGCCTCGCGGGAGTCCCACGTTCCCTGCGGCCCGTCGAAGATGAGCCCCCACGTGCCGTCGTCCGGGTCCGCCCCGAGGCCCAGGCACGTCGCCACGTCGGCGACGACCGCGTCGCACGGGCCCGCGACGGGCAGGACGTCCTCGGCGGGGCTGCGGCGCTCCACGCGGGTGAAGCGGCCGGTCAACACGCCGAGGGCGCGGATGACGGAGCCCACCGGGTACGGGTCCGCCGCCGGCGACGCCGTGCCCTCCGCGGCACCCGGGTCCGGGGCGCACGCCGCCACGACCGCGCCGTCGGAGAACTCCAGCTCCAGCACATGGAACGGCAGGCCCGTGGAGATGTTGACGTGCCGCTCCGCCGCCCGCACCCGCGCCGCGACCGGCAACGGCCGCACCACGTCGGCGCCCAGCCAGCTCGTGCGGTGATCCACCGGGTCGACCGTGATGTTGGTCAGCAGCAGCGTCAGCGACAGCCCGCCGAACTGCCGCGGGTCCGCCAGCATGAACTCCGGCAGCGGCGGCCCGTCGTAGAGCTGCGAGTACTCCGTCGGCCGGAACATCATCCGCCGCTGCTCGTTCGGCGCCACGTCATGGCCGCGGCCCGGGTCCGCGAGCTCCGCGACGGGGCTCAGCGCGCCGGCCCAGCCCTCCCGGCCGTCCGGCAGATAGCCCAGGCCCGCGTAGGTCACCGGGGACGGGTCGAAGCCGAAGGTCACGTGCCCACGGCAGTGCGTGACGACGGCACCCGACAGGTCACGGTGCCGCCGCACCAGCGACGGCCCGTCCTGGCGATGGAGCACCTCGTCGACCGGCGCGGAGGCGAGCTCCTCCCCAGCTCCGCGGCGATGCCCCGCGGCGTCGGATCCGCGAAGGAGAACCCCACCGCCGCCTGGAAGCGCCGCCAGTCGATGCCGTCGCGGAAGCCCGCGTCCTGTGCTCCGTTCATGGGCCCATTCCATCACGCGGGCCGACACCGCCCGCGCGCACGCCGCCACACCGCGTCGAACGGGCGGGCGACGGCCGCGCGCAGGCGCGCAAAGGCCGCGCGGGTCCCGTCGTCACGCACCGCGCCCACCACGCGCGCACCCTCCCCGCGCACGGCGACGGCGCCCGCGCACCACGCGCGGGCGCCGTCGTCACGCACCTCCCGGTGCCGTGCCCGGGCTACTCCCCGTCGGTCGACAGGGCGGCGACGAACGCCTCCTGCGGCACCGACACGGAGCCGATGGACTTCATGCGCTTCTTGCCGGCCTTCTGCTTCTCCAGCAGCTTGCGCTTGCGGGAGATGTCGCCGCCGTAGCACTTCGCCAGGACGTCCTTGCGCAGCGCGCGGATGTTCTCGCGGGAGATGATCTTCGAGCCGATGGCCGCCTGGACCGGCACCTCGAACTGCTGGCGGGGGATGATCTCCTTCAGCTTCTTCGTCATCTTGTTGCCGTAGAACTGCGCGTTGTCGCGGTGGACGATGGCGCTGAACGCGTCGACCGCGTCGCCCTGCAGCAGGATGTCGACCTTCACCAGGTCCGCCAGCTGCTCGCCCGCCTCCTCGTAGTTGAGGGACGCGTAGCCCTTCGTGCGGGACTTCAGCATGTCGAAGAAGTCGAAGATGATCTCGCCCAGCGGCATCGTGTACCGCAGCTCCACGCGGTCCTCGGACAGGTAGTCCATGCCGCCCATCTCGCCGCGCTTGGTCTGGCACAGCTCCATCGTCGGGCCGACGAACTCGCTGGGCACGATGATCGTCGTCTTGACGATCGGCTCCCACACCTCGCGCGGCTTGCAGCCCGGCCAGTCGGACGGGTTGCGCACCATCATCTCCTCGCCGTCCTCCGCGACGACGCGGTAGACGACGTTCGGGGCGGTGGAGATGAGGTCCAGGCCGAACTCGCGCTCCAGGCGGGCGCGGGTGATCTCCATGTGGAGCAGGCCAAGGAAGCCGCCGCGGAAGCCGAAGCCCAGCGCCACCGACGTCTCCGGCTCGAAGGTCAGGGACGCGTCGTTGAGCTGCAGCTTCTCCAGCGCGTCGCGCAGATCCGGGTAGTCCTCCTGGGAGATGGGGAACAGGCCGGAGTAGACCATCGGCTTCGGGTCCTCGTAGCCGGCCAGCGGCTCCTCCGCCCCGTTCTTCGCCAGGGTGACGGTGTCGCCGACCTTCGACTGGCGGACGTCCTTCACGCCGGTGATGAGGTAGCCGACCTCGCCGACGCCCAGGCCCTTCGTCTTCATCGGCTGGGGGCTGACGACGCCGATCTCCAGCAGCTCATGCTTCGCGCCCGTCGACATCATCCGGATCATGTCGCGCGCGTTGAGTCGGCCGTCCATGACGCGGACGTAGGTGACGACGCCGCGGTACGTGTCGTACACGGAGTCGAAGATGAGGGCGCGCGGCGGGCCGTCGGCGTCGCCCTCCGGCGGCGGCACCAGCTCGCACACGCGGTCCAGCAGCTCGGCGACGCCCTCGCCGGTCTTGCCGGAGACGCGCAGCACCTCCTCCGGCTCGCAGCCGATGATGTGCCCGATCTCCTCCGCGTACTTGTCCGGGTCGGCGGCCGGGAGGTCGATCTTGTTGAGGACCGGGATGATCTCCAGGTCGTTCTCCATGGCCAGGTACAGGTTCGCCAGCGTCTGCGCCTCGATGCCCTGCGCCGCGTCGACCAGCAGGATCGCGCCTTCACATGCCTCGAGGGCGCGGGAGACCTCGTAGGTGAAGTCGACGTGGCCGGGGGTGTCGATGAGGTGGAGGACGGTCTCCTCCCCCGCGTGCGCGCCGGTGCGGGGCTTCCACGGCAGGCGCACGTTCTGCGCCTTGATGGTGATGCCGCGCTCACGCTCGATGTCCATGTTGTCGAGGTACTGGTCGCGCATGTCGCGGTCCTCGATCACGCCCGACAGCTGCAGGATACGGTCCGCCAGCGTCGACTTGCCGTGGTCGATGTGGGCGATGATGCAGAAGTTCCGGATCCGCTGGGGATCCGTGAACGTCGTCGCGGCGAAGTTCCCGGTCACGTCCGAAATCACTTTCCTCTTGCCGTCGGGTGGGCTCGGTCCCCACAACAGTACCCGCCGCCGCTATGCTCCTTGACCATGAGCAACCGGTTGGGCGACCGCCTCCGCGACGGCTGGGGCGCCGCCGTCCGCGTGTTCCGCGGCCCCGACCCGCTCGACGGGGCGCTCGCCCAGCTCACCGAGCAGCTGGGCCTGGCGGTGGAGGACGACGACGCCGCGGCGACGGAGCGCCGCGAGGCCGTCACCGTCGCCAAGCCCGCCGCCAAGGTCGCCCGCTCCATCGTCTACGCGCCCGACATGGACGGCCACGCCGACTCCGGCGAGATCGTCTTCGCCCCGGTGCAGCTCGACGGCGAGTCGTCGGCGTCCCACGAGCGCGCCGTCGTCGTCATCGGCCGGCACCGCCGCGAGCTGCTCGGCGCGCTCATCTCCGCCGACGCCCGCCACGCCGACGACGACCGCTGGCTCTACATCGGCACCGGCTCCTTCGAGGGCGAGGCCCGCCCCTCCTGGGTCCGCCTGGACAGGGTCCTCGTCGTGCCCGAGTCCGGCATCCGCCGCTCCGGCACCGTCCTGCCCCGCCGCCGCTTCGAGCGCATCGCCCACCGCCTCCGCGCCGACTACGGCTGGACGTGACGCGGCACCCGTCGCAACGCGCCTCCGCGAGTGGGTGCGCGCGGTCCCCGCGCGCCGGCCCGTGACCACGCTCCCCCGTCAGCGCTTTACGACGCCCACCTGCCCGGCTTTTGGCCCGTCGCCCCAGGACTGGTAGGGTTTCCCGAGTTGTCTCCCGACGACCGCGACGCCACGCGGGCAGGACCTTGGGTCCGCGAGGCGGAGCCCCGCCCGGCCATGCCGGGGATCGGCGGGCGACCTTCACCGAGATTCATCGAAAGAGGCACCACGATGGCGAACATCAAGTCCCAGCAGAAGCGCATCAAGACCAACGAGAAGGCCCGCGTCCGCAACCAGGCCATCCGCTCCGCGGTCCGCACCGAGATCCGCAAGACCCGCGAGGCCATCGAGGCCGGCGACAAGACCGCCGCCGAGACGCAGCTGCGCGTCGCGTCCCGCAAGCTGGACAAGGCCGTGACCAAGGGCGTCTTCCACCGCAACACCGCGGCCAACAAGAAGTCCGGCCTGGCCAAGGCCGTCAACAAGATGGAGTCCTAGGACACCGTCCCCGCCGGGCCCCGCGCCCGTCGGACACGACGCCGCCCCGCGGCCGAGGTTCATCCCTCGGCGGCGGGGCGGCGTCGTCGTGTGCGGGGCGGGCGGACTAGACCCAGGTGCAGAGCACGGCCGGCGGGTCGGCGGGGGCGCCGCCGTCGGTCGGCGAGATGAACATCAGGCACGGCTGGATGCCGAGCTCCACCGCGGCGTCGTGGGCGATCTTCCACTGCCCCTCGTCGAGCGCCGGGGTGGTGGCGAAGAGCGTGGCGGCGGTGCCGTCCTCGTCGCCGGCGATGAACCACGAGCCGTCGGGGGCGGCGGCGCGGATGACGAAGTTGTCGCTCTTCGCCTCGTCCGCGAAGACCTGCGCGTCCCCGAAGATGGGCGTGTCGGGGAAGGACAGGCGCAGGCGCTGCGGGTCGCTGACGGCCGCCCAGCCCTTCGTGACGACGTCCTGCTCCTCCCAGCCGCGGCACGTGTTGACGATCTCGAGGCCGCGGTCGGAGGCCGTGATGTCCCACCACGTGCTCTCGCTGCAGTGCCACGTGTAGGGCTGCGGGATGTCGGAGAGCATGTACCAGCGGCCCGGCAGGTCCGCGGCGGTGACCGACGGGTCGAGCGCCGCGGCGACGTCCGCGGGGTCGGCGAGCGGGCCGGAGGAGCCGAGCTCCGAGGAGCCCGGGACGTCGTTCGGCCCGGGGAGGGCGAGGCCCGGCGGGACGACGTCGCCGAGGCCGTCGGGGAGGACGAGGGCGGGGGCCGCTCCGCCGGGGAGGGCGTCGACGGCGGAGCCCGGGAGGGCTTCGGCGGCGTCGGCGACGGCGGCGGAACCGGGGGCGGACGGGGCCTGCTCGGGGTCCGCGAAGGCCGCCGGGGCGGCGGCGAGAACGCCTCCCGCGGCGGACGCGGCGGCGGAGACCTCGGACGAAGGGACACCGATGACGGACCAGCACTCCCCCTCCAGCAACCGATTCCCCACCCTCGGGGCGGCATCGGGCGCGGCGCCCGGCGCGGCGGCCGACGCGGCGGCCGACGCGGCGGCCGACGCGGCCGGCGGCGGGTCCGGCGGGACCTTCGGAGGGTCCTTCGGAGGGTTCGGCCGGCGCCGGTTCTCCCGCCGCGCGGCGCTCGCGGGCCTCGGCATGGTCGCCGGCGGAGCCGTGGCCGCGGGCGCGTTCGGCGCGCTGGCGGGACCGTCGGCACGCGCACTGGGGTCGACGGAGGCCTACGTCATCGTCGTCGGCGCGGGCCTGTCGGGCCTCGCCGCGGCGATGGAGGTCCGCGACTCCGGCCGCAGCGTCATCCTGCTGGAGGCGCGCGACCGCGTCGGCGGCCGCTGCCACAACGTCACCACCCCGGGCGGGGTGACCATCGACGGCGGCGCGGAGTTCCTCGGCCCCACGCAGGACGCCATGCTGGACCTCGCGCACCGCTACGGCGTCGAGCTGGCGGAGACGTACAACGAGGGCGAGTCCATCCTCCACCTCAAGGGCCAGTCGACGCGCTTCCCCGCGAACACGATGGTCGGCCCGGTGCCGATGGACGTCGGAGTCCCCGAGACGCTCGTCGGCCAGCAGCTGCTCAACGGCGTCTCGCTGGCGGACTTCCCGGTCGGCGAGCCGTGGAAGCACCCGCTGGCGTCCTACTGGGACTCGATGACGTTCGGCGAGTGGGTCGACCGCCACAGCATCTCCTACGGCGCGAACGTGATGATGGACCTCATCGAGTCCGTCGCCCTGTCGGTGCGGCCGGAGGAGGTCAGCGCCCTCTACGTCATCAACTACATCGCCGCCGCGGGCTCCCCCCCCCCCACCCAGCCCGGCACCGTCGAGCGCCTGGTGTACACCGGCGACGGCGCGCAGCAGTGGTTCGCCCACGGCGGCATGGCGCAGATTCCGCTGGCGATGGGCCGGGACCTCGCCGACGTGCTGGTCACCGGCGCGCCCGTCAGCCGCATCGCGGAGGACGGCGGCCGCTACGCCGTCGAGTCCGCCGCCGGCACGTTCCACGGGTCGAAGGTGATCGTCGCGATGAGCCCCGCCATCCGCGACCGCATCACCTTCGAGCCGGGGCTGCCGGAGGACCGCGTGAAGCTGCAGCAGGGTTACGCGATGGGGTCCATCGGCAAGTTCATGGCGGTCTACGACCGGCCGTGGTGGCGCGAGCGCGGCCTGTCCGGCCAGACCATCGGCGACGGCGGCCCCATCGACGTGACCTTCGAGTCCTACCTGCCCGACGGCCGCGACGTGCTGATGGGCTTCATCTCCTCCCACGAGATGCGCCGCCTCGACGGGGCGGACGACGCGACGATGAAGGCCGAGTGCCTCGGCGCCCTGGAGCGGTACTTCGGCCCGGAGGTCCACACCGCCGTCGACACCGGCTACTTCCGCTGGAACCACGAACAGTGGTCGTGGGGCGGCCCGGTGGCGGTGACGATGCCGGGGACGCTCAGCACGGTCGGCCCGGCGCTGCGCGCCCCGGTCGGCGGCATCCACTGGGCGGGCACGGAGACGGCCCACTACTGGACGGGTTACCTGGACGGCGCGGTCACCGCGGGCCGGCGGGCGGCGAAGGAGGCCGTCGCGGCGCTGTAGGCGGCGTCGCCGCGCCGGACGGTGCGGGTGAACGGGGCCCGCCGCCACGCCTACGGGCGGTGGCGGCGGGTCCCGTCGTCACGCGCGGCGGTGCCGGAGACGCTGCGGCATCAGCGGCGGTGCGACTCCCGGGCGAGGCGAGCGATCTCGAGAACCGCGGTCTCCAGCGCGTAGCCGACGTTGCGGGTGCCGCCCTTGACGTCGAACTCCAGATCGGCGGCGACCTGCACCGCTCGCGCCATCGCCGGCGTCGACCAGGCCCGGGCGAGGCCGTGGGTCTTCTTCAGCTTCCACGGCGGCATGCCGTACGTCGCCGCGTCGCGGTTCGGGTTGACGCTGCGCACGCCGTGCAGGCGGGCGACCTCGCCGGTCATGCGCGTCACCGCCGAGGCCAGCAGCACCGGGGCGACGCCGAGCTGCACGGCGCGGCGCATCTTCGCCAGCGCCTCGGCGGCCTGGCCGGTCAGGGCGAGCTCGGCGACCTCGAAGCCGGAGACCTCCGCCGATGCGCCGTAGTAGGTGCGCACGGCGGTCGGGGTGATCTTGCCGCCGGTGTCGGCGGCGAGCTGCGCGATGGCCGTCGCCAGCTCCCGCAGGTCGGAGCCGACGGCGTCGAGGATCGTGTTGACGGTCTGCCCGGAGGCCTTCACGCCGTTGCGGTCGAGCTCGGCGCGGACGAAGTTCGGCAGATCGCGGGCCTTGACCTCCTCCGCCTCGAAGAGGGCGGCGCCGGCCTTCCGCAGCTCCGGCACCATCTTCTTCTGCCGGCCGCCGCCGGAGTGCTGGAGGATGAGCGTGATGCCCGGCACCGGGTCCTTCGCCGCGTCGACGATGAGCTTGGCGGGCTCGGCGCCGGCCTCGTCGCACTCGGTGAGGACGACGATGCGGTCCTCGCCGAACAGCGAGGGGCTCAGCAAATCGGTGAGCTCGACGAGGGTGACGTTGCCCGCGCGCAGCTGGTCGAGCGGCACCTGGCGGCCCTCCGGGTCGGAGTCCGTCGCGGCGGCCTTGCGCACGGCGGCGACGATGGCCAGCCGGGCGCGGTCGATGAGCAGCCCCTCCTTGCCCACGATGAGGTTCACGGGGGCGGGCGTCGTCTGGGTCACGCGTCCCATCGTGCCATCCCCTGCGTCCACACGGCCCCTCCGGGGTACAGCGCCGCCGGGCCGTCGCGGGCGGGGCAGACGACGGGCGTGCCGTCGGGCATCTGCACCCGTCGCCGGGCGCGGTCGCCGCAGTCGGCGACGGCCGCCCATCCCGCCTCGGCGCGCTCACCTGACGCCGCGAACGCGGACATCTCCTCCAGCTCGCCGAGGTCGCGCGTGACGACGGTGCCCGGGGGCGCCGTGGCCGCGTCCCCTCCCCCGGCCGCGGCTCTCCGGCAGGCCCGGGCGCCATCGCCGCCGCCGGGCGGCGGTTGACCGGGCGCCACGACGGCGATGCGCCCGTCGACGGCGCACGCCAGCGCGATCCACCCGGGAGGGGCCGCTGGCTGGTGGGCGCCGGCGGCGAGCGCCGTGCCCGTCGACAGGCACAGCAGCGCCGCCACCGCGGCGGCGGCCGCGGGCAGGCGCCAGGCGACGACGGCCACGGCGATGACGGCGGCGGCTCCCGCCGAGCCCATCGGCGACGACGCACCGGGCACCGCCGCGGCCAGCACGCCGACCTGGTGGACCCACCACGCGAACGGCGCGGCGACGTGGACGAGGACGACGGCCACGGGGTCCAGGTGCAGCAGCACGGCCACCGCGGCGAGCGTGCCCGCCACCGTCACGGGCGCTACGGCCGGGGCGGCGACGACGTTCGCCGCGACGGAGACGTGCGAGACCTCCCCGACCGTCAGGGCGAGCACCGGCACCGTCGCGACGTGGGCGACCAGCGCCACCGCCACCGCGCGCACCACCGGCGCCGGCGCCGACCGCAGCCCCGGCACGAGCAGCAGCCGCCTGGTCGCGGGCACCGTCGCCAGCACGAGACCCGCCGTCGCCGCGACGGACAGCATGAAGCCCGCCGACACCGCCAGGTCCGGGTGGGCGACGAGCAGGATGACGCACCCTCCGGCCAGCGCCGGCAGCGCCTGGTGGGCCCGGCCCGTGACGACGGCGATGAGCCCCACCGCGCCCGTCAGCATCGCCCGCAGCACCGACGGCTCCGTGCCGACGACCGCGACGAAGCCGGCCAACGCGACCGCCCCGGCGGCCGTCCGGATGCGCGGCGGCGCCCATGCCAGCGCGGCCATCGCCGCACCGACGACCAGCGCGACGTTCGCGCCGGACACCGCCGACAGGTGGGCGAGCCCGGCGTCGGTCATCATGTCGCGGTACTCCGGCGAGAAGCCGCGTTCATCGCCCAGCGCCATTGCGGGCACCAGCCGGTCGGGGCCGGGCGGCAGGCCCGCGGCGGCATCGGCCAGGCCTCCGCGAACGCGGGCGACGTGCCCGTCCGGCGGCGCCGCGGCGATGGGGTCGCCGCGCAGCGACAGCGTCAGCCCCGACAGCGACGGCCGGTCGGCGTCGTCGACGCCGGCGACGGCCCGCAGCCGCGTCCCCGTGTCGTGGTCCAGCAGCGATTCCCCGCCGAAGACGGTCACCCGCCCGGGCAGCCCCTCGACGGCCGCGGTGGCGATGGCCCCGTGCTCGGTGTCCGACGGCGCCTCCGTCAGCCGCAGCGTCACCGTGTCCGCCGCCCCGGTGCGCGCGGCCAGCGGGTGGCGGTCGGCCGCCGCGATGCGCACGGTCGCCGCCAGCGTGACGACGGCCCCCGCCAGCGCCGGCATCGCGATCTGCGGCCACCCCGCCCGCAGCATGAGGGCCGCGGCGACGACGCCCACGATGCCGACCGCGACCCCGGTGGCGACGTCGCGGGCGGCGAGCGCCCACGCGGCGGCCACCCATGCGACCAGCGCGGCCGGAACCATCCGCAGATCCAGGCCCGGCTTCAGGCCCAGGGTCTCGCCGTCGGCGGGGATGGCATGGGCGGAGTCGACCTCGCGTGCCCGGCGGAACCGGGGTGGGCGTGGCCCATGCAGCGGACTGGACCGACGTAGCGGGCGGCGGCGGTGCGGGCGGGGACGGCGGGGCGCGGCCGGGGCGATCACACCGTCACCAGGTCCTTGAGCGATTCGAACTTGGCGGGCCCGATGCCGGAGACCTCCATCAGCTCCTCCACCGCGCCGAACGGCCCGTTGGCGTCGCGGTGGGCGATGATCTTCTGCGCCGTCGAGGGGCCGACGCCGGGCAGCTGGTCCAGCGCCGCCTCGTCGGCGGTGTTGAGGTTCACGAGGCCGCCAGCGGCTCCCCCGGCACCGCCCGCTCCCCCGGCTCCGGCCGCGCCCGCGGCACCTCCCGCACCGGCCGGGGCTCCGGCGGCGTCGGGGCTGCCGGGCGGGGCCGGCACGTCGGTGACGAGGATCTGCTCCCCGTCGGCGAGCCTGCGGGCGTGGTTGACGCTGGCGGGATCGGCCTCGGGGAGCATGCCGCCGGCGGCGGCAAGGGCGTCGGCGACGCGCGCCCCGCCCGGCAGAGTCACGACGCCCGGGTGCCGCACCAGCCCCACCACCGAGACGACGATCTCCGACGGCTGCTCCCCCGCCGCGCCGCCGCCCGCCGGGCCCGCGCCCGCGGCGCCATCCGGGCCTCCTGCACCGCCCGCGGCGCCCGAACCGCCGCCTGCCGCGGCTCCCACGCCGCCGGCGCCTCCCACAGCGGCACCGCCCCGGCCACCGGCGATGTCACCTGGGCCCATGCCGTCGGCGGCCGCGGCGACCACGGGCTGACCGGGTTCGGGCATCTGCAGCGTCGGCGTGCGCAGCCACCACACCGCCAGCGCGAGGACGACGAGGAAACCCACGGAGCCCATCGCGATGACGGCCCTGCGGCCGGGTCTCCAGCGGCGGCGGGTGAAGTCGACGGGCATCGACTCGTCGGCGGGCACCGGGGCCAGCAGGTCGCCGATGCGGGAGCGCAGCGTGTCGTTCACGGCCCCGGACGGTAGCCCCGGCCCCGACGCGCACCGCCCGCCGGACGGCGAGCCCGGCACCGGGTGTGGACGCTCCGTGGCCCGTGAATAACTATGGCGCGGGGCGGGTCTCCTGCTGCTCGCGGAGCAAAAAGGACCCCGCCGCGGCAGCACAGCCGGGGCGGGGACGGGGCGGTTGGGCGTCAGTCGTCGCGGGAGGCGTCGTCACGCGAACCGGCGTGACCCGCGTCCGTCCCGGGCTCCGCACGCTCACCGGAATCCGCGTCCGCCGCGGGCGGCTCCTGGTCGGCGGAGGCGCCGGACTCGCGCTTCGCGTCGGCGCCGAAGCGGGCGCCCTCCGGGTCGGACTTGTCGCGCAGGGCGAGCTCCGCGATGGCGCGCTGCAGCGCCTCTGCGCGCTCCTTCGCGGCGCGGCGGTTGGCGCTCCACGTCGGCAGCTTCGAGGTCACCGTCGTCACCAGCGGGGAGCCGTCGGGGCCCGCGGTGGTGCGGGCGGCGTCGGCGGGATGCGCGTCGGACGCGCCGTCCGCGTCGGTGGAGTCCGGATCGTCCGCGCCATCGGCGACGACGAGGGAGACCGCGCAGGCCTCCGGCCCCGCGTGCGCGATGAGCGCCGGCGGCAGATCCACCGACGTCGCCTCGGAGCCGGCGGGCAGCTTCAGCTCCAGGACGTCACACAGCCCGGCCGCGAGATCCGCGTCGCCGCTGTGCTGCACCACCGCGCGGGCGGGGCGGCCGCCCGCGGCGGCGATGCAGCGGTCGACGATGGTCTCCAGGGCCTTCGCCTCCGTGCGGCACTTCGCCTCCACGTGGAGGGCGCCGTCGGACAGCCCGATGACCGGCTTGATGGACAGCGCCGTCGACAGCACCGCCTGACCGGCGGAGATGCGGCCGCCGCGGCGCATCGCGTCGAGCTTCGGCACGTAGATCCACAGCCGCGAGCGGCGCAGCACGTCCTCCGCCGCCGCGAGGCAGGACTCCAGGTCGCCGCCGGCCGCGGACTCCTCCGCCGCCGCGATGGCGGCCAGCCCCAGGGCGGCGCCGACGGTCGCGGTGTCCGGCGCCTCGCAGCGCCCCACGGCGGCGGCGGCCGTGCGGGCGTTCTGCCACGTCGACGACAGCGCCTTCGACAGGTGCAGCGCCAGCACGCCCGCGTCCTTGGCGCGCTCCTGGGCCCGCGCGTACGTCACCGCCAGCGGCAGCGGCTGCAGGGCCGACGTCTTCGGCTTGTCGTCGTCCAGGTCCAGCGGCAGCGGCAGCATCGTGATGCCGTGGGCCGCCGCCTTCTCCTCCGTCAGGCAGGAGGTGTCGTCGACGACGACCTCGACCCGCCCGGCGGTCACGCCCCGGTCCCCTCGGGGCCTGCGGGGGCGGCGGCGCCGTCGGCGGGCGCGTCGCCCGCGGCACCCGGCGCGGCCGTCGCGTCACCCGACGGGCCCGGCTGCGCGCCGTCGGCCGGCGCCGGATCCGCCGAGGTCAGCCGTGCGTTGAACGCGCCGAGGTACCAGCCCAGCTCCCCATCCGGGCGCTCGCGGGCCTCCAGCTCCACCCACGCGGTGTTCCGGAGGCCGTTGAACATGGTCAGCATCGACTGCGGCACGTCCAGCAGCGCGCCCGTCAGCGCCGCGATGGCGCCGCCGTGGGCGACCAGCAGCGTCGTCGAGCCCGGCCAGTCCGCGTCGGACTCCAGCAGCTCGTCGACGACGGAGCGCATCCGCGCGGCGACCTCGATGCGCGTCTCCGCGCCCTCCGGCGCCCACGTCGGGTCGTTGCGCCAGCGCCAGCGCATGCCGGGCTCCGCCTCGTCGATCTCCCCGTGGGTCATCCCCTGCCACACGCCGAGGTTCGTCTCCCGCAGCCGCTCGTCGACGGCGACCTCCAGGCCCAGCGCCCGGCCCACGGCCAGGGCCGTCTGGTGCGCCCGCGACAGGTCGGAGGCGACGATGCGGCGGATGCCCCGCTCCACCTCGCCGAAATGACCCGCCACCGCGTGCGCCTGGGCGACGCCCGCGTCCGACAGGGTCGTGTCCATCTGCCCCTGCATACGCCGGGTGGCGTTGTACGTGGTCTCCCCGTGGCGCAGGAGCAGGAGCCTGCGGGCGGGGGCGGTGTCCGGGGCGTGGGCGGGCATGGTCGGGGCCTTTGCTGGGGACGGGGTCGGTCGGGGCCGGTCTCTGCGCTGCTGCGGCTCGGCCGCTACAGCTCGTTCGAGTCCGGGCCCTCGCCGGCCAGCGGGATCTGGTCGATGTCGGTGGCCGTGCGGGCGGCGTCCGGGCCGTCCGCCTCGGAGGAGCCGGCCTGCGTCAGCGGCGACCGCTGCTCGACGCCCTCGACCTCCACGACCGGGCAGTCCTTCCACAGCCGGTCCAGGCCGTAGTACTCCCGCTCCTCGTGGCGGAACACGTGGACGACGACGGTGCCGTAGTCCAGCAGGGCCCAGCGGCCCTCGCGCACGCCCTCCCGGCGCACCGGCTTCGCGCCGGCGTCGCGCAGGTCGTCCTCGACCTCGTCGACGATCGCGGAGACCAGTCGCTCGTTGTCCGCGCTGATCAGCACGAAGACGTCGGTGATGACCAGCGGCCCGGAGACGTCGAGGACCTGGATGTCCTCGCCCTTCATGCGGTCGGCGGCGATGGAGGCGATGGAGGCCAGCTTCCTGGCCTGATCCGTGGCGGTCACGATTTCTTGTTCAGCTCCTCTGATACAGGTTCCGCTTGGCAATGTACTGCACCACCCCGTCCGGCACGAGGTACCAGACCGGGCGCCCCGCGGCGGCGCGCTCCCGGCAGTCGGTCGACGAGATCGCCATGGCCGGGATCTCCACCAGATGCACCCGCGAGCGGGCCGCCTCCGGCAGATCGATCTTCTCCAGGTGGAAGCCCGGGCGGTTCACGCCGACGAACGTCGCCTGGTCGAACATCTGCTCCCAGTCGCGCCACGTGACGATCTTCCGCAGCGCGTCGGCGCCCGTGATGAAGAACAGCTCCGCGTCCGGGAACTGCGCCTTCAGGTCGTGCAGCGTGTCGATGGTGTACGTCGGCCCCGGCCGGTCGATGTCC
The DNA here is from genome assembly GCF_053525695.1 of Corynebacterium sp. 335C. Taxonomy (NCBI): domain Bacteria; kingdom Bacillati; phylum Actinomycetota; class Actinomycetes; order Mycobacteriales; family Corynebacteriaceae; genus Corynebacterium; species Corynebacterium sp. 335C. The sequence goes on from NZ_JASTTB010000001.1 coordinate 820,965, forward strand.
ACCCGCGACACGGTGAACCGCGGGTTGGAGGCGGTTGCGATGACCGTCATCAGGTAGCGGTCCTCCGCCTCGGTCACCTTCCGGTCCTTCTTCTGCCACGGCTCGCCCGTCGGGACGAACACCACCGTGTCCAGGTCGAACCGGTCGGCGACCTCGCTGGCCGCCACCAGGTGGCCATGGTGGACGGGGTCGAACGTGCCGCCCATGACGCCGACGCGGCGCAGCGCCGGGCCATCGCCCGTCGGGGACGGCTGGACGGCGGCGCCGGAGACGGCGGAGGCGGTGTCTGACATGCGGGTCATCGTACCGCCCGGGTGCCGCGCCGCCCCATTCGGCGCGGGACGGCCGGGGGCGCGGCGCGGCCGGGCGCGGCCCGGTGGAGGATGCGCGCGACGCGGGGGACGTCGTCACGCGCATGCCCCGGGAACGCGGACACCCCGGGCCCGCGCGCGATGCGCGGGCCCGGGGCATCGTCGGGCGATCAGAAGGAGCCGCAGTCGGTGCGCGGCTCCTCGCCGCGGAACACCGCGTCGAGGTAGTCGAGCGCCGGCGGTGCGTCCGTGAAGATGGGCAGCAGATGATTCGCCGTCGACTTCGGCAGGATCGCCGGCGTCGCGTTCTCCAGGAACGCCACCGGCACGCCCGCCGAGCAGTAGCCGCGGCCCAGCTCGCGCGCCTGCTCCGTCGGGATGGTGTCGTCGTTCACCGCCGACTCCAGCAGGATCGGCACCTGCGGCGTCCGCTGCCCCAGGTTCTGCTTTCCGACGTAGTCCCGGATCTCGGGGACGTCATCCACCAGCTGCCGGAACGACCGGCCGTCGGAGGTCAGATCCGTCGTCGACAGGCCGCCCCACGACACCATCGAATCGACGATGCACTGCCCGCGCGTCGACGCCAGGAACTCGCGGCCCCGGTCGTTCAGCAGCTCGTCGGCCAGCGGCGCCAGCTCCGGCTTGTACTCCAGGCCCGCGTTGAGGACGTAGCCCAGCACGCCGACGATCATGTTGCCGTCGACCGCCGCCGACACGTCCGCCAGATTCGCCGGCGGGCCGCCCACGTAGGCGGCCTTGACGTTCAGCTCCGGCGCGTACTCCGGCGCCAGCTCCGCCGCGGCCGCCGACGCGCCGCCGCCCTGCGAGTAGCCCATGAACGCCACCGGCGCATCCGCCGGCGCGCCCGCGTGGGCCAACGCCGCGCGCGCCGCGTCGAGGACCGCATTGCCCTGGTCGTCGTAGCCGATGTACGCGTGCGTGCCCGGCGTGCCCATGCCGATGTAGTCCGTGACGACGACGCGCATGCCCCGCGACGCCGCGAGGTACGCCGCGACGAGCTCGTAGTTCGCGCCGATGGACGGCAGCCGGTCCGCGTTGGCGAACAGGCCCGCGCCCGACGACGGCGCGCACTGATCCGCCTGGCCCATCGTGCCCGGCGCCAGCACCACCGTCGGGCGCTCGCCGCCGCCCTCCCACGCCGCGGACGGCTCGATGACGAAGCCCGACACCGGGCGGACCGTGCCCGTCGCGTCCGTCGACGCGTAGAGGATCTTCGTCGCGGTGCCCGGCCAGGCACCGACGCCGGCGGCGTCCAGCAGGTGCTTCGCCGGCTGCGTCGTGATGATCTCGCCGGGCGCCTGCCCGCTCACCGGGGCCTGGTAGAAGGGGTCGTCCAGCCCGTCGACCGGCTCCGGGTACAGCCCCGGCGCCTCCGACCCCGCCGGACGGCGCGGCAGATGCGGCGTCAGCGGACCCGAGCCCGGCAGCTGCGACGAGCCCTCCGAGGAGCCCGGGGCGCCCGGGGCGCCCGGGGCGCCCGGGGCGCCCGGGATGTGGTGGGAGCCGTAGGAGGGGGCGTCGGCGTCGGCGGCTTCTGCGGCGGCGGGGTCGGCGAGATCGGCGGGGTCGACGGGGGTCGCGCCGGCCTGGGGCCCCGCGAGCACCGCGGCCGCGGCGAGGAGGGCGGCCGCGGCGGTGCGGGCCGCCGTCAGACGTGGGCGGGGCGCGGCGAGGGCGGCGGCGGTGCCGGTGGTCTCGGCCGCGGTCTCGGTCGCGCCGACCGGGACTCCGGCGCGGACGGCGACGCGACGCGCGCGGAGGCCGTCGTCAAGCACATCACTGCTGGTGGCGCGGGGATTCGGGGACATGGGCATGGCCTTTCGGAAAGCGTGGGGCGAGGGTTCGTCTGGGGCGGGCGGGGCTAGAACGACCCGCAGTTCGACTCCGGCGAGGCGCCGTTGAGGGCGTCGAAGAGGAAGTCGAAGGAATCGGACTGGTTGACCAGCATCGGCAGGACGTGGTCGATGACGGACTTCGGCACCGTCGGGCGGTAGTCGTGGATCGCGTGGACCACGTGGCCGCCCTGCGTGCAGTAGTCGCGAGCCAGCTGCGTGGCCTGGCCGGGCGGGATGACGTCGTCGGCGTCGCTGTTGTCGATGTAGATGGGGTGATCCGGCACGCGGCCGGGGCGGCCCAGCTTCTGCTCGTCGACGTACGCCGCGACGCGCGGCACCTCCGACAGCAGCTCCGAGAACGACGACCCGTCGGCCGTCAGCCCGTCGGTCGTGCGCAGGCCCCACGTCGCCGCCGTGTCGAAGATGCACTGCGTGCGGACGCTTCGGAGGAAATCGCGCCCGTCGTCGGTGAGGAACGGGTCGATCTCCTGCTCCAGCGCCGGGTCGTGGCGGATGCCGGCGTTCAGCGCGTAGCCGATCGCGCCGGTGATGAGGGTGCCGTCGATCTGCTTGAGCACCTCCCGCAGATCCGCCGGCGGCGCGCCCGCGTAGGTCGCGCGGATGTCGAGGGCCGGGGCGTACTCGGACGCCCGCTCGGCCGCCGACGCCGCGGCGCCGCCGCCCTGCGAGTAGCCCGTGATGGCCACCGGCGCGGACGGATCGCCCGCCAGCGCGTTGGCGGCGCGGGCGGCGTCGAGCACCGCATGCGCCTCGTCCGTGCTGTTCACGTACGTGTGCGGGCCCGGGGTGCCCATGCCCATGTAGTCGGTGACGATGACGCGCGCACCGCGGGCCGTCGCCTGGTACGCCGTGGTCAGCTCGTAGTTCAGGCCGAGCGTCGGCGTCGCCGCGTCGGCGTTGACGAGCAGGCCGTAGCCCGCCGACGGGGCGCACTGGCGGCCCTGCCCCAGCGTGCCCGGGGCGACGACGACGGTCGGCCGGGGGCCGTCGCCCTCCCACTCCTTCACGGGCTCGAACAGCAGGCCCGTCACCGCCGTCGGCGCGCCCTGCGCGTCCACCGAGGCGTACATGATCTTCTGCGCCGTGCCCGGCCAGTCCACGCCGATGTGCTGCAGCAGATGCTGCGCCGGCGCCGTGCGGATGACGGTGCCCGCGGCGGGGACGTCCGCCGGCGGCTCGTAGAACGGGTCCGTCGCCGGGTCGGCGTAGGCGGGGTTGCGCGGCAGAGCGCCGCCCACCGCCGACGAGCCCTCCGCGGAGCCCGGGATGACGGAGCTGTTGCCGACGGCGGGGTCGGCGGGCGCGGCCGGGTCGGCGGACGCCGGCGCCGCGAGGAGCCCGGCGGGCAGCGCCGCCGCGGCGACGGCGGCGACGGCGGCCCGGGACGTCGTCACGCGACAACGCTCGATCCACCGCGACCGCGCCCCGGACGCGCGCCGCGACCCCGCGCGGCCCCGGACCGCGCGCATCAGAACGACCCGCAGTTCGACTCGGGGACCTCGCCGTGGAAGGCGTTCATGACGAACTCGAGCGAGGTGGACTGGTTGATGAGCATCGGCAGCGCGTGGTCGAGCGCCGATCGCGGAATCGTCGGGTCGTAGTGGTGGATCTCCATGTCGACGTGCCCGTCGAGCGAGCAGTAGTCGCGGCCCAGCTGCTCCGCCTGACCCGGCGGGATGACGTCGTCTGCGGCGCTGTTGTCGATGCGGATCGGATGATCCGGGACGCGGCCCTGGCCCAGCTTCTGGCGGTCGACGTAGGAGGCGACCTCCGGGATGCGCTCCAGCAGCTCGGAGAAGGTGATGCCGTCCTTCGTGAACTCGGACGTGTTCTTCAGGCCCCACGTCGCCGCCGTGTCGACGATGCACTGTGTGCGCACCGAGTCGAGGAAGTCCTTGCCCTCCTCGTTGAGGTGCACGTCCACCAGGGACTCCAGCTGCGGGTTGTAGCGCAGGCCCGAATTCAGCGCGTACCCGATGGCGCCCGTGATGAGGCTGCCGTCGATCTGCTTCAGCACCTCGCGCAGATCGGCCGGTGGCGCACCCGCGTACGTCGCGACGATGTTGAGGTCCGGCGCGTACTCCGGCGCCCGCTCCGCCGCCGACGCCGCCGCGCCGCCGCCCTGCGAGTAACCCATGATGGCCACCGGCGAATCCGCCGGCAGGCCGATCTGCGACAGGCCCGCGCGGCCCGCGTCGAGCACCGCCTGCGCCTCGTCGGCGCTGTTCACGTACGTGTGCGGGCCCGGGGTGCCCATGCCGATGTAGTCCGTCATGATGACGCGCGCGCCCTTCGACAGCGCGCCGTACGCGGAGACGAGCTCATAGTTCGTCGCGACCGTCGGGACGCCCAGATCCATGTTCAGGAACATGCCGTAGCCCGCCGACGGCGCGCACTGGCGGCCCTGCCCCAGCGTGCCCGGCGCGAGGATCACCGTCGGCTGCGGGCCCTCGCCCTCCCACTCCTTCGTCGGGGTGAAGACGACGCCCGTGACCGCCGTCGGCTCGCCGCGCTCGTTCGTCGAGGCGTACATGATCTTCTCCGCCGTGCCCGGCCAGTCGATGCCCGTCTTCTGCAGCAGCTGCTCCCCCGGCGCCGTGCGGATGACGGTGCCCGGGGCCGGGATGGTCGCCGGCGGCTCGTAGAACGGGGCGGTCGCGGGGTCGTTCCAGGTGGGGTTGGCCGGCAGGGCGTCGAGGACGCCGTCGACGGCGGACGAGCCCGCGGAGCTGCCCGAGGCGCCCGGGAGCTCCGAGGAGTTGCCGACGTGGTCGTCGGAGGGGGCGCTGCCGGAGTCGGCGGCGGGGGTGTCGGCGCTGCCGTTGGCGGTGCCGCCCGGTGCGGCGTCGGAGCCGGCACTGCCCGCGTCGGCGACCTGCGCGGGGACGTCGGGGAGCTCGGGGATGGCGGGGTCGGCGGCGGCCGGGCCCGCGTTGAGCGCGGTCACGGCGAGCAGGGCGGCGGCGGAGACGGCCGCGGCCACCCTCTTCTTCGGCGTCTTCGGCGGGATCGGCATGCGGGTCATGCGGGGAAGAGTAGGTGAAATAGTTTTGTCTCCAGCCGGAACGGAGCTATTCCGCGGAGCCGCCGGTAGCGTCACCCCCTTTCGGGGGCAAAGGAATCCGCAGGTCGGGCCGGGTTTTTCGCGGCGGTTTCTGGTGCTGGTGAGATGCGTTGCTGCGCAGCGCTTTTCGACGTTTCCCGCCACGGCTCCCGTCCCTTCGCGAGGGCCGGGTCGGCGGTTCGGGGATGCTCGGGAGGTCGTTCCGGCGCCGATCCGGGGTCGTGCGGGGAAGGGAATGTCGGGTCGCCTCGTATGGTGCGGGCAACGCGTGAGGGGAGGGAACGATGCGCGACACGAGGGCGGGGAAACCGCAGTTCACGGCTACCGCGACGGCGATGGCGGGTGCTGCCGCGGGCGCGGCTGTAGCAGCGGGTGGTGCAGCGGACGCTGACGGCGCGGCGACGGCGCGAGCTGCCGCGGGCGCGGCTGCGGCTCGGGCTTCGGCTACGGACGAGCCCGATATCACCGACGCGGCATTCTTCTCCGGCTCCGCGACCGTCGCCGGTGCCCGCGCCGCGATGGCGAGCCTCCGCGCCTCCCTGTCCGTCCTCGGCGACATCGCGAAAGGCGCCGACAAGCTGCCGTGGGACGACGCCCTCGCCATCGCCGCCGAGTTCGAGCGGACCATGAGCAGGCGCTCCGGCTTCGACCTCGCCTTCACCGAGTTCGCGATGGGCGACGCCGCCCAGCGGCGCTCCGGCACAACCGACACGTGCGGGTTCCTCAGCCGAGTCCTCGGCATCTCCCGCGCCCAGGCCCGCGAGCGGATGGAGGCCGTCCGCGTGCTCGGCGACGTCGAGCCGGAGGACGACGACGGCGGCGACCTCCCGCCCGACGAGGCGGGGCTGTTCGGCGGCGGCTCCGGCAGCTTCGGGGACGGGCCCGAGACGGACGACGGCCCCGACGCCGACGCAGCTGCCGCGGCCGCCGCCGCGGAGGCCGCCGCCCGCGCGGCGGAGGAGGAACGCCTCCGGCGCGAGCGGGAGCGTTCGCGTGAGGAGGCGCGTCGCAAAGCATCCGACGGCGACATCACCCCCGCGAAACTCGACGCTCTGCGGCGCGAGCTCAAGCGGCTGCGGTCCGGCGGATCGATGACCGCCGAGGACATCAAGGCGCGCATCCTCAAGCGCGCCGGAGAGTGGAACGCCGACCGCGTGCGGCGCGAGACGCGTGCGCTGGTCGACAAGTCCAACGCGCACGCCGCGCCGGACCCGTTCTCCGATCTGCGCGAACGCGACTTCTGGGTGTCGAAGCAGGCCGACCGCGACGGCTCGTTCCGCTTCGGCGGGCGCATGCCCGCGCACTCTGCCGCGCTGCTGCGGAAGTACCTGACGACGCACGCCGTCAAGGGCGCCGGCATCGAGCTCCCCGACGGCGTCGACGACCGGCGCTCGCAGGGGCAGCGCAACATGGACGCCTTCTCCCGGATGATCGACGGGGCGATGCATGCCGAGCCCGGCGCGCACGCCGCGGGCCACGCGACCGTCGTCGTGACGTTCCGCGGGCGCGACGGCGGGATGACCCGACCGGACGATGGCCCGTTCGGCGACCGTTCGTTCGGCGACGACCACGCGTCCGCGCACCACTCCCCCGGCCCGCACGACGGCCGAGTCGACGGCTGCGGTGCCGACGGCTGCGGGTGCGGCCACGACCATCCTCATCCGCACGCCCATGGCGCCGGCGGCGGACCGGGAGCCGCCGGCTTTCCGGACGGCAGGCAGGCGAACACCGCGACGATGACCGGCACGACGAACGTCGGCATCGATCTCACCCTCGCACAGGTCCTGCGCCTGGGGCTCGACACGCACTGGTACGCGGCGCTCGTCGACGGCGACCCCGCGCCGCAGGGCATGAACCTGCGGCTCGGCCGGTCCGCCCGGACGGCGACGACCGCGCAGCGCATCGCGCTCCAGGTTTTCGACGGCTGCTGCCAGCACCCCGGCTGCGACCGCCCGCTCGACGAGTGCGACGTCCACCACATCGTCGCCTGGCTCGCCGGCGGCCGCACCGACATCGAGAACCTCGTCCCCCTCTGCCGCACCCACCACGTGAACAACGACGACACCTGGTCGGACGTGCGCAAGGGCCACATGACGCCGCGGACCGCCGCCAACGGGCACCGTTCCGGCTGGTCGGGCCCCGTCCACCCGGACGGCACCCCGCTGCGGCACCCGTCGCACGCCGAATCACCGGGAGGCGGCGGGAGGAACCGACCGGGGCCACGGAGGGCGACGCTGTTCAACGACTCCCCGCCCTCCCGGGCGGCGGAGGGATACCCCGCGGAGGCACGTCCACCCGAATCCCACTCGCCGGAGGAAAACCCGGCACCGGGGCCTCCGGCGGCAGGACCTCCGGCGGCAGGACCTCCGGCGGCGGGACCTCCGGCGGCGGAGCATCCAGCGGCGGGATCCCCTCGGCGTCACATCCCCCACCACGCACCCCATCCGTCACAGCCCGGCTCCCCGGTGCCCTCCCGCGGGACCCGCGATCCTGGATGGACCCGTGAGCTGGACCGGTACCGCGACCCAGATGGGACCCGTGAACGAGGCGGTGCCCGAGAACCGGACGTAGACCGGGGAACCGATCCGCCCACCCAGGCGAAACCCGTCTCCATGACGATCCCGCGCGAAGTGCCGCGCTCACCCGGTACCCCGTCGTGGATCCAGTCCCCCGGCCCGCCGCCGTTCTGACGGCCACCCGCGAGCCTCGGCTACCCGAATGCCGTCGCGTGCCCGGATGCCGTCGCGTGCCTGGATGCCGACGGCCATGCACACGACGAGGCCCCGGCCGGCCGGTGTTCGTTCACCGGCCGACCGGGGCCTCCACCAGGGATGCGGTCCGCGGGGCGACGCCTCGGAGCCTCGGGGTTTCTGCGACTCAGCGACTCAGCGCCTCAGTGCCTCGGCGTCACGTCGCGCCGCGCCGCGGGAGCCCGCTACGGGCGCGTCTGGCCGTCGCCGCGCAGCACCCACTTGGAGGACGTCAGCTCGGGCAGGCCCATGGGGCCGCGGGCGTGGAGCTTCTGGGTGGAGATGCCGATCTCCGCGCCGAAGCCGAACTGCTCGCCGTCGGTGAACGCGGTGGAGGCGTTGACGTTGACGGTGGAGGCGTCGACCTCGGCGACGAAGCGCTCGCACACGCCCCAGTCGCGGGCGGCGACGGCCTCGGTGTGGCCGGAGCCGTGGGCGGCGATGTGGGCGACGGCCTCGCCGACGCCGTCGACGACCTTCGCGGCGATGTCCATGGACAGGTACTCGTCGTCCCAGTCCTCGTCGGTCGCGGCGACGACGCCGTCGAGCACGGCGCGGTCGACGCCCGCGCCGGCGTCGAGGTTCTCGCGGTCGCCGTGGACGGTGACGCCGGCGTCGGCGAGGGCGGCGAGGACGCGGCCGACGCCCTCGTCGCCGAGGGCGGCGTCGATGAGCACCGTCTCGGTGGCGTTGCACACGGAGACGCGGCGGGTCTTGCCGTTGAGCAGGAGGGCGATCGCCTCGTCGAGATCGGCGGAGCCGTCGATGTAGATGTGGCAGTTGCCGGTGCCGGTCTCGATGGCGGGGACGGTGGCGCCCTCGACGACGGCGTTGATGAGGCCGGCGCCGCCGCGCGGGATGACCACGTCGACGAGGCCGCGCGCGGTGATGAGGTCCTGCACGGAGTCGTGCGTCTCGCACGGCAGCAGCTGGACGAGGTCCTCGGGGGCGTCGTGGTCGGCGAGGACGCGGCGCAGCACGCCGACGAGCGCCTCGTTGGACCGGACGGCGGACTTCGAGCCGCGCAGCAGGGCCACGTTGCCGGACTTGAGGGCGAGGCCGAAGGCGTCGACGGTGACGTTCGGGCGGGCCTCGTACACCATGCCCATCACGCCGAGCGGCACGCGGACCTGCGACAGGCGGGCGCCGTTGGGGAGGGTGGAGCCGCGGAGGACCTCGCCGACGGGGTCGGTGAGGCCGGCGACCTGGCGGAGGCCGCCGGCGATGCCCTCGATGCGGCCGGCGTCGAGGCGCAGGCGGTCGACGAGGGACTCGGCGATGCCGCGCTCGCGGCCGGCCTCGATGTCCTTCTCGTTGGCGGCGACGATCTCGTCGGTCGCGGCGACGAGGGCGTCGGCGGCGGCGAGGAGGATCTCGTTCTTGCGGGCCGAGGTCCACGTGGCGACCTCGGAGGTCACGACCTTCGCGCGCCGGGCCTTCTCGAGGACCTCGGCGCGCTCGGCGGCGCGGACGTCGGTCGTTGCGGGGTTCGTCTCAGACATGTTCACCAGCATAGGGAAGCCGCGGGGCGTGGTTTCCGGTTCGCGTGCCCCCGCCGCGGGGCTTCCGTCTGCGCGGCCGGGGTCGCGGTGATGCGGTTGTGGTCGATGCTCCCTCGCGGGGGCCGGCGGGTGGCCCGGGGAGGCGTGCGTCGTCACGCGCATCCGGTGGATGCGCGGTCGCGTGACGACGCCCGCCGCCCCGGCCCCGCGCCCGCGTCAGGCGCGGGTGGCGTACCCGGTGAGGTAGTCGGCGTGGACGACGGGGCGCTGGAGGCCGTCGGGCAGCTCCGAGGTCGGGTGGCCGACGATGCGCCCGAGCTCCTCGTAGTCGTACGACACCTCGCCGCGGCCGACGATCTCGCCGCCGGGGCCGACGATGTCGACGATGTCGCCGGCGTGGAACTCGCCGTCGAACGACGTGATGCCGACGGGCAGGAGGGACTTGCGGCGCTCGGTGACGGCGCGGACGGCGCCGGCGTCGATGCGCAGCACGCCCGCGGAGTCGGCGGCGTAGAGGACCCACGCCTTCCACGCGGACAGGCGGTCCTCCTTCGGGGCGAAGGCGGTGCCGACGTCGGCGTCGCCGAGGGCGCGGTCGATGTCGTCGGCGGAGGCCAGCAGCACCGGCACGCCCGCGCGGGACGCGAGGCGCGCGGCGGAGACCTTCGAGGCCATGCCGCCGGTGCCGAGCTTGCCGCCGTCGCCGGCGACGACGCCCTTGAGGTCGTTGCCCGACCACACCTCCGGGACGAAGCGGGCGCCCGGCTCGGAGGGGTTGCGGTCGTAGAGGCCCTCGACGTCCGACAGCAGGACGAGGGCGTCGCAGTACGCGAGGTGGCTGACCAGCGCCGCGAGGCGGTCGTTGTCGCCGAAGCGCATCTCGGAGGTGGCGACGGTGTCGTTCTCGTTGACGATCGGCACGGCGCCGAGCTGGCGCAGCCGGTCGATGGTGCGCTGGGCGTTGCGGGCGCGGGTGCGCTCGCCGGCGTCCGCCGAGGTCAGCAGGACCTGGGCGGTGGTGCGGCCGTAGCGGCCGAAGGATCGGGCCCACTCGGCGGCCAGGCGGACCTGGCCGACCGCGGCGGCGGCCTGCTTCGTCGCCAGATCCGTCGGGCGGGTGGCGAGCCCCAGCGGGCCCATGCCCGACGCGACGGCGCCCGAGGACACCAGGATGATGTCCGAGCCGGCGCCCATGCGCTTCTGCAGGGCCTCCGCGATCGCGTCGATGCGGCGCGGGTCCGTGCGGCCGTCGGGGCCGGTCAGGGAGGAGGAGCCGACCTTGACGACGACGCGCTTCGCCGTGCGGATCGTCTCGCGGGTCGCCGAGTCGTACGGCGGGGCCATGCGGCCCGGCACGGGCCCGGCGGGCGCGGACGGCGCGGCCTGGGCGGCCTGGGCGGCCTGGGCGGCCTGCGCTGCCTGCGCGGCGGCGGGCGCGCCGGACGTGGCGGCCGCGGCGGGGTCGTCGACGTCGGCGGCGGGCGTCTCGTCGGCCGCGGGGGCGACGGCGGCGCCCGGGGTGGCGGCCTCGACGGCGGCCGCGGCGAAGGCGACCTCCGGGTCGGCGGCGCCCTCGCCGGACTCGGCCGCGGCGATGGCGGCGGAGGCGGCGTGCGCGGCGGCGGCCGTGCGGGCCGTGTCGCGGTTGCCGGAGGCGGCGGGGCGCGCCCCGGCGGCGGGCCCGAGATCGGCGGCGGCGCGGTCGGCGCGGTCGGCCGTCGCGGCAGGCGCCGCGGTTCCGGCGGCGGCCCGGTCGGCCGTCGCGGTCCCGGCGGCGGGGGCGCCGGCCGGTGCGGCGGCGTCCGCCTCGCGGGTCGCGTCGCCCGCGTTCGTGGTGTCCTCGGTCATCGTGGTCTCGATGAGCATCCGTTCCCTGGTGGTCTCGTCGTGCAGTCGATCCCCCGGCTCGTCGCGTCGCCCTGCGGCAGCGTCGTCGCGCTGCGCGGCGCGGGCGGTGCGGTCCGTGGTGGCCGGTTCATCGTCCCGGCCCGTGCCGTCGGCGGTGCGCCCTCCGTCGCGTCCGGCGACGGCGGCGGCCATGGCGTCGACGAACCGGGTCAGCCCGGCGTCGTCGCGCTCGTCCGCGTCGGCCACGGTCCCCCGTGAGCCCATATGCCTGCATAACGAAGTCTCGGCGGCATCGCCAACCGAACGCGCATATTCGTGACCATGCTCACATTCCGCGGCGCGATCGGCGGACGCGCGATCGGGGACGGCGCCGCCGGAGCGGGACTCGTCGTCATGCGAACGCGCATCGGCGGCCCCGTGATCGGGGCCCGCGCCGCCGGAGCGGTCGCCGTCGTCACGCGAGAACCCGGACGCGCCCCGCACCCCTCCGGCGCTCACTGCCAGCGCTCCCGGGTGGCCTCCTCGCCCTCGAGCTCGTACTCGTCGATGAGGCCGCGGCGGGCCTGCGACGCGCGCTTGCGCTCCTCGGAGGTGCTGCGGCCGGTGCGCTCGAGGCGGCGGTCGGTGCCGCGGCCGGTGGTGATCTTCTCGTCGACGCCGGCGGCGGTCATCGGCTGCCATTCGAAGGAGATGGCGCCGATGGAGACGGTGGAGCCCTCGACGGCGCCGGCCTTCGCCAGGGCCTCCTCGACGCCGAGGCGGGCGAGGCGGTCGCCGAGGTAGCCGACGGCCTCGTCGTTCTCGAAGTCGGTCTGGTGGATCCAGCGCTCGGGCTTGCGGCCGACGACGATGAAGGCGTCGTCCATGTCGGGGTCGCGCTCGATGACGAAGTCGACGCCCTCGCCGCCGCGGCGCCCGCCCCGGCCGCGGCCGCGGGGGCCCGAGCCGGTGCCGTCGACGCCGGCGGGGCGGAGCACGGCGGGGCCGGACGACTCCTTCGCCGGGTGGGCCTTGCGGTAGTCCTGCACCAGCTGGTGGAGGCCGTAGCGCAGCGGGTCGAGGCCCTCGCGGGCGACGGTGGAGATCTCGTAGACGGGCCAGCCGAACTCCTCGAGCTCGGGGCGCATCATCTGGGCCATCTCGCGGCCGTCGGGGACGTCGATCTTGTTGAGGATGATGACGCGCGGCCGCTCCATCAGGTCGCCGAGGCCGACGTCGGAGTCGAGCGCGGACTGGTAGTTCGCCAGCTCCGCCTCCAGCGCGCGGATGTCGGAGACGGGGTCGCGCTCGGTCTCGAAGGCGGCGCAGTCGACGACGTGGGCGAGGACGGCGCACCGCTCGATGTGTCGTAGGAAGTCGAGGCCCAGGCCGCGGCCCTCGGAGGCGCCGGGGATGAGGCCGGGGACGTCGGCGATGGTGAAGGCGTCGTGGCCGACCTGGACGACGCCGAGGTTCGGCTGCAGCGTCGTGAAGGGGTAGTCGCCGATCTTCGGCTTCGCGGCGCTCATCGCCGACACGAGCGACGACTTGCCGGCCGACGGGAAGCCGACGAGGCCGACGTCGGCCATGGACTTCAGCTCGAGGACGAGGTCGCGCTCCTCCCCCGGCTCGCCGAGCAGCGCGAAGCCGGGCGCGCGGCGGTTGTGGTTCGCCAGCGCGGCGTTGCCGAGGCCGCCGAAGCCTCCCTGCGCCGCCGTGAAGCGGGTGCCGGCGCCGGTCATGTCGGCGAGGACGGTGCCGTCGGCGTCGAGGACGACGGTGCCCTCCGGCACGCCGAGGAGCAGGTCGTCGCCGCGGGCGCCGTTGCGGTGGTCGCCGGAGCCCGGCTGGCCCTTGCCCGCCTTGACGTGCGGGTGGAAATGGAAGTCGAGCAGCGTGTGGACCTGCGGGTCGACCTGCAGGATGATGTCGCCGCCGTGGCCGCCGTTGCCGCCGTCGGGGCCGCCGAGCGGCTTGAACTTCTCCCGGAGGATGGAGTTGCACCCGTGGCCGCCGTCGCCGGCCTGCAGGTGCAGGACGACTCGGTCGATGAAGCGGGACATGCGGCTCCTCCTGGGTGTCGGCTGACGGCTGGGCGCGGCGCGGACGGCCGCGCGTCGTCCGCCCATTGTTCCACGTCGCCGCCGGTGCGGGAAACGCGCGGGGCGGGCGGGCGCGGGTGCGCGGGGCGGGTACGTGCGGGGCCGGACGCGGGGTGGGGCGCCGAGTGCGCGCGGCGGGCGCGCGCCGCCGCGCGGGTGGTGCGGCCGGAGGTGCTGTGCGACGGGACCCGCGCGGGGCGGTGGGCGTCGTCACGCACCCCCGGATGTCGGGTCGTGTGCTGTCATGGGGCCATGAGCGGAGAGCGGACGGACGGCGCGGCATTCGGGGCGGGGCACGGGGAGTCCGGCGCGGACGGCGCGGACGGCATCCCCGGCGACGCGACGCGGGAGGAGGCCGACGGGCTGCTGCGGGGCCTCGCCGGCGACGGCGCGCGGCTGCGGGACGACCAGTGGCGGGCGATCGACGGGCTGGTGAACCGGTGCGAGCGGATGCTGGTGGTGCAGCGGACGGGCTGGGGCAAGTCGGCGGTGTACTTCATCGCGGCGAAGCTGCTGCGGCGTCGGGGGCTGGGGGCGGCGGTCATCATCTCGCCGCTGCTGGCGCTGATGCGCAACCAGGTGGAGTCGGCGCGGCGGGCGGGCATCGTGGCGGAGACGGTGAACTCGTCGAACATGACGGAGTGGGACGAGATCACGGCGCGGGTGGACCGCGGCGAGGTCGACGTGCTGCTGGTGAGCCCGGAGCGGCTGAACAACCCGCAGTTCCGCGATGGGATGCTGCCGCGGCTGGCGGAGGAGGCGGCGATGGTGGTGGTCGACGAGGCGCACTGCATCTCCGACTGGGGCCACGACTTCCGGCCGGACTACCGGCGCATCCGCGACCTGCTGGCGGGGCTGCCGGAGGACACGCCGGTGCTGGCGACGACGGCGACGGCGAACGACCGCGTCGTCGAGGACGTCCGGGCCCAGCTGGGGCGCGACGCGGGGGTGCTGCGCGGCGGGCTGGACCGGGAGTCGCTGCGGCTGCACGTGGTGCGGCTGCGGGATTCGACGGACCGGCCGGCGTGGCTGGCGACGCACCTGGGGCGGCTGGAGGGCTCGGGCATCATCTACTGCCTGACGGTGTCGGCGGCGGAGGACCTCGCCGACGCGCTGCGGGCGGCGGGGTACGAGGTCGCGGCGTACATGGGCCGCACCGACGCCGACGAGCGGGAGCGGCTCGAGCGGGCGCTGCTGGGCAACGAGGTGAAGGCGCTGGTGGCGACGTCGGCGCTGGGGATGGGCTTCGACAAGCCGGACCTGGGGTTCGTGGTGCACGTCGGCGCGCCGTCGTCGCCGATCGCCTACTACCAGCAGATCGGGCGCGCGGGCCGCGGCACGGCGCGGGCGGACGTCATCCTGCTGCCGGGGGCGGAGGACCGCGACATCTGGGAGTGGTTCGCGTCGGTGTCGTTCCCACCGGAGCCGGTGGTGCGGGACCTCATCGCGGCGGTGGAGGCGGCCGGCGCCGACGGGTCCGCGGTGTCGACGGCGCGGCTGGAGGCGGTCGTCGACCTGCCGCGGTCGCGGATCGAGCAGGCGCTGAAGGTCCTCGACGTCGACGGGGCGGTCCGGCGCGTCCGCGGCGGATGGACCGGGACGGGCGCGGGGGCGGCGTGGGAGTACGACGCCGCGCGCTACGAGGGACTCGCCGCCGCCCGCCGCGTCGAGCAGGACGCCATGGAGGCCTACGAGCGGCTCACGGGCGACGGGCCCGACGCGTGCCGGATGCTGTTCCTGCGCCGCCAGCTCAACGACCCGACGGCGCTGGAGCCGTGCGGGCGGTGCGACAACTGCACGGGCCGGGGCTTCTCCGTCGAGATCGACCCCGGCATGGCCCGCGCCGTCGAGGAGCGCATGACGGTGCCCGGCGTGCCCGTGCCCGCCCGGCGGCAGTGGCCGACGGGGATGGACCGCCTCGGCGTCGACCTGAAGGGCAAGCGGGGCGGCATCGCGGGGCTGCGCGACGGGCGGGCGCTCGGCCGGCTCAACGACATCGCCCGCGGCCCGGCGCTGACGGAGCTGCTGCGGGGCGCGGCGTGGCGGCCCGCCCCGGGGCGCGACTGGCGCGAGGACCGGTGGCTGAAGCTCATCGTCGAGGTGCTCGCCGCCTGGGAGTGGGAGGAGCGGCCCGTCGGCGTCGTGTCGCTCGGCACCGCCGCGGAGCCCGCGCCGGGGCGCGACGAGATGACGCGCGCGTTCGGCGCCGCCGTCGCCGGCATCGGCCGTATGGCGGACCTCGGGCACCTGCCCGTCCGCCCCGGCGCGCAGCCGGTGGAGGCGCAGAACTCGCCGTACCGCGTCGCCCGCCTGCTGGAGCTGTGGGACTGGGCCGCGCTGGACGGGGTCGCCGCGGCCGCGGAGGGGCTTGACGACGGCCCCCTCCTCCTCGTAACCGACGAGATCGGCGGCGGCTGGTCGGCCACCGTCGCCGGCGCCCGGCTGCACGAGGCGACGGGGCGGCCGGTGCTGCCGCTGGCGCTGGCGGCGCGGGCGTAGGGGCGGCTCAGGCGCGGCACGACCGGTGCCGCCACCCGCACCGGCGGCGCGGCGGCGACCACGCGGGGCGGTCGCCGTCGTCACGCAACGCACCCGCACACCGCGACCCGGCGCACCCCGCGCGCCCCTCCCCCGCGCACGCGAAAACCCGGGGCCCATCGGACCCCGGGTACGCGACAACCCGGGGGCGCGGGCCCCGGGTGCGCGGAGGCGCTTAGGCCTCGGCGTTCTCCACGATGGAGACGGTGCGCTTGTTGCGCTTGGTGCCGAACTGGACGGCGCCGGACTTCAGAGCGAACAGCGTGTCGTCGCCGCCCCGGCCGACGTTCTCGCCCGGGTGGAACGAGGTACCGCGCTGGCGGACCAGGATCTCGCCGGCCTTCACCTGCTGGCCGCCGAAACGCTTGACGCCGAGGCGCTTGGACTCGGAGTCACGGCCGTTGCTGGAGCTGGAAGCACCCTTCTTGTGTGCCATGTGATTTCCCTCCTCGGAGTGGGTTCAGTGGCCGGGTTACTTGCCCAGGCCGGTGATCTTCAGGACGGTCAGGGACTGGCGGTGGCCGTAGCGGCGCTTGTAGCCGGTCTTGTTCTTGTAGTGCATGCCGCGGATCTTCTTGCCCTTGGCCTGCTCCACGATCTCGGCGGTGACGGTGGCGTCGGCAAGCGCGTCACCGGAGGTGATCTCGCCGCCGTCGACGAGCAGAACGGGGGTGAGAGCCACGGAATCCCCGGACTCACCCTCGATCTTCTCGACCTTGACGAGGTCACCTTCGGCAACCTTGTACTGCTTGCCGCCGGTCTTGACGATCGCGTACATAGGAGGGTTACCCCTTTATCTACTCACA
The DNA here is from genome assembly GCF_053525695.1 of Corynebacterium sp. 335C. Taxonomy (NCBI): domain Bacteria; kingdom Bacillati; phylum Actinomycetota; class Actinomycetes; order Mycobacteriales; family Corynebacteriaceae; genus Corynebacterium; species Corynebacterium sp. 335C. Next base: position 837,742 of record NZ_JASTTB010000001.1, read on the forward strand.
GGGCCGCCGGAACCGGCGGCCCGCCTGGACAGTTGCATTGCGTTCACGGGGTCTGGCCTGGGGTTTCGGTTTCCCGCTCCCCGCCGGTCCTCCGGCGCCCCGGGCACGCGAGCTCGCGCTCGATGCCCACCCGTGAACAGCGACTGGTCAAGACTAGCCAATGAGTAGGGCGAATGACAAACCACGCCCGGTCCCTCCGCCGCCGCAACCGCCCACGTGGGGCGCGTGTGGCGGCAGGTGCCGGAAGGGTCGGGCGTGGCGCGGGGTCGCCGCGTGTTCGCGTGACGACGGCGACCGCCCCGCCCCTCCCCCGCCGCCCGGCGGCGGTGCCGGGGAGGCGGGAGCGGGACGGGGCGGCGTGCGGCCGGGCCGCTAGTTCGCGCGGCGGCGGGTGGCCCGGCGGCCGGCGCGGCGGCGGCCGCGGCGCCGGCCGGAGCCCTGATCCTCCTGGGCCTCCCGGGACTCCTTCGCCTCGGCGGGCTCGGAGGCCTGCTTCGGCTGCTCCGGCTCCTGCGCCTTCGCGGCCGTGGCCGGCTTCGCGTCGCCCTCGGCCTTGCCCTTGCCCACGCCCTTCGCCGGGGCCTTCTCCCCGGCGCCGGACGCGGACCCGCCGGCGGTGCGACGGACGGCGCGGCGGCGGCCGCGGCGGCGCGGGGCCTCCGCGTCACCGGCCGGGGCCTCGGACTCCGGGGCCTGCGCGGCGGCGTTGCCCTCGGCCGCGGCGTCGGAGCCGGCCTCGGCGGCGTCCGTCGCGGCGGCGGAGGCGTCGTCGTCGGACTCGGCCTTCGGCTCGGGCTTCGGCTCGACCCACACGCGGACGGTGTCGGGGTCGACGCCGAAGTCCTCCGGCTTCGGGGCGATGTCGCTGACGGACCGACCGCGGGTCGGGCGCTTGCGGCGCGGCGACGCCTCGAAGGCCGCGAGGGCTTCCTCGTAGGCGCGGCGGCCCTGCTTCGGCTGCCCCTCCGACAGGGCGTCCGCCTTCGGAGCATCCTTCGACCCGGCCTTCTTCCCGGCCTGCGAGTCGGCCTGCGAGTCGGCCTTCGGCCCGGACTTCTCGTCGGACTTCGGCCCGGACTTCTCGTCGGCCGTCGACTCGGCCCGGGAGTCGTCCCGCGCCTCGTCCTCGCGCGTGCCGGCCTGCTCCGGGGAACCGGAGCCGGCGCGGCGGCGGGCGCCACGCGAGCGGCGGCGACGGCGGCCCGAGCCGGAGCGGCCCTGGCCCTCGTCGTCCTTCGGCGACTCCGCGCGGGCGTCGCCGGACTCGGCGGCCCCGGCGGACTCCGACGGCGTCGTGTCGGACTCGGCGGCCCCGGCGGACTCAGTCGGCTTCGCGGCGGCCGGAGCACCCTGGCGGGAATCGTCGCGCGACTCCTGCTGCGTCTCGTCGCGCTGCTCCTCGCGGCGGGCGCGCTTCACGACGCGGCGACGGCGGCGGCGCCGCGCGGACGCCGACACGTACCGGTCGTCGGACGGCTCGTCCGGGTCCTTGTCGCGGGCCTCCGCGGTCGCGGCGGCGGCGACGGCGGCGATGCGGTCGATCGAATCGTCGGCCGAGCCGGACCCGTCGCCGGAATCGCGCGAGGAATCCTTCGCGTCCTGCTGCGGCTCGTCCCGGCCGTCGCGCTCATCGCGCTCGTCGCGGGAGTCGTCGCGGCCGGAGCCGGAACGGGAGCCCGCGCGGCGGCGGCCACGGCGGCGGCCGCGGCGGCTGCGGGAACCGCCGCGCTCGTCGTCACGCGAGTCGTCGTGCGAATCCTCGGCGGAGTCGTCGCGGGCGTCGCCGGCGGCGTCATCGCGCGAATCGTCAGGCGAGTCATCCCCGGAATCATCGCGGGAGCCGCGACGGTCCTGCTTCGCCTCGTCCTTCGACGCGGGAGCCTGGCCGGACTGCTGCTCCGAGCCGCCGGACCGCTCCTCCGAGCCCTGCGGCTCCTCCGAACCCTGCTGCTCCTGCGAATCCTGCTGCTCCTGCCCCTCCTCGGGGCGGCGCTGCGCGCGGCCGCGGAGGCCACCGCGCCGGCGGCGGCGACGGCCGCCGGAGCGGTCGCCGTCGTCACGCGAACCACCTTCGGACCCGTCGTGGGCGCGGGCGGAGCGCTTGTTGCGGGGGCGCTGCTTCGGCTCCTGCTCGACGGGGTCGACGTGCAGGATGATGCCGCGGCCGCCGCAGGTCGGGCACTCGGTGGAGAACGTCTCCAGCAGGCCGGTGCCGAGGCGCTTGCGGGTCATCTGCACGAGGCCGAGGGACGTGACCTCGGAGACCTCGTGGCGGGTGCGGTCGCGGCCCAGGGCCTCCTTGAGGCGGCGGAGCACCAGGTCCTGGTTCTCCGGGAGGATCATGTCGATGAAGTCGATGACGACCATGCCGCCGATGTCGCGCAGGCGCAGCTGGCGGACGATCTCCTCGGCGGCCTCGAGGTTGTTGCGGGTGACGGTCTCCTCGAGGTTGCCGCCGACGCCGGTGAACTTGCCGGTGTTGACGTCGATGACGGTCATCGCCTCGGTGCGGTCGATGACGAGGGTGCCGCCCGACGGCAGCCACACCTTGCGGTCCATGGCCTTCGCCAGCTGCTCGTCGATGCGGTGGTGCTCGAAGACGTCCTTCCCGCCGTGCTGCTCCGGGTGGTAGCGCTGCAGGCGGTCGGAGAGGTCGGGGGCGACCTCCTCGACGTAGCCCTTGACGGTGCGCCACGGAGCGTCGCCCTCGACGACGAGGGTGGTGAAGTCCTCGTTGAACAGGTCGCGGACGACCTTGACCAGCATGTCCGGCTCCTCGTAGAGGGTCACCGGCTTCGCGCCGCGGGAGGCGGTCTCCTTCTCCGCGCGGTCGGCGATGGACTGCCACAGCTTCTCGAGGCGGTCGACGTCCGCGGCGATGGCGTCGCGGTCGACGCCCTCCGCGGCGGTGCGGATGATGGTGCCCGAGCCTGCCGGGGTGACCTCCTTGAGGATCTCCTTGAGTCGCTTGCGCTCCGGCTCCGGCAGCTTGCGGCTGATGCCGGCGGAGCGGCCCTCCGGCACGTACACGAGGAAGCGGCCGGCCAGCGAGATCTGCATGGTCAGGCGGGCGCCCTTGTGGCCCACCGGGTCCTTCGTCACCTGGACCAGCAGCTGGTCGCCGGACTTCAGGGCCTGCTCGATGCGGCGGGACTTGCCGCCGGAGCCGAGGCGGCGCCAGTTGAGGTCGCCGGCGTAGATGACGGCGTTGCGGTCGGTGCCGATGTCGATGAAGGCGGCCTCCATCGACGGCAGCACGTTCTGCACGCGACCGAGGTAGATGTTGCCGATCTGCGAGGCCTGCGTCTCCGAGGTGACGAAGTGCTCGACGAGCAGCTCGTCCTCCAGCACGCCGACCTGGGTGACCTGGCCGTGGCCCTCGACGCGGTCGCGCTCGCGGACGACCATGGTGCGCTCGACGGACTCGCGGCGGGCGAGGAACTCGGCCTCGCTGATGACGTGGCGCTTGCGGGACTGCTCGCGGCGCTCGATGCGGCGGCGGCGCTGCGCCTCGAGGCGGGTGGAGCCCTTGATGCCGGCGGGCTCGTCGATGACGGGCACGTCGTCGCGGGAATCGCCGGAGCCGCCGGAGCCGCCCTTGTTCTCCTTCCCGTTGCCGGACCTGCCCTTGGACTTGCCCTTGCCGTCCTTGTCCTTGTCCTTGTCGCGGCCCTTGTCGTTCCGCTCGTCGCGGTCGTCGCGGCCCTCGCGGTCGCCGCCCTTGGCGTCGTCCGCGTCGCCGGCGTTGTCGCCCGCGTCGCCCGAATCCCGCTCGTCGACGCGGCGCTCGTCGGCGGAGCGGTTGCGCCCGCGGCCGCCGCGGCGACGGCGGCGGGAGCGCCCGCCGCGATCGCCCGCGTCGCGCTCGTCGCGCGCGTCACCGTCGGAGTCGTCCCCCGTCTCCTGCTTTGCGACGTCGCCCTCCCGCTCGTCGTCCGCGGTCCGCTCGTGGTCGGCGGACTCGCCGGCGGCGCGGCGGACGCCGCGGCCACGTCGGCGGCCGCGACGGCGGCGGCGGGGCTCGCGGTCGATCTGGCGCGGGGCGGCGTCGCCGGAGCCGTCGGCCTGGTCGGAGTCGGCCTCGGCATCGTCGGCGTTCGCGGCAGCGTCCTCGTCACGGGCGGAATCGGCGGTGGTGCGGGCGTCGTCGGCGCCGACCGGCTGGGGCGCCATGAAGACGGGCTCCCGGAACACCGGGGCCTCGTCGGGGCGCGGGGTCAGCGGCGGCTCGACGTCGGACAGCGCCTCGTCGGAGTCCTGCGCGGCCTGCTTCGCCTCGGCGAGCTGGGCTGCGGCGTCGTCGCCGTCGGCGACGTCAGCGGACGACGTCGTCACGGTACGGCGGACGCGACGGCGGCGGACGCGGGTCGCCGGTTTCGACGCGGCGGGGGCGTCGTCCGTGCCGCCCTTGCCGTCCTTCCCGGTCTCGTCGTTCTTGTCGTTCGCCTCGGCCTTCGCGTCGGCCTTCGCGGCGTCGGCGGGCTTCTCCTGCGGCTCCTCGACGGCGGGCGACGGGGCGGGCTCGGAGACGGTCTTCGCGACGCGCTTGCGGGAGCGCTTGCGCGCCGGCTTCTTCGGGGCCTCCGCCTCGGCGGGCTTGTCGGCGGTCTCGTCGGTAGCATCCGCGGCCTTCGGCGCATCGGCTGGCGCGGCGGTCTCGTCGGCGGCGTCCGCGGTCTTCGGCTCGTCCGCCTTCGCCGGCTCGGTCTTCTTCGCCGCGGCCTTCTTCGCGGTGCGCTTGCGGGAGCGCTTCTTCGCGGCGGGCTTGTCCTCCGCGGGCTTGTCCCCCGCGTCCTTCGTCTCCGCCGTCTCCTCGGCGGCCTCCGGCGTCGCGTTGGCGGGCTTGTCCTCCGCGGGCTTGTCCCCCGCGTCCGCGGTGGTGTCCTCCGCGGCAGCCTTCGCGGCATCCGCGTCGGCGGCCTTCTTCTTCGGCTGCGACTTCTTCGCGGTCTTCTTGGCCGCCTTCTTCTTCGCGGCCTTGGCGGGCTTCTCCGCCTCGTCCGACTTCCCGGCCTTCTCCGCCTCGTCCGGCTTCCCGGCCTTCGCGACCTTCTCCGCCTCCCCCGCGCCGGCGACGGCGTCGAGGGCCTTCGCCCGGTCATCCGCGGTGACGGTCGACGAGGCGCGCTTGCCCGTCACCCCCACCTGCTCCAGGAGGCCGATGACCTCCTTCGACGCCACGCCCAGCTCCTTCGCGAAGGCGTGGACCCGCATCTTCTCCGGTGCCGCGCCCCGGTCGAAGGCGCGGGCGCCGGCAATCAGTTCCTGGCTGAAATCCGCCACGATATTTGGTTCTCCTCTGAGGGGCCGCCCGGCCGCTCACCTGCCCGCGCGGCGCGCACTCGAGGGGCGCGGGGCGTCGGGGCGGGGCCTCGTCCGCGGCCGGGGCGTCCCCGGCGGCGTTCAGGCGGCGTATTCGCATTGACAAGTCTTCGGTGCACGTCCCGCGATCCGCGTCCGGCGCGGAGCGAACGTCACCGCCGCCATTGTTCCACACGCCCGCCCTCCCCACCGCATGTCGGCGGGGAGGGCGCGGCGGGGACCGTCGTCACGCGAAAAACACGGCGCCCCGGGCACCCGCACGCGGCGGGCGCCCGGGGCGCCGGTGGAGGGGGTTCCTACAGATTGGGGAACCAGATGCCGATCTCGCGCTCGGCGGACTCCGGGGAGTCGGAGCCGTGGACGACGTTTTCCGCGACCTCGAGGGCGAAGTCGCCGCGGATGGAGCCCGGGGCGGCCTTGCCGACCGGGTCGGTGCCGCCGGCGAGCTGGCGCCACGCGGCGATGGCGTTCGGGCCCTCGACGACGCCCGCGACCAGCGGGGCGGAGGTGATGAAGTCGACGAGCTCGCCGTAGAACGGGCGCTCCTTGTGCTCGGCGTAGTGCTCCTCGGCGGTGGCCTTGTCGGCGACGCGCAGGTCCATGGCGACGAACTTCAGGCCCTTGCGCTCGATGCGGGCGATGACTTCGCCGACGAGGCCGCGGGCGACGCCGTCCGGCTTGATGAGGATGAGAGTGCGTTCGGTCATGCCGCCGATGGTACCGGTGCGCCGCCCGCCCGCGCGACGGGGCCCGCGGGGGTGCGCGGGGCGGCGTCCGCGAGCTCGCCGGGGCGGGCGTCCGCGGTGGTCGCCGCGGGTGCGCGGGCGGGTGCGGTTGCGGGTGTGCTTCCGGTCGCCGCGGTCGCCGCGGTGGTGCGTGACGACGGCGCCCGCCGCCGCGCGTGACGCGCGGCGGCGGGCGGGGGCCGGGTCCGCGCGGGGCGCGCGGGCGGCGGGGGCTAGGTGTGCTGCGTCGTCAGGAGGCCGCGCTCCATGCGGGCGATGAGGTTCGACCGCAGGTGCAGCATGTACGCCCACACGAGGGCGAAGAACACGCCGACGACGCCGAGCGACCAGTGGAACACCACCGCGAGGACGCCGAGGGCGACGAGCACCATGTTCGCCTTCAGCGCCCAGGGGCGGCCCTGGAGGAACGCCATGACGACCATGGCGAGGCCGAGGGCGGTGACGTAGCCGACGGAGATGGCGTTGGCGTGGGCACCGTCGTCGATGTTGACCAGGACCGTCAGGCCGAGGAACACGACGATGGCGTGCATGATGAGCGTGCCGGCCATGACGCCGCGCAGGCCCTTCATCGGGTCCTTCTCGGGGGCGTGCCCGGGGCCGAGGGGGCCGTACTCGGGCTCGCCGGCGGCCCGGCGGGCGCCGTTGGCGCCGTTCGCGGCGGCGTTCGCGGCCGCGGCGTCGTCCCGGCCGGCCGGGTCGTGCGGGTGGCTCATTGCGGGTCCTTTCCGAACAGGGTCCTGGCCTCGCCGGCGGTGACCACCGAACCGGTGACCACGACGCCGGAACCGGAGACGATGCCGTCGCCGGAGTCGGTCTCCTCCGCCAGCGCGACGGCCAGCTCGACGGCGGACGGCAGCGTCTCGATGCGGTGGACGCGCTCGTCGCCGAAGACGTCGAGCGCCATCTCGTGGAGGTCGTCCACGTGCAGCGCCCGCGGCGAGGTGTTCTGCGTGACGACGATCTCCTCGGCGAACGGCTCCAGCTCCCGCAGGATGCCGAGGGCGTCCTTGTCGCCGAGGCACGCGACGACGGCGATGACGCGGCGGAAGTCGAACTCGGCGCCGATGGCGTCGCGCAGCGCGCGGGCGCCGTGCGGGTTGTGGGCGGCGTCGACGAAGACGGTCGGGGTGGCGCGGACGCGCTCGAGGCGGCCGGGCGAGGTGACCGTCGCGAAGCCGCGGCGCACCGCGTCGATGGCGAGCGGCCGGCCCGGGCCCGCGCCGAAGAACGCCTCGACGGCGGCGAGGGCGGTGGCGGCGTTGCGCGCCTGGTGGGGGCCGTGGAGCGGCAGGTGGATGTCGTCGTACTCGCCGGCGAGGCCCTTGATGGTGACGTTCTGGCCGCCGACGGCGAGCGAGTGGGCGATGACGCCGAACTCGGAGCCGGCGCGGGCGACGGAGGCGTCGGTCTCGCGGCAGCGGGCCAGCAGCACCTCCATCGCCTCGGGCTCCTGCTCGCCGAGGATGGCGACGTTGTCCGGCGGGGTCAGCAGGTCGGAGGCGTTCCAGCGGGACTTGATGATGCCGGCCTTCTCCCCCGCGATCTCCGCGAGCGTGTCGCCGAGGTAGTCCGTGTGGTCGAGGCCGACGGGCGTAACGACGGCGACGTCGGCCTCCGCCACGTTCGTCGCGTCCCACGTGCCGCCCATGCCGGTCTCGACGACGGCGACCTCGACGGGCGCGTCGGCGAACGCGGCGTAGGCCATGCCGACGAGGACCTCGAACTTGCTCATCCGCGGGCCGCCCTCGGCCTCGGACTTCGCGTCGACGAACTCGACGTACGGCTGGATCTCGCGCCAGATGCGGACGTAGTCGCGCGGGTGGATCGGTTCGCCGTCAATGGCGATGCGCTCCGTCGCCAGCTGCAGGTGCGGGCTGGTGGTGCGGCCGGTGCGGCGGCCGAGGGCGCGGAGCAGCGACTCGATCATCCGCACGGTCGACGTCTTGCCGTTGGTGCCGGCGACGTGGATGACCGGGAAGGAGCGCTCCGGGTTGCCCAGGACGTCCATGAGCATGCGGATGCGGTCCAGGCTCGGGTCGATCTTCGTCTCCGGCCAGCGGGTGTCCAGCTCCGCCTCGACGACGGCGAGGGCCTCGAGGTCCTCCGGGTCGACCGTGCGGGGCTCGGGGGCCTCGACGTCGTCGCCGAGCGGCAGCGACAGGCCGGCGTCGTCGAGGCTGACGCGGCCGAACAGGCCGGCGCCGGCGTCATCGTCGTCGCCGGGCGCCTCGGGGGCGCCGCCGCGCAGGTCGGCGTCGGCGGGCATGCCGCGCGCCTCCAGCAGCAGGGCGTTGTCGAGGTCGGAGAGGCCGAGGTCGCCGGCGGAGGCGCCCGCGGAGCCGTCCCCGGAGCCGCCGAAGGCGTCCGCGGAATCGTCCGCGGAGCCGCCGAAGCGGTCCGCAGAGCCGCCGGCGCCGCTGGCGGCCGAGCCGTCGAGGCCGTCGCCGGTGCCGTCGCCCTCGCCGGGGAGGTCCCCGTCGTCACGCGCATCCTCGGCGGCGTCGTCGAGGAACTCCGCGCGATCGCCGCCGAGGCCGGCCTCGGACACGGCCATGTCGAAGGCCTCGGCGTCGCGATCCGCGAACGGGTCGTCGCCGAAGGAGATGTTCAGGCCGCCGTCGTCGTTCCCCCGCGCCACGGCCTACGCCTCCGGGAGCCCGTCGAGGCGGGCGGAGATGCGCTCGATCTCCTCCTTGGCGACGGCGTTGCGGGCGCGGATCTTCTCCACGACGTGATCGGGGGCCTTCGCCAGGAACGCCTCGTTGCCGAGCTTCTTCGACGTGCCGTCGAGCTCCTTCTGCGCGACCTTGAGGTCCTTCTCCAGGCGCTTGCGCTCCGCGGCGACGTCGACGGTGCCGGAGGTGTCCAGCTCCACGGCGACGGTGGCGGAGGACAGGCGCACCTCGACGGACGCGGTGGCGCCGAAGCCGTCGGCCGGATCCTCCAGGCGGGCGAGCGAGCGGACGGCCTGCTGCTGGTCCGCGAGGTCGGCGGCGGCGAAGTCGACGCGCGCCGGGACCTTCTGGGACGGCTTGACGCCCTGGTCGGAGCGGAAGCGGCGGACCTCGGTGACGAGCTTCCGCAGGTCGGCCATGCGGCGGGCGGCGACGTCGTCGCGCGCGGGGGCCCCGGCCTCCGCGGCATCGGAACCCGCGGCACCCGCGCCCGCGCCGTTGACGCCCGGCGCCGGCCACGCGGCGACGACGAGCGACGGCTCGGCGTCCTCGCCCTCGGTGAGCGCCTTCCACAGCACCTCGGTGACGAACGGCATGGTCGGGTGCAGCAGGCGCAGCAGCACGTCGAGGACGCGGCCGAGCACCAGGCGGGTGGAGGCGGCGCGGGCCACCTGCTCGGCGGTCGGCTCCTCGCCCTCGGCGAGGCGCGGGAAGTCGACCTTGGCCATCTCGAGGTACCAGTCGCAGAACTCGTCCCACGCGAAGTGGTACAGCGCCTCGTTGGCCTTGGAGAACTCGTAGCGGTCGAGGGCCTCGTCGACCTCGCCGCGGACCTGCTCGAGGCGGTCGAGGATCCAGCGGTCGGCGTCGGTCAGCGTCTCGCGGGCGGGCAGCTCGCCGACGTGGGCGCCGTTCATGAGCGCGAAGCGGGTCGCGTTGAACAGCTTGGTGGCGAAGTTGCGGGAGCTCTGCGCGGAGTCCTCGCCGACCGGCAGGTCGGATCCCGGGTTGGCGCCGCGGGCGAGGGTGAAGCGCAGGGCGTCGGCGCCGTAGTCGCGCACCCAGTCCAGCGGGTCGATGCCGTTGCCGAGGGACTTGGACATCTTGCGGCCCTGCTCGTCGCGGACGAGGCCGTGGAGGAACACGTCGCGGAACGGGATCTGCGGGCGGCCGTCCTTCCCCTCGCCGAGCGGCGAGTCGGGCAGGGTGGCGGCGAAGGTCGAGAACATGACCATGCGCGCGACCCAGAAGAAGAGGATGTCGTAGCCGGTGACCAGCACGGAGGTCGGGTAGAACTTCGCGAGCTCGTCGGTGGCCTCCGGCCAGCCCATGGTGGAGAAGGGCCACAGGGCGGAGGAGAACCAGGTGTCCAGGACGTCGGGGTCCTGGTGCCAGCCCTCGCCCGCCGGCGGCTCCTCGTCGGGGCCGACGCAGACGATCTCGCCGTCGGGGCCGTACCAGATCGGGATGCGGTGGCCCCACCACAGCTGGCGGGAGATGCACCAGTCGTGCATGTCGTCGACCCAGTCGAACCAGCGCGGCTCCTGGGACTTCGGGTGGATGCGGATGTCGCCGGAGCGGACGGCGTCGCCGGACATCTTCGCCAGCTCCTCGACGCGAACCCACCACTGCTCGGACAGGCGCGGCTCGATGGCCTCGCCGGAGCGCTCGGAGTGGCCGACGGAGTGGACGTAGGGGCGGATCTCCTTGACGATGCGCCCCTGCTCGCGCAGCTTCTCGCACACCGCCTTGCGCGCCTCGAAGCGGTCCATGCCGTCGAACTCGGTGCCGGTGCCGGCGATGTTGCCGGTGGCGTCGATGACGGTGGGCATGTCCAGGTCGTGGCGCTGCCCCATCGCGAAGTCGTTGGGGTCGTGGGCCGGGGTGATCTTGACGGCGCCGGTGCCGAACTCGGGGTCGACGTAGTCGTCGGCGATGACCTCGAGGGTCAGGTCGTCGCGGAAGGGGTGCGGCAGGCGCGTGCCGACGAGATCCTTGTACCGCTCGTCCTCCGGGTGGACGGCGACGGCGACGTCGCCGAGCATCGTCTCGAGGCGGGTGGTGGCGACGACGATGTGCGGCTCGGCGTCGTCCATGGAGCCGTAGCGGAAGCTGACGAGCTCGCCCTCGACGTCCTCGTACTTCACCTCGATGTCGGAGATGGCGGTCTGCAGCACGGGCGACCAGTTGACGAGGCGGTTGGCGCGGTAGATGAGGCCGCGGTCGTAGAGGTTCTTGAAGATGGTCCGGACGGCGCGCGACAGGCCGTCGTCCAGCGTGAAGCGCTCGCGGTCCCAGTCGAGGCCGTCGCCGATCTTGCGCATCTGGCCGCCGATGTGGCCGCCGTACTCGTGCTTCCACTCCCAGACGCGGTCGACGAACTCCTCGCGGCCGTAGTCGAAGCGGTCCTTGCCCTCGGTCTCCTTGAGCTTGGCCTCGACCTTGGTCTGGGTGGCGATGCCGGCGTGGTCCATGCCGGGCAGCCACAGCACCTCGAAGCCCTGCATCCGCTTGCGGCGGGTGAGGGCGTCCATGAGCGTGTGGTCGAGGGCGTGGCCCATGTGCAGCTGGCCGGTGACGTTCGGCGGCGGCAGGACGACGGAGTACGCCGGCTTGTCGCTGCCGGGGTCGGCGGCGAAGTACCCGGCGTCGACCCACCCCTGGTAGAGGTCGGCCTCGACGTCGGCGGGGTTCCACGCCTTCGGCAGGCTGTCGGCTCGGTTGCGGTCCACGTTCATCTCCTCTGACACGCGGTACACCTTAGCGCCCCGGGGGCGGGCTCCGGCGCGCGGTCGGCGCGCGCGGTGCGGGCGGCGCCGGGTGCCGCGGGGTGGGTGCGTGACGACGGCGACCGCCCCGGCGGCCGCGCCCGGGCCGGGCGCGGCGGGCGTCGTCACGCGGAGGGGGGAACGCGCGGGGCGCGGAGCCCCGCACGCGGCGGCGATCCGCGCGCGGCGGCGGGCGCCGTCGTCACGCGGGGAAACGGCGGAGCCCCCGGCCGCGGGGTGCGGCGGGGGCTCCGGGAGGGCGCGGGATGCGCTACTTCAGCAGGTCGGCGACGGCGTCGCGCTCGGCCTGCAGCTCCTTCACGTTCGCGTCGATGCGGGCGCGCTGGTAGTCGGAGATGTCCAGGCCCTGGGCGATCTCCCACTTGCCGTCGACGGAGCGGCACGGCAGGCCGAAGACCAGGCCCTCCGGGACGCCGTAGGAGCCGTCGGACGGGAGGGCGACGGTGGTCCAGGCGTCGCCGCGGACGCCGTTGACCCAGTCGTGCATGTGGTCGATGGCGGAGGAGGCGGCGGAGGCGGCGGAGGACTTGCCGCGGACCTCGATGATCTCGGCGCCGCGCTTGGCGACGCGCGGGATGAACTCGTCGTCCAGCCAGGACTGCTCCACCAGGTCGGTGACCTTCTCGCCGCCGACGGTGGCGTAGGTGACGTCCGGGAACTGGGTGGCGGAGTGGTTGCCCCACACGACGACGCCGTCGAAGTCGGTGACCGGGCGGGACAGCTTCTCGCCCAGCTGGGACAGGGCGCGGTTGTGGTCGAGGCGCATCATCGCGGTGAAGCGGTCCGCCGGCACGTCGGGGGCGGAGTTCGCGGCGATGAGGGCGTTGGTGTTCGCCGGGTTGCCGACGACCAGGACGCGGACGTCGTCGGCCGCGTGGTCGTTGATGGCCTTGCCCTGCGGGCCGAAGATCCTGCCGTTGGCCGACAGGAGCGCCGAGCGCTCCTCGCCCTTGCCGCGCGGCTTCGCGCCGACGAGGAAGGCGGCGTTGGCGCCGTCGAACGCCTTGTTGGCGTCGTCGGTGACCTCGATGCCCGCCAGCAGCGGGAACGCGGAGTCGTTGAGCTCCATGGCGACGCCGTCGGTGTTCTTCACGGCCTCGGGGATCTCCAGCAGCTGCAGCTGGACCGGGACGTCCGGGCCGAACACGTCGCCGGCGGCGATGCGGAACAGCAGGGAGTAGGAGATCTGGCCGGCGGCGCCGGTGACGGCGACCTTCATCGGGGTGGCGGTCACGTGGTTCCTTCCATCGGGGTTTTTGTCGTTCGGCCCCACCATAGACGCGTCCGCGACGGGGCGCATCGGGCGATCCGGCGCCTCAACCGGCAACTTCCCGCAACACGGGAGACCCGGTCGGGCGGGTGGGACGGAATCGATACGGATGAATACGCACCGTCCGGCCGGTTCACACCCGGTCGATGGCCCCGTTCCCTCGCCTCCGCGGCATCCGGGCGCGGGGGCCGGGGGTGGCGGCACCCCTGGTGCGGCATCGATTCACCTATACGATGGACGGCAACCGGCGCGTACCCGGAACGCCCGCCGCACCACGGCGGTTCCCCGCCGCACCACGGCGGATCCCCGCGGATTCCGCCGCGCCGGGGACCGTCCGCACATCACAACGGAGATGAGGAGCGTATCCGCATGAAGCCCACCGTCGGCGACGACCTTCCGTCGACCCGGGTCATGGACGCGGCCCTTGAGCAGTTCACCCGCCGCGGCTTCGCGGAGACGCGGCTCGACGACGTCGCCGTCGCCGCGGGGGTGACCAAGCGCCAGCTGACCTACCACTACGGCGACAAGCGGAACCTGTACCGCGAGACCGTCGCCCACGCCCTGGGGCTCATCCACTCCCCCGCCGCGGTGCCGCGGCCGGAGTCGGAGGTGCCGGTCGAGGCGATGCGCCAGGTGCTGGAGTCCATCTTCGCGATGTTCGCCGACAACGCCCTGCCGGTGCAGCTGCTGACGATGGAGAACACGAACCCGGTGCTGGAGCCGGGCACGCTGCCGACCGTCGAGCAGGCGCCCGCGATCCTGGAGGTCGACCGCATCCTGCTGATGGGCCGCAACCTCGGCGCGTTCCGCCCGGACGCCTCCGCGCTGGACGTGTACTTCCTGGCGATGGCGCTGTCGAACCTGCCGACGCTGTCGCACGGCACGTTCTCCGCCCTCTACGGGCTCGACCTCCGCGACCCGGCGATGCGCCCGCGGCTGCGGAACCTCATGGGCGACACGATCATCGGCTTCCTCACCTCCGCGGCGGGTCCGCGGGAGGAGGGCGGCAGCTACCTGGCGTCCGACACGTACACGACGGGCCGGAACGAGGAGGAGCGCCGCGGCGAGCTCGGCGCCAACCTGGTCGACGAGGTGTACGGCGAGGAGGACGTCGACGAGTCCCCGCGCGGCCGCGCCGAGGACCCCGACTCCCCCGACTTCGGCGGCATCGTCTACGACGAGTAGCCGCGAGTCGGCCGCGCCGGCCGGGTACTCCTCTGCGGCGGACGGCGCCCGCGGGATACGGCCGCGGGGAAGAGCCGCGATCGACGAGGGCCCCGTCCCACCCGGGACGGGGCCCTCGTCGTGCGGCGACCGGGCAGCCGCGGCGGGGAGCGTCGTCACGCACGACCCGTGACGACGGCGACCGCGCGCACCCCGCCGGGCGCGGCGGCGCGGCCTACGCGGACTTCTCCTGCGGGGCCTTCGGCAGCAGCTCGGGGGCCTCGCCGTCGGTGACGCAGGCGGCGTGGACGCGGACGCGGCCGACGTCGTCGCGGTCCGGGACCTCGAACATCACCGGCATGAGGATCTCCTCCATGATGCCGCGGAGGCCGCGGGCGCCGGTGTTGCGGTCGATGGCCTTCTCGGCGATGGCGCGCAGCGCGTCGTCGTCGATCTCCAGGTCGACGCCGTCCATCTCGAAGAGGCGCTGGTACTGGCGGACCAGGGAGTTCTTCGGCTCGGTGAGGACGCGGACCAGGGCGTCGGCGTCGAGGTTGGTGACGGACGCGAGGACCGGCAGGCGGCCGATGAACTCGGGGATGATGCCGAACTTGATGAGGTCCTCCGGCAGGACGCGGGAGAACGGGTCCTCCTCGTCGCGCACGGTGGAGCCGTGGACCTGGGCGCCGAAGCCGAGGCCCTTGCGGCCGACGCGCTCCTGGATGACGTCCTCCAGGCCGGCGAACGCGCCGGCGACGATGAAGAGGACGTTGGAGGTGTCGAACTGGATGAACTCCTGGTTCGGGTGCTTGCGGCCGCCCTGCGGCGGGACGGAGGCGACGGTGCCCTCGAGGATCTTCAGCAGCGCCTGCTGCACGCCCTCGCCGGAGACGTCGCGGGTGATGGAGCGGTTCTCGGAGCGGCGGGAGATCTTGTCGACCTCGTCGACGTAGATGATGCCGCGCTGCGCCTTCTGCACGTCGCCGTCGGCGGCCTGCAGCAGCTTCAGCAGGATGTTCTCCACGTCCTCGCCGACGTAGCCGGCCTCGGTGAGGCTGGTGGCGTCGGCGATGGCGAACGGCACGTCGAGCTTCCGCGCCAGCGTCTGCGCCAGGTACGTCTTGCCGCAGCCGGTCGGGCCGAGCAGCAGGATGTTGGACTTCGACAGCTCCACGTCGCCGCCGGCGGCGTCGCCCGCCTGGATGCGCTTGTAGTGGTTGTAGACCGCCACCGCCAGCGTCCGCTTCGCGGTGTCCTGGCCGATGACGTACTGGTCCAGGAAGTCGCGGATCTCGGCGGGGCGGGGCAAGGCGTCGCCGGCGGGCGCGGCGGCCGGGGCGACGGCGAGCTCCTCCTCGAGGATCTCGTTGCACAGCTCGATGCACTCGTTGCAGATGTACACGCCGGGGCCGGCGATGAGCTTCTTGACCTGCTTCTGGGTCTTGCCGCAGAAGGAGCACTTGAGCAGATCGGAGCTTTCCTGCATGCGTGCCATGTGGCTTGACCGTTGCCTTCCGTTCGACGTGGCCGGTCCCGGGCGCCGGGGCGCGCCGGGGCGGGGCCCGCGCGGGTCGCGCGCGGGCCGTGCGGCCGTGGGACTCCGATCACCCTACCCGCCGGGCCGCCGGTCCCCGTGGATTGAAACGGGTGCGGGGCTTGACGACGGGACCCGCGCGGCGACGTCGCGGGCCCGCCGCGGCCCGGGCCATGCGGTGGTGGTGCCGTGCGACGGGACCCGCGCTGCGCGGGTGCCGTCGTCACGCGCATGCGCGCGTCAGCCCCCGACGACCGCGTCGGCGACCGCGAACGGCGCGCCGGTGATCTCCCGGAGCTCGTCGACGGTGACGCCGTCGGCGCACTCCAGCAACGTCAGGCCCTCGTGGGGGTCGACGGAGAAGACGGCGTGCGAGGTGACGATGAGGTCGACGCACTTCGCGCCCGTCAGCGGCAGCGAGCACTCCGGCAGGATCTTCGGGGAGCCCGAGCGGGTGACGTGGTCCGTCATGACGATGATGCGGTCGGCGCCGTGGACCAGGTCCATCGCGCCGCCCATGCCGCGCACCAGCTTGCCGGGGACCATCCAGTTGGCGAGGTCGCCGTACTGGGAGACCTCCATCGCGCCGAGGACGGCGACATCGACGGAGCGCGAGCGGATCATCGCGAAGGAGTCGGAGGAGGAGAAGAAGGAGGCGCCGTCGCCGACGGTGATGAGCTCCTTGCCGGCGTTGATGAGCTCCGGGTCGATCTCCTCCTCCGTCGGGTAGGGGCCGACGCCGAGGACGCCGTTCTCCGAGTGCAGCACGACCTCGAGGCCGTCGGGCAGGTGGCCCGGCACGAGGGTCGGCATGCCGATGCCGAGGTTCACGTACTGGCCGTCGCGCAGCTCGCGGGCGACGCGGGCGGCCATCTGATCGCGGTTCCAGCTCATGACTCGCGCACCGTCCTGTTCTCGATTCCGGCCTCCTGGGGGCCGACGTGCACGACCCGGTCGACGTGGATGCCCGGCAGGTGGACCTGGTCCGGGTCGATGCGGTCGACGAGGTGCTCCGCCTGGACGATCGTCGTGCGGGCGCACATCGCGGCGTCGGGGTTGAAGTTGCGGGCCGTCGCGCGGAAGACGAGGTTGCCGTAGCGGTCCGCCGTGTGGGCGTGGACGAGCGCGAAGTCGGCGCGGATGGCCTCCTCCAGCACGTAGAGGCGGCCGCCGAACTCGCGGGTCTCCTTCGGCAGCGAGCGCTCGGCGACGGTGCCGTCGGCGTTGTAGCGCACCGGCAGGCCGCCCTCGGCGACCTGCGTGCCGACGCCGGCGGTCGTGTAGAACGCCGGGATGCCGGCGCCGCCGGCGCGCATCCTCTCCGCGAGCGTGCCCTGCGGCGTGAACTCCACCGACAGCTCCCCGGCCAGGTACTGGCGGGCGTACTCCTTGTTCGATCCGATGTAGGAGCCGATGGTGCGCGTGATGCGCCGGTCCTCCAGCAGGGTGCCGAGGCCGTGGCCGTCGGTGCCGCAGTTGTTGCTGATGATGGTCAGGTCGTTCGGGCCCAGCTTCCGCAGGGCTGCGATGAGGACGGCGGGGATGCCGACGAGGCCGAAGCCGCCGACGGCGATGGAGGCACCGTCCGCGATGTCGGCGACGGCGTCCTCCGCCGTGGAGATTGTTTTGTCGAGCATGCCAACACTGTACATCGACGTTCGCGGGGTGTACAGTCGTGCGCATCATGAACGCATCCGAGTCCCCCGCGTCCGGCGCGCCCGCCGGCAACCACGTCCAGTCCCTGGCGCGCGGCCTCGCCGTCATCCGCACCTTCGGCGCCAACCGCCCGCGGCAGACGCTCGCGCAGGTCGCCGAGGCCACCGGCTTCGCCCGCGCCACCGCCCGCCGCTTCCTGCACACCCTCGTCGACCTGGGCTACGCCGCCACCGACGGCCACGAGTTCTGGCTGACTCCCCAGATCCTCGAGCTCGGCCACAGCTACCTCTCCGGCCTGGAGCTGCCCGCCATCGCGCAGCCCCGCCTGGAGGAGCTGTCGCGCACGGTCGGCGAGTCGAGCTCCCTGTCCGTCCTCGACGGCGTCGACGTCGTCTACGTCTCCCGCGTGCCGGTGCGCCGCATCATGACGGTCGCCATCACCATCGGCACCCGCTTCCCCGCCCACGCGACCTCCATGGGCCGCGTCCTGCTGGCAGGCGCGGAGCCCGCGGAGCTCGACGCCCACTTCGCCGCCTCCGACATGCCGGCGCTCACCCCGCGCACGCTCGTCGACGAGGCCGCCGTCCGCGCCGAGCTCGACCGCGTCCGGGAGCAGGGCTGGTGCCTCGTCGACCAGGAGCTCGAACCCGGCCTGCGGTCCATGGCCGCGCCGGTGCGCGACCCCTCCGGCCGCGTCGTCGCCGCCGTGAACGTGTCGACGCAGACCGCGGCGCACGACGTCGACGACCTGCACCGCGACATCCTGCCGCCGCTTCTCGACGCCGCCCGGCTCATCACCGCCGACATCGCCGCGGTGCAGGGCTGAGCGGCTTCCCAGCCCGCCGGGACGCGACCGGACGCCGCGGCGAACGGCCACGGCCCGGCATCCCGGCCGCCGGGACGCGAACCGGCACCCCGACCCCGACTCCCCCGCCCCACCCGAGAGGAGCCCCATGACCACCGAGAACACCACCGACGCCCCGAAGGCCGGCGCGACCGCGCGACCGGCGTCGCCCGACGACATCGTCCTGTGCGCGCCGCTGCGCACCCCCGTCGGCCGCTACGGCGGCGCCTTCGTCGACGTGCCGGTCCAGGACCTGGCGGCGGCCGTCGTCACGCGCATCATGGAGGACACCGGCCTGGACCCGGCCGACGTCGACGACGTCATCCTCGGCCAGGCCTCCCCCAACGGCGCCGCGCCCGCGCTGGGCCGCGTCGTCGCGCTCGACGCCGGCCTCGGCGAGGGCGTGCCCGGCATGCAGCTCGACCGCCGCTGCGGCTCCGGGCTGCAGGCCGTCGCCACCGCCGCCGCGCACGTCGCCTGCGGCGCCGCGGACCTCATCATCGCCGGCGGCGCCGAGTCCATGAGCCGCACCGAGTACACCGTCGACGCCGTCGTGCGCTGGGGCGCCAAGGGCGGCGACATGGTCTTCCGCGACCGCCTCGCCGAGGCCCGCGCCACCGCCGGCGGACGGAACCACCCGATCCCCGGCGGCATGATCGAGACCGCCGAGAACCTGCGGCGCGGGCACTCCATCACGCGCGAGGCGCAGGACGCGCTGGCCGCCGAGTCGCACCGCCGCGCCGTCGCCGCCCAGGAGGCCGGCGCCTTCGACGCGGAGATCGTGCCCGTCACCGTCCCTGCGAAGCGCCGTGGCCAGGAGCCGACGGTCGTCGACCGCGACGAGCACCCCCGCCCCGGCACCACGGAGGAGAAGCTCTCCGGGCTGCGCCCCGTCATGGGCCGCTCCGACGACGCCGCCACCGTCACCGCCGGCAACGCCTCCGGGCAGAACGACGGCGCCGCCGCCATGGTCGTCACCACCCGCCGCCGCGCCGCCGAGCTGGGCCTGCGCCCGGCCGCCCGCCTCGCCGGCTGGGCCGTCGCCGGCGTTGCCCCGGAGACGATGGGCATCGGCCCCGTCCCCGCCACCGCGAAGGTCCTGGGCCGCCTCGGCCTGAAGCTCGACGACATGGACGTCATCGAGCTCAACGAGGCGTTCGCGGCGCAGGCGCTCGCCGTCCTCGACGACTGGGGCGTCGACGCCGCCGACCCGCGCCTCAACCCGCACGGCTCCGGCATCTCCCTCGGCCACCCCGTCGGCGCGACCGGCGCCCGCATGCTGGTCACCCTCGCCCACGAGCTGCGCCGCCTCGGCGGCGGCCGGGGCCTGGCGACGATGTGCATCGGCGGCGGCCAGGGACTCGCCGCCGTCCTCGAGGCCGAGCCCGCCGACTAGGCCCGGCCCCGTCCCGGGCGACCGGACGGGCCCCGGCCGGCCGGAACCGCCGGAACGAACGGACCGGACCCCGCCGCGGCGCCGCCGACGCGGCCGCGGCGGGGGCCGTCGCAAAGCAACGACAACAGAAACCACCGGAAACAGGAGCAACCATGACCGTCCTGCACCACCGCATCCACGGCGAGGGCGGGGAGACGCTCGTCCTCCTCGGCTCGCTCGGCTCGACCACCGACATGTGGCTGCCGCAGCTCGACGCGCTGTCGCACGACTTCCGCGTCATCGCGCTGGACCACCGCGGCCACGGCACCTCGCCCGTCGTCGAGGGGCCCGCCACCATGGCGGACCTCGCCGCCGACGTGCTGGAGACCCTCGACGGCCTCGGCGTGGGCCGATTCCACGTCGCCGGCCTCAGCCTCGGCGGCTGCATCGCCCAGCTGCTCGCCGCCGAGTCGGACCGCGTCCAATCGGCCGCGCTGCTGTGCACCGCCGCCGACTTCGGCCCCGCGCAGGGCTGGCACGACCGCGCCGCCGTCGCCCGCCGCGAGGGCACCGGGGCGCTCGCCGACGCCATCGTCGAGCGCTGGTTCTCCCCGTCCTTCCTCGAGGAGCGCCCCGCGACGACCGCGCACTACCGCGCCATGATCGCCGCCACCCCGGGCGAGGGCTACGCCGCCTGCTGCGAGGCCCTCGCCGACTGGGACTTCACCGCCCGCCTGCCGGAGATCACCGTCCCCGTGCTCACCATCGCCGGCGCCGACGACCCCGCCTCCCCGCCGGAGACGCTGCGCGTCATCGCCGACGGCGTCGCCGACGGCCGCGCCGCGGTGCTCACCCCGGCCGGGCACCTGCCGACCATCGAGCGCGCCGGCGAGGTCACCGGCCTCCTGCGCGGACACGTGCTCGGCGCCGCGGGGTGAGCCCATGACGGGCACCGCCTCACCCGACTCGCCTGATGCGCCCGCTTCGCCCGGCGCGGCCGGCCCGCCCGCCGGCTCCGCGCCCCGCACCCGCCGCAGCCACCGCACCCGCCGCAGCCCCGGCGGGTTCCTCCCCACCCTCGAGCGGCCGCGCCACCGCCGCCCGACGCTGCGCGAGGTGGCGGCCGACCTCGACGCTCAGGCCGCCGGCAACGCCGCGGTCGCGCTGCTGTTCTCCGCCTCCGGCCCCATCGCCGTGGTCCTCGCCGCGGCGGCGCAGGGGAACCTGCCGGCGCAGGAGACGTCGTCGTGGATCTTCGGCATCTTCCTGGGCAACGGGCTGCTGACCATCCTGCTGAGCTGGTGGTACCGCACCCCGCTGGCGTTCTTCTGGACCATCCCGGGCACCGTCCTCGCCGGAGACGCGCTGGCGCACCTGAGCCTCGCGGAGGTCGTCGGCGCCTACCTCGCCACCGGCGCACTGGTGCTGGCGCTCGGCTGCTCCGGCCTGGTGGCGCGGGCGATGGGGGCGCTGCCGCCGGGGGTCGTCATGGCGATGGTCGCCGGTCTGTTCCTCCGCTTCGGGCTGGACATGGTCGGCGCCGTCGTCGACGACCCCCTGGTCGCCGTGCCGATGGTCGCCGTCTTCGCCGCCCTCACCGCCGTGCCCGCCGCGGGCCGGTGGGCGCCGCCGGTCGCGGCCGCCGCCGTCGCCGGCACCCTGGTCGTCCTCGCCGCCGGGCGGATGGCGCCCGGTGCGCTGGACGACGGCATCATCGCCGCGCCCGTCCTCACCGCCCCCGCGTTCTCCTGGGACGCGATGGTGGAGCTGGTCGTGCCGCTGGCCATCACCGTCATCGTCGTGCAGAACGGGCAGGGCACCGCGGTGCTCCGCGCCGCCGGCCACCACCCGCCCGTCAACGTCGCCGCCGCCGCGTCCGGCCTGTGGACGCTGCCGCTGGCCGCCCTCGGCTCCTCCCCCACCTGCCTGACCGGGCCGACGAACGCGCTATTCGTCTCCGGCGGGCGGCGGGAGGGCCACTACGCCGCGGCGATGCTGTGCGGCGCCGGCGCCGTCGGCGTCGACCTCGTCGCCCCGGCGTTCACCGGCGCGGTGCTCGCCATGCCGGCGGCGTTCATCGCGGCCCTCGCCGGCGTCGCCATGCTCGCCCCGCTGCGGGGCGCGTTCCTCGCCGCGTTCGGCGGCGACCGCCCCACCGGAGCGCTGGTCTGCCTGCTGGTCACCGTCAGCGGCATCGCGCCGCTGGGCATCACCGCGCCGTTCTGGGGGCTGGTCGCGGGCGTCGCCGCGGCCGCGGTCCTGGACCGGGATCGCACGTGATCGCGTGACGACGGGGCCCGCCCCGGGGAGATCGCCCCCGGGGCGGGCCCCGTCGTCACGCGTGAAGCGGTGCGCGGGCGCGGACCCGGCCGCGCCCCGCGCACCCCGCGCCGGTGGCCTTCGCCGCGTCAGTGGATGTCGGAGGGGTGCTTCGCCAGCGCCGTGACGGTGCAGTCCATGTACTGGAACAGCGGGAGGTTCCACAGGATGTCGTGGAGCTCGTCGGCGTCGGCGCAGTCGAAGATGGAGTAGTTGGAGTACTCGCCGGCGATGCGCCAGATGCTCACCCACGTGCCGGCGCGCTGCAGCTCCTGGGAGTACGCCTTCTCGCGGGCGATGGTGTCGGCCTTGACGTCCGGGTCGAGGTCGGCGGGGATGCGGACGTCCATGCGGACGTGGAAGAGGGCCATGGGGGTTCTCCTTCGTGATCGTGCGGGTCGGGGCGGGGTCGGGTCAGCGGCGGGTGAACGACTCGACCGCGTCCCAGTCGGGGTCGACGCCGAGGCCCGGACCTTCGGGCAGGTGGGCGAGGCCGTCTGCGTAGCGGATGTCCTCCGTGACGTAGGACTCGCGCAGCAGCATCGGGCCGAACAGCTCGGAGCCGAAGGACACCGCGGTCGACGCGCACGCGAAGTGCAGCGACGCGGCGGTGCCGATGGGCCCCTCGAGGCTCGTGGCGCCGTGGCAGGCGAGGCCCGCGGTCTCGGCGATGGCGGCGGTCTTCAGGGACTCGCGCAGGCCGCCGAGCTTCGTGGTCTTCAGGGCGATGACGTCGGCGGCCTCCTCGCGGACGACGGCGAGGGCGTCGGCCGGGGAGCACACGGACTCGTCGGCCATGACGGGCACGCCGGTGCGGCGCGTGATCTCGCGCAGCGTGGCGAGGTCGTGGGCCGGGGTGGGCTGCTCGAACAGCTCGACGCCCGCGTCGGCCAGCGCCGGCAGGTGGCGCAGCGCGGTGATGCGGTCCCAGCGGGCGTTGACGTCGATGCGCAGGGAGACGCGGTCGCCGACCTCGCGGGCCAGCTCCGCGACGCGGCGGACGTCCTCGGCGGGGTCGCCCGCGCCCATCTTCAGCTTGAAGCTGCGGTGGCCGTGGGACTCGATGCGCTCCCCGATCTCCGCGACGGCCTGGTCCAGCGGCAGGACGCCGAGGGCCCAGGTGCATTCGACGGAGTCGCGGACGGCGCCGCCGAGCAGGTCGCGCACCGGGACGCCGAGGGCGCGGGCCCACGCGTCGTGCATGGCGACGTCGCACGCCGCCTTCGCGAAGCGGGCGTTGGCGACGACGCGCTCGAAGTCGCGCAGGATGCCGGCGAGCTCGTCGAGGCGGCGGCCCGTCATGACGGGGGCGAGGTAGCCGTCGACGATGGCCTTCATCGTCTCGACTGACTCCCCTCCCCACCACGGGCCGCCGGGGACGACGCCCTCGCCGTGGCCGGCGACGCCGTCCTCCGTGACGACGGTGACCAGCAGGATGGGCTGGGCGGTCGCCGTCGTCGTCGCGAAGCCGTGGGGGCGGATGAGCGGCACGTCGAGGATGCAGGTGTCGACGCGCGCGATGGTCAGGTCGGTCATGGTCTCCTCCAGGTGGGGCGGTGCCGCGCCGGGGGTCGGTCCCGCCGCAGTCGGTGCGGCGGACGCGGGCTAGATGTCGGAGCGCTTGTCCAGCTTGAAGCCGTACTCGACGACGTTGCGGCCGGTGCCGTCGTCCTGCGGGTCGAGGATGAGCTCGGGCTTGACGGCGGAGGCGACGTCGTCGCCCAGCCAGCGGCCGTCCTTGAAGTACAGCTGGGTGGTGATGAGGCGGTAGCCCGGGGCCGTGACCTTCAGGTGCAGGTGGGCCGGGCGCCACGGGTGGCCGCCGTAGGACTCGATGAACCAGCCGGTCGGGCCGTCGGCCGGGATCTGGTACGGGGACGGCTGCAGGGTCGTGATCTCGTAGCGGCCCTCCTCGTCGGCGATGATCGTGCCGCGGAGGTTCCACTCCGGGATGCCCGGGGCGAACTGGGAGTAGTAGCCGTCCTCGTCGGCGTGCCACAGCTCCAGGGTGGCGTTCGGGATGCCGTTGCCGTCGACGTCGGTGACCTGGCCCTTGAACAGCAGGGGCTTGGCGGCCTTGTCCTTCTCGCGCATCGGCATGGTGCACACGGACTCCAGGGCCGGGGCCTTCTCGACATAGTACGGGCCCTCGATGGAGCCCTTCGTGCCGGTGTAGCCGCGGCGGGAGTAGTTGATCTTCTCGATCTCGTGCTCGACGAAGACGTCGAGCCACAGCGGCCACTCGCCGTACTCGCCGACCTCGATCATCCAGTGCTTGAGGACGCGGTACTCGTCGTAGGTGACCTGGTGGCGCTCGGCGACCTCGCCGATGGCGGAGAGCAGGTCCTGGTAGATGGCCTTGGCGCGCTCCTTCGAGGTGTCGGAGCTGACCTCCACCTTCTTGAACTTGTCGGTGGCGGCGTTGCCGGAGCCGTGGGCGGTGGGGTTGACGTCATGCTGCTCGACGGTCGTCATCGTCGTCTCCTCATGTGGGTTTCGGGTGATGGCTGCGTCCGCGGCGCGCGGCCCGCGCCCCCCTCCCCCGAGGGGCGGGGGCGGGGCCGGCGGCACCGGCGGTGCTGCGACTCATCCGACGGGGCGGGACTGGCGGCCCCGTTGACCGGATGACCATCACTGTGGCCCAACGCACATGGGCAGTCAATCAGCCAAAAGCACATGGAAGCAGAACATGAATTTCTGCACGCATGCATTTATCGACATTTCCGCAGTTCACGGCACCGCAAGTCATTATCCGTGCAAAACATGAACACCGACCCCCGGGCCAACCCCGGGAATCACCCTGGTGTGACGCGGTTCATTTCCCGGCACAATCAACCCCGTGCCGGAGATGCGCCCGCGCCCCCACGGCCCCGCCCCGCCGCCCGCGGCGGCGACGGCCCGGACGCCGGTGGCGCACCGGACGGCGGAGCCCGCGGCCCCGGGCCCGCCACCCCCGGCCACGTACCCAGCCCCACCCACTCCATGCAGGAGCACACCCATGAGCACCCCCGTCGACGAGATCCGCACGACCCTGGACCGCGCCCTCGAGGACCGCCCCGAGGACGGCGTCGTCCGCGTCAACCGCCGCATCTTCACCGACCCCGAGATCTTCGAGCTCGAGATGAAGCACATCTTCGAGGGCAACTGGATCTACCTCGCCCACGAGTCGCAGGTCCCGGAGGTCGGCGACTACTTCACCACCTACATCGGCCGCCAGCCGGTGGTCATCACCCGCGACAAGCGCGGCGAGCTCAACTGCCTCATCAACGCGTGCTCGCACCGCGGCGCGATGCTGTGCCGCCGCAAGACCGACAACCGCACGACGCTGACCTGCCCGTTCCACGGCTGGACATTCTCCAACGACGGCAGCCTGCTGAAGGTCAAGGACGAGAAGGACGGCGCCTACCCGGAGAACTTCAACGTCGACGGCTCTCACGACCTGCGCCGCGTGCCCCGGTTCGAGTCGTACCGCGGCTTCCTCTTCGGCTCCCTCAACCCGGACGTCGTCCCGCTGGAGGGCCACCTGGGCGACGCGACGACGGTCATCGACATGCTGGTCGACCAGTCCCCGGAGGGCCTGGAGGTCCTCCGCGGCTCGTCGACCTACACCTTCGACGGCAACTGGAAGCTGCAGGCGGAGAACGGCGCCGACGGCTACCACGTCTCCTCCACCCACTGGAACTACGCCGCGACGACGAGCCGCCGCGGCACCGGCGAGTCCACGAACGAGACCCGCGCGATGGACGCCGGCACGTGGGGCAAGCAGGGCGGCGGCTACCACTCCTTCCCGCACGGCCACATGCTGCTGTGGATGTGGTGGGGCAACCCGCAGGACCGCCCGCTGTTCTCCCGGAAGGAGGAGCTGAAGGAGACCTTCGGCGAGAAGAAGGGCGAGTTCATGGTCGGCGCGTCCCGCAACCTGTGCCTGTACCCGAACGTCTACCTGATGGACCAGTTCTCCTCGCAGATCCGGCACCTGCGCCCCATCGACGTCGACAAGACGGAGGTGACCATCTACTGCATCGCCCCGAAGGGCGAGTCGGCGGAGGACCGCGCGAACCGCATCCGCCAGTACGAGGACTTCTTCAACGCCACCGGCATGGCCACCCCGGACGACCTGGAGGAGTTCCGCTCCTGCCAGAAGACCTACCAGGCCAGCGCGTTCCCCTGGAACGACATGACCCGCGGCCTCGGCCACCAGGTGGAGGGCCCCGACGAGGTCGCCCGCGACCTGGGCATGGACGGCGTCCTGTCCTCCGGCGCCCGCACGGAGGACGAGGGCCTCTACCCCATCCAGCACGGCTACTGGATGAGCCGCATGGAGGACGCCCTGGAGAAGGAGCGCGCCGTCGACAAGGCCGCCGCCGACGACGCCGCCTCCGCCGCGGCGACCAGCAACATCGCCCGCGTCCGCGCGGAGGCGAAGGCCGCGGCGAAGGCCGACGCCCCGACCCGTCGCCGTCGCCGCCGCCGCTGACGCCCCGCGTCCGCCGCATCGCCTGACGACGGCCGCCGCGCCGCCGCGGCAGCCGAACCCCAGCGCCCCACCCGGGTCCACGCCCGGCGCGCGCGGCGACGCCGACCGCGCGGCGCCCGCGCCGCCGCCCGGCACGTCGTCACGCGACGCGGCCGCGACCACCCGCGGACCCGGCGCGGGCGCGCGCACCGCGCGCACCGGGCGTCGCAACGCACCGCACCCGCCGGCCCCGCGCCGGCGCACCAGCCCCAGCCCCACCCCAGCCACCGGAAACGGAGCCCCACCCCATGAGCAACGACATCACCCGCACCGAGATCGAGGACTTCCTCTACCGCGAGGCGCGCCTCCTCGACGACCGCCGGTTCGAGGACTGGCTGCAGTGCTACCGCGAGGACGCGGAGTACTGGATGCCCGCCTGGGACGACAACGGCGAGCTGACCGAGGACCCGCAGTCCGAGATCTCGCTCATCTACTACCCCAACCGCGGCGGCCTGGAGGACCGCGTCTTCCGCATCCGCACCGAGCGGTCGTCCGCCACCTCCCTGCCGGAGCCGCGCACCGGCCACAACATCACCGACGTCGAGGTGATCGAACGCCGCGACGGCGAGGTCGACGTCCGGTTCAACTGGATCACCTTCTACTACCGCTACAACACGACCGACACGTACTTCGGCACCACCTTCGTGACGCTCGACGTCGCGGGCGACGAGCCGCGGATCACGAAGAAGAAGATCGTCCTGAAGAACGACTACATCCACCACATCGTGGACATCTACCACGTGTGACCTGCGGCGGAGCCGACCGCGCGGCACCTGCCGCGCAGTGCCGGACGCGGCTCCCGCGACGCACCCGGCCCGGCCCCGCGGCGCCCGCCGTGCACGCACGCGCCCGGCCGCGCCCGGCCCGGCCCCGCCCCACCAGCCCCGGACGACCCCGACCCTGCCGAGGAGGCACCCATGACCCACCAGATCGCCCTGGCCTTCGAGGACGGCATCACCCGCTTCATCGACTGCGACGACGACCAGACCGTCGCCGACGCCGCCTACCAGGCCCGCATCAACATCCCCTTCGACTGCCGCGACGGCGCCTGCGGAACGTGCAAGGCGTTCTGCGAATCCGGCGACTACGACGACGGCGACTACATCGAGGACGCCCTGTCCGACGACGAGGCCGCCGACGGCTACTGCCTGCCGTGCCAGATGACGCCGCGGTCGGACCTGGTGCTGCAGATCGCGACGACGTCGGAGCTGGCGAAGACCGGCGCGGCGACGCTGCGCGGCACCATCGTCGACATCACCCGCCACTCCGAGTCCACCGTCGGGTTCTCCGTGGAGCTGGAGGACCGCTCCGCGCTGGCGTACCTGCCGGGCCAGTACATGAACATCACCGTGCCGGGCACGGACCAGACGCGGTCGTACTCGTTCTCGTCGGGGCCGGCGGACGACGTCGTCACGTTCCTGGTGAAGCTCACCCGCGGCGGCCTCATGACCACCTACCTGGAGGAGCGCGCGCAGGTCGGCGACGAGCTGGCGATGACCGGGCCGATGGGCTCGTTCTTCCTCCGCGAGCCGGTCGTGCCGCTGCTGCTGCTCGCCGGCGGCACGGGGCTGGCGCCCATCCTGTCCATCCTGGAGAAGCTCGCGAACGACGAGCTGCTCGACGTGCCGGTGCGCCTGCTCTACGGCGCCTCCTTCGACCACGACCTGGTGGAGCTGGACAAGCTCGACGCGTACAAGGACAGGCTGCCGGACTTCGACTACGCCACGGTCGTCTCCGACCCGGAGTCGGACCACCCTCGCAAGGGCTACGTGACGGAGCACATCGACCCCGCCGACCTGCACGACGGCGAATGCGACGTGTACCTGTGCGGCCCGCCGCCGATGGTGGAGGCGGTGCGCACGCACCTGTCGGGCCTCGACGCCCCGCCGGAGAACTTCTACTACGAGAAGTTCACCTCGGCGGCGGCCGCCTCGGGCCAGCCGACGATGTCCGTGGCCAGCGCCTCCGCCGGCGACGGCGACGACGCCCGCGCCGAGGTCGTCATCTCCGCCCCCGGCGTGGAGACCGGCGAGGTCCACTCCGCCAAGGCCGACTCGACCTCCCAGTTCGAGGCGCGCATGGCGCTGGAGCTCGGCGCCCTCGAGCTCACCCTCGGACGCCTGTCCGACGCGGTCCTGGAGGAGTACCGCCGTCTCGCGACCGCGGTCAACGAGCACCTCGACGGCGAGCGCATCGTCTCCGCGGAGGGCTTCGTCGGCGCCAACGACGCGTTCCACGAGTTCCTGTTCACCCGCACCGGCAACCCCGCGCTGCTGGCCGCCTACCGGGGCCTGCCCATCGCCGACGTGATGCACGCGGAGCTGTCCGACGCGGAGTGGATCCACGGCGACATCGCCGCCGAGCACCTCGCCATCGTCGACGCCGTCGCCGCCGGCGACCGGGAGCGGGCGCGGACGCTGCTGCGGGATCACGCCGAGCACGCGATCGCGACGATGCACGCGGCCATCGAGTCCGCGCGCGACGACGGGTCCGCGCGCGACGGCGATCGGATGGCCGGCTGATGGGCGCCCCCGTCGGAGCGGGCGTGGGCGACCGGCCCCGCCACGTCACCCCGGAGCGGTTCTTCGGCCAGGGCGTCGTCGTCACGGGCGCGGCGCAGGGCATCGGCCTGGCCGTCGCCCAGCGCATCGCCCACGAGGACGGCCACCTCCTGCTGGTCGACCGGTCGGAGCTGGTCCACGAGGTCGCGGAGACGCTGTCCGGCGCAGGCCGCGGCGGCGTCCACGCCGTCACCGCGGACCTGGAGACCCTCGACGGCGCCGAGCACGCGATGGCGGAGGCCGACCGGGTGCTGCCGTCGGTCGACATCGTCATCAACAACGTCGGCGGCACCATCTGGGCGAAGCCGTACGAGCACTACGCGGGCGACGAGATCGAGAAGGAGATCCGCCGCAGCCTCTTCCCCACCCTGTGGATGTGCCGGGCGGCGCTGCCGGTGCTCATCGCCGGCGGCGGCGGGACGATCGTCAACGTGTCGTCCGTCGCCACCCGCGGCGTGAACCGCGTGCCGTACGCGGCGGCGAAGGGCGGCGTCAACGGCGTCGTCTCCGCGCTGGCGAAGGAGGCGGCGGCGCACAACGTCCGCGTCGTCGGCACCGCCCCGGGCGGGACGCTGGCGCCGGAGCGGCGGGTGCCGCGCGGCCCCGGCCCCGACGGCGAGCGCGAGGAGGCGTGGTACCGGGCGATCGTCGATCAGACGGTCGCGTCGACGGAGATGGGCCGCTACGGCACGCTCGACGAGCAGGCGGCGCCGATCTGCTTCCTCGCGTCGGAGGAGGCGTCGTACGTGACGGGCTCGGTGCTGCCGGTCGCCGGCGGCGACCAGGGGTAGGCGCGGACAGGCGCGGGGCCGCGGCGTCCGGCGGGTCCCCGGGAGGGGCCGGCCGGGCGCCGCTTCCGCGTTCATTCCGGCCCGCTAATTGTTTCCGCCGATTAACATCACGGCCCATGTCCTCTCCCTCCCGCCGTCCCGCGCGCACGTTCACCCGCCCCGTCGCGGCCGAGCTCGCCGCCTCCGTCCGCGCCGTCCGCCCGGGCGGGGCGCGGCTGCTGGTCGTCGCGGGGCCGCCGGGCGCGGGCCGCAGCAGCGTGCTGCGCGATGCGCTGGAGGCCCTGCCCGGCTGGTCGGGCGTCCACGTGACGGCGCTGCCGTGGCACGCGGGGGATGCGGGGTCACTGCTGGCCCGGGTGGTCGCGGCGGTCGGGGCCGCCGCGGATTCCGCGGATGCGCGTGACGACGCCCCCCGCCCCGCCCCCTCCCCCGCCGCGTTCGGGGAGGACGTCGCGGGGAGGGCGGCGGCGCTGGCGGCGGCGGTCGACGTGGCCGGCGCGGCGACGGCGATTGCGGTGGACGACGCCCACTTCGGCGACGCGGAGTCCCTGCGGGCGCTCATCGACGTCGTCCGCGGCTGC
Organism: Corynebacterium sp. 335C; assembly: GCF_053525695.1. NCBI lineage: Bacteria > Bacillati > Actinomycetota > Actinomycetes > Mycobacteriales > Corynebacteriaceae > Corynebacterium > Corynebacterium sp. 335C. The sequence continues at coordinate 867,885 of NZ_JASTTB010000001.1, forward strand.
ACGCGCGGGCGGCTGGCCGTCATCGCGGCGTGCTCGGACGGCGGCGACCTGGCGGAGCCGGCGGCCGTCGACGACGACCCGTCAGACTCCGCGACCCCGGCGGATCCCGCGGCCGCGGACGCCCCGGCGGCGCCGTCCGCCCCCGCCGCGGCGGCCGACCGCGCGGGGCGGCTCCTGCGGACGTCGGCGGATGACGTCGTCACGCTCTCCCCGCTGGACGTCGCGGAGACGCGGGCGCTGGCGCTGGCGACGGTCGGCGCGCGGCTCGACGCCACGGCGGCGGAGCGGCTGCGCGACCTGTCGGGCGGGCGGCCGGGGCAGGTGCGGGAGATCCTCGAGTCGGTGCCGGGCGACCACTGGCGGCGCCGCAATCCGGGGATTCCGGTGCCGCGCGGCTGGATCGCGGCGATGCAGGCGCGGCTGGCGGAGGCGCCGGAGGGCGTCGGCGCGGTGCTGCGGGCGGTCGCGACGTTCGACGAGCCCGCCGACGTGCGGCTGGTGCGGTCGCTGCTGGACGACGGCGGCGCGGCCGGCGGGAACGCCGCCGATGGGGGCTCGCCCGGCGCGGACGTCGGCGCCGCCATCGACGCCGCCGTGGACCTCGGCTTCCTGCGGACGCTGTCCGGCGACGGCTCGCTGCGCCTGGAGCCGGCGGGCCCGTCCGACCGGGCGGTGCTGCGGGCGACGACGCCGCCGGGCGAGCGCGCCCGGCTGCACCTCGGCGCCGCGGCGTGGTTCCGCGCCGCCGGCGACGGCTCCGCCGCCCTGGCGCACGAGGCCCGGGCGGCCGACGGCCCGGACGACGCCCTGGCCCGGCGCCTGTCGGAGGAGGGCCGGGCGCTCGGCGACGCCGGCCGGTGGCGCGGCGCGGCGGAGCAGCACCGCCTCGCGGCGGCGCTGTCGGGCGACGGCGCGGAGGGCGACGCGCGGCGGCTCGACGCCATCGACGTGCTCATCGCCGCCGCCGACATCCCGGAGGCCCGGCTGCACGCCCGGGCGCTGCCGCCGCTGCCGTCGGGCGGCGGGGACCCGCACCGCGACCTGGTGCTGGGCTACCTGGCGCTGCACGAGGGCCGGCGCACGGATGCGGAGCTGCTCATCGGGCGGGCGTCTCCGGAGCCGGGCGCCGGGCCGGGCGCCGGGCCGGCCGCGTCCTCCTCCCCCGGCCCCCTCGCCGCCCGCGCGGCGGCGCGCCGGGTGCTGCTGGCGCTGGCGGACTGGGATCCGGAGGGCGTCGTCACGTGGGCGGACCGGGCGCGCGCCTGGTCGGAGCCGGGCAGCGCCGAGCACCTGGAGGCGGAGGCCATCGCCGTCATCGGCCGGTCGGCGCTGGCGGGCGGGGTGCCGGAGGACGTGCCCGTGCCGGGCGAGCGGCCTCTGCAGGCGCAGCGGCGGCACATGGCGCTGGGCTGGCTGGCGCTGGTCAACGACGACCCGATCCGGGCGCGGCAGCTGCTGCGCCGCCGCACGCAGGACGAGGGCTCGGAGCGCATCGCCCTGTGGCAGGACGCGTGGCTGGCACGGTCGCACTTCGTGATGGGCGACTGGGACGCCGCCGCCTCGGTGGCGGAGCGGGGCCTGGCGCGGGCGGACCGGTTCGGCATCCGGATGCTGGAGCCGCTGCTGCTGTGGACGGCGGCCACGATCGCGGCGTACCGGGGCGACATGGCGCTGGCGGCGTCGTACGTGGCGCGGCTGGCGCCGGCGCCGGACGCGTTCGCGATCCAGCGGATCCCGTCGGCGATGGCGCGGATGCTCATCGCGGCGCTGGCCGGCGACCCGGCGGCGGCGACGCGGGCGGGCGACGAGCTGGACGCCTACCAGCGGGTCCACGACTTCGGGCACGCGGGGTTCTGGCCGTGGGACGACGTGTACGCGCAGCAGCTGCTGCGGGCGGGGCGCGTCGACGACGCCCGGGAGGCCGTCGACCGTGCGGCGGATCGGCTGGACGCGGCGCGGCGTTCGGGCGCGGGGGTGGCGTCGGCGGAGGCGAAGCTCGCGGTGCCGCGGGCGCATCTGCTGCTGCACGACGGCGACGTGGAGGGCGGCATCGCGATGCTGGACGACGCGGTCGACGCCATCTCCGCGCTGCCGATGCCGGCGTACCGGTCGCGCATCCTCTTCGAGTACGGGCAGCTGCTGCGCCGCCTCGGCCGGCGCCGCCTGGCGGACGACATGTTCGCCCGCGCCGGGGAGGTCTTCGCGGCGATGGGCGCGACGCGCTTCGTGGAGCGCTGCAACCAGGAGCGCCGCGCGGGCGGCCTGGGCACCCGCGACGTCGGCTCCGGGGGGCTGACGCCGCAGGAGGAGGAGATCGCCGCGCTGGTCGCCGAGGGCGCCACGAACCGGGAGGTCGCCGGCGAGCTGTTCCTCTCCCCCAAGACCGTCGAGTACCACCTCACCCGCGTGTACCGGAAGCTGCGCATCCGGTCGCGCGGGGAGCTGGCGCGGGCGCTGCGGGAGGCGTCGCGCGCGTAGCCGCGCGCCGCAGGTGGTTCAGCGTGTTCGCGTGACGACGCCCCGATCCGGCGGCCGGCCGACGGATCCGCCGGGCGCCCCCGCCCGGCCTGCCGCCGGCGAGGCGGCGACCGGACGTCGTCCCCCCCCCCTTCCCTCGGCACCGGTCCACCACCACACCACAGCAGCCCCATTGCCCCCGTGAATTAATTGCCGTCACATAAGTCACGGGAGTAACATGTTTCCCGACAACACCGTCGGCCGTTTCCGGGCCGCGACCACGCCCGACGCGCCGGCTGCGCGGACGACGCGGGGCCGCTCCCGGGCGGCCCGTCCCCGCCGGAGGAACCACCGATGTTCTCGCGTACCCGCCGCACCGCGGCGCTGCTGGCCACCGCCGCCGTCCTCGCCACCGGTCTCGCGTTCGCGCCCGCCGCGTCGGCCGAGCCCGCCGCCGACTCCCCCGCCGGCTCCGTCACTCTGCCCGGCTCCGCCGGGCCGCCGGGCGACCTGACCGACGGCCTGCCGGCCGACCTGCCGGAGGGCTCGATCGCCGCCGACGCGCTCGACGAGCTGCGCGACCTCATCGCCGCGGGCGACCCCGGCGCCGAGGCCGCCCTCGCCGACCTCGTCGAGTCCATCCGCCGCATCGAGTCCGGCGAAATCGACCGCGACGGCCGCCCCTCCGACAAGGCCGGCGAGGACGTGGAGGACGGCGCCCGCACCGCCCCGCTGGCGGACTTCGGCTCCTCAGACGACGACGCGGACGACGAGTCCGACGGCGGCCGCGCCCCGTGGCTCGACGCCGACGGCGAGGAGGACGAGCCCGTCGCCTACCGCGACGACGTCACCGAGAAGAAGGACTTCTGGCTCCCCGCCCTCGTGCCGTCCTGCGGTGTCGAAGGCTCGCTTGCCACCACCGCGAAGGCCACCGTCCAGCCCGGCCCGAACTACGGCGCCGGCCCCATCTTCGGCAACGGCAACCTCGCCGCCCCGTACATCCCCTCCGGCCACGCCTTCTACCACCTGTTCACCCGCGACATCCGACTCGCCCCCGTCGTCGACGGCACCGACGTCACCGTCATGTGGTTCAACCTGACCGAGCGAAAGGGCGGCTCCGCGAAGCTCGACGACTCCGTCCTGGGACTGGGCATCAACTCCCAGACCTCCAAGCTGGTCGAGACCGGCGAGGGCGCCGTCGTCGCCGTCATCTACGGCACCGTCAGCTACGCCGGCAACGGCAACTCCTGCACGGTCCAGCCGACGATCGGCTCCGTCCAGGTCGGCTGACCCCGGCCGCGCGCCGGCGCCACGCCCCGGCGCTCCCGCCACGCCCCGGCGCTCCCCAGCGCCACGTCCCCCCTTCCCCCGCCGCCAGCGGCCGCCATGGCCGCCGGCGGCGTACGTCGTCACGCACGGCGACGCCCGGCGCAGGCCGCGCACCCGCACCCCGCACGCCCCCCGCCGCACCCGCGGCGGGCAGGCGCCGTCGCACAGCGCACCACCGGCGGCGACCCGGCGATTCACTTATGGGGAGGTTACTTTCCGGACATCCCGGCGCGGTACCCTTTCCCGGTCCCGCACGCGCGGCCGCGCCGCCGACCCTGGAGAAACACCGTGACGCCATCCCCCGAATTCACCGCCTTCGACGCGGCGGTGCTCATCGCCTACCTCCTGCTGATGATCGGCATCGGCGCGTGGGCCCGCTACCGGGCCCGCCACCGCGACGCCTACATCGTCGCGGGACGGCGCCTCGGGCCCGTCATGTACACCTCCACCATGTCGGCCGTCATCCTCGGCGGCGCCGCCACCGTCGGCGGCGTCGGCCTGGGCTACAGCCTCGGCGCCGGCGGCGTTTGGATGATCACCGCCATCGCCGCAGGCGTCGCCCTGCTGTCGCTGTTCTTCGCCGGCATCATCCGCCGCTCGCGCGTCTACACCCTCCCCGAGCTGGTCGAACGCCGCTACGGCCACGTCACCGCCCGCACCTCCGCGTGGGTGATGGTCGCCTACACGCTGCTCATCACCACCACGTCGACGCTGGCGTACGGCTCCGTCCTGTCCGTCGTGTTCGACATCGGGCGGCTGCCGGCGATCGGCATCGGCGCCGCCGTCGTCATCATCTACTCGCTGCTCGGCGGCATGTGGTCCATCACCCTCACCGACGTCGTGCAGTTCACCGTCATGACGCTGGCGTTCTTCGTGCTGCTCGGCCCCGTGTCCCTGACCGGCGGGTCCGTCGCGGCGCTCGACCGCCTCGGCGGCGAGTTCCTCGACCCGACCTCCGTGGGCTTCGCGTCCATCGCCGGCACGTTCGTCATCTACACCCTCGGCCTGCTGCTGGGCCAGGACATCTGGCAGCGCGTGGCGACGGCCCGCACCCCCGCCGTCGCCCGCTGGGGCGGCTTCGCGTCCGCGATGTACGTGCTGCTGTTCGGCGTCGTCGCGACGTTCATCGGCATGGCCGCCGCCGTGAAGTGGCCGGGCATCGAGAACCGCGACGCCGTGTTCGCCATCGCCGTCGGCGAGCTGCTGCCGCAGGGCCTGGCCGGCCTCGCGCTGTCCGGCGCCGTCGCCGCGATGATGTCGACGACCTCCGGCGGCCTCATCGCCACCGCGACCGTCCTGCGCGAGGACATCCTCCCGACCATCTCCCCGCGCTTCAGGCTGCACGGCGGCGGCCGCGCGCCCATCGACGGGACGATGCGCGTGCTGGTCGTCATCATCGGCGTGCTCGCCGCCGCGCCCTCGCTCGTGCTTGACGACGTCGTGACCGCCCTCACCCTGACCTACAACGTGCTCGTGTGCGGCATGCTCTTCCCGGTGCTCGGCGGCATCATCTGGCGCCGCCCGTCCGCCGTGGCGGCCATCGCGTCGATGGCGGCCGGCATCGTCGCGCTCGCCGTGACGACGGTCATCTACGGCGACATCCTCGCCTACGAGCCGCTGTACTGGTCGCTGGCGGCGTCGGGCATCGTGTTCGTCGTCGTCGGCCTCGTCGGCCCGAAGTCGACCGCCGGGCCGCTCATGCCGACCGCCGAGGAGATCGCGGCGGACCAGGCGGGCACGGAGGACGTTGCCGGCGCGGGCGCGGGCTCGGGCGCTACGGGCGCCGACTCGGCGGAGGCTGCGCGCACGTAGCCGGCGGTGACGGAAAGCGGGGCGCCGTTGCCGCTCCGGGGCGGGCCCGGCAGTCCCGACCGTGACCTGGACGTAGTTGGCCCCTCCCCTTCTCCAACCCGGGCGTAGATAGCCCCACCCCGGCGCCAACCCGGACGTAGATAGCCCGACTTGGACGTACTTGTAAGTAGGTCCAGGTCGGGCTATCTACGTCCAGGTTCGGCAGCGCCCGAGGCAAAGTACGTCCAGCTTCTCCCGGCCTCCCAGGCACCGTACGTCCAACTTCATCCGGCCGCCCCGGCGAAGTACGTCCGGGTTCGGCGGCGGCGGGACGCGGGGCGCCGACGCCGCTTCCCCACCGCAACGGCGTCGTTCAGACCCGGTTCCGCGCGTCCTCCGCTGGAGCCAGACCCACTTTTAGCCATTCCGACCCAGTTTGAACAGGGTCGAAATGGCCGGAAGTGGGTCTGACCGTGTGCGGGCCGTTCGCATGTGGGTCGAAACGACCCGGTTGCGACGCCCGGCGGCCCGGCGACGAGGAGGTTCCGGGCTCCGACGCCGCCGCCGGTCGGGCAACGGCCCCGGACACGCGACGACGGCCCCGGGGATAACCCGGGGCCGCCGTCGTCGCGCCTCGAATGCGGGGCTCGCGGAACGGGCTAGCCGTTCAGCTTGCGGTACTCGAAGACCTGGTCAATGATTCCGTACTCCTTGGCCTCCTCGGCCGTCAGGATCTTGTCGCGGTCCGTGTCGATGCGGACCTGCTCGGCGGTCTGGCCGGTGTGGCGGGCCAGCGTCTCCTCCATGAGGGAGCGCATGCGCTCGATCTCGCGGGCCTGGATCTCCAGGTCGGAGACCTGGCCCTGGACGCCCTGGGTGGCGGGCTGGTGGATGAGGACGCGGGCGTTCGGCAGCGCGGCGCGCTTGCCGGGGGCGCCGGCGGCGAGTAGCACGGCGGCCGCGGAGGCGGCCTGGCCCAGGCACACGGTCTGCACGTCGGGGCGGACGTACTGCATGGTGTCGTAGATGGCCATCAGGGAGGTGAAGGAGCCGCCCGGGGAGTTGATGTACATCGTGATGTCCCGGTCGGGGTCGAGGCCCTCGAGGACCAGGAGCTGCGCCATAATGTCGTTCGCCGCGGTGTCGTCGACCTGCGATCCGAGGAAGATGATGCGCTCCTCGAACAGCTTGTTGTACGGGTTGGACTCCTTCACGCCGAAGCTGGACTGCTCGGTGAAGGACGGCAGGACGTAGCGCGACTGCGGCATCTGCATGTTGGTGGTCATCTCCATGTTGGTTCGGTTGTCGTGCACGGCGTCTTCCCTTCCCGGCCTACTCGGCCGTGTCCTTCAGGGAGCTGACGACGTGGTCGACGAAGCCGTACTCCTTGGCCTGCTGGGCGGTGAACCAGCGGTCGCGGTCGGAGTCCTCCTCGATGCGCTCGAGGGGCTGGCCGGTGTGCTCGGCTATGAGCTCGGCCATCTCCTTCTTCGTCAGCGCGAACTGCTCCGCCTGGATGGTGATGTCGGAGGCGGTGCCGCCGATGCCGGCGGACGGCTGGTGCATCATGATGCGGGCGTGCGGCAGGGCGTAGCGCTTGCCCTTCGCGCCGGCGGAGAGGAGGAACTGGCCCATCGAGGCGGCCAGGCCCATGCCGTAGGTCGCGACGTCGCACGGCACGAACTTCATGGTGTCGTAGATGGCCATGCCGGCGGTGACGGAGCCGCCCGGGGAGTTGATGTACAGGGCGATGTCGCGCGTCGGGTCCTCGGCCGCCAGCAGCAGCATCTGGGCGCAGAGGCGGTTGGCGATGTCGTCGTCGACCTGGTCGCCGAGCCAGACGATGCGCTCCTTCAGCAGCTTGTCGAACACCGAGTCGGTCGACGTGGGGGTCTTGTCGCTCATCGGGTGGTGATTCCTTCCATCTGACGTCCATGGGGGCCGGCCGGCGCCCGCGCCCTCCGGCCGGCGGCCGGGGCATGGCCTGCGGCGGGGCCGGGGCGGGCGGCCGGACCGGCCGCGCTCGTCTCACAGGGTAACGAAGGGGGCCGCCCGGATGTTCCGGTGCGGCCCCGTGATCGCTGTCAGCGTCGGCGTGCGGTGCGCGGCGCGCCGCGGGAGGTCCCCGTCGTCACGCATCACGCGCATCGCGGTGCGATGCGTGCGTTGCCTGACGACGGTCCCCGCGCGGCCCCGCGCCGCCGGCGGACGCTACTCGGCGTCCTTGGCCTCGTCGTCGCCCTCGGCCTCGGACATGTCGAAGTAGTCCTTGAGGTCGATCTCGTTGCCGTCGGTGTCCTTGGCGGAGGTCTCCAGGATGGAGACGGCCAGGGCCTTGCCGCGGCGGACGTCGGAGAACAGGTTGCCCAGCTGGCCGGACTGCTGCAGCTGCTGGATGAACTGGTTCGGGTCCATGCCGTAGGACTGGGCGGTGAACAGGATGTGGTCGGTCAGCTCCTGCTGGGAGACCTCCGGCTGGACCTTCTCGGCCAGCGCGTCGAGGAACAGCTGGGTGCGGACGGCGTCCTCGGCGGAGGTGCGGGAGTCCTTGTCGAACTCCTCGCGGGTGGTGCCCTGCGCCTCGAGCATGGTGTTGAGGACCTTCTCGTCGCCGCCGAACTGGGCGAGCAGCTGCTGCAGCTGGCCGTCGACCTGCTCCTTGACGACGCCCTCCGGCAGCGGCACGGAGGTCTTCTCCAGCGCCTCGGCGAGGACCTTGTCGCGGATCTGCTGGGCCTGCTCGCCCTTCTTGGTGGCCTCGACCTTCTTGGCCAGGTCCTCGCGCAGCTCCTCGATGGTGTCGAACTCGGACGCCATCTGGGCGAACTCGTCGTCGGCCTCCGGCAGCTCGCGGACCTTGACGGACTGGACGGTGACGGTGACCTGGGCGTCCTCGCCCTCGTGCTCGCCGGCGACGAGGGTGGTGGTGAACTCCTTGGACTCGCCGGCGGACAGGCCCTTGACGGCGTCGTCGAGGCCGTCGACCAGGTCGCCGGAGCCGACCTCGTAGGACAGGCCCTCGGTGGAGGCCTCCTCGAGCTCCTCGCCGTCGACGGTGGCGGAGAGGTCGATGGAGATGAAGTCGCCGTCCTCGACGGCGCGCTCGACGCCGGTGAGGGTGCCGAAGCGGGCGAGGAGGTTCTTCAGCTCGGCCTCGACGGCCTCGTCGTCGGCGGCCAGCGGGTCGACCTCGACGGCGATGTCCGAGAAGTCCGGCAGCTCGATCTCGGGGCGGACCTCGACGTCGACGGTGAACTCGACGAGGCCCTCCTCCTCGGAGAGCTTGGTGATGTCGACCTCGGGCTGGCCGATCGGCTTGAGGTCGTGCTCGTTGACGGCCTCCTCGTAGCGGGTCGGGATCATGTCGTTGACGACCTGCTCCAGGATCGGGCCGCGGCCGATGCGGGCCTCGAGGACCTTGGCCGGGACCTTGCCCTTGCGGAAGCCGGGGATGTTGATCTGCTGGGCCAGCGCCTTGTAGGCGCGGTCGAACTCGGGCTTCAGCTCGTCGAAGGGCACCTCGACGGTGATCTTGGCCTTCGTCTCGTTCAGCTGCTCGACGGAGCTCTTCATGTGCCTAACACTCCTAGGTTCGTTGTGAGAGGTTCGTATCAGTTCACAGACCACGGGAGTGCCCGTGCTGCTGGTCGGGGTAGCGGGATTTGAACCCACGGCCCCTCGCTCCCAAAGCGAGTGCGCTACCAAGCTGCGCCATACCCCGTGACCCGCCGTAGTCTACGTGGCCGCCTTCCGGCGGGGTCGCATCACCCCGGCGATTCGCCCGTTTCCGCCGGTCGCGGCGGGTGCACCACAGGCTGCGGAGGGTGCCGGAGGGGCGCCGCGGGGACCCCGCGGACGCACCCGCCCGGAGGCGCCGATTTCGCGCGGGGGCGCCGCCTGCGCTAGGGTGTCCCCACGTTTTCCCGCGGCCGCGCGCGGCGGGATGACCTCCGGGGACGTCGTATAGTGGCTAATACCTCAGCCTTCCAAGCTGAAGACGCGGGTTCGATTCCCGTCGTCCCCTCCGCTTCGCCGGCCCGGCGCGGATTGGTTCCGCGCCGGGCCGGCTTCTTGTTGCGTGACGACGGTCCCCGCGCGGCGGCTACGGCACCGTGCGCACCCGGCGGATGATGACGGCGCCGACGGCGGTGATGACCGCCGAGAAGACGTACAGGCCGGGGTAGCCGCCGAGCCACGCCAGCGACGCCGCGGCGAGGACCGGGGCCAGCGCGTTCGGCCCGGCGACGGCGAGGTTCATGACGCCGACGTCGCGGCCGCGCTTGTCGGCGTCGGGCAGCACCTCGTTGATGAGCGCCTGTTCGACCGCCATGTAGACGCCCCACGACAGGCCGAGGAGCACGGCGGCGCCGACGACGACGGCGAAGGACGTCGCGAAGGCCATGAGCACGCAGGCCGCGGCGACGCCGGCCGACGACAGGGCGACGTAGGCGCGGCGGTTGCCGGAGCGGTCCGACGCACGGCCCGACACCATCGCCGTGACCACGACGCACAGCGCATACACGCCGGTCAGCAGCAGGACCCCGCCGTCGGGGTCGGGGACGCCGATGCGGTCGCGCAGGTAGTAGAAGAGGTAGAACAGCGCGACGTAGTTGCCGGCGGTGACCAGGAAGCGGGCGGCGAACACCCACCAGTAGTCGTGGTAGGCGCCGACGCCGGCGGCCGCGGCGCGCTCGCGGGCGGCCCGGGTGCCGGCGGCGTCCGCGGCGTCCGGCCCGGCGGTCCCGGCGGCGCCGACCGCCGGGTCCCCCGCCGTCCCCGCCGGGGCGTCCGGGGCGGGGGCGGCGGAGGGGGCGTCGTCACGCGCGGCGCGGGCGTCGCGGACGGCGGTGACGTCGGGGTGCATCGCGAGGAACTGCACGACGCCGGCGACCAGCAGCGCCGCGGTGGCGGCGTAGGCGGCGCCGATGCCCAGCAGCGTCGCGACGGCCGTGCCCAGCACCACGCCCAGCGTGTACGTCAGGCCCATCACGCCGGAGACCGTGCCGTACTGGCGGTCGGGCACCGTGTCCGGCGGAATGGCCTGCGCCGCGTTGATGGACGCGGCGATGACCAGCTGGAACACCGCCCAGCCGGCGACGAGCGCGCCGAAGCCCGGCGCGGCGCCGAGCGCCAGCAGCGCCGCGGCGGCCAGCAGCGCGCCGACCAGCACCCACGGGGCGCGCCGGCCGAAGCGCCCGCCGGTGCGATCCGACAGCCAGCCGGCCAGCGGGTGGCCGATGAGGGAGGCGACGCCGCCGACGGCCATGAGCAGGGCCAGCCGCTGCTCCTTCTCCCCCGGGTGCCACGCCAGGATCTGCTGCGCCAGCAGCAGCTGGGACGGCGCCGCCCACGCGAGGTTCTGGAACAGGTACAACACGCCGAACGACGCGATCCACCCGCCGCGGACCGGGCGGCGGCCGGCGGGGTCGGCGGTGAAGCGGTCGGCGCCCGAGGCGGGGGCCGCGCCCGGGGCGTCCGTCGCGTGGACCGGCGCGCCGGCGGCCGCTCCCGTGCCCGCCGCCGCTGCCGTGCCCGCCGCCGCGCCCGCGCCCGCGCCGCCCGGCGCGCCAGGCCCGCCCCGTGCCGTCCGCGCGCCGCCGCCCGTCACGACCCCTCCCCGTCGGCAGGCGCCAGCGGGTAGCGCTGCCCGGCGGCGTACCGGGCGTGGATGTCCGGGGTGATGCGCCCGGCGGCGAGGATCTCCCGGATCATCGCGGCCGACGGCTTCGGGGTGCGCTCCTGCGTCTCGTAGTCCAGGTGCACCAGGCCGAAGCGGGGCTCCTCGCCGAGGTCCCACTCCCAGTTGTCGGTGAAGCACCAGTGGTACCAGCGCTCGATGGGCAGGCCGGAGGCGGCGATGGCCGACAGGTGCTCCAGGATGAAGCGGCAGCGGAACCGCTCGTCGCCCGGGCCGCCGCCGGGCAGGCCGTTGTCGCAGGTGCCGTTCTCCGTCACCCAGACCGGGGCGTCGTAGCGGTCGACGAGCTCGCGGGCGCACTGCACCAGCCCGGCCGGGTGGACCTCCCAGCCGAGGTCGTTGACGGGGGCGTCGGGGAAGGTGCCGTCGTCGAGCTTGTCGACGGCGGACCGGGAGTAGTAGTTCAGCCCCAGGTAGTCGTAGTACCGCCCCCTGGAGATGCGCGTGCCGCGGTTGCCGCCGAGCAGCGGGTGGAACCGGCCGCGCAGGCACGCCTCCGCGATGATGTCCTGGAACATGTGCCGCGACGTCGACGCCGCCATCCGGTGCAGCGGGTTGCGAGGGTTGCGCGGCGCGAAGACGCGGGCGTGGTGGGCGAAGCCGACGCGGGCGGCGTCGCCCTGGATCTCGTGGATGAGCTCGTAGCCGCGGACGTGGGCCATCGCCATGTGGCGCAGCACCCGCATCGCGGAGCCCCAGTTGCGGTCGCCGGGCGGGCCCTGGCGGAACAGGTGCGCCTGGGTGGCGTAGACGTTCGGCTCGTTGACCGTCACCCAGTCGGTGACCAGGTCGCCGAGCTGCGTGACGACGGTCCTCGCGAACCGGTCGAACCGCCCCACCGCCTCCTCCGACGTGAACCCGCCGCGGCGGGCGAGCCACAGGGGGTTGGTGAAGTGGTGCAGCGTCACCAGCGGCTCGATGCCGCGGTCGCGCAGGTCCCCGATCTCCTCGCGGTAGCGGTCGATGACCGCGTGGTCGATCTCGCCGGGGCGCGGCTCGATGCGCGACCATTCGACGCCGAGGCGGGCGGCGCGCAGGCCGAGCGACTGCATCAGCTCGTTGTCCTCCCGCCACCGCCTCCAGTGGTCGGCGGCGCGCTCCGGGGTGGTGCCGTCCTTGACGTGCCCGGGCACGCGGGCCCACTCCCACCAGTCGTTGTTCCGGTCGCCGCCCTCGATCTGCACCGCCGCGGAGGCGGTGCCGATGACCAGGCCGGACAGGTCGACGTCGCCGGCCGGGGCCTCCGGCGGCGGGCTCATGGCGGGCGTCCCGCCGGGGATGTTCTCCGTCATGTGTTGGAGGGTAAATGTTTTCATTGCCTTACGACGGGGATTTCCGGCGGCCCGGACGCGGTGCCGGGAACAACGGGGCGGGCGCGCACGTTCCATCTGCAGACGACGAACGCGGCGGGCCCCGGACCCCGGAGGCCCGCCCGGCACCCGCGGACCCCGCGGCCGCGGACGCCCACCGCCAACGACCGGAAGGACGTGCCCCTCCCCATGGAAGGCTTCCTGCTCATCGCCCTCGCCCTGGTGCTCGGCATCATGGTGGTCAAGTACCTGCAGGGCAAACAGAACAAGGCCGTGGAGCAGCGCGGCCAGATGGAGCTCGAGGACGCCACCGCCGACGCCCGGCGCTGGATCGAGCGCCTCGGCTCCCAGGTCCTGTCCATCTCCGGCACCGACGCCGCGTCGACGCAGGCGATGGCCGACGCCTCCGAGCGCTACAACGCCGCCTCGTCGCAGATTTCGACGGCGTCGACGGTGAAGCAGGCGAAGCTGGCGCGCGAGTCCGCGCTGGAGGGCCTGCACTACGTCAACGCCGCCCGCGAGATCATGGGCATGCCCGCCGGCCCGGCGCTGCCGCCGCTGGAGGGCCAGGCCTCGGCCGGCAAGGTGACGGAGAAGCGCACCATCGAGCACGAGGGCCAGACCATCACCGCCTCCCCGACCGCGTCGGAGGAGACGCCGAACTACTACCCGGGCGGCCGCGTCGCCGGCCGCCCCGTCCCCGCCGGCTGGTACTCCCAGCCCTGGTGGGCGGGCGCCCTGGCCACGGGCATGTGGACCGTCGGCTCGGTCATGATGTTCTCCATGCTGTTCAACGGCATGGCGGGCGTCGGCTACGGCGCCGAGGGCTTCGAGAACGGCTACGGCGAGGGCTACGAGGACGGCCTGGCGGCCGCCGAGGGCGGCGAGGGCGACGCAGGGGACGCCGGCGCCGAGGATGCCGGCGACGCGGGCGACGCCGGGGACATGGGCGACGCCGGCGGCGACGACGGCGGGTTCTTCGACGGCGGCTTCTTCGGCGGCGACGGCGGGGACGGCGGCTTCTTCGACGGGGGCTTCGACTTCTAGGCCCCGCCCGAGGATCATCTCCCGCGCACCGCATCCGCGCGCATCGCCCGCGCGTGACGACGAGGGGCGCCCCGGCCATCGCGGCCGGGGCGCCCCTCCTTCGTCGTCACGCCCGTTCGGGGTGGGTCCCGGATTCACCGTCCCGCGGACCGGCCCGGATGTCGTAACGTCATGAACGGTTTTTACTCAGGAACCGTTCAGGACCCCCACCCAGCGGGGCGCCGGCGACCCCGGGCGCCGCCCGCGGGAGGGCGCGCGGCCCGCGGAAAGGACCGCATGGCCGGGCACTTCGACCCGTACACGCTGTTGACCGACGTCGGCTGGATGGCGCTGCTGCTCATCGTCGGCAATCTGCTGCGCCGCTTCGTCCCGCTGATGCAGACGCTGATGATCCCGGCGCCGATGACCGCCGGCCTGCTGGGCCTCATCCTGGGCCCGTCGGTGCTGGGCGTCATCCCGTTCAGCGACCAGATGGGCGTCTACTCCACCATCCTCATCGCCGTCGTCTTCGGCGCGCTGCCGTTCAGCATGGATCTGGGCGGAGGGAAGGTGAAGAAGGGCGCCCGCACGATGTGGTCGTACTCCGTCGGCATGTACCTGGCGCAGTGGGGCATCTTCGCGCTCATCGGCGTCCTGCTGCTGGCGCCGCTGTTCGGCACGCCGGACTGGCTGGGCCTGATGCTGCCGGTCGGCTTCGTCGGCGGCTTCGGCGTGGCCGCCGCGGTCGGCGGCTCGCTGGAGGGCGGCGACGCGGACGTCGCGATGTCGCTGGGCTTCACGTCGGCGTCGGTGGGCATGCTCGTCGCCATCGTCGGCGGCATCATCCTGTCGAAGTGGGGGTCGATGACGGGCCGGACGTCGGTGCTGCCGGGCGGCGCGAAGCTGCCGCGGGAGATGCGCACGGGCCTCATCTCCATGCCGGGCGACCGCCCGTCGGTGGGCCGGGCCACGACGAGCCCGACGTCCATCGAGCCGATCGCGCTGCATGCGGCGGCGATCCTGCTGACGGTCTTCGTCGCGCACGTGACGACGGGCTGGATCTCCGAGACGGTCCCGGGCCTGGACATCCCGCTGTTCGCCGGCGCGTTCCTCGTGGGCCTGCTCTTCGTCGGCGTGCTGAAGGCCGTGAAGGCGCCGAATTACCTGGACAAGGAGCTGTCGGGGTCGATCTCCGGCGCGGCGACGGACTTCCTGGTCGCCTACGGCATCGCGTCGATCGTCCCGTCGATCGTGGGCGGCTACATCGTGCCGCTGCTCATCCTGTTCGCCCTGGGCCTGGTGTTCTGCCTGCTGATGTTCTTCGTCGTCGCGCCGATGATGTTCCGCGACCCGTGGCTGGAGCGGGCGATGTTCGGCTGGGGCTGGACGACGGCGTCCGTCGCGATGGGCGTCGCGCTGCTGAAGATCGTCGACCCGAAGCTGGAGACGGGGACGATGGAGGAGTTCGGCGTGGCATACATCGGCTTCGCCCCGTTCGAGATCGTCATGGCGATCCTTGCGCCCATCGTCATCCTCGGCGGCCTGACGCTGTGGCTGGGCGCCGGGGCGACGGTCGGCGCGGTCATCGTGTTCGGCATGGCGTGGGCGCTCGGGTGGGTGCATCCGCGGCCGCCGTCGCAGGAGGTGAAGCCCGCCGACGCGTGACGACGAGGGGCGCCCCGGCCATCGTGGCCGGGGCGCCCCTCCTTCGTCGTCACGCTCCCCCGCGGCGCGGGGAGGCGGCCGCGGCCGCTAGGCCGGCAGCTCCGGGGCGATGCCCGTCTTCTCGTACTCGGCGAGGATGTCGATGCGGCGCTGGTGGCGCTCCTCCTCGGACCACGGCTGGGAGACGAAGGCGTCGACGATGGCCAGCGCCTCCTCCTCGGAGTGCATGCGGCCGCCGAGGCCGATGAGCTGGGCGTTGTTGTGCTCGCGGGCGAGCTTCGCGGTCTCGACGGACCACGCGAGGGCGCAGCGGGCGCCCTTGACCTTGTTGGCGGCGATCTGCTCGCCGTTGCCGGAGCCGCCGAGGACGATGCCGAGCGAGCCCGGATCGTTGACGGTGCGGGAGGCGGCCTCGATGCAGAAGGCCGGGTAGTCGTCGGCCGGGTCGTACTCGTGGGCGCCGCAGTCGACGACCTCGTGGCCCGCCTCCTCGAGGTGGGCCTTGATGAGGTTCTTCATCTCGAATCCGGCGTGGTCAGCTCCAAGGTAGATGCGCATGAACGACAGCATAGCGACGAGAGGGCCGGGGGCGGCCGCGGCGAGTCCGGGCGGGGGCGGCCGCAGAGGGGGCCGGGCCCGTGGGCGGACTGGAAAGTCGTCGGATTTACGTTCGAAACATTGTTCGTTCACCCGATAAGGCGATGTCGGGCCGGGCGACACGGTGCGGGCGCAACCCCGGGAGGGGCGGAGGAGAACCCCCTCCCCGGCCCGGGACCCGATACCGCGGGCGACCCGCCCGCATCCCCGAAAGGACACCGCCATGAACGCGGACACCACCCACGCCACCTACGCCGCCCACCAGGACAGCCCGCGCGCCGACGTCCGGCGCGGCCCGGGGAAGCCGTGGTGGCGCACCTGGAAGGTCGCCGTCCCGGCCGTCGTCGTGCTGGGCGCCGCAGGAGCCTGCCTGGACGCGGGCGACACGGCGACGACGGGGGCCACGGGGGCCGAGGCACCCCCGGCCGCCGTCGCACCGGCGGAGACCGCGCCCGCCGCGGACGCGGGCGCGGCGGACGCCGAGGCCGATGCGGGTGCGGCCGCCGTCCCCGCGGCCGATCCCGCCGCCGGCGCCGCCGCGCCGGCCGCCGATCCCGCCCCGGCGGAGGGCGATGTGCCGGTGGAGTTCCGCAACGCCCTGCGGCAGGCGGACGTGTACGCCAACCAGATGCACATGTCGATGGCGGGGCTGTACGAGCAGCTGACGTCGGAGTACGGCGGCCAGTTCAGCGCGGAGGCGGCGCAGTACGCCGTCGACAACGTCGAGACGGACTGGAACCGCAACGCCCTGGAGAAGGCCCGGATCTACCAGGACCAGATGGCGATGTCGCCGGCGCAGATCCGCGAGCAGCTGACGTCGCCGTACGGCGAGCAGTTCACGGAGGCGGAGGCGCAGTACGCGATGGACAACCTGTAGCCGTCCGGCTCCCGGCCGCGGCGCGGACCCTCCGCGCGTCCGGCCGCCGCGGCCGGGCCGCACCCCGCCGCACCGCCCCGCCACCCCCGACCCGTGGCGGGGCGCCCCCGCGAATGTGGGAACGGGCGGCCCGGGCGGGCGGTGACCGTCGTCACGTAAGGGTTACCTGACCAGGCGTTTTGCCGTTTTCGGGGGTATGCTCCTGGGGTGAGCAGGCGCCCCGGGGGCGCACCCGATGACGAGGTCGAAGCACATGAACCACAGGCCGGCAGTCCGCACCGTGCGGCACGACATCAACGAGAAGCCGTTCATCGTCATCTGGGAGGTGACGCGCGCCTGCGGCCTGGTGTGCCGGCACTGCCGCGCCGACGCCCAGCACGAGCCGCACCCGGACCAGCTGACCACGGAGCAGGGCAAGGACCTCATCGACCAGCTGGCGTCATACGAGCGGCCGCTGCCGCTGGTCGTGTTCACCGGCGGCGACCCGTTCGAGCGCGACGATCTGGAGGAGCTGGTCGAGTACGCCACAGGCAAGGGCCTCAACGTGTCCCTGTCGCCGTCCGTGACGCCTAAGCTGACGGCGGAGCGCGTCGCCCGCCTGCACGAGCTGGGCGGCAAGGCCATGTCCATGTCCCTCGACGGGGCGACGGCGGCGACGCACGACCGCTTCCGCGGCTTCAGCGGCACCTTCGAGAAGACCGTGGCGATGGCGCCGAACATCACCGGCGCCGGCTTCCGCCTGCAGATCAACACCACCCTCACCTCCGGCAACATCCACGAGGCGCCGTCGCTGCTGAAGCAGGTCATCGAGATGGGCGCGAAGATGTGGTACGTCTTCTTCCTCGTCCCGACCGGCCGCGGCGCGGACCTCGGCGCCCTGACCCCGGCGCAGCGCGAGGACGTCCTCAACTGGCTGGCGGACATCGCCGACCGCATCGCCATCAAGACGACGGAGGCGCCGCAGTACCGCCGCGTCGTCCTGCAGCGCCGGAAGGCGAAGGAGGAGGGCCGCCCGGGCTACGAGGGCGGCGAGCTCTACCGCTGGCTGACCGCGGAGACGACGAAGCTGCTGGGCGCCCACCCGGAGAAGCCGCGCCCGCCACGGCCGCCGATGGCGGTGAACTCCGGCTCCGGCTTCGCGTTCATCGACCACGTCGGCGACGTCTACCCGAACGGCTTCCTGCCGATGCACTGCGGCAACGTGAAGCGGACGCACTTCCGCGACATCTACGCCGAGTCCCCCGTGTTCAAGGCGCTGCGCGACCCCGACCACTGGCACGGCAAGTGCGCGGTGTGCGAGTTCCACGGCGTGTGCGGAGGCTCACGCTCCACCGCCTACGCGATGACGGGCGACTACCGCGCCTCCGATCCGACGTGCGCGTACATCCCGCCGCGGTGGGCGGAGATGCGCGCCGCCGGCGAGGTCGCCGCGGACGACCCGGGCGTCGACCGCGACGCCCTGGCCCTGCTGAACTCCGGTGATTCGCTGACGGCCGCGGGGCTCACCGCCGCGCAGGGCCGCGTCGACGCCCCCGAGGTCGCCGACGACGGCGACGGCCCGGTGCACCTGCCGACGCCGCACCGCCGCACCCACGACCCCGCCGCGTAGGAGTTCCGCGCACCGGCCGCCGGTGCGAGCCCGCGTCACCGCGCGATACGTGACGACGTCACCCGCCGCAGCTCCCGCCCCTCCCCCGGGGCGGGGGCCGCGGCGGGTTTTCGCGTGCGCGAGGGGGTCGGCCGCGGAAGTCCGGGCGCCCCCGCAGGGTGCCCCAACGGGGCTTTCGAACACCTGGCCGGAAATGCGACGGACGACGGGCAGGCGATGTCGGCCCCGTCGTTAACCTCCGGGGCATGGCCCGCCCACGAGGCAAGCGTCCGGTGAGTCACGAGGACCGAATGCCCCGGACCGCGGACCGTCGCCCACGGGGCGGCCCCGCCCCGTGTTCGTCACTCCGATCCTTCCGGATCACCCCGAAGTAAGGGGCAGTGGGCTCCGCAGCGCGCAACCCATTCGATTCCGCAACCGACGTAATGGACGGCATTCCGTCCACCTGCTCGCGAAAGGGCATCATGACCGACAACAACCATCCCCCCATGCCGAACGGCGACGCGAACCCGTACGGCAACGCCGGAGGCCCCGGCAACCCCGCCAATGCCGGAGGCCCCGCCTACGGCGGCGGCCAGCAGCAGCCCCAGGTGGTCTACGTCCAGAAGCCGGAGAAGCCCTGGTACAAGAAGCCCGGCTGCCTGATCCCGCTGATCCTGGTCGCCCTGTTCATCCTGGTCATCGGCGGATGCGCGGTGGGGCTCGGCACCGCGGTGAACGAGGTCGACAAGGAGATGAACGCCGAGCACACGGTGACCTACCAGATCGACGGGGAGGCGGTCGACGCGACCGCCATCTACAACGTCGGCGAGACGAACTCCGTCCAGGACACCGGCCTGAACGCCGGCTGGTCGAAGGACGTGACCGTCTCCGGATTCTGGGGAGCCCAGCTGTCCGTCACCAACGGCCCCGGCTCCACCGGGTCCATCACCTGCCGCATCCTCGAAAACGGCGAGGTCCTGTCCGAGAACACGGCGACCGGCGAATTCGCCACCGCCACCTGCTCCGCCGACTTCGTCGGCGAGGACACCAAGTAGCACCGGGCCCGGGCGCGGGAGGTCCCGCGCCCGGGCCCCGCGTCCCCTTCCGGTTCACGGCAGCCCCGGTTCCCCGGGGCCGAATGGAAAAGACGATGCCCGAACAGCAGGCGCCCCACGCGGGCGCGGGCGGATACCCGTTCCTCGACGCCAATCCGCGTTTCGACCAGTATCCGGATCCCTATGCGCCGGCGCCCTCCCCCGTGCCGGCCGTACCGCAGGAGCCCCGTCCCACGGAGCCGATCGCTCCGGCCTGCGGCGGAATCCGGAGGCCCGGCACCGCGAGCACCGTCATGCTCTGGATCGGCGTCATCTGCGGCGCGGCCTGGATTTTCGGCGCCTCCCCCGCCGAGGGCACGGAGCAGTTCATCGGCTTCATCCTGCTGGGCATCGGCGCCCTGCTCGGCTGCGGATGGACGCTGAAGCGCCGCTCCGACGACAAGCGGGCGCTGAAGGCGTGGATGGACGACGAGCGGCACCGGCGGGAGCTCCTCGCGATGCTCGGCCCGGACGACGCGATCGTCCGCGACAGCCTCGTCCCCCAGGCGCCGCCGGAGCCCGCCGATCGGATGTGGCGGGTGCTCGGCCCCGTCGTGGTGCTGTTCGTCCTGGTCGGCCTCTACCTCATCGGATAGGCGCGCAATCGGATAGGCGCGTCCTCCGCGCGGGCCGACGCCCCGGCCGGATTTCCGGCCGGGGCGTCGTCATGCGGGCCGCGCGGGTCCCGCCGTCACGCACGCGATGCGCGACGTGCGGGAGGCGGATCAGCGCGGCGCGAGGTGCGGGCCGTAGGCGTCGCGGTTCTTCTCGACGAAGCCGTCGATGGCCGGGCACGTCGGGATGATGGTGTCGCCGGCGGCGATGGACTGGTCGAGGGCCTCCTTGATGAGTACCTTCGACAGGCCCTTGCCCTGGTACGCGTCGTCGACCTCGGTGTGGGTGAGGTTGCGGACGCCGTTGCCGCGGACATAGTCGATGAGCCCGGCGTGCTCGCCGTCGACCAGGAGGACGAAGCAGTCGTTCTCCGCGTCGTCGCGGACCTCGGTGCGGATGTCGTCGGTCATGTCGTGCATCCTTTCGTTGAGGGAAGGTTCGGGGACGTGGCCCCGACCCTAGCCGCGCGGGCGTTTGGTGAGGTGCGGGACCAGTGCGGGACGGGAGGCGGTGGCGGCGGCGCGGAGGGGGCCGGCTAGTCCGGTCTTCGCAGGTGGGGGGCACTATTTGAACTCGGGGCTCTCGGTGCGGGAGCGCTTCAGCTCGAAGAAGTGCGGGTAGGAGCCCAAGGCGACGGCGCCGTCGAAGATCTTCCCGGCCTCCTCGCCGCGCGGGATGCGGGTCAGCACCGGGCCGAAGAAGGCGGTCTCGCCGAGCTTGACGACGGGCGTGCCGACCTCGTCGCCGACCGCGTCCATCGCGCCCTGGTGGTAGGCGCGCAGGTCCTCGTCGTACTCCTCCGAGTGGGCGACGTCGAAGCGCTCGGCCGGCAGGCCGGCCTCGGCGAGGGAGGCCCTGATGATGTCGTCGTAGACGTGCTCCGGCTCGATGCCCTCGCGGTTGACCGGCCCCTCGTTGTGAATCTTCGTGCCCATGATGGTGTACAGGTCGTCGAGCTTGTCCTCGCCGTCGTTCTTCGCGACGGCGGTGAAGACGCGGGCCGGCGCCCAGTTGGAGCGCATGAGCTCCTTGTACTCCTCCGGCAGCTCGTCGCGGCCCTGGTTCAGGACGGAGAGGGACATCGGCTGCCAGCGGACGTCGATGTCGCGGACCTGCTCGACCTCGCGGATCCAGCGGGAGGTGATCCAGCAGAAGGGGCAGGAGACGTCGAACCAGAAGGTGACCTGCTCGCGGGTGGCCATGACGGGGAGTCCTTTCATCGGAGTTCGTTTTCCGGGTTCGACCCTATCAACGATCACCAATAGTTGTCACGTCATGTTTTGTGGGGCTTATCACCGCTTCGCCCCCCTCCCCGACGGCTTCGACGATGCGGCGGACGGAGCCGGCGACGGCGGGACGGGCCGGGAGGACCGTCACCGCACCCGGGGCCCCGACCCGACGGCGCGGGCCGCCGCCGCCAGATACTCGCTCCACGTCGGCCAGGCGGACTCCTCGTGCCCGACCTCGCTGTCGAGGTAGCGCAGCCGGCCGGTCTCCACGTCGACGGCGATGAAGTCGCCGGCGCCGCCGTCGGCCAGCGGCACGAAGCGTGGAAGCCACATGTCGTCGTCGATGTCGCCGCCGTCGCGCAACCCGGCGAGCGCCTCCCATTCCGCGATGATGCGGTCGCAGCCCATCGGGACCTCGTAGACGTCCTCGGGGTTGTCGTCGCCGAGGGCGTCGAACATGTCGCCCTCCGGCACGCCGTCGTGGAGCAGCAGGGACTCCCGCACGTCGTCGGGCAGGGCGGCGCCGATCACCTCCTCGATCCTGTCGACGTCCGCCTCGGACGCCGGCGGACGGGTGGACGGGACGGCGGCCGCGATGGCGCGCCACGACTGCGCGATGCTCATGGCGCCGATCTAATTTCCCCGGGCAACGTTCCGCAAGGGTGAATCCGGAGCCGCGCGTACCGCGGCACCAGCCGGGGCGGGTGCCGTCGTCACGCGACACGCGCGGCGACGCGCGCACCCGCACCCGGCCGCACCACCGCACCCCGCGCGACGCCGCGCCGCTACCCTGGGGCGGAGGCACCCGGCGCCCCGCCGGGCCCGCCGCCGCCGACCGCGGCGGCGGCCCCCCGCACGCGCCCGACGAACGAAGGAGACCCCACGTGAGCTCGAAGAACCTGACCCGCGACGAGGCGCGCGCCCGCGCCGACCTGCTCGAGGTCCGCAACTACGGCATCGACCTCGACTTCACCGGCGCCGGCGACGGGGCGGAGACGTTCCGCTCCGTCACCACCGTGTCGCTGACCGCCCGGCGCGACGGGTCGACGTTCCTGGACCTGCGCGACGCCGACGTCCGCTCCGTCACCGTCGACGGCGAGGACGCCACCGAGGCGGCGGCCTACGACTCCGACCGGGGCATCGCGCTGGAGCTCACCGCCGGCGACCACGAGGTCGTCGTCGACGCCGACTGCCGCTACACCACCATCGGCCAGGGCATCCACCGCTTCACCGACCCGGCCGACGACGAGACGTACCTGTACTCCCAGTTCGAGACCGCCGACGCCAAGCGCGTCTTCGCCTGCTTCGACCAGCCCGACCTCAAGGCCACCTACGACATGGCCGTCACCGCCCCGGCGGCGTGGACCGTCGTCTCCAACTCCGAGCCCGAGGTGGAGGACGCCGGCGACGGCGCCCGCGTCCACCGCTTCCGCGTCGGCGTGCCGCTGTCGACGTACCTCGTCGCCTTCTGCGCCGGCCCCTGGCACGAGGTGCGCGACGAGTGGTCCGGCGCGATCGCCCCGCACCCGGAGACCCCGCGCGAGCACCAGCCCGACGGCGAGCTGACCATCCCGCTGGGCCTGTTCTGCCGCCAGTCCCTGAAGGAGCACCTCGACGCCGACGTGCTGTTCCGGGAGACGAAGGAGGGCTTCGACTTCTACGCCCGCCACTTCGGCGAGCCCTACCCCTTCGGCAAGTACGACCAGATCTTCTGCCCGGAGTACAACATGGGCGCGATGGAGAACGCCGGCTGCGTCACCATCCGCGACGAGTACCTGTTCCGCTCCCGCACCACCGGCTACCTGTACGAGCGCCGCAACGACACCATCCTCCACGAGATGGCGCACATGTGGTTCGGCGACCTGGTGACCATGGAGTGGTGGGACGACCTGTGGCTCAACGAGTCCTTCGCCACCTGGACCGCCGCGGCGGCGCAGGTGGAGGTCTCCGAGTACTCCCGCGCGTGGGCGACGTTCTGCAACGTCGAGAAGGCGTGGGCCTACCAGCAGGACCAGCTGCCGTCGACGCACCCCATCGCCGCCGACGCCGGCGACATCGACACCGTCGAGCAGAACTTCGACGGCATCACCTACGCCAAGGGCGCCAGCGTCCTGAAGCAGCTGGTCGCCTACGTCGGCGAGGAGGCGTTCCTCGCCGGCGCCCGCCTGCACTTCGCCCGCCACCGCTTCGCCAACGCCACCTTCGACGACCTGCTCGCCGCGATGTCGGAGACCTCCGGCCGCGACCTGTCCGGGTGGGCCGGGCAGTGGCTGACGACGACGGGCATCAACACCCTCACCCCCGAGTTCGAGCGTGACGACGAGGGCCGCTACTCCTCCTTCCGCATCCGCCAGGAGGGCGCCGAGCCGGGTGCCGGCGAGCTGCGCGACCACCGCGTGGCCGTCGGCGTCTACGAGCTGCGCGGCGTCGGCGAGGGCGAGGCGCTGGTGCGCGTCGCCCGCGAGGAGATCGACGTCACCGGCGAGCTCACCGACGTGCCGGCGCTGGTCGGCCTGCAGGCCGGCGACGTCGTCCTGGTCAACGACGACGACCTCACCTACTGCCTCATGGGCCTCGACGAGCGCTCCCTGGAGACCGTCGTCGGCCACATCGGCGCCTTCCGCGACCCGATGCCGCGCACCCTGGCGTGGTCGGCGGCGTGGCAGATGACCCGCGGCGGCCGCATGCGCGCCCGCGACTTCATGGACCTGGTGCTGCGCGGCTCCACCGCCGAGGACCAGGTGGCGGTGCTGGAGCGCGTGCTCGCGCAGGCCGTGCAGGCGGCCGTGCTGTACGCCGACGCGGACTGGGCGAAGGCCACCGGCATCCCGTCGCTGGCCACCGGCCTGCTGGCGTCGGCGCGGGCGGCGGAGCCGGGCTCCGACGCGCAGCTGTCCTACGTCAAGGCCCTGGCGATGCTGCCGGCCGGCGGCACCTCCCCCGCGATCCTCGACGCGTTCCGCTCCATCCACGCCGGCCACCCGGCGACCGCGGGCCTGGCGGGCCTGGCGGTCGACGAGGAGATGACGTGGCGCGCCCTCACCGTCCTGGTCGCCGCCGGCGAGCTCGGCGACGACGCCATCGATGCGGCCGAGGCGGCCGACAAGTCCGCCGCCGGCCGCCAGTTCGCCGCGAAGGCCCGCGCCGCCCGCCCTTTCGCGGAGAAGAAGGCTGAGGTCTGGGAGGGCCTGACCGCCACCGGCGCCGACGCCGTCAGCAACCTCCAGGCCCGCCACATGCTCGCCGGCTTCACCGCCCCGGGCTCCGCGGAGCTCCTCGCCGGCGCCGGCTTCACGGACCGCTACTTCGACGAGGCCCTGGGCTGGTGGGACGCGTTCTCCTCCGAGACCGCCGCCAACCTGCTGGAGGGCCTGTTCCCCTCGTGGGAGATCGACCAGGCCATCGTCGACCGGGCCCGCGCGCTCGCCGACGACGACGCCACCCCGGGCGCGGTGCGCCGCATCCTGTCCGAGCAGGCCGACCAGGTCGCCCGCGCGCTGCGCAACCGCGCCGTCGACGCGGAGTAGGCGCGCCCCGGTCGCCGGGCCGCAGCCTGGTCGCCCGATTGCGCCCCGTCCCCTCCCCCGGCGCCCCGGCGTCCCCGCACCCCGCGGGGAGGCCGGGGCGCCGGCACGTACCCTGGGGGCATGACCAGCCCCCAGTACAGCGATTTCTACAACGAGGTCGGCCCGGAGACCTTCGACCGCATGGTCGCGGGCTTCTACCGGCGCGTGCGCGAGGACGACATCCTCGGCCCCATGTACCCGGCCGACGACTGGGAGGGCGCGGAGGAGCGCCTCCGCGGCTTCCTGGAGCAGTACTGGGGCGGGCCGAAGGACTACTCGGAGCAGCGCGGCCACCCGCGCCTGCGGATGCGTCACATGCCCTTCGCCATCGACTCCGCCGCCCGCGACCGCTGGCTGGAGCTCATGTCCGCGTCGCTCGCGGAGATTCCGCAGTCGGAGCTTGACGACGCGCACCGCGCGGCGATCTGGGACCACATGGTCCGCGTCGCCGACTTCATGATCAACCGACCGGGCTGACGGGCGGCGGAACCGGATCCCGCTGCAGGCCGCCCGGCGGGACACCGGGCGGGACCTACAGCGGCAGGACGCCGCCGATGCCGGCGGACGCGAAGACCGATCCGAAGCGGCCGTCGATGCGCAGGTGCCGGCCGCGGACGGACACGCGCACCGGCTCGTCCTCCGTGGGCTCGGCGGGGATGAAGCCCAGGCCGCACAGGGCGAAGACCTCGCGCATGGTCACGGCGGCGGTCTCGCCGGCGTTCGCGGCTGCGTCCTCGCCGGCGTTCGCGGCTGCGGGCGCGCCGGCGGACGACTCGTCCGCGTCGTCGCCCTCCCCCGGCTCGTCGCCGACGGAGACGGTGAGGACCTCCTGGTCCAGCAGCGACGGCGGCAGGCCCATCGGCCCCGACTCCTCCGCCGCGACGCCGCGGGCGCGGGCCTCCAGGTCGCGCAGCACCGCGGCGGGGACGACGTCGACGGCCCGGTAGCCGCCGGTCGGCGGCAGCGCCCCCGGCCACGACGCATCGGCCGCGCCGCCGCACCGCAGCACCACGTCGCCCCGGTCGTCGGCGGAGCCGGACTCCGCGTCGGCCGTCAGCGCGGACAGCACCGTCGCCGCGCGGACCGCCATGTCCGGCCGCGACGGCGTCACGTCGAGCGCCCGCACCCCGACCGGATCGAAGGGGGTCGTGGTCCAGACGTCGCAGCGGGCGCCGTCGTCACGCGGATGCACCCGCAGCAGCGCGTTGGCGTCCATCGCGACGGCG
Organism: Corynebacterium sp. 335C; assembly: GCF_053525695.1. NCBI lineage: Bacteria > Bacillati > Actinomycetota > Actinomycetes > Mycobacteriales > Corynebacteriaceae > Corynebacterium > Corynebacterium sp. 335C. The sequence goes on from NZ_JASTTB010000001.1 coordinate 893,956, forward strand.
CGCTGCGTCAGCGCGCGGAGGTTGCGGGCGGCGGGGCCGCGGGCGCCTCCGGGCAGCGTCAGCTCCTCATTCACCGGCGGCCTCCCCCGACGCGAACGGCGCCAGCGCCTTGCGGTTGGCGGGCGTCAGCTCCAGCGGGCTGGCGTGGTCGCGGTCGACGACGACCATGACCAGGGTGACGACGGCGGTGACGTTCTCGTGCTGGTCCAGCACCGTCTGCCGCAGCGTGTAGGAGGTGCGGCCCATCGCCGTGATCTCCGTGTCGACGTGGACCTCCCGCGTGTCCGGCAGCACCGGGCGCAGGTAGTCGATCTCGACGTGGCGGACGACCGACGGCGGGAAGCCCTGCCCGGCGAGGCGCTCCTCCACCAGGACCCGGCGGCCCTCCTGGGCGTACTCCAGGAAGACGGCGTTGTTGGCGTGGCCGTAGCGGTCGAAGTCCGTCCAGCGGACGGGGACCGTAACGCGGAACGGGGTCGTTCGGGACATCGGGGTTCCTCCTGCAGGTCGTGTGCGCCCCATTGTGCCGCAGGCCCCGCGGGCGGGCTGCCGGTCCGGCGGTTCGCGCCGGTCCTGCGGGTGCGGCCGGGCCGGGGCCGCCGGCGCACCCGGATGCGCGGGTTCGACGGGCCCGGCGGCGCCCCGGCCGTCTCCGGGCACGCGAACGCCCCGGACGCGCGGGGGCGTCCGGGGCGGTGCGGGGTCCGCTAGCGGGTCAGCTTGCGATGGGTGACGCGGGACGGGCGGGCCGCGTCGGGGCCGAGGCGCTCGACCTTGTTCTTCTCGTAGCCCTCGAAGTTGCCCTCGAACCAGAACCACTGGCCCTCCTCGACGTTGCCCTCCCACGCGAGGATGTGGGTGCAGGTGCGGTCGAGGAACCAGCGATCATGGGAGATGACCACGGCGCAGCCCGGGAACGCCTCGAGCGCGTTCTCCAGGGAGCCGAGGGTCTCGACGTCCAGGTCATTGGTCGGCTCATCCAGCAGGATCAGGTTGCCGCCCTGCTTCAGGGTCAGCGCCAGGTTCAGGCGGTTGCGCTCGCCGCCGGAGAGCACCTTCGCCGGCTTCTGCTGGTCCGGGCCCTTGAAGCCGAACGCCGACAGGTAGGCGCGCGACGGCATCTCGTTCTGGCCGACGTGGATGTAGTCCAGGCCGTCGGAGACGACCTCCCACACCGTCTTCTCGCCGTCGATGTTCTCGCGGCCCTGGTCGACGTAGGACAGCTTGACCGTCTGGCCGACCTTCACCTCGCCGGCGTCCGGCTGCTCCAGGCCGACGATGGTCTTGAACAGCGTGGACTTGCCGACGCCGTTCGGGCCGATGACGCCGACGATGCCGTTGCGCGGCAGCGTGAACGACAGGTCCTTGATGAGGGTGCGGCCGTCGAAGCCCTTGTCCAGGTTCTTCACCTCGACGACCTGGTTGCCCAGGCGCGGCGGGGTCGGGATCTGGATCTCCTCGAAGTCGAGCTTCTTGTACTGCTCGGCCTCCTCCACCATCTGCTCGTAGCGCTCCAGGCGGGCCTTGTTCTTCGCCTGGCGGGCCTTCTGGCCGGAGCGGACCCACGCCAGCTCGTCCTTCAGGCGCTTCTGCAGCTTCTGGTCCTTCTTGCCGGCGACCTCGAGGCGCTCGGCCTTCTTCTCCAGGTAGGTGGAGTAGTTGCCCTCGTACGGGTAGAGCTTGCCGCGGTCGACCTCGCAGATCCAGCCCGCGATGTTGTCCAGGAAGTAGCGATCGTGGGTCACGGCGAGGACGGCGCCCGGGTAGTCCTTCAGGTGGCGCTCCAGCCACAGCACCGACTCGGCGTCGAGGTGGTTGGTCGGCTCGTCGAGGAGCAGCAGGTCCGGCTCCGACAGCAGCAGCTTCGCCAGGGCGACGCGGCGGCGCTCGCCGCCGGAGAGGTGAGTGACCGGCTCATCCGCCGGCGGGCAGCGCAGCGCGTCCATGGCCTGCTCGATCTTGGAGTCGATCTCCCAGGCGTCGGCGGCGTCGAGCTCCTCCTGGAGCTTGCCCATCTCCTCCATCAGCTCGTCGGTGTAGTTGGTCGCCATCTCCTCGGCGATCGCCTCGAACCGCTGCTTCTTCTCGAAGATGTCGCCGAGGCCCTCCTCGACGTTGCCGCGCACCGTCTTCTCCTCGTTCAGCGGCGGCTCCTGCAGCAGGATGCCGACGGTGGCGCCCGGCTCCAGGAACGCCTCGCCGTTGGAGGGCTGGTCCAGCCCGGCCATGATCTTCAGGATCGAGGACTTGCCGGCGCCGTTCGGGCCGACGACGCCGATCTTGGCGCCCGGGTAGAACGCCATGGTGACGTTGTCCAGGATGACCTTGTCGCCGTGCGCCTTGCGCACGTTCTTCATCTGGTAGATGAACTCTGCCATGGTTGGATGAACCCCACTTTCACCTTCGTTTCGGCCGCTTCCGCGGATGCCGCGGCGGGCCGGACAATCCTCCCCGACGATACGCACCGCCCCGGGAATGAACAACGTGGCGGGCGGCCCGCCGGCCCCTGCGCCGACCGGCTCCGGCGGGCCGCTGGAGCGGGGTCAGAACGGCGCGACGGCGGGCTCCTTCCCCGGCGCCTCCGCCGACTCCTCCAGTGCAACGCCGCCGCCGTCGGCGGTGTTCCCCGTCATGTCATTCGGGCCGTCCGCGCCCTCCGCGTCGCCGGACTCCCCCGCCCGCTGCAGGACGCCGGTCTCCGCGTCCGCGAACGACGGCGAGTACGCCGCGGCCTCCGGCGCCGGGCCCGGCAGGTCGGAGCGGCCGGGCGCCGCGGCCGCGCCGGAGCCCTCGCCCGCGCCCGGCGCGGCGTCGCCCCACGCGTCGGTCTCCCGGCGCACGCGCGTCACCGCGACCTCCGCGCGCCGCAGGTCGGGGCCGACGGCGATCGCGCGGAGCCGCATCTTCGACCGCGGGTTGCCCTCCTTGTCCTCCCACCGGCTGGTGTCCAGCCGGCCGTGGACGACGACGGCCATGCCCTTGCGCAGGGAGGCGACGACGTTGCGGGCCATGTCGTCCCAGCACTCGACCTCCAGGAACGTCGTCTCGCCGGACTTCCACTCCCCGTCGACGCGGCGGTTGCGGGACGACGCGACGGTGAAGCGGGCCAGCGACACCCCGTCCTTCACGTCGTGGATGGTCGGGTGGGCGGTGAGGTTGCCCAGGATGGTGACGGTGGACAGGGACATGCGGTGCCTCCTCGGCGTTCGGTCGCGGGCCGGCCCTCCCCGGGGCCGTCCCCGCCTCCGATGGTCGCCGCGCCGCCCGGCCCCGGAAACGGCGGAGCCCCGGGCCGTGGACGGATCCTCCCGAGGGGAAGACCGTCCACGGTCCGGGGTCCGGCGCGGGTTGCGGCGCCTGCGGCGATCAGCGGCGCTTGCGCACGCCCTCCGAGCCGATGGGGTTGCCCAGGTGCACCTCGTGCTCGCGGTCGACCTCGGTGGCGTAGTACGCCTCCTCCTCCGCGGTCCGCTGGCCGCCGGCGCGGGCGGCGAGCATCTCGTTGTAGGCCGTCAGCTCGGCGTCGCCGTCGCGCTCGGCGCGGCGGTCGTAGCGCTTGGCCTCGCGGCGGTCGGCGGCGAGCCACTGGAACGACAGGGCGATGGTGACGATGAAGAGCGGGATCTCGCCCATCGCCCATGCGATGGCGCCGCCGACGTTCTGGTCCTGCAGCAGGTCGACGTGCCACGGCAGGCCGAGGGAGGAGTAGTAGTCGGCGGCCAGCGGGGCCTGCATCTGCATCAGGGTGATGCCGAACCAGGCGTGGAACGGCAGCGAACCCATGAGCGTCACCAGCTTCACCGACTCCGGGATCTGCTGCGGCGCGGCGTCGATGCCGATGATCACCCAGTAGAAGATGTAGCCCGAGATGAGGAAGTGGATGTTCATGAACAGGTGGCCGGCGTGCTCGTCGGCCAGCCAGTCGTACAGGCCGGTGAAGTAGAGCAGGTAGAAGCCGGCGACGAACTGGACGGTCGCGACGGCGGGGTTGGTGAGGAACCGCGACACCGGGTTGTTGATAAACACGACCAGCCACTCGCGGATGCCCGGCACGCCCGTGCGGCCGGCGGGCCTGAGGGCGCGCAGCGCCAGGGTCATGGGGCCGCCGAGCACCAGCATGACCGGGATGGCCATGGAGTACAGCATGTGCGCCAGCATGTGGACGCTGAACTGCGCCGGCATGTACACGCCCAGCGCGGAGGAGGACGTGAAGAGCAGGAGGAAGCAGCCGCCGAGCCACCACAGGGTGTTCTGCAGCGGCCACTCGCCGCCGCGCTTCTTCAGCTGCCGCAGCCAGTACAGGTAGATCCAGGCGGCGATGATGGCGGCGGAGCCGAAGAAGATGTCGAAGCGGAAGGTCGTGAACATCGCCTCCCACCCGAACGGGATGTCGAGGTTGTAGCCGAGCTTGACCTCCATCTGGGAGATCTCCGGCAGGACGTCGGTGCCGCCGGCCTGGCCCGCGTAGTTCGGGGGCGGGGGCGTGCGGCCCAGCGCGACGGCGACGCCGACGGTCAGCGCCATGATGAGCACCTCGACGGCGGCGAAGCGGCGGAAGGCGCGGGAGTCGCCGCGCTCGGAGATCGCGGGCAGCGTCACCTGGCGGTGCAGGTAGCCGAACAGGCCCAGCACGACGACGGCGAAGAACTTGACCACGACGAGGATGCCGTAGTTGTTCGTGAACAGGTCGCCCCACGACACGTTGATGCCGGCGTTGATGACGCCGGAGACGGTCATGGCGACGAACGCCACCAGCGCCACGAAGCTGTAGCGGCGGGAGACGACCTGCAGGTGCTCGCCGCGGCGGCGGGCGTGGCCGATGAGGGCCATGAGGCCGCCGACCCAGAAGACGGTGAAGGTCAGGTGCCAGATGTAGGAGTTCGTGCCGTAGTCGTGGTTGCCGCCGGTGGCGTTGTGGCTGACGACGGCCAGCGGCATCATCGACACGAGCGAGACGGCGAAGAACACCGGCTGCCACACCCACTTGCGGGTCAGGGCGGAGAAGAACGCCGTGCACAGGGCGAAGATGGCGACCCACAGCCAGGCGACGGCCTCGCTGACCTGCTCCAGCGCGAGCGACCACGCGGCGGGGCGGATGGTCTCCGACAGGGGCTGACCGGAGACGTCGGAGAGGACCAGCGGGATCTGCAGCAGGGCGATGCCGCCCCAGCCGACCAGCGCCCACGTCCCCGTGCGGGACGCCGCCCAGCCGTCGAGGTCGAGGGTCCCGTCGTCACGCCACTTGGTGCCGAACGCGGCGAGCATGAAGGAGCCGGTGGCCAGCGCGGCGAGCATCTCGCCGCCGGCCTTCGCGGCGGGGAACCCGAACGTGGTGAGCACGCCCGGGTCCGGCACGCCGAGCGTCGACCGGGACTCCATGTTGAACAGCAGCGACAGCGCGCCGGCCATCGCCGCGGCGGCCACGGCGAAGGCGGCGTACCAGTACCAGCTGCGGCGGACGGACCGGCCGCCGCTCCCCTGCGCGGTTCCCCCGTCCCCCGGCCGGGTGGCGCCGGGTGACGTCCTCGTTGCACGCGTCATGTCCCCCAGGGTACGCCCGGCCCCCTGTCCCTTCGCCCCCGGGAGAGGGCCCGCGCTAGGATTCCCGGGCATGCCTCCGTAGCTCAGTGGATGAGAGCAGCCGGCTTCTACCCGGACGGTCGCGGGTTCGAATCCTGCCGGGGGCGCCGCGCACGCGGGGTCCCCGGTGCGCGCGGGGTGCGCAGGTGATGTGCTGTGCGACGGCCCCCGCGCCGCTCCGTGGGCCCCGCTAGTGCTGCGACACGGCCTTCAGGCCGATGATGCCGCCGATGATCATAGCGATGAACAGGCCCTTCAGCGGCGTGAGCCCCTCCTGGCCGGTGGCGATGGACCACGCGACCGTCAGCGTGGCGCCGACGCCGACCCACACGGCGTAGCCGGTGCCGACGGGCAGGGCGCGCAGGGCGTAGGCGAGGCCCGCCATGCTGATGAGCATGCCGACGACGAAGACGACCGTCGGCCAGAAGCGGGTGAAGCCCTCCGACTTGCCGAGCGCGACGGCCCACACGGCCTCGAAGACGCCCGACGCGATGAGGATGAACCAGTGCATGAAGTGTCCCTCCCGGGATCCCCGTCTTGTCGTCGTCCGGGTACGGGTGGCCTCGTCCGGGAGGGGCGCTGACTCGGTGCGCCGCCTCGGGCGCCGAGGCTAGCAGGGGCGCGCGACGGGCCCGCGGGCCGGGACGGGTCGCGGCGCCGCCGCGGGGCGGGACGGGCCACGGGCCCCGGCCGGGGGATGCGGGCCGGGGCGGGTGCCGTCGTCACGCGATGCGGGGTGCGGACCCGGGCCCTACCCGGCCTCGTCGAGCCCCGTGATGTGGCCCTTCTCCGGGCCCTGGCCCTCCATCGCGCGGTCCATCTCCCCGTGCAGCGCGGCCCGGTCGGCGGGGGCGGTGCGCGGGTCGCCGGTGACGGCGATCCAGCCGTCGATGATCTCGTCGGCGTAGTTGTGGCCGTAGCCGTCGGGCACCTCCGCCGCACCCGCCAGATCCGCGCTGACCTGCCAGAAGGTGACGAAGAAGCGCCACTCCATCGACGGCGACCGGGCGGGGCCGGGCGCCTCCGCCAGCCAGTCGGGGCGGTTCCAGATGAGCGCCGGGGACCACCACACCACCGGGTCGGTGTCGTGCTGCATGTAGAGGATGCGGAAGTCCGGCCACTCCGGGTCGCGGGCCCGGCGGATGGCGTCGTCGCCGCTGACGGCGAAGCGGACGCCCGACATGTCGGGGCCCTCCGGCCGCACCTCGGGGCTCGCGGGCCGGCGGCGCTCCGTGAACCAGCGGTGGATGTCGTTGCCCTGCGGCGGGCCGACCATCAGCACGCCGTCCGGCAGCAGGCCCGTCGGCCACATCGACGTCAGCCCCGCCTCGACGCCCTGGGTGCCCAGCGACTCTCCGTAGAGGTACAGCTTCGGCCGCTCCCCCTCCGGGATGCCCGCCCACCAGGCGGCGACGGCGGCGACGAGCTCCCGGGACGGGTCGGCGGCGATGTTGCGGTCGACGAAGACGGACAGGGCGCTGGGCAGCACGCCGTACTGGGCGCTGACGATCGCGGTGTCGCCGTCGTGGAGCAGCTCGAACGCCTGCGCCGAGACGGGGTTGGCCCAGCCGGTGCCGGTGACCGGCATGATCATCACGGCCTCCCGGGAGGCGGCGCCGGTGCGCTCCAGCTCCCGGACCAGCAGATCGGCGCGCTCCCTCATCGTGTCGCCGTTGCCCAGCCCGGCGTAGAGGCGGATGGGCTCCTCCGCGGGGCGGCCGGTGACCCGTTCCAGCTCGCCGGCGTAGAGGCCGTCGGCGATGAAGCGGGAGCCCTCGTAGCCCAGGCCGTCCCAGTCGACGGCGGAGCCGGGGCCGGCGGCGCGCTCCGGCACCGCGGGCTTCTCCAGGTCCTGCCGGTAGGTGAGGTTCTGGTCGATGAAGTACGGCTCCGCCAGCCGCACGCCGACCGACGGCATCACGCTGCCCACCAGGAGGGTGAGGACCACGGCGACGGCGGTCCACGACGCGCCGACGGCCGCCGACTCCCCCAGCCCGGCGCGGCGGGCCAGCGCCGCCATCGCGTCCGCCCACGCGGCGAGGCCGCGGGCGGCGACGAGGAGGAGCCAGAACACCAGCAGCGACGTCGGCAGCGCCAGCAGCACGTGCCAGAGCCCGGGCAGCGGCTTCGCCATCTCCTGCGCCAGCTCCCGCTGCCAGCCGATGGACGCCCACAGGGAGCCGGCGATCACGGCGACGAGCATGACGACGCCCGCGACCTGGGCCCACGACGCGACGGTCTCCCGGTGCAGACGGCCCGGCAGAGCGGAGCGGAGGCGGGCGCGGGCGGATTCCCGGGCGCGGCGCACCCGGTCCGAGCGGGCCAGCGCCCGACCCAGCGCGGTCCAGGCGCGGTGCAGCACGACGCCCGTCGCGTAGCCCATCGCGGCGGCGATGCCGGCGACGAGCCCCTGGTAGAACCACGTGCGCGGCAGCAGCGACGGCGTGTACGCGGACGCCGCCGCGAGTGCGGCGACGACGAGCCCGACGAGGTCGTACTCCCGGAACAGCTGCGGCCGGCTGCCCACCGCGATGGCCTTCTCCATGGTGAACAATATTGCCGCATGCCACGGGCGGGTTCCCCTGGGGCCGCCGGAATCCGGGGGATTCCGGACACGGGTCTAGAATCCGATCCGAAAGGAACACGTTTCCCTTCCCTCTCCTCATCTTCACCCAGTTCGGAGTACGGCCATGTTCCGCAATCGTCTGCCGCGGGCCGCGGCTCTCGCCGCCGCCCTCGTCCTGTCCGCCCCCTCCGTCGCCGGTGCTGCACCCTCCCGGCCCGGGCCGCCCGGCCTGCCCGGGTCGGACCAGCTGCCCGTCCCCTCGTCGTCCACCCCGGAGCTGCCCGGCTCCGATGCGGCGCCGTCCCTGCCGGGCTCCGGTTCCCTGCCGGGCCTCCCCGGCTCGGACTCCCTGCCGGGCTCGTCGCAGGGTGCCCCGTCCATCGACCGCGGCACTCCCCCGGCGGGTTCCGTGCGCGCCGGCTGGTCGGCGCCCGGCCCGCATCCCGTCGCCGCGGAGACGGAGCCGTCGGACTGCCGGAGCCTGGCGGTGCGGATCTACAACCGCATCGTCACCGAGCAGCACGGCGTGCTGGAGGAGCCGCAGTGCTACGACGTGTTCCCCAACGGCACCCAGCCGCCGGCGGGCACGAAATGGCTCATGCCCGCCGACCTCGCCGAGGGCGAGAAGGCGCCGCTCATCGTCCTGTCCCCCGGCATCGCCGGGCAGCCGGGCCACCAGGACCGCATCGCCCGCCACCTCGCCTCCCACGGCTACGTCGTGGTGGTCGGCTTCACCTTCGTCAACTGGTTCGGCGCCCAGGTGAACATCGGCGCCCTGGCCGCCGCGGCGGCCGCGGAGGACGCGTCGCACCCGCTGCACGGCCACATCGACTTCTCCCGCACCGGCCTGGTCGGCCACTCCGCCGGCGGCGGCGCCGTGCTGTCGATGTCGTCGGCGCTGGAGCGCATCCTCGGCCCCGTCATCCCGGACCTGCACGTCGGCGGCGTCGTCGCGCTGATGCCGGGGCCCGGCGACTTCGGCCTGGCCACCCCGCCCGGCACCGCGCCCACGCTGGTCGCCGTCGCGGAGCACGAGTCGATGGTCCCGCACGGCCTGTCGCGGCAGCGCTACGACCAGCTGGCCGGCCCCGGCTGGTGGGTGGAGATGCGCGACACGTACCACGGCACCGCCCTGGACATCGTTCCGAACACCCCGGTCGGCGGCCTGACCCTGTCGTTCCTCGACGCCCAGCTGCGCGGCGACGTCCGCGCGGAGACGCTGTACGAGGGCCCGGCGTGGACGCTGCCGTCCGACCCGGAGCTGATGGACGTCGAGCGCAACGCCGCCGCCGGCGGGTAGCACACCGCCGCGCCCGCCCGTCCGTGCCGTCCCCGGCGGTATCATCGGGCCGTTCCCGGAAACACCCCACCGACGGAAAGGACCGCGATGGCGCTGCCCGCACCCGACAGGCGCATGAGGGCGGTGGTGACCGGCGCCTCGTCCGGCATCGGCCGCGCCCTGGCCCGTGAACTGGCCCGCAGGGGCCACCACCTGATCCTGGTGGCCCGCTCGGAGGACAAGATGCGGGCGCTGGCGGAGGAGGTGAGCGCCGCCCACGGCGTCGTCGCCGAGGTCCGCCCCTGCGACCTCTCCGACCCGCAGGCGCGCGCGGAGTTCCTGCGGGAGCTCGACGCCGATTCCGTCTCCGTCATGGTGAACTGCGCGGGCATCGCGACGTTCGGCCGCTTCCAGGATCTGGACCAGGACTACGAGCGCCGGCAGTTCGAGCTCAACGCGACGGCGGTGTTCGAGCTGACGCAGGCCGTCGTCACGCCGATGGTCGCGCGCGGCTCGGGCGCGATCCTCAACGTCGGCTCCGCGGCCGGCACCACCGTCATCCCGAACAACGCGACGTACGTGGGCACGAAGGCGTTCGTGAACACGTTCACGGAGGCGCTGCACTACGACCTGAAGGGCACGGGCGTGCACTGCACGCTGCTGGCGCCGGGTCCGGTGCGCCCGGACGAGCGCGACGACGGGGCGAACGAGGTGGACGAGGCGGTCCCGGACTTCCTGTGGACCGGCACGGAGGACTGCGCGCGCGACAGCATCGCGGCGCTGGACGCGAACCGCCTGCGGGTGGTCCCGGGCATCCTCAGCAAGGGCATGAACGGCGCCGGCACGTACCTGCCCCGGCGCCTGCTCGCCCCCATCATCGGCAGGTTCTACGAGGGGATGGCGCAGCAGTGAGCGACGGCGCGAACGGCACGAACGACGGCAACGGCAACGGCGCGGGCAACGGCCTGCCCGCGAAGTACGACCGCATCGTGTGGATCGACTGCGAGATGACGGGCCTCGACCCGGACCGCCATGTGATCGTGGAGATCGCCGCACTGGTCACCGACGCGGACCTCAACATCCTGGGCGAGGGCGTCGACGTCGTCGTCCACGCGACGGAGGACGAGCTGGCGCAGATGGACGAGGTGGTCGTGGAGATGCACGGCTCCTCGGGCCTGACGGAGGAGATCCGCGCCTCGGAGCTGACGGTCGCGGACGCGGAGCGCATCGTCCTGGAGTACGTGCGGGAGCACGTGCCGGAGAAGGGGCAGGCGCCGCTGGCGGGCAACTCCATCTCCTCGGACCGGAAGTTCATCGACCGGTACATGCCGGAGCTGGACGCCCACCTGCACTACCGCCTCATCGACGTGTCCTCCGTGAAGGAGCTGGCTCGCCGCTGGTACCCGCGCGTGTACCAGGGCCAGCCGGAGAAGGGCATGGCGCACCGGGCACTGGCGGACATCCGCGAGTCGATCCGGGAGCTGGAGTTCTACCGCCGCGCGCTGCTGCCGGCGGGCGAGGGCCCGTCGAAGGAGGAGGTGGCGGAGGCCGCCCGCGGCGCCTCCGAGCGCTTCCCCGTGTAGTCGCGTGACGACGTGCCCCGCATGGCCCCGGACCTGCCGTTTTGGCGGCGGCGGGGCCATGGGATAGCATAAGTTCCGCTGCAACGGCGATGAGCCGTGAATGCGATGGTGACTGTAGTTCAGCTGGTAGAGCACCAGGTTGTGATCCTGGGTGTCGCGGGTTCGAGTCCCGTCAGTCACCCCCAAGGGAAGCCCCCGGGAGCGGATGTCCGCCCCGGGGGCTTCGTCATGCGCGGGTCCCGTCCGGGTTCCCCTGCCGCGGCCCCGAATCGCGGGACCCGTCCGGCGGCGTTAGGGTCCGGCCATGACCTCCCGCCCCCGTGACCGCCGACGCCCCGCCGCCATCGTGGCCGCGGGGTTCTTCTCCGCCGCGGCGCTGACGCTGCCCGTCGCCGCCTCCCCGGCCGCCGCCGACCCCGCCGTCCCCGCACCGGGTTCGGCCACCGCACCCGGGTCGGCGCTCCCGGGCTCGGCGGACGCCGGGTCGGCGGGCCTGGCCGACGCGGTGTTCGCGGCGCCGGACCCGGAGTTCGTCGACGTCGCGCCCGCCGGGTCGGGTCCCATCGCCTCCGGGGCGCTGGCGACGACCCCGAACTTCCGTGACGTGGCGGGCACCGCGGAGGCGCCGCTGCGCACCGCCGACGGCCGGGAGCTGGCCCGCGGCGTCGCCTACCGGTCGAACAAGCTCGTCTCCTCCACGGACGACGAGCTCGCCCGGATGCCGGGCGCGGGCGTGACGCGCGTCGTCGACACGCGCAACATCCGCGAGCGCAACGAGGAACCGGAGCGCCTGCCGGCGGGCGTGGCCTACCAGGTCGCCGACGTCGTCGACGTGTCGCGGGGCGTGCGCTTCGACGAGTCCCCGCTGCGCACCGCCGGGCCGACCCTGGCGGAGGAGACGCCGCGGATCCTCGGCGACGTCGCCACCGCCGACCCCGGCGCCCGCGGGGAGCTGTTCGACGACGAGGTCAGGGACCTCGGCCAGCTGCTGGGCTACCAGCTGATGGCGGTGAACTCGTCCTCCCAGCGCGCGTTCTCGGAGCTGCTGCACGCCATCGCGCACGAGGACGGTGCGGTCGTGTTCCGCTACTCCGCGGGCAAGGACCGCACGGGGCTGGCCGCGGCGTACCTCCTGCGCATCCTCGGGGTGCCGATGGACGACATCATGGCGGACTTCCTCGCCAGCGACGCCTACCTGGGCCGGGAGAACCCCTTGCGCGCCGAGTGGCTGCAGGCGTCGTGGGACGTCATCGACCGGGTCTACGGCGGCTTCGACTCCTACGTCGTGAACCAGCTGGGCCTCGACGACGCGGACGTCGCCGCGCTCGAGGCGAAGTTCCTCCGCTCCTGACGCCGGGCGCGGCCGTCCGGATGCTCCCGGGCCCGGAGGTCCCCGGCCCCGCCCCACGCGCCGGCGAGGATGTTCCGGCCGCCGATTCCCCGGGCCCGGGGACAGGGGGCGGCGCAGCCGTTAGCGTGGACGCGTCACCGCACCGCCGCCCGAGGAGGACCCCCGTGCAGTTCACGCCGACGATGCTGAAGCGCCTGATGTGGCTGTGGCCGCCGTACCTGGGCGCCGGCGTCCGCGTGACTGAGGCGGCGGAGGACGGCACCCGCCTCGTCGTCGAGCACCGCCTCCGGCCGTGGAACAAAAACGCCGTGGGCACGGTCTTCGGCGGCACGATGCAGTCGATGACGGACCCGTTCTTCATGCTCCTGGCCGTGCACCAGCTGGGACGGGACTACAAGGTGTGGGACATCGAGGGCGCCATCGAGTTCGTGAAGCCCGGCACCGGCCGCGTCCGCGCGGTCATCGAGCTGCCCGCCGACGTCGTCCAGGAGATCCGGGACGAGTGCGCCGACGGCGAGGCGCACCGCCGCTGGTTCGGGTGCGACATCGTCGACGAGTCGGGCGACGTCGTCGCCCGCGTCCGCCGCCGCATGTACGTGCGGCGCAAGCCGGGCCGGTAGGCGCCCCGGGCCGGCGGGCACGGCCGGGGGCTATCCGCCGGCCCCGCCGTCCGGGTCATCGGTGCCGGGCTCCCGCGCGGCATCCCCGCCGTCCTCCTGCTCGCGGCGCCGCAGACGGCTATCGACCGCCCGGCCGAGACCCCACAGCGCCAGCGCCGGCACGGCGATGAGGGCCACGAGGAAAATCGCGGCGAGCACCCTCAACTCCCGCTCCACCGACTCGGCCCGCGATGCAGGCGAGGATACAGGCATTTTTCCGATGGAAAGCACCGGCAGCCGGGAAGCCCTCTCGCGGGCCCGCGAATGTCATGCGTCAGCGCCGCCGCCGGCGCCGTCACACGTTCGGCCAGCCCTCCGGCCGGATCATCTGGATCGTCTCGGCGACGAGGACCTGCCCGCCGAGGGCCTCCGCGACGCGGGCGGCCTCGTCCCGGCCGCGGACGAAGACGGACAGCAGCTCGCGCGAGCCGCCGTCAACGGGGGCCTCGTCCTCCAGGGTGATGCGGTGGACGGCGCCGATGAGCTCGCCGTCGCCGACGGCGGCGGGGTCTCCGCCGAGTGCGAGGACGCGGGTGCGGGTGACGTCGCCGGCGCGCAGCTCCTCGACGTCCTCGACGAGGGAGGAGAAGCCGTTGTCGACGTCGAACACGTACTCCTCGTCGGGCGCGAGCTTCCCCTTCCACGCGGGGTGCTCCCACGCCGCCTCCTCGCCCTCCGGCGAGTCGAAGAACAGCTCGGCGACGCCGTGGAACGGACCCCAGTGCCAGGAGCCGTCGACGGGCCGGTTCTGGACGTAGCCGGTGACCGGGGTGACGGGCATGACGTACTCGCCGTGCGCCTCGTGCCAGTGGCGGTGGAAGCGGGCGAGGGCCTCGGCGTCGGTCGGCGGGAAGACGTCGGGCCGGGGGATGAGGAATGCGATGCGGTGGTGGGTCATGGGGTTCTCCTTCGGTTCGGGTGCGGGCCCGGGCATGCCGCGGGCACCGGGGCGGGGCCTCCCGGCGCGCCGTGGACGCCGGGGCCCGGCGTCGGGGCCCGGCGTCGGGGGCCGGAGGTGTGCGCCGGGTCAGCCGGCGTAGGGAGCGAGGGGTGGGGCCACGATGGGGGTGGGCGTGACGACGAGCGCCGCCGTACCCTCCGCTTCTCCGCCGAGGGCGTCCTTCACGGCGAACGCACCGGGCTCGGATGTCGTCCACGCGGACACGATGTGCCGTGAGCCCGTCCACGGCTCCGGCTGGTCGAGGTGGAGCACCCCGATGCGGACGGCGGCTCCCTCCGGGATGTCGGCGACGTCGGCGCCCGGCGCGCGCACGCGGGAGGCGGTCTGGCGGCCGTCGACGAGGGTCTCCTCCTCCACGAGGGCGGAGAACGTCTCCTCCCCCGCCATGAAGGAGTGCTCGTGCTGCCGGATGAGCTTCGACTGGTGGGTGTCGAAGGCGACCTGCTCCAGCTCCGGGGAGTCGTAGTACAGCTCGGCGACGCCGTCGGCGGGGCCGCGCCCCCACTGGGCCGCGACGGGCCGGTTCTGGACGTAGCCGCGGAGGTTCGGCGCCGGCATCAGGAGCGACCCGTGGACCATCTGCCAGTCCAGGTGGAATCGCTCGTGGGTGATCTCCGGCAGCTTGCGCACGAAGACGATGCGGTGGTGCATGGTTCGGGGTCCTTCCGTCGGGGCGCGGTGCGCCCGGACGGCGGGGAGCGCGTCGGGCGGTCCCGGGGCGCCGTCCGTCTCCGACGCTAAACATTGACGCTAATGTCAAGGTCAAGATCGGGGCTCCGCCGGCGGCCGACGGGGCGGCGGACGAGGGAGGCCTGCCATGCGCATCGGGGAACTCGCGGACCGCAGCGGCGCGACGCCGCGGCAGCTGCGCTACTACGAGGAGAAGGGGCTCATCGCGTCCCGCCGCTCGGCGAACGGGTACCGCGACTACGACGACGCCGACGTGGAGAAGGTCCGTCAGATCCGCTGCCTGCTGGACGGGGGCTTCACGACGGAGCTCGTCGCCCGGCTGCTCCCCCGCGTCCACGGCCCGCACGCCGATCTCCCGCCGCAGGAAGACCCGGAGATGGAGGCGGAGCTGCGCGCGCACATGGACCGGCTGCGGGAGCGGATCGACATGCTGTCCCGGTTCCACGATCGCTACGAGTGCTACCTGCGGCGCGTCGACGGCTCGGGCGGTCCCTACGACTGCTGACGGCCCCCGCGGACCCTCCGGCGGGCGCCCCTCCCCTACGCAGCGGCGGGGAAGCCGAGTCGGCCGTCGACCATCTCGACGACGCGGTCGGCGCCGTCGAGCTGCGAGCGGTCGTGGGTGACGTACAGGGCGGCGGCGCCGGCGTCGCGGGCGACGGAGCTGATGAGCGCGGTGACGGCGGCGGCGGATTCGCGGTCGAGCGCGGCGGTCGGCTCGTCGGCGAGCACGAGCTCGGGGTGGTTCATGAGGGCGCGGGCGACGTTGACGCGGGCCTGCTGGCCGCCGGACAGGGCGGCGGCGCGGCGGCCGGCGAGGTCGGCGAGGCCGACGGCGTCGAGGAGCTCCATGGCGCGGGCGTCGGCGGCCCGGCGGTCGGCGCGCGACGGCGGCAGGATGCGGCCGAGGCGGGTCATGGCGATGAGCTGCTCGCGGACGGTGAGCGCCGGCTGCAGGTTGGGCTGCTGGAAGATGATGCCGACGTGGTCGCGCCGCACGCGCGCCGCCGCACCGCCGCGCAGCTGCGCGAGGTCGACGGTCCCGCCGCCGGCGAGCCCCAGCACGGCGCTGCCGGAGTCGGGGGTCTGCAGGGCGCCGGCGACGGCGAGCAGCGTCGACTTGCCGGAGCCGGAGGGGCCGACGACGCCGACGAGTTCGCCGGGGGCGACGGAGAGGTCGACGTGGTCGAGGAGGCGGCGGTCGGCGGCGCCGTCGCGGACGTCGAGGGTGACGCCGGCGAGGGTGAGTCCGCGGTCGGTGGTCATGGTGGTGTCCTTCCTGGTGGGGCGGTGCGCGGGGTGAGGTTCGCGCGCGGGTTCCGCGCGGTGCGTGCGGTGCTTTGCGACGGGGCTAGGCGGCGGCCAGGGCCTCGCGGGGCTCGGCGGACAGCACCGGCTTCAGCGAGATGGCGGCGCCGGCGAGGCCGCAGGCGGCGAGCAGCAGGCCGGGTACGACGGTGGTGGAGGCGTCGATGACGGCGGGCATGGAGTCCGGCAGGACCAGCCCGGCCAGGGCGGTGAGCCCGGCGCCGGCGGTGATGCCGGCGGCGAGGACGATGAGGGCCTGGCCGACGGCGTCGGCGACGAGGACCCGGCGGGACGCGCCGAGGGCGGAGGCGATGGTGACGCCGCGGAGCCGCTGGACGGTCCACACGGTGAAGAACGCGCCGACGACGAGGGCGGAGATGACGTACAGCAGCGACGTCATGGCGCCGAGGGACATCTGCTCGCCCTTGTAGGAGGCGGAGGCGTTCCACCGGTCGTCGCCGGTCAGCACGGTGACGCCGTCGACGGCGGAGGCGGCGTCCTCCCGATCGGCGGGGATGATGGCGGCGTTCGGCGGGCCGGCGGCGACGGCCGCGGCGTCGTCGGGGTTGAGCAGGACGACGGGGGTGTGGTCGAGCCACAGGTCGCCGGCG
Organism: Corynebacterium sp. 335C; assembly: GCF_053525695.1. Taxonomy (NCBI): domain Bacteria; kingdom Bacillati; phylum Actinomycetota; class Actinomycetes; order Mycobacteriales; family Corynebacteriaceae; genus Corynebacterium; species Corynebacterium sp. 335C. The sequence continues at coordinate 910,544 of NZ_JASTTB010000001.1, forward strand.
TCGCCGGCGGCGGTGACGGTGACGTCGCCGAGCGGCAGGCGGTCGCCGGCGGAGACGTCGGCGGCCAGGGCCTCGGGGATGGCGGCCTCGCCGCGGTCGACGGAGGCGTCGGGAAGCGTCATGACGGGCTGGTCGGCGACGCGGCCGCGGCCGGCGAAGACGGCCTCGCCGCCGACGGCCTTCGCCTGGCCGGCGTCGAGGCGCGACGACGACAGCGTCGTGGCGCCGCCGGAGTCGGCGAGGACGATCGCCTCGTCGCCCGGCATCATGTGCTCGAGCGCGGAGACGGAGCGGTGCGACAGCCCCGTCGCCAGCGCGGAGAGGAAGCACACCATCAGCGCGATGAGGCCGACGGTGACGGTGATGAGCGCCGTCCGGCCCGGCGCGGAACGCAATTCCCTGATTCCGTGAAACATGGCCCCATGCTCGCCCGGGGCGGGGTCCGGGCGAATCGGCCGTGGGGCTGGACTTCGCCTCCACCTTTCGGACGATGGGGCTCCGTCCTCCGGCGGATAGGCTGGCGGCCATGACCGCCGACGCCGCCCGAAACGTGACCGCCGACGACGTTTCCGCCGCCGACCCCGGCACCCTGACGCTGGTGTGGCGCGGCATGCGGACGGTGCTGGATCTGCTGGTGACGTGCCTCCTGGTCTTCGCCATGGAGCGGTCGACGGGCGTCGCCCCGGCGCTGCTCGGCGCCCTGTTCGCGATGCTGTACCTCGGGGGCATGGTGGCCGACGCGCTGGCGCGGCGCCGCCTCCGGGACCGCGCCGCCGCGGCGGCCGTCTCCCGCTCCGGGGCATCGGGCCCCGCCGGCCCCGCATCCGCGCCAGCCGGCCCCGACGAGCCGGCGCTGGCCCGCGGCGGCATCCTGCTGTGGCTGGTCCTGCTGGTCGCGACGTGGGCGGCGCTGTCGTTCCTGGTGAAGGAGGCGGCGTACCTGGCGTTCCCGCTGTTCTTCGTCGTGCTCCACGTCGCCGGCGGGGCGATCGGCTCCGGCATGGTCGTCGTCGTGACGGCGGTGGCCGTCGCCGCCATCGCCCACCATTCCGGGGGCCCGACGACGGGCGGGCTCATCGGCCCGCTGCTCGGCGGCGCCGCGGCGCTGGCCGTCGGCCTGGGCTTCCGGGTGCTGCTGCGGGAGTCCCGCGCCCGCGCCGCCGCCATCGCGGAGCTGACCGCCGCCCGCGCCGACGTCGCCGCGATGTCCCGCCGCGCCGGCGAGCTGGACGAGCGCGCCCGCCTGGCCGGGGAGATCCACGACACCGTCGCCCAGGGGCTGTCCTCCATCCGCCTGCTGCTCGGCGCCGCCGAACGCGACCTCGAACCGCTCGGCGACGCCGCGGACCCGGCCCGCGAGCGCATCCGCCTGGCGCGCGAGACCGCCGCCGGCAACCTCGCGGAGACCCGCCGCATCATCGCGGAGCTGCAGCCCGCCCCCCTGTCCGGCGCGGACCTGCCGGTGGCGCTGGCGCGCGTGTGCTCGACGACGCCGCTGGGCGCGAACGTGTCGTTCTCCGTCGACGGCGACGCCCGGCCCCTCCCCGACGAGGTGGAGGCGGCGCTGGTGCGGGTGGCGCAGGCGTCGCTGGGCAACGTCGTCAAGCACGCGGGGGCGACGCGCTGCGGGGTGACGCTGACGTTCCAGCCGGACGCGGTGCACCTCGACGTCGTCGACGACGGCGTCGGCTTCGACCCGGCCGCCCCGCGCGGCGGGGAGTCCTTCGGGCTGGCGGGCGCGGAGCGGCGCGTGTCGGCGCTCGGCGGGACGATGTCGGTGGAGTCCGCGCCGGGTGCCGGCTGCGGCGTCTCCATGCGCATCCCCGTCGCCTGACGGCGCCCGCCCGGCCCTCGGCCCGCCTCCGCGCCCCGGCCCGCGCGCCGGCGGCGCGACGGCGGCGCGACGGCGGCCCGACGAGGGGTCCGCGGCCGGGCCCCGGAGGCGCCCGGCCCGGTTAGGCTGGGGCCATGATCCGCGTCCTCATCGCCGACGACCATCCCGTGGTCCGCGCCGGCCTGCGCGCCGTTCTGGAGTCCGCCGGGGACGTCGAGGTCGTCGGCGAGGCCGCGACCCCCGACGCCGCCGTCGACGCCTGCGCCGACCCCGGCGACGGCGCCCGCCCTGACCTGGTGCTCATGGACCTGCGCTTCGGCGACGCCCCCGGCGCAGCGGGCCGGGCCGGCGGCGTCGGCGCCACCGAGCGCATCCGCGCGCTGCCGGACGCCCCGCAGGTGCTGGTGGTCACCAACTACTCCTCCGACGCGGACGTGCTGGGCGCCGTCTCCGCCGGGGCCGTCGGCTACCTGCTGAAGGACGCCGATCCCGCCGAGCTGGTCGACGGCGTCCGCACCGCCGCAGCCGGCGGCACCGTGCTGTCCGGCAGCGTCGCCGGCCGGCTGATGGGCCGGATGCGGGACCCCGTGCCGCAGCTGACGGCGCGGGAGGCGGAGGTCCTCGCCCTCGTCGCCGAGGGCCTGTCCAACCGCGGCATCGCCCGGCGCCTCGTGCTGACGGAGGCGACCGTCAAGAGCCACCTCGCCCACGCCTTCACGAAGCTGGGCGTCGGCTCCCGCACGGCCGCCGTCGCGAAGGCGACGGAGCTGGGCATCCTGTAGCGCGGCCGGGGCGGGTGCCGTCGTCACGCGAACGACGGTGACCAGGGAGGGGCCGGGGCCCTACTCGGAGCCCTGGTCCGCGTTGCCCTTCTTCCACGTCTCCCACGGGACGTTCCACTCGCCGAGGCCGTCCCAGCCCGACAGGGTGTCGCCCTTGGTGTTCTGGACGATGACGATGTCGCCCGGCTTCGTGTTCTCCATGAACCACTTCGCGTTCGCCGTGGTGACGTTGATGCAGCCGTGCGAGGCGTTGTAGCTGCCCTGCGCGCCGACCGACCACGGGGCGGCGTGGACGTAGATGCCGGAGTACGACAGCTGCGTCGCGTACTGCACCTTCGTGCGGTAGCCGCCCTCCGCCTGGGACAGGCCGAAGGTGGAGGAGTCCATGATCATCGACTCGCGCTGCTCGCCGACGCGGTAGATGCCGTTCGGGGTCAGCCACGCGTCGCGGCCCATGGAGATGGGCATCGACATCTCGGCGACGCCGTTGCGGGAGACCGTCATGGTCTTCGTCGCGTCGTCGGCGACGGCGATGATCTCGTCGCCGATGGTGAAGTTCGAGGTGGAGGTGTCGCCGCCGTAGACGTCGCCGCCCAGGTCCCTGCCGTACGCGCCGACCTCGACCGACACCTTCGTGCCGGGCTCCCAGAACTCCGCCGGGCGCCAGCGGACCTGGCTACCGGAGTACCAGTAGAACGCGCCGTCGACCGGCGGGTCCGTCGTGATCTTGATGGAGTCCTGCGCCGCCTGGCGGTCCGGCACGGCGACGTCGAAGTTGATCTCGACGACGGCGCCGACGCCGACGACGGCCTCCTCCGCCGGGGAGATGTACGACTCGGCCGTGTAGGTCGGCGACACGGTGGTGAAGGTCCGCTCCGTCGTGCGGCCCTCCGCGGTCGCGGCGATGGTGTACGTGCGGCCGTAGCCGAGCACCTCGCCGGTGGTCCAGACGGTGCCGTCCTCGTTGAGGGAGCCCTCGACCTCTCCGCCCTCCTCGTTGGTCATGACGACCTTGTCCAGCTTCCCGTCCTCGACGGACACGGTCACCGGGTCGAGCACGGACACGCCCTCGTCGCCGTCGCCGACGCTGAAGTTGGGCTTCAGCACCTCCTCGGCCTGCGCGGCTCCCCCGTCGGACCCGCCGGGCCCGTCGACGGTGCAGGCGGCGCCGAGCATCGCGACGGTCATCAGCGCGACGGCTGCGCCGGCGCGCCGGCGGTTGCGGCGGTTGCGCGGGTTCATCGACTTCCTCATGTCGGTTACACGGCTCCTGACGACGGCTTGCGGCTGGGCTCCACCGGTCGGCGCGGCGGGCGCGGCTGCGTCGGCGCGTCCGCCCGCGGTCCCCGGGCCGCGCGGCGGGGTGCGCTCGCCGGGCGGCCCCCGGACCGTCGGCCCGGTGGCGCGTGAAGCCCCACAGTAGCCCAGTCGCAGGCGGTTCCGGGAACCCGATCAGGGCGCTGAACGGTCACGATTCGGTGAACGGGGCGTCCCCGCAGGTCAGGAGGTTGACGCGTCACCTTTATGGTTCTGCATGAAGCGATGGTTTCGTTATGCAATCTTGATTATCGGTCAAGGCGATGTCGTCCACAGGCCGGTGCGACGGGCACGGAATCGCGCGGCCGGATACGGGGTCGCCCTCGCGTGCGCGACGACGGACACCGCCACGGCGGGGCGCCGCCGGCGCGGCGGCGCGGGACGGGGGCGGCACGACGGAAAGTCGGCAGTGCGCGGCGGCGCCCCCCACGCGCCATCGAAGGGCCTGCGAGCCCGGAAGTCCCGGGGATCGGGGCCCTGCCCCACCCCAACCCCTCCCCGGAGGCGGATCCGCGGGATTCCCGGCGACCGGCACGTGAACGACGGCTGAACAAGCACGCTTATGAAGCACGCGAAAACCCGTTCTGACCTGCCGATTTTACAAGTTCTCGGGGAGGGGGTTATATTTCTCTTCGTCGCCGCGACAAGGGCACAGCCCCGAAGCGGAGAGACGAGCGCCATTAGCTCAATTGGTAGAGCAGCTGACTCTTAATCAGCGGGTTCGGGGTTCGAGTCCCTGATGGCGTACAACTTCCCCGCCGGGTTCTTCCCGGCGGGGTTTTTGCATGCGCGGGACGACCAGACGTCAAGGCGACCTCACATGGGGGAAACATCGGGGCAATCCCCCGCCCATACCCTTCGGGCACATGTCCGATTCACCATCACGTCCACGGCGGCGCATCGCGTCGAACCTCTTCGTCCAACTGCTCGTCGCCATCATCGGCGGCATCGCCCTGGGAGCCTTCTTCCCCGATATCGGCCAGGCCCTGCAGCCGGTCGCCACGGGATTCATCTCCCTCATCAAGGTCCTCATCGCGCCGATCGTCTTCGTCACGGCCGTCCTCGGCATCGCGAAGATGAGCGATGTCTCGGCGCTCGGCAGGATCGGTCTCAAGACCATCGCCTACTTCACGGTCGTCCCCGGCTTCGTGCTCGTCCTCGGGCTCGTGGTCGGCAACGTGCTGCGCCCCGGCGATGGCTTCGACATCGACCCCGCCACGCTCTCCTCCGGTGGAGCCGCACTGGAGGAGGCGACGAAGGGCGAGGAGCTGCCCGGCACGACGGAGTTCATCCTCGGCATCATCCCGTCTTCGGCTCTCGGCGCCTTCACCGACGGCAATCTCCTGCAGGTCCTCTTCCTGGCCGTCATCGCCGGCGTCGCCCTGGCCATCCACCGGAAGCACGCCGAATCGCGCATCATCGGGCTCATCGAGGAGGCCTCCCAGCTCCTCTTCCGGGTGATGGGCTGGATCATGCGGCTGGCTCCGATCGGCGCCTTCGCCGCGATGGCGTTCGTCATCGGCCAGTACGGCATCGAGTCGATGAAGTCCTTCGCCTTCCTCATCCTCGCCTGCTACGGAGCCGGTTTCCTCCTGCTGCTCGTGTTCGCGGTCATCTGCCGTGTCGTCCGAGGGAACCCTCGACCGGGACGCCCTTCGCCGTGCAGTCAGCGGCGACCGCACGGCCACGCCGATTCGCGAAGAAAGCACGAAGACGGATTCCGTCGTCGTCCACGACTGACCAAGGGCGGCGCCGTCGAGCCGCGGCGGGGAGCGTCGCACGGCACCGCGCGGGGAACCCGCGCACCCGCACCCCGCAGGCGGCAGCGAGCCGCGCGGGGCGTCGTCACGCGAACCACCCCGCGAACGAACGGACGGCGGCGCCGGCCCACCCGGAAACCCGGGGGCCGGCGCCGCCGTCGCGGTGCCCTGTGACTACTTGGAGTCGGTGACGTTCTCGATGAGCTCGCGGATGCGCGCGATCTCCTTCTTGCGGTTGCGGCCGCGGACCACGTTCGCCAGCACCAGGCCGACGACCGCGGCGGCGCACACGCCGAGGATCGCCTGGACCTTCGGGTCCTTCAGCTTGTCCTGCGCCTGGGACTTCGCGTCGTCGGCGATGGTCTTCGGGTTGGAGCGCTCGGCCAGCTCGTCGAGGGTCTGGGCGAGCTGCTTGCGGTTGCGCTCGATGTCGCGCTGAATGGCGTCAATGTTGCGGGCCACGGGGACTCCCATGCTTCGTTTCGTCGGACACAGTCTGCGCTTGACCTTAACACCTGCGGACCCCGCGGGACGGGCCCGCGGGCCGGAAACCACCGCTACCATCACGGGCATGACCGCCAACGACGCCACCGCGACCCCGCAGCCCGCCCCCACGCCGCGCCTCGAGCCCGGCGACGCCGCCCCCGCCTTCACCCTCGCCGCCGACGACGGCCGCGAGGTGTCGCTCGGCGACTACGCCGGCCGCCGCGTCCTCGTGTACTTCTACCCGCGCGCCAACACCCCCGGCTGCACCACCGAGGCCTGCGACTTCCGCGACGAGACCGCCGCGTTCAACGACGCCGGCGTCGACGTCGTCGGCATCTCCCCCGACAAGCCGGAGAAGCTGGCCAAGTTCCGCGACGACCACGGCCTCGGCTTCACCCTCCTGTCCGACCCGTCCAAGGAGACGATGGCCGCCTGGGGCGCGTTCGGCGAGAAGAAGAACTACGGCAAGATCGTCCAGGGCGTCATCCGCTCCACCGTCCTCGTCGGCGCCGACGGCACCGTCGAGAAGGCCTGGTACAACGTCCGCGCCAAGGGTCACGTCGGCCGCGTCCTGCGCGACATCGCAGCCCTGGACGGTGAGTAGCCCCGACCCCCGGGCGGAGCTGCTGTTCCCGCGGCGCCGCCCCGCCCAGGCCCGCTCCCGCGAGCGGTTCGCCCGCATCCTCACCGCCGCGCGCGAGACCCTCGTCGACGTCGGCTTCGAGTCGTTCACGTTCGACGAGGTCGCGAAGCGCGCCGACGTGCCCATCGGGACGCTGTACCAGTTCTTCGCGAACAAGTACGCGATGATCTGCGAGCTCGACCGGCAGGACGCCGCCGGCGTCGTCGACGAGCTGCGCCGCTTCGCCCAGCGCGTCCCGGCGCTGGAGTGGCCCGAGTTCCTGTCCGAGTTCATCGACCACGTCGCCGAGCTGTGGCATGACGACGTCTCCCGCCGCGCCGTGTGGCTCGCCGTCCAGTCCACCCCGGCGACGCGGGCGACCGCCGCGGACACGGAGAGCGAGCTCATCGAGGCCATCAGCGTCGTCCTCGCCCCGCTCATGCCGCACGCCGAAGACGAGGTGCGCGAGTTCATCGCCGGGCTGCTCATCCACACGACGTTCTCGCTGCTGAACTTCAGCGTGCAGAACCCGTCCGAGCTCGGCCCCGACGGCGTCGGCCCGCACTACGAGCTGACGGTCCAGGAGGTCAAGCGCATGCTCATCGCGTACCTGACCGAGATCGGCGGGGCCCAGGCGCGCGGGCAGCGGGCGCGGGGGCCGCTGGAGGGGTAGCGGGGTCGCCCGGGGTCGCGCGGGGTGCCCCCGGCGGCGCGGACCGTCCCCAGGGCGTCTCCGGCAGGGTCGTTTCGACCCCGTTCTACCGCCCTCCCCGCCGGCCAGACCCACTTTCGGCCGTTCCGACCCTGTTCTATCTGGGTCGGAACGGCCAAAAGTGGGTCTGGCGGTGTCCGGGGCCGGCGGGCGGCGTCGTCAAGCGGGTCGAAACGACGTACATGCGCCGGCCCGGGGCGGCGACCTGCGGTGCGCGGCGGCCCACGCTGCTCCGGATGGAGCGTTTTCGGCGGTCGGGACGGATTCCGGCAGTCGGGACCCCGTTGCGACGGGCCCCTCGACGCAGATGGAGCGGTTTCGGCGGATGGGACCCCGGTATACGTGGGTCCCGTTTGCCGAAACCGCTCCATCTGGCGGAGGAGCCGGGCGGGGTGCGAGGCCGGCGCGGGGACCATCCGGAGGGGAGGCCGGGAGGAATGCGCGGAGCACGGTCCGGGGCGGGCCGCGGGGCCGGGCGGGCCCCGTCGTCAAGCCCCCTCCCCTAGTCCGCGAGCAGCGCGACCGCCACGGCGTAGTCGCCGTCGTGGCTGACGGAGACCTCGAATGCCGCGCCCGGGACGTCGGCGGCCACGCCGGCGGCGAACGCCTCCGCCGCCGCGCCGTGCAGCCGGACCGACAGGCGGCCCCACGCGTCGGCGACGCACTCGATCTCCGTCCAGTCCAGGCGGTCCCGCGCAATCGGCGGGGCCTGGCCGAACAGGGCCTGCGACCAGGCCTTGACCACGGCCTCCTTCACCGCCCACCGGCCGGCGAGGTGCCGGGCCAGGGCGTCGCCGGACAGGCCGCGGCGCTCGGCGGCGGCCCGCTCCCCGGGGGCGAAGGCCCGGCGGGCGAAGGAGCTGCCGGGGACGGCGAGCTGCTCCGCGAAGCCCGGGACGTGCACCAGGTCGATGCCGACGGCGTGCATCCGCGCCGCCTAGCCCGCCGCGCCCGGCGTCAGCACCCCGCCGCGCAGCCGCGCCGCCGGGTCGAGGATGGCGGCCTGCTCGAGGGCCGCGATCGACGGCCAGCCGGCGCCGTCGCCGAGGCGGCGCCCCTCGGTGCGCTCGAACAGGACGGCGCCGCCGTGGATGCCGTCGTCGATGCGCCGCAGGCCGGCGGCCTCGCGCTCCGCGGCGGCCTCCCGCCACGCCCGCGCCGCCTCATCCCCGTCGGCGGCGGCCACGGCGGCGGCGAACGCCTCCGGGTGGACGATGGCGACGAGGGCGGAGACGTGGCCGAAGCCGAGGGACGTCACGAAGCCGGCCTTCAGCGGCAGGGCGTCGCCGAACGGCAGCGGGGCCGTCGGCCACACCAGCCGCCCGTGGCGGGCCAGCACCGGGTCGACGCAGTCGAGGGACCGGTTGGCGGGGATGACGCCGGTGCGCAGCACCTGGGTCAGGCCGATCATCTGGAACGCGGCGGCGCCGCCCTTCGCGTGGCCCGTCAGGGACTTCTGCGACACGACGAACAGCGGGTTCGCGGCGTCGCGGCCGAGGGCGTCGGCGAGGCGCTCGTGCAGCTCCGACTCGTTGGGGTCGTTGGCGTTGGTGGAGGTGTCGTGCTTGGACAGCACGGCGACCTCGTCGGCGGAGACGCCGTGGGCGGCCAGCGCCCGCGCCAGGTCGGAGGACTCCCCGCCGCGGCCGGCGCCGAGCGCGCCGAGGCCCGGCGCGGGGATGGACGTGTGGGCGCCGTCGGCGAAGCTCGACGCGTAGGCGACGACGCCGAGGACCGGCAGCCCGAGGTCGCGGGCAACGCTGCCGCGGGCGAGCAGCACGGTGCCGCCGCCGGCGGATTCGACGAAGCCGGCGCGGCGCCGGTCGTTGGGCCGGGAGAAGCGGGCGTGGTCGATGCCCTTCGCCTCGAGGACCGCGGAGTCGGCGGTGGCGGCCATGTCGCCGAAGCCGGTGATGCCCTCGGTGGACAGGTCGTCGAAGCCGCCGGCGACGACGACGTCGGCCTTGCCCAGGCGGATCTTGTCCATGCCCTCCTCCACCGAGACGGCGGCGGTGGCGCACGCGGCGACGGGGTGGACCATCTGGCCGTAGCCGCCGACGTAGGACTGCATGACGTGCGCGGCGATGACGTTGGGCAGCGCCTCCTGCAGGACGTCGTTGGCGCGGGGGTTGCCGAGGATGCCGTCGATGTACAGGCTGCGCAGCGACTCCATGGCGCCGATGCCGGTGCCCTGGGTGGAGCTGACGCGGCCGGGGTGGACGTGCTCGAGCAGCTCGGCGGGGGTGAAGCCGGAGGACAGGAACGCGTCGACGGTGGTGACGATGTTCCAGAGGCTGACGCGGTCGAGGTTGTCGGCCATGTCGGCGGGGATGCCCCAGACGGTGGGGTCGAAGTCCTCGGGGATCTGGCCGCCGACGTAGCGGCTCATGGCCATGCGGCGGGGCACCTGGACGGCGGTGCCGGCGCGGCGGGTGACGATCCACTCGCCGGTGTCGCCGTCGGGCGCCGCGGTCGTGTTGTCCGGGTCGGAGTCGACGAACGTCGCGGCGGCGGCGCGGTCGCGGACGGGGAAGGACAGGTCGCGGTCGAGGTAGACGGTGGTCAGCTCGGTCATGGTGTTGTCGACCAGGTCGCCGTCGTCGCCGTAGCGGCGGACGCCGACGCGGGCGAGGACCTCGTCGCGGTAGCGGTCGGCGACGTCGGCCTCGTCGATGTCCTGGCCGTCGGCGGTGACCCAGCCGCCGTCCCATTCGATGAGGCCCATGGACCAGGCGAGTTCGATGACGCCGGCGGCGGAGAGGTCGCCGGTCTCGGCCTCGAAGCGGGTGCGGGAGGAGCCCCAGGGGCCGAGTTCGCCGGCGCCGACGATGACGACCATGTCCTCGGGCGCGCAGGTCACGCCGCCGAAGTCGGGCGCGGTGCGCGGCAGGGGTCGCAGGGGGTTGGGCAGCGCGCGCAGGCTGCGGGTCGCGTCGTGCTTTGCGACGTTCTCCGCTCCGGCTCCGGCGCCGCCGTCCGCGGCGGTGGCGTCCGGGGAGCCGGCGGCGCCGGCGGGCGAGGCGGCGGCGTCGTCGCCGGTGGCGGCCGCCGCGGCCTCCTGCGCCTCCGCCGCCAGGGCGGACATGTTCAGGTCGACGTCGCCGAGCCCGCCGGTCAGGTCGGCGGTGACGGGCGCCTCCGCGGCCTCGGCGCGGACGCCGGCGGTGGCGCGGGCGATGAGCTCGCGGGCCATCTCCGCGGTGGAGAAGGTGCGCACGCCCTTGGCCTCGACGGCGTCGACGAGCGGGTCGTTGCCGCCCATGAGGCCGGTGCCGCGGACCCAGCCGATGAGGGCGTGGACCAGGGAGGTGCGCCCGCGCCAGGAGTCCTCCGCATGCCAGCGGGCGACGAGCGCGTCGAGCGCGGCCTTCGACTCGCCGTAGGCGCCGTCGCCGCCGAAGCGGCCGCGGTTGGGCGAGCCGGGCAGGACGACGTGGAGGCGGCCGTCGACGTCGTGGTCGGCGCCGATGCCGGACAGGCCGGCGATGAGGCGCTCGACGGACCACAGCAGCAGGCGCATCTGCATCTCCGCGGCGGGGCCGGCGTCGGCGAGGGTGCCGGCGACGCGGGGCGCGGCGAAGGGGAACAGCAGGGTGGGGCGCATGGCGGGCTTGACGACGACGCTGCCGCCGCCGACGGTCGCCGTCTGCTCCGCGCCGATCCACTCCACCAGGGCGTCGAGGTCCTGGTAGCTGGTCAGGTTCGCGGGCGCGACCCACAGGGCGGCGCCGTCGCGGGCGTGGCGGCGGTAAAGGTCCTTGTAGAACGCCAGGCGGGACGGCGACAGCGAGGAGGTAGTGGCCACGACGGTCGCGCCGCCGGCCAGCAGCTCGGTGACGACGGCCGCGGCGATGGAGTCCGGGGAGGCGCCGGTGACGACGGCGACGTCACCGGAGAACTCCCCCGGCACGGCGTCGCCGGCGGCGGCCGCCGCGGCCTCGGCCTCGGCGCGGTCGGCGAGGTCCCGGTAGGCGGCGGCCAGCTCATCGCGGCCGGCGGCCTCGGCGCGGCGGGCCCACCAGGCGGCCTGGGCCGCGGCGGCGCCGGTGACGCGGGCCGGGGCGTCGCCCGTGCCCGCCCACATGCGGGCGAGGTCCTCTCGCTCGGTGGCCCAGCGGTCGTCGACGAGCACCGCCTTGTCGGCGTCGAACGCCGGGGTGACCAGGCGCGGCCAGTCGGAGCCGAGCTCCGCGGTCACGAGGTCGAGCAGCCGCTCGTCGGCGTCGTCGGCGTCGAAGTCGACGGCGCCGGTCGGCTGGTGGCCGAGCTGCTCGAGGATGGTGCGGGCGGCGACCGCCAGGACGCCGTCGGAGCCGGTGACGCGCTCGGCGAAGGCGCCGAGGGCCGCGGAGTCGACGACCCCGCCGCCGTCGCCGCCGGCCTGCGGCAGGGCGACGGCGATGCCGCGCCGGGCGGCGACGGCCTGCACGGCGGCGTCGACGACGGCGTCGAGCTCCGCCTGCGAGGTCGGCGCGGCGGCGGCCAGGTGGCCGAGGTCGCCGCCGCGCAGGGAGGCGCCCTCGCGGGTGCCGAGGACGACCTCGGCGGCGACGGCGTCGGCCCAGCCGGGGCCGAGCTGCCACGTGCCGGTGACGCGGTCGGCGACGGCGGAGGCGCGGGCGCCGGCGGGGCCGGTGACGCGGCGCAGGCCGTCGGCGACGGACTCCGACAGGACCGGGCCCCACGGCGTCCAGCCGCGGGCCATGCCGGCGACCTTGGCGGACAGGGTCGGCAGGTCGGCGTCCGCGGCGCCGTCGATGGAGCCCAGGCCGAACTCGGTGCCCAGGTCGAGCAGCAGCTGGTTGCGGCGGGAGCTCACGCCGTCGACGAGCGTCTCGATGCTGTCGGCGGCGCCCATCTGGTCGGGGCGGACCTTGGTCCACAGGGCGATGAGGAACTCGACGGCCTCGCCCGGGGAGACGGCGATGTCGTCGGGGCGCTCGGCGCCGGCGCCCGCAGCCGGGGCGGCCGGGGCCGGGGCGGCGGCCGCGCCGTCGCCCGCGGACTCCGCGGCCACCGCCTCGGCGGCCGTCGCGGCGGGCGCGGGGTGCTCCCCGGCGCCGTCGGAGCCGGAGAGGGAGGCGTCGTCACGCGCATCCGCGGAACCGTCCGCCGCCGCATCCGGCGCGCGCTCCTCGTCCACCGCGAACACCGCGGCGGCGTCACGCTCGACGTTGAGGACCGTGACGTCGCGGTCGCGGTGGCGCGGCAGCTGCGCCGTGCGCGCCGCCAGCGTGGCGATGGTCGGGGCGGCGCCGACGCCGATCTCCACGACGCGGGAGACGCCGCACTCCCCCAGCACCAGGTCCTGGGTCTCGATCCAGCGCACCGGGGAGCAGAACTGCCAGGCCATGAGCTCCAGCAGCAGCGTGCGGGCCAGGCGGCCCGGGTCCGCGGCGGCCGCGTCGAAGTCCGCGAGGATGCCCGCGACGATGTCGGAGTCGACGACGTCGGCGATGCCGCGGACGAAGTCCTCCGTCAGCGCGAACGGGCGTGCCGTCAGGTTCGGGACGTAGCGGCCGACCAGCGGCGCCGGGTCGATGCGCTCCGGCAGCAGGCGGTCGAGGTGGCCGCGGAACTCGTCGACGCCGTCGCGCAGCACGCGCGAGTGGAACGGCACGTCGATGCCCGGGATGCGGACGACGGCGGCGTCGCCGGCGGCCTCCGCCAGCGCCGCCAGGCCCGCGTTCGTGCCCGCGACGGCGTACTGGCGGCCCGCCAGGTTGAGGTTCACGACCTGCAGGAACTCGCCGGAGTCGGCGGCGACGCGATCGACGAACGCGACGACGTCGTCCTCCGCCACGCCCGCCTTGTCGGGCTTCAGGGCGGACAGGCCGTAGTTTGAGCGGCCCTCCGCGTCGCGCGGCACGAGGCCGTGCATGGTCAGGCCGCGGTGGTAGACCATCTCCAGCACCTCGCCCGCGCCGACGACGCCGGCGAAGGCGGCCAGGGCGTTGTACTCGCCGACGGAGTGGCCGGCGAACCAGGCGTCCTCGTCCAGCACGCCCGCCTCCCGCAGCTGCGCGGCCTGCGCCAGGCCCAGGGTGGCCATGGCGACCTGCGTGAACTGCGTGAGGTTCAGGACGCCGTCCGGGTGGTGGAAGCGGCGGCCGCGGACGGTGATCTCCGTCGGGTTGTCGCGCACGATGGCGAGGACGGAGAAGCCGAGGCGCTCCCGGGTGTGGGCGTCCGCGGCGTCCCAGGCGCGGCGGGCGGCCGCGGACTCGGTGCGGGCCGCCAGGCCCATGCCCTTCTGCTGGATGCCCTGGCCGGGGAAGGCGTAGAACGTGCGCGGCGCGGCGAGGACGGCGGTGGCGGTGAGCACCAGCTCCCCTCCGACGGTCGCGGTGACCTCGCGGACCTCGCCGAGGCCCGGGCGGACGTCCAGGCCGCGGCGCTCGACGACGAGCTCCACGTCCTGGCCCGGCAGGACCGGGGCGAGCATGGTCGCGGTGAACTCCCGGACCTCCCCGCCGAGGCCCGCCGGGCCCTCCGCCGCGGCGTGCTCCGCGGCGGCGGAGAGCCACATGCCGTGGGCGATGACGCCCGGCAGGCCCGCCAGGCGCGCGGCCCGGTCGTCGACGTGGATGGGGTTGCGGTCGCCGGTGACCGCGGCGAAGGCGCGCATCGACTGCGGCGCCGTCACGGTGCGGCGGTGGCGGAACGACCGCGGGGTGTCCTCCACCGTCGGCAGCGGGACGGTGTTCAGCTGCGCGGTGGCGTCGCCGCCGCGGCCGCGGATGGCGAAGCGCTCGGTGAGCGCGGCGACGGGGCGGGGGCTTGCGTCGCCGCGGTCGTCGTTGCGGTCGGCGCCGCGGTCGCCGTCGCGCGTGACGACGGGGACCTCGTCGACGGTGGCGCGGACCACGACGACGCGGCCCATCTCGGTGTCGGCGACCTCGTCGACGCGGGCGGCGACGCGCAGGCGCGCGCCGTCGGCGGGCAGGTCGCCCAGCAGTCGGACGTGGTGCTCGAGGTGGACCAGCGACAGCATGCCCTCGACGACGCGGGCGCCGGTGCCGTCCTCGCCGGTGCCGGCGCCCGCGCGGCCGTGGGCGACGGCGGCGAAGATGGCGGGCCAGGCGTGGCCGACCAGGGCGTCGGGGGCGGTGCGGTCGCCGCCGGTGACGGCGCAGTGGTCGGCGGCGCGGGCGGCGGTCCAGTCGGACTCCCAGGTCAGGACGCCGTCGACGTCGGGGGCGGGCAGCTCGCCGCCGGCGGCGATGCGGGTCAGCTCCGTCATGGCGGCGACGGCGGCGTCCTCCCCGATGACGGGCAGCAGGCCCGGGGCGGCCGGGGCGGCGATGCCCAGGCGCAGCTCGGCGGGGCGGCCGACGTGGGCCAGCGGGACGACGAGGGCCACGGCGGCGTCGCCGTCGCAGTCCAGGCGGGCGCCGGTGGCGGCGTGGACGGCGCCGTCATGGGCGGCGTCCATCTGCCACTGGCCCGGCGCGCCGAGGCGGTGGACGGGGTTGACGGTCTGGCGGCCGGCCCAGTGGACGGCCGGGGCGGCGAGGACGGCCGCGACGGGGTCGGCCGGGGCCTCGGCGGGCGCGGGGCTCTCGTCGTCACGCGCCGGGTTCTCGTCGTCACGCGCGGCGGCGTCCGCGGCGTCGGCCAGCAGCGCGCGGGCGGCGGCGTCCTCGAAGCGGCCGAGGATGTCGGCGACCGGCTCGTCGGCGCGCTCGATGCCGGCGACGGCGGCGGTGCCGGGGATGATGCAGACGCCGTCGGCGTCGTAGTGCTCGCAGTGGGCCTGCCACAGCGAGTCGGAGCGCCACCAGCGGCGCACGTCCGCGTCGATGACGGGGACGAAGTTCACGGGCTTGCCGGGGGTGCGGCAGGCGTCGAGGAAGAACGCGGCGTCGGCCGGGTGCAGCACGGCGTCGCAGTCGTAGTGCTCCGCCATGACCGCGGCGTCGCCCGGCGCGGGCACGCCGGAGCCGCGGACGGAGTCGACCTCGCCGGAGTCGGCGTCGGCCAGGCGGGCCTCGAAGCGGTCGAGCAGCTCGCCGAAGCGGGTCGCCCAGCTGGGGTCCAGGAATTCGCCGGCCGGGGCGGCCAGCTCCACGTAGCGGTCCATGACCTCGCGGTACGTCATGGCGCGGACGTCGCCGAAGTAGGGCTTCGCGGTGGCGTCGATGGCGGCGATGATCTCGTCGCGGCGGGCGGCGACGGCTTCGGCGTCGCCGGCGACCTCGTCGAGCAGGCGGCCGGCGCGGGCGGCGGCGTTGTCGATCTCGTGGATGTCGGCGCCCAGCTGGGAGCGGCCGGAGGCCATGCCGTCGATGGCGCCGCCGGCGGGCACCCACGCGTCGGTGCCCGGGGTCTCGGCGAGCAGGCGCTTCACGCCCGCCGACGCCGTCGACTCCTTCGCGGCCATGGCCGCGGTGCCAACGATGATCGCGTCGACCGGCATCGCGGGCCGGCCGTGGCGGCGGGCCCACGCGCCGGTGAGGTAGTCGGCGGCCTGCTCCGGGCGGCCGATGCCGCCGCCGACGGCCAGCACGGCGTTGCCGCGGGCGCGGATGTCGCCGTAGGTCGCCAGCAGCAGGTCGTCGAGCTCCTCCCAGGAGTGGTGGCCGCCGGCGCGGCCGCCCTCCACCTGGATGATGACGGAGGCGCCGGCCGGACCGGACTCCGCCACAGCGTCGGCGATGTCGAGCACCCGGCGGATCTGGGCGACGGTGCCGGGCTTGAAGGACACGTGCGGGATGCCCGCCTCGTGGAGCTCCCGGACCAGCGCGACGGCGTCGTCGGTCTCCGGGATGCCCGCGGAGACCGTCACGCCGTCGATGGGCGCGCCGTCGGCCACCGCGCGCTGCACCAGGCGGCGCGACCCGATGTGCATGCCCCACAGGTACGGGTCGAGGAACATGGTGTTGAACTGGGCGGAGGCGCCGTCGTCAAGCAGATCGGCGAGCTTCGCGACGTTGCCGCGGAACACCTCCGGGGTGACCTGGCCGCCGCCGGCGAGCTCGGCCCAGTGGCCGGCGTTGGCGGCCGCGGCGACGATCGCCGGGTCCACCGTCGTCGGCGTCATGCCGCCGAGGAGGATCGGCGAGCGGCCGGTGGCGCGGGTGAAGGCGGTCTCCACGCGTGCGCGGCCGCCCCGCGTGACGACGGCGGGCCGGTGCGCCGCCCACGTCGCGGGCGCGGCGGGGGCGGAGCCCGGCTCGAAGAGCTCGGCCTGGCCGGCGTCGAGCGCGGCGGCGACGACGCCGACGCCGGTGCCCTCCAGCAGGCCGCGGGTCAGCGGGGCGACGCCGGCGCCGGGGCCGACCTCGATGATCCAGTCGGCGTCCGCGGCCGCGGCGTCGACCTGGGCAGGCCAGTCGACGGCGTCGACCAGCACGTGCTCCGCCAGGCGGCGGGCGAAGGCGGCGTCGATGCCGGCGAGCTCCGCGAGCTCCACGGCCTCCTCGACGGCGCCGCGCATCTCCGGGTGGTGGAAGCCCGCGCCGACCGGCAGGGTGCGGTGGCGCGGGGCGAAGGGGCGGCCGCCGCGGAGCTTGTCCGCCAGCTCCCCCGCATCGCGCTCGGCGGCGGCGTCGAGGTTGGCGGCGGTGGCGGCGACGTCGCGGGGCGTGCCGACGACCACGACCTGCTCGCGGCCGTTGACCAGGCCGACGACGGCGGAGCCCGCGAGGTGCGGGCGGACCTGGTCGGTGGTGGCGCCGGTGACGGAGAGCATCGGGCCGGCGGCGTCCTGCGCGCCGTCGCCCGCGCCCGTGTTCGCCGCGGCCGGCGCGGCCAGGCCCGTCATGCGCCCGTGGCGGGCGACGCAGGCGCCGAGGATCTGGGCGACGGCCAGCACGTCGGCGGCGCGCTCCGGGTGGAGGGCGGCCTCGGCGCCGAGCACGCCCTGGGAGTGGCCGATGGCGGACGTCGCCGCGGACGCGTCGACGCCCTGGGCGGCCAGCAGGTCGAGCATGGCGATCTGGGCGGCGACGATGCCCGGGGCGCTGACGGCCGGGGCGTCGAGATCCGGCAGGGCGGCGAGCGCGGCCGCGGCGTCGCGGGCCTTCTCGGCGGCGGCGCCGGCGTCGGTCTCGGCGACGGGGTCGGAGTCGGCGGCGGCCGCGCCGGCGGCGGTCTCCGCCCAGGCGACGGGGTCGAAGCCGTCGGGGCGCTGGCCGGCGAGGCGATCGGCGACGGGCGCGAGCGTCGCGTCGGCGTCGGCGAGGGCGCGGCGCAGGCGGCCGTCGACGCCGGCGAGGACGCACGTGGTCAGGGTCTCCAGCCACGGGAAGCCCTGGCCGGAGAAGCTCAGGGCGAAGGTCTCGCCGTCGTTCAGGCGCTGGGCGAGCGTCGGGGCGATGACGCGGCGGCGGGCCGCGGTCCCTCCGCTGCGGAAGACCGACAGGGCGTCGGCGGCGGTGCGGTGCTCCTGGGCTGGGGTCACGGTCACGCTGATTGCTCCTCGGGTTCGGGGTGATCGTCGTCGGGTCCGTGCCGTCCGCGGGGGCGGGGCCGGGCCGTGCGACTCCGGGCCCGCCCCGCTCCCCCGCGGCCGGCCGGAAACGTCCGGGTCCGGGCCCCTCCGAGCCCGGACATCACGGTTCCGTTTCCGTCGTCAAACGAATATGCCACAGAATCGTGAGGATTCCGTCATGTTTCGCGTTGCGACGGCACCCCTGCCCGGTCCCCGGACCCCCGTTTCGCGATGTTTCCATCAGCTCCGGCGGCGGCGCGCCGGACGAACCCGCTGGAGACCCCCGATGCCGACATTCCGACAATTATTTTCCGCAAGTGATGAACATCACGGGCGGCGGCCGCCTCCCCGCGGCCCCGTCCCCGCCCCGTCCCCGCGCCCTACTCCCCGTCGAGGAGGCGGCGCACGAGGCCGGCGGCGTCCTCGACGTCCGGCGCGGCCTCGTCGTCACGCGACCCGTCGTCACGCGACTCGGCGTAGCCGGCACCACCTGCGCCCGCGGCGCCCTCCCCGGCCCCGCCGTCCTCGCACGGCGCACCGCCCCCGGCGGGCGCGGGCGCGGACGTCTCGCGCCCCTCGGAGTCGAGGACCCTGCCGTCGAACACGGCGCACGGGTCCTCGCTGACGATGGCGTCGTCGGGGCGGATGCCGCGTTCGGCGAGCCAGGCGTCGAGGTGCCGGGAGATGCTCATGTGCGCCCGGGGGGACTCGAACCCCCACGCCCTCGGGCACAGGAACCTAAATCCTGCGCGTCTGCCAGTTCCGCCACGGGCGCCGGCCCCGCGCGGCCACGCCGGCCGCCCCTGCGCGCCGCCCATGCAGCGGCGGCCTCCTGGGCGCCCCGTCCGCGGGTCGCGGGGTGGGGGGCGCGGGGACGCGGAAAAGCATAACCGGATACCCTGGAGGGCGTGTCAGGCAACACCGGTACCCAGGATGCGGAGACGCAGAAGCCGCCGCTGAGCAGGCGCGTGCGCGTCGTCCAGCTGATCTTCCTCGTCGCCGCGGTGGCGGCGACCTTCGCGCTGGCCTACTGGCAGTTCAGCCGGTGGGAGACGACCAGCTCGTTCCAGAACCTCGGCTACGCGTTCCAGTGGCCGGCGTTCGGCGCGTTCTTCATCTGGGCGTACCGCAAGTACATGCAGTACGAGAAGGAGCGGGCGCGCGGCAACATGGAGGCCGCCGTCTCCTCCCGCGACGCGATGACGGAGATCCCGGAGGGCTTCCTGCCCGACCGCCCGGGCTCACGCGCCGCCGGCACCACCGACGACCAGGACCCCGTGGAGGACAAGTGACCGCCGAGAACCAGGCCCCGATTTCCCCGAATCCCCAGCGCAAGCGCCGCGTCCGCACGGCGCTGCGGTTCTTCTCCGTCACCGCGTACGTGACGGGCGTGATGCTGCTGGGCCTGCTGGCCGTGATGATCGCCGTGTACGGCTTCATGGGCTACTCGTTCGGCGACGGGCAGGACAAGCCGGCGTGGTTCACGTGGGTCGCCGTGGTGCACGGCTACTGCTACATGGCGTTCCTCATCGCGGTGGTGAACCTGGGCACGAAGGCGCGGTGGGCGCCGTCGAAGTGGATCGTCACCGCGCTGGGCGGCGTGGTGCCGTTCCTGTCGTTCTTCGTGGAGGCGGCGCGCCGCCGCGAGGTCGTGGCGAAGTTCGAGCCGTAGCGCGCGACGCGGCGTCCGTTGCGTGACGACGGGGCCGCGGCCGGGTGATTCCCGGCCGCGGCCCCGTTTCGCGTGGGCGGGCTACTTCCCCGCCGCCAGCAGCGCGATCTGCGGCACGAGCTGGCGCAGGGCGCGGCCGCGGTGGCTGACCGCGTCCTTCTCGTCCGGCGTCATTTCCGCGGCGGTGCGGGCCTCCGGGTGGACGTCGAGGTCGCGGCCGGCGGCGACGCGCGAGTCCTCCTCGTGCGGCACGAACACCGGGTCGTAGCCGAAGCCTCCGTCGCCGCGGGGCTCGCGGATGACGCGGCCGCGCCATTCGCCGCGGTAGGTGTACACGTCGTCGCCGAAGCCGGAGTCGGGGGCGACGCCGTCGCCGGCGGCGTCGGCGCCGGGGACGACC
The DNA here is from genome assembly GCF_053525695.1 of Corynebacterium sp. 335C. Lineage (NCBI taxonomy): Bacteria > Bacillati > Actinomycetota > Actinomycetes > Mycobacteriales > Corynebacteriaceae > Corynebacterium > Corynebacterium sp. 335C. Next base: position 930,564 of record NZ_JASTTB010000001.1, read on the forward strand.
AGCACCACGGCGGAGACGAACGCCGCGCCGCGGCGGCGGTCCGGCACGTCGCGCATCTGCGCCAGCAGGAGGCGGTAGTTCGCCTCGTCGTCGCCGTGGCCGCCTGACCAGCGGGCCGACAGGACGCCGGGCATGCCGGACAGCTCGTCGACCGCGAGGCCGGAGTCGTCGGCCAGGCACGGCAGGCCGGTGGCGCGGGCGCCGTCGCGGGCCTTGATGTAGGCGTTGTCCTCGAAGGTGCGGCCGTCCTCGGGGCGCTCGGGGTAGTCACCGACGTCGTCGATGCCGACGAGCTCGACGCCCGTGACGTCGGCCGCCTCGAGCACGCGCGACAGCTCCGTGAGCTTCTTGGCATTGCGGGTGGCCACCAGGATCTTCATGTCCCGCTCCTTCCGGTGCGCGGGCCCCCGGGACGGGAACCCTGTTCACCGGAAATTATCCGGGCGGTCGTCCCCCGCCGCCACCCCCGCATGAGGGTGACGTCGTCACGCGGGACGTGCGTGACGACGTCACCCGCACCGCGCACGACCCCCGCGCGGCGGGCGCGCGCGTCAGGCGCGGGCCGTCGGATCGGGCAGCTCGCCCGGGTACGGGGCGCGCAGCGCCTCCTGCTGCGCCGTGATGAGCTCCTTCAGGCCCTTCTCCGCGGAGTCGAGCATGGCGTTCAGCTGCTCGCGGCCGAAGACGCCGGCCTCGCCGGTGCCCTGGATCTCCACGAAGTCGCCGGCGGCGTTCATGACGACGTTGAGGTCGACCTCCGCCCGCGAGTCCTCCTCGTACGGCAGGTCCAGGCACACGCGGCCGTCGACGATGCCGACCGACACCGCGGCCACCGGCGGCTGCAGCGGCGCGCCCGGCACCGCGCCCGCGGCGTGGAGGTAGGTCAGCGCGTCGGCCAGCGCGACGTAGGCGCCGGTGATGGACGCGGTGCGGGTGCCGCCGTCGGCCTGCAGCACGTCGCAGTCGATGTTGATGGTGTTCTCGCCCAGCTGCTTGAGATCCACCGCGGCGCGGAGGGAGCGGCCGATGAGGCGGGAGATCTCCTGGGTGCGGCCCTTGACCTTGCCCTTCGTCGCCTCGCGCGGCATACGGTCGTGCGTCGCCGCCGGCAGCATCGCGTACTCGGCGGTCAGCCAGCCCTCGCCGGAGTCGCGCTTGAAGCGCGGCACCGACTGCTCCACGGAGGCGGTGCACATCACGCGGGTGTTGCCGAAGGTGACCAGCACGGAGCCGGCCGGATTGTCGGTGAAGCCGCGGGTGATGGTGACGGGGCGCATCTCGTCGAGGGCGCGGCCGTCGGCGCGGACGAAGTTCTCGGTGGTGTCGCTCATGGGGCCCACGCTACCGGGGCGGGCGACGGCGCCGCGGTCAGTCCCCGACGACCATGCCGGAGCGGGCGATGACGGTCTCGCCGTCGAACTCCGACCGGGCGGCGGCGAGGCAGCAGTCCGGGTCGCCGTAGGGCGGGATGTGCGCCAGCGCCAGGATGCGCACCCCGGCCTCGCGGGCGAGGATGCCCGCCTCGTAGCCCGACATGTGCATGCCGCCGGGCTTGCCCTCCGGGGTGCTGCACCACGTCGCCTCGCAGAACAGCACGTCGACGCCGCGGGCGAACGGGACGAGCCCGTCGTGCCAGGCGGTGTCGCCGGTGTAGGCGACGGTGACGCCGCCGGCGGTGACGCGGTAGCCGTACGCCTCGACGGGGTGGACCATCGTCGCGGGCGTCACCTCCACCCCGTGCAGGGTGAACGGCTCGCCGTGGCGGACGCGGCGGACGTCGAAGGTGTCGGAGATGTCGTCCATGCCGTCGGCGTGGTCGGCGGAGATGCGGCCGATGCGCTCCGCGGTTCCCTCCGGCCCGTACAGCAGCGCGCGCCCCTCGGCGGGCTTGGTCGGGTGGAAGCGGCGCCAGATGAGCAGCCCCTGCAGATCGAGGCAGTGGTCGCCGTGGAGGTGCGTGAGGACGACGTCGACCTCCGCCGGATCGGCGTGGTCCTGCAGCGCGCCGAGGACGCCGGTGCCCATGTCCATGACGAAGCGCCCGCCGTCGTGCTCGACGAGGTACCCGGAGGCCGGCTCACGGGGGCCGACGAGGCTCCCGGAGCATCCCAAGACCGTCACGCGCATGCCCCCAGCATGCCACGCGAACGGGCGCCCGGGGACGTTCCGCCGCCCCCGGGCCGGGGATCACATGCGCATGCCGCGCGTGACCTCCGTCACCGACGGGCCGAGGAACCGCTCCGCGAGCAGGGCGAACGGCTCCGGGTCACCCGTCGCCTCGAAGACGCGGGTCGGCGGCGGGTCCACGGCGGGGTCCGCCAGCATGTCCGTTTCGCTGAGCACGCGCAGGACGTCCTTCGCAGTCTCCTCCGCCGAGTTGATGAGCGTCACGTCCGGGCCCATCGCCAGCTGGATGACGCCGGACAGCAGCGGGTAGTGGGTGCAGCCGAGCACGAGCGTGTCGACGCCCTGCGCCTGCAGCGGCGCCAGGTACCCCTCGGCGAGGCCGAGGATCTGGCGGCCCGAGGTGATGCCGCGTTCCACGAACGGCACGAACTGCGGGCACGCCGTGGCGTGGACCTCCACGCCGGGCACCGCGTCGAACATGTCCTGGTACGCCCCGGAGCGGATCGTGGCCTCGGTGCCGAGGACCCCGATCCTCCCGTTGCGCGTCGTCGCCACCGCCCGGCGCACCGCCGGGAGGATGACCTGGACGACAGGCACCGGGTAGCGCTCCCGGGCGTCGCGCAGGAACGCCGCGGTGGCGGTGTTGCAGGCGATGACGATCATCTTGCAGCCGCGGGAGACCAGGTCGTCCGCGATCGCCTCCGCCAGGCGGCGGACGTCGGCGATGGCGCGCGGGCCGTAGGGGCCGTTGGCGGTGTCGCCGACGTAGATCATCGACTCGTGCGGGAGCTTTTCGACGATCGCGCGGGCGACGGTCAGTCCGCCGACGCCGGAGTCGAAGACGCCGATGGGCGCCGTCCGGTCGCCGACGGGCTCGACGGGCAGCAGGTCTCCGGTCACGGGTTCTCCTCCTCGTTGTCGGACGCGTCCTCCACCAGGTCGGACCAGGCGGCGGCTCCGCCCCGCGCGGTCGCGGAGACGACCGCGTCGGCGACGGCCGCGGCCGCGCAGTCGGCGGCGTCGGCGCACAGCAGCGCCAGCCGCTCCGGGGGCACGCCGGAGGAGTCCCCCGACAGACCCAGGCAGAAGATCGTGTCGCCGTCCATGGGCAGGTGGGCGGGGCGGATGGCGCGGGCGAGGCCGTCGTGGGCGGCCATCGCGATGCGCTTGGCCTGCGCCGGGGTCACGGGCGCGTCGACGACGACGGCGCCGATGGTCGTGTTGAGCGCCGGCGGTGAATCGTCGCCGGCCTCCCGCGGCACCGGCAGCTTCGTGAGCCCGACGAAGCGCTCCCCCAGCTCCGCCAGCGCCTCCGGCCGCAGCCGCCCGGCCTCCGGATCCGCCCACAGGCGGCCCGTCGCCGGGTCCGCGACCGCGCCGACGGGGTTCGCGACGACGACCGCGGCGACCTTCGAGCCGTCCGCGCCCTCGCCGTCCCCCTCGCGCACGACGCCGGCGCGGCCGACGCCGCCCTTCAGCGCCCCGGCCAGGGCGCCCGTGCCGGCGCCGGCGGTCCCCGGCGCCCACGCGGCGCCGCCGTCCAGCGCGGCACGCGCCGCGGCGCGACCCAGCTCCGCGTCCGGCAGGTCCGGCTCCCCGCACACGAGGTCGAAGATAACGGCCGCCGGGACGATCGGCACCCGCAGCTCCCGGTCCGGGAACACCCGGAAGCCCTCCCCTCGGTCGGCGAGCTCCCGCATCACCCCGTCGGCGGCGGCCAGCCCGAACGCCGAGCCGCCCGCCAGCACGACGGCGTGGACCCGCTCCACCGTGTTGTGCGGCTCCAGCAGATCCGTCTCCCGCGTCCCCGGCCCGCCGCCGCGGACGTCGACCGCGCCGACGGCGCCGTCGCCCGGAGCGGCCAGCACGGTCACGCCCGTGTCCCCCGCCGAGGCGTGGGCGATGAGCAGGCGGGGATCGTCGTCAAGCCACCGCGCGGCCGCGGGCGACGCGGCGCCGCACGCGCCCGCGCACCCCGTCATTCCCGCATCAGCTCCTCCAGGAGCGACTCCTGGTTGTACGACAACCACTGGTAGAACGCGTCGGTCTGCTCGATGCGCGACATCGGCCCCGGCATGTTCTCCAGCGACACGTGCAGGTACAGGCGCAGGTCGTTGATGCCGGCGACCCAGCGGTGCGCCTCCTCCTCCGTCAGCGACACCTGGCCGCCCTCCGGCTCCAGCGCCTCGATGATGACGCGCAGCTGCTCCAGCTTGCCGCGCGTGATGTCCGACTCGTGGATGGAGCGCATCAGGGCGTTCTCCCCCTCGTGCGCCTCGTCGCCCTCCCGCTCGAAGTCCGGCAGCAGCCGCGCCAGCCGCGCGTCCGCCGGCGGCTCCGAATGCCCGGAGACGATGCCCGTCAGCTCCTCCAGCTCATCGCGCGGCACCGAGCGGGCGCGCTCCATCAGCGCGTCCGACACCGACACGGCGAGCTCGCCGAGCACCCGCCGCTCCTCCGGCTCCAGCACCGTCAGGTACCGCACGCCGCCCCGCAGCATGCCGCGCTTCCGCTTCCAGGGCCTCATCGGCGCCTCCCGTCGTCTCCGGGGCCGCGTGCCGGGCCGGGCCCGGACGCCGCCCACCGCGTCGTCCCCGACCGCGGCCGCGTCGCCGCGGCCCTCAGTCGGCCTGCTGCATCGTGGCCCACAGCCCGGCCTTGTGCAGCTTCTTCACGTCGGCCTCCACCTTGTCGCGCTCGCCGGAGCTGACGACGGCCCGGCCCTCGTTGTGGACCTTGAGCATCAGCTCGTGGGCCTGCTGGCGCCCCATGCCCAGGATCGTCTGGAACACGTAGGTCACGTAGCTCATGAGGTTGACCGGGTCGTCCCAGACGATGCACAGCCACGGCTTGTCGGACTCGGTGACGGCCTCGACGTCCATGGTGCCCATCGGGGTCGCGGCGGGCGCTGCGGGTGTGGTCATGGGCTCCACGATAGTGACGGCGGCGGGGCCGCGCCGCCACGGCGCTAGAATCCCCTTCCGTGAGCCGATCGACCGCACTCCTGACCGACATGTACGAGCTGACGATGCTCCAGGCGTCGCTGCGCGACGGCACGGCCGACCGCCGCTGCGCCTTCGAGGTGTTCGGCCGCCGCCTGCCGAACGAGCGCCGCTACGGCGTCGTCGCCGGCACCGCCCGCGTCCTCGACGCCATCCGCCGCTTCCGCTTCACCGAGGAGCAGCTGGCGGCGCTGGACTTCCTCGACGACGCGACGCTGGACTACCTGCGGGACTACCGCTTCTCCGGCGACATCGACGGCTACCGGGAGGGCGAGCTGTACTTCCCGGCCTCCCCGATCCTGACGGTGCGCGGCACCTTCGCGGAGTGCGTGGTGCTGGAGACGGTCATCCTCTCCATCCTCAACGCCGACTCGGCGGTCGCCTCCGCGGCGGCCCGCATGGTCACCGCCGCCGACGGCCGGCCGATGATCGAGATGGGCTCGCGCCGCACCCAGGAGTCCGCGGCCGTCACCGCCGCCCGCGCCGCCTACCTGGCCGGCTTCACGGCGACGTCGAACCTGGAGGCCGCCGCCCGCTACGGCATCCCGCCGTCGGGCACCGCCGCCCACGCGTGGACGCTGGCGCACACGAACGCCGACGGCACCCCGGACGAGGCGGCGGCGTTCCGCGCGCAGATCGACGCGCTCGGCCTGGACACCACCCTGCTGGTGGACACGTACGACATCACGCAGGGCGTGGCGACGGCGATCGAGGTCGCGGGCCCGGAGCTCGGCGCGGTGCGCATCGACTCCGGCGACCTGGGCGTGCTCGCCCGCCAGGTGCGCCAGCAGCTCGACGGGCTGGGCGCGCACAACACCCGCATCGTCGTGTCCTCCGACCTCGACGAGTTCTCCATCGCCGCGCTGCGGGCGGAGCCGGTCGACGCGTACGGCGTCGGCACCTCCGTCGTCACCGGCTCCGGCGCCCCGACCGCGGGCCTGGTGTACAAGCTGGTGGAGGTCGACGGCGTGCCCGTCGCCAAGCGCTCCCGCGACAAGCGCAGCCACGGCGGCGCGAAGGCCGCGCTGCGCGCCTGCCGCCGCACCGGCACCGCGGTGGAGGAGGTGGCGTACCCGCTGGGCGGGGAGCTGCCGGACGTCGGCACGCTCGACGCGGTCGAGCTGACCATCCCGATGGTCCGCGGCGGCGAGGTCGTCGACGGCCTGCCGACGCTGGAGGAGTCGCGCGATCACCTCGCGCGCGCCCTGGTCACCCTGCCCTGGGAGGGCCTCGCGCTGTCGCGCGACGAGCCGGTGCTGCACGTGCGCTTCGCCGGCGTCTGATCGATGGGTTCCGGGGGTTCGCGTGACGACGCCCGCCGCGCCGCCGGCTCCACCGGCGCCGCGGCGGGGGACCCGGGCGGCGGCGCGGGCGACGAGGGGGACGGCGGCGTCGCGGGGCTGCTCGGCCACGCCGTCGCCGCGCTCGGCGGCGCCCGGCGCGACGGCCAGGTCCGCATGGCGGAGGCCGTCGACGCCGCGTTCTCCTCTGGCCGCCACCTGGCGGTGCAGGCCGGCACCGGCACCGGCAAGTCCCTCGCCTACCTCGTGCCCGCCGTGCGCCACGCGGTGGAGGGCGACGCCACCGTCGTCGTGTCGACGGCGACCATCGCCCTGCAGGCGCAGCTGGTCGACCGCGACCTGCCGCGCCTGGCGAAGGCCGTCGCCCCGCACCTGGACCGGACCCCGACCTTCGCGATCCTGAAGGGCCGCGGCAACTACGTGTGCCGCAAGAAGCTGTACGACACCGCGGGGGCGCCGGAGGAGGACGACCAGGAGGGCCTCATCGACGAGGCGGAGCTGTCCCGCACCGCCCGCCAGGTCCTCAAGCTCCGCGAATGGGCGGAGGAGACGGACACCGGCGACCGCGACTCGCTGCCGTTCCCCGTCTCCGGGCTGGCGTGGCGGCAGGTGTCCGTCACCTCCCGCGAATGCGTCGGCGCGGCGAGCTGCCCCTTCGGCGCGGAGTGCTTCGCGGAGGAGGCCCGCGCGGCGGCCGCCGACGTCGACGTGGTGGTGACCAACCACTCCCTGCTGGCCATCGACGCCCTGTCGGACGCGGCGATCCTGCCGGAGCACGACCTCGTCGTCGTCGACGAGGCCCACGAGCTGGACTCCCGCATCACCTCCGTCGCCACCGACGAGCTGCTGCCCGTGGCGATGCGGCTGGCCGCCACCCGCGCCGGCAAGGCGGGCGCTCCGGAGGAGGCCGACGACCTGGACGCCGCCGCCGACATGCTGACCGAGCGGCTCCGCGACCTCGGCGACGACGCCGTCGGGCGGTGGACGACGCTGCCGGAGGGCATCGGCGACGCCATCATGGCGCTGCGCGCCGCCCTGTGGGCGACGATGTCGAAGCTGGCGCCGGACTCGGCGGGCATGGGCGGCGGCGCGGGGGCCGGGGTCGGCGGCTCCGGCGACGGCGATCGAGCCGAACGCCAGATCGTCCGCGCCACCTGCGAGAACCTGCACGACACCTGCGTGCGGATCCTGCAGCAGATCGGCTCCGGCGACGAGGCGAAGGGCGCCGCCGGCCCCGACGTCGTCTGGATGACGGGCGATCGCCACCTCGCCGTCGCGCCCCTGTCCGTCGCCGGCCTGCTGCACGATCGCCTCTTCGGCGAATCCACCGTCGTGCTGACCTCCGCGACGCTGGTGCTCGGCGGCCGCTTCGACGTCATGGCCGCCCGCTGGGGCCTGCCGAAGGGCACGTGGGACGGCCTCGACGTCGGCACCCCCTTCGACCCGGCGCGCTCCGGCATCCTCTACGTCGCCTCCCGCCTGCCCCGGCCCGGCCGCGGCGACACGGCCCCCGAGGCGCTGGACCAGCTGGAGCAGCTCATCATGGCCGCCGGCGGGCGGACCCTGGCGCTGTTCAGCTCCCGCCGGCGGGCGGAGCAGGCCGCCGAGGAGATGCGCGCCCGCATCCCCTTCGACGTCCTGTGCCAGGGCGAGGACTCCATCGGCTCCCTCGTCTCCGCGTTCGCGGCGCAGGAGAACGCCTGCCTGTTCGGCACCCTGTCCCTGTGGCAGGGCGTCGACGTCCCCGGGCCGTCGCTCTCCCTCGTCGTCATCGACCGCATCCCCTTCCCCCGCCCCGACGACCCCCTGTCCTCGGCGCGGTCGGAGGCCGCCGACCGCGAGGGCCGCAACGGCTTCCGCGAGGTCTCCCTCGCCCACGCCGGACTGCTCATGGCCCAGGGCGCCGGCCGCCTGCTGCGCTCCGTCGGCGACCGCGGCGTCGTCGCCGTCCTCGACCCCCGCCTGCGCACCGCGGGGTACGGGAAGTTCCTCATCTCCTCCATGCCGCCGTTCTGGTCCACCGACCGGCTCGACGTCGCCTGCGGCGCCCTCGAGCGCCTCGTCGCCGCCCGTCACGGCAGGTAGGCGAGGCTGCTGCGGGACCGCTGCGGGACGGCCACGGAAGGGGCCGCCGCACCGGAGGGACGGGAGCCGCGGCGGGGAGCGTCGTCACGCATCGCGCGGACCCGGTCCCGCGCAAACGGCAACATGACGTGACCGCAATCACTATCCTCGGGGAAAACGTTTCCCGGGCCCCGCGCCCGACGACCCCCGAGGAGGACGCCGCACATGCCGCTGACCGGACCCCTGCCCGACCTGGACCTGCCCGACGTCACCCTGCACAAGCTGCTGTTCGGCGACATCGCGGACGAGGACCGCGACCGCGTCGCCATCGTCGACTCCGGCACCTCGACCACCTTCGGCGAACTCGCGGAGATGATCGGCGCGTTCGCCGGGGCGCTCGCCCACCGCGGCATCGGCCCCGGCGACGTCGTCGCCCTGCACTGCCCCAACTCCACGACGTTCGCCGTCGCCTTCCACGGCATCCTCCGCACGGGCGCGACCTGCACGACGGTCGCGTCGATGGCGACGGCGGAGGACGTCGCCAAGCAGGTGACCGCCGCGGGCGCCACGATGATGCTGACGACGTCCTCCATCGGCTGGGCCGGCACCCAGGGCGCCGAGAACGCGGGGCTGCCCGCCGACCGCATCATCGGCCTCACCGGCGTCCACGGCCTGCCCGCCATCCTCGCCGAGGGCCACGCCGCCCCCGACGTCGACGTCGACCCCGGCTCCGTCGCCGTCATCCCGTTCAGCTCCGGCACCACCGGCGTTCCGAAGGGCGTGCAGCTGACGCACCGCAACCTCGTCGCCAACGTCCTGCAGGCCGCCGCCGCGACCGAGGGCGCGCTGCGCCGCGACACCCCCGCCCTCACCGTCCTGCCGTTCTTCCACATCTACGGCATGACCGCGCTGCTCAACCTCTGCCTCCTGCGGCGGGCGACGCAGTACACCATGGGCAAGTTCGACTTCCCCGCCTTCCTGGAGATCATCCAGGACCACGGCGTGCGCTTCGCGTTCGTCGCCCCGCCCATCGCCGTCGCGCTGGCGAAGCACCCCGCCGTCGACAAGTACGACCTGTCCAGCCTGGGCCACCTGTTCTCCGGCGCCGCGCCGCTGCAGCTGGACCTCGCGCAGCAGGTCGAGCGCCGCCTGGACTGCGTCATGGCGCAGGGCTTCGGCATGACCGAGTCCTCCCCCGCCACCCACATCCGCATCGGCCACGACAGCCCGCTGGACTCCATCGGCCGCGCCGTGCCCAACACCGAGTACAAGCTCGTCGACGTCGCCGACCCGGAGCTGCCCGAGGTGCCGCTGCCGGCCGCCGGCGAACGCTCCCCCGCCGGCGAGCTGTGGGTCCGCGGGCCGCAGGTCATGGTCGGCTACCTGAACAACCCGGAGGCGACCGCGGAGACGCTCGTCGACGGATGGCTGCGCACCGGCGACATGGCGGAGCTCGACGCCGACGGGAACGTGTACATCGTCGACCGGCTCAAGGAGCTCATCAAATACAAGGGCTATCAGGTCCCGCCCGCCGAACTGGAGGACGTCCTGCTGCAGCACCCCGGCATCGCCGACGCCGGCTGCGCCGGCCGCATCCGCGAGCACGACGGCGAGGAGATCCCCGTCGCCTTCGTCGTCCCCCAGCCCGGAGCGGAGCTGACCGCCGAGGAGGTCATCGACTTCGTCGCCGACCGCGTCGCGCCCTACAAGAAGGTCCGCGCGGTGGAGTTCATCGAGGAGATCCCGAAGTCCGCCACGGGCAAGATCCTCCGCCGGGAGCTGAAGAAGCTCTGACGGGGCGGGAGCGCGGCAGGGTATCGCCGTGCTGCGTCGGAATCCCGGGGCCGGCTGCCCCGATCACTCCCCCGCGCCCGGCTCCCACGTCGCGCACACGGTGACGGAGCCGGGCGCGACCTCCGTGTAGCCGGCGTCGGCGACGACGGCGCCGGGCGACGCGGCACGCGCTCGCGCGACGGCCACCTCGAACGCGTCGCGCGGGAACTCGCGGACGACGGTCGCCCACCCGGCCTGCGCCCACGCCCACGCGGTCCCCCCGTCCATGTCGGCGGCGAGCAGCATCGTCGCGTGCCCGACCTGGGCGGCGGCCTTGCCGACGCTCATGCCCAGGCCCGCGTCGACGTACACGACGGCGTGGGGCCCCTGCGGCGGATCGACCGGGTCGCCGGCGGGGACGTCGGTGCCCTCGATCTGCAGCTTCGACAGCTCCGGCGGCGTCTCCGACACCGGGCAGGGGACGAATGCACGCGCCTGGCAGCCGCGGACCTCCGCGGTCACGCCCGGCAGGGTCTGGACGCGGTCCCACTTCGTCGCCCGGGCCCGCCGGGCGATCTTGCGGATGCGCAGCCCGTACCAGCGCGTCAGCGCCTCCGCGAAGGCGGTGTCGCCGCCGGCCCTCTCGTCCAGGCAGCACGCGACGACGGAGGCGCCGGCGGCCTCCAGCAGCGCGGTGCGCTCCGGGGCCGGGTTCTTCGGCACGTGCAGGACCATCGGCATGGCCTGGATGGTCTCCGGCCGGTCGGGTTCCTCCGGGTCGTCGCGCCACGTGCGGTCGCGGACCGCGGTCAGCCGGGCGTGGGCGGCGGCGAACGCCTCGGGGATCACGGGCGCTCGAGCGCCGGACGGCGGAACGTGCCGTCCTCGCGGTCGGCGTGCTCGATCTCGTCGCGGGAGATGCCCAGGAAGAACAGGACCTCGTCGAGGAACGGGTGGTTCACCGAGGTGTCGGCGATCTCCTTCAGCGCCGGCTTGGCGTTGAACGCGATGCCCAGGCCCGCGACCGACAGCATGTCGATGTCGTTGGCGCCGTCGCCGACCGCGACGGTCTGGTGCATCTGCAGGCCCGACTCCTCCGCGAAGCGCTTGAGGCTGCGGGCCTTCTCCTCGCGGTCGATGACGTCGCCGATGACGCGGCCGGTGAGCTTCCCGTCGACGATCTCCAGGGTGTTGGCGCGGTAGAAGTCCAGGCCGAGCTCCTTCGCCAGGGGCTCGAGCACCTGGATGAAGCCGCCGGAGACCGCACCGGTGCGGTAGCCGAGGCGCTTGAGGGTGCGGATGGTGGTGCGCGCGCCCGGGGTCAGCGTCACGGACTGCGCGACCTCGTCGACGACAGACGCCGGCAGGCCCGCCAGAGCCTTGACGCGCTCGTGCAGGGACTCGGCGAAGTCGAGCTCGCCGCGCATGGCGCGCTCGGTGACGGCGGCGACCTCGGCCTCGCGGCCGGCGTGGGCGGCGAGCATCTCGATGACCTCGCCCGTGATGAGGGTGGAGTCGACGTCGAAGCAGATGAGGCGCTTCGAGCGGCGCTGCAGGCCGTCGCGCTCGATGGCGACGTCGATGCTGTTCTCCATCGCCAGCTCCGCCAGCGCCTTGCGCAGGGGCACGCCGCCGCCGGGCTTCGGGTCGGCGATGGTGACCTTCAGCTCCAGGCCGGTGACCGGGTAGTCCGCGATGCCGCGGATGGTGTCGATGTTGGCGCCGTAGTCGGCCAGCACGCGGCCGAGGCGGGAGATGTCGGCGGCCTCCACCGGGTCGCCGAGCACGACGACGGCGTGCGTGGACGCCTGGCGCGTCGACTCGGCGTCGTCGACGGAGACCTCGACGGTCATCCCGTGGCCCTTCATGGTGTCCGCCAGCCCGGCGGTCATCGTCGGCAGCTTGGCCTCCTCGACGCCGATGAACGCGGCCAGCATCAGCTTGCCGCGGAACACCGCCTGCTCCACGTCGAGCAGGTGCACGCCGTGGGCGGCGAGGACGCGGAAGAACGCCGCGGAGACGCCGGGGCGGTCGTCGCCGCCGGCGGTGACGACGGCGGAGACGAACCCGTCGGGAAGCACGACGGACTGCTGGGTTTCGGGGTTGACCTCGACCTGGTTGCTCACGCGCACATTGTTTCACGCGTGTTGCGCGCCCGCGCCGCGGGGTCACCCGAGCGTTCGCGTGACGACGTGCCGGGCCGCGTTTCGCCCCGTGGCGCGCTTCCCCGTCCGGGGCGCACCGCGGACTCCCCGCCCTGCCCCGCGCCCCCGCCGGCGGCCCCTCGAGCGCCCCTCCCCCGCGCACGCGAAGGCCCCCTCCCGGGAGGAACCGGGAGGGGGCCGTCTACGTAGTCAGACCGGAGCGGCAGCGACTCCTAGATCTGGCGGCCGACGTGGGCCTCGTCGCGCATGCGCTCGACCATGTGCGGGTAGTGCAGCTCGAACGCGGGGCGCTCGGAGCGGATGCGCGGCATGGAGGTGAAGTTGTGGCGCGGCGGCGGGCAGGAGGTCGCCCACTCCAGGGAGTTGCCGTAGCCCCACGGGTCGTCGACGGTGACGACCTCGCCGTAGCGGACGGACTTGAAGGCGTTCCAGATGAACGGCAGGACGGAGATGCCCAGGATGAAGGCGCCGACCGTGGAGACCATGTTCAGCGTGGTGAAGCCGTCGGACTCGAGGTAGTCCGCGTAGCGGCGCGGCATGCCCTCGTTGCCCAGCCAGTGCTGGACCAGGAAGGTCAGGTGGAAGCCGACGAAGGTCAGCCAGAAGTGGATCTTGCCCAGCTTCTCGTCCAGCATGCGGCCCGTCATCTTCGGGAACCAGTAGTAGACGCCGGCATAGGAGGCGAACACCAGGGTGCCGAACAGGGTGTAGTGGAAGTGCGCGACGACGAAGTAGGTGTCGGACACGTGGAAGTCCAGCGGCGGGGCGGCCAGCATGATGCCGGTCAGGCCACCGAACAGGAAGGTGACGATGAAGCCGAGGGTGAAGACCATCGGGGTCTCGAAGGTCATGTGGCCCTTCCACATGGTGCCCAGCCAGTTGAAGAACTTCACGCCGGTCGGGACGGAGATGAGGAAGGTCATGAAGGAGAAGAACGGCAGCAGGACCGCGCCGGTCACGAACATGTGGTGCGCCCAAACGGCCATGGACAGGCCGGCGATGGACAGCGTCGCGAAGACCATGCCGATGTAGCCGAACAGCGGCTTACGGGAGAAGACCGGGACGATCTCGGTGATGATGCCGACGAACGGCAGCAGGAGGACGTAGACCTCCGGGTGGCCGAAGAACCAGAACAGGTGCTGCCACAGGATGGAGCCGCCGTTGGCCGGGTCGTAGATGTGGCCGCCCAGCTTGCGGTCGTACAGGATGCCCAGGGCCGCGGCCGTGAGGATCGGGAAGATGAGCAGCGCCAGGATGGAGGTCACCAGGATGTTCCAGGTGAAGATCGGCAGGCGGAACATGGTCATGCCCGGGGCGCGGAGGCACAGGACGGTGGTGACCATGTTGATGGCGGAGGCGATGGTGCCGATGCCGCCGACGCCGACGCCCAGGATCCACAGGTCGGCGCCGACCGACGGAGAGTGGATGGAGTCGGACAGCGGGGAGTACATCGTCCAGCCGAAGTCGGCGGCGCCGCCCGGGGTGATGAAGCCGGCCAGCATGACGATGCCGCCGATGGTGGTCAGCCAGAAGCCGAAGGAGTTCAGGCGCGGGAACGCGACGTCCGGCGCGCCGATCTGCAGCGGCAGGATGTAGTTCGCGAAGCCCCAGACGATCGGGGTGCCGAACAGCAGCAGCATCACGGTGCCGTGCATCGTGAAGAGCTGGTTGAACTGCTCGTTGGACAGGAACTGGAGGCCGGGCTGGAACAGCTCGGCGCGGATGAGCAGGGCCATGAGGCCACCGACGAAGAAGAAGGTGAAGCTCATGACGATGTACATGAGGCCCAGCTTCTTGTGGTCCGTGGTGGTCAGCATCTCCCAGGCCCAGTTCCCCTTGCGGGAATGGCCGAAGGGAGCAGGTCGCTCGGCCACGACCACTTCGTGGTCGGGGCGGGGCGCGACTGCAGTCATTCTTCCTCCTGACTACGCGACCTTCCGGCGGTCGCCGGGCTGGTCTTTTGCTTGTGCTGCCTTGGGGTGAACGGGCCGCCGGAGGGCCCATGGAGGTCCATGGGCGGCCGTTGCCCCAAGAGTCTAACCGCAACCTGTGAAAAAGTTAAGGCGGCGAGCAGGTCGCCCTGCACCCCTCCCCCGGTCGCGCCGGGGAGGTGAATCCTGAGAACTTCCTTAACCTGCGTTGATGCGCGTGTTTTCGGTGGTCGCGCACCGGACGGGGGCGTCGTTCCCCCGCCCCACCCCCGGCGCCGCGGGGGGTGAGGGCCGCGGCGCAGGGTCCGGGACTAGAAGTCCCAGTCGTCGTCCTCGGTGGACTCGGCCTTGCCCATGACGTAGGACGAGCCGGCGCCGGAGAAGAAGTCGTGGTTCTCGTCGGCGTTCGGCGACAGGGCGGACAGGATGGCCGGGGAGACGCGGGTCTCGTCGGCCGGGAACAGGCCCTCGTAGCCGAGGTTGTTCAGCGCCTTGTTGGCGTTGTAGCGGAGGAACCGCTTGACGTCCTCGGTCCAGCCGAGGTCGTCGTACATGTCCTCCGTGTACTCGATCTCGTTGTCGTACAGGTCGAGCAGGAGGTCGAAGGTGTAGTCCTTCAGGTCGTCGCGCTCGGCCTGGGACAGGCCCAGGGCGTCCATGTTCTTCTGGTACTTGTAGCCGATGTAGTAGCCGTGCACGGCCTCGTCACGGATGATGAGGCGGATGATGTCGGCGGTGTTGGTCAGCTTCGCGTGGCTGGACCAGTACATCGGGAGGTAGAAGCCCGAGTAGAAGAGGAAGGACTCCAGCAGCGTGGAGGCCACCTTCTTCTTCTGCGGGTCGTCGCCCTCGTAGTACTCGATGATGATCTTGGCCTTCTTCTGGAGGTTCTCGTTCTCCTCCGACCAGCGGAAGGCGTCGTTGATCTCCGGGGTGGAGGCCAGCGTCTGGAAGATCGACGAGTACGACTTCGCGTGCACCGACTCCATGAAGGCGATGTTGGTGTACACGGCCTCCTCGTGCGGGGTCAGGGCGTCGGGGAGCAGGGACACGGCGCCGACGGTGCCCTGGATGGTGTCCAGCATCGTCAGGCCGGTGAAGACGCGCATGGTGGTGCGCTGCTCCAGCTCGTTGAGGGTGTTCCAGCTCGGGATGTCGTTCGACAGCGGCACCTTCTCCGGCAGCCAGAAGTTGCCGGTGAGTCGGTCCCACACCTCGGAGTCCTTGTCGTCCGGGATGCTGTTCCAGTTGATGGCCGCGATCGGGCAGGGCCGGGCCTCCGGGTGGAGTTCGCGGTGGGCCGGGGTCGAGGACGGGCAGTCGTCGATGTTCAACGTCTCTCTCCTTTACAGCATGCAGCTCACGCAGCCGGCGACCTCGGTGCCCTCGAGGGCGACCTGCCGGAGGCGGATGTAGTAGATGGTCTTGATGCCCTTGCGCCAGGCGTAGATCTGGGCCTTGTTGATGTCGCGGGTGGTGGCGGTGTCCTTGAAGAACAGGGTCAGGGACAGGCCCTGGTCGACGTGCTGGGTGGCCTCGGCGTAGGTGTCGATGATCTTCTCGTAGCCCACCTCGTAGGCGTCCGCGAAGTACTCCAGGTTGTCGTTGTCCATGTGCGGCGCCGGGTAGTAGACGCGGCCGATCTTGCCCTCCTTGCGGATCTCGATCTTGGAGGCGATCGGGTGGATGGAGGACGTGGAGTTGTTGATGTAGGAGATGGAGCCCGTCGGGGGCACCGCCTGCAGGTTGCGGTTGTACAGGCCGTGCTCCTGGATCTCCGCCTTCAGGGCGCGCCAGTCGTCGGGCGTCGGCAGGTGGACGGTGGAGTTGGCGAACAGCTCGCGGACCTTCTCCGTCTTCGGCTCCCAGGTGCCCTCGATGTACTTGTCGAAGTAGGTGCCGTTGGCGTAGTCGGAGTCCTCGAAGCCGCCGAAGGCGACGCCGCGCTCCTTCGCGATGGCGCAGGAGGCCTTCAGCGCCTCGTACACCACGGCGTAGAAGTACATGTTGGTGAAGTCGAGGCCCTCCTCGGAGCCGTAGTGGATCCGCTCGCGGCCGAGGTAGCCGTGGAGGTTCATCTGGCCGAGGCCGATGGCGTGGGACTTGTCGTTGCCCTTGCGGATCGACGGCACCGAGTCGATGGAGGTCTGGTCGGCGACGGCGGTGAGGCCGCGGATGGCGGTCTCGATGGTCTTCGGGAAGTCGTCGGAGTCCATCGCCATGGCGATGTTCATCGAGCCGAGGTTGCAGGAGATGTCCTCGCCGATGTGGCTGTAGGACAGGTCGTCGTTGTACTCGGATGGCGTGGAGACCTGCAGGATCTCGGAGCACAGGTTGGAGTGCGTGATCTTGCCGGCGATGGGGTTGGCCCGGTTCACCGTGTCCTCGAACATGATGTACGGGTAGCCGGACTCGAACTGGATCTCCGCCAGGGTCTGGAAGAAGCCGCGGGCGTTGATCTTCTTCTTGCGGATGCGCGGGTCCTCGACCATGTCCGCGTAGTTCTCGGTGATGTCGACGTCGGCGAACGGGCGGCCGTAGATGCGCTCCACGTCGTACGGAGAGAACAGGTACATGTCGTCGTTGCGCTTGGCCAGCTCGAACGTGATGTCGGGGATGACGACGCCGAGGGACAGGGACTTGATGCGGATCTTCTCGTCGGCGTTCTCGCGCTTGGTGTCGAGGAACCGCATGATGTCGGGGTGGTGCGCGTGGAGGTACACGGCGCCGGCGCCCTGGCGCGCGCCCAGCTGGTTGGCGTAGGAGAAGGAGTCCTCGAGCAGCTTCATGACGGGGATGACGCCGGAGGACTGGTTCTCGATGTGCTTGATCGGCGCGCCCTGCTCGCGGAGGTTGGACAGCAGGAGGGCGACGCCGCCGCCGCGCTTGGACAGCTGGAGGGCGGAGTTGATGCCGCGGCCGATGGACTCCATGTTGTCCTCGATGCGCAGCAGGAAGCAGGACACGGGCTCGCCGCGCTGCGCCTTGCCGCAGTTGAGGAAGGTCGGGGTCGCCGGCTGGAAGCGGCCGGTGATGATCTCGTCGACGAGCTCGGAGGCGAGGGTCAGATCGCCGTCGGCGAGGGTGAGGGCGACCATGCAGACGCGGTCCTCGTAGCGCTCGAGGTAGCGCTTCCCGTCGAAGGTCTTCAGCGTGTACGAGGTGTAGTACTTGTACGCGCCGAGGAAGCTCTTGAAGCGGAACTTGTGCGCGTAGGCCTGCTTGAACAGGGCCTTGACGTCCTCGAACTCGTACTTGTCCAGGACGACGGGGTCGTAGTACTTGTTCTCGACCAGGTAGTCCAGCTTCTCCTTCAGGTTGTGGAAGAAGACGGTGTTCTGGTTGACGTGCTGCAGGAAGAACTGCCGGGCGGCCTCCCGGTCCTTGTCGAACTGGATCCTGCCCTCGTCGTCGTAGAGGTTCAGCAGCGCGTTCAGCGCGTGGTAGTCCATCTGGCCGCCGATCGGCTCGGGGACGGTCTTGCCCATCTCTGCCACGGTGTTTAGCTCCTCTGTCGGCCGCGGGCCGCCGTCGGCGGCGCCGTGGTCCTTGTCGTGTGCTGTCGGTGTGAAGTCTTCAGTGCTCCGGGGCCGCGCGCAATCGGCGCGGGCCGCGCGGAACCGGTTCGGGTGCGCCCGATGTCCGGGTGCGGCGGGTGGCGGGGTGCGGGTCGCCGTGCGGGTGCGGCGCGGCACCGGGTGGTGCGTTGCGACGGTCCCCGCGTGCGGCGGCCCCGCGGCTCAGGCGGCGGCCTCGGCGCCGGCCGGGGCGGGCCGGAACGGCTCCTCCCCGATCTCGCGCGCGAAGCCGGCGAGTCCGCGGCGGACGACCTCGACGTCCTCGTCGGTGCCCATGAGCTCGAACCTGTAGAGGTACGGGACCCGGCACTTGGCGGAGATGACGTCGCCCGCCCTGCCGTAGTCGGCGCCGAAGTTGAGGTTGCCGCCGGCGATGACGCCGCGGATGTGCCTGCGGTTGCGTTCGTCGTTGAGGAAGCGGATGACCTGCGGCGGCACCGGCCGGGAGTTCTCCCCGGACACCGACGCCCCTCCCCCGTAGGTCGGGCAGATGAGCACGAACGGCTCGCGAACCTCGAGCGGGGCGTCGGTGCGGCGCATGGGTATGCGCGCGGACTCCAGCCCCAGCTTCTCCGCGAACCGGCGGGTGTTCCCCGTCGCTGACGAGTAGTAGACGACGAGCACGTCCATCTCCCCTTCGACGAAAGGCCGCGACCCGTGGGTCGCGGCCGTGGTTGGTCGCTGCCGCCTGGCGGCCGCCTGAGCTAGGCGGCCTGCAGGCCCTTGATGCGGTCCGGGCGGAAGCCGGACCAGGTCTCGGTGCCCGTGTCGACGACGGGCGCCTGCAGGTGGCCCATCGCCATGACGTAGTCGCGGGCCTCGTCGTCCAGCGTGATGTCGACGACGTCGTACTCGATGCCGGCCTTGTCGAAGGCGCGCATGGTGGCGCGGCACTGCGCGCAGGCGGGCTTGCTGTAGACGGTGACCATCGCTGTTCTTCCTCGCTTCCGTTGGACCGGTACCCCGGGTCCGGCCCCTTCTCCGGACGGGCGCGCTCCCTCTCGGAGCGACAGGAGGAACACTACACTTGGGGCCAGGATTCGTCTAGCGACACAATATGTAGTGGCGCCGCCCGCGAAACCCCAGGAGTTACACCAATGTCAGCACTACATGTTGGCCGCGCCCGCCGACACGGATGTAATTCCACCGCCGGGAATTCCGGGAGACCCGCGTCACGGCCACCCCCGAAAGTGCCATCCGCGTGACGACGGCCCTGGCCGCGGCATGCGGAAGGGGCCGCCTCCCCCGGTGCTCGACCGGGGGCGGCGGCCCCTGCGCGGATGGCGCGACTAGCCCTGGCGGGCCTTGAAGCGCGGATCCTTCTTGTTGATCACGTAGACCTTGCCGCGGCGGCGCACGACCTGGGCGCCCGGCTTGTTCTTCAGCGACCGAAGGGACTTGCGGACCTTCATTCGGGCGCTCCTTTCTTCTCGGCTCGACGGGGCGGGGTGCGGGCCGGCGATTCCCGTTCGGATTCGCGTCGGCCCCTCCCGCTGCGGGCACGATGGGATCGTGCCACGGCACGGTGGGCAATCGTACCGCACCCGCGTCCCGGGGCCAAAACCCGTCCGGGGCGAGGGTGCGGCGCCGCCCTCGGGTCAGCGGCCCAGCCGCGCCCGCATCGCCCCCTGGACCTCCGCGAGGCTGCGGCCCGTGGTCTCCGGCACCCAGCGGAACGTGAACGCCAGCGCCACCAGGCCCGTCACCGCGAAGAAGACGAAGGACCAGGAGCCGCCGACGGCCTCGACCATCGGCAGGAAGGACTGAGCGACGAACCAGTTGGCCGCCCACAGCGCCAGGCCCGCCAGGCCCATGCCCATGCCGCGGACCTCCGCCGGCACGACCTCGGAGATGAGCAGCCACGTCGCGACGGACACCGCCGCCTGCTGGAACGCGATGAACAAGGTCATCAGCGCCAGCGACGCCATCGCCGCCCCCGTCGACGACGCCGCCAGGTGGTACGTCGGCGCCAGCGCCAGCAGCGAGGCGGCGCAGCCCGCCAGGCCGATGAGCAGCATCCGGCGGCGGCCGACGCGGTCGATGATCGACATGCCGACGGCGCACATCACGACGGAGACGGTGCCGATGAGGATGGAGGTGTACACCGAGTTCTCGGTCGACAGACCCACCTTGTTCATCATCGTCGGCGCGAAGTACACGATGGCGTTGGCCCCCGTGATCTGCTGCGTGACGCCGATGAGCATGGCGACGACGACGGTGCCGCGGATCCACGGCGTCTTCAGCGCCTCCCGCTCCGCGCGGCGCGACGCCTCCGACGACGACCCCTCGGCGACCTCCACGTCGGACAGCTCCGCGCCGGAGCCCTGCATGCGGCGCAGCACCCGCAGCGCGTCGCCGTCGCGGCCGCGGCGCAGCAGGTAGGCCGGGGTGTCGGGGAGCATCAGCGTGCCGGCGAGCAGCACGATGGCCGGCACCGCGCCAAGGCCCAGCATCCACCGCCACGAGCCGGACGACGCCAGCGCGGAGTTGGTGAGGTAGGCGACCAGCTGGCCGACGACGATCATCAGGGAGTTCATGCTGACCAGCCGGCCGCGGATGGACGGCGGCGCGATCTCCGAGATGTACATGGGCACGACGATGGACACCGCGCCGATGCACACGCCCAGCAGCGTGCGCGCCGCGCCCAGCTCGAACGCGGATCCCGCGGCGGCGCACCAGAAGGAGCCGGCGACGAAGCCGACGGCGCCGAGGATCAGGGTCATGCGCCTGCCGACTGCGTCCGCGACGCGACCGCCCGCCAGCGCGCCGATCGCCGCGCCGACCAGCAGCATCGCCGTGACCGTCGACTCCTGCGCCGGGGTGAGCTCGAAGGAGCGCTGGATGAACAGCAGCGCCCCGGAGATGACGCCCGTGTCGTAGCCGAACAGCAGGCCGCCGAGCGCGGCGACCGCCGCGACCCCGATGACCCGGCCGCGGCGGAAGTCCGTGGTGGTGGTCTCGTTCACGGGGATCATGATGCCACCGCCGCGCTAGGGTCATCGCATGGACAATCTGCGCGACCGCATCATCACCGATCTAGATGTCCGGCCGGACGTCGATCCTGCCGCGGAGGTCGACCGCCGCGTCGGGTTCCTCCGCGACTACCTGGAGGCCACCGGGGCGAAGGGCCTGGTGCTGGGCATCTCCGGCGGCCAGGACTCCTCCCTCGCCGGCCGGCTGTGCCAGCTGGCCGTGGAGGGGCGGCGCGCGGAGGGCGCCGAGGCCGCGTTCATCGCGGTGCGCCTGCCCCACGGGGTGCAGGCCGACGAGGACGACGCGCAGCTGGCGCTCGACTTCATCCGCCCCGACGAGCGGGCGACGGTCGACATCGCCCCTGCCGTCGCCGCCATCGCCGCCCCGGCCGCCGCCGGCGCCCACCCGGGCGAGGACGGCGCGCGGCTGACCGACTTCAACAAGGGCAACGTCAAGGCCCGCATGCGGATGATCGCCCAGTACGCCATCGCTGGCGAGCGCGGCATGCTGGTCGTCGGCACCGACCACGCCGCCGAGGCGGTCACCGGGTTCTTCACCAAGCACGGCGACGGCGCCGCCGACCTGATTCCGCTGGCCGGGCTGACGAAGGGCCAGGGCGCCCGGATGCTGGAGCACCTCGGCGCCGATTCCCGCCTGTGGCGCAAGGCCCCCACCGCGGACCTGGAGGAGGATCGGCCGGGACTGGCCGACGAGGACGCCCTGGGCGTCACCTACGCCGACATCGACGCGTATCTGGAGGGCCGCGACGTCCACCCGGCGGCCGCGGAGCGCATCGAGGCGTGGTACCTGCGCACCCGCCACAAGCGGGAGCTGCCGCCCGGCCCGTCGGAGACGTGGTGGCGCGGCTGAGCGGGCCGGCGCGGGCCCGGTGAGCGGGCGGCCGCACCGTAGGCGGGCAACCCCGGGCACCCGGCCCGGGCGGTCGCCCGCCGATCTCCCCTAGCCCCCGAACGCGGCGGCGCCGGCGGCCCAGACGCCGTCGGCGTCCTCGGGGCGCGCTCCCTCCTGCGTGATCTCCGCGGTGACCAGGCCGTGGGCGAAGGCCCACATGGCCAGGCCGCGGGCGCGGTCGCCGCCGGCGGCGTCCTGGAACGCGGCGATGACGTCGCGCTCCTTCTCCCCCTCCCCGGAGCGCAGCACGGTGCGGCCGCGGGCGAGCAGGAGGTAGCCGTGCGGGTCGGCGAGCGCCGCCGCACGGTAGGCGTCGAGGAGGGAGGCGACGGTGGCGTCGCGCTCCCACGCGGCGGCGAGCTCGTGCGCCAACCGCTCCTTCGTCTCCTCCAGGAGGAGCCCGTAGAGCTCCTTCTTGCCGGAGATGTGCTTGTACAGCGACGGGGCCTTCACCCCGAGCCGCGCGGCCAGGCGGCGCATGCTCACCGACTCCCACCCCGACTCCCGCAGCATGGCGCGGGTTTCGCCGAGGATCCGGCGCACGTGCGGCGAGGGATCGCAGGAGGCGATGCCCGGCCGAGGCGTCGATATGATGTCGGTCACACCACGACTGTAGCGCGTATCACACGTGCGCGACAGTGTTTTCGGCCCCGGGGGAACACCGTGCCCCTCGGGATCCGCCAGGGGGCTAGTAGCGCTCCGGCTCCTCGCCGAGATTGAAGCGCCGGCCGGACACCTCGTTCGGGCGGACCTCGACGTAGTTGTACTTCAGCGTCGGCAGCCACGGCCGCAGCGGAAGCTCGTCGGCGGCGCGGATCTCCTCCGTGGACGTCAGCGCGCGGGCGGTGCCCTTGACGATGACGCTCCACGCCTTGCCGGATTCGCGGTCGACCTGGTCGGACTCGAACAGGACGTCGTCGTTCAGGGTGAGGCTGAACAGCTTGGAGCCCTCCGCCGTGCGGAAGACGATGCGCCCGCCGTCGACGACGTAGTTCAGCGGGAACAGGTCCATGTCGTCCTTGCGCCGCACGACGAGGCGGCCGAAGGTGTTGGTGGCCAGCAGCTCGAGGGACTCCTCCTCGGTCAGCCGGATGACGGGATCGGTGTCGTTCGTGTCGGTCATGCCGTCCATTGTTCCACCAAACCTACGGGGGCGTCGGCTGCGTCTCCCCCCGGCGGAGCGTGACGACGGGACCCGGCGCGCTCCCCCGCATCGCGCGAAGTGAGGCCCGGCGCGCTCCCCCGCAGCGGGTGACGACGGGGCACCCCGCCGGACGGGCGCCGCGCGAAAAGCGGTGGCCCGCCGGGGAAATCCCCCGGCGGGCCGCCGAATGGTGGAGCTAACGGGACTCGAACCCGTGACCCCCACACTGCCAGTGTGGTGCGCTACCAGCTGCGCCATAGCCCCGTGATGGTTATGAAGTTGTCCGCCCGATATGCGGTGCGGTGGTGGAGCTAACGGGACTCGAACCCGTGACCCCCACACTGCCAGTGTGGTGCGCTACCAGCTGCGCCATAGCCCCTCATGCGGGAGCCGCCCGGCGACCGGGCGGCCCGCGTTTGCTCCGTTCACGCTACACCCGGGTACCGGGGTTCCCCAAATCCCCAGGTGAGCGCGGACAACGGTGCGGATCAGGCGCCGACGGCGGCCTTGACCCAGTCGCCCAGGGAGGCGGCGTTCTGCAGGACGTCCTTGCCGTCGACGATGACGTGCGGCGAGGACGGGGAATCCTGGTTCAGGGTCTCCATGAGGCGCGTGGCGCTGGCGTCGCCGACGGCCTTCGCGCCGTCGAGCGGCAGGCCGCCGCGGACCTCGTCGACGACGTCGCCCTCGGCGCCCATCGACTCGAGGTGGGAGGCGAAGTCCTCCCACTCCCAGCCGGCGGCCTTCTGCTGCTGGTCCATGAGCAGGGTGTGGAAGTTCCAGTAAAGGCGGGCGTCGCCGGTCTCCGCGATGCGGTTCATGACGGCGAGGGCGCGGGTGGAGTGGCCCTCGCGGCCGCCGTCGAGGAAGTTGAGGGTGCGGTACTCCACGATGAGGTCGCCGGCGTTGAGCGCGGCGAGCTGATCGGAGTGGCCGCCGAGCGCCATGTCGGCGCAGTAGTGGCACGAGTAGTCCTCGTAGACCTCGGCGACCGTGCCGTCGGCGCCCTCGGCGGCGAGGCGGATCACGTCGTCCTCGACCTCGATGCCGAACGCGACGTCCTCGTCCGGCAGGCCCTCGATGGGCTGGTTCCGGCCCATCCACAGCACCACGCCGATGACCACGGCGATGATCGCCACGAGCGCGATGATGCCGACGACGAAGCCGGAGCTCTTCTCGTTCGGGTTCTTGATCTTCTTCTGGCTCACGCGGACAACAGTAGCGCCCCCGCGCCGGGGCTTGCGTGCTCGTCAACCTTCCGGTGACCGAAAACACGCCCGGGCGGGGGCGTTCGAGGGGCCGCGGCGCCGTGGACGGCCTGCGGCGGGGCCGCGCGTGAAGACTCCGGCGCCGCCGTCCCGCGGCCCGGGGCCGCGGGCCCCGCGCTACGGGCGGATGGCGAAGCGGCGGAACGGGCGGAACCACACGACGCCCGCCAGCAGGAGGAACACGACGTCGCGGGCCAGGGACCGCAGGTACGTGGCGGGCCCGGCGTCCGGGTTCTGCCCGCCGCCGCCGAAGCAGCCGCAGTCGATGGTGAGGCCGCGGGCCCACGCCGACGCCAGGCCGGCGATGAACAGCAGCACCACCACGGCGGAGACGAGCGCCGCCGGGCGCAGGAACACGCCGAGCAGCAGCATGAGGCCCAGCACCAGCTCGAAGGCGGGCAGGGCGACGGCCAGCGGCTCGACCAGCCCGGCGGGCACGAGCTCGTAGGCGGCGATGGCCTGGGCGGCATCGAGGGGGTTGGCCAGCTTCACGCCGCCGGACCACAGCCACACGGCCGCGAGCGCGAAGCGGGCGATGGCGGAGACGACGGCGCGTCCGCGGCCGCCGGGTCGGGCATCCGCGGCCGCGTCGGCCGCCCGGGCGTCGTCATGCGCGGTTGCGTTCATGTCCGCGACCCTACGCGCACGCGCCGACCCGGGCGCGCATGCACGGAGGAGTGCGGCCGGAGCGCGGACCGCACGCGTCGGCGGCCTCAGCCGTTGAGGACCGCGGAGACGACCTCCTGCGCTTCGGCCTGCACCTGCTTGAGGTGCTCCTCGCCCTTGAAGGACTCGGCGTAGATCTTGTATGTGCCCATGGTGGTGAGTGTGCTGGGGTTTTCTTGTTTCCGCAGTTCAGCGCGTTCTGCCCGCTCAGTGAATTCAGGCGATTCAGCCGGTTTTAAGGTGGCTTGCGGGACCAGTGCGGGACGGGCGGCCGCTGCGTCGCGCCCGGAAGCGCCGCGACGGGACCGCCCCTGAAACACCAAAAAGGCCCCCACCATGATGGTGGGGGCCAGTTGGCTACTCGGGAGGGTTGCGGGCGCGAGGCTGCCGCAGGGCGGCCTCAATGCCGGTGAGGTCAGGAGACGGCGGAGCATGCTTCCGATCAGACGACGCCCACGCCGACCATTCCAGCAGCCAGTCGAAAGCATCAGCAAGGAGACGCCGCAGTGAGTGCCCCACCTCCTGCTCCTCCGCCAGCTCACGGCGAGTGTCCTGCAGATCACGCTCCACAGCGTCGAGTCTCGCCCACAGTTTATCGATGCGTTGCGCCTGCTCCGACATCATCGCGGTCAGTGACGTTGCGGAGGTTTCCTGCTTCTTGCCGCGCAACCCGAGCAGCCCGGTGATGATGCCGACCGCAGCGGTGGCCAGGCCGATGAGCAGCTCGTTCGTCACGATCATTGGTCGAATCGCCCCCTGACGGCTATCCACCACGCGCTACCCATCGCCAGCAGGGCTTGCAGCCCATAGTTTTTCGCTGACACCCACCCTCGGGCGGTTTCACCCTCATCATGGCAATGCAAACCGGCATCATGCTGGGACGGACGCCAAGACGGGAAGGCAAGCACCGGAAACGGAAACGCTACCGCCGAGGAAAACGCAAAAAGTAAGACCCCGGGCGCTGGATGCCTCAATCATCCAGCCCCTCGGGGCTTACCCCATCCTACCAACGACGAGGAGAAACCATGAGCACACGAACACTTTTCGCCACCACCTCCCTCATGCTGGCCATCGTCCTTGCAGACGGCCTGATCAACGGGTTCAGCCCGATCGCCGCCATCGGCTCCGCGATCACCGCCTGCGGGCTGGCCATCATCGCATGGAGGCGAGCATGATCCCCATCATCATCGACAAGGACACGGGGCGTCAGCTGTGGCGCGTTAAGGAGTGCGCGGCCCACTGCGGCATCAAACCATCCACCTGGACGACATACACCGCCCAAGGCCGCACCCCCCCCCAGCCCGTCTCCCACCTCGACCAGCGCACGCCCCTGTGGGACGCCGCCGACGTACAGGAATGGCACGCACACCGCCCCGGCTCCCCCGTGCCCCACAACCCCGCCGGGTGAACTAGCCCCCCCCCCCACACCGCAACCACCGAGCACCGGCCCCTCACTCCGCCTCGTGCGCTAAGCCGCGCACAAAAACACAAGAACGGCCCTGCCGCTCACCTGGACAGTGACGCGCGGCAGGGCCGGGGCAACCGCCCCACGTAGGGGCAGCAAGGAGAAGTGTACCCATGCCGCAGAAGCGAATCCGCAACGGCAAAACACGGTGGGTTGGCAGGTACCGGGACCCCGCCGGCCGCGAACGATCCAAGACTTTCGACACCCGCCGTGAAGCCGCCGTGTGGGAGGCGGAGCGTGAGCGTGAGATACGGAGGGGCGAATGGATCGACCCCAGCGGTGCCCCAACCATCGAGCAACTGGTGCGCGAGTACGAGGCGCTGGCGGTCAAGCCCGGTACGAGGCGCGACCGGTACCAGCTGCGGATCAACCTCGGGGACCTTGGGGCCATGCCTGTGACGTCGGTGCGCCGGTCGCACCTTGAGTCGTGGGCGCTGCAGCTGCGCGATGGGCGTCCGTGGGCGAAGGGCGCGCCGTTGTCGCCGTCGGCGGTGCAGGTACGGATCGGGATGATGCGGACGCTGCTGTCGCGGGCGGTGGCCGATGGGGTGATCGCCGTCAACCCCGGCGACGTGCTCAAGCGCTTCCCAGTAGGGGGAACTGCCGACATTGTCGTGCCGGACGTCGACCAGGTGCGGGCGCTGGTCGAGCATGCCCCCGCGGCGTGGTTTCGCCTGGCGGTGATGATCGCGGCGGAGACGGGACTGCGCGCTGGGGAGGTGTGTGGCCTGCGGGTGCGCGACGTCGATGTGATGCGCCGGGTGATTCACGTCCGCGTGCAGTCCGGTGATCGCGCTGGGGATGCTCTGCGGGATCTGAAATCGCGGGATTCGCGCCGCGATGTGCCTATTGGTGAGGGCCTAGCGCTGGACATTGCCCGGGTGCTTGAGGGGCGCGGCGGCGACCCGGATGCCCGCGTGCTCGTGTCCGAACGGGGCCTGCCGCTTTTCTCGTCGCGTATCTCGCAGACGATGGCGCGGGCGCGTCGGGGGGCCGGGGTGCCCGATGAGGTGCATTTCCATTGCCTGCGGCACTTCTACGCGTCGCGGATGCTTGCCGCCGGGGTGCCGTTGCCGACGGTGAGTGCGATGCTGGGGCATTCGTCGCCGGCGGTGACGGCGCGGATTTACTCGCACCATCTCCCGGATCAGTGGGAGGCTGCGCGGGCCGGTGTGGACGCTGTTGCGGGACTGGTGCGGGACGGCGGGGTTTTTGGGGGCCGTCCCGCAGAGTCGGGTTAGTTCCCCAATACGTCGTTGACCAGGGCGGTTGCTTCGGCCTGCACCTGCTTGAGGTGGTCGGCTCCCTTGAAGGATTCGGCGTAGATCTTGTACTTGTCCTCGGTGCCGGAGGGGCGGGCGGCGAACCAGGCGTTCTCGGTGGTGACCTTCAGGCCGCCGATGGCGGCGCCGTTGCCCGGGGCCTCGGTGAGCTTGGCGGTGATGGGCTCGCCGGCCAGGACGTCGGCGGTGACCTGCTCCGGGGACAGCTTCTTCAGGATGGCCTTCTGCTCGCGGTCGGCCTCCGCGTCGGTGCGGGCGTAGGCGGGGGCGCCGAAGCGGTCGGCGAGCTCCGCGTAGCGCTGCGACGGGGTCTTGCCGGTCACGGCCGTGATCTCCGAGGCCAGCAGGTCCAGGATGATGCCGTCCTTGTCGGTGGACCACACGGTGCCGTCGGTGCGCAGGAAGGACGCGCCGGCGGACTCCTCGCCGCCGAAGCCGACGGAGCCGTCGAGCAGGCCCGGGACGAACCACTTGAAGCCGACCGGCACCTCGACGAGCGTGCGGCCGAGGTCCGCGACGACGCGGTCGATCATGGAGGACGACACGAGCGTCTTGCCGACGGCCGTGTCCGCGCCCCAGCCGTCGCGGTGGCCGAAGAGGTACTCGATGGCGACGGCGAGGTAGTGGTTCGGGTTCATCAGCCCGTGGTCGGGGGTGACGATGCCGTGGCGGTCGGCGTCGGCGTCGTTGCCGGTGGCGATGTCGTACTTGTCGCGGTTGTGCACCAGCGACGCCATGGAGTTCGGCGAGGAGCAGTCCATGCGGATCTTGCCGTCGGTGTCCAGCGTCATGAACCTCCACGTCGCGTCGACCAACGGGTTGACGACGGTGAGGTCGAGGCCGTGCGTCTCCGCGATGGCGCCCCAGTAGTCGACGGACGCGCCGCCCATCGGGTCGGCGCCGATGCGCAGGCCCGACGACTTGATGGCGGCGAGATCCACCACGTTCGGGAGGTCGTCGACGTAGGCCTTCAGGTAGTCGTGCTCGACGACGAGGTCCCCCGCCTTCTCCACCGGCTGCCGGCGGACGCCGTCGAGGCCCTTGGCCAGGTAGTCGTTGGCGCGGGCGGCGATCCAGTCGGTCGCGTCGGCGTCGGCGGGGCCGCCGGTCGGCGGGTTGTACTTGAAGCCGCCGTCGCGCGGCGGGTTGTGGGAGGGCGTGACGACGATGCCGTCGGCGCGCTTCGGGTCCGAGCCGGTCACGCCGCCGGCGAGGCCGCGGTTGTGCGACAGGATCGCGTGGCTGACCGCCGGGGTCGGGGTGTATCGGCCGGCGGCGTCGACCATGACGGTGACGCCGTTGGCGGTGAGCACCTCGATGGCGCTGACCATCGCCGGCTCGGAGAGGCCGTGGGTGTCGCGGCCGATGTAGAGCGGGCCGCCGATGCCCTGGCCGGAGCGGTAGTCGACGATGGCCTGGGTGGTGGCCAGGATGTGGTCCTCGTTGAACGCGCCGTCGAGGGACGAGCCGCGGTGGCCGGAGGTGCCGAAGACGACGGCCTGGTCCGGGTTCCCGGGCTCCGGGTGGCGGGTGTAGTAGGCCGTCACCAGCTCGGCGACGTCGATGAGATCTTCGGGGCGGGCGGGCTGCCCGGCGCGATCGTGGGCCATGTCTCCTCCTGGGCGTTCTGTCCGTGGGCTGTCCCCTCCAGTGTCCCCGTTTCGGGGCGTTCCCGCACGGCTCGCCCGGCGGGCGTAGCATCCCCCGCCATGAGGGACGTGGCGCTGGTCGCGGCGGGCGGGGCCGCCGGTTCGCTGGCCCGCGCCGCCTGCACGGGGGCGGGCGGCCCGTGGGCGGTCGCCGCCGTCAACGTCGCCGGCTGCCTCCTGATGGGGGTGCTCGCGGCGTGGCTCGCGGCGCCGGGCAGGTGGCCCGGGTGGGCGCCGCTGCTGTCGACGGGGTTCCTCGGGGGCTTCACGACGTTGTCCGCGTGGGCGGCGGCCGTCGTCACGCTCCTGGCCTGTGTGCCCGCCTACCTGATCGGGCGGCGCCTGCCGGTGCCCGGCGCGGGGGCGGCGCCGTGACCGCGGCGGCGGCTGCGGCGATCGCCGCGGGCGGGGCGCTCGGCGCCGTCGCCCG
This sequence comes from Corynebacterium sp. 335C, assembly GCF_053525695.1. Taxonomy (NCBI): domain Bacteria; kingdom Bacillati; phylum Actinomycetota; class Actinomycetes; order Mycobacteriales; family Corynebacteriaceae; genus Corynebacterium; species Corynebacterium sp. 335C. The sequence goes on from NZ_JASTTB010000001.1 coordinate 960,295, forward strand.
GCACCTGCTGGCGAAGTTCGGGCCCGGCGGGCTGCTCGCCGCCAACGTCGCGGCGTGCGCGCTGCTGGGCTGGTGCGCGGCCGTTCCCCCGCCCGGCGCGTGGGCGGCGCTGCTCGGCGCCGGGTTCGCCGGCGCCCTGTCGACGTGGTCGACGCTCGCGGCCCTCGTCGGCGGGTGGTGGTCCGGCGGACGGCGCGGCGCGGCAATCGGATACCTCGCGCTCACCGCCGTCCTGGGCTCCGCCGCCGCGGGGGTGGCGGGGGTGGCCGCGGGCGCGTGACACGGTATTTACGTCGTTGTCGCCTATGCGTTTCTCAGGAGACGCTAACCTCCCGGGCCATGAGCGACTTCCTCTCGGCCGCCGACTCGTTCGTGTGGAGCCCCTTCTTCCTGATCCCCCTGCTGCTCGGCACCGGCCTCTGGCTGACCATCCGCCTCGGCCTGCTGCAGCTGCGCAAGCTCGGCCCCGCCCTGTACCTGGGCCTCGTCAAGCGCAGCGACGAAGGCGGCGAGGGCGACATCTCCCAGTACCAGGCGCTGGCCACCGCGCTGGCCGCCACCGTCGGCGTCGGCAACATCGTCGGCGTCGCCACGGCCCTGTCCATCGGCGGCCCCGGCGCCCTGTTCTGGATGTGGGGCACGGGCTTCGTCGGCATGGCGTCGAAGTACTCCGAGGCGTTCCTCGGCGTGAAGTTCCGCACCGTCGACGCCGCCGGCGAGCAGTCCGGCGGCCCGCAGTACTACCTGAAGAAGGCCATCCCGAACGGCTTCGGCAAGACCCTCGCCGTCCTGTTCGCCGTGTTCGCCTCCATCGCCGCGTTCGGCATCGGCAACCTGACCCAGGCCAACGCGGTCGCCGAGAACCTGGAGTCCAGCTTCGGCATCCAGCCGGAGCTGTCCGGCATCATCATGCTCATCCTCACCGGCGCGGTGCTGCTGGGCGGCATCAAGTCCATCGGCCGCGTCGCCGCCGCGTTCGTCCCGATGATGATCGTCATCTACATCGTCGGCGCCCTCATCGTGCTCATCGTCCACGTCCAGGACCTGCCGGCCGCCATCGGCCTCATCTTCACCGACGCATTCTCCGGGACCTCCGCCGTCGGCGGCTTCGCCGGCGCCGGCATCATCGCCGCCATCCAGATGGGCGTCGCCCGCGGCCTGTTCTCCAACGAGTCCGGCATGGGCTCCGGCGGCATCGCCGCCGCCGCGGCGACCACGACCCACCCGGTCCGCCAGGGCCTGGTGTCCATGACGCAGACGTTCATCGACACCCTCGTCGTCGTCACGTTCACCGGCCTGGTCATCGTCACCACCGGCGCGTGGGAGGCCGGCGAGGAGGGCGCCGGCTCCATGACCGCCGCCGCCTTCTCCGCGGGCCTGCCGGGCACCTGGGGCGACTCCATCGTCACCCTGTCCATCGTGTTCTTCGCGTTCTCGACGCTGCTCGGCTGGTCCTACTACGGCGAGCGCTGCTTCGAGTCCCTCGTCGGCCGCCGCGGCACCCGGTTCTACCGCTCCGTGTTCACCGCCGTCGTCTACGTCGGCGCCGTCACCGAGCTGTCCACCGTCTGGGCCTTCGCCTCCGTGCTCAACGGCCTGATGGCGGTGCCGAACCTCATCGGCCTCATCATCCTGTCCGGGCTCATCGCGAAGGAGACGAAGGCGTACCTCACGTTCGACCCGAAGCTCCGCGCCACCGCCGAGCAGGTCCGCGAATGGGAGTCCATGCGCGTCTAGCTCCGCCGGACACGGCACGCTCATCGACGCCGGCCGCACGGGGGGCCCTCCCCCGGCGGCCGGCGCGGTCGATCATGGGGCGGCCGCGGGCGGGTCCCGTCGTCACGCACGCGGTGCGCGGCGGCGACCCGGCGCGCGACCCCCGGCGCGACCCGCGGCGCGGCCTACTCCGCGGGCTCCGCGCCCTCCGAGACCTCCGCGCCCTCCGGCGCGCCGTCGTGGACGCCGGGCAGGCGGACGTGGCGGGGGCCGAGATCCGCGACGTCGGCGACGCCGAGGAGCCGGCACGTGCGCAGCATCTCCTCCCGCATCAGCTCCAGGGCTCGGGCGACGCCGGCCTCGCCGCCGGCCATGAGGCCGTAGAGGTAGGCGCGGCCGATCATCGCGAAGTCGGCGCCCAGCGCGCGGGCCGCCGCGACGTCGGCGCCGTGCATGATGCCGGTGTCCAGGCCGACGACCGCGTCCGGCCCGAGCGCCGCGCGCACCCGCGGCAGCAGGTGCAGCGGCACCGGCGCCCGGTCCAGCTGGCGGCCGCCGTGGTTGGAGACGATGACGCCGTCGGCGCCGTGCTCCATCGCCCGGCGCGCGTCGACGACGGTCTGCACGCCCTTGACCAGCAGCGGGCCGTCCCACAGGCCGCGCACCCACTCCAGGTCCGCCCACGACAGCGACGGGTCGAACATCTGGTCCACCAGCTCGCCCGGGGTGCCGTCGAAGTTCCGCACCGCCGCGAACTCCAGCGGCGCGTGGGTGAGGAAGTTGAACCACCAGTTCGGCCGGTACGCGGCGTCGACGACGGTGCGGGCGGTCAGCGACGGCGGGACGGTCATGCCGTTGCGGACGTCGCGCAGGCGGGCGCCGGCGATGTTCGTGTCGACGGTGACCATCAGCACGCCCGCCCCCGACGCCTTCGCCTGGGCGACGAGGTCCTCCGCCATCGACCGGTCGCGGGTGACGTACAGCTGGAACCACAGCTCCCCCTCCGGCACGTGGTCGCGCAACTGGCCGATGGACGCCGTGCCCATCGTCGACAGCGTGAACGGCACGCCCGCCGCGGCGGCCGCCGACGCCCCGGCGTACTCGCCCTCCGAGTGCATCATGCGGGTGAAGCCGGTCGGCGCGATGGCCAGCGGCATCGCCATGTCGCGGCCGAGGACCCGCACCGCCGTCGACGCCGTGGTGACGTCGCGCATCACCTCCGGGCGGAACTCCACGTCGCGGAACGCGTCGCGGGCGCGGCCGATGGACACCTCCGACTCCGCGGCGCCGTCGACGTAGTCGAACGGGGCCTTCGGGGTCCGCCGCTTCGCCATCTTCCGCAGGTCGTGGACGTCGGCGGCCCGGCGCAGCCGCTCGGCGGCCGTCAGCGGCGGCGGCGCGAACCGCATCAGCGGCCGCAGGTCCGAGTAGCGCGGGATCCTGCGGCGCAGGACGTCGGGGCGGGGTCGGTGGTCGGTGCTCATTCCCGCATTATGCGCCGCCGCGGGAGCGGGCCCGGGTGCGCGTCCGCCGGACGCGGGTGCGCGGGATGCGCGGGTGCTTGACGACGGCGCCCGCCGCGGCGGGTGTCGTCGTCACGCGAACGGTGCGGCTACCCGCACGTCGGCGCGGCGGCCGGGTCCTCCAGCGCGGCGATGGCGGCGTCGACGTCGGCGACCGACAGCAGCGGCATGTCGCCGGCGTCCGCGGTCAGGGCCTCGGCGCAGTTCGCCTCCGGCACCAGGAACATGTCCGCCCCCGCGTCGCGCGCCGCCGCGATCTTGTGCGTGATGCCGCCGATGGGCCCCACCGCCCCCGACGCGTCGATCGTGCCCGTGCCCGCCACGTGCGCGCCGTGCAGCAGATCGCCCGGGCTCAGCTTGTCGATGACCGCCAGCGTCAGCACCAGACCCGCCGACGGGCCGCCGATGCCCGCGACGTTGTACTCGATCTCCAGGCCGCCGGCCGGGCGGGCGCCGACGACGACGCCGAGCTGCGCCGCACCCTCCACGTCGGGGTTCTCCGCCAGCGTCACCCGGGCCTTCTCCTCCCCGCCGCCGCGGGCGAGCGTCAGCTCCACCTCGTCGCCCGGCAGGTGCGAGCCGATGGCGTCGACGACGTCGCGGGGCGTCGCGATGCGCCGGTCGCCGACCGCCACGATCCCGTCGCCCTCGTTGACCGCGCCCGCCGCCGGGGAATCCGGCAGCACCTGCGCCGCGTACGCCTCCACCGGCCGCCCCAGGTGATCGAGCGCCGCGATGGTCGCGCTGGCCTCCGAATCCGTGAACGCCACTGCATTGCGCTCCTGCACCTGCTCGTGCGTCATGCCGGGCGGGAAGATCGTCTCGATCGGCACGATGTCCTGCTCCGGGTCCAGCCACTTCACCGTCGCCGCGGGCAGCGACATGGAGTGGGCGACGGACACCGTCGTCATGTCCAGCTCGCCGGCGGGGTCGTCGACCTCCGCGCCGGAGATCTCGACGGCCGGCGCGCCGTCGAGCTCGCCGAGGACGTCGACCAGCGGGCCGGGCCCCTCCGCGGCGTACGGCACCACGGCGGCCGGCGACGCCAGGACCGCGCCGACGGCCACGATGGGCACGGCGCCGATGAGCAGGGTCCGGGTGCGGCGGTTCATTGCGCCAACGGTAGTTGATCGCCCTCGGCGACGGACGGCCGCGGGCGTGGATCGCCCCGCCCGTCCGCCGGTACGGTTGGGGCCATGAGCAATCAGGGATTCGGATTCCGCCCCGGCGGCGACGACGATGACGACGACGGGCGCCGCCGCGACGGCGACTTCGGCTTCTTCGGCTTCCCCCTCGGCGGCTTCGGCTTCGGCGCCCCCGGGCAGGGCGGCGCCGGGGGCTCCGGGGGTGCCGGGGGCTCCGGGGGTGCCGGGGGTGCCGGCGGCTCCGGGGGCCAGCCGAACCTGGGCGACATCCTGAACCAGTTCGGCCAGATGCTCTCCGGCATGGGCCAGTCGATGGAGAACAACGACTCCCCCGTCAACGTCGAGGTCACCGGCCGCGTCGCCCGCCAGCGCATCGGCGACGTCGCGCCCGTCCGCGACAGCGAGCGCACGGCCCTCGCCGACGCGCTGCGCCTGGCGGAGCTGTGGCTCGACGAGGCGACGGCGCTGCCCGCCGGCGCCGACCGCGTCGAGGCGTGGAACTCCCTGCAGTGGCTGGAGGAGACGCTGCCGACGTGGCGGCGCATCGTCGAGCCCGTCGCTGCCCGCATGGCCGACGCGACGCTGGAGGGCGTGCCCGAGGAGGCCCGCGCGATGATGGGCCCGATGATGGGCATGATGAGCCGGATGAACTCCATGAACTTCGGCGCCCAGCTCGGCGGCGCGCTGGCGGGCCTGGCGAAGGACTCGCTGACCGGCTCCGACCAGGGCCTGCCGCTGCACACCTCCGGCGGCGCCGTGCTGCTGCCGACGCACCTGACGGCGCTGGCGGAGGACCTGGAGCTGCCCGCCCGCGAGCTGTACGTCTACGCCGCCGCCCGCGAGGCCGCGCACCAGCGCCTGTGGGCCCGCGTGCCGTGGCTGGCGGAGCGCATGATCTCCTCCGTCGAGGAGTACGCGCAGGGCCTGGTCATGGACTACTCCCACATCGAGGAGGCCTCGCGCGGCATCGACATCGAGGCGCTGCAGGACCCGTCGCGGATGCAGGAGGCGCTCGCCGGCCTGCAGAACATGGACCTGACGCCGAAGATCACCAGCTCGAACCAGCACGCCCGCACCCGCCTGCAGACGCTGCTGGCGCTGGTCGGCGGCTGGGTCGACGTCGTGGTGGAGGACGCGCTCGGCGAGCGGCTGCCGGGCGTCGACCGGCTGGCGGAGGCGTGGCGCCGCCGCACCGCGGTCGACGGCGCGGAGCAGGCGCTGCACAAGGCCACGGGCATCGACCTGGGCTCCCCGAAGACGTCCGAGGCCGCGGACCTGTGGCGCCGCCTGACCACCGCAGTCGGCGCGGATCGCCGCGACGCGGTGTGGGATCACCCGGATCTGCTGCCGGTCGCCGAGGACCTCGACGACTCCGCGGCGTTCATCGACGGCGTCATCGCCGGCGGCTCCGACGACTTCGACCCCATCGCGGAGCTGGAGGAGCAGCTGCGCCGGGAGGCCGAGTCCGGGGATGCGCGTGACGACGACGCCCGCCGCGACGGCGACACCGATGCCGACGGCGACGGCGACAGCGGCCGTGACGGCGGCGACGAGGGCGGCGCGAAGGGCGACGACGCGAAGTAGCGCGCCCGCGGCGACGACGCCAAGTAGCACCCCTCTTCCCCGGGCTGCGGTTGCGCGGCCCGTGGGGCGCCCTGCGGCGACGACGCAAAGGGCCGGGACACGACGTCCCGGCCCTTTTTCGCATGCCCGCCGCGCCGTCCGCGAGCCCTTTTACCCCGTCCGCGCGCCCTCGTTCCCCGCCCGGCCCACCATCAGGGTCGTTTCGACCCCGTTCCACACCCCGGCCCGGCCCCGCCCCGCACCCATGAGGGTCGTTTCGACCCCGTCGCGGACACCGGACCTCCCCGCCCGCGACGTTCCCGTGCCCCAACAGGGTCGTTTCGACCCCGTCGCGACCACCACCCTCACCTTCCAGACCCTGTTCCGGCCATTTCGACCCCGTTCCAACTGGGTCTGAACGGCCGAAACTGGGTCTGACCGCATCCGAGGACCCGGGCGAAGCCGGCGGGGTGGAGGGGGAGTCGAGGGCGGACGCGGCTAGTTCGCGCCCCAGCGCTGGTAGGCCTCCAGGTAGCCGCGCGCCCGCTCGTGGTGCGGCGCGCGGGAGGCCCACTCCCAGAACTCGTCGGAATGCCCCGACCGGATGAAGGTGTGCACGAGTTCGTGGACGATGACGTCGTCGAGCACGTAGCCGGGGACGTCGGCGAGCCGGTGCGAGATGCGGATCCGCACCGGGTCGAACGACACCGACCCCCACCGGCGCGACATGTTGCGCACCCAGCGGATCGACTCGAACTCGGGGCGGTTCTCCAGGTGCCGGCGGGCGAGCGACCGGGCGCGGCGCTCCAGCTCCGCGTCGTCCAGCGAGCTGCCGGTCTTGCGGCGGACGCGGGCGACGAGCTCCATCACCTCGCGGCGCTCCTGCTCCGGATCGACGTCCATGGGGGCCATGACGACGACCCGGTTGCCCTCCGCCCGGGCGGAGTACGTCTTCCGGCGCCGCCGGGACCGCCGCACCTCGATGCCGGGTCCGTAGTCGGGTCGCCTGTCTCCCATGTCCACCGAGCGTAGCCGCACGTCGGCGCCGCCGGTGGCCGATTCGCCCCGGGTGTGGTTGCCTCGTCCCAGACGGCATCCGGGGGATGCCCGCCGCCCGGACTGCCGGGCGGCGCACCGGGGGACGCGGCGGGGGCCGCGGGGAGGTCGACATGGGGGACGTGACGGACATGGCCGGGCCGAGGGGCCGGGCGGACGCGATCGCAGCGGCGGACGCGAAGGGCGCCGTGCGGGTGCCGGGCGCCGCGACGCGCACGGCGACGGGCACGGCGGGCGAGGTGCAGGAGAGGAGCACGCCGGCGACGAAAACCGCGACGGCACCCGCACCGGACGCGCCGCCGCCCGGCGCCGCGCCGCCGCACCGCGACGTCGTCGTCGACGCCGACGTCCGCGTCCTGCTGCGCCCCGGGCCCGCCGTCCAGTTCGGCGCCGACCCCGACCGGGCGCTGGTGTTCCGGCTGCCGCCCGGGTCCCGGCCCGGCGCGGTGCTGCGGGCGCTGCTGGCGTCGGCGCGCACCGCCTCCCCCGGCCTGCACCGGGACCTCGCCGCAGCGGGCGTCCCCGCCGACCTGGCCGGGAACCTGCTCGACGAGCTCGTCCGGGCCGGCCTCGCCTCGCGGGGCGGGAGGCGGCCGGCGCATCCCGTCGTCACGGTGATCGGCCGCGACCTGCTGCGCCGCCGCCTGGTCGCCGACCTGCGGGAGCGCGGCGTCGCCGCGGCGGGGCGGGCGCCGGGGCCGCGGACGATGGCGTGGCTCGACGCCGCCTCCCCCGCGGAGGCCGGGGCCGTCGCCGTCACCGGCATGGAGATCCCCGACCCCGCGCTGCTGGCGCTGCTGCGCCGCCGCGGGCTGCCGCACCTGTGCGCCCGCGTCCGCGACGGCGCCGCCGTCGTCGGCCCGTGGTGGGCGCCCGGCGACGGCGGCGGCCCCTCCCCCGGCCCGTGCCCGGCGTGCGGGGAGGCGGAGGCCGCCGCCGCGGATCCCGCCCGCCGGGTGCTGGCCCTCCAGCTGGCGTCGCCGCAGGCCGCGCAGGACGCGGCGGCCGTCGCGGCGGCGTCGGCCATCGCCTGCGCGCAGCTGGTCCGCGGCCCCTCGGCGGCGGTGCTGGCGGCGGAGACGACCGTCGACCCGCACCGCCTGGTCGTGCGGCGGCGGGACCTGGCGGCGCGGCGGGACTGCCCGGTCTGCCGGGGCGGGGCGGCGGCGGGGGTGGCACAATCGGCCCCATGAACGGCAGGCGCGACACGGAACAGGGGACCCGGATGTCCGGGTCCGCCCTGCGGCGCGCGGCGAAGCTGGCCGGGGTCCCGCTGGGCGCCGGCGCCCGGTCGCTGCGCCCGTCGGGGCGGCAGGACAACATCGTCCGCACCGCCGAGCAGCTCGCCGGGGTGCTCGGCGAGCTCAAGGGCGGCGCGATGAAGGTGGGGCAGGCGCTGTCCATCTTCGCGCCGGTGCTGCCGGACGAGCTGGCGGCGCCGCTGTCGTCGACGCTGACGTCGCTGCAGGCGGAGGCGCCGCCGATGCCGGCGCGGACGGTGCACCGGGTGCTGGAGCGGCAGCTCGGCGCGGCGTGGCGGGAGCGGTTCGCGGAGTTCGACGACGAGCCCGCCGCGGCGGCGTCGATCGGCCAGGTGCACCGCGCCCGCTGGGCGTCCGACGGCGCGGAGGTCGCCGTGAAGGTGCAGTACCCGGAGGCGGAGAAGGCCATCCGGTCGGATCTGCGGCAGCTGCGCGTCGTCACGCCGGTGCTGCAGCGGATGGCGCCGGGCGTCGACATGGGCGAGCTCATCGCCGCCATCCGCGACAACGTCGTCGACGAGCTGGACTACCGGCTGGAGGCCGACCACCAGCGGGCGTTCCACGCGGCGTTCGGCGACGGCCGGGAGCCGCTGCTGCACGTGCCGCGGGTGTACGCGTCGGCGCCGAAGGCGATGGTGTCGGAGTGGGTCGACGGCCGCCGGCTGTCGGAGGTCATCGGCGGCGGGACGCTGGAGGAGCGGTCCCGGGCGTCGGAGGCGCTCACCGTCTTCGAGTTCTCCTCCCCCTCCCTGGTGCGCCGGATGCACACGGACCCGCACCCGGGGAACTTCCTGCTGCGCCCGGACGGGCGGATGTCGGTCATCGACTTCGGGGCGTGCGTGCGGCTGCCGGACGGGCTGCCGCGGCCGCTGGTGGAGCTCGTCGCCGCGGTCGTCGACGGCCGCCGCGACGACCTGATGGAGCTGGCGCTGCGCCACGGCTACGTCTCCCCCGGCCGGGCGCGCGACGTGACGCCGGAGATGGTGGAGGCGTTCCTGCTGCCGTTCTCCCAGCCGCTGTCGCAGGACGACTTCGTGTTCACCGTCGAGTGGCTGCGGGAGGTGCTGCAGCCGTTCCTCGACCCGACGTCGGAGCAGTCGCGCCTGTCGCGCCGCTTCGGCATGCCGCGGCAGTACGTGATGATCCACCGGGTGCTCGCCGGCGCCGTCGCCGTCCTGGCGCAGCTGGAGGCGCCCGCGCCGTACCGCCAGGTCATCGCCGAGCACTACCCCGAGATGCTCGGCGGCCGCCCGGCGTAGGCCACCGCGCCGCGCGGGTGCCGTCGCAACGCACCGCACCGCACGCGGTCACCGCGCGGGTGCTTTACGACGTTCCCCGCCGCGGCTAGAACCCCGCGAGGATCTCCAGGACCATCGGGCCGTAGCGCTCGGCCTTGACCTGCCCGATCCCCGGCACCTGCATCAGCTGGTCGAGGCCCGTGGGGCGGCGCTCCGCGATGCCGGCCAGGGTGGCGTCGGAGAAGATGACGTAGGCGGGCACGCGCATCTCCTTCGCGGTCTCCGCCCGCCAGCCGCGCAGCGCGTCGACCAGCGCCGGATCGAGCTCCGAGGGGCAGTCGGCGCAGCGGCCGACGATGCGCTCCGTCGGGGTGGTGAGCTCCCGGCCGCACGAGGCGCACACGGCGGCGCGGCGCCCGGCGCGCTTCGGCGGGTTCGCCGCGGCGTCGGGGGCGGCGATGCCGTCGAGGAAGCGGGAGCGCCGCCGCGACCGGCGGCCGCCCTCCCGGCGCGACGCCGCCCACGACAGCTCCAGGTGCACACGGGCGCGGGTGACGCCGACGTACAGCAGGCGCCGCTCCTCCTCCACGTCGTCGGAGTCGTCGCCCTTGCGCAGCGCGTGCTGGATGGGCAGCGTCCCGTCGACGAGGCCGACGAGGAACACCGCGTCCCACTCCAGGCCCTTCGCCGCGTGGAGGCTCGCCAGCGTCACGCCCGCCGCGTCGGGGGCGTGGCCCGCCTCCTGCCGGGTGCGCAGCTGGCCGAGCAGCGCCTCCGGCGGCAGGCCGGGGCTGCGGTGGACGATCTCCTCCACCAGGTCCATCAGCGCGCCGAGGGACTGCCAGCGCTCGCGGGCGCGGGCGCCCTCCGGCTCCTCGTCCGTGAGCCCCAGGGGCGTCAGCAGGGCGCGCACCGCCGCCGCCAGGTCGCCCGTGAGCTTCCCGGCGCGGGCGGCGCGGATGATCTCCCCGATGGCCTCGCGGATCTCGGGTCGCTGGTAGAACCCCTCGCCGTCGCGGACGCGGTACGGGATGCCCGCCTCCGTCAGCGCCTGCTCGAACACCGCCGACTGGGCGTTGATGCGGTACAGCACCGCGATCTCCGACGCCGGGGTCCCGCCGTCCATCAGCCGGCGGATGCGGCGCGCGACGACGCGGGCCTCCTCCGGTTCGTCGGCGTACGCCGTGAACGTCGGCTCCGGCCCGTCCGGCCGCTGGCCCACCAGCTTCAGCCGCGAGCCCGCGATGCGGCCGCGGGCGGCGCCGATGACCTGGTTGGCCAGCTCCACCACCTGCGGCGTCGACCGGTAGTCGCGCTGCAGCCGCACCACCGTCGCGTCCGGGAAGCGGCGGGAGAAGTCCATGAGGAACCGGGGCGTCGCGCCGGTGAAGCTGTAGATGGTCTGGTTGGCGTCGCCGACCACCGTCAGGTCGTCGCGCTCCCCCAGCCACGCGTCGAGCACCCGCTGCTGCAGCGGGGTGACGTCCTGGTACTCGTCGACGACGAAGCTGCGGTACTGGGCGCGGAACTCCTCCGCCACCGCCCGCGAGTTCTCCATCGCCGCCGCCGTGTGCAGCAGCAGATCGTCGAAGTCCAGCAGCATCCCGTCCGGGGTGCGCTTCAGGTCCTCGTACGCCCGGTACGCCGCCGCGACCTTCGCCGCGTCCGCCGGCGGGGTGCGCCGGTGCGCGCCGACGGCGGACGGGTAGTCGTCCGGGGTGATGAGCGTGGCCTTCGCCCACTCGATCTCCGCCATCACGTCGCGGATGGTCTCCTTCGCCCCGTCCAGGCCCGCCTGCCGGGCGGCGCGGCCGACGGCGCCGAACTTGCGGTCGAGGATCCGCCACGGCACGTCGCCGTAGACCTGCGGCCAGAAGTAGCGCAGCTGCCGCAGCGCCGCCGAGTGGAACGTGCGGGCCTGCACGCCGGGCGAGCCCATCGCGTGCAGGCGCTCGCGCATCTCGCCGGCGGCGCGCGTCGTGAAGGTCACCGCGAGGATCTTGTGCGGCGTCGCCGCGCCCCGCTGGATCAGGTGGTTGATCCGGTGCGTGATCGTGCGGGTCTTGCCCGTGCCCGCGCCGGCGAGGATGCACACCGGCCCCAGCGGGGCCGTCGCGGCCTCCAGCTGGTCGGGGTCGAGCTGCGCCAGGCCCGGATCAGCCATCGTCGTCCATCTCGTCCGTCGTCACGCGGCGGACGTAGAGCAGCCGGTCGCCCGGCTCGACGGACTCGCACTCCGGGGAGTCGAGGCGGTACAGCTCGCCGGAGCGGACTACGCCGAGGGCGATGTCCGCCAGGTGGCGGGGGCTCGCGCCGATCTCGTCCTCCGTCACCAGGCGCTCCGCGACGGAGAAGCCCTCGTCGGGGCTCAGCAGGTCCTCCATCATCTCCACGACGGACGGGGTGACGGTGGCCAGGCCGAGCATGCGGCCGGCGGTCTCGGAGCTGATGACCACCTGGTCGGCGCCGGACTGCTCCAGCAGGTGCCGGTTCTCCGACTCGCGGACGGAGGCGACGATGGTGGCGCCCGGCGCGATCTCGCGCACCGACAGCGTCACCAGCACCGCCGTGTCGTCCTTGTTCGGGGCGACGACGACGGACCGGGCGCGCGGCACGCCCGCGAGCTTCAGCACGTCCGACTTCGTCGCCGAGCCGTGCACGGTGACGAGGCCGAGGTTGCCCGCCCTGTCGAGGGCCTGGGCGTCGGTGTCGACGACGACGATCTGGGACGGGTCGACGCCGTCGGACAGCATCGCCGTGACGGCCGAGCGGCCCTTCGTGCCGAAGCCGATGACGACGGTGTGGTTGCGCACGACTTTCCTCCAACGCTGGATCTGCAGGGTGCGGCGGGACTCCTCCGTCAGCACCGTCAGGGTGGTGCCGACCAGGAGGGCCAGGAACACCACGCGCAGGGGCGTGATGATCAGGATGTTGATGATGCGGGCCCGCTCCGTGACGGGCGAGATGTCGCCGTAGCCGGTCGTCGACAGCGACACCGACGCGTAGTACAGCGAGTCGACGAACGTCAGCTCGTCGCTGTAGCCGTCCCGGTCGAGGTAGACGACGACGGCGGCGACGAGCAGCAGGCCGATGGCGTACGCCAGACGCCGGACGATGAGTCGCCAGGGACCGCGCCGGGCGGCGGCCGGGATCTTGATGATCCCCAGCAGCGCGTGATCCGGCAGGTTGTCCAGATCCGGTTCGACGCCGAACCGGTCGCGCATCCTGTCGCGCATCACCGTTCGCCCCTTCCCTCGTCGTCCGCGCCGCGGATGAGCCCGCGCAGCGCCTCCGCCAACTCTATCCGGTCGGGCAGCAGGTCCCCTCCCGGCTCCACGGTCTCGTTGCCGCGCACGTAGTGGAACATGGCGCGCACGTCCTCCGGGGCGACGTCCTCGCCCTCCGCCCGCCGGCGATCGGCCCAGGCGATGCGGTAGATCGCCAGCTGCAGCGCCGCGCGCCGCGCCTCCTCGCCGGAGGGCCTGCGGCCGGTCTTCCAGTCGACGACGGCCCACCGGCCGCCGATGCGGAACACCGCGTCGATGCGGCCGCGGACGCGGACGCCGCCGATGCCGATGTCGAACGGCTCCTCCACCCGCTCCGGCACCCGGTCCGCCCACTCGGAGGCGGCGAACGCCTCCTGGAGGGCCTCCAGCTCCGGCTGGTCGAGCGGCTCCATGCCGGCGGCGAGCTCCGCCAGCTCGCCCTCGTCGATGAGGGCGGAGCCGGGGCCGCGGGCCTCCAGCCAGGCGTGGAAGGCGGTGCCGCGGCGGGCGAAGCGGCTGGGCTTGAACGGCACCGGCCGCGCCAGCCGCCGGGCGTAGGCGGCCGGATCGGACAGGGCGGCGCGGTACTCGGAGACCGACAGCTGCGCCGGGGCCGGCACCTCGACCTCCTCGCCGGCGCGGGCGAGCTCCTCCAGCAGCAGCGTCGTCTCGTCGGCCCACACCCGGGAGATGTCGCGCTCCAGCGGCTCGGCGGCGTCGCCGGCGCGGGCGGCGCGGACCATCTCCGCGGCCTCCTCCACGCGGGGGCGGCGGGCGCCGAGCGGGTCGGCGGGCCAGGCGACCTCGCCGCCGCCGGCGCGGGCCGGGGGCTCCGCCGGGGCCTCCCCCGTCCACGGGCCGACGGCCTCGGGGAAGCGGCGGGCGAGCTCCAGCAGGTGCTCCGACGGCCCCTCCGGCTTCGCCCGGTCGGGGCTCATGCGGTGGCAGGCGCTGACCAGCAGCAGCCGGGCGGAGCGGGTGACGGCGACGTAGAACAGGCGGCGCAGCTCGGCGACGACGCCGTCGCGGATCTCCGCCTTGTGCTCGTCCATCGCCGCGGCGAGCTCGCCCTGGTGGGCGGCGCCGCCGGAGTCGAGCTGCGGCTCGCCCTCGTGCGCCGGCGGCAGCCGGTCCGGGTTCGTCAGCCACGTCTCCGCGGTCGCCTCGTCGTACTGGGTGGCGGTGACGTGGGGGACGGCGACGACGTCCCACTCCAGGCCCTTGGCCTTGTGGACGGTCATGATCTCCACCCGGTCGCCGCGCACCGGCACGACGCCGGGCTCCAGGCCCCGGTCGTGCTCGGCGGCCAGGCGCAGCCAGCCGAGGAACGCCGCGGCGCCGCCGCCGGTGCGGCGGGCGAAGTCGGCGGCGACATCGGCCAGCCGGTCGAGGTGCGCGGTGCCGGCGGGCCCGCCCGCGGCGGCGGTCTCGGCGCGGATGCCGAAGACCTCCTCCACCCGGGCGACGAGGTCCGGCAGCGACGGCGCGGGCGTCGCCCGGCGCAGCCCCTCCAGCTGGGCGCCGAGGGCGCGGATGCGGCGCAGGCCCTCCTCCGAGTAGCCCTCCGCCTCGCCGGGATCGTCGACGGCGAAGCCGAGGCCCGACGGCGGCGCCTCCAGCTCCTCCGCGATGGCGTCGATGCCGTCGGCCAGCCGCTCCAGCGGGCCGTCGGCGGGCTCCGGGCGCTCCCCGCGGGCGCGGGCGAGGAAGGCGGCGCGGCGGGACAGGGCGGCGACGTCGGCGGCGCCGAGGCGCCAGCGCGGGCCGGTGAGCAGCCGCAGCATCGCCTCGTCGTCGCCGGGGTCGGCGACGGCGCGCAGGTGGGCGACGACCTCCTCGACCTCCGGGACGGACAGCAGCCCGCCGACGCCGACGATGACGGAGGGCACGTCGCGCTCCGACAGGGCGGCGTGGATGGCGGCGCAGTCGGCGTTGCGGCGCACCAGCGCGGCGGCCTCGAAGCGGCGCCCTTCGGCGCGGGCGTCGCGGTACTCCTGCGCCAGCCGGTCGGCGACCCACGCCAGCTCCTCGGCGGCGGTGGGGTGCAGCGACAGCTCCAGCGCGCCGCGGCCGGCGCCGGGACGGGCGGAGAGCTCCTCGACGGTGCGCTCCCGGCCGGCGAAGGCGCGGCGGGAGACCTCGTTGGCGACGTCGAGGACGGCGACGGGGTTGCGCCACGACGTCGTCAGCTGCAGCGTCTGCGCAGGCTCGCCCGCCGCCGTCGGGAAGTCGCCGGGGAAGCCGGCGAGGTTCGCGGCCGTCGCGCCGCGCCACCCGTAGATGGCCTGCATGGGGTCGCCGACGGCGGTGACGGCGGCGCCGGCGTAGAGGGCGCGCAGCAGCACGCGCTGGGAGTGCGAGGTGTCCTGGTACTCGTCGAGCATGACGACGCGGTGCCGCGCCCGCTCGGACTCCCCGACCTCGGCGACGCGGACGGCCAGCTGCGCGGCCAGCGCCATCTGCCGGGTGAAGGTGCGGGCGCCGGCGGCGGCGAAGCGGGCGCGCAGCTCCTCCACCAGCGGGATGAGGCCCAGGCGGTCGCGCTGGGCGTCGACGACGCGGACGAGCTTCGAGTGCAGCTCGGTCTTCTGCCGCGGCGCCGCCTCCGTCTGGGCGATGACGTGCAGCAGCGCCTCCGTCTCCGCCCGCGCGTCGGCGGGATCGGCGAGGCGGCCGTCCATCTCCTCCGACAGGTTGAGCAGGCGCTTCGCGGCCTCGGCGGCGCCGCGGCGCTGGTCGACGTCGGACTTCGACGTCACCAGGTCCCACGCCGCGGTCCAGGCGCCGGCGCCGTCGAGGATGTCGGCGACGGGCTCGGCGGGCAGCAGCAGCCCGTACTCGGAGACCAGCGAACCCGCGTAGGAGTCGTACGTCGCCGTCGTCGGCGCGATGGCCTCCAGCGACTCCAGCACCGCGGGGTCGGCGACCGCCCGGAAGTCGCGTGACGACGCGAGCGCCCCCAGGCGGCGCCGGATCCGCTGGCCCAGTTCCCGCGCGGCCTTGCGGGTGAAGGTGAGGCCCAGGATCTCCTCGGGCCGGACGTGCCCGTTGGCGACGAGCCACACGACGCGCGCGGCCATCGTCTCGGTCTTGCCCGCCCCGGCGCCGGCGACGACGAGCATCGGGCCGGGGTCGGCGCCGATGACGGCGGCCTGCTGCGCCGTCGGCGCGTACGCCTGGCCGAGCATGCGGGACAGGGTCACAGGGTCGATCATCGCGGCTCCTCCCCCGGCATCGCGGCGACGGTGGGGCAGGCCAGGCGGACGCGGCATCGGTCGCAGTGGGGGCCGGGCCTGGCGACGGATCCGGGGCCGCGCAGGGAGGCCGCCGCCGCGGCGACCTGCCCACGCCACTCCTCCAGCGCCTCGCCCGCCAGCTGCGCCTGCACCCGGACCGTCGGCCCCGCCTTCTGGGGCTTGCGCGGGTAGACCAGCATGCCGCCGGCGGGGGCGCGGCCGGAGTCGTGCAGCGCCAGCTGGTACGTCGCCAGCTGCGGGTCGGCCTCGGCGGCCGCAATCGTCGCGGCCTGGCGGGAGGTCTTGATGTCGACGGCGACGACGCCGTCCGGCGTCTCCTCCAGCCGGTCGATGCGGCCGGCGACGACGACGCCGTCGGCGACCTCCACCCGGATGCCCTGCTCCACGACGGCCGGCGGACGGGCGGAGACCCAGGCGGCCCAGCCGGCCAGCGCCTCCTCCCACTCGTCGAGCACGGCGGGCATGCGCCACCGCGGCTCGTCGAGCACCCGGTCGAGGCCGCGGCGCATCTCCTCGGCGGCGTCGGCGAAGCCCACGCCGTCCTCCAGCGCCTCCGCGGCGGCGTGGAAGATGGAGCCCGCCGACATCGCGGGCGCCTTCTCCGGCTGCTCCAGCAGCGTGCGCAGCGGGCACTCCAGCGCCCGCCCCACCTTCGACGGGCTGACGCGCACGGGCCCCTCGGCCACCGGCTCCTCCGTCGACGCGGCGGGCAGCCCCCACCACTCGGCGGGGTCGGCGGCGGGCACGCCGGCCTCCGCCAGGCGGGCGAGCTGCGCGGCGGCGCGGCGCCGGTGGCCCGGACCCGCCTCCTCGCCCGCCACGGCGGCGCGCAGCTCCGCGACCAGCGCGGCCGCCGACAGCACCCGCGGCATCTCCTCCGTCACCGGGATGGCCGCCTCCGCGGCCGGCGCGGGGGCGGCGGGGGCGCCGTCGTCACGCGCATCCGCGGGGGTGTCCTCCCCGTCCGCACCGGGATCGGCGGCGGGGCGGGGACCGTCGTCACGCGCATCCGCGGCACGCTCCACCGCCGCGCCGAGCTCCGCGAGGAACCGCGACGGCTCCCCGACGTCGTCCGGCGCGTCGACCGCGGTGACCAGCAGCTGCTCCGAGGCGCGGGAGACCGCGACGTGCAGCAGCCGCCGCTCCTCCGCCAGCCGCGCCCGCACGTGCGACACCGGCGTGCCCGGCTCGATGCCGCGATCCAGCAGATCGACGAGCTCCTGCTGGTGCAGCAGCGACCCCGTCGTCGTCAGCGACGGCCACACGGCCTCCTGCACCCCCGCCACCGCGACGACCCGCCACTGCCGGCCCAGCGACGCGTGCGCCGAGATGACCGACACCGCGTCCCGCGGGGCGCCCCGGCGATCGCGGGCGCCCGCCGGCAGCTCCTGCGCGCGGACGTGATCGAGGAACGTCGACGGCGCCATCATCGGGCTGTCCTCCACCACGTCGCCCGCGAAGTCGAACAGCGACATCACCGCGTCGAGGTCCCGGTCCGCCGCCGCACCCGCCGCGCCGCCGCGCAGCGACGCCGCCAGCAGCGCGTCCGACAGCCCGGCGGCGTCCCAGATGCCCCACAGCGTCGACTCGATGCCGTCGGCCAGGCCCGCCCGGCCCCCGTCGACGACCGCGCGGACGCGGTCCAGCGTCATCCGGCCGCGGCCCGTGCCCACCGCCGCGAGCAGCTCCGCGTCCGGCTCCGCGCCCGCCGGCGCCGACAGGTGCGCGACGAGGGTCTCCATGCCGCGGCGGTGCGGGTGCGCCACACGGGCGGCGCGGACCAGGCGGTTGAGCGTCACCGGATCGGCCTGGCCGAGGGGCCCCGTGAGCAGGCTCTCCCACCCCGCCTCGTCCGGCTCGCCGACGACGGCCTCCATCGCCAGCAGGATCGCGGCGACCATGCGCTGCTCCGCCAGCACCACGTCGGTCGGGTCGACGCGCACGGGCACGCCCGCCCGCGCCAGCGCCCGGTGCAACGGGGAATCGGCCGCGCCACCTCGGACGATGACGGCCATGTCGCGCCACGGGACGCCGTCGCGCAGGTGCGCGCGCCGCAGGAAGTCGGCGACGTCGGCGCGCTCGCCGGCCGCCGTGTCGTGCACGTGCACCGCCACCGCGCCCGCGTGCCCCGCCGGCCCGGTCGGCCGGGTCCGCAGCCGGTCGGCGACCGCCGCGAGCCCCCGGCCCAGGCGGTGCGATCCGCCGAGCTCCACCCGCCGGCCGTCGTCGCCGAAGCCCGCCAGGAACGCCCCGTCGGCGCCGCGGAAGTGCAGCACCGCCTGGTCCGGGTCGCCGGCGACGACCGCCAGGCGCGCGCGGGCGGCGAGCATGCCGACGAGCTCCGCCGACTTCGGGTCCAGGTGCTGCGCGTCGTCGACCAGCAGCACCTCCGCCGCCGCGTCCTCCAGCAGCCCCTCGTCCGCCGCCAGCTCCGCCACCGCCCCGGACACCAGCTCCGAGGCGTTGCGCCCGTCGTCGCCCGACAGCCGCATCACCTGCTCGTACTGCTCCAGGAACCCGCCGGCCGCGGTCCACTCCGCGATGCCGTGCCGCTCCCCCAGCTCCCGCAGGCCGTCGGCGCCGAGGCCGCGCTCCTGCGCACGCAGCAGCAGGTCGCGCACCTGGCGGGACAGGCCTCGCAGGCCCAGCGCCGGGCGCAGCCGCTCCGGCCACCGGGCGGGGTCGTCGCCCTCCAGCAGCTCGTGGACCACCGCGTCCTGCCGGGCGCCCGGCACCAGGGACGGCTCCACGTCGCCGCGGGCCACCGCCGCCGCGCGGACGACGGCGAACGCCAGCGAATGCACCGACCGGATCATCCCGCCGGTGCCCGCGGCCGCGTCGCCCAGGCGCGCGGCGACGTCGGCGCGCAGATCCGCCGCCGCCTCCTTCGAATGCGCCAGCACCGCCACCGATGCCCCGGCCGTCGCGTGCGCCACCGCCACGTCGGCCAGCAGCGCCGTCTTGCCGGAGCCGGGCCCGCCGACGACGCGCCAGCGGCCCCGCGCCGACGGCCCCGTCAGCGCCGCCTCCGGCCCCTCCCACGTCCGCGGCTCCGGCGGCGGGGCGGGGACGAGGCGGATGGGCGGGAAGGGCCCCGCGCTCATCGCCGGACGAACCCGCGGACGATCTCCGCGGCGCGCGACAGGCCAGCCCACGCCGTCGGGTTGGCGTCCGGGTGCGCCGCGTGCACGAACAGGCGGTACATCACCGCGCGGATGAGCAGCTGATCCCAGTGCGGCAGGCGGGCGAAGCGGGCCGGCAGCCCCTCGTCCGCGCCGCCCCACGCCAGCGCGTCGGCGACGACGAGGGCGGGCGTCCAGCCCGCCGGCCGCCACCGCGGGACGATGTCCGTGACGACGGGCACCGCCGCGCCGTCGAACAGCATCGTCGCCAGCGGATCGCCGTGCGCCGGGCGATCCGGGGCGTCCACCGGCCGCCGCTCCTCCATCAGCGCCGTCGCCGCGGCCAGCGCCGCCGCCGCGTCCTCCCCCGGCACCGACTCCGCGTCGAGCACGCGCTCGAGCTCCGACGCCGGGTCATGGGCCCACGCCGCGCGGTCGCACGCCGAGAACACGTCGCCGCGCGCCGCCGACAGGAACCGGGGCCGCTGCAGCCCCGCCAGCGCCTCCTCCAGCGCGATGGCCGCCACCACCGCCTCGTCGAACCGGCGGGCCGGGGCGCCCGGCGCCCACTGCCGCGCCTGCCACCCCGCCAGCACGTGCCGGCCGTCGGAGGTGCGGTGGGAGCGCACGGCGGCGACCCGGTCCGCGGACAGGGCGGAGCGGACCTTCGCCGACCAGGCCGCGACGGGCCCGTCGGCCACGCGTGACAGGACCATGTCGCCGTAGCGCAGGCCGTCGTCCCAGGCCGGGCCGGCCGGCTCCGGGGCGCCGATGGCGCCGAAGCCGTCGAGGACGTGGGAGGGCGGGTGGAGGGTCATGGCGACCACGCTACCCGCCGACCCGACATCGCCCTCCCGCGTCGCCGCCGCGGATCGCGCGACCGCCCGCGACCACGGGGAACGGTCGCGGGCGGTGCGGGAAGGGCGCGGGGCGCGGCGCGGATGGGCGACCACGCGGGGAGGGCGGGACGGGGAATCCTCCCCGTCAGCGGCCCGTCGGGTACGGCCAGCCGTTCGCCCTGCAGTGGAACCCGTTGTCCGGGTAGACGGGGTCGGCGCCCATGTCGAACACCGTCTTGTTGTCCAGCGCCAGCGACTGCTGCAGCATCACCGGCGCCAGCGCCCCGTCGGCGGGGCAGGCGTCGTGGCCGTAGCCGAGGGCGTGGCCGACCTCGTGGTTGATGAGGTAGTGCCGGTACCCGCCCAGGTCCCCCTCGAAGGTGGAAGCCCCGCGGATCCAGCGGGAGTTGTTGAGGATGATGCGGTCGGGGCCGGACTCCCCGCCGTTCAGGCGGCAGCTGACCTCGAACTTCAGCGTCTGGCCGCACAGCTCCGCCGCCGTGTCGCTGGCGACGAGCTGGATGAGCATGTCCGGGTCCTCGTCCTCCGCGACGTGCCGGAAGCCCCACTTCGGATCGGCCGTCCAGCCGCGGACCGGGTCCGTCAGAGTCGCGTCGACCATCGCGGCGAACGCGTCGGCGCCGCCGAAGACCGCGGCGTCGACGACGTCCTCGATCTGCGTCACGTAGTCCAGGTGGAGCTCACGCCCCTCGCCGGCCGCGGCGCCCGGGGCGCCGACGGTGAGGAAATTCCCCGAGCCCTCGACCGCGAAGTCGGGGCCGGGCGGGAGGACGCCGGCGGAGGGTTGCGTCGCAAAGCCCCCGGGCGTCGGCCCGGGCGCCGCATGCTCCGCGTGACCCGCCTCCCCGGCGGGCGCATCCTCCCCCGTGCCGCGCACGACGTCGACGACGACCCACGCGGTGATGACGACCAGCACGGGGATGACGTACGCGCGCCACCCCAGGCGATGCGCCGTGCGCACCGCCCAGGACTCCCCGCAGCCGTCCGACACTCCGCCGCCCCTAGGCGATGAAGCCGACGTGGCGGTTCGACGCCGCGCCGATCTGCACGTACGCGATCTTCTCCACGCGCGCGAGGTGCGTGCGGCCCTGCGCGTCGGCGATCTCCAGCACGCCGGAGCCGGACGACAGCGCGTCGGCGATGCGGCCGCGCAGCTCCTCCCCGCCCTCGGCGCCGGCGATGGTCAGCTCACGGGCGACGTCCACGAATCCGATGGTGATGTCCATGGCGGCCATCATAGACACGTCACCGCGGCCGCCCGGGCCGTCGGGCTAGGATTGACGGGAACAGCAACGACACGGACGACCCGAAGGAGACGACGACGTGGCAGCCCAGGCGGGACCCGCCTTTTCGGAACTGGGGGTGGCCGCCGAGATCTGCGCGGCGCTCTCCGCGCACGGCATCGCCCGGACGTTCGCCATCCAGGAGCTGACGCTGCCGCTGGCGCTGGACGGCGCCGACATCATCGGCCAGGCCCGCACCGGCATGGGCAAGACCCTCGGCTTCGGCGTCCCCCTCCTCGACCGCGTCTTCGACGACGCCCGCGTCCGTGAGCCGGACGGCACCCCGCGCGCCCTCGTCGTCGTCCCCACCCGCGAGCTGGCGCAGCAGGTCCACGACGACCTCGCCCCCGCCGCGGACGCCGTCGGCCTGCGCATGACCGTCATCTACGGCGGCCGCCCCTACGAGGAGCAGATCGAGGCGCTGGAGAAGGGCGTCGACGTCATCGTCGGCACGCCCGGCCGCCTGCTGGACCTCGCGATGCGCGGCAACCTCGTCCTGTCGAAGGTCGCCGTGCTCGTGTTCGACGAGGCCGACGAGATGCTTGACCTCGGCTTCCTGCCCGACATCGAGCAGATCCTCCGCGCGGTGCCGGAGGAGCGGCAGACGATGCTGTTCTCCGCCACCATGCCCGGGCCGATCCTCAAGCTCGCCCGCACGTTCATGCGCACCCCCGTCCACATCCGGGCGGAGTCCGGCGACTCCGAGGCGCAGATCCACGAGACCACCCGCCAGGTCGTCTTCCAGTCCCACCAGATGGACAAGACCGAGGTCATCGCCCGCATCCTGCAGGCGGAGGGCCGCGGCCGCACCATGATCTTCGCCCGCACCAAGCGGTCGACGGCGACGCTGGCGGAGAAGCTCGGCGAGCGCGGCTTCCACGTCACCGCCGTCCACGGCGACATGGGCCAGCCGGCGCGCGAGAAGTCCCTCAACGCCTTCCGCCGCGGCGACGTCGACGTCCTCGTCGCCACCGACGTCGCGGCCCGCGGCATCGACGTCGACGACGTCACCCACGTCATCAACCACCAGGTGCCGGAGGACGAGATGACGTACGTCCACCGCATCGGCCGCACCGGCCGCAAGGGCAAGACCGGCACCGCCGTCACCCTCGTCGGCTGGGACGAGGTCAGCCGCTGGAAGATGATCGACGACGCGCTGGGCCTGGGCGTCGGCGAGCCGCCGCAGTGGTTCTCCAACTCCCCGGAGCTCGCCGAGGCGCTGGACATCCCCGACGGCGTCACCGGCCGCGTCGGCTCCCCGCGCCCCGTGCTGGGCGCGCGTCCCCCGCGCGACCGCGACCGGGGCGGGCGCGACGGCGGCCGCGGCCGGGACCGCGATCGCGGCGGCCGCTCGGGCGACCGCGGCGGGCGCGGCGGGCGATCCGGGGGCCGTTCCCGCCGATGAGGCCGGACCGCAACCACGTCGCGTCGGCGCTCATCGTCGCCGCCGTCGCCGGCGTGGCCGCGATCACCTGGGCCGGGGCGCCCGCGCGGCAGGTGGAGCATTCCGTCGCCGCCGCGCCCCTGCCCGTCCCGCCCGCCCCCGCCGCGCCCGCACCGGGCGCGCTGGCAGAGGCGTGGGCGCTGCCCGCCGCCGACGTCCCCGGCACCGTCGCCGAGGGCCCGGTGGCGCTGGTGCCGCAGGCCGACGGCGTCCGCGCCGTCGACCCCGCCACCGGCGACGTCGCCTGGTCCTACCGCCGGGACGGCATGGGGATGTGCGCCGTGCTGGCGGAGGGCGACCGCGCCGCGGCCGTGTTCCGCGGCCCGGCCGGCTGCGGCGAGGTCACGGGTCTGTCGCTTGACGACGGCTCCTACTCCGCCACGCGCCGGTCGCTCGCCTCCGACGACGTCACGCCGGTGCCGGGCGGGTCCCGCCTGGGCGTGCGGTCCGGGACGTTCGCGGAGATCTGGCGCGGCGACCTGGTGCGCACCGTCGGCTTCGGGGCGCAGGAGGCGCCGGTGCGGCCGGACGCCCAGCCCTACGCCGGCTGCCGGATGGCCGACGCCCGCGCCGACGGCGACCTCTTCGCCGTCATCGCCGAATGCGCCGACGAGACCCGCCTGGTGCTGCAGGAGGCGGTGCCGGAGGAGGCCGACGAGCCGGAGATCCGCGGCGACGTCAACGTGCCGGAGGGCTCCCACCTGGTGGCGATGGACGACGGCGGCGTCGTCCTCCGCGCCGGCGACGAGCTGCGCGCCTACCGCGACGACGCGGAGCGCGCGGGCGTCTGGCCCGCGGCGGCCCCGGCGACGGCGGCCGACCCGGCCTCGCTGCACGACGCCGGCCCGTGGACTCTGTGGTTCGCGGGCGACCAGCTGGTCGTCCTCGACGCCGCCGGGCACCGGGAGGTATCCCGCGTGCCCCGTGCCATCGGCACCGGCGACATGTGGGGCGACCGGCTGCTCGTGCCGGTGCGGGGCGGCATCGCCGTCGCCGACCCGCTGACCGGCGCGGTCGAGCGGACCATCCCCGTGTCCCGGCCGGACGGGCCGGTGCACCTGCGGGTCGTCGGCTCGGCCATCGTGGAGCGCCGGGCGGGCGAGGTCGCGGGCCTCGTCGCCCCGGCTGCCGCGGACCCTGCCCCCGCGCCGGCCGCACCGGCCGCACCCGCGGAACCGGCCCCGGCGCCCGCGCCCGCCCCGGCTCCTGCCGAGCCCGCCGCCGGCCCCGCCGCTCCCCCTGCGGCCCCGGCTCCCGCGGACGCACCCGTCCCGCAGGTTCCGGCCGCCGGCCCGGCGCCCGCCGCGCCGCGGCCGTAGCCGTCGTCACGCGAATCCCGCGGGAAACGCCCACGTGGGGCGGACTTTCACGATGCCCGTCCGCGACGTCCGAACGGGCACGAAACGGGCATGCCCCGATGGTGCGCCACACGGCCCGCCGAGGCGACGAACCCCGCCGCCGGGCCCGGGCGCCGGACGCCGCCGGATGACGCCGCAGCGGGCGATTCAGGGACTCGCGGATGATCCGACCTTCGTGGGTGAACGGCGCCCACCGACCTCGGCAACGTCCCGCGGGGACGGGATCCGGCCCCCGCGTACCGACGAGCGACCTTCGGCACCCGCAGGCGCCCGCCGAAGGGCACCGGCCGGTACGTTTCGGGGTCGGATCCGTACCGGCCGATGCCCTCGGTCGGCCGCGGCGAGGGGCCGAAGGGCAGCCGTCGGTACGCACCGCGCCGCGGGCCCTTCGACGGACCTGCAACCGCCCGCCGCGGGCCCTCCGTCGGACCGGCAACCGCCCGCCGCGCCCCTCGCCGGCCGGCCGCGGCCACGGCGCGGGCCCCTCGGGGAACGGCTGCGCCCCGACGCGGTCCCGACGCCCCCCCCGAATACGAAGAACCGCCGCGGCGCGTACTGCGCGGCGGCGGTGACGGCCGGAAGCCGGGCCGGGAACCCGGAACCCGGCGGGCCCGGGCCTAGCCCCCGTAGGAGTTCGCGGCCCAGTTCACGGCGCGGCCGTTGAACATGCAGACCAGGGCGGCCAGGGAGACGCCGCCGGTGATGACGGCCAGCACCCAGGCGTGGGACGTGGCCATGTAGTAGGCCACGCCGAGGGTGCACAGGTTCAACATGACGATGGGCCCGCGGCCCCACCGCCGGCCGCGCAGCAGCATGATCGCGCCGGCGAGGACGGCGCCGAAGATGAGCAGGAACCACAGGCCCGTGCCCCAGCCGGAGATGACGGCGCCCGGATCCTCGAAACCCTGCAGGTCGCGGACGATCACGAGGATGCCGTAGCCGATGCCGACGAGGCACTCGACGATGCCGATCCACGCCCCGATGATGACGGATCGGGGTGCGGGCGGCGCGCTGGTTCCGGAATTGCTGGGGCTCACGGGATCCCACCCTATCCCGCTAAGGTGTACCTCGTGCGAGCGCTCCTCATCTCCAACCCGAACTCCACGTCGATCACCCACGGCCTCATGGCCCGGGTGGTTCCCGAGCTGACGGCGACGCCGGGCCTGGACATCGAGGCCCGCTACACCGCCTACGCGGGCCACGCGACGGAGATGTGCCGGGGGCTGACGAACGAGGACGTCGACGTCGTCATCTGCGTCGGCGGCGACGGCACCGTCAACGAGGTCATCAACGGCCTGCTCGCCGACGGACCCCGCGACCTGGCGACGCTGCCGCACGTCGCGGTCATCCCGACCGGCTCGGCGAACGTCCTCGCCGGCGCGCTGGGCCTGCCGCGCGAGCCGCGCCTGGCGGCCGGCGTCCTGTCGGATCTCATCGCCCGCGG
This sequence comes from Corynebacterium sp. 335C, assembly GCF_053525695.1. NCBI lineage: Bacteria > Bacillati > Actinomycetota > Actinomycetes > Mycobacteriales > Corynebacteriaceae > Corynebacterium > Corynebacterium sp. 335C. The sequence continues at coordinate 985,832 of NZ_JASTTB010000001.1, forward strand.
CACGACGCGCGACATCACGCTGGGCCGCGCCGACGGGCAGTGGTTCACGGTGAACACGGGCATGGGCGTCGACGCGGACGTCATCACGACGATGGACGATCTGCGCGCCGACGGCGTCTCCGCGAACCCGGTGCGCTACATCCCGACGGTCATCGGGGCGTGGCTGCGCATCCGCCGCAACCCGCCGGAGATCACCGCCGTCGTCGACGGCGAGGAGTTCGCCCGCGATGTGCCGATGCTGGTCGTCTCCAACTCCAACCCGTGGACGTTCCTCGGCCTGCTGCCGGTGGTCACCAACCCGGGCACCCGCCTGGACACGGGCCTCGGCGTGTGGGCGCTGACCTCCCTGACGGGCGTCCGCGGCCTGCTGGCGATGCTGCGCCTGGCGGGCGTGGCGCCGTTCCCGTGGCAGTCGAAGAGCATCGAGCACCGTGAAATGAGGCTTGACGACGTCTCCCGCATCGAGCTGTCCTCCCCGCGCGACCTCAAGTTCCAGGTCGACGGCGAGGCGGAGGGCGAGCGCTCCTCCGTGACCGTGGAGGCGGCGCCGGGGGCGCTGCGGATGGTCGCGCCGAAGGCCGATTTGGATTTCGCGAACTCGTCTGATCCGGACGTCCCGTGGTGGCGGAGGCTCCTGGATTCGGTGAAGCGGAGGGTGAAGGCCGTCTCTCACCTGGCAATGTAACCCCCAGTTAACCGCGGTGTGACCTTCGGCACTTTTTCGCCGATAGGTCTTTACCGGCCCCCGTGGACGTGCCATCATCACGTCCAGACCACGAACGGGGGGAATTCATTCACCCCCGCAAGGATTCGGGGGCGGGACCACGGCCGCGCCATTGGGGCGCGGCCGTCCTCCTTGCCCAGGCGGCCCGATCAGCCCGGGGACGCCCACCGCATCCGCGACACCGCTTTCACCCCCACAGGAGTATTTGTCATGGATTGGCGCCACGAGGCCATCTGCCGCAACGAGGATCCCGAGCTCTTCTTCCCGGTCGGCAACTCCGGCCCCGCCCTCGCCCAGATCGCGAAGGCCAAGGTCGTCTGCAACCGCTGCCCCGTCACCTCCCAGTGCCTGGCCTGGGCCCTGGAGACCGGCCAGGACGCCGGCGTGTGGGGCGGCATGTCCGAGGACGAGCGCCGCGCGCTGAAGCGCCGCCGCAACCGCGGCCGCACCCGCCGCACCCGCGCCACCGTCTAGCTGGTAGCGTTCCCGGAATCGACCAACCCACCGACCCAAGGAGCACACGATGAGCAAGCGTGGCCGCAAGCGCAAGGATCGCCGCAAGAAGGGCGCGAACCACGGCAAGCGCCCCAACGCCTAAGTCGTCGGCGTAGACGCCGGAAGGCCCCGGAACCGAGCAGGTTCCGGGGCCTTCCGCCGTCTCCGGGGTCCGCCGCCTCACGCCTCCCGCAGGTAGGTGACGCGGATGCGGGCGGAGATGCGGTGGCGCAGCTCGACGGGGGCGGGCTGGCGGCAGCAGCGGCGCAGCAGGCGGCGCAGCGCCTCCTCGCTGCCCACGCACTCCGTGCACTCGGAGCAGGTGGCGATGTGCATGCGCAGCGCCCGGGCCTCCTCCACGTCGCATTCGCCGTCGAGCAGGCGCCACAGCCGGCGCCGCACCTCGTCGCAGTGCCCGCAGCCGTCCGTCATGCCGGATCCCTCCGATCGATGATTCCGCGTTCCTCGGCCACTCCCCGCAACGCCTCGCGGAGCTTTTTCCTTCCCCGGTGCAGCCGGGACATGACGGTGCCGATGGGCGTGTCCATGATCTCGGCGATCTCCTTGTACGGCAGCCCCTCGACGTCGGCGTAGTAGACGACCATCCGGTAGTCCTCGTTGAGGTCCATCAGGGCGTCGCGGATCTTGTCGTCCGGCAGCGCCGCCAGCGCCTCCACCTCCGCCGACCGCAGGCCGGTCGACTGGTGGCGGGCCTGCTCCGCGAACTGCGCGTCGGTGAACTCGTCGGTGGCGTACTCCGCCGGCCGGCGCTGCTTCTTGCGGTAGGTGGAGATGTACTGGTTGGTGAGGATCCGGTACAGCCAGGCCTTCAGGTTCGTGCCCGGTTTGTAGGACCGGAAGCCCTGGAACGCCTTCATGTACGCGTCCTGCACCAGGTCCTCCGCGTCCGCCGGGTTGCGGGTCATGCGCAGCGCGGCGCCGTAGAGCTGGTCGATGAGCGGCATCGCCTCCCGCTCGAAGCGCTCGAGCAGCTCCTCGGCGTCATCGTCGGTGCGCGTCACCGCTGTCTCTCCGGTCACGGGGTCCAGTGTATGCGGTACAACGGGGACCATGTCACGCACCTCCCGGCCCAGCTCCCGGCGCCCCGCCGCGGCCACGCCCGCCATCGCCGCCTGCGCCGGCGCCGGCGTCGAGCACGCGGTCCACGAGCTCGGCCACGGCGACACGGAACGGTTCGGCGAGGAGGCCGCCGCGAAGCTCGCCGAGCGCGGCGTCGCCCCGGAGCGGGTGCTGAAGACCCTCGTCGTCGAGCTGGCCGGGCGCCGCTCCGGGCTCGCGGTGGCGGTCGTGCCCGTGCCGTCCCGGCTGGATCTCAAGGCCTGCGCCCGCGCGTTCGGCGCCCACCGCGCCACCATGGCGGACCCGGCGAAGGCGCAGCGCTCCAGCGGCTACGTCGTCGGCGGCATCTCCCCGCTGGGCCAGCGCCGCGCGCTGCCGACCGTCGTCGACGCCTCCGCCCGCGGCCACGAGACGGTGTTCGTCTCCGCGGGCCGCCGCGGCCTGGATCTGGAGCTCTCGCCCGCCGATCTCGCCGCGCTCACGGGCGCGGAGTTCGCGGAGGTCGCGGGGTAGGCGCGGTCCGCGCCCGCGCGTCGTCCGCGTGACGACGGGACCCGCCGCGGCTCCCCCACCGCCGCGCCCGCGGGGGCCGCGCGGGGCTACGCGGGGCCGCCGTCCGGGTCGGCGCCGGCGACGCCCTCCGGGCCGGCGGGCTCGGCGAGCTCCGGGCCCTCCGCCGACGAATTGCCCACCGCCCGGCCGACCGGGTGGATGGCCAAGTGCACGACCTCCTCCTCGGCGGGCGGGCGCAGCAGCGCCGCCACCTCGTCGGGCCCGCCGCGCAGCCACGTGGCGGCGGCGCCCGGCGCGAGCACCCGCGGCATCCGGTCGTGGAGGGCGGCGAGGCGGCCGACGGGGGCCGTCGTCACGATCGTGGCGGTGTACATGCCGCCCCACGCGGACCACAGCCCCGCCATGTACAGCGGGCCGTCGCCGGTGACCAGGTGCGGGACGCGGTCGCGCCACTCGTACCAGCCGTCGACGGGCACGAGGCAGCGGCTGCGGCGCACCGCGTCGCGGAACGACGGCTTCTCCGCCGCCGTCTCCCCGCGGGCGTTGAACAACGGGACCTTCGGGATCTCCTTCGCCCAGTGCGGCACCAGCCCCCACCGGGCGCCGACGAGGAGGGAGCCGGGGGCGTCGTCGCGGGGGACGATGATCTGCGCGGGCTGCGTCGGAGAGACGTTCCACCGCCTCGGCGCACGCGCCCTGACCTCGACGGGGCCGACGCCGGGCAGCGCGCCCGCGTGCTCCGCGAGCGCCTCGGCGACGGTGAAGGACGTGAATCGGCCGCACATGCCACCCATCCTCCATAATGGGGGGCGTGACTTCCGCGACGACCCCCCAGCACTGGCCCGCCCCGGCCGCCGACGGCCCCGTCACCGCGACGGTGTCGGTGCCCGGCTCGAAGTCGATGACGAACCGGGCGCTCGTCCTCGCGGCGATCTCCTCGACGCCGTCGACCATCACGGGCGCGCTGCGCTCCCGCGACACCGACCTCATGGCCGGCGCGCTCGCCGCGATGGGCACCGTCGTCGACGACGGCTCCGACTACACCGGCACCGCCGACCGCACCCTGCGGGTGGAGCCCCGCCTGCTGCACGGCGCGGTCATCGACTGCGGCCTCGCCGGCACCGTGATGCGCTTCCTGCCGCCGGTGGCGGCGTCCGCCTCCGGCGAGGTGTTCTTCGACGGCGACGCCACCGCCCGCGTCCGCCCCATGGGCGCGGTGCTGGGCGCGCTGCGGGAGCTGGGCGCCGACGTCGACGGCGACTCCCTGCCGTTCACCGTCCGCCCCTCCAGCCCCATCGGCGGCGAGGTGGAGGTCGACGCGTCGGCGTCGTCGCAGTTCATCTCCGCCCTGCTGCTGGCCGCCCCGACGTTCGAGCGCGGCCTGACGCTGCGCCAGATCGGCAACGTGCCGTCGCGGCCGCACATCGACATGACCGTCGCCATGCTGCGCGAGGCGGGCGTCTCCGTGGAGGAGCCGCGGCGCGGCACCTTCCGCATCGCCCACCAGGAGGTCCGCGGCCGCACCTGGCGCATCGAGCCGGATCTCTCCAACGCCACCCCGTTCCTCGCCGCCGCGGCCGTCACCGGCGGCCGCGTGCGCATCCCGGGCTGGCCGGAGTACACCACCCAGCCGGGCGACCGCATCCGCCACATCCTGCGCGGCATGGGCTGCTCGGTGGAGCTGGAGCGCCGCGGCGACGAGCTGGACCTCGTCGTCGAGGGCCCGGAACGGCTGCGCGGCATCGACATCGACATGGGCGACATCGGGGAGCTCACCCCCACCGTCGCCGCCCTCGCGGCGCTCGCCGACGGCCCCTCCCGGCTCACCGGCATCGCGCACCTGCGGGGCCACGAGACCGACCGGCTCGCCGCCCTCGTCGCCGAGATCACCCGCTTCGGCGGCGACGCGGAGGAGCTGGAGGACGGCCTGCTCATCCGCCCCCGCCCGCTGCACGCGGAGGTCTGGCGCTCCTACCACGACCACCGCATGGCCACCGCCGGCGCCATCATCGGCCTGGCCGTGCCGGGCACGAAGGTGGAGGACATCGCCACCACCTCGAAGACCCTGCCGGGCTTCGAGCTGCTGTGGGCCGGGATGCTGGACATGCCGGCCGAGCCCGCCGACGGGGGTGACCGGAGCTGAGCCGCCGACGCCGGGACTGGGACGAGTCGGACGTCCGCGTCCGGCCCGGCAAGGGATCGCGCCCGAGGACGAAGGACAGGCCGAAGCACCGCGACGCGAAGCTCGGCACCGTCGTCACGAAGGACCGCGGCCGCTGGGGCGTCGTCATCGACGGCGTCACCGTCACCTGCATGCGCGCCCGCGAGCTGGGCCGCACCAACATCGTCGTCGGCGACCGCGTCGGCGTCGTCGGCGACGTCTCCGGCCGCGAGGGCACGCTGGCCCGCATCGTGCGGCTGGAGGAGCGCACCTCCGTGCTGCGCCGCACCGCCGACGACACCGACCCGTACGAGCGCATCGTCGTCGCCAACGCCGAGCGCCTCCTCATCGTCACCGCCGTCGCCGACCCGCCGCCGCGCACCGGCTTCGTCGAGCGCGCCCTCGTCGCCGCCTACGCCGGCGGCGTCGAGCCGGTGCTGTGCCTCACCAAGTCCGACCTGGCGGACCCGGCGGAGTTCGCCGCGGAGTTCGCCGACCTCGGGCTGCCCGTCGTCGTCTGCGGCGTCGACGACCCGCTGGACCCGGTCTCCGACATCGTCGACGGGCAGGTGACGGCGCTGGTCGGCCACTCCGGCGTCGGCAAGTCCACCCTGGTCAACCGCCTGGTGCCCGGCGCGAACCGGCAGACCGGCGAGGTCAGCGGCGTCGGCAAGGGCCGCCACACCTCCACCCAGTCCGTGGCGCTGGCGCTGCCGGCCGGCGGCTGGATCATCGACACCCCCGGCATCCGCTCCTTCGGCCTGGCCCACGTCACCCCGGAGACCGTGCTCGCGGCGTTCCCCGACCTCGCCGAGGCGATCGCGGACTGCCCCCGCGGCTGCACGCACCTCGGCCCGCCCGCCGACCCGGAGTGCCGCCTCGACGAGCTGGAGGGCGTCGCCCACCGCCGCGCCATGGCGGTGCGGGCCCTGCTCGCCGCCATCGCGGACAACGAGGACTGGGAGCTGGACATTGAGAGGGACTGAGCTCGCCCGCCTCGTCGCCGTCACCTTCGTCGTCGGCGTCGCCACCGGCCTCGCTGCCGCGGCGCTGATGTTCGGCCTCCACGGCATCGAGCAGCTGGTCTACGGCCATCACGAGGGCAACGTCCCCCTCGTCGTCGACGGCACCACCTGGGTGCAGCGCTTCGTCGGCATCACGCTCGCCGGCCTCGTCGCCGGCCCCGCCTGGTGGGCGCTGCGCCGCTGGGGCAGGCCCGTCCTGCCGGTGGAGGACGGCATGGCCGGCTCCCGCCTGCCGGTGCTGGAGACCACCGCCAACGTCGTCCTGCAGATGGGCACCGTCGCCGCCGGCGCCTCCGTCGGCCGCGAGAACGCGCCGCGCGAGGAGGGCGCGATGGTCGCCTCCCAGATCTCCCACCGCCTCGGCCTCGACGCGGAGACGACGCGCATCCTCGTCGCCGCCGCGGCCGGCGCGGGCCTCGGCGCGATTTACCAGATCCCCCTGGCCGGCGCCGTCTTCGCCCTGGAGATCCTCCTCGGCTCCCTCACCGTCCGCGCCGTCATGGTGGTGCTCGCGTGCTCGGGCGTCGCGACGACCGTCTCCGGCCTCATGGTCGGCGGCGGGCCGCTGTACACCCCGGTGCCGCTGACCGGCGACCTGGGCACTATCTTCGCCGCGATCGTCCTCGGCCTCGTCTGCGGCGGGCTGGGCGTCGGCTTCCGCCAGGTCATCCAGTGGGCCGAGGGCAACGCCCCCGACCGCGGCGTGCTGTGGCAGCTGCCGCTGGCGTTCGCCGGCGTCGGCGTCATCGCCATCTGGCTGCCCTGGGTGCTGGGCAACGGCCGCAACGCCGCCACCCTCGTGCTGGAGGGCCACCCGACGTTCTGGCTCATCGCCGCGCTCGTCGCAGGCAAGTTCGTCGCCGTCGTCGCGACGCTGCGCTCCGGCGCCGTCGGCGGCGTCCTGACCCCCGGCTTCAGCCTCGGCGCCATGGCCGGCTACCTCTGCGGCTTCGCGCTGCACCCCCTGCTGCCCGGCCTCGACCCCGCGGACTTCGCGCTCATCGGCGCCGCCGCGTTCCTGTCGACGGCGATGGCCGCCCCGCTGTTCGCCCTCGTCGTGGTCGTCGAGTTCACCGGCCAGTCCTCCGACGCCTACCTGCCGCTGTTCCTCGCCGCCGCCACCGCCGCCGCGACCGCCGTCGCGCTGCGGGCGCTCCTCGACGTCGACTGGGGCCGCATCACCGGCCTGCGCATGCTGCAGTAGCCGGAGCGCCCCTCCCCCGCCGCACGCCGGGGCGTCCTCCCCCGCCGCGCGCCGGGGCGCCGGCGCCGGGCGGGGGACGTCGTCACGCACGACGGCGCGGGCCCCGCGCCCCGCACCCTTCCGGGCGCGGGCGCCGGGCGGGGGACGTCGTCACGCACTGCGCGGCATCACGCGGCGAGCGCCGCCTGCTCCTCCCGCAGGCGCTGCGGCGCATCCACCGGGCGCGCGACGCGCGTCGAACGGCCCGTGTACGCCGCGACGACCTCGCGGACGCCCGGCCGCAGCTTCCGCAGCAGCCGCAGGCCCGTGCGCAGGCCGCGGCGCGGCGTCGCCGACGCGTCGAGGGCCTCCTCCACCTCCGGGTGCTTCGCGAACGCCCGCTCCGAGCGCACCTCCGGCGCGTTGTCCGGGTCGGCGACGAGGAAGCGGTTCGGCAGCGTCAGCTTCAGCAGCGTGCGCTGCACCTGCAGGAACTGCTTCGGGAAGCTGCCGGTGTTGTACGGCAGGTCGTACTCGTCGCACAGCTGCCGGACCTTCTTCGACACCTCCGCCAGGCGGTTCGACGGCATGTCCGGGAACAGGTGGTGCTCGATCTGGTAGTTCAGGTTGCCCGACAGCACCGACAGGATGAACCCGCCGCGGAAGTTCGCCGAGCCGAGCATCTGCCGCAGGTACCACTCGTTGTGGTCCTCCGTCCGGTACTGCTCCTTCGTGAACGTCTCGGCGTCATCCGGGAAGTGGCCGCAGAAGATGACCGCGTACGCCCACACGGAGCGGACGTAGTTCGCCAGCGCGTTCGCCTTCGCGACCTCGCCGAACCGCGGCCCCGACAGCAGCGGGAACAGCACGTAGTCCTTCAGCAGCTGCCGGCCCGACTTCGCGAACACCTCCATCAGCTGCGGCCGGGCCTCCGCCCAGTCCTTCTTCCCCGCGAACACGCGGCCGAGCTCCACGTCGTAGAACGCCACCGCCCACTGGAACAGCGACGCCAGCACGACGTTGGTCACCGGCTGGAGCAGGTGCTGCGGAGTCCACTTCTTCTCGCGGGTCACGCGCAGGATGCCGTATCCCACGTCGTTGTCCATGCCCAGCACGTTGGTGTACTTGTGGTGCACGAAATTGTGGGAGTGCTTCCAGCCCGACGACGGGCACGTGTTGTCCCACTCCCACGTCGCCGAGTGGATCTCCGGATCGTTCATCCAGTCCCACTGGCCGTGCATGGTGTTGTGGCCGATCTCGAGATTCTCGAGGATCTTCGACAGCGACAGCGCCGTCACGCCGCCCCACCACGCGACGCGCGACCGCGGCACCATCAGCGCCGCGCGGCCGCCGACCTCCAGCCCGCGCTGCACGCGGATGAGGGTCCGGATGTAGCGGGCGTCGCGCGGCCCGAGGGAGTCGCGCACCTCCTGCGCGATCTGGTCGAAGCGCGCGCCGATCGCGGCGACGTCCTCCTCCGACAGGTGCGAATACGACTGGATGTCCGAGATGGCCATGTCCTGGGTTCCTCCTGGTGTTCCGTGGGTTCTCGGGGTGCCGGGGTGCGGGCCGGCGGGTGCGGTCCCGGCCGGGGCCGGGTCCCGCGCGGGGTGCGGCCGGGCGGCCGCGCGGGGTGCGGCCGGGCGGCCGCGCGGGTCACGTCGCCACGCGCTCACGCCTCCAGCGCGAGGTCGCCGGCCGGCACGCACACGCACACGCGGATGCGCTCGCCGGCGCCGTGCGTCTCGCCCGTGCGGATGTCGCGGGCGTGGCCGTCGGCGAGCTGCTGCACGCACGTGGCGCAGATGCCCATGCGGCAGCCGTACGGCAGCTGCACGCCCGCCTTCTCGCCGGCCTCGAGGATCGTCGTGGCGCCGTCGACCTCGATCTCCGCGCGGCCCGGGATGGTCACGCGGCCGCCCTGCGCCCCGGTCGCGCCCCGGTCGAGCGTGAACCGCTCCGTGCGGATGCCCGGGATCGCCTCCTCCAGCTCGTCGAGCATCGCCGACGGGCCGCACGCGTAGGCGACGCGGTCGGCCAGGTCCGGGACGTGCGTGACGACGTCACCCGCCCCCAGCCGGCCCTCCTCCGCGGTGCGGCGGACGGTCAGCCGGTAGCGGCTGCGCCGCGCCGCCAGGTCGCGGAGGTAGCCGCCGAACAGCATCCCCCCGTCGTCCCGCACCGAGTGGAGGTGCACGACGTCCGGGCCCGTGCCCGGCTCGTGCCGCCGGTCGAGGTGGCGCAGCATCGAGATGACCGGCGTGATGCCGGAGCCCGCCGTGATGAACAGCAGCTTCGCCGGCGTCGGATCCGGCAGGTGGAAGTCGCCCGCCGGGGCCGCCAGGCGGATGACCGTGCCCGGCTTCGCGTTGGCGACGAGGTGGCGCGACAGCCGGCCCTCGTGCTGGGCCTTCACCGTGATGCGCAGCCGCCCGTCGGGGTCGGCGTCCGGGGCGTTGGTCAGGGAGTAGGAGCGCCACACGAAGCGGCCGTCGACGCGGACGCCGATGCCGATGTGCTGGCCCGGGCGGAAGTCCGCCGGGACGCCGGGGCCGCGGCGGATGACCAGGTCCGCCACGTCGGCGGCCTGGCGGGTCACGGAGACGATCTGGCCGCGGAGCTCGCGCTTCGACCACAGGGGATGCAGCAGGCACGTGTAGTCGTCCGGCAGCAGCGGAGTCGACAGGCCGGTGAGGGCGCCGCGCACGCGATCGAGGAGGGTCACCTGGTCCGTTCCCTTTCTGGGCTGACGGGAAGTTACGGTGGCGTAGCTTACGGTCGCGTAGAGATTTTGGCAATAAACGGGAACGAACGCGTCACGGAACCTCCCCCGCGCACCCCTCGTCCCCCTCCTCCCCCCTCCCGGGCACGCGAAAAGGCGGACCCCGTCGTGAACGGGATCCGCCTTCCATGCGCGGTGCGGCTGCGGCGCAGCCGGCCGCACCGCCGGACGGGCGCTACAGCAGCTCGACCAGCATCGGCAGCTCCTGCGGCGCGTACCACGCCAGCTCGTGCTCGAGGGCGTCGCCGACCGTCAGCTCCGCGTCCTCGTCGCCCAGGTCCGCGGCGTCGACGACCTCGACGGCCTTCGCCACCAGCGGCTCCGCCTGCTCCAGGTCGACGTGCACCGCGGCGACCTTCGCGCGCGGCACGGCGCCGGCGACGCGGACGACGGCCTCGCCCATCTCCGGGTCCGGCTCCGCCTCCACGTCCGCGGCGATGACGACGCGGCGGTGCGGGAACGGCCCGTCATGCTCCGTCAGCAGGCGCAGGGACGTCCGCGCCGCCTCGGTGAACGCGACGTCGGCGAGCTCCTCCTCGTCCCCCGACTCGAAGAAGTCCCGCAGCGCCTCCGTCAGGGCGAATCCCCAGCCGCCGCGCGGCCGCACCTCGCCGTCGTCGAGCAGCTCCTGCAGCATGCCGAACGTCGCCGGGACGTACACGCGCATGACGGACACTAGAACTCGCCCTCCAGCTCGAACAGGCCGGTGATCTCCACGACGGCGCGGTCGAACTGCTGGTAGAACACGCCGACCATGCCGTGCTCGACGGCGCCGTGGATGTTCTCGATGGAGTCGTCGACCAGCACGCAGTCGCCGACCGGCAGGCCCAGGCGATCCGCGACGATGTCGAAGATGCCGGGCTCCGGCTTCTCCACGCCGACCTCGCCGGACAGCACGGCGACGTCGACGACGCCGTCCTCCTCCAGCTTCCGCACCGGCTCGCCCTCGGAGCCGCCCGGGTTGTTCGACAGCACGGCGGTCGCCACGCCGTTGGCGCGCGCGGCGGCCAGCAGGGCGCGCCAGCGCGCCTGCTCCTCGTCGGTGCCGTCCAGCACCCCGCAGTAATCCACGACAAGTCCTCGCATGATCCCCACAATAACGGCGGGCGCCGCCCCACGGCGTGCGATGCGGCTGCGTTTCCGGCAGAATCCGTCGCGGAGGGCGCCCGCGGGGGGAACGGGACGGGCGCGCCGACACGAGGGGGAACACGCATGACCGAGGACACCCTGCTGGTGCCCGCCGACGGATTCACCGTGCTGCAGCGCCTGCGCACCCGGCCCGCGCCGCCGCCGGCGCCGCCCGCCGCGCCGCGCGTCCGGTACGACCCGCGGCCGGGAATCACCGACTGCGACGCCGCGACGCGCAAGGCCCTGCGGGCGCTGGTCGCCACGACGTTCGACGTCCTCGGCGGCCGCCGCCCCGAGGCCGTCCTGACGAAGCTGCCGCTCGGCCGCCGCGTCATCGCCGGCCTGCGCACCCGGCTGCGCCGCGGCAAGCCCACCGGCGTCGTGCTGCGCAGCCTGCACGCCACGACCCGCGCGAACGGCACCGCCCTCTTCGCCGGCACATGGCAGCGCGGCGACCGCGTCCGGGCGCTCGCCGGGGCTGCCGAACGCGACCCCGCCGGCGGCGCCTGGGGCGGGTGGACGGTGACGTCGCTGCGCCTGCTCTGACCGCGCCGGACACGACGAACCGCCCCGGCCGACGGGGCCGGGGCGGTGGACGTCGTCACGCGGCGGACGCGGGGAACCCCGCGGCCGGAACCCGCGCGCCTAGCGGGAGTGGCGGCCGCGGCGGGCGCGGCGCTCCTTCCGGTCCCTCCGCTCCGCCTTCTCCTGGCGGCGGCGCTCCGCGCGGTTGCCGGAGGCGCCGGTGGACGTGGCGGTCGGGGAACCGTCCTCGCCCGGGCCGGAGAACGTCATGCGGCGGTCCTCCTCCTCGCGGGCGATCTCCGGCTCGAGGGCGGCCTTCTCCGCGGCGGTCGGCCCGGCGGCCGGGGCGGCCGGCTGCTCCGGCGACACCGGCACGGCGGACCCGGCCGGGGCCTCCTGCGCCTGCTGCGCGCGGGCCTGCTCCAGCTGGCGGCGCACCAGGAACAGCTGGCGGACCGACTCCTCCTTGATGCCGTCCATCATCGCGGCGAACATGTCGTAGCCCTCGCGCTGGTACTCCACCAGCGGGTCGGCCTGCGCCATCGCGCGGAGGCCGATGCCCTCCTTGAGGTAGTCCATCTCGTAGAGGTGCTCGCGCCACTTGCGGTCCATCACGTTGAGGATGGTGTGGCGCTCGATGCCGCGCATCTGCTCGTCGCCGCCGATGGAGCCGACCATCTCCTCCAGCTCCCCGTACTGGCCGTCGATGTCCGCCTCGATGGCGTCGCGCAGCTCGGAGGCCTTCAGGTCGCCCGGGGCGCCGTACTCGTCGCCGTCGACCAGGTCCTGCCAGCGCATCCGCGGTCCGTACAGGGACTCCAGGGCGTGCCACAGCTCGTCCAGATCCCACTCCTCGACGTAGCCGTCGGCCGTGGCGCCGTCGACGTAGGCGCCGACGACGTCGTGGCGCATGTCGGCGACCTGGTCGCGCAGGTCCTCGCCGTCGAGGATGCGGCGGCGCTCGCCGTAGATGACCTTGCGCTGCTGGTTCATCACCTCGTCGTATTTGAGGACGTTCTTGCGGATCTCGAAGTTCTGCGACTCCACCTGCGTCTGCACGGACTTGATGGAGTTGGACACGACCTTCGCCTCGATCGGCACGTCGTCCGGCACGTTCAGCGTGTTCATCAGCGCCTCCATGCGCTGGCCGTTGAAGCGCACCATCAGCTCGTCGCGCATCGACAGGTAGAAGCGGGTCTCGCCCGGGTCGCCCTGGCGGGCGGTGCGGCCGCGCAGCTGGTTGTCGATGCGGCGGGACTCGTGGCGCTCCGTGCCCAGCACGTACAGGCCGCCGAGCTCGCGGACCTCGTTCGCCTCCTTCTCCGCCGCCGCGCGGACCTTCGCGACCTCGTCGTCCCACGCCGCCTCGTACTCCTCCGGCGTGTTCACCGGGTCGAGGCCGCGATCGCGGAGGTTGAGGTCCGCGATGATGTCCGGGTTGCCGCCGAGCACGATGTCGGTGCCGCGCCCCGCCATGTTCGTCGCGACGGTGACCGCGCCGCGCCGTCCGGCCTGCGCGATGATCTCCGCCTCCTTCTCGTGGTGCTTGGCGTTCAGCACGTTGTGCGTGATGCGGGCGCGCTGCAGCAGCTTCGAGAGGTACTCGGACATCTCCACCGACGCGGTGCCGACGAGGATCGGCTGGCCGGCCTCGTGCCGCTCCTGGATGTCCTCCACGACGGCGTAGAACTTCGCCTCCTGCGTCTTGTAGACCAGGTCGGAGTGGTCGACGCGCTGGTCCTCGCGGTTCGGCGGGATCGGCATGACGTTCAGCTTGTACGTCTGGTGCAGCTCCGCCGCCTCCGTCTCGGCCGTGCCGGTCATGCCGGCCAGCTTGTCGTACAGACGGAAGTAGTTCTGCAGGGTGATGGTCGCGAGCGTCTGGTTCTCGTTCTTGATCTCCACCCCCTCCTTGGCCTCGATGGCCTGGTGCATGCCCTCGGAGTAGCGGCGGCCCGACAGGACGCGGCCCGTGAACTCGTCGACGATGAGGATCTCGCCGTTGCGGATGATGTAGTCCTTGTCGCGCGTGAACAGCTCCTTCGCCTTCAGCGCGTTGTTGAGGTAGCTCACCAGCTGGGAGTTCTCGGCGGCGTACAGGTTGTCGATGCCGAGCTGGTCCTCGACGTACTGCACGCCCTCCTCGCGCACGCCGATGGTGCGCTTGCGCTCGTCGACCTCGTAGTGGATGTCGCGGCGCATGCCCGGCACGATGCGGGAGAACGCCAGGTACCACTTCGGGTCGCCGTCGGCCGGGCCGGAGATGATGAGCGGCGTGCGCGCCTCGTCGATGAGGATCGAGTCGACCTCGTCGACGATGGCGTAGTGGTGGCCGCGCTGCACCAGGTCGTCCAGGCGGTGCGCCATGTTGTCGCGCAGGTAGTCGAAGCCCAGCTCGTTGTTCGTGCCGTACGTGATGTCGGCGTTGTAGGCCTCGCGGCGGGCTGCCGGCTGCATGCCGGACAGGATGACGTCCGTCGACAGGCCGAGGAAGCGGTGCACGCGGCCCATCCACTCGGCGTCGCGCTTCGCCAGGTAATCGTTCACCGTGACGACGTGGACGCCCTTGCCCTCCAGCGCGTTGAGGTACGCCGGCAGCACGCAGGTCAGGGTCTTGCCCTCGCCGGTCTTCATCTCGGCGACGTTGCCGAAGTGCAGCGCGGCGCCGCCCATGACCTGCACCGGGTAGTGCTTCTGTCCCAGCACGCGCCACGACGCCTCGCGGGCGGTGGCGAACGCCTCCAGCAGGATGTCGTCCAGCGACTCCCCGTCCTCCAGGCGGGAGCGGAACTCGTCGGTCTTGGCCTTCAGCTCCCCGTCGCTCAGGGCCGCGTACTCGTCCTCCAGCGCGAGGACCTCGTCGGCGATGGCCTTGAGCCGCTTGACGGCGCGGCCTTCGCCGACGCGCAGCAGCTTGGAGAGGGAGAACACGGGCATCGACCCCTTCGTGATCGGACGTCTGGGATATCAGGTGACGAGTATAGGGCGGCGGGCCCCCGCCAGGTGCACTGGCGGGGGCCCGGTCGTTCGGCTGCGGACGCTACTCCTTCTCGCCCTCCGGGACGAGGGCGATGAGGCCGTAGTCGTACGCGTGGCGGCGGTACACCACGGACGGGCGGCCGGTGGCCTCGTCGGTGAAGAGGTAGAAGTCGTGCCCGACCAGCTCCATCTCCGACAGCGCCTCGTCGACGCTCATCGGGGTGGCCACGTGCTCCTTGGTGCGCACGACGGCGCCCAGCGGCACGTCCTTCACCTGATCCTCGTACGGATCGGCCTTCGGCTCCTGCTCCTTCTGCGCCTCCTCGACCAGCGAGGCCGTGGCCTCGCCGACGGAGATCGGGGCGCGGTGGCCGGAGCGGGAGATCTTGCGGCGGGCCTTGACCTTGCGCAGCGAGCGCTCCATCTTGCCCAGCGCGGACTCCAGGGCCGCGTAGAAGCTGTCCTCCTTCGCCTCGGCGCGGGCGAGGTGGCCCTTGCCGGTGGCGGTGATCTGGATGCGATCCGAGCGGTCCGCGCGGCGCGGGTTCGGCTCGTGCTGCAGCTCCACGTGGAAGAACGTGAGGGTCGGATCGAGGCGCTCGATCTTCGCGAGCTTGCCGTTGACGCGCTCGGCGAAGTGGTCCGGGACCTCGACGTTGCGTCCGGTGATGGTCACCTGGGCGTTCGGGCTGAGGGCCTCGTTGTTGTCAGCAGGTGTCGACACTTGCTTCCTACCTCCCGGTATGGCCGCCGCACAGCGCGGCCGGGATTGACCGCGTCGTCCACGACGGCGTGCGTGACTTGCACCCCCAAGAATACAGGCGCGGTTACCCCCGATGCCACGAACCGTCCATGCCCGCTTTTCCGTTCCGCAACCCCCCGGTCAGGCGGCCGCGAACACGATCACCCCCGCGGGGGTGAGGCCCTCCGAGGCGAGCACGAGGAGCGACTCCGACGCCGTCGCGCCGGTCGTCAGCACGTCGTCGACGAGCACCGCCGCGCCCTCCCCGGGGCCGGGCCGGCAGCCGCCCGCGGGCACCACGGCCCCGGAGAGGTTGGCGCGGCGATCGCGGGCGCCGAGGCCCGCCGAATCCGCCGCCGCGCCCCGCGTCACCAGCAGCGTCGCCGCCCGGCACGACGGCAGCCGCGCGGCCGCCTCCCGGCACGCCGCCGCCACGGGGTCGCCGCCGCGCCGGCGGGCGGCGGCCGCCCGCGTCGGCGCCGGCACCAGCACCCCGGGCGGCGGCAGCGCGCCCTCGGCGACGAGGCGGGCCAGCGCGGCGGCGAGCACGGCGCCCATCGCGCGGCGTGCGGCGGCGGATCCGCCCTCCTTCGCCTCCAGCACCAGCCGGCGGCGCACCCCCCGGTACGGCCCGCAGGCCCACACGGGGGCGGAGCACGGCACCCGGGGCGTCACCCGCTCCGGCGGGACGGACAGCTCCGCGCGGCAGGAGGGGCAGGGTTCGGCGGGGCCGGGGCGGCCGCAGCCGGGGCACGCCCCGGGCGCGAGCAGGTCGAGCAGCCGCCCCGCCGACCCCGCCACGGCTCCCCCGCTCCCCCGGCCGGCCCGGCTACTCCGCGACGACGGGGTTGCCGCGGCCGTCGACGTGGGGCACGCCGCCCCAGAACTGCTCGGAGCCCTCCGTCGACACCAGCTCCATCAGGCCGTTGGCGTCCAGCGCGTACACGCGGTTCGACGTCGCGGCGACCATGGAGATGGGGCTGGTGAGGTTCTGGCGGGACAGGGCGTAGTTCGTCGCGCCGTCGGGGTGGACGCGCCACACCGGGGCGTCGGCGCTGACGGTGCCGACGATGATGGTCGTGTTCGGCGCCCATGCGATGGTCACCGGCCACAGGCCGTCGTTGCCGGGGTCGAGCTCCAGGCGGTTCGCGGCGGTGAGCTCCCACGGCCCGTCCTGGCGCTGGACGACGGTGGCCACGTAGAGGTCGGTGCCGACGATGAGGGCGGCGCGGGTGCCGGAGGAGTCGATGCGCAGCTCGACGATGCCGCGCTCGTCGTCCCCGACCGCCGTCGCCAGGTCCCCGGTGAGCAGCACCTCCTCGGCCGACATGCCGGAGCCGTCGGAGACCAGCCGCACCACCTTGTGGCCGTCGGCGACGGTCCACAGGGCGCGGGCGTCGGGCGACCAGGTCGGCCGCGACAGGGAGTCGGCGGTGAGCAGCACCTCCGGCTCCGCCCCGCGGCGCCCGGCGATGAGGCGGTAGGGCCCGGCGCCGTCGGCGGGTCGCTCGACGCCGGCGATGATCTCCTCGTTGCCGGAATCGGTGCCGATCGCGGCCTGCAGCAGCACCGGCTGCGACGGCTCGCCCCCGTAGCCCGGCACGGGCGTGACGCCCTCGTCGGTGACGGTGCCGAGCACGCCGTCGGACAGCACGCGCAGCGGTGCGCGGTCGGCGGGGCCGCGGTTGGGGTCGAGGATGCGGATGTCGTCGGTGTCGCGGGAGACCTGCGTGTCGCCGCCCGGCATCAGCGGCTCGCGCCGCCCCTCGGTGACGATCTCCAGGAACCAGGGGCCGCGCAGGCCCGCGTTCGTCAGCGTCCACGTGATCTGGGCGGCGAGCATGACGCGCAGCCGGTCGGCGGACTCGCCGCGGCCGAACTCCGGGTCGTGGATGAGCACGCGGCGTCCGGGCAGCCCCTCCTCCTGCACGACCTCCAGGCGGGTGCCGGCCGACAGGACGGAGGACACGCCGGGGTTGAGGTGCGTGGCGGGGCCGGTGCGCAGCAGGTCCAGCAGCACCTGGTCGGTGCGGTCGACGTCGCGGTAGATCCACCGCCGGTCGGGCGTCAGGTGGTTCGCGGTCGGGTCGACGAAGTAGAGGTTGCGCGGCGCGTAGTTGCGCAGCAGCGACTCGTGGTCGATGACGACGCCCTGCATGGGCGTGTCGACGAGCCACTGCCCGGTCGACGGATCCTCCCGCATCGCGACGCGCTGCTCGTAGCCGCCGCCGTCGCCGGTGATCTGGGTGAAGGAGCCGCGGCCGTCGAGCGTGCCAACGAAGTCGCCGCGGACGTCGAAGAGGCGGCGGCCGTCGGCGTCGGTGCCGGCGGGGACGAAGTTGAAGGACCGGACGACGTAGAAGTGCCGGTCGGGGTTCCACTTCTCCGCGGCCGACGGGGTGAGGAACGCGCGGGCGGCGGCGTGGCCGTCGACCGGGTGCGCCATCGCCTCGTAGAAGTCGCGCAGCACCAGGTCGGCGCCGGCGTCCGGGTCGGGCGACGGCACGTCGAGGTTCTCCTGCCCCTGCTGGAACGGGCGGATCACCTGCGGGGAGGAGTCCGTCGGCAGGGTCGTGCAGCCGGAGGCGGCGACCGTCGCGGCGACGGCGGCGCAGGCGGCGAGGGCGCGGAGGCGTCTCATGCGGGGACCTCCAGGGGCAGCGGGGACGTGGTCAGCGGGCCGCCCGGCTCGACGGGCAGGCGCAGGCGGAAGCAGGAGCCCCGGTCGGGGCGGCCCGCGGCGTCGAGGCGCCCGCCGTGCAGGGTGGCGTCCTCGCGGGCGATGGCCAGGCCGAGGCCGGTGCCGCCGGTGCGGCGTTCGCGGGAGGGGTCGGCGCGCCAGAAGCGCTGGAACACCAGCTCCTCCTGGCCTGGGTTGAGGCCGACGCCGTGGTCGACGACGGTGACGGCGACGACGCCGCCGTCGGAGCGCAGCGTGACGTCGACGGGCTTGCCCTCGCTGTGGTCGATGGCGTTGGCGATGAGGTTGCGCAGGATGCGCTCGACGCGGCGGGTGTCCAGCTCGGCGACGGTGCCGTCCTCGGGGACGTCGACGCGCAGCTCGACGTCGGCCTCCTCGGCGACGACGCGCAGCGGGGCGATGGCGGACTCGATGCAGCGGCGGACGTCGACGCGCTCGGCGGACAGGTCGGCGACGCCGGCGTCGTGGCGGGAGATCTCCAGCAGGTCGGCGAGGAGCATCTCGAAGCGGTCGAGCTCGCCCATCATCAGTTCGCTGGCGCGGACGGCGGTCGGGTCGTCCTCGTCGACGCTGTCGGCCATGAGCTCGGCGGCCATGCGCACCGTCGTCAGCGGCGTGCGCAGCTCGTGGGAGACGTCGGAGGTGAACTGCCGCTGCAGCGAGCCGTACTCCTCCAGCCGCCGGATCTGCTGCGACAGGGATTCGGCCATGTCGTTGAAGCTGATGGCCAGGCGGGCCATCTCGTCGACGCCGTCGACCTCCATCCGCTCCCGCAGGTGGCCGGCGGAGAACCGCTCGGCGGTGCGGGCGGCGGCCTGCACGGGGCCGGTGACCTGGGCGGAGAACAGCCAGACGATGCCGGACAACAGCAGCACGATGACGAGGGCGGCGGCGCCGACGAGTCCGCGGACGATGCCGAGGGTCGACTCCTCCCCCGTCAGCGGCATGACCAGGTAGACCTGCAGCCCGGGTATCTCGGTGGACGCCGGGGTGCCGATGACGAGCGCGGTGTACCGGCCGCCGTCCTCGTCGGGCATGGTCGCGTACTGGTAGCTGACCTGGTCCTGGTCGACGTAGTCCTTCAGCTGCTGCGGCACGGCGGCGCCGGGCGGCGAGGTGATCTCGCCGGGGCCGTCGGGGTTGCGGGCGACGAGGATGGCGTCGTAGACGATGCCGGAGCCGGAGCCCGACGGGTCCCGGTCGATCAGCGCCTCACGGGCGATGTTGAGCCGCGACTGCAGGCCGTCGGCGTCGGCGGCGGCGATGCGCTGCTCGACGACGAGGCGGGCGCGGTCGATCTCCTCGTCGGCGACGGTGAGCTTCGCCTCCAGCAGGCGCTGGGCGACGAGCGACACCAGCAGCACGCCGAGGACGCCGATCACCAGCGTCGACACGACCAGCACGGACGTGACGACGCGCACCTGCAGCGAGGTGCGCCACTTGTAGGAGACGGCGTCGGCGACGGACGCGACGCGGTCCCGCGCGCTCCGGACGACCTGGGCCACGCGGGCTACTCCCCGGTCTTGTAGCCGACGCCGCGGACGGTCAGCACGATCCGCGGGTTCTCCGGGTCCTGCTCGATCTTGGCGCGGAGGCGCTGGACGTGGACGTTGACCAGGCGGGTGTCGGAGGAGTGTCGGTAGCCCCAGACCTGCTCCAGCAGCTCCTCGCGGCTGAAGACCTGGCGGGGCTTGGAGGCGAGGGTGCGCAGGAGGTCGAACTCCAGCGGGGTCAGCGCGATCTCCTCGCCGTCGCGGGTGACGGCGTGGCCGGGGACGTCGATGACGAGGTCGCCGACGCGGATCTCCTCGCCCGGGTCGTCCTCGCGGGCGCGGAGGCGGGCGCGGACGCGGGCGACGAGCTCCTTCGGCTTGAACGGCTTGGTGACGTAGTCGTCGGCGCCGGACTCCAGGCCGAGGACGACGTCGACCGTGTCGGTCTTCGCCGTGAGCATGATGATGGGGACCGACGACGTCTCGCGGACGGTGCGGCAGACGTCGATGCCGCCCATGCCGGGGAGCATGAGGTCGAGGAGGATGAGGTCCGGGTCCTCGCGGTCCGCGGCGCGGACGGCCTCGAGGCCGTCGCCCACGGCGACGACGCCGAAGCCCTCCCGCTCCAGGACCATCTTCAGCATCTCGGCGATGGCCGGGTCGTCGTCGACGACGAGAATCTTCGCGCTCATGCGGCCCATCCTATCGGCCGCCGTCCGGGGCGCCGCGGTACCATGGCGGTTGATCAACGTTCAACGCCGTCGCGCGTGCCGCAGCCCCGGCACGCGCGGGGGCCTCCGGGAGGTGACCGCCGTGTACGGCGCCCGCATGCGCGCGTCGAGGGAGGGCCGGCACATCTCCGGCGCCGAGAGGATCATCCCGGGGGCCGACGACGCGCCCGCGGCCGTCGCCGCCTTCGCGGCGCGGGCGCTGAACCACCCGAAGGGCGCCCCGGCGGAGATCCACCTGACGGTGGAGGAGCTGAGGGGCGAGCCGCTGCGCCTGCCCGCGCTGGTCCGGGAGGACGCGGGCAGCCGCTCCCCCGCGGAGGCGGAGGCGGCGGCCGCGGAGCTGCTCGGCGCCCACGGCATCGACGCCGCGGCGGTGTGGGGGCTGCTCACGGGGGTCGCGGGCATGCGGGGCGCGATGATCGTCGACAGGCGCGGCCGCAGGCTGGAGCCGGATCCGGAGCGCGGCGTGCGGGTCAGCGCGCTGGACGCGGAGGGGGTTCCGCCGGAGGTGAAGGACCACCGGCGGGAGGCGCAGACGCTGGCGACGAAGGTGCAGGCCTGCCCCGGCGTGCTGGCGGAGGCGTGCATCAGCGACGACCCCGACTACGTGCACGGCTACGTCACCGTCGCGGGCCGCTACGTCGCGCTGCACCACGTGAAGGAGGCCGGCGCGATGGTCGGCGGCGAGCAGATGGGCGCCCGCGTCATCGTCGTCGACGACGGCGTCGACCTGCCCGCCCTGTTCGCGTGGCTGGAGGACCGGCCGGTCATCGTCTCCGGGCTGTAGCCCCGGGCGCGGTCCCCCAAGCGTTCGCGTGACGACGGCCGCCGCGCCGGCGCGCATCCGCCGGCCGCGGCGGGCGCGGGCGGCGCGGCCCCAGCGCGGCGGCCCGGGGCGCCCCGGCCCGGACGCCGGGCGCCTCAGCCGCCGATGCCGAGCGCGTCGAGGACGCGGCGGGCGGACTCCGCCGGCTCCGCGTCGGCGGGGACGACGGCCCACGGGCCGCCGAAGGAGCGCTCCGCCAGGCGCGCGTACGCGTCGGCGGTGGCGGCCTGGAGGTCGCCGTCGCGCTCGTAGCGGTCGCGCGTGCGGGCGGCGTCGGCGGCTTCGCGGGAGGCGGCCCGGTCGGCGGCCAGCCGCGGCGCGGCCTCCAGGTAGACGGTGAGGTCGGGCCGGGGCAGGCCGAAGCGGCCGAACTCCAGCTCCTCCAACCACGCGACCGCCGCCTCGTCGCCGGTGCGCGCCCACGTGTAGGCGGCGTTGGAGGCGACCCACCGGTCGAGCAGCAGCACGTCGGCGGAGTCCTCCAGCCGGCGCAGCTCCTCCAGCCGGTCGCGGCGGTCGGCGGCGAACAGCACCGCCATCGCCCACGCGGAGTCGGCGGCGTCGCCGAGGCGGCCGTGCAGCGCGTCGTCGGCGAGGTCCGCGAAGACGGTCTCCCCGTAGGCGGGGAAGGCCGCGCGGGCGACGGTGCGCCCGGAGGCGGCGAGCAGCTCGGCGACGGCGCCGGACAGGGTGTTCTTGCCGGCGCCGTCGATGCCCTCGATGGCGAGGATCATGGCCGGGCCCTAGTAGCGGTAGTGCTCGGGCTTGAACGGGCCGTTGAGGTCGACGCCGATGTACTCGGCCTGCTCCTTCGACAGGGTCGTGAGCTTGCCGTCCAGGGCCTCGACGTGGATGCGGGCGACCTTCTCGTCGAGGATCTTCGGCAGCCGGTGGACCTCGGTGCCGTACTCCTCCGAGCGCTGGAACAACTCGATCTGGGCGATCGTCTGGTCGGCGAAGGAGGTGGACATGACGAAGGACGGGTGGCCGGTGGCGTTGCCCAGGTTCAGCAGGCGGCCCTCGGACAGGACGATGAGGCTGCGCACCTCGCCGTCGGCGTGCGGGAAGCGGTACTCCGCGACCTGCGGCTTGATCTCGATGCGCTCCACGTCGTCGCGGTGGTGCAGGGAGTGCATGTCGATCTCGTTGTCGAAGTGGCCGATGTTGCCCAGCAGGGCGTGGTCCTTCATCAGCTGCATCTGCTCGTAGCTGATGATGCCCATGTTGCCGGTGGCGGTGATGACGATGTCGGCGTCGGCGATCGCGTCGTCGACCGTGACGACGGGGAAGCCGTCCATGAGGGCCTGCAGCGCGTTGATCGGGTCGACCTCGGTGACGCGGACGCGGGCGCCCTGGCCCGCCATCGCCTCGGCGCAGCCCTTGCCGACGTCGCCGTAGCCGCAGATGAGGACGCTCTTGCCGCCGATGAGCATGTCGGTGCCGCGGTTGATGCCGTCGATGAGGCTGTGGCGGGTGCCGTACTTGTTGTCGAACTTCGACTTCGTGACCGCGTCGTTGACGTTCATGGCCGGGAAGGGCAGCACGCCCTCCTCCGCGAAGTGGTACAGGCGGTGGACGCCGGTGGTGGTCTCCTCCGTGACGCCGCGGACCTCCTCGGCGATGCGGGTCCAGATGCCCGGGCGCTCCTCCGCGACGCGGCGCAGCATGTCCAGGAAGGCGACGTACTCGTCGGAGTCGTCGTCCTCCGCCGGCGGCACAACGCCGGCGTCCTCGAACTGGCGGCCGCGGATGACCGCCATGGTGGCGTCGCCGCCGTCGTCGAGGATCATGTTCGGCAGGCGGTCGCCCCAGTCGAAGATGCGCTCGAGGCACCACCAGTACTCGTCGAGGGTCTCGCCCTTCCACGCGAACACCGGGACGCCGTTCGGCTCCTCCGGGGTGCCGTCGCCGACGACGATGGCCGCCGCGGCCTCGTCCTGCGTCGAGTAGATGTTGCAGGACGCCCAGCGGACCTCGGCGCCGAGCGCCGTCAGCGTCTCGATGAGGACGGCGGTCTGGACCGTCATGTGGATGGAGCCGGCGATGCGGGCGCCGGCGAGCGGCTGCTCCTCGCGGTACTCCTCGCGCAGCGCCATCAGGCCCGGCATCTCGTGCTCGGCGAGGCGGATCTGGTGGCGGCCGGCCGCGGCGAGCGACGGGTCGGCGATGCGGTATTCGAACATGAGGTTCCTTTCTCGGTGTGCGCTGTCTCCGCGCCTCGCGCGCGGTCTCCGCGGGATGCGCCGGGGGCCGCCCGCGGGCGGCCGTACCCCGGCCAGGCTAGTTGACCGCCTCCGCGAACTCCTCCGCGGCCTCCGCGTCCTCCGGGGGCAGATCGGCGGTCAGCGCCTCGAACGCCTCGGCGGCGGCCTCCCGAAGATCCTCGGGGCAGGAGCCGATTCCGGCGCGGATGAACGGATGGTCGTCGATGACGTCGGTGGCGGAGAACGGCGCGCCGCACCAGATCGCGGCGACCGTCGCGGCGGCCAGCCCCGCGGCCGCCTCGTCCCGGTCGGCGTCCGCGGCGCCCAGCCGGCAGGCGCCGGCGAGCGACTCCGCGCGCTCCTCCGCATCGTCGATGGCGTCGATTTCCTCGAGCAGCTCAGCCGCGGCCGGGGCGGCGAAAATGGTGGAGTCCCAGGTCGTCATGTCGTCGTTGTACACCGAAGCGCCGCGTCCGCGCAGCGTCCGCCCCTCCCCAATCCGTGCGCGGTCTGTTAGGTTTACGTGAACGTGACCTCCCCGTGACGCATCAGGCACGGGGCCGACGAGGGAAGGAGGCGCCGTGAAGCGCAGCGCCATCGCCGCCGCCGGAGTCGCCGCGGCCCTGTCCGGACTGCTCGGCGCCGGGTGCGCGGCCACCAACGCCGCGACCGCGCCGCTGGCCGAGTCGACGACCACGGGGGCGCCCTCGGACGATGCCGCGCCGCCGCCGGTGAGCGTGGAGGACGTCCACCTGGACCAGGCGCAGCCGGAGTTCCCGCACTCCGACGGCTCGCGCCCCGAGCGCTCCGGCGGGGGCTCCTCCTCCGGCGCCCGCGACCCGTACGCGCCGCCGCTGGCCGTGCTGCCGGAGCCGGAGGGCGACGCCCCCGGCCGCCCGGCGCAGCCCGCCCCGGAGGCTCCGCCGGCCGACCCGTCGCCGGAGCGCCCGACCCAGCCCAGGCCGTCGACCCCGCCGACGACCTCGCAGCCGCCGGCGGAGGACCCGGGCGGCGACGGCTCCGGCGACGTCGGCGTGCCGTGGCTGCCGAACCCGGAGGACCCGCTGCCGCTGCTGCCGGACCACGACCTGGACATCCCGGTCCTGCCCGGCGGCGAGGACGCGGGCGGGGACCCCGCCTCCGACGAGGGCGTGCAGGCCGACGGCGACGGCAACGGCGCCGCCTCCGACCAGTCCGGCGCGGATGAGGGCGACCGCCGTCCCCGCGGAGAGGAGGGCGACGGCGCCGCGGACGAGGCCGATGAGCCGGCCTCCCGCTCCGGCGGCGGCGCGGACGCCGCGCGCGGGGGCGACGGGCGTCGCAACGCGGACGATGCCGCGCAGGACGACGCGGACGCGCGCGGCACCCGCTGACCCGGGCCCTCCGCGCACCCGCGCCGCGCACGACGAACGCCCCGGCGATGGCCGGGGCGTTCGTCGTGTCCGGGGCGGGGCGGGCCGGGGCGGCTACTGCCCGCCGGTGGTGGCGCAGAAGACGACGGCGCCGCCGTCGCCCGCGACGACGCTGGGCCCGTCCGCGGACGCGGCGACCCACGCGGCGCGGCCGGCGGCGAGCTCCACCGGCTCCCCGGACTCCCCGGCGCCGGAGACCGTCGCCGAACCGGAGACCGCCAGCACGATGCGCGGGCTGCCGTCGCCCGACGGCTCCCACGCGTCGCCCGCCGCGAGCTCGGCGGACTCCAGGCGGAACTCGTCGACCGGCACCGCCCAGCGTCGCACGCGGTCGTCGCGCGGGTCGCCCATCGGACTCACCACCGGGTCCTCCAGCGGCGCGAACTCCAGGACGCGCAGCAGCTCCACGACGTCGACGTGCTTCGAAGTCAGGCCGCCGCGCAGGACGTTGTCGGAGTTCGCCATGATCTCCACGCCCATGCCGGACAGGTAGGCGTGCAGCTGGCGGGCGCCGAGGAACACCGCCTCGCCCGGCTGCAGCGTCACGCGGTTCAGCAGCATCGACGCCAGCACGCCCGGGTCGCCCGGGTAGCGCACCGCGATGTCCGCGGTCGTCGCCGCGACCTGGCCGACCCAGCCGCCGCCGTCGTAGGCGGCGCAGGCGCGGGCCACCGCGTCGACGAGGTCGCCGAGGACGCCGGCCGGCAGCGTCAGCCACGTCGTGAAGAGGCTGCGCAGCCCCTCCTCCGGCGTCACCGCGTCGAGGAGCACCAGGTAGCGCTCCAGCTCGGGAATGGCCAGCTCCGCGAACAGCTCGCGGGTGCGCTCCAGCGGGCGGAAGCCCGCGAGCGCGTGGAACTCCGTCAGCGCGACGAGCAGCTCGGGCTTGTGGTTCGGGTCGCGGTAGTTGCGGTCGGGGGCGGTGACGGGCACGCCCGCCTCGTCCTCCGCCGCGTAGCCGCGCTCGGCCTGCTCGCGGGTCGGGTGCGCCTGCAGCGACAGCGGCGCGTCGGCGGCCAGCAGCTTCAGCAGGAACGGAAGGTCCCCGCCGGCGTCGCCGACCTGGCCCGCCGGGTCCTCCGCGATGACGTCCGGCAGCGGCCGGTCTCCGGCGGTCGACGGGCCCAGGGGGTGGGCGCCGAACCAGATCTCCGCCTGCGGGCGCGGCGACGGCGACTCCTCGCCCCTCAGGTCCGCCAGCAGCGTGCGGGACCCCCACGGGTACGACTGGACGACGCCCTCCAACGGCAGCATGCCCCGATCAATCCTCCTCTACGACGTAGGCCGCGGCGGCGGCCAGCCGGACCGCGGTGACGCAGACGTCGACCAGCGGGTGCCGGACCTCGACCTCCAGCGCGGGGGCTTCGGCGCGCACCCAGTGCAGGTGCCCGAGCCGCGCGGCGGCCGCATCATGGTCGGCCGGGGAGGTCACGATAATCGCGCCCAAGGGTAGCACCAGCGGATCGCCTGCGGGACCGTCGAAGTCGGGGTCGTGGAAGATGTCGCGCTCCTCCTGCGCCAGCGCGCGCAGCGCCCGGCCGAAGTCCGGCAGGGCGGTGCCGTGGGCGGGCACGCCCGCGTCCAGCAGCCACGCCGCGGCGAGCTCCGCGACGGTGCGCCACCGCTCCCCCAGGCCGGCGACGACCATGGAGCGGCCGCGCATCCAGTGCCCCAGCTCCCGGGCGGGGTTCACCAGCTGCTCGCGGTCGGGGGCGAAGATCATGGCCTCCGCGTCGACGGCGTCGGCGACGTCGGACAGCACCGCGGCGGGGCCGAGGCCCGTGACGCCCGCGCCGGTGAGCGCCGCGAAGACGGCGCCGAGGTAGCCGCAGAAGGAGCCGCGCTCCGCCATCGCGGGACGCGGCACGACGACGGTCGACGGGTCGGCGGCGGCGCGGACGGGCCCCTCCCCGGGGTCGACGACGACGGTGGCGGCGCCGCGGCGGGCGGCCTCCGCCAGCGCGCGGGCGCAGGCCGCGTCGCCCGGGTCGTCGGTCATGACGACGACGAGGTCGAGGGCGCCGGCGAACGGCGGCAGCGTCCCGCATACGACGATGGGCGCGCGGGCGTCGTCGGCGAGGGCGACGGCGGCCTCGGCGGCCAGGCGGGCGCGGGCCTCGCCCGTCACCAGGATGACGGAGCGGGGATCCGGCAGGTCGGCGAACAGGCCCTCGCGGGCGGCCTCGGCGACGGCGCGCAGGTGCGGGCCCTCCGCGGCGGCGGCGAGGAGCAGGGTCCGGGTGTCCATGCCCCCGATCATGCCGGAAACCGGCCGCGGATGGTCCCGGCGTCAGGCGCGGATGATGCGGAGGATCTCCTCGACCAGGGCGTCGACCTCGGCGCGGGTCGGGGCCTCGACGTTGAGGCGCAGCAGCGGCTCCGTGTTGGAGGCGCGGACGTTGAACCACGCCGGGGTGCCCTCGAGCTTCACGGTCAGGCCGTCGAGCCGGTCGACGGAGGCGGCGCGGTCCGCGAACGCCGCGGCGACGGCCTCGCGGCGCTCGTCCTGGGCGGCGGCGTCGGCCAGGCGCGAGTTGATCTCGCCGGACTGCTCGTAGACGTCGTAGGCCGCCATGAGCCCGGACAGCGGGCCGTCCTGCTCCGACAGCGCCGCCAGCACGTGCAGGGCGGCGAGCATGCCGGAGTCGGCGTTCCAGAACTCGCGGAAGTAGTAGTGCGCGGAGTGCTCGCCGCCGAAGACGGCGCCGGTCTCGCTCATCGTCTGCTTGATGAAGGAGTGGCCGACGCGGGTGCGCACGGCCTTCCCGCCGCGGCGGGCGATGAGCTCCGGCACCGCCGCCGAGGTGATGAGGTTGTGGATGACGGTCGCCCCGGGCTCGCGCTCCAGGTAGCGGTCGGCGATGAGGCCGCAGATGGCCGACGGGCTGACGGCCTCGCCGCGCTCGTCGACGACGAAGCAGCGGTCGGCGTCGCCGTCGAAGGCGATGCCGATGTCGGCGCCCTGCTCCACGGTGAAGCGGCGCAGGTCCTCGAGGTTCGCGGGCTCCAGCGGGTTCGCCTCGTGGTTGGGGAAGGTGCCGTCGAGCTCGAAGTAGAGGTCGCGCAGGTCGACGACGTCGCCGAGCACCGCGGGGGCGGTGAAGCCCGCCATGCCGTTGCCGGCGTCGACGGCGACGGTCAGCCGGCGCCCGCCGGTGACGTCGACGAGGCCGCGGAGGAACGCCGCGTAGCCCTCGAGCATGTCGCGCTCGTCGATGGAGCCGGCCCCGCCGTCATGGTCCGGCACGCCCTCGACGAGCATGTCGACGATGGCCGCCAGGCCGGACTCCTGCCCCACCGGGCGGGCGCCGGCGCGGCACATCTTGATGCCGTTGTAGGCCGCCGGATTGTGGCTGGCCGTGAACATGGCGCCGGGGCGGTCCAGCTCGCCGGAGGCGTAGTACAGCTGGTCGGTCGAGCACAGGCCGATGAGGGTGACGTCCAGGCCCTGGGCCGCCGCCCCCTCGGCGAAGGCGCGCGAGAGCTCCGGGGAGGAGTCGCGCATGTCGTGGCCGACGACCGCCGCGGTCGCGCCCTCGCCGCGCATCAGGGCGCCGAACGCGGCGCCGATCTCCCCGCACAGCTGCGCGTCAATGCCGTCTCCGACGATGCCGCGCACGTCGTAGGCCTTGATGACCTTCTCCAGGTCCGATCGACGGCGATTCGCCACGGTCTCACTCTCCTCGTGTTCGGGTCCGGCGGACGTGCCGCCGGGAGGGGAGTCTACTCGCCGTCCTCCCCGGCCCCGGGATCCGGGACGACGCGGAGGTGCGCGCGGCGGGCGGCGCGGCCGCCGGAGCGGGACGGGTGGCGGCGCGGGGCGTCCTCGCGCCAGCCGGTCTCCGGGTCGTCGCGCAGGACGAGGCCGGTGGCGTGGCGGCCGGCCTCGCGGACCGCCTCCGCCAGGGCCGTGAGGTCGTCGTCGCCGGGGGCGTCGGGCGACGGCAGGTCGTAGCGCACCAGCTGCCAGCCCAGCGGGGCGGTGATGGTGCGGGCGTGGCGCTCGCACAGGTCCCAGCTGTGGGGGTCCTGCTGGGCGGCGAGCGGGCCGACGACGGCGGTCGACTCGGAGTGGGCGTAGGTCAGGGTGGCGACGGCGGGGCGGCCGCACCCGGGCCTGGAGCAGCGGCGGTATTGGGTCACGCCGACGAAGTCTAGACCCAAGGTTGAGGGTTTCGCAGCCCCTCCCCCGCCCTCGCCGCGGAACCGGTCCCGCCCGCGCCCCGGCGCCGCCTCCCCGGAACCGCCGCCCCGGGGACCTAGGATGGACCCCCATGAACGCCTCCCGCCGTGCCGCACGCCGGGGCCGCGGAATGCGCGGCCCGCTCCTCCCTCCGGAGACGCCGCGCTGGCGCAGCCGGTCCGAGAACTTCGACCAGGCGGTGCTCGACGCCTACGCGCCCATCGAGGAGCGGTTCCGGTCGCGGCTCACCAACCTGGACATCGCCGTGGACACGGTGCCGCGGATGCGGCTGCCCCCCGGCGCGCTGCACCCCGACGAGGTCGCCGCCGACGGGCCCGTGCCGCTCGCCCGCCTGGTCCCCGCCGGCGTCGACGAGTCCGGCCGCCCCACCCGGCCCCGCATCGTCGTGTTCCGCCGCCCCGTGGAGCGCCGCGCCGTCGGCCGCGAGGAGCTGGACGACGAGCTGTCGCGCATCCTCGCGCAGCTCGTCGCCGTGCACCTCAACGTCACCCCCGACACCGTCGATCCGCGGTGGGACGACGGGGAGTAGCGAGGGTCGCCGTCGTCAAGCAGCTGCGGCGCGGTGCCCGGCGCATCGCGTGACGACGGCGTCCGCCCCGCCGCGTGACCTCCCCCCCCCGGACACGACGAACGCCCCGGCCGACGGCCGGGGCGCGGTCATGCGGGCGGCGTGCGCCCGGCGGGCGCCTAGCCCATCCGCTTCTTCAGGCGGCGGCGCTCGCGCTCGGAGAGTCCGCCCCAGATGCCGAAGCGCTCGTCATGGCGCAGGGCGAACTCCAGGCACTCGTCCCGCACGCCGCAGGCGCGGCAGATGCGCTTGGCCTCGCGGGTCGAGCCGCCCTTCTCCGGGAAGAACGCCTCCGGATCCGTCTGGGCGCAGAGCGCCTGCTCCTGCCAGTCCTGATCCACGGCCTCGAACAGGCCGGAGAGGTCGTCCGCCCACTCGGCCAGCGGCCGGATCGGCTCCGCGTCGTTGCGCTGCGTCTCCCCCACGCTCATCTCCCGTTCGGCGTCGATGCGCTCGGGTGCGCCGGACTCGTCCACGCCGGCCTCCTCCCGCATCGCTTCCCGTGCTCGTGCATGTCTCCTGAGCCGTCACGGGAAGCTGCCGCCCCGTGATGACATACATGTGATTACACACGCGGAATTCACGGGCGTCAAGCCGTCGCCGGGTATTCCGCCGACGAAACGGATACCCCCAGATCAGGGGCACCCCCGGCCCGGGGATCAAGCGGAACTTGAGGGTTTCCGCCGGTCGCGGGCGCGCCGCCGGGGCGCGCCGGGGAGCATCACACGTCCGTCGAGAAGCGGATGCCCCCGTCCGGCACCACGACGCCCGGCCACACGCGCGCGCCGTCGATGAACTCGCAGCGGGCGCCGATGTCCGCGCCCTCGCCGATCACCGCGTCCCGGATGACCGCGCGCGGGCCGATGGTCGCCCCCGCCGCGATGATGGACCGCTCGATGACCGCGCCCGCGCCGATGCGGGCGCCGTCGAACACCGCCGCCTGATCCAGGCGCGCGCCGGCGCCGATCTCCGCGCCGCGGCCGACGACCGTGCCGCCGTACAGCAGCGCGCCGCCGCCGACCGCCGCCGACTCGTCGACCAGCGCCTCGCCGTGGCGGCCCTCCAGCACCGGCGACGGCGCGATGCCGCGCACCAGGTCCGAGGAGCCGCGGACGAAGTCCGCCGGGGTGCCCATGTCGCGCCAGTACGCGTAGTCGACGTGGGCGTAGACGCGGCTGCCGCGCTCCAGCAGGGCCGGGAAGACCTCACGCTCGACGCTGATCGGCCGGCCCGCCGGGATCTCCTCGATGACGGAGCGGCGGAACACGTAGCAGCCGGCGTTGATCTGATCCGTCGGCGGATCCTGCGTCTTCTCCAGGAACTCCAGCACGCGGCCGTCGGCGTCCGTCGGCACGCAGCCGAACGCGCGCGGATCCGGCACGCGCACCAGGTGCATGGTGACGTCGGCGTCCTTCTCCCGGTGCGTCGCCAGGATGGCGCGCAGGTCCGTGCCGCCCAGGACGTCGCCGTTGAAGACCATGACGTCGGCGGCCTCGATCTTGTCCAGCACGTTGCGGATGCCGCCGCCGGTGCCCAGCGGCTCCGTCTCCACCACGTACTCGATCTGGACGCCGAGGTCGGAGCCGTCGCCGAAGTGCTCCTCGAACACCTCGGCGCGGTAGGAGGTGCCCAGCACGATCCGGCGCATGCCCGCCTCGCGGATGCGCACGATGAGGTGCTCCAGGAACGGCGCGCCCGCCGTGGGCAGCATGGGCTTCGGCGTGCCGACGGTCAGCGGGCGCAGCCGGGTGCCCTTGCCGCCGACGAGGATGACGGCGTCGGCGTCCGCGGGGGTGTTCTCGGTGGACATGCTCCTCCTTGCTTCGCTGCTACCGGTCATTGTTACCCCGCGCCGAGCGCAGGATGACGGAGGCGCGCAGGGAGAGTCCGGCCGACAGCGCCCACCGCAGCGGCGCCCGCCACGGCCCCGGCAGCCGGTCCGACAGGAACCGCCGCACCGAGTCGTGGTGCGCCCGCACCGTCCGCTCCCGCTGCCTCTTCGCGGAGTGCCCCTGGGCGTGCCGGATCTCCGCCGACGGGCAGAACACGTTGCGCCAGCCCGCCTTCCCCAGCCGATCGCCCAGGTCGACGTCCTCCATGTACATGAAGTAGCGGGAGTCGAAGCCGCCGACGCCGTCGAACGCCGCCCGCCGCAGCAGCAGGCACGAGCCCGACAGCCAGCCGGCGTCGCGCTCCCGCGACATGTCCGCGTCGTCCCGGTAGCGGGCGCTGAACGGGTTCGACGGCCACACGCCCGACAGCAGGGCGTGGCCCGTGCCGTTGACCAGGTCCGGCACCGCCCGCGCCGACGGGTACGCCGACCCGTCGGGCTCCCGGATGAGCGGGCCGACCGCGCCGGCGCGCGGGTTGCGGCGCAGGCAGTCCAGCATCGCGTCGATGGAGCCCGGGCCGAACTCCACGTCGGGGTTCACCACCAGCACCACGTCCGGGTCGACCTCGCCGGCCTCCGCGCGGCGCGCGAGCTCGGCGGCGCCGACGTTCGCCGCCGCGCCGTAGCCGATGTTGCCGCCGGTGGGCAGCAGGTGAACGCCGTCGTGCGCCGCCGCGGCCGCCTCCGGGGAGCCGTCGGTCGAGCCGTTGTCGGCGAGGATCAGCACCGTGCCGCTCTCCGTCGCCGCGGGCAGCGACGCGACGAGGCGCTCCAGGTGCTCGCCAGGCGAGTACGTGATGGTGACGACGCCGACGGGCAGGTCCGGGCCGGTCTTCGGGGTGGGGGTGCTCACCCGCCCCACCCTAGGACAGGGCCGCGGCCACCCCGGCCCGCCACTCCGGCAGCGGCGCGAGCCCCGCATCCGCCCACGAGGAGCAGTCGAGCACCGACCACGGCGGCCGCGGCGCCGGCCGCGGGAAGTCCGCCGTCGTGCACGGATGCACCTTCGCCGGGTCATGGCCGGCGGCGGCGAGGACCTCCCGGGCGAGATCGCACCACGTCGCCGCGCCGCCGCCGGCCGCGTGCAGCACGCCCGGCACCGGGTCGGCGGCGAGCTCCAGCAGGCCGGCCGCCAGATGCGGCGCCCACGTCGGGCTGCCGTGCTGATCGTCGACGACGTCGAGCCGGTCGCGCTCCGCGGCCAGGCGCAGCATCGTCGTCGCGAAGTCCCCGCCCGGCCACCGCGGGCCCGTCCACACCCACGCGGTGCGCACGATCGTCGCGGCCGCCCCGGAGGCCAGCACCGCCCGCTCCCCCGCCAGCTTCGACGCGCCGTAGACGGTGTCCGGGGCGGTCGCGTCGTCCGGCCGCAGCGGCCGCCGCGGCGCCGCCGACCCGAACACGTAGTCGGTGGAGACGTGGATGAGGTGCGCCCCCTCCTCCGCGCAGCGGCGGGCGAGGTTCGCCGGCGCGTCGCGGTTGGCGGACCACTCCGGATCCGGGTCCGACTCCGCCGCGTCGACCGCCGTGTGCGCCGCGCAGTTGACGACGACGCGGGCCCCGGCCAGCGCCGGATGCGCGTCGACGGCCGCCGCGTCGGCCAGGTCGAGGTCCCTGCGGCCGAGGGCGACGGCCTCCGGCGCGAGCGCCCGCAGCGCCGTCCCCAGCTGCCCGCGGGCCCCCGTGACGACCAGTCCGGAATGCGGCATGCGGGGGTTCCTTTCACTACAGTGTCGGTGATGTCCCCGGCCACGATATAGCCAGAGGAGGCCTGCAGTGGGTGAACAGCCCAGCCGTCCGCGGCACGCGCGCGCCATCCAGGCGCCGCCGACGCGCCGCCGCAGCCTGGACCAGGCGGGCCCCGCCCCGGTGCGGGCGGCCGTCATCGTGCTGTCGGTCCTCGTCCTCGTCGTCGGCGCGATGGTGTGGTTCACCGTCGGCCGCGCCGCGGGCAGCCTCAACTCCGGCGGCGACTTCGCGCTCGGCGGCACCGAGGACGGCGCGACGGACATCCTCCTGGTCGGCTCGGACTCCCGCTCGGACGCGCAGGGCAACCCGCTGACGCAGGAGGAGATCGACATGCTCCGCGCCGGCGACGAGAAGGCGCTGAACACCGACACGATCATGGTCATCCGCGTGCCGGACGACGGGTCGTCGGCGACGGCGACGTCCATCCCGCGCGACACGTACGTGAAGACGCCGGAGTTCGGCAACATCAAGATCAACGGCGTCTACGGCGAAGCCAAGACCGCCCGCGCCGAGCAGATGGCCGCGGAGGGCGCCGACCAGGCGGAGATCGAGGACCAGTCGACGAAGGCCGGCCGCGACGCCCTCATCCGCACCGTCGCCGACCTCACCGGCGTCACCGTCGACCACTACGCGGAAATCGGCCTGCTCGGCTTCGTGCTGCTCACCGACGCCGTCGGCGGCGTGCCGGTGTGCCTCAACGCCCCGGTCGACGACGAGTTCTCCGGCGCGAACTTCAACGCCGGCGTGCAGACCCTCGACGGCGCCGACGCGCTGAGCTTCGTGCGCCAGCGCCACGGCCTGCCGCGCGGCGACCTCGACCGCATCACCCGCCAGCAGGCGTTCATGGCGTCCTTCGTCAACAAGCTCCTGTCCGCGGGCACGCTGTCCAGCCCGTCGAAGCTCTCCGAGCTCGGCGACGCCGTGCAGCGCTCCGTCGTCCTCGACGACAACTGGGACGTCATGGGCTTCGCGACGCAGATGCAGGACCTGACCGGCGGCAACGTCACCTTCGGCACCATCCCCGTCACGTCCATCGACGGCGTCGGCGACTACGGCGAGTCCGTCGTCACCGTCGACAAGGGCCAGGTCCACGCCTACTTCGACGAGATGGTCGGCGGCGGCGCCGGCGAGGAGTCCGAGGACCCGGACGAGGGCGGCGACGGCGGCTTCACCGCCTCCGACTACACCGTCAGCGTCTACAACGCCTCCATGACCGACGGCCTCGCCGGCCGCGTCTCCGAGCTGCTCTCCGGCGAGGGCTTCGGCGTCGGCGAGGTCGGCAACGCGGAGGCCGTCGGCGTCTCCATGAGCCAGGTGAACACCCCCGACACCCGCGACCCGGCGGCGAAGGCGCTGGCCGAGAAGCTCGGCGGCCTGCCCGTCGTCTACGACCCGGACCTGCCGGAGGGCTCCATCTCAGTCACCCTCGCCGGCGACTACTCCGGCCCCGGCCTCGAGGCCGCCGCCGAGGAGGTCCCCGCCGATGCCGGCGCGGAGGCGGCCCCCGCCGAGACCGACGCCGCCACCGGCGAGGTCGTCGGCCAGGAGGGCACCGGCGCCCCCGAGGACGGCCCCGCCATCGACGCCGGCGGCAACGGCATCGTCTGCGTCAACTAGGCGCGGCCCCGCTCCCCGCCGCTCCACCCGCGGCGCGGAGCGCGACGACGGCCCCCGCATCCCGGCCGGGATGCGGGGGCCGTGCCCGTCGGCGGGTCCGCGCCGGGGCGGTGGCCGTCGTCACGCAAACGACGTCAGTCACCTGCGCGCCGCGCGATGAGCGCGGCCTGGCGCACGATGGGCGCGTCGATCATCTCGCCGTCGAGCTGGAAGGCGCCCTGGTGCTCCCCCGCCCGGTCGAGGATGGCGCGGGCGCGGGCCAGCTCCTCCTCCGCCGGCCGGTAGGCGCGGCGCACCGCCGGCACCATCGCCGGGTGGATGCACGCCGTCGCCGCGAAGCCCGCCCCGGCGGCGTCGAGGGCCTCGAGGTACTGGCCCTCCTCGTCGCGGAAGTCGGCGTGCACCGCGTCGATCGCGACCTTCCCCGCCGCCGCGGCGTGCACCAGCGTCAGCGTGCGCGCCAGCTGCTGCGGCTGCCGGTAGGAGCGCGCCGGGTCCTCGGCGACGGAGCGGCGGGAGGAGGTGCCGCCGAGCTCCGCGGCGAGGTCCTCCGCGCCCCAGAACAGGCCGACGACGTCCGGATGGGCGGCCAGGTCGCCGGCGGCGAGCATCGCCTGGGGCGTCTCGATCATCGCGATGATCCTCAGCCCCGCGAGCTCCTCCGGGATGCGGTCGCGGACCTTCGGCAGCATGACGACGTCGTACGGCGACTCCTGCGCGAGCTTCGCGTCCGCCGCGAACGTGTCCGTGTCCGGGCCGGAGACGCGCAGGATCGTGCGCGCCGGGTCGAGCGGGTGGGCGAGGACGTTGGCGCGCTTGGCCTCCGGGCCCGCGGCCGCGGCGCCGTCCTCCAGGTCGACGATGACGCCGTCGGCGCGGTCGGCGGCCTTCGCGAACCGCTCCGGGCGGTCGGCGGGGGCGAACAGCAGGGCGGGGCCGGGCGGCAGCCAGGGCGGGACGTTCATGCGCCCCAGGCTAGCGGCGCGCGGCGCGGGGGCGGCGGGGCCGGGGCGGGCGGGGCACCCCTCCCCCGCGACGTCGCCTCCCATGCCTCCCCACGCAGATGGAGCGGTTTCGGGGGTTCGGACGGGTTCGGGCGGATGGGACCCCATTGCAACCGCCGCCGAGGCCCCTTCTCCGCCCTTCGTCACACAGACGGAGCGGTTTCGGCGGATGGGACCCCGGTATACGTGGGTCCCATCTGCCGAAAGGGGCCCATCCGGGGCGAGGGCGGCGGGCCGCCGCGCAGACGGACACGTTCGGGCAAACGGGACCCCGTTACGACGCAACCAGCCGGGGGATAAGCGCGGCACCCCGCCGTCATGCGCACCGCAGCGGGGACCGCGAAACGGACGGACCCGTTCCGGCGGAACGGACCCCGGTGCATCGGGGTCCCGTTCGCCGAAACGGGTCCGTCTCGGTGTGGGCGGTGAGGCAAGGCGTTACGGCTGCGCGGCACCTGGGATGGCGCCCCGAGAGGACGCCCGCGGACGCCCGCGGGCGCGCCCCGCCCGTACGCGACCTAGTCGCGGTACAGCAGCAGGGCGTCGCCCTGGCCGCCGCCGCCGCAGAGGCTCACGCCGGCGCGGCCGGAGCCGCGGCGCGCGAGCTCCTTCGCCGCCGTGAACGCCAGGCGGGCGCCGGAGCAGCCGATCGGGTGGCCGAGCGCGATGGCGCCGCCGTGGATGTTGCACTTCTCCAGCGGGTAGTCCAGCTCGCGGAGGGAGCGGACGGCGACGGCGCCGAACGCCTCGTTGATCTCGATGAAGTCGAGGTCGGAGGCCTCCCAGCCCGCGCGCTCAAGCGCGTAGGACAGGGAGTCGGACGGCTGCGCGTGCAGGGAGTTGTCCGGGCCTGCGGTCTGGCCGGCGACGCCGACGACCGCGAGGTAGTCGAGGCCCTTCTCCTCCGCCCAGGAGCGGCGGGCCAGCACGAGGGCGCAGGCGCCGTCGGAGATCGGCGAGGAGTTGCCGGCGGTGATGGTGCCGTCCTTGACGAACGCCGGGCGCAGCTTGCCCAGCGACTCGACGGTGGAGTCCGGGCGGACGCCCTGGTCCTCGGAGACGGTGGTGACGGCGCCCTTGCGGCCCGGCACGTCGATGGGGGCGATCTCCTCGGCGAAGACGCCGGACTCCTGGGCCTTGGCGGCGCGCTGGTGGGACAGGGCGGCGACCTCGTCCTGCTCCACGCGGGAGATGCCCATGTCGCCGAGCGGACGCTCGGTGAGCTCGCCCATGGAGCAGGCGTCGAAGCTGTCGACGAGGCCGTCGCGCTCCAG
Organism: Corynebacterium sp. 335C; assembly: GCF_053525695.1. Lineage (NCBI taxonomy): Bacteria > Bacillati > Actinomycetota > Actinomycetes > Mycobacteriales > Corynebacteriaceae > Corynebacterium > Corynebacterium sp. 335C. The sequence goes on from NZ_JASTTB010000001.1 coordinate 1,022,843, forward strand.
CGAGTCCTCCAGCTTGAGGGCGCCGTAGGCCTTGCCCTGGCGGACGCCGCGGGCGACGTGGGCGGCGTTGGTCATGGACTCCTGGCCGCCGGCGACGACGACGTCGGCGTCGCCGACGCGGATCATGCGGGCGGCGTGGATGACGGCGTCGAGGCCGGACAGGCACACCTTGTTGACGATCTCGGCGGTGACGTTCCACGGCAGGCCGGCCTTGATGGCGGTCTGGCGGGCCGGGTTCTGGCCGGCGCCGGCGAGGATGACCTGGCCCATGACGACGTGGCGCACGTCCTCCGGGGAGACGCCGGAGCGCTCCACGGCGTGGCGCACGGCGTGGGCGCCGAGGTCGACGGCGGTCAGCGGGGCCAGCGCGCCGAGCATCTTGCCCTGCGGGGTGCGGGCTCCGGCGAGGATGACGACGTCGTCGGGGCTGGGGGTCGGGATTCCGGTCACGGCGTACTCCACTCCATATGTCTTCAGATGATTCGTCCGCTCCCGCCACCTTCTCAAAGAGGCGGTGCCGGGGTGCGGTTTTCGGGGTATTGCCACCCCCCGCCGCGGGGCCGCGGAGGTGCGTGACGACGGGGTCCGCCGCCGATTCGCCGTCTCCCCCGCGGGTCGCCGGGGAGGGGCTTGACGATGGGTCCCGCGCGGCGCGGGGATCGTCGTCACGCGGGGCCGCGCGGCGCGCGGACCCGCACCCCGGCGCGCGCGGCGATGCGCGTGGCGGGGGCCGTCGTCACGCGACGGCGGCGTCGTCGAGCTCCACGACGTAGTCGGCCTCCGTCGACGCCTCGATGTCGGCGAGCGTCACGCCCGGCGCGAGGACGCGGAGGATGAGGTGGCCGTCGCCGACGTCGAAGCAGGCGCGGTCGGTGATGATGCGGTCGACGACGCCGGCGCCGGTGAGCGGCAGCGTGCACTCGCGGACGAGCTTCGCGGAGCCGTCGCGGGCGACGTGGTCGGTGAGCACGACGACGCGCGGCGTGCCCGCGACGAGGTCCATCGCCCCGCCCATGCCCTTGGCCATCTTGCCCGGGATCATCCAGTTGGCGAGGTCGCCGGACTGGGAGACCTGCATGGCGCCGAGGACGGCCATCTTCACGTGGCCGCCGCGGATCATCGCGAAGCTGGTGGCGCTGTCGAACACCGCCGCCCCCGGCAGCAGCGTCACGGTCTGCTTGCCGGCGTTGATGAGGTCCGCGTCCTCCTCCCCCTCGTACGGGAAGGGGCCCATGCCGAGGATGCCGTTCTCGCTCTGCAGCGTCACCCGCACCCCGTCCGGGATGTGGTTGGCCACCAGCGTGGGGATGCCGATGCCGAGGTTCACGTAGTCGCCGTCGTCGAGCTCGCGGGCGGCGATGGCCGCCATCTCGTCCCTGGTCCAGGTCATCTCGGTCCTCCTCAGGCGTCCGCGCCGGGTCGCGGGCGGACGGTCGTCTTCTCGATGGGCTTCGTCCGCGGCCGCGCCACCACGACGTCGCGGACGTACACGCCGGGGGTGTCGACGTCGTCGGGGTCGATGCCGCCCCGGTCGACGAGCTCCTCCACCTCCGCCAGCGTCACCCGGCCGGAGGCCGCGCACAGCGGGTTGAAGTTCATGGCGGTGCGGCGGTAGCGCAGGTTGCCGTCGACGTCGCCGACGTGGGCGCGCACCAGCGCCAGATCCGCGACGATGCCGCGCTCCTGCACGTAGGTGCGGCCGTCGAACTCGGCGTGCGGCCTGCCCTCGGCGACGACGGTGCCGACGCCGGTGGCCGTGTAGAACGCGGGGATGCCCGCCCCGCCGGCGCGAAGCCGCTCCGCCAGCGTGCCCTGCGGGGTGAACTCCACCTCCAGGTCGCCGGAGAGGTAGCGCTCCGCGAACAGGCGGTTCTCGCCGACGTAGCTGGCGACGACCTTGTCGACCTGGTCGTTCTCCAGCAGGATGCCCAGGCCCTGGCCGTCGACGCCCATGTTGTTGCTGACGACGGTCAGCCCCCGGACGCCGGTGTCGCGCAGGGCCTCCACCAGGTCGAAGGGCACGCCGCAGAGGCCGAAGCCGCCGACGGCGACGGTCATGCCGTCGCGCGCGTGCTCGGCGACGAGGGCGCGGACGTCGGTTCCGGTGATGCTCTCGATGGTCGCGGTCATCGGCTCACACCCACCCCAGGACCTTCGGCGCCATCTCGCGCAGCTCGACCTTGCGGACCTTGCCGGAGGCGGTCATCGGGTACGAGTCGACGACGGTGACGTAGCGGGGGATCTTGTGGCGCGACAGCTTGCCGCGGGCGAACTCCGCGACCTGCTCGGCGGTGAGGTCGGAGGCGCCGTCGTGGAGGATGACCCACGCCATGATCTCCTCGCCGTACTTGTCGTCCGGCACGCCGATGACCTGCGCGTCGACGACGTCCGGGTGGGTGAACAGGAACTCCTCGATCTCGCGGGGGTAGATGTTCTCGCCGCCGCGGATGAGCATGTCCTTGATGCGGCCGGTCACCGACACGTAGCCGTCGTCGTCCATGACGCCGAGGTCGCCGGTGTGCATCCAGCCCTCCGCGTCGATGGCCTCCGCCGTCTTCTCCGGGTGGTGCCAGTACTCCTTCATGACGGAGTAGCCGCGGACGACGATCTCGCCCTGCTCGTTGCGCGGCACCGGCTGCCCGGTCTCCTCGCAGATGATGGCGACCTCCAGGTGCGGCATCACCTGGCCGACGGTGGAGACGCGCTTGTCCAGCGGGGCGTCGCGGCGGGTCTGCAGCGACACCGGGGACGTCTCGGTCATGCCGTAGCAGATGGCGACCTCGGACATGTTGAGCTTGTCCATCACGTCGCGCATCGTCTTCGACGGGCAGGAGGTGCCGGCCATGACGCCGGTGCGCAGCGACGACAGGTCGTAGGGCTGGCCGTACTCCTCGTGGTCGTGCTGCTCCTCGAGGGCGTTGATGAACATCGTCGGCACGCCGTACAGCGACGTCGCCTTCGCGGAGTGGACCGCCTTCAGCGTCTCGCGGGCCTTCGCGGTCGGAGCGGGGATGACGACGCAGGCGCCGTGGGAGAACACGTTGATGGTGCCGATGACCATGCCGAAGGTGTGGAAGAACGGCACCGGGACGCACACCCGGTCCTCCTCCGTGTAGCCGAGCAGCTCGCCGATGGAGAAGCCGTTGTTCAGCAGGTTGCTGTGCGTGAGCGTCGCGCCCTTCGGGAAGCCGGTGGTGCCGGAGGTGAACTGGATGTTCACCGCGTCGTCCGGGGCCAGGCCCTCGACGTACTCGGACAGGTCGCCGACGTCGCCGTGGACGAAGTCGAACCACTCGGAGGAGCCGAAGTAGAACACGTCGCGGACGTCGACGCCGCGCTGCTTGCGGGCCTCGTTGAGCATGGTCCGGTAGTCGGAGTCCTTGAAGCGGCGGGCGGCGAAGACGGCCTTCACGCCGGCCTTGCCCAGCACGTAGTTCAGCTCGTGCTGGCGGTAGGCCGGGTTGATGTTCACCAGGATGAGGCCGAGGTGGTGGCACGCGTACTGGACGACGAGCCACTCCCACCGGTTGGTCGACCAGATGCCGACGCGGTCGCCGGGACGGTAGCCGGCCTTCGCCAGCGACGTCGCCAGGGCGAGGACCTTCCGATAGAACTGCTGGTAGGTCAGGGTCTTGTCGGCGTAGACGTCGATGACGGCGTAGCGGTCGGGGAAGCGCTCGACGATGCGGCGCAGGTTCTCCCCGAGCGTCTCGTTGCGCAGCGGCGCGGCCCCCTGCTCGACGCCGGCGCCGATGACGTGGGACAGGACGGTGCCGTCGTCGGCGACGTGGGTGCGGCCGTAGGGGGCGGCCTCCGTGCGCGTGGCGACGATGCTGGTGGTCGTGGTCATGGCGGTCTCCTAGGCGTCGGTGCGGGGGTGGGTGTCGGTGGTCGGGCGGGTGTCGGTGGTGGGGTCGGCGGCGGCTTCTCCGGCGCCGGCGGCGGGGGCGTCTGCGGCGGCCGGGCCGTCGGCGGCCTCGGCTGCCTCCGCGGCCGCGGCGCGCCGGGCGATGGCCTCGGCCTGCCGGAACAGCGGCGCGTCGACCATGCGGCCCTCGAAGCTGAAGGCCCCGGCGTTGCGCTCCGCCTCGGCGAGGAGGCGGCGGGCGCGGTCGGCGTCGGCGGGGTCGGGGCGGTAGGCCTCCCGGATGACGGGGACCTGGGAGGGGTGGATGCAGCAGGTGCCGGCGTAGCCGAGTTCGGCGGCGTCGGCGGCCTCCGCCGCCAGGCCGTCGGCGTCGGCGATGCCGACGTGGACGGCGTCGAGCGCGGCGCGGCCGAACGCGGCGGCGGCGAGGCGGACGCGGGCGCGGGCGTGGCGGGCGACGTCGCGGTAGGTGCCGTCGCCGTGCCGGGAGGAGGTGCCGCCGAGCCCGGCGACGAGGTCCTCGGCGCCCCAGAACATCGCGGCGAGCCCGTCGGCGGCGGCGATCTCGTCGGCGCGCAGCACGCCGAGGGGCGTTTCGACGAGGGCGATGACCTCGAAGCCGCGGACGGCGAGTTCGGCGACCTGGGCGGCGGACTCCGCCTTCGGCAGCATGACCAGGCGGGTGCCGGCGGCCTCGGCGGCGGCGAGGTCCTCGGCCTGCTCGGGGGTGCCGGCGGCGTTGACGCGGACGATGGCGCGCTCGGGGTCGAGGCCGGCGGCGGCCAGCGCCTCGCGGCCGGCGGGCCGGTTCTCCGGGCGGCAGCCGTCCTCGAGGTCGACGATGATCATGTCGGCGCGGTCGAGGGCCTTGGCGAAGCGCTCCGGCCGGTCGGCGGGGGCGAAGAGGATCGCGGGCCCGGGCGGGTGCCAGCTCATTCGTCGCCCTCCCGGTCCGGGTCGCACTGGACGAGGGTGGAGCGGACGGCGCGGCAGACGACGACGCCGTCCTGGTTGCGGCCGATGTGCTCGAGCTCGACGATGCCCTGGCCCGGCCGCGACTTCGAGCGGCGGGCGCCGACGCAGACGGTCTCGGCGTAGAGGGTGTCGCCGTGGACCATCGGCGCGGGGAAGGACACCTCGGTGAAGCCGAGGTTGGCGACGATGGTGCCCAGCGTCAGCTGGGAGACGGACAGGCCGACGACGGTGGACAGGGTCCACATGGAGTTGACCAGGCGCTTGCCGCCGAAGCCGGGCTGCTGCGACGACCAGTGGGCGTCGAGGTGCAGCGGCTGGGTGTTCATCGTGAGGGTGGTGAAGAGCACGTCGTCGGTCTCGGTGACGGTGCGGCCGGGGCGGTGCAGGTACCGCGCGCCGACCTCGAACTCCTCGAACCACAGGCCCCGCTGGACGATGTCGGTCATGGCTCGCCCCTCCCCTACAGGCCCAGCCCGCGGGCGATGAGCATGAGCTGCACCTCGGTGGTGCCCTCGCCGATCTCCAGGATCTTGGAGTCGCGGTAGTGGCGGGCGACGGGGTACTCGTTCATGAAGCCGTAGCCGCCGTGGATCTGGGTGGCGTCGCGGGCGTTGTCCATCGCGGCCTCGGAGGCGATCATCTTGGCGATGGACGCCTCGCGGCGGAAGTCCAGGCCCTTCATCATCTTGGCGGCGGCGTCGTACCAGGCCATGCGGGCGGCGTGGGCGCGGGCCTCCATGCGGGCGATCGTGAAGCTGATCGCCTGGTAGTCGGCGATGGGCCGGCCCATGGAGGTGCGCTCCTTGGCGTACTTCACGGATTCGTCGACGCAGCCCTGGGCGGCGCCGGTGGCGAGGGCGGCGATGGCGACGCGGCCCTCGGCGAGGATGGAGAGGAAGTTGGCGAAGCCGCGGCCGCGCTCGCCGAGGAGGTTGCCCTCGGGCACGCGGGCGTCGGTGAAGGTCAGGGGGTGGGTGTCGGAGGCGTTCCAGCCGACCTTGTCGTAGGCGGGTTCGACGGTGAAGCCGTCGGTGCCGGACGGCAGGATGATCGTGGAGATCTCCTTCTTGCCGTTGTCGCGCTCGCCGGTGACGGCGGTGACGGTGACGAGGGAGGTGATGTCGGTGCCGGAGTTGGTGATGAACTGCTTGGAGCCGTTGATGACCCACTCGCCGTCCTCGAGGCGCGCGGTGGTGCGGGTGCCGCCGGCGTCGGAGCCGGCGTCGGGCTCGGTGAGGCCGAAGCCGGCGAGGCGGCGGCCGGCGACGAGGTCGGGCAGCCACGTCTCCTTCTGCCCCTCGTCGCCGAAGTGGAGGATGGGCATGGCGCCGAGGCCGACGCCGGCCTCGAGGGTGATGGCGACGGACTGGTCGACCTTGGCCAGCTCCTCCAGGGCGATGCCGAAGGAGAGGTAGTCGCCGCCCTGGCCGCCGTACTCCTCGGGGAAGGGCAGGCCGAACAGGCCCATCTCGCCCATCTGGGCGATGACCTCGTAGGGGAAGGTGTGGTTGCGGTCGTGCTCGGCGGCGACGGGGGCGACGGCGTCGCGGGCGAATTCGCGGACGCCGGCCTGCAGCTCCCGGTACTCGGCGGGCAGATCGGCGGTGTTGATGTCGGTCATTGCGTGCTCCTCGGGTGCGGTGTCCGTGGGACGGGGGTCGGGTGGGGGTCGCGGTGTCGGGGCGGTCGCGCGGTGCGCGCGCCGCGCCGGGTGGTCCGGTGGTGCGGGGTTGCTTTGCGACGTCCGCCGCGCCGGCTCGCCGGCCGGCCGCGGTGCCGGGGCCCGCGCCGGATCAGCCGGGCTCCTCGACGGCGGCGAGCGGCTGGTCGGCGGCCACCTGGTCGCCCGCGGAGACGAGGTGGCGGACGACGCCGGCGGTGGGGGCGGTGAGGGTGTGCTCCATCTTCATGGCCTCCACGACGACGACCGGGTCGCCGGCGGCGACCTCCGCGCCGTCGGCGGCGGCGAAGGCGATGACGGTGCCGGGCATCGGGGAGGCCAGGGCGCCCTCGGCCGCGTCGTCGCCGGCGGCGGAGCGGACTACGTCGTCGCGGTGCAGCAGCCACGCCCCGGCGTCGGAGGCGGCGAGCAGCTCGCCGTCGCCGGCGCGCTCGACGCGCCAGCGGCGGGCCAGCCCGTCGACGGTGACGCGGAGGGCGTCGCCGTCGCGGTGGACGGCGGCGCGGTGGACGCGCGGCTCCGGGGCCTCCGCCATGGCGGCGCGGCCGGCCTCGTCGGCGGGGTGGGTGATGCCGGCGACGAGGTCGCCGACGACGACGCGGGCGTCGTCCGGGGTGCCGGTGACGGAGACCACGGAGGAGCCGCCGGCCGTCGCGAAGCGCAGGCGCTGCGCACCGGGCTCGCCGAGCCGCCACCCGTCGGGGACGGACCACGGCGAGGTCGGCCCTTCGGACCAGCGCTCCCGCAGCCACGCCATCGCGGCGGCGACCAGGGCCTCGTCGGGGGCGTCGGGGTCGGCGTAGCCGCCGGCGACGCGGTCGAGCAGCCCGGTGTCCAGGTCGCCGGCGGCGACCTCGTCGACGGCGAGCAGGTAGCGCAGGAAGTCGACGTTGACGCCGACGCCGCCGACGGCGGTGGCCGCCAGCGCCCGGTCGAGGCGGGCCAGCGCCTCGGCGCGGTCGGCGCCGTGGGCGATGACCTTCATCAGCATCGGGTCGTACAGGGAGGTGACCTCCGTGCCGTCGGCGATGCCGGAGTCGACGCGGACGCCGGGGCCGGACGGCTCGACGACGCGGGTGACGCGGCCGCCCGTCGGCAGGAAGCCGGCGGCCGGGTCCTCGGCGTAGACGCGCGCCTCGATGGCGTGGCCGTCCAGGCGGACGTCGTCCTGCGACAGCGGCAGCTCCTCGCCGCGGGCGACGGCCAGCTGCAGCGCCACCAGGTCCAGGCCCGTAATCTCCTCGGTGACGGGGTGCTCCACCTGGAGGCGGGTGTTCATCTCCATGAAGTAGAACGTGTCCGGTTCGGCGGCCGGGACGATGAACTCCACCGTCCCCGCGCCGACGTAGCCGACGGACCGGGCCGCGTCGCAGGCGGCCGCGCCGATGCGGGCGCGGGTCCCGTCGTCAAGCAACGGGGACGGCGCCTCCTCGATCACCTTCTGGTGGCGGCGCTGCAGCGAGCACTCGCGCTCCCCCAGGTGGATGACGTTGCCGTGGGCGTCGGCGAGGATCTGCACCTCGATGTGGCGGGGCGTGTCGACGAAGTGCTCCAGGAACAGGGAGTCGTCGCCGAACGCGCCCGCGGCCTCGCGGCGGGCGGTGACCAGCGCCGACGGCAGATCCGCCGGGTTCTCGACGCGGTGCATGCCCTTGCCGCCGCCGCCGGCGGACGGCTTGATGAGCACCGGGAAGCCGATGCCCGGCGCGGCCTCGATGAGCTCCTCGTCCGTCAGGCCCGGGCGGGAGATGCCCGGCACCGTCGGCACGTCGCGCGCCTCGACGGCGTCGCGGGCGGAGATCTTGTCGCCCATCGTCTCGATGGCCTCCGCCGGCGGGCCCATGAACACGATGCCGGCGTCGGCGCAGGCGCGGGCGAACGCCGCGTTCTCCGACAGGAAGCCGTAGCCGGGGTGGATCGCCTGCGCGCCGGTCCGGCGGGCGGCGTCGATGATGGCGTCGGCGACGAGGTAGGACTCGCGCGCCGGGGCCGGGCCGATGCGCACCGCGACGTCGGCGTCGCGCACGTGCGGCGCGTCCGCGTCGGCGTCGGAGTACACGGCGACGGAGCGGACCCCCTGCTCACGCAGGGTGCGGATGACGCGGCGGGCGATCTCGCCGCGGTTGGCGACGAGGACGGTGCCGATCGGGGCCGTCGGCGTCTGGGTCGTGGCTGTCATGGATGGGTCTCCTTGTGCTGTCCGGTCCGGGGGCTCACATGCGGAACACGCCGTAGCCGGGTTCGCCCAGCGGCGCGCCGGCGGCGACGTCGAGGGCCATGCCCAGGACGCGGCGGGTGTCGGCCGGATCGATGACCCCGTCGTCCCAGAGGCGGGCCGAGGAGTAGTACGGGTGGGACTGCTCGTCGAACTGCTCGCGGATGGGGGCCTCGAAGGCCTCCTGCTCCTCCGCGGACCACTGCCCGCCGGTGCGCTCGATCTGGTTGCGGCGCACGGTGGACAGCGTCATCGCGGCCTGCGGGCCGCCCATCACGGCGATGCGGGCGTTCGGCCACATCCACAGGAACCGCGGCGAGTAGGCGCGGCCGCACATGGAGTAGTTGCCGGCGCCGAACGCGCCGCCGACGACGACGGTGAACTTCGGCACCCGCGTCGTCGCCACGGCGTTGACCATCTTCGCGCCGTGCTTCGCGATGCCCCCGGCCTCGTACTCCCGGCCCACCATGAAGCCGGTCGTGTTCTGCAGGAACACCAGCGGGATGCCGCGCTGGTCGCACAGCTCGATGAAGTGCGCGCCCTTCTGCGCCGACTCCGCGAACAGGACGCCGTTGTTGGCGATGACGCCGACCGGGTGGCCGTGGATGCGGGCGAAGGAGGTGACCAGGGTGCGGCCGAACTCCGCCTTGAACTCGTGGACCGAGCCGGCGTCGCAGATGACGTCGATGATCTCGTGCGCGTCGTACGGCGTCTTCGCGTCGACCGGGACGATGTCGTAGAGGTCCGTCTGCGGGCGGGCCGGCTCCACCGGCTCCGCGACGTCCCACGGCGCCTCCGGGTCGCGGGGCAGCGTGGCGACGATGCCCCGGACGCGGCGCAGCGCGTCGGCGTCGTCGGCGGCCAGGTGGTCCGTCACGCCGGAGACGCGGGAGTGCAGCTCGCCGCCGCCCAGGTCCTCCGGGGTGACGTCCTCGCCGGTGGCGGCCTTCACCAGCGGCGGGCCGGCGAGGAAGATGGTGCCCTGCTCGCGGACGATGACGGCCTCGTCGCTCATCGCCGGGACGTACGCGCCGCCGGCGGTGCAGCTGCCCATGACCGAGGCGATCTGCGGGATGCCCTTCGCGGACATGTTCGCCTGGTTGTAGAAGATGCGGCCGAAGTGGTCGCGGTCCGGGAAGACGTCGTCCTGGTTGAGCAGCATCGCGCCGCCGGAGTCGACGAGGTAGATGCACGGCAGGCGGTTGGCCTCCGCGATCTCCTGGGCGCGCAGGTGCTTCTTCACCGTCATCGGGTAGTAGGTGCCGCCGGAGACCGTCGCGTCGTTGGCGACGATCATGCAGCGGCGGCCCTCCACCAGGCCGATGCCGGCGACGACGCCGGCGGCCGGGACGCGGCCGTCGTACATGCCGTGCGCCGCGAGCGGGGCGACCTCCAGGAAGGGGCTGCCCGGGTCGAGCAGCTCGGTGATGCGCTGGCGGGCGAGCAGCTTGCCGCGGGCCAGGTGGCGGGCGCGGGCCTTCTCGCCGCCGCCGAGGGCGATGCGGGCGAGGGTCTCGCGCAGGTCCCCCGCCAGGGCGAGGTGGCGGTCGCGGTTGGTCTGCGCGGGGGCGGCGGCCGGGGCCGCGGCGCGGTCGCCGGCCTGTGCGGTGGCCGGGCCGTCGGTCTGCGCGGCGTCCTGCGTGGGGGCGGTCATGCGTCCTCCGGGGCGTCGTGGGCGGGCGAGTTAATGGAAATTAACTTTGTGGCCCGGAACATTAACCGCGACTAACTGTGACGGCAATCACTTTGGTTAATGAAATGGATTCGCCCTGCTCCCGGCCCCTGCGCGCGGCCCCCGGCGGCCACCCCCGCGCGGCGTTGCGGGGCGCCGCTCCGGGCCCCCTCTCCCGGCCGCCCTCCCGCCCCCTCCCGAAGGCCCCGTCACGCGCCGCCCCGCGCTTCGCCCCGCCCGCACCGACCGCGCCTCGCCGACCGCCCCCGCAGACGGAGCGGTTTCGGCGGTTCGGACGGGTCCCGGCGGATGGGACCCCACTGCGACCGCCGCCGAGGCCGCTCCCCCGCACCCGCCCACGCAAACGGAGCGGTTTCGGCGGATGGGACCCCGGTATACGTGGGTCCCATCCGCCGAAAGCGGTCCATCCGTGGCGAGGGTCGGCGGCCGGGCGCACAGACGGACACCTTCGGGCAAACGGGACCCCGTTGCGACGAGGACGGCGGGGAGCCGCGCGAGTGGTCGTCGGCGGAGCACCATCGACGGTGTCGACAGCGGTGGTGAGCGCGGCGACCAGGGCCGGCGACGAGCCCGCGCTACTCCCCCACCCCGAAGGCGCGCAGCGCCATCGCACGCGCCTCCTTCCGCACCGCGGGCGCGCCCGCCCAGTGCAGGACGTGCTGCGACGAGTTGATGAGGCCCGCCGCCAGCTGCACCCGCAGCCGCGCCTCGCCGGCGTCGAGCTCCGGGCACGCGGCGCGGACCGCGTCGGTCCACAGGCCGATGTAGGTCCGCTGCAGGGACCGGACCTTGTTGCGGTCGGCGTCGTCGAGGTTGCCGATCTCCCGCTCCTGCACGCGGATGCGGTCGGGCTCGGTCACGGCGAACTCGACGTGGAAGTCGACGAGCGCACGCAGCGTGTCGACGGGATCCGCGTCCGGCCCCCGGTCCGCCAGCACGGCGCGGGCGCCGTCGACCAGCCGGATGGAGATGTCGATGAGGATGCCGGCCAGCAGGTCCGCCTTGCCGCTGAAGTGCCGGTAGACGGCGGGGCCGGAGACGCCGACGGCGCCGCCGACGTCGTCCAGCGTCGTCTGGCGGAAGCCCCGGCGGGCCATGATGCGGGCCGCGGCGGCGATGAGCTCCTCACGCCGCCGGCTCTTGGCCCCCGTGCGCTGCTGCGGCATGCGGACCTCCCTCCGGCGACGCTCGATGACATGTCGAGGATAACCGGGCGGCCGCGGATCCGTGCACGCCCCGGCGCCGGCGGCCGCGAAACCGACGCCCGTCAGACGGCCCCACGGCGGCGCCGGCCAGGCGGCCCCGGCCAGGCGGCGCGGGCACCATGCCCGGCCGCCCCGGCCCGTCAGACCTCCGCGCCGACGTGCGCGATCTCCTCCGCCAGCGCGTGCTGCAGGGCGTGCGAGTCGACGTAGCCCTCGTGGCGGGGCAGGTCCAGGATCCTCAGGCCGCCGGTGAGGTCCGGGCGGTGGTGGGCGGCGCGCTCCTCGAACGCCGCCGCGACGCGCCCGTCGCCGCGCAGCCGGTCGTCGACGACGGCGGCGAGGATCGCAGCCTGCCGGCCGATGGCGTCGAAGGCGCCAGAGTTCGTCTCGATGAGGCCGGGGCACCACAGCCCCGGCTGGCCCCGGTGCGCCATGCCCAGGTAGGCGGCCTCCAGCGGCCGGTCGCCGAACAGGTCCTCCGCCACCGGCACGACGTGGCGGTAGCCGGTGGCGGCGATGACGACGTCAGTCGCCGCGGGAGCCGTCGCGGAAGACGACGCCGTCGGCGTCGAAGCGCTCCACGTCGCCGCGGACGCGGACGTCGCCGTGGCGCAGGTGGTGGATGAGCTGGTCGTTCATCAGCGGGTGCGACTCGAACGGCAGGTGGTCCGGCTTCGGCAGGCCGATCTTCTCCGGGTTGCCGACCAGGAGGCGCAGGGCGACGGCGGCGCCGCGCTGCAGCAGCTTCGTCGGCAGCTCGGGGCCGCCGGACATCCACTCGTCGGCGGGGCGGCCGAGGATGTGCTTCGGGATGAACCAGTAGCCGCGCCGCATGCTGCTCTCCGCCGACGCGCCGGCCTGGGCTGCGTCGCAGGCGATGTCGCAGCCGGAGTTGCCGGCGCCGATGACGAGCACCCGCTTCCCGCGCAGCTCGTCGATGGACCGGTACTCCGCGGAATGGATGTACCGGCCGCGGAAGTCCTCCGCGCCCGGCAGGTCGGGCCGCTTCGGGGTGTGCAGCACGCCGGTGGCGCACACCACCTCGCGGTATGCGGCGGTCGTCTCGGGCCCCCGCCGGCGGGTCGCGTGACGACGTCGAATCCGCCCTCCTCGCGCGGCGTCACCGAGACGACCTCGACGCCGTGGCGGATGCCGGCCGCGACGCCGGTGTCCTCCGCGAGCTTCCGCAGGTAGGCGTGGACCTCCTGCCGCGGCGGGTAGTCGGCCGCATCCTCCGGGAACGGGTGGCCGGGGATGGCCGACAGCCGCTTGGAGCTGATGAAGTGTGCCGACTCGTACATCGGCGTCCACGGGTTGTCGATGTCCCACAGGCCGCCGACACCGTCGTGGCGCTCGACGTGGTCGAAGGGCACGCCGCGGGCGGCCAGCTGGGCGGCGGTCGCGAGACCTGCGGGGCCCGCGCCGATGACGAGGACGGGCGCGGTGGCGGGGGCGTCGTTCATGGGGTGAAAGCGTAGACCCGCCCGGTCCCGCCGGGGCCGGAATCGGCGCGGAGCACGGGCCCCGGGCACGGGACCCCGGGCACGGGCCCCGGGCACGCCGCCCGGGCCGCCCCTCCGCGCGCCGCGCGGCGGCCGGGGCTCCCCGGGCGCACGACGACGCCCTCCGCGCCGGGGCGGAGGGCGTCGTCACGCGAAACCCCGGGCACCCGCGGCGCGCATGCCGCGCGCCCGGGCCCGGCGGCCTAGTGCGCGAAGTGGCGGGCGCCGGTGAGGTACATGGTGACGCCGGCCTTCTCGGCGGCCTCGATGACCTCGGCGTCGCGGATGGAGCCGCCCGGCTGGACGACGGCGGTGACGCCGGCGTCGGCCAGCACCTGGAAGCCGTCGGCGAACGGGAAGAACGCGTCGGAGGCGGCGACGGCGCCGCGGGCGCGCTCGGCGCCGTCGGCGAGGGTGTTGGCGCGCTCGACGGCCAGCTTCGCGGCGTCGACGCGGTTGACCTGGCCCATGCCGACGCCGACGGTCGCGCCGTCCTTCGCCAGCAGGATGGCGTTGGACTTGACGGCGCGGACGGTGCGCCACGCGAACTCGAGGTCCTTCAGCGTCGCCTCGTCGGCGGCCTCGCCGGTGGCGAGGGTCCAGTTGGCCGGGGAGTCGCCCTCGGCCTGCAGGATGTCGCGCTCCTGCATGAGCATGCCGCCGGAGACCTCGCGCTTCTCGACGACGGCGCGGGCCGGCTCCGGGGCGCGGAGGATGCGGATGTTCTTCTTGCGGGACAGGACCTCGACGGCGCCGTCCTCGTAGTCGGGGGCGACGATGACCTCGGTGAACACCTCGGCGACCTGCTCCGCCATCTCCACCGACACGGCGCGGTTGACGGCGATGACGCCGCCGAACGCGGACACCGGGTCGCAGGCGTGGGCGGCGCGGTGGGCGGCGGCGATGGACTCGTCGGAGACGCCAATGCCGCACGGGTTGGCGTGCTTGACGATGGCGACGCAGGGGCGCTCGTGGTCCCACGCGGCGCGCCAGGCGGCGTCGGAGTCGGTGTAGTTGTTGTAGCTCATCTCCTTGCCGTGGAACTGCTCCGCCTGCGCGAGGCCGCCCTCGGCGCCGGCGGCCGCGTACAGGGCGGCGCGCTGGTGCGGGTTCTCGCCGTAGCGCAGGGTGGCGCGGCGCTCCCAGGCGGCGCCGGCCCACTCCGGGAACAGCTCGCCCTCCTCGGCGATCTGGTCGCCCATCCAGGTGGCGACGGCGACGTCGTAGGCGGCGGTGTGGCGGAACGCGTCGACGGCCAGGGCAGTGCGCTCGGCGCGGGTGAAGCCGCCGCCGCGGACGGCCTCGGCGACGTCGGCGTACTTCGCCGGGTCGACGACGACGGCGACGGACGGGTGGTTCTTCGCGGCGGCGCGGACCATGGACGGGCCGCCGATGTCGATCTGCTCGACGCACGCGTCGAAGTCCGCGCCGGAGGCGACGGTCTCGGTGAACGGGTAGAGGTTGACGACGACGAGCTGGAACGGCTCCACGCCCAGGTCGGACAGCTGCGCGAGGTGGTCGTCCTTGCGGGTGTCGGCGAGGATGCCGGCGTGGACGCGCGGGTGCAGGGTCTTCACGCGGCCCTCGAGGCACTCGGGGAACCCGGTGAGCTCCTCGACCTTGACGACGTCGACGCCGGCGTCGGCGATGCGGGCGGCGGTGGAGCCGGTGGAGACGATCTCCACGCCGGCGTCGGCGAGGGCCTTCGCCAGGTCCTCGAGCCCGGTCTTGTCGTAGACGCTGATGAGCGCGCGCTTGATCTGCTTCCGGTCGTCCGTCATGAGAGTGAGGCCTTTCGTCCGTTCCGCGTGAATCCGTGTTCCGCGATGGTGGTCAGCACGTCGGCGAGGAGCCGCCGTTCGACCGTCTTGATCCGTTCGTGCAGCGTGTCCGCCGTGTCCCCGTCCTCGACCGGCACCGCACGCTGGGCCAGGATCGGCCCGGTGTCGACGCCCGCGTCGACGAGGTGGACGGTCGTGCCGGTGACCTTGACGCCGTGGGCGAGGGCGTCCGGCACCGCGTGGGCGCCGGGGAAGGACGGCAGCAGGGCGGGGTGGGTGTTGACGATCCCGTCGGGGTGGGCGGCGATGAACTCGTCGCCGAGGATGCGCATGAACCCCGCCGAGACGACGAGGTCCGGCTCATGCGCGTCGACGGCGGCGAGGAGCCTCCGGTTCCAGCCGTCCCGGTCGGCGCGGGCGGCGTCGTCGAATTCGACGACGAACGCCGGCAGCCCGGCCTCCCGGGCCCGGCCGATGGCCGGGCAGTCCTTGTCGGAGCCGACCGCCGCGATCTCCACGACCGCCGGATCGAGGAGATCCAGCAGCGACTGCAGCAGCGTGCCCTGGCCGGATGCCAGGACGACGACGCGCAGCGGAAGCTCCGCGGGTCGCCGGGTGGACGCGGCCGTGGGGTTCGTTGTGTCGGTCACGGTACCCGAGTCTAACCGGCGTCCCCGCCGCGGTCGCCGTCCAGGTCGCCGCGGGTGAGGGGGACCGCGTCGCCGCGGGGTGCGGCGGGCGGTTCATCCGCGGCGTCCGCGGGGTCGCCCGCGTCATGCGTGACGACGGGGCCCTCCCCCGCCGCGGGCTCCTCCGCGGCGGCGCCGGGGGCGTCGGCCTCGCCGGCGGCGTCGGCCGCGTCGATCGCGTCAGCCTCGTCGGCCTCGTCCCCGGCGTCAGCTTCGTCGGCGTCGTCCGCCAGGTCCGCGTCGTCGGCTTTGTCGGCTTCGTCGGCCTCGTCCGCCTCGTCGGCCCCGCCGGCCGCATCCGCCTCGCCGGCCTCGTCGGCCTCGTCGGCCGCGTCGGCGTCATCGGCGCCATCCGCCAAGTCCGCCTCGTCGGCCGCGTCGGCATCGTCCGCTTCATCGGCCTCGTCCGCTGCGTCCGCAGCGCCGTCGGCAGCGGCGTCGCCCGGGGCGTCGTCGCGCTTCCGCGCGGCCTCGGCTGCGGCGGCGGCCTCGGCCGCCTCCCGCGCGGCGCGCTCCTTCTCGGCCGCCGCGGCGCGGGCGTCCGCCCACGCCACGACGATGACCATGATGGCCGCCGGCGCGGCGACCCAGATGGACGTCAGCAGCGCCGTCTCGCCCCACGCCAGGCCCGACTGGCCGTACCAGCCGACCAGGCCGGAGGTCAGCCACGCCAGCAGGCCCATGAGCACGGCGGCGACGCCGGCGGCGACAACGACCGTCGCGTAGGGGTTCGGCGTCTCCTCGCGCCGGAGGAACCGCCACGTCCGCCACACCACCACGGCGACCGGGAGGATGAAGAGGCCCATGACGACCGGGGACCAGTAGGACTGCGGCATCGCCGCCATCACCGGCAGCGGCGGCACCGTGCCCGGGTCCACGTGGAAGAGATCGACGACCGCGGCGCCAAGGTTCGCGGGCGCGCCGACGAGGATGCCGGCGGCGGCCACCGCGATGTTCGGCAGGTACAGCGCCGACACGACGACGGAGCCGACCTGGCCGGCGGTGCCGGAGATCTCGCCGGTCCGCGCCCAGAGGTCGGCGACGGAGCGCCAGCTCACCGCCATCGCGACGAGCGACACCAGCAGCCCGGCCACCCACAGCCAGCCGACGATGGACACCGCCAGCCGCGCCGACGTCAGCGGCCACTCCGGCCACGCCCGCCGGCGCAGCAGCGCGGTGAGCAGCTTCGGGCCCAGACCCCACGCCAGCATGACGACGTGGATGACGACCGACGACGCGATGGCCGGCGCGAGCGGCGGGGCCGCGAGTTCCATCCTCGCCGACGCCTCCGACAGCACCAGCCACGCCAGGACGGTCAGCACCGCGGGCGTCAGGACGGTGAACGCGGCGAGGACGCGGACGTCGCGCACCGACACCGGTCCGGAGACCTCCCGCCGGATGCGCCAGGCGCCCCAGGCGGCGAACAGCATCGCGGGCAGCGCCGGGAGCATCCCCAGCGTCACGCCCTGCAGGGTCACGGAGCCGAGGTTCAGCGTCATCCACAGCGTCGCCACCGCCGACGGCATCGGCGCCCAGCCGACGCCGCGCAGCGTCGTGCCCAGCACGGCGCCGATGACGAGCAGCAGCACCGCCGCGCCGTCGATGCCGGCCATGGTGAGGCCGAAGCGGCGCAGGCGGGAGCCCAGGGTCGGGCCGCCGCGGCGGGGCTCCGGGCGGGGCGCGCCGGACGGGCGCTCGGCGGAGCCGGCGACGTCGCCGACGGCGGAGGCCTCCGCATGGACGTGCGTGGACTCGACCGGCGTCGTCGCCCCGGTCGCCGCGCGCACGCCGGAGGAGCGGCCGCGCCGCGATCGGCTGCGCCGCGAACCGGGGCGGGCCCCTCCGCCGGAGCCGCCGCCCCGGTTCCTGCGCGATCCGTCGGCCATGCCGTCAGCCTCCCGTCGTCGGTGTCCCGTTGCGCCCCCTACTTTGTCACCCGACCCGACACGAGGGCGGCAGGCGCCCCGGGCGGAGGCGCGCCCGGCCGCCGCCGGCGCCGCGCGTGACGACGTCCGCCGTCGCCCTCGGGCGACGTCCGCGCGCCCGCGGGGCGCTCCCCGGCGCCGCAGGGCGCTGTGAGATTTCCGACAGGAAAGGGCGCCGAATGCGGCGGCCCCGCACGCGTTTCCGTCACATCCGCATCACGGACCACCGGTTTCACGACGGACCGGCGTCCCGCGGGGGCGGCAACTCCGCCCGTCGCTGACCCGTCATCGGGCATGGGTTGTCATGCCGATCCCGTTTCGTTACAGTTCCCGAAGACGTTGCAAAATTGTTACGACCGGGAACGGGGTACACGAGTGGCCAACCAGGGCATGCGGAAGAAGGGCGGTGCGCACCGCCGTCGTCGCCAGACCTCGACGGGTCGCCTCGCCATCGCCACGCTGACGGCCACCGCCGTCTCCCTGGCCGGCGCCGGCACCGCCGCCGCCGACGAGCGCGCGACCGACGCCAAGGCCGACCAGCTGCCGGACCGCGCCGCGGACCGCGCTTCGGCCGACGTCCCCACCCTGATCACCGCCCAGGAGCTGCGCCCGGTCTCCAACATGAGCGCCCAGCTGGCCACCGCCCTCCAGTACAACAAGGAGCGCCTGGCCCGCGAGCGCGCCGCGTTCGGCCCGTCCGTCGCCATCCCGGCGATCGGCGCCCTGACCTCCGGCTTCGGCCCGCGCTGGGGCTCCTTCCACTACGGCGTCGACATCGCCAACGTGACCAACACCCCGATCCTGGCCGTCATGGACGGCACGGTCATCGACTCCGGCCCGGCCCAGGGCTACGGCCAGTGGATCCGCATCCGACACGACGACGGCGCGGTGTCCGTCTACGGCCACCTGGAGACCCTCGGCGTCGCCGTGGGCCAGCGCGTCCTCGCCGGCGAGCAGATCGGCGGCATGGGCAACCGCGGCTTCTCCACCGGCACGCACCTGCACTTCGAGATCCACCCGGACGGCGAGACCCCGGTCGACCCGGTCGCCTGGTTCATCGCCGAGGGCCTCAACCTGCAGTAGCCCCTCCCCCGGCCCGCCGGCCGCGGCGCGCGCCCCGCACCCGCGCCCGCCGGATTACGCGAAAAGCGCCCGCCTCCCCGGCGGGCGCTTTAGCGTCGGGGCCATGACGAGCACCGACGTGAGCACCACCCCCGCCGTCCCCGCGACCGCCGGCGAGTCCGGCCGCCCGGAGACGCGCACCATGCAGATGTGGCGGAAGCTGGCCGACCGTCCGGCGGGCACCCGCCTGTTCTCCGTCGCCGCGTCGCTGGCGGCGCCGTACTTCGCGACGGTCCTGCCGCACGTCACCGAGATGGAGGCCGGCCGCGCCGTCGTCCGCGCCCCGAAGTGGTGGGGCATCAACAACCACATCGGCACGTTCCACGCCATCGCCGCGTGCAACGTCGCGGAGATGGCGATGGGCATGCTGTGCGAGGCGTCCGTGCCCGCCACCCACCGCTGGGTGCCGAAGGCCATGGACGTGAAGTACAAGACCATCTCCAAGGGCGGCCTGACGGGCGTCGCGGAGGCCGACCTGCCGGACTTCGGCGCCATCACCCCGGAGACCGGCGGCGTGGACATGCCGGTGCGCATCACGCTCACCGACTCCCGCGGCACGGTCGTGCAGGAGTGCGTCATCACCACGTGGGTGACGGCGAAGAAGCCGAAGGCCTCCTAGCCCGCCGCCCCGCGCCGGAGCGGGGCCCGTGACGCGACGGCGGCGGCCCGCGGACCATCCGGGTCCGCGGGCCGCCGTCGTCATGCGCCGCCGCGTGCGGGCGCGGCCGCTACAGCTTCTCCATCGGCAGGCCGCCGATGAGCATCAGCCGCACCTTGCCGGCGGAGCCGAAGTCGATGGTCGCCGTCGCGCGCGGGCCGGCGCCGTCGACCTGGAGGACGGTGCCCAGGCCGTACTTGTCGTGCACCACCTTGTCGCCGGCGGCCAGCTGCAGCCCCGACGCCGGGGTGCGCGGGCCGGACGACGACGCGGACGACGACCGGGCTCCGCGGCGCGAGGTGCCGCGGCCGAACGCCGAGCCGTAGCCGCCGGAGCCGAAGCCCCCGCCGTAGCCGCCGGGGGCCGGGCCCGTCTCGCCCTCCCAGCCGATGAGGTCGTCCGGCACCTCGCCGAGGAACCGCGACGGCGGGTTCGACTGCGGGGCGCCCCACGAGGACCGGGTCTGGGCGCGCGTGAGGTACAGGCGCTCGCGGGCGCGGGTGATGCCGACGTAGGCCAGGCGGCGTTCCTCCGCCAGCTCCTTCGGGTCGCCCATGGCGCGCATGTGCGGGAACTGGCCGTCCTCCCAGCCGACGACGAACACGACCGGGAACTCCAGGCCCTTCGCCGTGTGCAGGGTCATGAGCGTGACGACGCCCCGCTCGTCGTCCGGGATCTGGTCCGCGTCGGCGACGAGGCTGACCTTCTCCAGGAACGCCTGGAGGCTGCCGGGCTCCGGCTCGCCCTCCTCGGCCACCGCCTCGCTCATCCGCGCCTCCGCGGAGAACTCGCGGCCGACCGAGACCAGCTCGTTGAGGTTGTCCAGGCGGGTGGCGTCCTGCGGGTCGTTCGACGCCTCCAGCTCCGCGCGGTAGCCGGTGCGGTCGAGGATCTCCTCCACCAGCGCGCCGACGTCGCCGTCCTCCGCGAGGAACCCCTGCAGCCCGTCGAGCAGCTCGACGAACCCGGCGATGGCGTTGCGGCCGCGGCCGGCGACCGCGGGAACCTCGCCGCGGGCGACGGCGCGCAGCGCGGCGCCGAAGGAGATCCCCATGTCCTCCGCGTGCAGGGCGGTCTGCGCCTGCGCCTTCGCGCCGATGCCGCGGCGCGGGACGTTGATGATGCGCCGCATCGACACGTCGTCGTCAGGGTTCACCAGGACGCGCAGGTAGGCGACGAGGTCGCGGACCTCGCGCCGCTCGTAGAAGCGGGTGCCGCCGACGACGGTGTAGGGCACGCCGAGGCGGATGAACACGTCCTCCAGCGCGCGGGAGGAGTTGTTGGTGCGGTAGAAGACCGCCATGTCGGCGTAGCGGTAGTCGCCGGAGTCGGCCAGGCGGTCGATCTCGGCGGCTACGAACCGCGCCTCGTCGTGCTCGTTGCCGGCGACGTAGCCGGAGATCTTCTCGCCCTCGCCGAGGTCGGTCCACAGCTTCTTCTCCCGCCGCCCCTCGTTGCGGGCGATGAGCGCGTTGGCGGCCGACAGGATGGTCTGGGTGGAGCGGTAGTTCTGCTCCAGCAGGATGGACTCCGCCTCCGGGTAGTCCTCCTCGAACTCCTCGATGTTGCGGATCGTCGCGCCGCGGAAGGCGTAGATGGACTGGTCGGAGTCGCCGACGACGCACAGCTCGCTGGCGTCCTCACCCTTGCCCACCAGGGCGCTGACCAGCGCGTACTGGGCGTGGTTGGTGTCCTGGTACTCGTCGACAAGCACGTGGCGGAAGCGGCGCCGGTAGTACTCGGCGACCTGCGGGTGCTGCCGGAAGATCCGGACGACCTCGCCGATGAGGTCGTCGAAGTCGACGGCGTTCGCCGCCCGCAGGCGCTTCTGGTACTCGGCGTAGACCCGCGCCACCGTCTCGTCGAACGGGTTGCGCGTCGTCGCCGCGTCCTCCGCCGCCTGCGCGGGGCCGGTCAGCTCGTTCTTCAGATTGGAGATGCGCGAGGACAGGACGCGGCCCGTGAACTTCTTCAGGTCCAGGTCCATGTCCTTCGCGATCATCGTCAGCAGCCGCCGCGAATCGTCCGCGTCGTAGATGGAGAAGTTGGAGTTCAGCCCGTCGACCAGGGCGTGCTGGTTGCGCAGGATGCGCACGCACGTCGAGTGGAACGTGGACACCCACATCCGCTGCGCCTGCGGGCCGACGAGCGCCGCGACGCGCTCGCGCATCTCCGCCGCCGCCTTGTTGGTGAAGGTGATGGCGAGGATCTGGCCCGGGTGCACGCCGCGGTGGGCGATGAGGTGCGCGATGCGCCGCGTCAGCACCGCCGTCTTGCCGGAGCCGGCACCGGCGACGATGAGCAGCGGACGGCCCTCGTGCACGACGGCGGCACGCTGCTGCGGGTTGAGGCCCTCCAGCAGATCCTCGCCGCCGAACGCGTCGCGCGCGTCCGGCCCGCCGGAGCCCGCGGCCTCGGCGCCGGCTCCCCCGCCCGCGGGCGCGAACGGGTTGCGCTCCCCCGTGCCCGCGGCGGCGACGGCCCCGAAGCCGACCGGGCCGGCCGAGCCGCCGAAGCCCCCGACGCCGCCCGCATCGGCCCCGCCGAACGGGTCGCGGTCGCCGGCGGCGCGGGCCCACCGGTCGGAGTCGGCGGCGGCGAACGGGTTCTCCTCCGCCGCCGGCCCGGCGTCCTCCGGGATCGGCTCGTCGGGGAACGGGGCCTCCGGCGGCGGCTCGTCGGCGGGCGGGGGCGGGAGCGGGATCTGATCGTCGGCCATGATGGCGACCAGCCTATCGGAGCCCCCGACACCGGTCCCGGGGCGGCCGCGGCCTGGCATGATGGGGGCATGAGCGAGCAGACCCCGGGGCGCGCCCCCGACACCGGCAACCCGATGATCGACGCCTTCGTGGTCCGCACCCCCACCGGCACCGACGACCCGCTGTCCAGCGAGGAGATCGAGCGCTACCGCGAGGAGATCAACCGCCTCGACGCCATCATCATCGACGCGATCACGCGCCGCACCGCGGTGAGCAAGGCCGTCGGCCGCACCCGCATGGGCTCGGGCGGCACGCGCCTGGTGCACGGCCGGGAGCTGCAGATCATCAACGAGTTCCGCGACAAGCTGGGCCCCGAGGGCCCCGCGGTCGCCTCCGCGCTGCTGCGGATGGGCCGCGGCCGGCTGGGCTGACCCCTCCCCTCCCCGGGCTTGACGACGGCGCCCGCCGCGGCCGCATGGCCGCGGCGGGCGCGCGTCGTCACGCGACGCGCGGGGACCACCGGAGACGGCGACGGCGGCCGCCGCGGCGCAACCGGTGCGCTGCGGCGGCCGCCGTCGTCACGCGGACCCCGGGCAGCCGGGGACCGCGGGAGCGTCTACGGCTCCAGGGAGATGAGCTTCTGCTCCAGGAACTCGTCGATGCCGGTGAAGCCGCCCTCGCGGCCGATGCCGGACTGCTTGACGCCGCCGAAGGGGGCGGAGGCGTCGGAGAGGCCGCCCTTGTTGACGGCGACCATGCCCGCCTCGAGGCGCTCGGCGGCGTCGAGGGCGGAGGTCAGGTTCTCGCTGAACAGGTACGCGGCCAGGCCGAACGGGGTGTCGTTGGCGTCGGCGATGGCGGCGTCGCGGTCGGTGAAGGTGGTGATGGCGACGACGGGGCCGAAGATCTCCTCCTCGATGATCTTCGCGTCCGCCGGCACGTCGGCCAGCACGGTCGGGGCGGACCAGTAGCCGTCGCCCTCCGGCACCTCGCCGGCGTAGACCACGCGGGCGCCCTTCTTCACCGCGTCGTCGACCAGGTCGGCGACGATCTCCTGCTGGGAGCGCATGGCCAGCGGGCCGAGCGTGGTCTCCGGGTCCGTGCCCGGGCCGACGCGCAGCTCGCGGAACATGTCGGCGACGCCCTCGGCGAAGCGCTCCGCCAGGGACTCGTGGACCAGGAAGCGGTTCGGGGCGATGCACACCTGGCCGCCGTTGCGCAGCTTCGAGCCCTTCACGCCGGCGATGGCCTTCTCCACGTCGCCGTCCTCGAAGACGACGTACGGGGCGTTGCCGCCGAGCTCGAGGGAGACCTTCATGGAGGTCTCCGCGGCCTTCGCGGCGAGCATCTGGCCGACCTCGGTGGAGCCGGTGAAGGTGAACTTCCGCAGGCGGTCGTCGTCCAGCAGCGCGGAGACGTTGGAGGACTTCGCCGCCGGCAGGACCTGGACGACGCCGGCGGGCACGCCCGCCTCGTCCAGGATCTTCGCCAGGAACAGCATGGTCAGCGGCGTCTTCGACGCGGGCTTGGCGATGATGGTGCAGCCCGCCGCCAGCGCCGGGGCGATCTTGCGGGTGCCCATGGCCAGCGGGAAGTTCCACGGGGTGATGGCCAGGCACGGGCCGACCGGCTGGCGGACCGTGAGGATGCGGGCGTTGCCCGACGGGGCGGTGCGGTAGTCGCCCGTGATGCGCACGGCCTCCTCCGCGAACCAGCGGAGGAACTCCGCGCCGTAGGTCACCTCGGCGGCGGAGTCCGGCAGGGCGCGGCCCATCTCCAGGGACTGGACGTAGGTCAGCTTCTCGGCGTTGGCGTTGATGAGCTCGAAGGCGCGGCGCAGGATCTCGCCGCGCTCGCGCGGCGGGGTGGCGGCCCAGGACTCCTGGGCGGCAACGGCGGCGTCGAGGGCGGCGCGGGCGTCCTCCTCGGTCGCCGCGGCGACCTCGGTCAGCACCTCGTCGGTGGCGGGGTCGCGCAGCTCGAACGTGCCGCCGTCCGAGGCGTCGCGGAACTCGCCGCCCAGGTACAGCCGGGTCGGCACGCCGTCGAGGATCTCGGCGGGGGTCTTCGCGGTGAAGGTGGAATCGGTCATGCCCCACAGTGTTACCCCCGAAAAGGTAAATGTCGATTGTTCGTTTTGGGGATCCTCCGCATTCGCCGCCGCGGGCGGCCGCTCCCCCGCCTC
The DNA here is from genome assembly GCF_053525695.1 of Corynebacterium sp. 335C. Classification (NCBI taxonomy): domain Bacteria; kingdom Bacillati; phylum Actinomycetota; class Actinomycetes; order Mycobacteriales; family Corynebacteriaceae; genus Corynebacterium; species Corynebacterium sp. 335C. The sequence goes on from NZ_JASTTB010000001.1 coordinate 1,047,041, forward strand.
CCCGGAGCCCCGGCGGCGGGCGCGTGCCCGAACTACTCTGGGGGCAGCGACGCCGCCCGTGGCGCGGCGCCCGCGCCCCGGCCGCGCCCGCGCACCCCCGGCGGCGGGCGCCGGGCGGGCGGCGCGACGAACGACTCACGGCTGCGAGGGAGCGAGCATGACCCTGGACATCACCACGACCGGCGCCTGGAAGGCCCTGTCCGACCACGTCGAGACCATCGGCGCGACGAACCTGCGCGAGCTGTTCGCCGCCGACCCGGAGCGCGCCGCGAAGCTCACCGTCGACGCCGCCGGCCTGCACGTGGACCTGTCGAAGAACCTGGTGGACGACGCGACGCTGCAGTCGCTGCTGGACCTGGCCCGGGAGGCCGGCGTGGAGGACGCCCGCGAGGCGATGTTCTCCGGCGCCCACATCAACTCCACCGAGGACCGCGCGGTGCTGCACACCGCGCTGCGCATGCCGCCGGAGAAGGACCTGGAGGTCGACGGCCAGGACGTCGCCGCCGACGTGCACGAGGTGCTGGGCCGCATGCGCGACTTCGCCCGCGCCCTGCGCTCCGGCGACTGGCTGGGCCACACCGGCCACACCATCAAGACGATCGTCAACATCGGCATCGGCGGCTCCGACCTCGGCCCGGCGATGGTGACGAAGGCGCTGCGCACCTACGCCACCGCCGGCATCGACGCCCGCTTCGTCTCCAACGTCGACCCGTCGGATCTGCAGGCGGTGCTGGAGGAGGTCGACCCGGAGTCGACGCTGTTCGTCATCGCCTCCAAGACGTTCACCACGCAGGAGACGCTGGCGAACGCCCACGCCGCCCGCCGCTGGCTCATCGAGCAGCTGGGCGACGAGGCGGCCGTCGCCAAGCACTTCGTGGCGGTGTCGACGAACGCGGAGAAGGTCGCCGAGTTCGGCATCGACACGGACAACATGTACGGCTTCTGGGACTGGGTCGGCGGCCGCTACTCCGTCGACTCCGCCATCGGCCTGTCCGTCATGGCCGTCGTCGGCCCGCAGGACTTCACCCGCTTCCTGCAGGGCTTCGAGGCGATGGACCGCCACTTCCGCGAGGCCCCGGCGGAGCGCAACCTGCCGCTGCTCATGGGCCTGCTGGGCGTCTGGTACACGGACTTCCTGGGCTGCGAGTCCCACGCGGTCCTGCCGTACTCGGAGGACCTGTCGCGCTTCCCGGCGTACCTGCAGCAGCTGACCATGGAGTCCAACGGCAAGTCCGTGCGCGTCGACGGCACCCCGGTGACCTGCGCGACCGGCGAGATCTACTGGGGCGAGCCCGGCACGAACGGCCAGCACGCGTTCTACCAGCTGCTGCACCAGGGCACCCGCATGGTGCCGGCGGACTTCATCGGATTCGCCCGACCGCGCCAGGACCTGCCGACGGCCGACGGCTCCGGCTCCATGCACGACCTGCTGATGTCGAACTTCTTCGCGCAGACGAAGGTCCTCGCCTTCGGCAAGACGGCGGAGGAGATCGAGGCCGAGGGCGTGCCCGCCGAGCTGGTGAACCACAAGGTCATGCCGGGCAACCGCCCGACCACGACCATCCTCGCGGAGGAGCTGACCCCGGACGCCGTCGGCGCGCTCATCGCGCTGTACGAGCACATCACGTTCGTCCAGGGCGTCATCTGGGGCATCAACTCCTTCGACCAGTGGGGCGTGGAGCTGGGCAAGAAGCAGGCCGGCGACCTGCTTCCGGCGGTCACCGGCGAGGCGGCGGCGGACTCCGGCGACGCCTCCACCGACGCGCTGCTGGGCTGGTACCGCGACAACCGGTAGCGCCGGCAGGCGCGGGTCGCCCGTCGCGTGCGGCGCGCGGGTGCGCGCGTGACGCGGTCTCCGCGTGACGACGTCCGCCGCGCGGCGTCCGCGCCGCCGCGCCGGCCCGGGACGCGGGCCGGCATGCGCGTCGCGCGGCGACGGAAAAACGGGGCGGGCGCCACGGGGATGGATGTCCCCGGGGCGCCCGCCCCGTCGCCATGCGCGCGGCGGGGCCGCGTGGACCGCGGCCGCCTGCGCGTCGTCCGGACTAGACCGGGCAGACGACCTCGACGCGGACCTGCTCGACGCGGTTCTCGTCATCGTCGTGGTGGCCCTGGCCCTCGATGGTCCAGACGTCGCCGTCGCGGGTGACGGTCGCGCCCTCGGCGTCGCGGTCGTCGACCTCGACGTGGAGGTTCGCCGTGTCGATGTCCAGGCCCTCCAGGCGCGGGGTGCCCTGGTAGTCCTCGATCTCGATGTCGACCTGGCCGCGGGACTCGTCCGGGCCGGCCTCGACGTCGAGGTCGCGGTCGTCGACCTCGCAGCGCACCGGGGCGAACTCGCCCTCGACGTCATGGCCGCCGACCTGGACCGTCGCCGGGTCCTGGCCCAGCGGGGCGCCGGTGGCGGTGGTGGTGCCGCCGTCGGTGGCGGTGGTGGTGGCGGTGTCGTCGCCGGTGACCGCGTCGGCGGCCTTGTCGGTCACCGGGGCGGAGGTGACGACGGTGGCGTCGTCGTTGGAGCAGGCCGCCAGGCCGAGGGCCAGGGCCGGGACGGCGAACAGGGCGGCGGTGCGGGTGCGGAGCTTCATGGGCTGGGTCTCCTTCGTCGAAGATGTCGTTCGTGGTCGTGCACGGTCGTCGGCGGTCGCCGGCGGGCCGCGCCATGCGGCGGACCGTGGTGACACATCAAGGGTAACCGACGTTTACCGCCGATCCCCCTCCATGGCGGGAACCGATGCGGGACCGTTACCGGCCCGTTGCGCCGGTCGCGGCGTCAGCGCAGCGGGCCGCAGGGCGCCTCGACGCGGACGTCGCCGGAGGCGCCGTCGACGGCCTCCACGATCCACGTGCCGCCGTCCCGGGAGACCGTCGCGTCGCGGGCCTCGCGGCCCTCGATCTCGATCTCGGTGCCGCGGACCTCGATCTCCAGCTCCTCCAGGCGGGGTTCGGAGTCGAAGCGGTCGATCTCCAGCTCGACGACGCCGGTGGAGTCGTCGTCGCGGCCGGCCTCGATGTCCAGGTCGTCGCGATCGTCGTCATCGTCGTCGCCGATCTCGCAGCGCAGCGGGGCGAAGGGGCCGTCGAGCCGCTCGCCGGCGACGGTCACCGTCGCCTCCCCGCCACCGCCCGCGGGCGCGGACGATTCCGGGGAGCCGGTCGCCGCGGAGGACGCGGTCGCCTCCGCGGAGGACGGCGCGGCGCCGTCCCGCCCCTCACCCTCCGGCGGGCCGCCCTCGCGGACGGTTTCGGTGACGGTGGTGACGGTCGCGTCGTCGGAGACGGGCACGAGGTCCGCGCCGCCTCCGGAGCAGGCGGCCAGCGCGGCGGCGGTGGTGCCGGCGGCGACGAGCGCCATTGTGCGGGCGGTGATGGTGCGGGGGTTCATGTCGGATCGTGTCCTCTCGTTCGGCGCCGGGCGATTCCCGGCGCATCCGGTCCCCGTCCGATTCCATTCCCGTTCCTCATCGGCGGGGCACCTCCAGGCTAAGCACGGCGCATTCGCTCCCCCAAGGAATGTGAAGGAACTCTAATCCCCGTTTCACCAGGCCTTTTCGGGAATGAGCGCCCCGTCATCCTTCATCCCCGCTTCATCTTCGGCGTATACGATCTGGGCGCACGCCATATGCATCCGGGGAATCGTCCGGGGAATCGCCCGTGAAATCCGCGGGCATCGCATGCCGGAATCCGCCGGGCGATACCGCGGCGGCACCCCGGGGGGGGGAATCCGCCCGCGCATCGCGCGCCGCATACCGGCCCGCCCCGCCGCTCCCCAGCGCCCGCCGCGGATCCGCCCCGGACACGGCGACGGCCCCGGCCCGCCGGGAAGCGGGGCCGGGGCCGTGGGGCCGCGGAGGGGACCGTCGTCACGCGCACGGTGGAACCCGCACGCGGGCGCGGTCAGCGGGCGAGGGGCACGAAGCCGCCGGCGCGGTCGCCGTCGACGATCTGCTTGCCGAACGGGAAGCAGGTGACGGGGATGAGCTTGAGGTTCGCCCAGGCCATCGGCAGGCCGATGATGGTGATCGCCTGGGTGATGGCGGTGGCGACGTGGCCGATGGCCAGCCACACGCCCGCGACGACCATCCAGATGACGTTCATGATGAGCGAGCCGCCGCCGGCGCCCGGCTTCTCCACGACCGCGCGGCCGAACGGCCACAGCATGAAGGCGCCGATGCGGAACGATGCGACGCCCGCGGGGATGGTGATGATGAAGATGCAGGCGAGCAGGCCGAACAGGAAGTAGGCCAGCGCCAGCACCAGGCCGCCGGTGAGCAGCCAGATGATGTTGAGGATGAAATTGATGACGGTCTTCATGACCCCACCCTACGCGTTTTCGCAGGTGACGGCCCGGGCCCGCTGAGCCCGCGGCCGCGCCGGCGGTCGCCCGCGGGCCCCTGCGCCGCACCGTCCCCGTGGCCGCCGCCGCCCCGCACCGGCCCCGGCGTGCGGACGCCGCACCGGGGCGTAGGGTGGCCCGGCGTGACCACCCCTCGCATCCGCCTCCTGGCGCTCGCGGGCATCCTGCTGACGGCGTTGAACATGCGCGTCGCGGTGACCGCGCTGCCCCCGCTCATCGACCGCATCACCCCCGACCTGGGCCTGACCAACGGCCTCATCGGCGTGATCGGCATGCTGCCCCCGGTGCTGTTCGCCGTCTCCGCGTTCGCGGCGCCGGCGCTGCTGCGCCGCCTGGGGCTGCCGGGCGGCCTGGCGGCGGCGATGCTCGCCACGGCCGGGGGCCTGGTGCTGCGCGTCGTCGGCCCGTCGACCCCGGCGCTGCTGGCGGGCACGGCGGTGGCGCTGTTCGCGCTCGGCGTGACCAATGCGCTGGCGCCGCTGGCGGTGCGGGCGTACTTCCCGGACCGGGTGCCGTCGATGTCGGTGGGCTACATGATCGCGATGCAGGTCGGCATGACCGCCGCTCCCCTGCTGGCGGAGCCGCTGGCGTCGGCGACCGGCTCGTGGCGGACGTCGCTGCTGGTGTGGGCGCCGGTGGCGGTGGTGGCGGCGCTGCCGTGGCTGCCGCTGCTGCTCGGACGCGTCCACGCGCTGTCGGGCGACGGCCCGGTGCTGGAGGAGCCCGGGGCGGGTGCGCGGGTGCCGGTGTGGCGGTCGCCCGTGGGGCTGGGCCTGCTGATGATGTTCGGCTTCACCAGCTTCACCACCTTCGGCTTCATGATGTTCATCCCCGTCATCTTCACCGGCGCGGGCGCGTCGGCGGAGTTCGGCGGGCTGATGCTCGCGTACTGGTCGGGCCTGGGCGGCGTCATCTCCGTGCTCGGGCCGATGGCGGCCGGCCGGATGCGGGACCCGTACCCGGTGCTGGTGGCGTGCTTCCTCATGTACGTCGCCGGCAACGCCGGCATGATGCTCGCGCCGATGGCCGCACCGTGGGTGTGGGTGACGCTGTCGGGGCTGGGCCCGATGAGCTTCCCGATGGCGCTGACGCTGGTGAACCTCCGCGCCCGCACGACCGCGGGTGCGCGCGGCCTGTCGTCGTTCTGCCAGGGCGGCGGCTACACGCTGGCGTGCGTCGGCCCGCTGCTGTTCGGCCTGCTGCACGACGTCTCGGGCGGGTGGCTCGCGCCCTTCGCCATGACGGTCGCCGCCACCGGGATCGTTGCGACGGGATCCTTCCTGGCCACCCGCGATCGCTTCGTCGAGGACACGCTCCGGCCCCGCGGCGGCGCCGCGTCCGCCGCGGCCTGATTCCGCGGCACGCGGCCGCGGCCCCCGCCGGGCGGACCGGCGGCGCGGCCGCCGGCGCAGGCGCTCGCCCCGCTACCGCCGCCGGACGGCGAGGCCCGACGGGTGGGCGCGCATGCCGGCGGCGACCAGCGCCTCGCGCTCCGCGCACCGCAGGGCGTCCTCCCCGTTGACGGTGCGCACGGGGCCGGCGCCGAGGAGGCGCAGCCCCTCGACGGCGTCGGCCTCGCGGCCGGGGACGACCAGGAGGGAGGAGCCGCCGGGGCTCAGCCACGCCGCGCACTCCCCGCCGGGGGCGAGGACGACGCGCGCCCCGGCCGATCTCGTCGGCCGCCCGCCGGGCGTCTCCGGCCACGGGGCGAGGGCGCCCCACGGGTTGGCGGGGCCGCGGGCGGGCACGACGCGCACCGCCTCGCCGGCGGGCGCCCGGCGCAGTTCGTCGACGACGGCGGGCTCGGCGAACTGGGCGGGTCCGCAGCCGGCGACGAAGCCGCCGCGGATGACGTGGCCCGCGTCCTCCAGGGCGCGCAGCGCCGGGTAGAGCCGCGCCCACGACAGGCCGTCGGCCTCGGCGGCCGGCCGGCAGGCGACGCCCCAGCGGGCCAGCAGCCCCTCGGCGTCGCCGACGGGGTCGTCCGCCGGCTCCGGGGCGGCGCGCCACCGGCCGTCGACGTCGGCGGGGCGGGGCATGCGGGCGCGGGAGCGGCGGCGGCCGGGGCGGACGGAGCGCACGGCCGCGGGCTTCGGCTCCTCCCCCGCCATCGCCCGCGCCACCTGCATGGATTCGGGGCAGGCGTAGCCCGCCCGCGCCAGGGCCAGGAGCTCGTCGCGGCAGATGCCGACCTCCGCGACGAGGTCCCGGTACGTCCACGACCCGCCGCGGCGCAGCACGGCGAGCAGCTCCGCGGCGCGCCCGCCGCCGTCGTCCGGCGACGGCTCGGCCGCCGGGTCCGGGGCGGGCAGCGCGTCCGGCAGGTCGGCGGGGATGATGCGCAGGTCGCGGCCGTCGGGGCGCAGCAGGACGTCGCCGTCGGCGGCCAGGGGGTCGAGGCGTCCCTCCCCCGCCAGCAGATCCCACTCGTCGGCGGCGAGCGCGACGCCGGCCAGCGCCTCGACGACGTCCTCCGCGGCGGCGCCCGCATCGGGGCCGAATCGGCCGCCCCACCAGCGGGCCTGCGCGGCGGCGGCGACGGGCTCGATCTCCGCCAGGGCCGTGGCGCGGGAGGCGGCGCGCAGCCGCGCCAGCACGTCGCGGTCGCACCACTCCGGCTCCTCCACGCCCGGGCGGAAGCGGCCGCGCACGACGTCGGCGTGCTCCAGCGCCGCCGCCACCGCTCCCCGGCCCCAGCCGAGCGCCCCGGCGGCCTCGTCCGCGGTGAACGGGCCGCGGCGGCGCGCCCAGCGGCGCAGCACCGCACCCGGGTCGGCGTCGGCGACGTCCGCGTCGGCGGGGTGGGCGACGTGCGGGCGGCCGCCGACGTCGAGGCGCACCGCCTCCTCCGGCACCCCGCCGGCCGCGGCCGCCAGCTCGCGGGCCTCCTCCTCCGGCACGGGCCCGAGCTCGCGCAGGGCGTCGAGGACCTCGCCCGCGTCGCGCGGGCGCGTGGCGTCGGTGCGGTGCCGCAGGGAATCGACCACGGCGGCGACGGCCCCGTCGTCGAGCACCTCGCGGAGATCCACCTGGCCGACGACCGCGGCCAGCAGGTCCGGGTCGAGCCGCAGCGCGACGGCCCGGCGCTCGGCGGCGGGCACATCGCCCTCGTAGAGGAACTCGCCGGTGTAGCGGAACAGCAGCGCCGCGGCGAAGGGGCTGGGCGAGGGCGTGACCGCGCCGTGCAGCCGGGCCGACTCCAACACCCGCTCCAGGGCGGGCAGGTCGTGGACGTCGCGGAGCACCTCGCGGGTGGTCTCCAGCAGGACCGGGTAGCCGGGGATGCCCCGGACGGCGGTGAGCAGCTGCTCGGCGCGCAGGCGCTGGCGCCACAGCGGCTGCCGCGACCCGGGGCGGCGGCGCGGCAGCAGCAGCGACCGGGCGGCGCATTCGCGGAAGCGGGCGGCGAACAGCGCCGTCGTGGACACGAGCTCCGGCACGACGGTCGGGTCGACGTCGAAGAGCTCCGGGCCCGGCGGCGGGTCCATCGCCGGCAGCCGCAGCACGACCCCGTCGTCGGAGGCCACCGGCCGCGCGTCGACGCCGTGCAGGCGCCGGGCCCGCTCCCCCGCCGCGATGGCCCACGGGGCGTTGACCGCCCGGCCGTGGGGGCTGTGCAGGACGACCTGCCAGTCGCCCGTCTCGTCGCGGAAGGACTCCACCAGCAGGTCCCGCTCGTCGGGCACCGGGCCCGCGGCGGCGCGCTGGCGGGCGACGAGCCCCTGCAGCTCCCGCACGCCCGCGGCGCCGATGACGGGCTCCAGCGCCGCCGGGTCGCGCAGCGCCGCGCCGACGGCGGCGGCGAGCTCCGGCGGCCGGCCCGCGTCGTCGCCGTTCCAGAACGGCAGCCGGCCGGTCAGCCCCGGCGCGGGCACCACCAGCACGCGGTCGCGGGTGATCGCCGTGACCCGCCAGCTCGACGCGCCGAGCGTGACGACGTCACCCGTCCGCGTCTCGTGCACCATCTCCTCGTCGAGCTCCCCGACCCGGCGGGCGCCGTCGTCGCCGCCGGCGAGGAACACGCCGAACAGGCCCCGGTCCGGGATGGTGCCGCCGGAGGTGACGGCGAGGCGCTGGGCGCCCTTCCGCGCCCGCAGCACGTCCCCGTCGCGCTCCAGCGGCGGGCGCAGATCGGCCAGGTCGGGCGTCGTGAAGCCCCCGGTGACCTGGTCGACGACCGCGTCGAAGACGGGGCGGGCGAGGCGGCGCCACGGCATCGCGCGGCGCACCGTCGCCCACCACGCCTCGACGTCGAGCGGCTCCAGCGCCGCGGCGGCGACGGTGTGCTGCGCCAGCACGTCCAGCGGCCCCTCCGGCACGTGCAGCTCCTCGATGTCCCCGGCGAGCATCCGGGAGACGGTGACCGCGCACTCCAGCAGGTCCGCCGGGTGCAGCGGGTGGACGATCCCGCGGGAGACGGCGCCGACGCGGTGCCCGGCGCGGCCGATGCGCTGCAGCGCCGCGGCGGCCGACGGCGGGGACTCCACCTGCACCACCAGGTCGACGTCGCCCATGTCGATGCCGAGCTCCAGCGTGCCGGTGGCGACGACGCAGCGCAGCCGGCCGGACTTCAGGGCCTCCTCGATCTCCTCGCGGCCCTCGCGGGAGACGCTGCCGTGGTGGGCGCGGGCGAACGCCGGGGCGGCCTGGCCCGCGATGTCGTCGACCAGGCCCAGCTGCGCCGGCGGCCGCCGCATCACGGCGGAGAGCAGGCCGGGGTCGTGCTCGGCGGCCCACAGCTCGTTGAGCCGGCCGGTGAGCTTCTCCGCGTTGCGCCGGGAGTTGACGAAGACGATGGAGGCCCGCTCCGCCAGCGTCTCCCGGTAGACGCGCTCCGCGACGTGCGGCCACACGCTGCCGGGGCGGTCGACGCCCTCGCGGGCGGGGTCGGCGACGGGGTCCTCCGCGGGGTCGTCTCCGCCGGGCGCGCCGCCGGGGCCGGCCCCGCCGTCGCCCAGTGCCGAGAACGACTCCACCGGCATCTCCACCCGCACGTCCCAGCGCTTCTCCGATGGCGGGTCGACGATGACGGCGCCGCGGCCGCCGGTGAGCAGGTCGGCGACCCGCTCCTTCGGCCGGACGGTGGCGGACAGGCCGATGCGCTGCGGGCGCGGCCCGGCGACCAGGTCGTCGAGGCGCTCCAGGCTCAGCGCGAGGTGGGAGCCGCGCTTGGAGCCGGCGACGGCGTGGACCTCGTCGACGATGACGGCGCGCACGCCGCGCAGTCCCTCCCGCGCCTTCGAGGTCAGCATGAGGAACAGCGACTCGGGCGTGGTGATGAGGATGTCCGGGGGCCGCCGCGCCAGCCGCGCCCGCTCCGCCGGCGGGGTGTCGCCGGAGCGCACGCCGACGGAGACGGGCCGGTCCAGCCCGGCGCGCTCCGCGATGCCCTCCAGCGGGGCCCGGAGGTTCCTCTCGACGTCGGCGCCGAGGGCCTTCAGCGGGCTGACGTAGAGCACGCGCACCGCACCCCCGGCGTCGCCGTCGCCGATGGCGCGGACGAGGGAGTCGATGGCCCACAGGAACGCCGCGAGCGTCTTGCCGGAGCCCGTCGGGGCGACGACCAGGGCGTCCTCCCCGCGGGAGATGGCGTCCCACGCGCCGGCCTGCGCGGCGGTCGGTTCGCCCAGTTCGGCGGTGAACCAGTCCCGCACCGGCGCCGAAAACGGGTCCGGGGAGGGCATCCGGCACCTCCCGTCCGTTCCCCCTATCATCATGGGTATGTCACGCACCGTAGATGATGCCACCCTGACCCTCCGACTGGCCCAGGGCACCGGCGAGATCCTGAAGGGCGTCCGCAACGTGGGCCTGCTGCGCGGCCGCATCCTCGGCGACGCGGGCGACGCGCTGTCCCAGGAGTGGATCGCGCGCGTGCTCGAGCAGCACCGCCCCGACGACGCGGTGCTGTCGGAGGAGGCGTCCGACAACGAGGAGCGCCTGCGCAACCGACGCGTCTGGGTCATCGACCCCCTCGACGGCACCCGCGAGTTCGCCGGCGGCCGCCAGGACTGGGCGGTGCACATCGCGCTGGTGGAGGACGGCCAGCCGGTCCACGCCGCCGTCGGCCTGCCGGACCTCGGCCAGGTGTTCCACACCGGCGAGGCGAAGGCCGTCACCGGCCCGATGTCCGGCAAGATCGTCGTCTCCCGCACCCGCCCGCCGAAGATGGCGGAGTTCGTGGCGGAGAAGCTGGACCGCGAGCTGGTGCCCATGGGCTCCGCCGGCGCGAAGGCCATGCACGTGCTGCTCGGCGACGTGGACGCCTACATCCACGCCGGCGGCCAGTACGAGTGGGACTCCGCCGCCCCGGTCGGCGTGTGCCGCGCCGCCGGCCTGCACGTCTCCCGCCTCGACGGCTCGGAGCCGAGCTACAACCACGAGGACACGTACCTGCCGGACATGCTCATCTGCCGCCCGGAGATCGCCGACGAGATCCTGGCCGCGGTGAAGGAGTACCGCGAGGCCAACCCGGAGGACTGATCGCCGGCACGGGGCGTCGTCACGCGGCGCACGCCCCCGCACGGCACGTCGTCGCGCACCGCGTGCCCCGCGCACCCCGGCGCCGCGGCCCGCGCGCCGCACCCGACGCCCCCGCCCCGCACCCGCCGGGGCGGGGGCGTCGGGCTACCCTGGCGGGCATGACCGACGCCCGCGCCATCCCCACCCCCTACGAGGACCTGCTCCGCGAGATCCTGGAGCACGGCGTCCCGAAGTCCGACCGCACCGGCACCGGCACCCGCAGCCTCTTCGCCCGCCAGCTGCGCTACGACCTGGAGCAGGGCTTCCCCCTGCTGACCACCAAGAAGGTGCACCTGAAGTCCATCGTCCACGAGCTGCTGTGGTTCATGCGCGGCCTGTCCGACAACACCTGGCTGAACGACCGCGGCGTGACCATCTGGGACGAGTGGGCCGGCGAGGACGGCGACCTCGGCCCCATCTACGGCGTCCAGTGGCGCTCCTGGCCCACCCCCGACGGCCGCACCATCGACCAGCTCGCCGGCGCGCTGGAGCTGCTGAAGATCGACCCGGACTCGCGCCGCAACATCGTCTCCGCGTGGAACGTCGGGCAGCTCGATCAGATGGCGCTGCCGCCGTGCCACCTGCTGTTCCAGTTCCACGTCGCGAACGGGAAGCTGAGCTGCCAGCTGTACCAGCGCTCGGCGGACATGTTCCTGGGCGTGCCGTTCAACATCGCCAGCTACGCGCTGCTGACGCACATGATGGCGCAGCAGGCGGGCCTCGGCGTCGGCGAGTTCATCTGGACCGGCGGCGACTGCCACATCTACGACAACCACGTGGAGCAGTGCCGTCTGCAGCTGACCCGCGAGCCGCGCCCGTACCCGGAGCTGAAGCTGCGGAAGGCCGGCGACCTCTTCTCCTACGAGTACGAGGACGTCGAGGTCGTCGGCTACGACCCGCACCCCGTCATCCGCGGCAAGGTGTCGGTCTGATGTCCGCGGCGCGGCCGGCGTTCGTCGGCATGATCTGGGCGCAGACCCCCGACGGGGTCATCGGCGACGGCGCGTCGATGCCGTGGCACCTGCCGGAGGATCTGCGGCACTTCAAGGAGACGACGCTCGGGGCGCCCGTCATCATGGGCCGCCGCACCTGGGAGTCCCTGAACCCGCGGTTCCGGCCGCTGCCGGGCCGCCGCAACGTCGTCCTGTCGCGGACCTCCGACGACTTCCCCGGCGCGGAGCACGCCGAGGACCTCGACGCGGCGCTGGCGGCGCTGGCCGACGAGCCGGCCGCGTGGATCATCGGCGGCGGCCGCGTCTACCGGGAGGGCCTGCCGGTGGCCGACGAGTGCGTCGTCACCGAGATCGACCACGACCCGGGCCTCGACCACCCCGTCACCGCCCCCGACCTCATCGGGTGGGCGCCCGAGCGCCGCGGCGACTGGCTGGTCTCCTCCGCCTCCGAGCCGGAGGGGCTGCGCTACCGCATCACCGCGTGGCGCCGCAGGGACGGGTAGGCGCCGCCTCACCCGCATCTGCTTTGCGACGGCCACCGCCCCGGCCCGGCGCCTCCCCCGCGGCGGCCCGCCGCGCCCGCCACGGCGGCGGCGCGCCGCAGCCGCCCCGGCGCCCGCCCCCTCCCGGCGTAACGCACCTCACCCCCGTGCGGGGGCCGGGCAGGAACGATCCGCCCCGGCGGCGCGTTGAACGGGGCATGTCGGACAACATCGAGACCCCGAAGACCACCGAGCACGTCACCATCTACGCCACCTCCTGGTGCCCCCACTGCGCCAAGCTGCTGTCCGGGCTGAAGGAGCTGGACGTGCCGTTCGAGGCGTGGGACGTGGAGAAGCACGACGACCTGGCCGCGTGGGTCGAGTCGGTCAACGACGGCAACCGCGTCGTCCCGACCGTCCTGTACTCCGACGGCCGCCACGCCACCAACCCGCCGGTGAAGCAGGTCGCGCGCATCTACAAGGAGCTCGCGGAGGCGTAATCCCTTCCCCTCCACGCGAACACGGCGCCGCCCCCGGACCTGGACCAGGTCCGGGGGCGGCGCCGTCGTCACGCGCGGGCGGAACCCGCACGCGGCGCGCATCACGCGCACGCGGCGGGCGCGGCGGGTCACTCCAGGTCGTCGTGCGCCATCAGCTGGCGCGCGGCCTCCGTGATGGAGCCCGACAGCGACGGGTACACGGAGAACGTGCCCGCCAGGTCGTTGACCGTCAGCTGGTTGGACACGCACACCGCGATCGGCAGGATGAGCTCCGAGGCGGTCGGGGCGACCACGACGCCGCCGATGATGATGCCGGAGTTGCGGCGGCAGAACAGCTTCACGAAGCCGTGGCGCAGGGAGCGCATCTTCGCGCGCGGGTTGCCGGCCAGCGGGAACACCTCGACGCGGGCGGAGACCTCGCCGGCCTCGATCTGCGCCTGGGAGACGCCGACGGTGGCGATCTCCGGGCGGGTGAACACCGCGGAGGCGACCGTCTTCATGCGGATGGGGTTCACGCCCTCGCCGAGCGCGTGGTACATCGCGATGCGGCCCTGCATCGCGGCGACGGAGGCCAGCGGGAACAGGTCCGTGCAGTCGCCGGCGGCGTAGATGCCGGAGATGTTGGTGCGGGAGACGCGGTCGACGTGGATGTGGCCCGACGGGGTCATCTCCACGCCCACGGCCTCCAGGCCCAGGCCCCGGGTGTTCGGGATGGAGCCGACCGTCATCAGCGCGTGGGACGCCAGCACCTCGCGGCCGTCGGAGGTGACGACGCGGACGCCGCCGTCCTCTGTGCGCTCCACGAGGTCGCATCGCGCGTTCTTGACGACGTCGACGCCGCGCTCCAGCAGCACCTCCTCCAGGGCGTCCGCCGCGTCCGCGTCCTCGTGCGGGAGGATGCGGTCGCGGGAGGCGACCATGGTGACCTTCACGCCGAGCTCCGTGAACGCGGACACGAACTCCGCGCCCGTCACGCCCGAGCCGACGACGACGAGGTGCTCCGGCAGCTCCTCCAGGTTGTAGACCTGGCGCCACGTCAGGATGCGCTCGCCGTCCGGGCGGGCGCCCGGCAGGATGCGCGGGGAGGCGCCGGTGGCCAGCAGCACGAGGTCGGCCTCCAGGGTCTCCTCGCCGCCCTCCAGCAGCTCCACGGTGACGTAGTGGGTGACGCGGCCCGGCTCGTAGTCGTCCAGGCGGCCGCGGCCCTGCAGGACGGTGACGCCCTCGCGCTCCAGCTGGGCGGAGACGTCGGCGGACTGGGTGTTCGCCAGGCGCTGCACGCGCTCGTTGACGGCGGTGAAGTCGATGGCGCGCTTGGAGAAGTCCGGGCGCAGGCCCATCTCGTCGGCGCGGCGCATGTCGGTGCGGACGCCGGTGGCGGCGATGAACGCCTTCGAGGGCACGCAGTCCCACAGGACCGAGGAGCCGCCGGGGCCCGCGTCCTCGACGACGGTCACCTCGGCGCCGTACTTCGCGCCGACGAGCGCCGCCTCGTAGCCGGCGGGGCCCCCGCCGATGATCACGATCCTCTTGGCCACTGATCCTCCATGTCGTCCAGCCGGTGAATGCCGCGTCCCATCCTACCGCCGCGTGCGCGGGGCGGCCCGGCCGGGGAGGTGCCCCGGGAGGGTCAGCGCAGGCGGCCCGGGGCTGCGGCCAGCCGGTCGGCGTCGCCGTCCTCGTAGCGGGCGACGATGCCGGCGAAGAGGCGCACGCCGACGCCGAGGCACCGCTCGTCGACCACCAGGTCGTCGCGGTGCAGGTCGTGCTTGTCGCCGCGGCCGGACCAGCAGCCCAGGCGGGCCATCGAGCCGGGGACGTGCTCCAGGTACCAGCCGAAGTCCTCGCCGCCGGAGGACTGCGGCGCCTGGATGACCGCGTTCTCGTCGACGCGGCGGACGGTGTCCGCGATGAGGGCGGTGCAGTAGTCGTCGTTGACGACGGCCGGCACGCCGCGGGTGTACTCCAGCGTGTGCGTGACGCCGGTCGGCGCGAGGATCTCCTCGATGAGCCCCTCCACCAGCGGCTGCAGGGTGCGCCACACCCCGGCGTCGGCGGTGCGGATCGTGCCCAGCATCGTGCCGTCCGTGGGGATGGCGTTGGCCGCGTGGCCGGCGTTGGCGGCGCCGAAGACCATGACGGTGCCGGAGCGCGGGTCGATGCGGCGCGACAGCAGGCCCGGCATGTCCGTGATGAGCTTGCCCATCGCGTAGACGACGTCGGAGGTCAGGTGCGGCCGCGCGGAGTGGCCGCCGGGGCCCTGCAGGTTGATGCGCAGGCTGTCGCCGGCCGACGTGATGGCGCCGACACGGACGCCGACGTGGCCGACGCGCAGCTTCGGCTCGACGTGGAGGGCGAAGATGCGGGAGACGCCCTCCAGGCCGCCGAACGCGATGACGTCGGGGGCGCCGCCGGTCATGACCTCCTCCGCCGGCTGGAAGATGAACCGCAGCGGCACGGGCAGGCCGTGCTCCCGGTCGTACTCCGCCATCGCCAGCGCCGTCGCCAGGGTGATGGTGGTGTGGAAGTCGTGGCCGCAGGCGTGCATGACGCCCTCGTTGCAGCTGGAGTACGGCAGGCCCGTGGCCTCCGTGATGGGCAGCGCGTCCATGTCGCCGCGGAAGGCGACGCGGCCGACGGGCTCGCCGTCGGCGTCGTGGCGCATCTCCCCGATGTCGACGAGCGCGCCGGTGTTGGGCAGCCGCACCGGCTCCAGCCCGGCCTCCTCGAGATTCGACACGACCAGATCGGTCGTCGCCCGCTCCATGTGGGACAGCTCAGGGTTGGCGTGCAGATGGCGGCGCCGGCGCTGCATCCCGTCGCCGTTTCGCCGCCACCAGTCCCTGATGAAGTCCTCGATCATGATCTCCATCATAGGCCCGCCCCTCCCCCGCCCGGCGCGGTGTCCGGCGCGGTGGCCGGGGAGCCGAGGGGTGCCAGGGGGAACGTGACCCGCCAATCGCGTCGTATCGTCTGCGATACTGTCCGCATGACGAGGCCCGATGACCATGCACGCGCAGGTGGCGCCGGGGATTCCGGCGCCGCCGGCGGCTCCGCGGACTCCGGCGGGTGGGAGCTTCCCGGTTCCGGCTGGCGCTCCTCCGCCGCCTCCGGGTGGGGCGACGACGCCTACCGGGGCGATGCCGGCGGCTACGGCACCCGCTCGGAGCACGCGTGGTCGAACGCCCCGGCGGAGCCCGCCGGCGCCGCGGCGACGGGCTTCATCCCGCCGCAGCAGGCGCCGGGCGCCGCACGCGCCGCCGGGCCCCGCCGCACCTCCCCGTGGGTCATGCCGCTGGTGGCGGCCCTGGCCGTGGTCCTGCTCGCCGGCGCCGCGCTGCTGGCGTGGGGCGCCCTGGGAGGCTCGGACGACGCCGGCGCCGCGGCGTCGCCGGAGGGCGGCCCGGGCGGCGGTTCCGGGGCGCCGGCCGTGACGGTCACGGAGACCGCCACGGCCACGGCCACCCGCACCGCGGAGGAGGCCGCCGCGGAGACGCGGACGGTGACGCACACCGCGGAGCCCGGGACCGCGCCGGAGCGTGACGACGTGCCCTCCTCCGGCGGGGGCTACGCGTCCTGGGGCTCCGCGTCCGACGGGCTCACCGACGTCGGGTTCGCCTCGGGCCCGACGTGCGCGCTCGGGGAGTCGGTCCTCCTGGCGATGGAGACCGGCGACTACCGCGCGGTCGTCTGCGCCGCCGGATCCGACGCGATCTACCGGGGCTACGGCAGGGGGACCGGCGTCACCAGCCGATCCCTGGCGGCCGTCCCGTACGCGACGTACTCCGAGCCCCGGGCCGGCGGCGCGGACGTGCACCGCTGGGAGGCGGCCCACGGCGACACCGTCTACCGGGTGTCACCGAACGGCATCACCATCCTGCAGGGCGGCGAGGTCGTCGACGATGACGCCGCGACGTTCTTCGTCGTCGCCGTCCCCGGCTGACGGAGGCGGACATGGCGGAGGGCCCGGAGCCGATGCGCTCCGGGCCCTTCTCCGTGCGCGGATCCCCGGGTGCGGGCCCCCGGGGCGCGGAGCCGGCGGACCGGCTGCACGTCCCTCCCCGCGGGGCGCCGCCTACCCGTGCAGGTCGATGTTGCGCGGGCCGTACAGGCGGTCGCCGGCGTCGCCGAGGCCCGGGACGATGTAGGCGTCCTCGTTCAGCGACGGGTCGATGGTCGCGGTGACCAGGCGCACCGGCAGGCCGGACTCCTCCAGGGCGTCGACGCCCGGCTGGGCCGAGACCATGCACACGCAGGTGACCATCTCGGCGCCGCGGTCGACCAGCAGCCGCAGGGCGTGCAGCAGGGAGCCGCCGGTGGCGAGCATCGGGTCGACGAGCAGGATCTCGCGGCCGGACAAGTCCTGCGGCAGGGCCTCCAGGTACGGGACCGGCTCGTGCGTCTCCTCGTCGCGGGCGAGGCCGATGAAGCCGACCTGCGCGTCCGGGATCATCGACAGGGCCGGGTCGATCATGCCCAGGCCGGCGCGGATGATCGGGATGATGATCGGGGGGTTGGCCAGGCGGTGGCCGGTGGCGGTGGCGACCGGGGTCTCGCAGTCGAAGGACTCGACCTCGAGGTCGCGGGAGGCCTCGTAGATGAGCATCGCGCCCAGGTCGGCCAGCGCCGACCGGAAGGCCACGTTGTCGGTGCGCGCGTCGCGCATGATCGTCAGCCGGGAGGCGGCCAGCGGGTGGTCGACGATGGTGATCTCCATGACCATCAGGCTACCGCGCCGGGGCCTCCGGCATCGGAGGGAACCGCCCCGCGCCGGGGCGCGTCTAATGGGGCGACGGCCGGGGCAGGGGGCTCCGGCCGCGGACACGGGGAGGGACGTGCACGTGGAGCATCCGAGGGGACTGACGGGAGGCCTGCCGGACGGCGGGCTGCTGGACGTGGACCCGGCGGCGGTGTCGGGGGCCGCGGATCTGCTGAGGGGGCTCGGGGCGGAGGTGCCGGGGCCCGCGGCCGCGGCGCTCGCGGATGCGGCGGGCACCGCGGCAGCCGCGGCGCCGGCGGTGGCGGGCATCGGCCGGTTCGCGGTCGCCGCGGCGGCCGCGCTGGCCGCGCAGCTGGAGCGGTCCGGGGCGCTGGCATCGTACGCCGGCGCCGCCGGCCAAGCGCTGGAGTCGACGCTGGAGGCGGTCGGCGGCGAGGAGTCGGCGCTCGGGGGCGGGCTCGCCCGCCTCGCCGGCGCGGCCGCCGGGGTGGACGGGGGCCGGCGATGATCGCCGCGGCGGACGTGCCGGTCGCCGTCGCCCGGCTGGCAGGGTCGGCGGGGGCGCTCCCCGGCGCGCTGGGTGCCCTCGCGCCCGTCGTCGCCGGGTCGGCCGGGCCGTGGCGCGGTGCCGCCGACGCGGTCGCCGGGGGCTTCGACGGGGAGGCGGGGCGCGCCGCGGCCGGCAGCCTCGCCCGCGCCGCGGAGGCGGCGGGCATCGTCGACGGGGACGCGGCGATCACGGCGATGGCGCTGGCGGAGGGCCTGGCGGCGCTGGCCCGGGCCGCCGCCGAGCTGATGGAGACGCTGACGACGTTCGCGGCCGCGGCCGGCGCGGCGCTGGCGGCGGGTCCCGCGGCCCCGGCGGCGCTGGCGACGGCCTCGGCGGACGCGGTCGCCGACGCCGCCCGCATCCTCGTGGCACTGGAGGCCTCGCTGGCGGGGCCGACGGCGCGGCTGGAGGAGGTCGCGGCGCGGCCGGTCGACGTGCCCCGGGAGCCGTCGCCGCTGGGCGCCTCCGGGCTCCGGCCGGCGTCGCTGGAGAGGCCGGGCGCCGCGGGCGACGGCAACGCCGAAGCCGTCGCCCCGGGTGGCGGGGCCGGACCGGACGCGGCCTCCGACGATGCGGGGGCCGCGGCAGGCGACGCGGAGGACGGCACGGACGGCGGAGCCGACGCGGACAGGGGCGCCGATGCCGCCGACGCCGGCGCCCCGACGCCGGAGGCCGCGGCGGCCGTGGAGCACGCGCTGTCGGCCGTCGGCACGCCCTACCAGTGGGGCGGCAACACCCCGGGCGTCGGCCTGGACTGCTCCGGTCTGACGCACTGGGCCTACGGTCAGGCCGGCGTCGACATCCCCCGCACCGCGGCCGAGCAGGCGGTCGGGCGGCGGGTCAGCCGCGCCGAGCTGCTGCCCGGAGACCTGGTGGTGTGGGACGGCCACGTCGCCATGGTCACCGGCGACGGGATGATGGTGGAGGCCGGCGACCCCGTCTCCGTGAACCCCGTCCGGGAGACCAACGCCGGGATGCCGTTCAAGGGCTACTACCGCCCGACCGGATAGCGGCACGGCGCGGCCCGCCGCCGTCCGCCACCGGGTAGGCTCGCCTGACGTAATCGTCACCGAGAGGGAAGCCGAGGAAACCATGGCAGGCCAGGGCATCGTCCCCATCGAGCTGGAGCTGACCGGCGGTACCGCCCACACCCTGTGGGCGCCCGGCTGGCGCGAGGGCAACGCCGAGTGGCAGGCCATCCTCGGCCGCGGCGACGACGTCTACCTCTTCGACTCCGCGGAGGAGCTCCTGGCGTTCCTGCGCTCCGGGGAGAAGCACGACTTCACCGACCACCCGGAGTGGGGCCGCTTCGAGCGCCGCCTGCCGGAGTCCGCGGTCGTGTCGCCGAAGAACCGCTTCGACGTCGTCGGCCTGCCGGAGCTGCTCGCCGGCGACGCCAACCACGACCGCGTCTCCCGCGTCGACCGCATCTTCGGGATGGTCCGCGGCATCGCCGGCGTCTGCGACCTGCCGAAGGCCAACCGCATGTTCGCCACCAACTCGGTGCTCGGCGCCGTCGGCGGCGGCGCCGACCACTTCCACGGCGCCGGCGCCGCGCAGTGGAGCGCCATCGGCCGCGTCATCGTCGCCAACTGGGACGACGTCGTCGACGAGCTCGACGAGCTGCACGGCCACGCCCCCGCCGTCGACGAGGGCGCGAAGAAGACCGCGGCCGCCGATCTCGCCGCTGCCGCCAAGCGCGTCGCCGCCGACCGCGAGGAGGCGGCGAAGGCCCGCGCCGAGGAGCGCGAACGCGACAAGGAGGCCGCGGAGAAGGCCGACCCGTACGACTCCACCGTGTGGGCGTCCGCCGGCATCGACCCGATCAAGATCAGCATCGCCGGCCGCACCCTGTACACGCTGCGCTGCTACCTCGGCCGCCGCCCGGTGTTCCTGGGCCGCCACGGCACCATCCACACGTTCTCCCAGGGCCGCGCCCTCGTGCGCTGGCTGCTGGAGCACGACGACCACGACATGACCGCCCTGTCCACCTGGGACGAGGTCATCACCGCCGCCAACGCCGGCGAGCTGGAAGTCGACGTCCACCCGGACAACGTCTACTCCTTCACCGGCATCGCCGAGGACATCAAGGCCGGGCCGAACGAGGTCGACGAGGAGCAGCTGGGCCGCGCCTACGAGCTGCTCGCCGACTCCGCCGACTGGGCCGGCGACGACGCCGTCAACGAGGTCCTCGCCTCCAACCAGCAGCTCGCGTGGCTGCTCAACTACCTGCTCGACGACTCCGAGCGCGACGAGCCGGTGCCGCCGTTCGACGACGAGGCCGACGGCTGGGTGCGCCTCGAGCAGGGCCTGGTCGCCCGCTTCACCACCCGCATCTAGCCGGCGCCGCACGCCCGGGATCGCGGGCGGCGGGCCGCGGGTGCGGCCGCGCGCCCGCGGGCATTCCGTTCGCGCGCCCGGCGGCGCGCCGCCGCCGCGGGCCGGGAACGCATGAGGGCCCGGCGGGGGGACTCCCCCGCCGGGCCCTCGACCCGTCGTCACGCACGCGCTAGTTCAGCGTCATCTCCATGACGTCGTCCGGGTCGACCTCGCCGTCGTTGTCCCGATCCGTCAGCTCCAGGTAGTCCGGGTAGATGAGCGTGTCGAGGATGCGCTCGCGCGTCGGCAGATCGACGAACGCGTTCTCGATGGCGTTGCACGTCAGCTGGAACAGCTCCGTGTAGCCGTAGTCGAAGTTGTCGACCAGCAGCATCAGCTCCCGCGTCATCGACGTGCCGCACAGCAGGCGCGCGCCCGTGTTCACCGTGCACGTGAAGCCCAGGTCGTCGAGCAGCGGGAACGGGTGATCCGCGATGTCCTCCACCGCGCCGCACGCCACGTTCGCGGAGATGCACACCTCCAGCGGGATGCGCTGATCGCGGACGTAGCCCGACAGGAACTGCAGCTCGATGCCGTCGATGCTCGCCGTGAAGTCCTCGTAGATGCGGGTCGCCTGGCCCAGCCGGTTGGCGCCCTCGATGACCGCCTCGCGGATGGACTCCGGCCCGGAGGACTCGCCGGCGTTGACCGTCGAGCGCACCAGCTTCCGGCGCAGCCGCTCGAACGCCTGGTGGTGGCGGAACGACGAGCAGCCGTCCTCCTCCCCCGCCAGGTCGAAGCCGACGACGTACGGGTGGTCGGCGTTCTCCGGCACGTTGTCGGCGACGAGGTCGGCGACCTCCTCCACCAGATCCGGATCCGACTGGCACATCGCGGCGAGCAGCAGCCGCACCGTGATGTCGTGGCCCGCGTCCGCGGCGGCGCGCTCGCCGAGGCGGCAGCCCTCCACCGCCGCGTCGACGACGTCCTGCATCGACAGGCCGCCGCGGACGTGCAGCTCCGGCGCGATGCGCAGCTCGGCGTAGACGACGTTGTCGTCCGCCAGGTCCTCCACCGCCTCGCGGGTCGCGCGGGTGATGTTCTCCGCCGTCTGCAGCACCGCGGCCACGTGGTCGAACGCCGCCCGGTACTGCTTCGCGCTGCCGGAGCCCGACGCGGCGACGAACCACGCCGCCAGCTCGCGCGGGTCCGGCGTCGGCAGCTCGTGCCCGGCCTCCGCCGCCAGCTCCACCAGCGTCGCCGGGCGCAGGCCGCCGTCGATGCGGTCGTTGAGGACGACCTTCGGCAGCCCGGCGACGACGCCGGGGTCGACGTTCTTCGGCTCGGCTTCGTAATCCGCGGGGTTGTGCATAGGGCGTAACCCTAGCCCACCTGGTGCGACGGCGCGGAACCGGCGCGGCTCCTCCTATCGCCGCGAAAGTTTGCCACCATGGGCGCCGTGATCCGGAACACGAGCATCCACCGCCGCGCCGCCGCCGGCGCACTCTCCGCCTACCTCGCCGCGCTGACGTGCACCGCGGCGCCCGCCGCCGTGGCGCAGGAGGGCGCGCCGCCCGGGCGGGCCGGCGTCGCGCAGCAAGCGCAGGAGGGGGTCGCCCAGGAGGGCACCGGGCAGGAGGGTGGGCCGCAGGAGGGCGTTGCGACGGACCCCGCCGCGGCATCGGAGGAGCCGGGCATCGAGGTGGACCCGGCCGACCCGGACGCGGCCGCCGTCGACTGGGCCGTCGTCCGCGACACCTCCGGCTGCCCGTTCCGCTCCGTCACCCCGGGCGCCGTGACCGAGACGGAGGCTCCCTCCCCCGACGACGAGCCGGAGCCGCTGCCCGTGCCCGAGCATCCGGCCGGCGGAGAGCGGATGGGCGAATGCGGCGTCGTCGCCGCCGACGGCTTCGCCGTGCCGGAGGGCATCGGCGCCTCCTCCTGGATCGTCGCCGACGCCGCCACCGGCGAGGTGCTGGCCGCGAAGGACCCGCACGGCCGGTACCGCCCGGCGTCCATCGCGAAGGTGCTGCTGGCGATGGTCGCCTTCCGCGACCTGCCGCTGGACCGGAAGGTCGAGACGACCGAGGAGGACGAGTCCATCGAGGGCTCCCGCGTCGGCATCCAGGCCGGGGCGACCTTCACGGTCGAGGAGCTGCTGCTCGGGCTGCTGATGAACTCCGGCAACGACGCCGCCAACGCCCTGTCCCGCGAGCTCGGCGGGCCGGAGGAGACGCTGCGGAAGGTCAACGACCTGGCCGCGGAGCTCGGCGCGACGGACACGCGCATCGGCAACTACGACGGCCTCGACGCCCCCGGCCAGTCCACCAGCGCCTTCGACATGGCCGTGTTCTACCGGAGGGCGTTCGAGGACCCGGAGTTCCGGCGCCTCGCCTCGACGCGGCTGGCGGAGCTGCCGACCAACGTCGAGGGCGAGCGCTTCGCCACCTCCAACGACAACGGGCTGCTCATCCACGGCTACCCCGGGGCCCTCGGCGGCAAGACCGGCTTCACCGACGACGCCCGCCACACCTTCGCCGGCGTCGCCGAGCAGAACGGCCGGACGCTGGTGACCATCGTCCTCGACTCCCCCGCCGCCGAGCTGCGGCCGTGGGAGGAGTCGTGGCGGCTGCTCGACGCGGGCTTCGCGACGGCCGCCGGCTCCTCCGTCGGGAACCTCGACGAGGGCGCCGCCGGCGACGGCGCCCCGGAGGGCGCGGACGACGGCGTGCTCCCCGACCTCGGCGAGGCCGTCGGGGCGGGCTGGGCCACCGCCGCCGGCGTCGCCCTCCTCGCGGTGTGCGCCGTGGCCGCGGCGGTGCTCGTCGTCAAGCGCCGCCGGCGATAGCCGGCGACCCGGGTCCCGCACGCGGACCCGGGGCACGCGCGGCGCGGGGCGCGTCGTCACGCGGGGGATGCGGGGAGGACGCGCAAAAAAGCGGCCGGCCCGGGCACCATCGCGGTGTCCGGGCCGGCCCCGTCGCGTGCGCGGGCCTAGCGGCGCAGCAGGCCGCGGCGGCGCGACGCCTCGCCGCGGATGTTGATGATGGCCGGGGCCGGGGCCTCCGGCTGCTCCTGATCCAGGGCCTCCGGGGTGGTGGCCGACCAGGCGGTGGCGTACATCGTGATGCGCCAGATGAGGTAGAAGACGACCATGAGGCCGATGATCGGGCCGAAGACCGCGCCCGCCGGGTTCGACAGCGCGTTGGAGAAGAACACGCTACCGAGCTGCTTGACGACCTCCATGCCGATGGCGCCGATGACCGCGCCCTTCATCACCGACTTCGCCGGCACCGAGCCGCGCGGCAGCGAGTACAGCATCCAGAAGAACAGCAGCCAGTTGGCGACGAGGCCGATGAGGATGGCGACCAGGCTGGTCAGCACGCCGATGCCCGGGACGTTGTCCAGGCCGGCCATCTCGATGAGCGTCGTCGTCAGGCCCGAGGAGCCGACCGCCGTGACCGCGAAGGTGACGATGAGCATGACCAGCAGGCCGATGAGGCGGATGAGGTCGCGCAGCTTGCCCAGCACGAAGTTGTCCGCCACGATCGGGCGCTTCCACAGGGCCGTCAGCGCGGCGCGGAGGTTGCCCATCCACGCCAGGCCGGACCACAGGGCGGTGACGAAACCGATGGTGAACACGCCGCCGGCCTGATCGATGGCGCCCTCGATGACCGTGTTGATGGTCTCGCCCATCTCGCCCGACAGGTTGCCGGCGATGGCGTCCTGCAGCTTGTTCAGCAGATCCTCGTTGCCGCGCAGCACCAGAGCCGCCGACGCGAAGACCACCATGATGAGCGGGAACATCGACAGCACCGAAAAGTAGGTGACGCCCGCCGCGAAGTGGTTGCCGCCCTCCTGGCCGTACCGCTCCTGCATGCGCATGAGGTGGTCGAACCAGCCCCACTTCGCGCGGAGCTTGTCCAGGAAGGTCGGGTCGTCCTCGCGGACCCGTTCGATCCCGTAGCGGTCGGTGAGATCCGGATCCGGGGAGGTGGAGGTGGCCACGTGCGCTCCTTTGCGGCGTCGTGCGGTCGGGTGTTACGGAGCTAACCCTAAACCACGGGGACGGCGGCGGCGCACCGGGATGACCTGGTGCGTCGCCGCCGTCGTCGCGGGTTGCGCGACGGGGTTGGCCGCGGGTGCGGGGCGGGCGATCGCCCCGCCGCGTCAGCGGGCCTGGCCGCGGAGGAAGCCGACGCGCTCGTAGACCTGCTCGAGGGTCCGGGAGGCGACCTCGCGGGCGCGCTCCGCGCCGTTGGCGAGGATGCGCTCCAGCTCGGCGCGGTCCGACATCAGCTCGTCGTAGCGGCCGCGCAGCGGGGTGGTGAACGCCTCCAGGGCGTCGGCGGTGTCGGTCTTCAGCTGGCCGTAGCCCGCGCCGGAGGCCTGGTAGCCGGCGACGATGTCGTCGACCGGGCGGTCCGTGAGCGCCGACTGGATGACCAGCAGGTTGGAGACGCCCGGCTTCGCCTCGCGGTCGAAGCGGATCTCGCCGTCGTTGTCCGTCACCGCGGACTTGATGCGCTTGGCCGACACCTTCGGGTCGTCCAGCAGGTTGACGATGCCCTTCGGGTTGGAGCCGGACTTCGACATCTTCGACGTCGGGTCCTGCAGGTCGTAGATCTTCGCGGAGCCCTCGAGGATGTGGCCCTCCGGCACGACGAACGTCTTCTTGAACCGGGAGTTGAAGCGCTGCGCCAGGGTGCGGGTCAGCTCCAGGTGCTGGCGCTGGTCCTCGCCGACCGGCACGAGCTGCGGGCGGTACAGGAGGATGTCCGCCGCCATGAGCACCGGGTAGGTGAACAGGCCGACGGAGGTGTGGTCGGCGCCCTGCTTGCGGGACTTGTCCTTGAACTGGGTCATGCGGGAGGCCTCGCCGAAGCCGGTGAGGCAGTTGAGCACCCACGCCAGCTCCGCGTGCTCCGGCACGTGGGACTGGACGAACAGGACGGAGCGCTCCGGGTCGATGCCCAGGGCGAGCAGCTGGGCGCAGCCGGCGATGGTGCGGGCGCGCAGCTCCTTCGGGTTCTGGTCCACCGTGATGGCGTGCATGTCGGGGATGAAGTAGAAGGCGTCGTAGTCCTCCTGCAGGCCGATCCACTGGCGGACGGCGCCCAGGTAATTGCCCAGGTGGTAGGAGTCCGCCGTGGGCTGGATGCCGGACAGCACGCGCTGGCGGCGCTCGGGGGCGGTCGGGGTGCCGGGGGTGGCCTGCGTCTCGCTCATGGGGGTCATCGTAGACCCGGCGGAGCGGGGGCCGCCCGGCGGGGCCGCGGCGGGCGGGCGGTGATGCGGCCGCGGCGGCGCGGCGATGATGCGCGGCGCGGCGGCGCGGCGGCGCGCGGCCCGGGGCGTCAGCCGCGGTCGGCGATGAGCCGCACCGTCTTCACGGCGGCCGACGTCGGCTCGCCCGGGTAGAGGGCGCGGACGAGGGCGACGGCCGGGCGGACGCCGTGCTCGTCGAGGACGCGGCGGACGCGCTCGCGCTCGGCGGCGGTGAGCTCCAGCGGGGCCACCGGCGGGCGGCGGCGCCGGGCGCGCCAGGCGAGGACGCCGAGGCCGGCGACGCACAGCACGCCCAGCCACCAGGCCCAGCCGTAGACGACGGTCCAGATCAGCACGGCGATGAGCACCGCCGCGATGATGATCCCGGCGACGTCGTGGCCCGTCTGGCCGCCCTCCAGCGCGCGGTCCAGCCGGCGGAGCTGCTCGAGGTCCGCCTCGCCGTGCCCGTGCGCGTCGCCGCGGGATCCGCGCGCGCCATGGTCGTCCGGGGCGTCCCCGGCGCCGGGCGCCCCGTGGCCGCGGTCGACGCGGTTGTCGCGGTCGTCCATCATCCCCGGCCTCCCTTCGGTCGTGTCGTCGCCGGTCCGTGCGATCGTCAACCACCCTACCGCCGGGCGGCGCCGGATCCGATTCGCCCGCCGGATGCCCCCACGGGTGTGGGGCACGTCGCGTCCGGCCCCGCCGCGTCGCGCACGGAATGCCGCCCGGAGCGTGCGACGATGCGGGCATGGACAACCACGACGCACCGTCCCCGACCCGGCGCGCGCCCCACCGCGGTCCGCGGGGCCGGCGATGACGGCCGCCGCGGCGATCGCCGCGACCGTCCTGCTGCTCCTCGTCCCCGGCGCCCTCGTGGCGCTGGCGGCGGGCATGCGGCCGCTGCCGGCGCTGGCGGCCGCCGCCCCGGTGTCGGTGGGCGTCGCGGGCTGGACCGGGTGGCTGTGCGGGACGCTCGACGTGCCCTGGGGCCCGCTCCCTGCGGTGGCCGGGCTGGCCGCCGCCGTCGCCGTCGCCCTGGTCGTGCGCCTGGCGGGCGCGGGCCTGGGCGCGGCGCGCGCCCGGCGCGGGGGAACGGGCACCGGCCCCGGCCGCCCCGCCCGCCGCGTCGACCCCGCCGCGATCCCGGCGGCCGTCGTCGCGGCGGCGGTCTCCGTGGCCGCCGGCGCCCGGGTGCTGGCGCAGCTGCGGCAGCTGCCGGGCGGGGCGGGGAACCTGTGGGAGACGTGGGACGCGCAGTGGCACGCGAACGTGCTGCGGTTCGCGCGGGACGAGGGCGTCGTGTCGTCGACCCGCATGGGCGAGATGATGAACCGGGAGACGCTGGCGGAGTCCTTCTACCCCGCCGGCTGGCACGCCCTGGCGTCGCTGGTCCCGGCGGATCCGCTGACCGTCGTCAACGTCTTCGGGCTGCTCGCGCCGATGGTGGCGCTGCCGGCGGGCTGCGCGTGGCTGGCGTGGCGGGTGGCGGGCCGCCGGTGGGCGCCGGCCGCCGCCCCGGCCGCGGCGGTGGCGTCGGTGCTGGCCCCGGAGATCACGGTGACGCTGCTGGGCACCGGGTCGCTGCCGTACCTGCTGTCGGTGGCGATGCTGCCGGCGGCGCTGGCGGCGACGATGCGCGGTCCGTGGACCGTCGCGGCGATGGCGCTGGTCGGCGTGGCGACGGCGCATCCGTCGACCGGCGTCGCCGCCGCCCTGTGCGCGGCGCTGTGGCTGCTGCTGCGCCCGTCGTGGCGCCGCCTCGGCCGGCTGGCGGTCATCGGCGCGGCGGCGGGGGCGCTGATGGCGCCGATGCTGCTGTCGGCGATGGGCAAGGGAGAGACGGTGGCCGGCTACCACGGCCAGGCGGACGTCGACAGGCTGACGTCGGTGGTCTGGACGCTGGCGGGCCGCACGGACGTCGCGGGCGAGGCCTCGGTCGGCCCGGTGCCGCTCATCCTGTCCCTGCTCGCCGCCGCGGGCGCGGTGATTCTGCTGGTGCGCCGTCCGCGGGCGGCGTGGCCGGTGGCGGCGTTCGCGGTGCTGGCGGTGGTGTGCGACAACGCGCAGCTGCGGTGGCCGGAGCCGTGGGGCGGCTGGGTCCGCGGCGCGGGCACCATCTGGTACGACATGCCCTACCGCCTGCAGGCGCCGATGGGCGTGCTGCGGGTGACGCTCGCCGCCGTCGCGGCGGGTGCGGCGGTCACCGCGGTCGCGCGTCTCGCGCGTCGCGCGGGGTCGCGTGACGACGCCCCGGGCGGCCCCTCCCCCGCCCGCGCGCGGGTGCGGGCGGCCGTGGCCGCGGCCTGCGCGGCGGCCGTCGCGATGGTCCCGGCGCTGTGGGCCACGCACGCCGACGCGGCGCATGCCGTGCTGCGGGCGCGCGGGGATCGGCTGGTGCCGCCGGAGGACCGGGAGGCGTGGCGGTGGCTCGCGTCGCTGCCGGGCGGCGACCGCGCGGTGGTGCTGAACAACCCGGCGGAGGGCTCGGGCTGGATGTACGCCGCGGAGGGCCTGGAGTCGGTGTTCCGCCACTACCCGTGGCCGGAGGGGCCGGCGCCGCTGTCGCGGAAGGCCATCCAGGACGTGGACCTGGCGGGCGTGGACCCGGAGGTCGACGCGGCGCTGGCGGCGCTCGGCGTCTCCTACGTCTTCGTGTCCCCGCCGTCGGCGTCGTCCGCGGCGGGCGCGGCGCTCGCGTCGCGGTCGTGGGCGTGGTGGGCTCCGGGGCTCACCCCGATCTACGAGGACCAGCCGGCGACGATCTTCGCGGTGAACGCGCGGTTCACGCCGGAGCAGCTGGAGGAGCTGAAGGCGGCGTCGCCGCATCCGCCGTCGGCGCCGTCGCCGGCGTGGACGCCGCCGCGGCAGCCGATCATCGCGCCGCCGGGCGAGGCCGACCCGCTGGCCGGGGCCGTGGTGCGGCTGACGGTCGCCGGGGCGTGCGAGCCGGGCGACGCCGACGCCGGGGAGGTGTCGGAGGCCGGCCGCGCCGCGGCGGAGGCCTCCCGGGTCGTGCGCGCGGAGCTGGAGCGCCGCGGCGCGGTCGTGCTGGACGGCGCGGATCCGGCGGCGGCCGCGGGGGCCGGTGCCGGGAACGCCGGCGCAGCAGCCGCCGCACCCGACCAGTCCGCGGGCGGCGTCGACGCCGACCTCACCCTGTGCGTGCGCCCCGGCGAGGGGCCGGGCCCGCGCGGCGGCGGCTCCGACCGGGACGCCGGCTTCCGCGTCACCGCGCCGCTGCCCGGGGACCCGGACGACGCGGCGGCGATGCAGGCCCTGACCGGCGCGGACCGCGGGTCGCTGCTGCTGGCGGCGGGCCTGCGCGATGCCCTGGTGTTCCGGAACCTCGAGCCGGAGGTCGGCCCGGCCCGCTCCGGGCTGCTGCCTGCGCGGGCGCCGGGGCCGTCGGCGTCGCCGGCGGCGGTCGTCGACCTCGGCTGGGCGGCGGGCGCGTTCGACGAGGACGGCGGCGCGGACGCCATCGGGGCCGCGATCGCCGACGGCGTCGCGTCGATGCTGCGGCAGCGCTAGGGGCGCCGCCGCGGGGCGGTCGCCGTCGTCACGCGAAACGCGGGCGCGGCCGGCGGAGGGGACCGCCGGCCGCGCCCGCGTACTTCGTCAGCGGTACGTGACGACGACGGGGGCGTGGTCGGTCCACCGCAGGTCGTAGGCCGCGGGCTTGTCGACGCGCTGCGCCGTCGCCCGCTCCAGCATCGGGGCGGTGACGGCCTGGTAGTCGATGCGCCACCCCGCGTCGGTGTCGAAGGCCTGGCCGCGGTAGGTCCACCACGACCACGGGCCGTCCTCGCCCGGGGCGAGGCGGCGGACGGCGTCGAACCACACCGGATCGTCGGCCGGCTCCGGCGGGGTCCAGGAGGAGCCGTCGGTGAAGGCGCCGGACTCCAGCTCCCGCTCGGTGGCGTTGACGCGGCTGTCCTGCGGGGCGTCGTCGGGGAAGACGCCGAAGACGGAGTCCATCCAGGCGCGCTCCTGGGGCAGGAAGCCGGACTTGCGGCGGTTGGTGCGCCAGTTCCTCAGGTCCTGCTCGCGGTGGCAGATGTTCCAGTCGCCGCCGATGACGGCGTGGCGGCCGTCGCGGCCCTCCGCACCCAGGGCGGCGAGGTGGCCGGAGAAGGCGTCGAGGAAGCGGTACTTCTCGTCCTGCTTCTCCGACAGGGCCGCGCCCGACGGCAGGTAGAGGCTGGCGATGCGGACGTCCTCCGCGATGCCGGAGGCCGCCGCCGGCAGCGTCGCGGAGATGTAGCGGCCCGCCTGCGCGAACTCCTCGGAGCCGAAGCCCACCTCCACGTCGGTCAGCTCCGCGCGGGAGAGGATGCCGACGCCGGCGCGGCCCTTGGCCAGCTCGTTCTCGGCGCCGATCCAGTGCCAGCCGGCGTCGATGGCCGGGGCGAGGGCCTTCTCCGCCTGGGCGGCGGTGGCGCGGACCTCCTGCAGGAGCACGACGTCCGCGTCGGTCTCCTCCAGCCACGGGAGCATGCCCCGGTTGGCCTCGCTGCGCTCCTTGACGGCGGCGCGGATTCCGTTGACGTTGACGGTGGCGATGGTCAGGCTCATGGCGGTCCAGCCTACTTCAGCGGCCGCGCCCGGCCGCCGCCGGGGAGGCGCCGCAGGCGGCGCGTAGGAGGGCGCCGCGGCGGTGCGGCGACGACGTCGGGGCGGCCCCGGGCCCGGGCCGCACCCGCCCCGGATGCTAGGGTCGGCTCACCTAATGCCGAAAAGGCGCGCCGATTCGACGAGGAGGAGCACCCCATGGCCAAGGCCGGATACCGCGCGGTGACGGCGGAGGTCCTGTCCGTCAGCCGGCCCACCCCCGCGTTCGCCCGCGTCCGCCTCGGCGGCCCCGGCATGGCGGAGCTGGGTCTGGCCTGCCCGGTGCTGGACCAGCGCTTCAAGCTCATCGTCCCCGACCCGGGCACGGGCCGCTGGATCCGGCCGGGCGACGGCCCGGACTGGTACCGCGAGTGGACCGCCATCGACGAGTCGGAGCGCGGCGCGATGCGCACCTACTCCATCCGCCGCCAGGAGCTGGGAGAGGACACGACGGAGTGGGACGTCGACGTCGTGCTGCACGTCGACGAGGACGGCACCTCGGGCCCCGCCGCCGCGTGGGCCGCGTCGGTGCGGCCGGGCGACGTCGTCGGCGTCCTCGGCCCCGAGCGCGGTACCGGCCCCAACCCGGGGCAGGCCTTCAGGCCCGGCGCGGCGACGGAGATCGTCCTCGCGGGCGACGAGACGGCCGCACCCGCCATCGCCCGCATCCTCGAGGACCTGCCGGAGGTCGCCCCCGGCGCCCGCGCCGCCGCCTTCATCGAGACGCCGACGTCCGCCGACGTCCCCGCCATCGACGCCCCGGACGGCGCCGAGGTGCGGTGGCTGCCGCGCGACGGCGCGCCCTACGGCACCCTCATGGCCTCCGCGCTGCTGGAGCAGGCGGGCCTGCCGCTGGACGACGCCGCCACCGTCGGCCGCGACGCCGCCGACGCCGCTCCCCTGGACCGCCCGACGTGGGACGTCCCCGAGGAGGTCAACTCGGGCCGCTACTACTGGATCGCCGGCGAGTCGTCGGTGGTCGTCGGGCTGCGCCGCCGACTCGTCGCCGACGGCGGCCTGCCCCGGTCCTCCGTCGCCTTCATGGGCTACTGGCGCAAGGGCGCGCCGATGGCCTGACCGCGCGCCCGGCCGGCCGCGCCGCCGGCCGGGCCATGCGGGAACCGCCCCGGCCCGGGGGAACCGGGGCCGGGGCGGTGGGCGTCGTCAAGCTCGATCGCGGACTACGCGAGCTCCGTGCGCTTCCGCTGCGACCGCACCAGCAGCGCATGCGCCGGGAACCAGATGATGATGGCGGTCAGCGCCATCGCCGCGCCCGCCAGCGACGGGGCGCGGTAACCGAAGCCGGCGGCGATGACGGCGCCGCCGATGGCCGCGCCGCCCGCGTTCGCCATGTTCAGCGCCGCCTGGTTGAGCGCCGCGGCGAGCGTCTGCGCCTCGCCCGCGACGTCCATGAGGCGGGTCTGCAGGTTCGGCACCAGCGTCGAGCCCAGCAGCCCCACCAGCCCGAAGTTGATGATGGCCGCCACCGCGTGCTGCGACGTCCAGTGGAACGCCACCAGGGCGACGAGGATGGCGATGAAGGAGCCGAGGACGCCGTACTCCAGGTTCCGGTCCGCCACGAACCCGCCGAGGTAGGTGCCCAGCACCATGCCGATGCCGTAGGCCATCAGCACGATCCACATGAGATCCGCGGGGAAACCCGCGACCTCCGTCATCGTCCAGGAGATGTAGGTGTAGACGGCGAACATGCCGCCGAAGCCGACCGTGCCCATCGCGACGGTGAACCACACCTGCGGCCGCGCCAGCGCGCCCAGCTCCGTCAGGGGCGAGGTGGGGCGCATCCGCACCATGTGCGGCACCGTGAACCACAGCGCGACGAGCGTGACGACGCCGACCAGGGCGACGAAGACGAACGCCGCGTGCCACCCCACCTGGGCGCCCAGCGCCTGCGCCGCCGGGACGCCCGCGACCGTCGCGACCGACAGGCCCATGCCGGACAGGGCGACGGCGCGGCCGCGCTTGCCCGGCTCCGCCAGAGACGCCGCCACCAGCGCCGCGACGGAGAAGTACGCGCCGTGCGGCAGGCCCGCGATGAAGCGCGACGCCATGAGCATCCCGTGGGAGCCCGCGAATACGGTCAGCGCGTTGCCGAGCGTGAACGCCGCCATGAGCAGCAGGAGCATCCGGCGGCGCGGCACCCGGCCCGTCACCGCGGTGATGAGCGGGGCGCCGACGACGACGCCGAGGGCGTAGGCCGTGATGACCTGGCCGGCGACGGCCTCCGAGACGTCGAAGTCGGCGGCGATGTAGGGCAGCAGGCCCATCGCGACGAACTCGGTGGTGCCGATGCCGAAAGCGCCGATGGACAGCGCCAGGACGGTCAGCGCGCGGCGGCGGCGCGTCGCGTCGTCCTGGCGCGGCAGCGCGCGGCGGGTGGGGGCGGCGAGGTTCATGGCGGTTCCCTTCCGTGGCGGTCGGCGGGTCGGGGCGGGGTCCGGGGGGCGGGCGGGGTCCGGGGCGGTTCGCGGGTGCGGATGCCCCGTTCCGGGGACGCGGGGACGCCGGTTGCGGGTCCGGTCCGGGCGCCCGATCATGCCCGGTCAGGTCCGGCCGGGCGACCCGGGGATACTACTCCCCCACCCCGAGGACCTGCCAACAACACGATCCCGATGCGGGTTAGGCTTGCGAACGCAACCCGGGCCCCGCAGGGCGCCGACCGGGCGGAACGACACCGCACAGATCCGACGAGGGGAACCAGAACGTGGCCAACCACACAAACCTGTACGACGTCCTCGGCATCGACCGGGACGCGTCCACGGAGGCGATCAACGGCGATCTGCTCGGCCGCCTGCGCACGCTGAACGCGCAGGGCGTGCCGGAGCGCAGCGCCGACTTCCAGAAGGTGCTCATCGGCCAGAGCATCCTCGGCGACGCCGGCCTCCGCCCCGGCTACGACGCCCGGCTCGACGACGCCGACGCCCCGGACATGACGGTCGCCCTCCTCCGCGAGTACGCCGGACGCCGCTCGTTCCCCGACGGCTGGGCCCCGCGCGGCGGTGCGGACGCCGACCGCGGCGCCGACGCCTCCGCCCGCGGGGAGGACGCCCCGCGCGGCGACGCGCAGCCGCTGTCCCGCGAGGACACGGCCGTCCGCGGCGACGCGGACGGCCACGGCGACGACTCCCCGCGCCACGCCGCCACGGAGGCGTTCCCGGCGGCGGGTGCCGCGGGAGGCGCCGCGGCGGGCGCGACGGCGGGCGCGGGCGCCTCCGACGCCGCCCCGGCCGTCGGCCCGCAGGACCGCCAGGCCCCGTCGTTCACGCCGCCCGCCGGGAAGACGGAGCAGC
The DNA here is from genome assembly GCF_053525695.1 of Corynebacterium sp. 335C. Taxonomy (NCBI): domain Bacteria; kingdom Bacillati; phylum Actinomycetota; class Actinomycetes; order Mycobacteriales; family Corynebacteriaceae; genus Corynebacterium; species Corynebacterium sp. 335C. The sequence goes on from NZ_JASTTB010000001.1 coordinate 1,080,628, forward strand.
CGCAGCACTCCGACGCGTACGACGGCGCCCGCGAGGGCGGGGGCTCCGGCGTCGCCCAGGCCCCTCAGGCTCCGCAGGTCCCGCAGGCGCAGACCCCGCAGCAGCAGGAGCCCCGCCAGGAGCCGCAGGGAGGGGCCGCGCAGCAGGACACCCCTGCCCCGCAGGCCGGATCCGGCGACGGTTCGCCCCTGGCGGCGGCGAAGTCCTGGCCCGGCATCATCAAGGCCCTCGCCGGCGCGCTGGCGGCCCTGCCGGCCCTCGGCGTGCTCGGGCTGCTCTTCGCCGCGTTCTCCCGCTCCTTCGTCGCCTCGCAGCTGGAGGACAGCAGCGCGGGCTACTTCTTCTCGGACTTCTCCGACGACGCCGCGGCGCTGTTCGCCGCCGTCTTCGTCCCGCAGTGGACCGCGATCACGCTCCTCGTCGCGCTCGCCGGCATCGCGCTCCTGGCCCGGCTGCTGTCGCGCCGCGAGGAGTTGACCGGCTGGACCATCGCCGCCTCCGGTGCCGTCATCGCGCTGGCCGGCCTCGTGCTCGTCATCGCCACCCCGGCGCCGGTCATCCGCCTCTACCTCATGCTGATCGTCATCGCCGCCGCCGCGGCCGCCGTGATCTCCGTGCTGCCCGACACCCGCACCTGGCTGTCCGGCAACGAGATCCCGGTGAAGCAGCGTCCGCAGCCCGCCCCGGCCGCGCAGGGCTGGCCGGGCCAGCCGAACCAGCCGAATCAGCAGAACCAGCAGTGGAACGGCGCGCAGAACCAGCAGCCGTACCAGCAGCAGGGCTGGGCGCCGCAGCAGCCGCAGGACCAGGGCTGGACCCCCCAGCCGCAGCAGGGCTGGGGCGGGCAGCAGGGCTGGGGCGGGCAGCAGGGCTGGGGCCAGCAGCCGCAGCAGCCGCAGTCGGGTTGGGGCCGGCAGCCGCAGCAGCCGCAGCAGCACCAGCAGGGCGGCTGGTCCTCCGGCTCCGGCGACCAGGGCGGCTCCGACCGCCCGGCGTGGTGACGCACCTCCCCGCCACCGGGGCGCCGCAGACACCCCGGGCATGACGAAAGCCCCGGCCCGCATGGGCCGGGGCTTTCCCGTTCGTCCGCGGGCCCGTGGTCCGGGGCCGCGGCGGGCTATTGGAGCGGGATGCCCCGAGCGTCCCGGTCGTAGGTTCCCGCGCCGACGAGCAGCATGACGAACTCGACGAGGACCCAGATGGCCAGGCCGATGAGCAGTGCGAAGCCGACGAGGATGAAGGACGTCACGACGCCGAGGAGCCAGATGACGAGCTGGGCGATGCCGCGGCCGGTGTAGCCGAGGTAGAAGTTGTGGATGCCCCAGGACCCCACGAAGAGGGCCAGCAGCGCGGCCGCGATCTTCGACTTCGGGGCGCCCTGGGCGTAGCCCTGCTGCGGGTAACCCTGCTGGTAGCCCTGCTGCGGGTAACCCTGCTGGTAGCCCTGCTGCGGGTAACCCTGCTGGTAGCCCTGCTGCGGGTAGCCGCCCTGGTACTGCTGCACGCCGCCTCCCTGCTGCCCGTAGCTCTGCTGCCCGTAACCCTGCTGGCCATAGTTCTGCTGGCCGTAGTCCTGCTGCCCGTAGCTCTGCTGGCCGTAATCCTGGCCCTGCTGATCCCAGCCCTGCTGGCCGCCCTGGTTGGAGTAGGTCATCGCCGCGCGCTTTTCCTTCCGCATCCGAACAATCAAACGTCGTTTGAACCGTACAGGGGCATCACGCCCGGGGCGAGACCCTTTCCCCTGTGCACCGCCCGCGGAAACGGCGGGGTCATCGGCGTCGCCGCCGGGCCAGATGGGAGGGGCCCGGGGGCTGCGACGCGGGGCGACCGCACCCGCGTGACGGGCGACCGCGCCCCGCGTGACGACGGGGACGCCCGACCACTCCCCCGCGCCGCCACCCCCGTCACACCCCCGAGGGCGTGGACGGGGCCCGATCGCCGTCCCGCACATGCCGCCCCGACCTGCGGGTGAGGGACTTCACAGGCGACGGTGATGCAGGTCACCGCATGTTTTTAATGGAATTAGCCACATCGGTCACGGCGGGAAAACTGCGTTATCGTGGAGGGAACGTTTACGCAGAAGATCCTGAGAATCGAGGGAGCAGCCACTACATGCCCACCATCATCTGGACGAAGACCGACGAGGCGCCGCTTCTGGCGACGTACTCCCTGAAGCCGATCGTCGAGGCGTTCGCCAACCAGGCGGGGGTCGACGTCGAGACCCGCGACATCTCCCTGGCCGGCCGCATCCTGGCCCAGTTCCCGGATCGCCTGGAGGACGGGCAGAAGGTCGACGACGCCCTCGCCGAGCTCGGCGAGCTGGTGAAGGAGCCGCACGCCAACATCATCAAGCTGCCGAACATCTCCGCGTCCGTACCCCAGATCAAGCGCGCGGTAGCCGAGCTGCAGGGCAAGGGCTACGACATCCCGAAGTACCTCTCCCAGCCGTCCACCGACGAGGAGAAGGCCGACCGCGCCCGCTTCGACAAGGTGAAGGGCTCCGCCGTGAACCCGGTGCTGCGCGAGGGCAACTCCGATCGCCGCGCCCCGAAGGCCGTCAAGGAGTTCGCCCGCAAGCACCCGCACCGCATGGGCGAGTGGTCCTCCGACTCGAAGACGAACGTCGCCACGATGGCGTCCAACGACTTCCGCCACAACGAGAAGTCCGTCATCATGCCGGCCGACGACACGCTGTCCTACGTCCTCGAGACCGACGAGGGCGAGATCATCGAGCTGAAGAAGGACATGCCGGTCCTCAAGGGCGAGGTCATCGACGGCACGGGCATCAACTCCCGCATCCTCGCCTCCTTCCTCAAGGCCCAGATCCGCAAGGCGAAGAAGGAGGACGTCCTCTTCTCCGTGCACCTGAAGGCCACGATGATGAAGGTCTCCGACCCGCTGATCTTCGGCGAGGTCGTCAAGGCCTTCCTGCCGTCCGTCTACCCGGAGTTCGAGGAGGCCCTCGCCGAGGTCAACCTCACCCCGGACTACGGCATCGGCGTCATCCTCGACGGCCTGCACAAGCTGGACGACGACACCGCCGCCAAGGTGAAGGCCGCGATCGAGAAGGACCTGGACGAGGGCCCGCGCCTGTACATGGTCAACTCCGACAAGGGCGTCACCAACCTGCACGTCCCGTCCGACGTCATCGTCGACGCCTCCATGCCGGCCCTCATCCGCAACGGCGGCAAGGGCTGGGGCCCGGAGGGCGAGGAGGAGGACACCCTCGCGGTCATCCCGGACTCCTCCTACGCCGGCGTGTACCAGGCGGTCATCGAGGACTGCCGCGCCAACGGCGCCTTCGATCCGACGACGATGGGCTCCGTCCCGAACGTCGGCCTGATGGCCCAGAAGGCCGAGGAGTACGGCTCCCACGACAAGACCTTCCAGATCCCGGCGTCCGGCGTCATCCGCGTCGTCAACTCCGCCGGCGAGACGCTCATCGAGCACCAGGTCAACAACGGCGACATCTGGCGCTCCTGCCAGACCAAGGACGCCCCGATCCGCGACTGGGTGAAGCTGGCCGTCACCCGCGCCCGCGCCACCGGCGCCCCGGCCGTCTTCTGGCTGGACCGCTCCCGCGCCCACGACCTCAACCTCATCAAGAAGGTCGAGGAGTACCTGAAGGAGCACGACACCGAGGGCCTGGACATCCGCATCATGGATCCGGTCGAGGCCACCAAGTTCTCCCTGGAGCGCATCCGCCGCGGCGAGGACACCATCTCCGTCACCGGCAACGTGCTGCGCGACTACCTGACGGACCTGTTCCCGATCATGGAGCTGGGCACCTCCGCGAAGATGCTGTCCGTCGTGCCGCTGATGGCCGGCGGCGGCCTGTTCGAGACGGGCGCCGGCGGCTCCGCCCCGAAGCACGTCCAGCAGGTCGAGGAGGAGAACCACCTCCGCTGGGATTCCCTGGGCGAGTTCCTGGCCCTGGCCGAGTCCCTGCGCTACGCGGCCGAGGACGCCGGCGAGGGCGACGACCGCGCCGCCGTGCTGGCCGACGCGCTGGACGACGCGACCTCCACCCTGCTGGACAACGACAAGTCCCCGTCCCGCAAGGTCGGCGAGATCGACAACCGCGGCTCGCACTTCTACCTGGCCCTGTACTGGGCGCAGGAGCTGGCGAAGCAGGACGCGAACGAGGAGCTGAAGAAGATCTTCGCCCCGGTCGCCGAGAAGCTGGCGGAGAAGGAGGAGTCCATCGCGCAGGCCCTGCTCGACGCGCAGGGCTCCCCGGCGGACCTCGGCGGCTACTACCTGCCGGAGGACGCGAAGGCCGACGCGGTCATGCGCCCGTCCGCCGAGTTCAACGAGATCATCGACGCGCTGCGCCCGTAGCGTGACGACGCCCGCCGCGCGCACGGCCCGCCGCCGGCGCGCGGCGCCCGGCGACTGCGCGGGTCTCCCCCGCGCGTGACGACGTCCCCCGCACCACACCGGTGCGGGGGACGCCGCTTTTCCGGGGGCGCGCGGCCGGGGAGGCGGCCGTCGTCACGCAACGGACGAGGGGACGGCACGGCGGCGGGATCGGGCGGCGGGGATACGCGAAACCCTTGCAGTAGACAGAGCTGTTCATTAGGGTGGTCCGAGACGAACGCACCCCGACCACCGAGGACGACATGACCCGCTACGACAACTCCGCCGCCGACGGCTGGGCCCTCGAGACCCGCTCCATCCACGTCGGCCAGACGCCCGACGAGCAGACGAAGGCCCGCAACCTGCCCATCTACAACACGTCGTCGTACGTGTTCGACTCGGCGGAGCACGCGGCCAACCGTTTCAACCTCTCCGACCCGGGCCCCATCTACACCCGCCTGACCAACCCGACGGTCGACGCGGTGGAGCAGCGGCTCGCGTCCCTGGAGGGCGGCGTCGCCGCGGTTCTGTTCGCCTCCGGCATGGCCGCGGAGACCGCCGCGATCCTCACGCTCGCGCGCGCCGGCGACCACATCGTCGTCTCCCCGCGCCTCTACGGCGGCACCGAGACCCTGTTCAAGGTCACCCTCCCCCGCCTGGGCATCACCTCCACCTTCGTGGAGGACGCCGACGACCCGGAGTCGTGGCAGGCCGCCGTCCGCCCGGAGACCGTGGCGTTCTACGCGGAGTCCATCGCCAACCCGCAGTGCGACATCCTCGACGTCCCCGTCATCGCCGACGTCGCCGACCGCAACGGCGTGCCGCTCATCGTCGACAACACCGTCGCCACCCCGGCGCTGCTGCGCCCGCTGGAGCACGGCGCCGACCTGGTCGTCGCCTCCACCACGAAGTACCTCACCGGCAACGGCTCCGCCCTCGGCGGCGTCCTCGTCGACGGAGGCACGTTCGACTGGACGACGCAGCGCGACGGCCGCGACCTCTTCCCCAACTTCACCGAGCCGGACCCGGCGTACCACGGCCTGAAGTTCGCCGACCTCGGCGCCCCCGCCTTCGCGCTGCGCGCCCGCGCCGGCATCCTGCGCGACACCGGCGCCGCCCCGGCCCCGTTCAACGCCTGGATCCTGGCCCAGGGCCTGGACACCCTCGCCCTGCGCATCCGCCAGCACAACGCCAACGCGCAGGCCGTCGCCGAGTACCTGGCGGGCCGCGACGGCGTCGCGTCCGTCAGCTACGCCGGCCTGGAGTCCTCCCCGTGGCACGCGACGCAGGAGAAGCTGGGCCTCGCCGGCGCCGGCGCCGTCGTCGCCTTCGACCTGGCCGACGCCGGCCGCGACGAGGCCTGGGCGTTCATCGACGCGCTGAAGCTCCACTCCAACCTCGCGAACATCGGCGACGTCCGCTCGCTCGTCGTCCACCCCGCCAGCACGACGCACTCCCAGTCCGACGAGGAGGGCCTCGCCCGCGCCGGCGTCTCCCAGGCCACCGTGCGCCTGGCGGTCGGCATCGAGAACGTCGACGACATCATCGCCGACCTGGAGCAGGCGTTCGCGGCCGTCGGCCGCTAGGCTGCGAACCGCACGACGACGGAGACGGGAGGACGACGGAACCGATGGCGACGACGGACGGCGGAGGAGCGGCGCTCGACGACGGGGCGGGGGACGGCGCGCACGCGAACCGCGCGCGTGCCGGGGCGCCCCTGACGCTCACCGCGATCGTCGTGGTCGGCCTGTTCCTCCTGCTGCTGCTCTACCTGGGCCTCAGCCGCTACTACAACGCCGTGGAGCTGCGGACCCTCGTGGACGGGGCGATCGCCAACGAGCAGAGCTACTCCGTCGTCATCCACAACGGGCTGACCGGCAGCTACTCGTTCAACGTCGAGTAGCGCGCGGGCCCCGGCCCCGTCCCCTCCCCCGCCCCGCACCCCGCTCCCCCGCGGGAGGCGGGGCGCGGGCGTCCCCGGCCCGCCCGGCCCGCGAACCCCGCACCGTACCGAGTAGTCTTCAACACATGAGCCGACCCGCATTCCCGCCCGAGGGCCAGCCCGGCGCCGTCCGCATCGGCGACGTCGTCACGGAGGCCGGCGCGACCATCCCCGACGTCGTCGTCGCCTACGAACGATGGGGACGGCTGAACGCGGACGCGTCGAACGTCATCGTGCTGGAGCACGCCCTGACCGGCGACGCCCACGCCTCCGGTCCGCGCGACGACGCGCACCCGACCGAGGGCTGGTGGAACGGCATGATCGGCTCCGGCCGGGCCCTGGACACCGACCGGTGGTGCATCATCTGCACCAACGTCATCGGCGGCTGCCGCGGCACGACCGGCCCGTCGTCGGAGCACCCGGACGGCGGCTACTGGGGCTCCCGCTTCCCCGCCATCTCCGTCCGTGACACCGTGACGGTGGAGCGGATGGCGCTGCGGGAGCTCGGCATCGAGCGCCCGGCGGCCGTCATCGGCGGCTCCCTCGGCGGCGCCCGCGCCCTCGAGTGGACGCTCATGCACCCCGACGAGGTCGGCCGGGCACTGGTCATCGCGGTGTCCGCCCGGGCGAGCGCCTGGCAGATCGGCATCCAGAGCGCCCAGATCCAGTTCATCGAGAACGACCCCGACTGGAACGGCGGCGACTACCACGGCACCGGCCGCGCCCCCGACCGCGGCCTCGGCTTCGCGCGGCGCGTCGCCCACCTCACCTACCGCGGCGAGCTGGAGATGGACGACCGCTTCGGCGCGACCGCCCAGCCCGGCGAGAACCCGCTGGGCCCGTACCGCGACGGCGACCGCTTCCAGGTGGAGAGCTACCTCGACCACCAGGCGGTGAAGCTGGCGAAGCGCTTCGACGCGGGCAGCTACGTCATCCTCACCGACACGCTCAACCGGCACGACATCGGCCGCGGCCGCGGCGGGATGAGCGACGCGCTGGCGGCGTCGACGGTGCCGACGATGGTCGTCGGCGTCGACACGGACATCCTGTACCCGTACCACCAGCAGGAGCACCTGGCCCGCAACCTCGGCAACTCCCTCGGCCTGCGCCGCATCGAGTCGCCGACGGGCCACGACGGCTTCCTCACCGAGTTCGACCAGATGGACGACGTCGTCCGCGAGTTCACGGCGGGCTGCTCGCCGGCGGAGTGACCCGACGACGGCCGCCTGCCCGGGTTCCCGCCGTCACGCGCACTCCGCGCCGCGCGGAGGCCCGGAACGGCGAACGGCCCCCGCCTCCGGATGACCGGAGGCGGGGGCCGTCGTCACGCATCACGCGGCGGTGCCCCGCCGCGACCCGCGGTTACTTGCGCTTGGCGACGTGGACCAGGCGCTTGTTGACGAACTCGTCCATGCCCAGCGGGCCGAGCTCGCGGCCGTAGCCGGAGCGCTTCACGCCGCCGAACGGCATGTCCTCCGCCTCCGGGGCGGAGCCGTTGACGCCGACCATGCCGGAGTCGATCTTGTCGGCGACCGCCTCGGCGCGGCCCTCCTCCACGGCGAAGACCGTGGCGCCCAGGCCGTACTGGGTGTCGTTGGCCAGCTCCAGGGCCTCCTCGTCGGAGGAGACGCGGTAGACCGTCGCGACCGGGCCGAAGAACTCCTCGCGGTGGACGTCCGAGTCGCGCGGCACGTCCGTGACGACGGCCGGGGAGACCCAGAAGCCCGGGCGATCCAGGCGCTCGCCGCCGACGTGGACGGTCGCGCCCGCGGCCTTCGCTCGCTCGATCTGGTCGACGATGGTCTTCGCCGCACCCTCGGAGGACATCGGGCCGAAGGTGCCCTCGCCGCCCTTCAGCGGGTCGCCCGGCTCCAGCGCGGAGACCTGCTTGACCAGCTCGTCGACGAACTCCTCGTACACGTCGTCCATGACGATGAGGCGCTTGTTGGAGTTGCACGCCTGGCCGGTGTTCTCCAGGCGGACGGTCAGCGCGGTGCGGGCCGCCTCGCGCGGGTCGTCGGAGGAAAGGATGACGTACGGGTCGGAGCCGCCGAGCTCCAGCACGACCTTCTTCAGGGCGCGGCCGGCCTGCTCCGCGACCGCGGCGCCGGCGCGCTCCGAACCCGTGAGGGAGACGCCCTGGACGCGCGGGTCCTCGATGATGGTCGAGATCTGGGAGTGGTCGGCGAAGATGTTGCGGTACACGCCCTCCGGCACGCCCGCGTCGTCCATGATCTTCTGGATGGCCTCGGCGCAGCCCGGGACGGACTCCGCGTGCTTCAGCAGGATGACGTTGCCCAGCACCAGGTTCGGGGCCGCGAAGCGGGCGACCTGGTAGAAGGGGTAGTTCCACGGCATGATGCCGAGCAGCGCGCCCAGCGGGCGGCTCTCGACGACGGTGCGGCCGTCCTCGTCCTCCGCCAGGACCAGGTCCTGCGTCAGCTTCTCGCCGTTGTCGACGTAGTAGCGGAAGATGTCGCCGCAGAAGTCGGCCTCGCCGGCGGACTCGCCGATGGGCTTGCCCATCTCCTTCGTCGCCAGCTCGCCGAGCTCCTGGGCCCGCTCCTTGAACAGGTCGGCGACCTTGCCGACGATGGCGGCGCGCTCCGACATCGGGCGGGCGCGCCACTCCGCGAACGCCTCGCCGGCGGCCACGAGCGCCTCCTCGATCTGGGCGTCGGTGGTGAAGCCGTACTCCTTGGAGGTCTCGCCGGTGGCGGGCTCGATGGAGCGGTACGGGGTGGCGGTCATGTGATTCCTCTCCTTCCGCCGGGCGCCCGGTGCGGGCGGCGGCGGGTCGGTTGCGATCGTGCCGGTCGTTCTATGCGGTTGTCGGTGTTATGCGGTTGTGGGGTCTATGCGGTTGGGCGGCTTCTGCGCGGGATGCGCCTCAGACGCCCGCACCCTCAGTGTCCTCGTGGCTGCCCTCGGATGCCAGGGTCTCGCCGCGGAAGAACCGCGGGTGACGCCAGCGGGTCCACAGCATCAGCGCCACGCCGAGCAGCAGGATGCCGACGCCGAGGATGAACACGGTGCCGATGCCCAGGAACGAGTTGCCCGAGCCGTAGTCGGGATCGATGGAGTCGACGGTCGTCTTCGCCAGCATCACCAGCAGGGAGACGCCGCCGAGCAGCGGGCACACCAGCCGGAAGACGACGGCGCGGACGGAGACGAACAGCTCCCGGCGGGAGTACCAGACGCAGGCCAGGGCGGTGATGCCGTAGTAGAAGCAGATCATCAGGCCCAGCGCCGCGATGGCGTCCCGCAGGGCGTTCTCCGAGATGAGGCGGGTCACCGAGTAGAAGGCGCCCGCGGCCACCGCGGAGACGACGGTCGACGTCGACGGGGTGCGGAAGCGGCGGCTGATGCGGGAGAACCACGGCGGCAGCGCCTCGTAGTAGCCCATCGCCAGCATGGTGCGCGACGGCGACAGCATCGTCGACTGCAGCGACGCGAACGACGAGCCGAGGATGGCGATGGACATCAGGATGGCGAAGGGGCCGAGGATCGGGCCGGACAGCGCCGCGAAGATGGACTCCTGATTCTCCGGGTTGCCGGCGCCGAGGCCGGTGTCGCCCGTGCCCGCCCACACGATGACGCCGAGGGCGCACACGACGTAGGCGGCGATGATGACCAGGCAGACGATGGTGGACGCCCGCCCCGGGGTGTGGTGCGGGTCCTTCGTCTCCTCGTTGAGCGTCAGCGTCGCGTCCCAGCCCCAGAACATGAAGATGGACAGGGACACGCCCGCGGCGACGGTGGAGAAGTCCGGCAGGTCGAACGGGCTGAACCACTGCCACGACACCGGGGTCGGGTCGAAGCCGTCCCCCTTCGACGCCTGCCACAGCGCCGCCGCGGCGAAGCCGCCGAGGACCAGCAGCTGGAAGATGACCAGCACCGGGGTCGGGACGGCGCCCGGACCGGAGCCCGGCCGCGGCACGGCCGTCACGTTCGCGCGCTCAGTCATCGGCCGCGTCCTCCCTGCGGGAGTCGCCCGCGCCCGCCGGCACGACGAGCACCGGCACCGGCAGCTGCTTGAGCATGCGGGCGGCGACGCGGCCGAGGGACAGGCGGCCCCGCGGGGCGACGCGGGCGGAGCCGAGGATGACCATGCCGCCCTCGCCCCACTCGAGCGAGCGGGCGGCGTCCTCGATGGTGCGGCCGCGGGCGACGACCTCGACGGCGGAGCCGTCGGCGAGCGCCGCCTCGACGTCGGCGATGAGCCGGTCGTCGCCGACGCGGCGGGCGACGCCGAGGATGCCGTCGGGCTCCTTCGGCGAGTCGGGCATCTCCAGCGTCGCGAAGCGCAGCGGGCGGGTGCCGGTGCGGCCGTGGTCGAGGGCGATGCGCAGCACGTCGGCGGCGCCCTCGCGGCGGCCGGCCATCGCCGTGTAGCGGCCGATGCGGCCGTGGCGGCGGTAGCCCGCCGGCGCCAGCACCACGGGCTTCGTCGACGTGCGCAGCAGCTCGCGGGCGACCGAGCCGAGCGCGACGCTGCGCAGCAGCCCGCCGCCGCGGGAGCCGATGACGATGCACGACGCGCCGGTCTTTTCGGCGGCCAGCAGCAGCCCCTCGTGATCGGTGGGGGCGCCGACGATCCCGGCGGTCGCCGGCACGTCGTCGGGGATCTCCGCCAGCGACTCGTCGAGCCACTCCGTCATCTGCCGGTGCAGGATGGCGGGGAACGTGGCGTCGTAGGGCAGGCCGATGCCGTGCGCGCTGATGCCGTAGTAGTCGTCCTGCGGGGCGACCATGGCGATGCGCAGCTCGCAGTCGGTGTGCCGGGCCAGGGCGATGCCCAGGTTGAGGGCGTCGCGGCCGGTGGCGGTGGCGGTGTAGCCGACCAGGATCGTCGTCGTCATGCGCTGTCCCCCGTCCTCAGAGCCGGCCCAGGATGTCCTCGGCGGCCTTCTCGCCCTGGCGGACGGCGCCGTCGACGTGCTGGTAGCCCTCGGCGGCGATGTCGGAGCAGGCGAAGTGGATCGGGCCGACCGGGACGTTCTGCAGGTGGCCCCAGCGGCTCAGGCCGCCCAGGTCGTAGCTGGTGGCGTAGGCGCCGCGGGTCCACTCCTCGGCGGCCATGTCGGACAGGTAGAAGGCGATGGGCTCCTTGGCCTTCGGGCCGAGGTAGCGGGCGATGTCCTCGAGGATCGCGGCCTCGCGCTCCTCCTTCGGCAGGGCCCACATCTTCTCGGCGTACACGTCGGAGACGAAGCCGACGAGGGTGCCGTTCGGGTCCTCGGCGTCGGCGGAGCCGCCGGTGAGGTTCTCGTCGTAGTTGGTGTTGTCGTAGACCTCGGGGACCAGGCGGTCGCCGCCGAAGCCGGTGCCGGACAGGCCGTCCTCGCGCCAGAACGGGGTCTCGTAGACGGCGTGGACCTTGATGACCAGGCCCATGGAGATGTGCTGGTGGGCGATGTGCTGGGTACGCGGCAGCGCCGGGACGTACTGGATGCGGGCGTACAGGTTCGGCGGCACGGCGAGCACGGCGGCGCGGGCGCGGACGACGACGGTGTCGGAGTAGGCGACGACCTCGCCCGGCTCGCCGTCGTTGGGGACGCCGTTGCGCAGGTCGGCGGCGACGCCGTTCAGCTCGTCGGCGGTGTCCGGGTCCGGGTTGCCCCAGTCGAGGCGGCGGACCGGGGAGCCGAGGAAGAGGTCGTCGTCGCCGACGCGCTCCGCCAGGGCCAGGGAGACGGACTGCATGCCGCCGGCGACGCGCTCGTCGAGGATGAAGTCCTCGTCGACGAGGTTGTCGAAGGAGCCGGCGGAGGCGGCCATGAGGCCGGCCTGCAGGGCGGAGAAGGTGTGCGGCGGCTTCGTGAGCATGCCGGAGGAGATGAACGACGACACCAGCGCGATGGCCTCCTGGTCGTCGGTGTGGCGGCCGAGGAAGTCGCGGAAGCTGACGGCGTCGAGCTCGGCGGCGTGCTCGGCGGCCCACGGCTCGGTGGCGCCGACCTCGGCGGCCACGCCGTTCATGACCTCGATGAGCTTCTCGACGGCCTCCGCCGTCTCCGGGGACAGCGGCATGTCGTCGCCCTCGTACACGTGGCGGGTGCCGTCCGGGGACAGGTAGACGGACTTGCCCTCGCGGTAGCGGGGGAACGTCGTCAGGCCGAGCTCCTCGACCATGGCCTTCAGGCGGGTCTGGTCGGGGGAGATCCACTGGCCGCCGATCTCGATGAAGTGCTCCTTGCCGTCCTGGCCGGCGACGCGGCCGGACCAGGTGCGGCCGCCGACGCGGTCGCGGGCCTCGAGGACGGCCACGGAGCGGCCGGCCTTCTTCAGGGTGTGGGCGGCGGTCAGGCCGGCGGGGCCGGCTCCGATGACGACGACGTCGCGCTCGACGACGGGCAGGTCCGCGAACGCGCGGGGCAGGTCGGAGGCGGTGTCGTTCTGGGTCATGTGAGGTCACCTTTCCTGAAAATGAACCGGATTAGTTTCTCCGACCGTATTCCCCCCCGCGCTTCCCCCGTCAACGTCTTTCCGCCCGGCGGCGGGTTTGCGTCCGGATCTTTTACGGGGGCGTTACACTCTGCGCCGTGACCGACCAGCAGCCCCGGAGACGCCGCGGAGCCGGCCGTCCCCCCCGGCCGGTCCTCGACCGCGGCAAGATCGCCGCGGCCGCCCTGTCCCTGGTGGACGAGGGCGGCCTGCAGGCGCTCACCATGGCGCGCCTCGCCCGCCGGCTCGGCGTCGCCGCGTCCGCGCTGTACAACCACGTCGACGGCCGCGCGGAGCTGGAGCTCATCATCCAGGACGCGATCATGTCGCGCGTCGACGTCGCCCCGATGGAGGCGCTCGCCGCCGGCGAGCTCGGCGCCGGGGAGGCGCTGCGCCGGTGGGGCCGCTCCTACCGCTCCGTCGTCTCCCGCCACCCCGACCTCGTGCCGTTCATCGCGACGGTGCCCGTCGCCTCCGCGCCGCTGACGCTGCGGATGTACGAGGCCGTCGCCGCGGGCCTGCGCGCCGCGGGCGTGCCGGAGGACCGCGTCGTCCCCGTCATCGTCGCCTTCGAGTCCTTCCTCTTCGGCTCCGCCATCGACGTCCACGCCCCCGCCACCATCTTCCAGTCGGCGCCGGGCGATCCCGTCCCCGCGTTCCAGGGGTCCCTCGCCGCGTTCACGCGGCGGGTCGACGCGGACGCGGCCGCCGCGCGTGACGACGCCCCGGGCGCGGGTCCCGTCGCAAAGCACGATGGCGGCGCGGCCCCGGACGACGCGCACGATCCGCGCGACGCGGAGGCCCCCGCCAACCCCTACGCCGACGAGCCGTTCGAGTGGGGGCTCGACGCCCTCGTCGCCCGCGTGGAGGCCCTCATCCGGAGGTAGCGGCCCGCCGCGCGCGCCCGCCGCCTACGATCCCCTCCCATGCGCCCGAACGCCACCATGCGACCGACCTACGGCTCCTCCCTGTCGCCCGACGGCCGCGCGATCGCCTACATCGTCCGCGACGGCGGCTACCCGCGCGCCGTCCAGGCCCAGATCGAGGACGGCGACGTCGCCGCCGAACGCGACGTCGTCCTGCCCGCCGAGGGCCCCGTCACCCGCGTCGAGCACTCCCCCGACGGCGCCTGGATCGCCTGCGAGATCTCGCCGCGCGGCTCCGAGCGGCTGGAGACGTGGATCGTCTCCACCGACCCCGCCGTCCCCGGCGCCCGCCCCCTGCGCATGGAGGGCGACGCCAAGGCCAGCCTGGTCACCTGGGACGGCAACCGCCTGGCCATGGACGCCGTCGCCGGCGACGGCATGACCGAGGCCCGCCTCGTCGACCCCGCCCGCGGCACGGTCCGCGTCCTCGACCGCCGCACCGACTCCCGCCTCGTCGACGCGCACGCCGGCCACGCCCTCATGCGCGTCGGTCCCCGCGGCTCCCGCGAGCTGCTGCTGGTCAGCCCCGACGGCCGGTGGCTGCCGCTGCTGCCGCCCGACCCCGGCGCCATGACCGAGGACGGCGTCATCCTCCCCGGCGGCCCCGGCGAGGACCTGGCGGTGCTCGTCGTCACGGACCACGGCGGCGACCGGCGGCGCGTCCTGCGCATCGCCGTGCGCGGCGAGTCGACGGAGGCCGAGGAGATCATCGGCAGCGCCGACAACGACGTCGACGAGTTCGCCGTCTCCGACGACTGCTCCACCGCCGCCGTGCTGTGGAACATCGGCGGCGTCTCCTCCCTCGAGGTCCTGTCCCTCGGCCCCGGCCAGCGCGTCCGCGGCCGCCGCGCCGCCGACCTGCCCGCCATGGTCGCCTCCGACCTGTCCATCAGCGGCGACGGCTCCCTCATCGCCGTCACCGTCGAGGGCCCCGACGTGCCGGAGACCATCGAGATCCTCCGCACCGGCGCCGGCCGCCTCGAGCCCCTCGACGCCGAACGCTCCGCCGCCATCGCGCGCCGCGCCCAGGACGCCGACGCCCCCGAGCTGGTGCACTTCGCCGCCCGCGACGGACTCGAGCTGTCCGGCTGGCTGTACCACGACGCCCGCGGCGAGGAGGGCCCGCGGCCCACGCTCATCCACCTGCACGGCGGCCCCGAGCGGCAGGCGCGCCCCGAGCACCACGACATCCTCGCCGCCATCGTCGACTCCGGCGTCACCGTGTTCACCCCGAACATCCGCGGCTCCTCCGGCGCCGGCCGCGCGTTCCTGCACGCCGACGACCGCTACGGGCGCTTCGCCGCCATCAAGGACGTCGTCGACGCCGCCCGCTTCCTCGTCGAGGAGGGCATCGCCGACCCCGATCGCCTCGTCGTCGCCGGCCGCAGCTACGGCGGCTACCTGTCGCTCATGACCGCCGCCCTGGAGCCGGGCGTGTTCCGCGGCGTCGTCGACGCCTGCGGCATGACCAGCTTCCGCAGCTACTTCGAGTCCACCGAGCCGTGGCTCGCGTCCGCCGCGTACCCGAAGTACGGCTACCCCATCCACGACGCCGAGCTGCTCGACGCCATCAGCCCGCTCACCCACGCCCCCGACATCCGCGTGCCGGTGCTGTTCGTCCACGGCGCCGAGGACGGCAACGTCCCGCCCGCCGAGTCGACCCGCATGCGCGACGCCCTCGCCGACCTCGGCCGCGACAACGAGCTGCTGCTCGTGCCGGGCGAGGGCCACAAGTTCGCGAAGCCCCGCAACCGGCGCCTCATCGCCGAGACCATGCTGCGGTTCCTCGGCGAGCTGGGGATGCTGGACGGCGAGCCCGACCTGGCGCGGTTCGGGGGCTAGGGGCGGCGCCGGGCGCCTCCCCGCGCAGGGCCCGTCGTCACGCACGGCCTGCCGCGCCCCGCGGACGGAGCGGTTCCGGCGGACGGGACCCCGTTTCGGCGGGGTCGCGTGGCGACGGAGCGGGCGACGGCAGCGCGTGACGACGGGCGAAGCTGCGGAAGCGCGTGACGACGCGGCCGGCTCCGGCGCACAGGAGCGCGCGCCGCGCACGATGACGCGGCCGCGCCCGGAAGGGCACGGCCGCGCGGGGCGGGAAAACGCCGCCGTCAGCTGCCGAGCGCGTCGACGGAGACGGCGAGGAAGATCATCGCGGCGCCGAGGAGCCCGCAGAACCACAGGTCGAAGCGCCGGGAGCGGACGGAGAACACGCCGAGCAGGGAGTCGGGCAGCCACTGCCGCAGGACGCCGAGCCAGATCATGGTCGCGCCGAGGGTGAACGTCGCCCGGCGCCAGCGCTCGAGCCCCAGGAAGACGGCGGCGGCGCCGAGCCCGAAGAACAGCAGCCCGAACAGGAGCAGCTGAACGCGCCGCGGCCAGCCCTCGCCCGGGTAGTGCGGAGGGCTGTGCGGGTTGACCTTCGGATCGGGCAGCTCGTCGGGGCGTGCCCGCCGTGCGGTTTCGCGGATGGCGGTGCTCCAGGGTGCGGGGACGGGGAAAGGCGCGGCCGGCGCCGTGAATGCGGCGGGCCCGCGGCCGGGCCGCGGGGCCGGGCCGCGGCCTACTTCAGGCCGGCGAGGCGCTCGGCGCGCTCGACGACGTTGCGCACAAGGAAGGCGCGGGTCAGGGGGCCGACGCCGCCCGGGTTCGGGGAGACGAAGCCCGCGACGTCCCAGACGTCGGGGTGGACGTCGCCGGCGAGCTTGCCGTCGAGGCGGGAGACGCCGACGTCGAGGACCGCCGCGCCCGGCTTCACCATGTCGGCGGTGAGCATGTGGGGCTTGCCGGCGGCGGCGATGATGATGTCGGCGTCGCGTGTCTCTGCCGCCAGGTCCTTCGTGCCGGTGTGGCAGAGGGTGACGGTGCAGTTCTCGCTGCGGCGGGTGAGCATGAGGCCGATGGGGCGGCCGACGGTGACGCCGCGGCCGATGACGGCGACCTTCGCGCCCGGCAGCTCGACGCCGAAGCGGCGCAGCAGGTGGATGCAGCCGTTGGGGGTGCAGGGCAGCGGGGCGGACTCGTTGAGCACGAGCTTGCCGAGGTTGACCGGGTGGAGGCCGTCGGCGTCCTTCTCCGGGTCGATGAGGCCGAGGATGCGGTTCTCGTCGAGGTGCTTCGGCAGCGGCAGCTGGACGATGTAGCCGGTGCACTCCGGGTCCTCGTTCAGCTCGGCGATGACGGCCTCGAGCTCCTCCTGCGTCGTCTCCGCGGGGAGGTCGCGGCGGATGGAGCGGATGCCGATCTTCTCGCAGTCGCGGTGCTTCATCTTCACGTAGGAGTGGCTGCCCGGGTCGTCGCCGACCAGGACCGTGGCGAGGCCGGGCGTGACGCCCGCCTCCGCCAGCTTCGTCACCCGCGAGGCGAGGTCCTCGAAGACCTCGTCGCGATACAGGTTGCCGTCCAGCTTCGTCGCGCTCATGTCCCCCAGTATGGCAAAGGGGGCCGCGGTGTACACTCACCGGAGAAGATGATGAAAAAGGTTTTCAACAAGGAGCGGGCCGCGCCGGAGCAGGGCCCGGCGGAGACGGCCGGTGCCGAGCGGGCCGGCGCGGGGCGGGCCGGCGGCTCCCCCGCCCGCGCCCTCCGCGCCGCCGCGCTGCCGGCGCTCGCCGCGCTCGTGGCGGCGCTGCTCGTCGCGGCCGTCTCCCTCGGCCCCGTCCGCGTCCCGGCCGCCGACGTCGTCCGCGTCATCGGCGAGCTGGTCTCCGGCGGGGATCCGGCGACGATCCCGGACGGGGCCGTCGTCACGCACATCCGCCTCCCGCGCGCGGTGGTCGCCGCGCTGGTGGGCGCCGCGCTGGCGGTCTCCGGCGCGGTGATGCAGGCGGTGTTCCGCAATCCGCTGGCGGACCCGGGCATCATCGGCGTCTCCTCGGGCGCGGCGACGGCGGCGGTGCTGGCGATCGTCACCGGCGCGACGGCGGCGGGCGCGTGGGTGCTGCCGGCCTGCGCGTTCGCGGGGGCGCTCACGACGGTGGCGCTGGTGCAGTCGGTGGCGGCCGTGCGCGGCGGCGGGCCGGCGATGCTGGTGCTCGTCGGCGTCGCGATCAGCGCGTTCCTCGGCGCCGTCACGTCGGCCGCGATCGCGAACGCCCCGGACGACGAGGACATCCGCGGCGCCGCGTTCTGGCTCAACGGCGACCTCGTCGCCCGCACGTGGTCGCACGCGGCGGTGGCCGTCGGCCCGATCCTGGTGTCGCTGGCGGTGCTCATCCTGCTGGCCCGGGACCTCAACGTCATGATGATGGGCGAGTCCGCCGCGCGCTCCGCCGGCGTCGACGTGCGCCGCACCCGCGCCGCGGCGCTCGGCGTCACCGCGCTGCTGACGGCGACGGCGGTGTCGGTGAGCGGCATCATCGGCTTCGTCGGCCTCGTCGTCCCGCATCTGGTGCGCATCGTGCTCGGCCCGGACCACCGGCTGCTGCTCCCGTCGGCGGCCCTCGCGGGATCGGCGTTCCTGCTGGCGGCGGACACCGTCGCCCGGATGCTGTTCGACCCGGTGGTGCTGCAGACCGGCTCCGTCGTCGCGTTCCTCGGCTCCCCGGTGTTCCTGTGGCTGCTGGTGCGCACCCGCCGGACGCGGAGGTTCGAGCCGTGAGCGCCGCGGGTGCCCGGGATTCGCGTGACGACGCCCCGCGCCCCGGCGCGCCCGGCGCGGGCCGGGGCGGGCTGCGCGCCCGCGGCGTCACGGTCGCCGTCGACGGGCGGGTCCTCGTCGACGCCGCCGACGTCGACGCCGCCCCCGGCGAGGTCACCGGCATCATCGGCCCCAACGGCGCCGGCAAGTCGACGCTGCTGCGGGCGCTGGCGGGCCTCGACCGCCGGGCGGGCGGCACCGTCGAGGTCGCCGGCCGCGACCTGCGCGCCCTGCGGGAGCCGAAGCGGGCGGCGCTCGTCGCCACGGTGCCGCAGGAGACGGCCCTGGACTTCGACTTCACCGTCGCCGACGTCGTCGCGTTCGGCCGCCACCACCGCATCGGCCGCCTGTCCCGCCCGTCGGAGGAGGACCGCGCGGCCGTCGCCGCGGCGATGCGCCGCGTCGGCGTCGCGCACCTGGCCGACCGGGCGGTGCCGACGCTGTCCGGCGGCGAGCGGCAGCTCGCGCACATCGCCCGGGCGCTGGCGCAGGACACCCCGGCGATGCTGCTCGACGAGCCCGTCAGCGCCCTGGATCTGCGCCACGAGCTGCTGGTCCTGAGCCTGCTGCGGGAGGTCGCCGCCGAGGGCCGCGCCGTCGTCGCGGTGCTCCACGACCTCAGCCAGGCGGCGCGCTTCTGCGATCGGCTCATCCTGCTGGGCGACGGCCGCGTCCGCGCCGCGGGCACCCCGCGCGAGGTGCTGCGGCCGGGGCTGCTGGAGGAGGTCTACCGCGTGCGGGCCTCCGTCCGGGAGGATCCGGACACGGGGGCGCCGCGCGTGACCGCGCTGGCGGCGCACCCCGGCGTCCCCGGGTCCGCCCCGGACCCCGCCGCGCGCCGCGCCCCGGACGACGCCCCGCACCACGACCCCGCTACTCCCGAACACGAAGGGACCGAACGATGACGACCCCGCACCGCACACCCCGCCGGCGCCTCCTCCGCGGCGCCGCCGCCCTCGGCGCGGCGCTGCTGCTCGCCGGCTGCTCCGGCGGAGAGACCGCCGGCGCTCCCTCCCCCGCCCCCTCCGACGGGGAACCGCGGAAGGTCGCGGCGCTGTCGACCGACGCCGCCGAGGCGGTCCTCGACATCGCGGGCCCCGAACGGATGGTCGCGGTCCCCGAGTCCTCGACGACCCCGTCGTACGGCAACCACGTGGAGGCCGCCCGGACCGTCGGCACGGTCCTGCCGCCCGGCGCGACGCCCGACCCCGAGCAGGTGCTGTCGCTCGACCCCGATCTCGTCGTCGTCACCGGCCGGCACACCGGCGAGCGCGACGCCGCCGCCCAGCTGGAGCAGGCGGGCGTGCGCGTCCTGCCCATCGACAACGAGTGGGCGACGGTCGGCGAGATCGCCGCGAACCACCGCGCCATCGGCGACGCCCTCGGCGAGCCGGAGCGCGCGGACGACATCGTCCGCGAGCTGGAGGACGGCCTCGACGCCGCCGACCGGGAGCACCCGGCGACCGGCGACCAGCCGTCGACGCTGGTCCTCATGCTGCTGTCCGGCAAGACCTACGCGGTGGGCCCCGACTCCATCACCTCCGATCTGCTGCGCCGCGCGGGCGTGCCGCTGGCGGTCGAGGCGGCGGGCATCGGCAAGTCGCAGTCCATCGACGCGGAGATGCTCCGGCGCATCAACCCGGAGCGCATCATCCTCGTCGACCGCACCGGCGACGGCGCGGAGTCGTTCGCCGACGTGCTGCGCAACCCGGCCGCCGCGGAGGTGCCGGCCATCGCCGACGACGCGGTGACGGCCATCCCGGCGAACCTGATCTCGGCCTCGTCCGGCCGGTTCCTCGCCCGCGGCTACGGGGAGATGCTCGATGCGATCCGCTGACCACGCCACCGAGACCGGAATCCCCGCCGGCGCCGCCGCAGCCCCCGAAGCCGCCGCATCCGCCGACGCGGCCACGCCCGCCGACGCCGACGCCGCCACCCGCCCCCGCGTCGCGGCGCTGGGCTTCGGCGGCTCCGTCGCGATGGTCCTCGACCGGGCGCTGGGCCTGATGGGCGGCGACCCGGTGGAGGTCGTCCACGCGACGCTCGGCCCGGACGGGGTCGAGGGGGCGGACGGGGCCGACGCGATCGTCGTCCAGGGCCTGCAGACGCCGGAGGAGGCGGCGGTCGTCGCACCGCTGCTGGACCCCGGCCGACCGGGGGCGCCCGCGGTGGTGCTGTGCGGCATGCCGACGGCGCCGGAGCTGCGGCCCCTGTCGCGCGGCATGGAGCGCCGCGGGCTGCGGGAGCGGGCGGAGGCGGCGCTGCGGCGGCTGAGCCCGGCGGGCCTGCGGCACGCGTTCCTGCTGGCGGGCCACGCCCTCGGGGCGGGCCCGGACCCGGGCGACCTGCCGGACGACCGGCCGTCGGGGCTCTGGCGCCACGGCGAACCGCTGGCGGAGCCGGAGTTCCGGTGCGGCGTCGTCGCGTCGGCGTACCAGGTGGCGGCGGGCGACGTCGCCCCGCTGGCGGCGGTCGTCGACGCGCTGCGGGCCCGCGGCGTCGAGCCCGACACGTGGATCGGCGACCCGGGCGACGAGGACGCGCCGGACCACGCCCTGTGGCTGAACCTCACCGGATTCACGCTGCGCGGCTCCCATGCGGACCCGCGGCTGGAGGACGGCGTGGCGCTGGCGCGGGGGCACGACGCCCAGATCCTCACCCCCGTCCCGCTGCAGCGCACGCCGCTGGCGACGTGGGAGGACCCGGCGACGGCGCAGCTGACGCCGTCGCAGGTGTCCATGAACATCGCGATCCCGGAGTTCGAGGGGGCCATCGCGCCGTGGGTGTTCTGCGGCCGCGACGACGGCGGGGCGCTGCAGCCCGTGGCGGAGTCGGTGGAGTTGCTCGCCGACCGCGTCGCGCGGACGCTGCGC
Organism: Corynebacterium sp. 335C; assembly: GCF_053525695.1. Classification (NCBI taxonomy): domain Bacteria; kingdom Bacillati; phylum Actinomycetota; class Actinomycetes; order Mycobacteriales; family Corynebacteriaceae; genus Corynebacterium; species Corynebacterium sp. 335C. Next base: position 1,101,811 of record NZ_JASTTB010000001.1, read on the forward strand.
CTGCGGGCGACCCCGCCGGGGCAGCGCCGCATCTCCATCACGATCTTCGGCCACGACGCGGACGGCACCGTCGGCACGGCGTCGCACCTGGACGTGTTCCGGTCGCTGCGCAACACGCTCGTCGCCCTGCGGGAGTCGGGCCACGACGTGGAGGTGCCGGACACGGCGGAGGAGATCGTCGATCGGGTCGTCGGCGCCGACGGCGGCGGCTTCCGGTCGGCGTCGTCGACGCTGGCGCTGTGGCCGGCGCATGAGTACGCGGCGGCGATCGGGGACCGGGCGGACGACATCGCGGCGCTGTGGGGCCGGCTGCCCGGCGCGGTCGACACCACGGGCCGGGACATGGTGATCCGGGGCGCGCGGTTCGGCAACGTCGTCGTCGGCGTGCAGCCGAGCTTCGGCGACCTCGCCGACCCGCTGAACGTGCTGATGGCGGAGCACTCCTCCCCCAGCCACTCCTTCGCCGCCTACTACCTGTGGCTGGACCGGGTGTTCGGCCACGACGTGATGCTGCACTTCGGCACCCACGGGGCGCTGGAGTTCATGCCGGGCCGGGGCACGGGCCTGCGGCCGGCGGACTGGCCGGTCGTCCTCACCGGGTCGGCGCCGCACGCGTACCTGTACGCGATGAGCAACCCGGCGGAGGGGACCATCGCGAAGCGGCGGTCGTTCGCCCAGCTGGTCAGCTACCTCACGCCGATGCTGGACGACGCGGGGCTGCCCGGCGCGCTCGACGAGGTCGCGCAGCTGACCCGGGCGCTGCTGGAGGCCGGCGCCCACGACCCGGCGCTGGCGGGCGACCTCGCCGCGGCGATGGACCGTGCCGACCTCACCGAGTTCGCGGTGCCCGCGCGTGACGACGGCGCGGCGTGGGCGGACCTCGCCGCCGACGTCGCCGCCGCCGTGGAGCGCATCCGGCGCACGCCCATCCCCATCGGACTGCACGTCCTCGGCGAGCCGATCCCCGCCGACCGGACGCTGCGCATCCTGCAGCAGGCCGCCACCTACCCCATCGAGGGCGCGGAGCCGCTGCACGACCACCTCGGCGCCGACTCGGAGGAGGGCGAGGAGCGGCTGCGGCGGTTCTGCGAAGCCGCGGTGGCGGGCGACGCCTCCGCCGCCCGGACGCCGGAGGCCATCCGCTGGTGGCGCCACCTGCGGGAGCTCCACGAGCTGCTCACCTCCTCCGCCGAAACCGCCGGCCTCGCGCGCGCCCTGGCCGGCGGGCACGTCGACCCCGCCCCCGGCGGGGAGCCCGCCCGCAACCCCGCGGCGCTGCCGACGGGGCGCAACACCCACGGCGTCGACCCCGCCGCGACGCCCACCCCGACGGCGATGGCGCGCGGGGCGCGGGTCGCCGACGAGCTCGTCGCGAAGCTCACGGAGGAGGAGGGCACCCCGCCGCGGCAGGTGGCGATGGTCATCTGGGGCATGGACAACGTCAAGACCTCCGGCGAGGGCATCGCCCAGGCGTTCCGCCTCATCGGCGCGGAGGCCGTCACCGGGCCGCGCGGGCGCGTCGACCGCTACCGCATCCTCGCGCCGGAGGAGCTCGGCCGGCCGCGCGTCGACGTGACGTGCACCGTCTCCGGCGTCGGCCGCGACCTGTTCTCCGGACCGCTGGAGCTGCTCGACCGCGCCATCCGCGAGATCGCGCTGCTCGACGAGCCCGACGACGTCAACCCGCTCGCCGCCCACGCCCGCGAGCAGGCCGGCGAGCTGGGGCTCGACCCGCGCGACGCCGCGACGCGCATCTGGTCGGCGGCGCCCGGCGAGTACGGCACCGGCGTCAACAAGCTGGTGCAGGGCTCCCAGTGGGACGGGCGGGAGGACCTCGCCGACGTGTACCTGCACCGGATGGGCCACGCGTGGGGCGCCGACCTCGCCGGCGCGGAGCGGCGGGCGCTGCTCCGGTCGACGATGTCGCGGGTCGACGCGGCGTTCCAGAACGTCGACTCCGCCGAGATCTCGCTCGCCGGCGTCGACCACTACTTCGAGTTCCTCGGCGGCACGGCGGCGGCCGTCGAAACGCTCACCGGCCGCAAGCCGCGGACGATGGTGAACCACGCGTGGGCCCACCACCCCGTCGTCGAGGGCCTCGACGAGGCGATGCGCGTGGAGTCCCGCACCCGGCTGCTCAACCCCCGCTGGTGGCGGGCGCAGCTGGAGCACGGCTACCAGGGCGCGGCGATGATCCGCACCCGGCTGGAGAACACCTTCGGCTTCGCCGCCACCGCCGACGCCGTCGACGGCCGCGTCTTCGACCGCGCCGCCGAGACGTTCCTGCTGGACGACGACGTCCTCGCGGAATTCGAGGCGGTCAACCCGGCCGCCGCCGCGTCCATGGCCGAACGCCTCATGGAGGCCGCCGACCGGGGCCTGTGGGACGCGGACGACGACATGCTGGACCGGCTGGCGGACGTCGCCGACCGGCTCGACGCCACACTGGAGGGAATCGGATGACCATGGACGCGAACGCGGGCGACGCGAAGGACGCCGGAGGCGCGGCCACGGCCGCGGGCGACGGGGCCGCGGCGGGGACCGTCGTCACGCGCAACCCCGTGTTCCCCTTCACCGCGGTGACGGGGCAGGACGAGCTGTCGCTGGCGCTGACGCTGTGCGCGGTCGACCCCGGCATCGGGGGCGTGCTGGCGCTCGGCGACCGCGGCACCGGCAAGACGACGCTGGTGCGCTCGCTCGCCGGGCTGCTGGCGCGCGCCGGCGTCGACGCGCCCGTCGTCGACGTGCCGCTGGGTGTGACGGAGGACCGGCTCATCGGCTCCCTCGACGTCGACGTCGCCCTCGCCGAGGGCCGCACCGCCTTCCGCCCCGGGCTGCTGGCCGACGCCCACGGCGGGTTCCTCTACATCGACGAGGTGAACCTGCTCGACGACCACCTGGTCGACGTGCTGCTCGACGTCGCCGCGTCGGGCGTCAACATCGTCGAGCGCGACGGCGTCTCGCACTCCCACCCCGCCCGCTTCACGCTCGTCGGCTCGGGCAACCCGGAGGAGGGCGACCTGCGCCCGCAGCTCGAGGACCGCTTCGGGCTCTCCGTCGACGTCCGCACCATCGCGGACCCCGCGACGCGGGTGGCCATCGTCCGCGCCCGCCTGGCGTTCGACGAGGACCCGGAGGGATTCGTCGCCGCGCACGAGGACGGGGAGGAGGAGCTCGCCGCGCGCATCGCCGCCGCCCGCGTCGCCCTGCCGTCCGTCGAGCTGCCGGACGCGGTGCTGGTCGACGTCATCGACGCGTGCGTCACCGCCGGCTGCACCGGCCACCGCTCCGAGATCGTCCTGTCGCGGGCCGCGCGTGCCCATGCGGCGCTGCGCGGGGCCCGCGAGGTCGGGCGCGACGACGTCGCCGCCGTGCTGCGCCCCTCCCTGCGCCACCGCGTGCCGCGCGAGGCGTTCGACACCCCGGAACTCGTCGACGCCCGCCTGGTGGTCCCGTGGGACTGACCCCCGAGGACGCCTGCGCGGCGTGGCTGGCCGCCCCGCGCGGCGGGATCCTGCTGACCGGCGACGCCGCCGCGGCCGGGCGGCTGTTCCGGGAGCTGCGGTCGCGCGTGCCGCACGTGGCGGTGTCGCCGTCGATGGACGCCGCCGACGGGGAGCGGCTGGCGGCACGGGCGCGTGCGGAGGCGCGGGCCGGCGGTGGCGCGCGGCGCCCCGTCGTCGCCGTCGGCGCGGCCGACGCGATGGCCGACGCCGGCCCCGCCGCCGTCCCGCCGGGCCGCGTCCTCGCCTTCGCCGCCGACCCCGCCGAGGTGCCGTCGTGGCTGCTGCGCCGCTGCGCGCTGCTGGTCCACGTGCCGCGCGTCGTCGACCCGGCGGTGACGCGCTCGCTCGTCGACGACGCGGCGCCCGCCCTGCCCGACGTCTCCTCCGGGGCACCGCGGCCGGAGGAGGCCGTCGCGCTGCTGGCGAAGTACGGCATCGCCGACCACGACCTCGACGCCGACGCCGCCGTGCTGGCGGGCCTGTCGGGGCCGGGCTGGGACGGCGCGGCGCTGGTCGCGGCGTACGTCGTCGCGCCGCGCGTCGGGGAGCCACCGGAGGAGATTCAGCCGCCGGAGCCCGCGCCCGCGCCGGAGCACGACGACCGGCCGGAGGATGAGCGGGAGCGTGACGACGCACCCCGCGACGACCGCCCCGACGATCGCGGAGACGACCGCGACCGGGAGGGGAGGGAGCGGGACGGGGAGCGCGACGGGCGCCGCGACGACCGCGCCCCGTCCGACGACGTCGACGCGGCCGCCCCTCCCCCGCCGCGGCGGGCGGGCCGGGCGCGCGACCGGCGGCCCTGGCCGGGCCGGCGCGGGGCGCTGCAGGACGGCGCCGACCACGGGCGCGTCGTCAGGCGGACCCGGTGGCGCGAGGGGCTGCGCCTCGACGTGCCCGCGACGCTCGCGGCGGCGGCGCCGTGGCAGCCCGCGCGGCGGGCGGCGACGGGCCGCGACGGACTCGTGCTCGACGCCTCCGACCTGCGGGCCGGGGTGCGGGCGTCCCGCGGGGCGGGCCTGGCGATCCTCGTCGTCGACGCGTCCGGGTCCATGGGCCGCGGCGCCATCCGCGCGGCGAAGGCCACGGCGATGGCGATCCTCGACGAGGGCTACCGGCGCCGCGACCGCGTCGCCATCGTCGTCGCCCGCGGCCCCGAGGCGGTCATCGGCCTGCCGCCGACGCGATCGATGTCCCGGGCGCGCGACTGCCTCCGCGCCCTGCCCGTCGGCGGCGGCACCCCGCTGGCGTCCGGGCTGCTCGCGGCCGCCGAGCTGGCCGCGAAGCACGACCCCGAACGGGTGCGCGTGCTGCTGCTCACCGACGGCCGCGCCAACGTCGCGCTGTCCGACGGCGGCGACCCGCGCGCCGACGCCGTCCGCGCCCTCGGCGTGCTGCGCGGCCGGTGCGGCGACGTCGCCGTCATCCCGCTGGCGAGCCGCTCGCGGCGCCGCCGCGGCGACCCGACCGCGTGGCTGACGGGCGGCTGACCGGCCGCCCGGCGACCCGATTGCCCGGCCACCCGGCCACCCAGCCAGGAACGGAATCACCATCCGACCAACCATCCGACCGACCATCCGACCGACGACCATCACCCAGAAGGAGCCCACATGCGCACCACCCGTCCCCTGATCATCCTCGCCTGCACGGCCGCCCTGCCCCTCGGCCTGGCGGCGTGCTCCGCCGACGACGCCGGGCAGGCCGCCGGCGATGCCGCCGCGACCGCCACCTCCGCCGCCGCGGACGCCGCCGGGGGCTCCGGCGACGGCTCCGGCGACGAGGCCGCATGGCCGCGCACCGTCACCGTCGGCGACGCCGACGTCGAGGTGAAGGAGGAGCCGCGGCGCATCGCGATCCTGTCGCCGGGCGCCGCCTCGCTCGCCTCGGAGATCGTCCCCGCCGACCGCATCGCCGCCATCACCGACCTCGGCCCCGCGACGCCGGAGGGCCCCGAGGTCATCCGGGGCTCCGCCAACGTCGACCCCGAGCAGGTGCTGGCGATGAACCCCGACCTCGTCATCGTCACCGCCCGCCACGGCCAGGAGAAGGACGCGGGCTCCCTGCTCCGCGACTCCGGCCTGCCCGTCGCCGTCTTCGGCGGCGACCAGTGGGGCTCCATCGACGACATGCTCGCCAACCTCGCGACCATCGGCGAGCTGACCGGGCGGGAGGACGCCGCGAAGGAGGCGGCCGACCGCATCGAGTCCGCCCGCGCCGAGGTCCGCGAGGCCGTCGAGGCGCACGAGGGCGACGCGCCCCGGGTGCTCGCCCTGATGTCCCGCGGCGGCAAGCAGATGATCATGTCGCCGTCGACGCTGCTCAACGGACTCATCGAGGAGGCCGGCGGCGAGCCCCTCGCCCGCGAGGCCGGCGGCCGCGGCGCCGCCCCCGCCGATCCGGAGCGCATCGCGGAGCTGAACCCCGACGTCATCCTCATCGAGGACTTCCGCGGCCAGGGAGAGGAGGCCTTCGCCTCCCTGCTGGCGAACCCGGCGCTCGCCGACGTCACCGCAATCAAGGACGACCGCGTCGCCTACCTGGCCCCGTCGGTCATCGGCGTCTCCTCCGGCCCCCGCGTGACGGAGGGCCTGAAGGCGGTGGCGGAGGCCATCGGCACGCTGAAGAAGTAGCGGGGCGGGACCGGCGGGCGCGCCCGGTGCGCCCGGCCGACGCCGCGCATCCGACGCGGCCGCGCACCCGGCGCGGTCCCGCTACTCCCCGCCCGGGAAGCCCAGCTGTCGCCACAGCTCGTGGACGGCGACGGCGGCGGCGTTGGAGAGGTTCATGCTGCGGCGGCCGGGCAGCATCGGCACCCGCACCAGGCCCGTGACCCGCGGGTCCGCGAGCGCCTCGGCGTCGAGGCCCGTCGGCTCGGTGCCGAACAGCAGCACGTCCCCGCGGCGGTAGCCGACGTCCGTGTACCAGGTGTCCGCGTGGGCGGTGAACGCCCACACGCGCGCCGCGGGGTCGGCGGCGAGGAGGTCGCGCAGCGCGTCGTCACGCGATTCGTGGACGCGCACGTCGGCGAGGTCGTGGTAGTCGAGCCCGGCGCGGCGCACGTGCTTGTCGGAGAAGTCGAAGCCGAGGGGCTTCGCGAGGTGCAGCGCGGCGCCCGTGCCGGCGCACATGCGGATGGCGTTGCCGGTGTTCGGCGGAATGCACGGCCGGTCGAACAGCACGTGGCAGCACGGATCCTGGGCGGGGCTCGGGGGCGTCGTCACGCGGACAAGGATAGGGCCGCATGGAATCCGGCCGGGGCAGCGGCTCATGGTCCACGTCCTTCCCGACGACCCGTGAATCCGGGGCACCCGGACCGGCTGGTCACGGGACCGCAACCTTCCCCTTTCGCCTATTGCCCCCCGAAAAAGAGTTCTCTGGGGTCATCTCGCTTTCGCGTACAACGGTTTTCCCGGCGAGTCGGATTCCGGCTCCCCGCATTCGGTTGAAGCCCGGGAAATCACGGCGGGAAATCACGGCGGGAAATCACGGCGGGAAATCACGGCAAACGAACAACGCCCGCCACGGCAGCCGTTCATTCCCCGCATCGACAACCCGACACTCCAAGGAGGCCACGATGTCCGCGACGACAGCCCGCACGTCCCGCTCCCCCATGCGCGTCATGTCCCTCGTCATCTCGGCGATCGTCGTCATCGCCACCATCGCCGCGACCGTCACCGGCGCGGTGGCGCTCGGCGATCTGATCCTGCCGGGGATCATCGCCGGAGCCGTCGCCGCCATCCTCGGCGCGGCGGGCCGGAGCATCGGCCACGCCGTCATCGGCGTCGTCGCCGCGCTCTTCCCGCTGCTGTGGTTCCTGGTGCTGGTGAAGCTCCTCGGCTTCGTGTGACGGGCGGCCCGGATCGCCCGAAAACGGTGTGATCCGCGCCACTTCGGCGGTATCGTCGGGCAACCCGGTAACTCCGTTACCCGGGCGCCATGACCCGCCCCCCCGACCGGCAGGAGGCCGCCATGACCGACCGCACAGCACCCCCGGGACCGCCGCGGGGCACGCCGCCCGGAACCCCGCGGGGCACCGGCCCCGGCGGCGTCGCCACCACCGACGACCCCGGCCCCGAGTCGCTGAAGAAGTGGCACGTCGTCGGCCCCGGCCTCGTCGCCGCGGCGACGGGCGTGGGGTCGGGCGACCTCGTCGCAACGCTCATCGCGGGCCAGAAGTACGGCTACGCGCTGCTGTGGGCGTGCATCGTCGGCACGATCATGAAGATCGTGCTGGTCGAGGGCGTCGGCCGCTACTCCCTGGCCACCGGCAACACGATCTTCCACGGCTGGCGGACGCTCGGGCCGTGGACGACGTGGTACTTCGCCCCCTACATCGTCGTCTGGGGCTTCGTGTACGGCGCCGCGGCGATGAGCGCCTCCGCGCTGCCGCTGGTGGCGCTGTTCCCCGGCACCTCCGTGCCCATGTGGGCGATCATCACCGCCGTGCTCGGCTTCGCGTTCACGTGGCTGGGCAAGTACAAGCTGTTCGAGCGGGTCATCGCCGTGTTCGTCGGCCTGATGTTCCTCACCGTGTGCGGCATCGCGACGCTGTCGCTGTCCAACCTGCCCGAGATCCTCGGCGGCCTCGTCCCCACCCTCCCGGAGGGATCGTTCGTCTACGTGCTGTCGCTCGCCGGCGGCGTCGGCGGCACCATCACGCTCGCCGCCTACGGCTACTGGGTGCACGAGAAGGGCTGGGACGGCGTGAAGTGGATGGGCGTCATGCGCCTGGACAACACCGTCGCCTACGTCGTCACCGGCATCTTCGTCATCGCCATGCTCATCATCGGCGGCGACCTGCTGTACAGCGCCAACATCGCCGTGTCGAAGGGCGACCAGGGCCTGCTCGACCTGTCGGGCGTCCTGGCGGAGCGCTACGGCGAGACGATGTCCGTCGTGTTCCTCGTCGGCTTCTGGGCCGCGGCGTTCTCCTCCGTCCTCGGCGTGTGGAACGGCGTGTCCCTCATGTTCGCCGACTACGTCGGCCACCTGCGCAAGCTGCCGAAGGACCACCCCGACACCCGCATCGGCGGCCGCTACTACCGCTGGTACCTCATCTGGCTGACGTTCCCGCCGATGCTGCTGCTGTTCCTCGGCAAGCCGACCGCCCTGGTCATCGCCTACGGCGTCCTCGGCGCGCTGTTCATGCCGTTCCTCGGCCTGACGCTGCTCATCCTGCTCAACACCTCGCGCACGCCGAAGCGGTGGCGCAACGGGTGGTTCGTCAACACGCTGATGGCGGTCATCTCCGCGGCGTTCGTGCACATCTGCGCCACGGAGCTGTGGAAGCTGGCGACGGGCGGCTAGCGGCCGACGGCGGCTAGCGGCCCGCGGCCAGCGCCCGGCGCGCCTAGCCCATCAGCGACAGCGCGACGCCGCAGGCCACCGCGTTGTTCAGCATGTGCACCGCGAGCGCGGGCACGATGCTGCGCTGCGCGGCGGTCAGCAGCGCCAGCGACGCGCCGAGGCACGTCATCAGCACCATCACCGCCGGGATGCCGTGGGCCACGCCGAACAGCACCGCCGTGCCCGCGACCGCCGCGGGGAGGCCGAAGCGGCCCTCCGCCCAGCCGAGGAGCACGCGGCGGAACAGGATCTCCTCCGCCAGCGGGGCGAGCAGCACCGCCGTCGCCACGACGCCGGCGAGCAGCAGCGGGTCCGCCGCCGCGTCGGTCACCGCCGCGGTGTTCGTCTGCTCCGCCATGTCGCCCGGCAGGAGCGTGACGACGGTCCCTCCCAGCAGCACCGGCGACAGCCACGCCAGCGGGATCTGCCACAGCAGGTGCCACGGCCGGGCCGGGGCCGCCAGCCCCAGGTCCCCCGCCCGCAGGCCCCGGAGCCGGAGGCCGAGGGCGAGGCCCGCGAGCATCGTCACGCCGAGCACCGGCAGCGCCCACCCCATCGCCGCCGGGCCCGCCGCGATGGCCGCCGCCACCGCGACGGCGACGCCGGCGGCGACGCCCGCCAGCAGCATCAGCGTCACTACGGCCGCGTCACGCCCCGACACGGGCCGCGGGAACGTCGGCGGGCGCCGGGCCGCGGCGGGCATCGGCGGAAGCCCCGCCCCCGGAGGGACGGCCGCGGCGGGCGGGCGGCCGGGGGCGGGCGGATCGGTCGGAGGGGGCGTCGTCACGCGGCCAGGGTAACCCCCGCCCCTCACCGGAAGTCGCGGCTGCGGCCCGCGACCACCGGCGACGACACCGCCTCCCGCAGCGGCGACAGCCGGTCCGCCGTCACCGTCACCGCCCCTCCGGCGTTGCGGGCGACGCCGCGCACCAGCAGCGCCCGCTCCGTCGTCGCGACGCGGCGGTGCCGCTCCCACAGGCCGGGCGAGCACATGACGTTCATCAGCCCCGTCTCGTCCTCCATCCCCAGGAAAATGACGCCCGCCGCGGTGCCCGGCCGCTGGCGGTGCGTGACGACGCCGCCCACCAGCACCCGCGAGCCGTCCGGGATGCGGCGCAGCTCCTCCGCCGTCGTCACGCCCAGCGCCGCGAGCTCCCCGCGCAGCTTCGCGACGGGGTACTCGTCCGGCGTCACGCCCGTGCCCGCCAGATCCGCGGCCGCGAGCTCGAATTCGCTCATCCCCGGCAGCGCCGGCGCCGTCACGGCGGTGAGCCCCGGGAGCATGCCCTCGTGCTCCGTCGCCGCGACGCCCGCCGCCCACAGCGCCTGCCGGCGGTCCATCCCGAAGCAGCCGAGCGCCCCGGCGCGCGCCAGCGCCTCCAGGTGCGCCACCGTCAGATCGGCGCGGCGCGAGAGATCGGCGACGCCGTCGAAGGGGGCGTCGTCACGCGCCGCGACGATCCGGCGGGCGACCGCCTCCCCCAGCCCCCGCACCGACGCCAGCCCCAGGCGGATGCGGCCGCCCGGGCAGTCCGCCTCCACCCCGGACACCGCGACGTCCGGGCCGTCGCAGCCGACCCCGTGGCGACGGGCGTCGGCGACGAGCGACTGCGGCGAATAGAACCCCATCGGCTGGGCGCGCAGCAGCGCCACGCAGAACTCCGCGGGATAGTGGTGCTTGAACCAGGCGGAGAAGTACACCAGCGACGCGAACGACTGGGCGTGCGACTCCGGGAAGCCGTAGGCGGCGAAGGCGACGATCTTGTCCCACAGGCGGTCCGCGACGTCGCCGACGATGCCGTTGGTCTCCCGCAGGCCCCGGAGGAACCGTGCCCGCAGGGCGTTCATCCGCTCCACCGACCGCTTCGAGCCCATCGCGCGGCGCAGGGCGTCGGCCTCCGCGCCCGTGAAGCCCGCCGCGTCGACCGCGATCTGCATGAGCTGCTCCTGGAACAGCGGGATGCCGAGGGTCTTGCCCAGCGCCCGCTCCAGCACCGGATGGTCGTACGTCACCGGCTCCTCTCCGTTGCGCCGGCGGATGTACGGGTGCACGCTGCCGCCCTGGATGGGGCCCGGGCGGATGAGCGCCACCTCCACCACCAGGTCGAAGAACACCCGCGGCCGCAGGCGCGGCAGCGTCGCCATCTGGGCGCGCGACTCCACCTGGAACACGCCGACGGCGTCGGCGCGGGCGAGCATCGCGTAGACCTCCGGCTCCGCCACGTCGATCTCCCACAGCTCCACCCGGCGGCCGCGGTGGGCCTCCACCAGGTCGATGCAGTGGTGGATGGCCTCCAGCATCCCGAGGCCGAGCAGGTCGAACTTCACCAGGCCCGCCGCCGCGCAGTCGTCCTTGTCCCACTGCACCACCGACCGGTCCTCCATCCGCGCCCACCCCACCGGCACGACGTCGGCGATCGGCCGGTCGCAGATCACCATCCCGCCCGAGTGGATGCCCAGGTGGCGCGGGCCGCCGCGGAAGCCGTCGGCGAGCTCCGCGACCTCCGCCGGCGGCTCCGCGACGCCGTTGACCCACGCGTCGACGAGCCCCGGCGGGTGGCCCAGCGCCCGCGCCGCGTCCCGCAGCGCGCCGCGCCGGCGGTACGTGACGACGTTCGCCACCTGCGCCGCCCGGTCCCTGCCGTAGCGGCGGTACACGTACTGGATGACCTCCTCCCGCCGGCCCGACTCGATGTCCAGGTCGATGTCCGGCGGGCCGTCGCGCTCCGGCGACAGGAACCGCTCGAACAGCAGCCCCGCCCCGATCGGGTCGACGTTGGTGACGCCCAGCGCGAAGCACACCACCGAATTCGCCGCCGAGCCGCGGCCCTGGGCGAGGATGCCCTCGCGGCGGCAGAATTCGCAGATGTCGTGGACGATGAGGAAGTACCCCGGGAAGCCGAGGTCGCGGATGACGCCGAGTTCGCGCTCGAGCTGCGCGTGGGCGCGCGCGGCGCGCGCGGCGGGGTCGGCGGGGTCGGCGGGGCCGGAGGGGCCGGCGGGGCCGGGGGCGGCGCTTTCGGGGGCCGCGGCGTCGGCGGCCGGGGCGTCGGCGGGGGCGGCTTCGCCGTGGTCGGCCGGCGGCGGCCCGTACCGCCGCAGCGCCCCCTCCCGCGCCAGGTGCCCCAGCCACGACGCCTCGTCGTGCCCCTCCGGCACGTCCCAGTCCGGCAGCCGCGGGGCGATGAGATCGAGGGTGAAGGCGCACTCCGCCGCCACCTCCGCCGTGCCCTCCAGCACCCCCGGCAGATGACCGAGGAGGCCCTCCAGCTCCTCCCGCGACCGCAGCCACGACCCGCCCGCCGGCGGCAGCGCCGCCTCGTGCTCGTCGAGCGACTCCCGCACCGCCAGCGCGTGCTTCGCCCCCGCCACCCGCGCCGCCGCCGGCGTCGCCGCCGTCGCCGCCGAGCATCCCACCCGGCGCAGCCCCAGCCGATCCGCCGCCGCCGACAGCAGCCGATCGTCGTCCGCGTCGCCCGGCTCCAGGCGGATGCGATGCTCCACCGCCACGTCCGCCGCGCCGAACGCCGCCACCAGATCGTCGAGATGCGGCAGCCACGCCGCGTCCGCCAGCACCTGCCAGCAGCCGCCCGCAGCCTCCGCCAGCCCCTCCAGATCCGGGTAGACCACGACGTCCTTGTCCCGGTCCGCCATGTGCGCCCGCGTCAGCGCATGCGACAGCCGCCGGTACCCCTCCGGCCCGCGGGCCAGCACCGTCAGCGGCGCCTGCGGCAGCGACAGCTCCGCGCCGATGATCGTCGCCACGCCCGCCTCCGCCGCCGCCTCCGCGAAGCGCGCCACCCCGTACAGGCCGTCCCGATCCGCGATTCCCAGCGCCTCCAGCCCCAGCCGCGACGCCTCCGCCACCAGCTCCACCGGATCCGAGGCGCCGTGCAGGAACGAATACGACGACCGGCAGTGCAGCTCCGCCCCGCCGGGTGCGGCGGCGGACCGCGGCGCGGTCGCCGTCGTCACGCAACCCCCCGCGCCACCGCGGGACTTCCGCTCCCACCGCGACCCGTTGACCCCGTACCCCGGCAGCAGCGTGCCGACGGCGCGGCCCGACAGGATGCGCTCGATGCGCGACCAGCTGAGCGGGCCGGCGGGCGCGCCGGAGCCCCCGCCGCCGTCGCGCCTCCCCTCGCGCCTCCCGCCGCGCCGCCCGTCCCGAACCATGCCCCGAACCGTAGCCCGCCACCCGACGCTAACCAAACGCACGTTCGAACGGCGAAGGTCGTTTCCACAGGAGGCCGCGACGGTGGTAATGTCCACGACGTTTCAAGACAGCTTTGTCTACTCAGGGCGCCACCGCCCGCCCCGGACCACCCCCACCAGGAGGAACACCATGAACCTGCGACGCATCGCCGCCGCCGGGCTCACCGCCGCGCTCGCCGGCGCCGGCCTGGCCGCGTGCTCGAACGACGACTCGGGCGAGGCCATCAGCATCGGCACCACCGACGCCACCAAGCAGGCCTGGACCGTCTTCGAGCAGAAGGCCGAGGAGGCCGGCATCGAGCTCGACGTCCAGAACTTCTCGGACTACCAGACCCCGAACCGCGCCCTCGACGAGGGCCAGCTGGACGTCAACCTCTTCCAGCACATCAAGTTCCTCGCCGAGTACAACGTCGGCTCCGACGCCGACCTCACCCCCATCGGCTCCACCGAGATCGTCCCCCTCGCGCTGTTCTGGAAGGACCACGACTCCCTCGACGGCATCGACGGCCAGGAGATCGCCATCCCCAACGATCCGTCCAACCAGGGCCGCGCCATCAACGTGCTGGTCCAGGCCGGCCTCGTGACCCTGAAGCAGGACGACCTGCTCACCCCCACCCCCGCCGACATCGACGAGGGCGCCTCCAAGGTCAAGGTCCTCCCCGTCGACGCCGCCCAGACCCCCGCCGCCTACGGCGAGGGCCGCCCCGCGATCATCAACAACTCCTTCCTCGACCGCGCCGGCATCGACCCCAACTCCGCCGTCTACCAGGACGACCCGAACTCCGCGGAGGCCGAGCCGTACATCAACGTGTTCGTCACCACCGCCGAGCGCGCCGACGACCCGGAGCTGCTGAAGCTCGCCGAGCTGTGGCACTCCCCCGAGGTCCTCGAGGCCGTCGCCCAGGACTCCCGCGGCACCTCCGTCCCCGTGAACCGTCCTGCGCAGGAGCTGCAGGACATCCTCGAGCGCGTCGAGACGCAGCAGCGTGAGCAGCAGTAACCTGCAGCCGGCGCTCGAGTTCCGCAACGTCGTCAAGATCTTCGGCAAGGGCGACGTCCGCGCCCTCGACGACGTGAACCTCACCGTCGCCCCCGGCCGGATCCTGGGCGTCATCGGCTACTCCGGCGCCGGAAAGTCCACGCTCATCCGGATGATCAACGGTCTCGAGACCCCGACCTCCGGCGACGTCGTCGTCGGCGGCCGCACCATCTCCGGCCTGCCCGAGCGGAAGCTGCGCCCGCTGCGCTCCGACATCGGCATGATCTTCCAGCACTTCAACCTCTTCACGTCACGCACCGCCGCCGGCAACATCGAGTACCCGCTCGAGCTGGCCGGCATGCGGAAGTCCGAGCGGAAGAAGCGCGCCGCGGAGCTGCTCGAGTTCGTCGGCCTCGGCGACAAGGGCCGCAGCTACCCCGAGCAGCTGTCCGGCGGCCAGAAGCAGCGCGTCGGCATCGCCCGCGCGCTGGCGACGAACCCGTCGCTGCTGCTCGCCGACGAGGCGACGTCCGCCCTCGACCCCGAGACCACCCGCGACGTCCTCGACCTGCTGCGGCGCATCAACAAGGAGCTCGGCACGACGATCGTGCTGATCACCCACGACATGTCCGTCATCCGGGCGATCGCCGACGAGGTCGCCGTCATGGAGGGCGGCCGCGTCATGGAGGCCGGCCCCGTCCGCGACGTCCTCGCCCACCCGACCACGGAGACGGGCCGCCGCTTCGCCGACATGGCGATGCGCGACCTGCCCACCGGCCGCGAGCGCGACTCCCTGCTGCGCGGCGCCGCCAGCGCCTCGCGTGCCGACGCAACCTCCCGCCTCATCACCGCCGCCGTCGGCGACGACGTCGACCTCGGCGAGCTGCTGGCCGTCGCCCGCGACCGCGGCGTCACCGCCACCGTCGCCCACGGCGCCGTCACGTCGCTGCAGGCGACGAGCTTCGGCCGCCTGACCCTGCGCCTGACCGGCGCGAAGGACGACGTCGACGCCGCCGTCGCCGGCGTCGCCGGCCTGACCACGGTGGAGGAGCTGAGCTGACCATGTCCGATTTCCTGAATTCCCTGCCGTCCCTGTCCGACAAGAACACCAACTGGGACAACCTCACCCCGATGCTGGGCGAGGCGTTCGTGCAGACGCTGTACATGGTCATCCTGGCCATGCTCATCGGCGGCATCGTCGGCGGCGCGATGGGCGTGCTGCTGTACACCACCCGCTCCCGCGGCATCCTGGCGAACCGCCCGGTGCACGCGCTGCTGAACTTCGTCATCAACCTCGTGCGCCCGATCCCGTTCATCATCCTGGTGACGGCCATCGGCCCCCTGACGCTCCTGGCGGTGGGCACGACCATCGGCACCGAGGCGGCGCTGTTCGTCATGTCCATCGCGGCGACGTTCGCCATCGCCCGCCTGGTCGAGCAGAACCTCATGTCCATCGACCCGGGCGTCATCGAGGCGGCCCGCGCGATGGGCGCCGGGCCGTGGCGGATCATCCGCACCGTCATCATCCCGGAGGCCCTCGGCCCCCTGATCCTGGGCTACACGTTCGCGTTCATCGCGGTCGTCGACATGTCGGCGATGGCCGGCTACATCGGCGGCGGCGGCCTGGGCAACTTCGCCATCACGTACGGCTACCAGGCGTTCGACTGGAACGTGACGCTGGTCGCGACCGTCGTGATCATCATCATCGTCCAGCTGGCCCAGCTGCTGGGCAACTGGCTGGCGAAGAAGGTCATGCGCCGCTGACGCAGGCCGCGCCGCACGGCACGCCGGGCCCCGCCCCGGCACCCGCACGGCATCCGCGCCGCGGCGGTTCCGCCCCTCCCCGACCCGGGCCACGGGTCACGGGTCATCCCCGGGAGGCGCGGGGCCGCCGCGGCGTCCGCGATCCGGGGGCCGGCCGGCGCCCCGTCGCCTGACGACGGCACCCGGCGCGAACCGGTTCCCCGGGTGGACGTTGACGCGGGGCCGGCGCCCGGGGTCGACGGGCGCGGGCGGGATCCACAGGACCTTCGTGGAGTCGCCGGGGTCCGCGGGCGCGCCGGACGGGAGGTCCGGTGGCGGTGCGACGGGGGCTCCGCCGGGAGGTTCGTCCGGCCCGTGCGACGAGGGCCCCACGGGCGACCCGGGTGGTCCAGGCGGTCCGCCCGCGGCGTCGGGGCCGGGGCGGCTCCACCACCGGTTGCGGTCGGCGGCGTCATCGTCGATGGTGCCGTGGAACCGGCGGTCGACGAGCGTGAGGTTTCGGATGTCGGTCCCGCCGCCGTTGCCCCAGGCATGGACGTGATGGACGTCGCACATCGCCGGCGGCGCGCCGGTGCCGGGCGCCGAGGAGCACCCCTCCTCCGCCCCGAGCGCCAGGTACTGCGCCAGGGAGGCGGTGCGCCGCGACCGGCCGAACCACATCGTCTGGCCGCGCAGGTCGAGCACCGACAGGAAGACGTTCGACGCCGACGCCAACCGCAGCGCCGACGGCACGCTGATGGTCGATCCGACGTCGGTGACGGCGACCCCGGCGCGGGCGGCGAGCTCGTCGACGCCCATGTACGCGACGACGGTGCCCGCGCCCCGGCCCGGCCGCAGCGGCGCCGCCGGCGGCGGGGGCACGTCGTCGGGGCCGATGCCCGGGCCGCCCGTCCCCTCCGACCCACCACCGTCGCCGCCGGGCGCGGGCGCGGGGCCGGCGGGGTCGCCGTCGTCACGCGCATCCCCGGACCCGGCGGCGACCGCGTCCTCCCACGCCGGGCGGTACCCCGCGCCGACGGCGGCCATGAGTGCGTCGTGCCGGCGCTGGCGCGCGCTGCGGCGGTCGGCGGCCGGGGGCGTGCCGTCGGGCAGCAGCGCCCCGGGGCGGGCGTGGTCGGCCCACAGGCGGAGGATCATGGCGGAGAACTCCGGCGTCACCCAGCCGCTGAGGCGGCGCATGTTGTCGGGGTCCGGGCCCGAGAGGTCGAGGCCGCGGCGGCGCGCCCGGTCCTCGTCCGTGTACGGGTCGTCGAGGCCGAGCATCGCGCGCAGCATGGTGCCGAGCGCCCGCAGATCGTCGACGTCGATCTTTCCGATGAGGTCCGCGATGTGCGGGTCCGCCGCCCGCACCAGCTCGAGGGCCTTGGCGGGCAGCTTGTCCAGCTCGCGGTCGACGATCTCGATGGCGTCCGGCCCCGCCGCGCCCTCGGCGACGCGGGCCCGGACGGCGGGCAGGACGCGGGCGCGGGCGACGGGCTCCGACTGCGGCACCGCGTCCTCGTCCTGGACGCGGCGGGCGGCGCGGATGCGGCGGCGGGCCTCGGCGCGCGAGACGTAGGCGGTGCGGGCGAGCGCCGCGACGGCCGCGTCCCCGTCCGACACGACGCCCCGCTTGCCGCGGGCGGACAGGTAGCCGGCGTCGGCAATGGTCAGGCGGGCGCGGGCGCGCTCGAGGTCCCGGTAGAGGCCGTCGCGGTCGGCGCCCTCGACCGACGCCCACGCGCCGTCGAGCTCCGCGAGCCCCTCGGCGGCCTCCGCGAACCGCGCGACCGCGTCGCGCAGCGCGCCCTCGCGGCCGCCGCGGCCCCCGGTGCCGCCGTCGTCGACGCCCTCCCCCATCGGATTCACCTCCCCGCTCCGATGAACCCCATATTAGCACGCACGTTCGAACCGGCAAGCGAACATCCGACCAACTCCGAATGAACGCAAGGTTGCGGCTGCCGACGGAGGCACAGGGCCGCAGCACCCGGTTCCGGCACCGGACCACACCCGGGCTACCCGGGCCGCCCGGCCGCGGCAGCCCGCGCTACAGCTCCTCGACCGACGCCGCGCGCCAGCCCTTCTTCGGGCCAGGCTCGTCGCCGCAGCTGGAGATGACGCCCTCCGTGACGACGCGCTCCAGCCCCACCCGGAACCGTCGCCCGTCGGCGAGCTCGACGAGGCACCAGGCATCAACGACACCACCCCCGGCGCCATCCCCGCCGGCACCATCCCCGCCGCCGCCGCCCACGCCGGCGCGGATCACGTCGTCAAGCCCCCACGCACCGATCCGCTGCCGCACCGCGAGCTCCGCCACCTGCCCCTGCGCGGACCACGTGCCGCGGCCGCGGCAGCCGGCGGGGTCGAGGCGCCCCTCGGCGGCGGCCTCGAGGACCTCGACGGCGACGTCCTCGGGGATGCGCCCGTAGCTGTAGTTGCCGGGCAGCAGGATCATCGTCGGCGCGAAGCGGTGGCCCTTGGAGTGGCTCGTCTCCCAGGCGAGGCCCGGGTAGACGTCGTTGAGGTGCTTGGCCATGGGCCGGCCCTTGACCGCGCAGCACACGTCGCGCTTGCCGTGGGTGCAGACGAGCATCAGCGGGTGGTGAACGCGGCGACCGCCGGGCGTGGGCCGGCCGAGGCGGATGTCGAGGCCCAGCAGCCCGTCGAGGTCGGCAACGGTGAGCTGCTCCATCCACGCGCCGCCGGGCCCGTCGACGTCGGGCGGGCAATGGGCAACGAAGACGGTCAGCCCGGCGCATTCGATCTGCCCCAGCCGCCCCGGCTTCCGGATGAGCTGGAGCGCCCCGCCGCGCTCGGCGAGCCATGCCTCGATGCGCGCGGTGTCCCCGTCGCCGAAGACGCCGCCGTCGAGGATGTCGCGGCTCCACCCAGAGGTGTGCTCGAGCAGGATGAACAGCCGCGCGGCCTTGGCGGTGCCGGGCAGCGGTTCGGCGGCGGCCGCCGACACGTCGGCGCAGCGCGGCGGGCGCTTCCGCGTCCGGCGCCGCGGGGCGCAGGAGTCGGAGCAGGCGCCGGTCGCATCGGCCATGTCCCCAGCCTACCAACCCCCGCGTTCACGTCATCGCGCAACCGCTCAGGGGGTTCAGCGTTTGCGTGACGACGTCCCTCGCGTCACATCAGCCCCGTGCGTTGCAGGTGGGCGGTGTTCTCCGGGATAATCGGGGCCATGAGCTCCACGACCCGCACCCGCCGTCCCCTGCGCATCGCCGCCGCCGCGGCCGCCGCGGGCCTGCTCGCCTTCGCCGCCGCGTGCGGCACCGCCTCCGGCGAGGAGTCGGCCGGCCAGGACAACCGCGGCGCCGTCTCCCTGAAGGAGGCGAACGAGGCCGCCGGCGGCGCGTCCGCCGACCCGTCCGCGGGCGAGGACGCCGACGGCGCGGGCGACGGCGAGGACTCTGAGACCTCGGATGACGGCGGGGACTCCGGCAAGGACGGCGACGAGGCGAAGGACGGGACCGGCGCCGATTCCCAGGGCGACCGCGTCGCGCTGGACGACGACGCCACCGACGAGCCGTTCTCCATGGAGACGAAGGACGTCCTGCCGGAGGGCTCGGGCTTCGCCGTCACGGACGTCCGCGCCGGGGCGCACGAGGGCTACGACCGCATCGTCGTGGAGCTGTCCGGCGACGGCCTCGCGGGCTACCACGTCGGCTACGAGCAGACGCCGGCCGAGCAGGGCCGCGGCCTGCCGATCGAGCACCCGGGCGACCAGGCGCTCGTGCTGTACGTCCGCGGCGTCGGCTACCCGTTCGAGTTGGGCGTCGAGGATCTGACCGTCGGCACGCTGACCCCGGAGCGCACCGGCGCCGTGGTGCAGGTGCAGGGCGAGGGCATGTTCGAGGGCGACGCGCAGTACGTCATCTCGATCAAGGGCGAGCGCCGCCCGTTCCGCGTGCTGCACCTGGAGGATCCGCAGCGCATCGTCATCGACGTCCAGACGGAGGGCTAGCCCCGCCCCGCCCGAAGCCCTCCCCTACCGGTAGGTGCCCTCGACGCGCCACCGCCCGGCGTGGCCGATGAGCAGGTGCGCCTCGGGGCCGCGGGGCCCGTCGACGGCGACCTGCATCCGCGCCGCGCGCCGGCCGCCGTCGGGCACCCACCACCGCTCGTCGACGGGCCACGGGCCCGCCCACGCGGTGACGGCCAGGCTCCGCCCGCCGCGCTCCAGCCACGCGGGCTCCCCGGTGACGGTGCCGCGCCCCGTGACCTGCACGGCCTCCCCGCCCGCGTCGAGCAGCGCCGCCCGCGCCGCCGGGTGGCGCGCCGCGTCGGCGGGGGCCGTCGCCGGCGACGGGGAGGGCACGCGCCCCGGCCACGGGCCGCGTTTCCGGGGCGCCTTCTCCCCCGCCGGCACGAGGGCGATGCGCTCGGCGGGGCCGCGGCCGCCGACGTCGACGGGCGTTGCGACGGCGTCCGGCCCCAGCAGCCCCTGCACCCGCGCCGCCGCCCGGCCGGCGCGTTCGGACGCCTCGTCGGCGCCGCCCCACAGCGCCTCCCGGATCGTCCCGGCGACGTGGACGTCGAAGGGGTCGAGCTCGAGGGCGACGATGCCGCGGCCGGAGCCGTCGTCACGCTCCCCCGCGCCACCTGCGGCCCGCGCCCCCAGCCACCCGTCGAGCTGCCAGCGCACGCGGTCGGCGGTGGCGGATTCGGCGAGCGGCCCGGCGCACCGCCACGTCCGCGTGACCTCGTCGCCGTCGCCGAAGCGGGCGGTGACGGCGAGGCGGGTGCACGCCCAGCCGCCGTCGCGGAGCTTCGCGTGCAGCGACGCGGCGAGGGCGCGGGCGGCGAACGCGGCGGCGTCGACGCGCTCCAGCGGCTCCTCGGGGACGTGGCGGACGGCGAGATCGCGGGGCGGGACGCGCGGGGAGACGCCGCGTTCGACCTCCCCGCGGGCGAGACGGTGCCAGCGGGCGCCCTCGGCGCCGAAGCGCCCGGCGACGTCGGCGGCGGGCAGCGCGGCGACGTCGCCGAGGGTGCGCAGCCCGAGCCTCCCCCACGCCTCCGCGAGGTCGTCGGGCAGGCCGAGGGCGACTTCGGCGGCGGCCTCGGCGAGGGGGACCGTCGCCAGGAACTCGCGGTCGCGACCCTCGGGGACGACGGCGCCGCGGCGGGCGGCGAGCACCGCGGCGGGCACCTGCCCCGCGACGCCGAGGAGGCAGTCGGCCCCGGCGACGGCGGCGGCGTCGGCGAGCAGCTCCAGCGCCCGCTCCTCCCCGCCGTGGTACCGGGCGGGCGCGGCGGCGCCGACGGCGACGAGCCCCGGCCGCAGCGCCTCGACGCCCGCGGCGACGCCGTGAACGCGCTCGACGACGGGCTCGAACATCGCCGCGTCGCGCGCCGGGTCCGCGTCCGCCACCGCGAGGTCGGGGCACGCCGCCTGCGCGTGACGACGGGGCATCCCGCGGCGCACGCCCCTCCTGCGCGCCGTGGCGGAGCACGCCACGACGGTCGCGCCGTCGACGACGGCGACCGCCGCCCGCGGGTCGGGCGGCGACGCCGCCGCGCCCCCGACCGCCCCGGCCGCGCCCCCGGCCAGCCGCAGCGCCTGCACCGGCCAGTCGGGCAGCCAGAGGACGACGGCCCTCATCGGGCCCGCCGCAGGGGCACGACGCCGGCGGGCAGCGCCTCCGCCGCCTCCGGCGCACCAGCATCCGCAGCCTCCGCCGCAGCCGCCTCCCCGCGCCCCGGCACCGCGTCGGCGTCGCCGACGATCCACGTGCCGCGCCGCGGGGCCATCCCGGCGGGTTCGGCGGCGACGGCGTACTCGACCGCCCGGATCCGCCCGTGCCCGGAGCCGAGCCCGTGCACCGCCGCGACGTGGGACGACACCGCGGCGACCGCGCCCGGCCACGCCGCGCCGACGTGCAGCAGCGCCGCCCCGGACCGGCGCAGACGCGCCATCAGCGGCCGCGTCAGCGACGGCGGCGGGGTGCGCGGCAGGGCGGCGACGAGCAGGTCGACGCCGTCGGCGAGCGTCGCGAGGATCTCCAGCGGCGACGCCCCCGGCTCCTCCACGACGAGGATGCGCGACAGGTCCCCGCCGCATTCGGCGACGGGCGCGGCGAGCAGCTCCGGCACGCCGACGAGCGCCGCGTGCCCGCCGCCGGCGGTGACCGCGGCGACGACGCCGGCGACGACCATCCCGGCGGCCTCCACCGACGTGACGCCGCCGCGGACGACGCACCCGCCGAGCACGTCCGCCAGCCCCTCCGGCACCGGCAGCGCGCGCCCGCCCGCCGCCGCGGGGGTCGTCGCCGGCGGCCGGTCCCCGGGTTCGGCATGCGTGACGGCGGCCGCCGCCCCGGCCCCGCCGCCCCCGCCGAACCCGTCGACGGGCGCGGCGCCGATGCGGGCCATGGACCGGCGCAGCGCCTCGACGGCGGCGCCGCGGTCGAGCCCGCGGACGTCCGGGGCCTCCACGGCCCGCGCGCCCTGCGCCGCCATCCCGCACCTCCTCGCCGTCCGCCGCCGAACCGTCGGCTGCCTCCGGCCGCCTTCCGTCCGGCGGCCTCCCCGGCGCCGGTTCACGCCCCGCAGGCTATCCCCCGGGGCGACGCCCGGGCGCCACACATTCGAAAACCTATTCGATCCCCACAACGCCCGGCAACCGCCCAGTTCACGGCCCCGGACATGCGGAAACCCGGTCCGGACGATGCCGGACCGGGTCTCGAAAACGGGTGCGGGCAGGGCGTTTCCGCCCCCACCCCGAAAAAGCGGCTACTTGCCGGAGCCCGCGACGTCGACGACGACGTCGAACTCGAGCAGCTGGGAGCCGGTGGCGACGGGGCGCTGCCCCTCCTCCGACTTCGGGTGGGACTTCTCGTAGCCCTGGCCGGTGCGCCAGGCGTCGTAGGACTCCTGGTCGGCCCAGTGGGTGAGGACGAAGTAGCGGGTCTCGGCCTCGCCGGTGGGGCGCAGCAGCTGGAAGCCCTCGAAGCCGGGCTGGTTCTCGATGTGGCCGGCGTGGGCGGCGAAGCGGCGCTCCAGCTCCTCGCCGGCACCCTGCGGGACGTCGATGGCGTTGATCTTCACGATGCTCATGCCCCGGATCGTACGCGCGCCCGGCGGGGGGCCGCAGCGGGAGACGTCGTCACGCGAACCCGGCGCGGACCTCGCGCAACCCTCCGCGCGAACCCCGCACGCACCTCGTTTCCGCGGCGCCCCGGCGCGGTGATAGCGTTCCCGGCATCACCACAGACAGCTTGGTCTAGACGCTCGCCGTGCACACGACGCACGCCCCGCGCGCACCGGACCGGGCCGACCGCAGGAGGAACACCCCAACATGCGCACCCGCTTCGCGAAGGCCCTCGCCGCCACCGCGCTCGCCGCCACCGCCCTCGTCGGCTGCGGCGCCAACTCCACCCCGGAGGGCGGCCCCGTCGCCGACGAGTCCGGCGTCACCACCGTCCGCCTCGGCGTCACCGACTCCGCGAAGAAGCAGTGGCCCGTGCTGCAGGAGAAGGCGGCGGCCGAGGACATCAACCTCGAGCTCGTCCACTACAACGACTACGTCACCCCGAACCGCGCGCTCGCCGAGGGCGCCATCGACGCCAACCAGTACCAGCACCTCCTGTTCCTCGCGGACAACCAGCTGGGCACCGGCCAGGAGCTCGTCCCGATCGCCTCGACCGAGATCTTCCCGCTGCCGCTGTACTGGAAGGGCCACGACTCCACCGAGGGCATCGACGGCGAGACCGTCGCCATCCCGAACGACCCGACCAACGGCGGCCGCGCCATCCGCGTCCTCGAGCAGGCGGGCCTCGTGACGCTCCGCGACGGGGCGCCCATCTCCCCGACCCCGGCGGACATCGTCCAGGAGGAGTCGCGCGTCTCCGTCAACCAGGTCGACCCGACGCAGACCGCCGTCGTGTGGGGCGAGGGCACCCCGGCCGTCGTGAACCAGAACTTCATCGACCGCGCCGGCATCGACCCGGCGACCGCCATCGCCGCCGACGACCCGAAGGACCCGGCCACCGAGCCCTACATCAACGTGTGGGTCACCCGCGCCGGCGACGAGGACAACACCGCCATCAACCGCCTCGCCGAGCTGTGGCACTCCCCCGAGGTCCAGGAGGCCGTCGCCGAGGACACCGGCTTCACCTCCGTGTCCGTGAAGAAGTCCCGCGAGGAGCTGAAGGGCATCCTCGACGGGCTCATCGAGAAGCTCCGCACCGAGAACGACGCCGCCGGGCGGTAGCCGCCCGGCGCCCCGGGGCGACCGTCGCCCGCGCGGGGTCGCCGCGGACGGCCGAGGGCCCCGTCGCAAAGCACAATCTGCTGCTTTGCGACGGGGCCCTCGTCACGCGGTCGCCGCGTGCGTCACTCCCACTCGATGGTTCCCGGGGGCTTCGACGTGATGTCCAGCACCACGCGGTTGACCTCCGGCACCTCGTTGGTGATGCGCGTGGAGATGCGCTCCAGCACGTCGTACGGCACGCGCGTCCAGTCCGCCGTCATGGCGTCCTCGGAGGACACGGGGCGCAGGACGATCGGGTGGCCGTAGGTGCGGCCGTCGCCCTGCACGCCGACGGAGCGGACGTCCGCCAGCAGCACCACCGGGCACTGCCACACGACGTCGTCGAGGCCGGCGGCCGTCATCTCCTCGCGGGCGATGGCGTCGGCGCGGCGCAGCGTGTCCAGCCGCTCCGCGTCGACGGCGCCGATGATGCGGATGCCCAGGCCCGGGCCCGGGAACGGCTGGCGGCCGACGATGGCCTCCGGCAGGCCGAGCTCACGGCCGACGGCGCGGACCTCGTCCTTGAACAGCAGGCGCAGCGGCTCGACGAGCGTGAACTCCACGTCGTCCGGCAGGCCGCCGACGTTGTGGTGGCTCTTGATGTTCGCCGTGCCGGAGCCGCCGCCCGACTCCACGACGTCCGGGTACAGGGTGCCCTGGACGAGGAAGTCGACGGTCTCGCCCTCCGGCGCGCCGTCGAGCGCCTGCGCCACGGCCCGCTCGAAGGAGCGGATGAACTCGCGGCCGATGGTCTTGCGCTTCGTCTCCGGGTCCGTGATGCCGTCGAGGGCCTCCAGGAACACGTCGGCGTCGTCGACCGTGATGAGGCGGGCGCCGGTCGCGGCGACGAAGTCCTTCTCCACCTGCTCCCGCTCGCCCTGGCGCAGCAGGCCATGGTCGACGAAGACGCAGGTGAGTCGGTCGCCGATGGCGCGCTGCACCAGCGCCGCGGCGACGGCGGAGTCGACGCCGCCGGACAGGGCGCAGATGGCGCGGCCGTCGCCGACCTGCTCGCGCACCTGCTCGATGAGCTCCTCGGCGATGTTCGCCGCCGTCCAGTCGGCCTCCAGGCCCGCGATGTCGACGAGGAAGCGCTCCAGCACCTCCTGGCCGTACGGCGAGTGGCGGACCTCCGGGTGGTACTGCACGCCGGCCATGCGGCGCTCGCGGCACTCGAACGCCGCGACCGGGGCGCCCGGGGTGGAGGCGGTGACGGTGAAGCCCTCCGGCGCCTCCGTGACGGAGTCGCCGTGGCTCATCCACACCTCGTGCTCCGCCGGGGCGCCGGCGTGCAGCGAACCCTCGCCCTCGGCGACGGTCATGCGGGTGCGGCCGTACTCCCGCTCGCCGGTGGCGGCGACGGTGCCGCCCAGCGCGCGGGTCATGGCCTGGAAGCCGTAGCAGATGCCGAACACCGGCACGCCCAGCTCCAGGACCTCCGGGTCCAGGGACGGGGCGCCGTCGGCGTAGACGGACGACGGGCCGCCGGAGAGGATCAGCGCGCGCGGGTTCTTCGCGCGCACCTCCTCCGCGGTGGCGGTGTGCGGGATGACCTCGGAGTAGATGTTCGCCTCGCGCACGCGACGTGCGATGAGCTGGGCGTACTGCGCGCCGAAGTCGACGACGAGAACGGGGTGGTTTACCTGGTCGGACACGTCGGCCAGCTTATCAGGGCGGGCGACGCGGCCGCCCCCGGCCGCGCGCGCGGCGTCCCGGGCCGCGCGGGCGCCGTCGTCACGCGACCCCGCGCGCACCCCGCACCTACGCGCCCGCGCCCGCCGGCGTCCGCCGCCGCGGCATGCCGAGGTCCAGCGCCGCCGGGGCGTGCGCCGGCACCACGGGCGACCGCGGCGCGACCGGGTCGAGCTCCCGGTAGCCGCCGTCCTGGGCGGGGCGGGCGTCGCCCTCGCCCTTGTTCGGCCACAGCGCCATGGCGCGCTCGGCGATGGCGGTGATGGACAGCGACGGGTTGACGCCCGGGTTGGCGGGCATCGACGCGCCGTCGACGACGTGCAGCGTCGGATGCCCCCACACGCGATTGTACGGGTCGACGACGCCGCGCTCCGGCGACGAGGAGATGGGGCAGCCGCCGATGAAGTGCGCCGTCAGCGGGATGTTGAAGATCTCGCCCCAGGTGCCGCCGGCGATGCCGCCGATCTTCGCGGCGACGCGGCGGGTGGCCTCGTTGCCGGCGGGGATCCACGACGGGTTCGGCTCGCCCTCGCCCTGGCACGACGTCAGGGCGCGGAAGGGGCCGACGCGGCGCAGGGACGTCGTCAGGGAGTTGTTGGAGTTCTGCATGACCAGGGAGATGATCGTGCGCTCCGACCACCGCCGGATGTACAGGATCTGCAGCGCGTCCAGAGGGCGCGCGACGGCCTGGCGGATGAGCTTCCACCAGCGCGGGCCCCCGGGGCCGCCGTCGGTCATGAGGGTCTGCAGCAGGGCGATGGCGTTGGAGCCCTTGCCGTAGCGCACCGGCTCGATGTGCGTGTCGGGCTCCGGGAAGAACGACGACGTGATGGCGACGCCCGACGAGTAGTCGTTGTCCGGGTCGACGGTGCGCCGCATGGCGCCGACGATGGACTCCGAGTTCGTGCGCGTCATGTGGCCCAGCCGGTCGGACATGGCGGGCAGGTTGCCGTCCTCCTTCTGCCGGTGCAGCAGGTTCTGGGTGCCCCACGCGCCGGCGGCGACGACGACCTGCCCGGCCGTCAGCGTCCGCGGCCGCTTGAACGGGCCCCACGCGCCGGTCGTCTCGACGCCGACCTCCCACGCGCCGCCGCCCGTCTCCCGCAGGGAGGTGACGGTGGTGCGGTCGAGGATCTCGGCGCCGCCGCGCTCGGCGAGGTGCAGGTAGTTCTTGAGCAGCGTGTTCTTCGCGTTGTGGCGGCAGCCGGTCATGCACTCGCCGCATTCGATGCACGCGGTGCGGTCGGGGCCGGCGCCGCCGAAGTACGGGTCGGGCACCGTCTCGCCCGGCGCGCCCTCGCCGCCGGTCTTGGCGCCGAAGAAGACGCCGACGGGCGTCGGCACGAACGTCCCGCCCACGCCCATCTCCTCCGCGACCTCGCGCATGACGCGGTCCGCCGGGGTGACGGTGGGGTTGACGACGACGCCGAGCATCCGCTTCGCCTGCTCGTAGTACGGCCCCATCTCCTCCTCCCAGTCGGTGACGTCCGCCCACTGGGGGTCGCGGAAGAACGGCGACGGCGGCTTGTACAGGGTGTTGGCGTAGTTGAGGGAGCCGCCGCCGACGCCCGCGCCGGCGAGGATCATAACGTCCTTCAGCAGGTGGATGCGCTGCACGCCGAACAGGCCGATCTTCGGGGCCCACACGTAGCGCGGCAGCCGCCAGCTGGTCTTCGCGAACTCGTGGTCCTCGAACCGCCGGCCGGCCTCGATGACGCCGACGCGGTAGCCCTTCTCCGTCAGCCGCAGCGCGGAGACGGAGCCGCCGAACCCGGATCCGACGACGATGACGTCGTAGTCCAGGCCCCCGGAGTCCGCCGCGCGCTTGCCCGCGGCACCCCTCTCCCGAGTGTGCTGTGCGACGGTCCCCTCCCGCGGCGCACCGCCGCCGTCCGCCGTCGTCCCCTTCCTCCTCCATCGTCCGGGCTTCCGCAACGCGGCCATGGCCGTTCCTCCAGTCGTCTCGTGGGCCGGTCCCCGCGGCATGGGCGACCGCGAGGGGATTTCGGTCACGATATATCCGGGCGGTGGGCCCCGTCCCCCGTTTCCCGGTTTCGCATGCGCGCACATGCGCGGACGCGATCGGACCAGGGAACCGTCGTCACGCGACGACCCGCGCACGGGGAGCGGGCGGCGGGGCGGAATAATGGCGGGAATGGACCGCACCCCCTCCCCCGGCGACGCCGCTGCCGCCGCCGCATCCGGCCCCGGCCCCTCCGTCGCCGCCGAATCCCCGGCGGACCCCGCCGCCGTCGCCGCCGACCGCCGCGCCGGCTTCCCCGCCTCCGCGGTGCTGCTCGTGCTCGGCTCCTGCGCGTCGCTGCAGTTCGGCGCCGCCCTGGCCACCCACCTCATGGAGTGGACCGGCGCCGCCGGCGCCTCGGTGCTGCGCGTCGCCGTCGCCGGCACCATCCTCGCCGTCGTCGCCCGGCCGAAGGTGCTGTCGTGGAACCGCCGCCAATGGGGCGCCGTCTGGCTGATGGGCCTCGGCCTGGCGGGCATGAACGGCTTCTTCTACGCCGGCATCCAGCGCATCCCGCTGGGCGCCGCCGTGACGCTGGAGTTCCTCGGGCCCCTGCTGCTCGCCGCGTTCCTGTCCCGCCGGGCCCTCGACTTCCTGTGGGTGGCGATGGCGCTCGCCGGCGTCGGCCTGCTGGGCCTCGGGTCCTTCACCGGCGGCACCTCGCTCGACCCGGTGGGCGTCGCCTGCGTGCTCGTCGCCGGCGCGTTCTGGGCGCTGTACATCCCCGCCGGCGCGAAGGTCGGGGCGCTGCTGCCCGGCACCGGCGGGCTGGCCGCGGCGTTCCTCGTCGCCGCGGTGCTGCTCGCCCCGTTCGGCGCCGTCCCCGCCGCGACGGCCGACTGGTCCCCCGGCGTCGTCCTGCTGGCGCTCGGCACCGCGCTGCTGTCGTCGCTCATCCCCTACATGCTGGAGTTCGCCGCGCTACGCCGTCTGCCGCAGTCGGTGTTCGGCATCCTGCTGAGCCTCGAACCCGCCTTCGGCGCCCTCGCCGGCTTCCTCGTCCTCGGCCAGGTGCTGGGGCTCACCGAGGCCGCCGCCATCATCCTGGTCATCTGCGCCAGCGCCGGGGTGACGGCGACGGGCCGGCGCCGGCGGGCGGCGGCGAAGGAGGAAGCCGCAGAGGAGAGCTGAGCGCGGGACGGCTGAGCGCGAACCATCCCCCGCGGGGCGCCTCCCGCGCGCGCGACGACGACCCGGACCCGCATCGGGCCCGGGGCGTCGTCATGCGCGGCGGTGCACGGCGGTGCACGGTGCGCGGCGCCACGTCCTAGCGGACGGCCAGCTCCACGCGCTGGAACGACTTCACGTCGGTGTAACCGCACTTGGCCATCGTGCGGCGCAGGCCGCCGATGAGGTTCTCGAGGCCGAACGGGTTGGCGGTCGGGCCGTTGAGGACCTGCTCCAGGGACGGCAGCTCGTCGTCGGCGACGTCGACGGCGGCGCGGGAGGCGAGGCCGCGGGGCAGCTTCGGGTGCGCGGCGACGGACGGCCAGTACCAGCCGGCGCCCGGCGCCTCCTTCGCCAGCGCCAGCGGGGAGCCGAGCGCGACGGCGTCGGCGCCGCAGGCGATGGCGCGGGAGATGTCGCCCGCGGTCTCCAGGTCGGCGTCGGCGATGACGTGGACGTAGCGGCCGCCCGTCTCGTCCAGGTAGTCGCGGCGCGCGGCGGCGGCGTCGGCGATGGCGGTGGCCATCGGCACGGAGATGCCGAGCGCGTCCGGGGTGGTGGTGTCGCCCGGGCCGACGATGACGCCGGCGGCGCCGGTGCGCATGAGGTGCAGGGCGGTGCGGTAGTCGACGACGCCGCCGGCGATGACCGGCACGTCGAGGCCGCCGATGAAGTCCTTGAGGTTCAGCGGCTCGCCCTCGGCGGTGACGTGCTCCGCGGAGATGAGCGTGCCCTGGATGATGAGCAGGTCGATGCCCGCCTTCACCAGCGCCGGGGTCAGCTCGCGGCAGTGCTGCGGGCTGACGCGGACGGCGACGGTCATGCCGGCCTCCCGCATGGCGGTGACGTGGCCGCACAGCAGGTCGACGTCGATCGGCGCGGCGTGCAGCTCCTGCAGGACGCGGTTGACGGCGGCGGCGTCGGGGATGCCGGCCTCGCTGCTGCCCTCCGCGGCGGCGACGACCTCCTTCACCTTCTCCTCCGCGTCGGCGTGGCGGGCCCACAGGCCCTCGCCGTTCAGGACGGCCAGGCCGCCGGCGCGGTCGAACTCCCCGAGGAAGTCCGGGCCGCCGATGGCGTCGGTCGGGTGGGACATCACGGGGATGCCGAAGTCGTAGGCGTCGATGCGCCAGGAGGTGTCCACGTCCTTCGAGGACCGGGTCCGGCGGGACGGGACGATGTCCACGTCGGAGAGCTCGTAGGTGCGGCGGGCCTCGCGGCCGATGCCGATTTCGACGACGTCACGCATGTGTGCTTCGCGTTTCCTTTGCGATGGTGCGGTGGTGCTGGGGTGCCGGGGCGCGGCGGCGCCGGGCGCGGACCCGGCGCGGGCCCGGCGCGGGCCCGGCGCCGGGCCCGTGTCCGGGGCGGTCGCCGGGCCGCCGCGCCGCCGTGCGCCTAGCGCTGGTAGTAGTTCGGGGCCTCGACGGTCATCTGGATGTCGTGCGGGTGCGACTCGCGCAGGCCCGCCGCGGTGATCTGCACGAACTTCGCGTCGTGCAGCTCCTCGATGGTCGCGGAGCCGGTGTAGCCCATGGCGGCGCGGAGGCCGCCGACGAGCTGGTGGACGATGGCGTCGAGGTGGCCGCGGAACGGCACCCGGCCCTCGATGCCCTCCGGCACCAGCTTCTCCTCGGACTTCACGTCGGCCTGGAAGTAGCGGTCCTTGGAGTAGGAGCGCTTCTCGCCGGTCAGGCCGCGGCCCTGCATGGCGCCCAGGGAGCCCATGCCGCGGTACATCTTGTACTGCTTGCCGTTGACGACGACGGTCTCGCCCGGCGCCTCGGCGGTGCCGGCGAGCAGGGAGCCCAGCATGACGGACGACGCGCCGGCGGCGAGGGCCTTGGCGATGTCGCCGGAGAACTGCATGCCGCCGTCGGCGATGATCGGCACGCCCGCCTTCTTCGCGGGGACGGCCGCCTCCATGATGGCGGTGATCTGCGGGGCGCCGACGCCGGCGACGACGCGGGTGGTGCAGATGGAGCCGGGGCCGATGCCGACCTTGATGGCGTCGGCGCCGGCGTCGATCATCGCCTGCGCGGCCTCGCGGGTGGCGAGGTTGCCGCCGATGATCTGGGCGCGGTCGCCGAACTCCTTCTTCACGCGGGACACCATGTCCAGCACGCCGCGGTTGTGGGCGTGGGCGGTGTCGACGACCAGGACGTCGACGCCCGCGTCGACGAGGGCGCCGGCGCGCTTCCAGGAGTCCTCGCCGGTGCCGATGCCGGCGCCGACGAGCAGGCGGCCGGAGCCGTCCTTCGCCGCGTCGGGGTACTGCTCCTGCTTGACGAAGTCCTTGACGGTGATGAGGCCGGTGAGCTTGCCCTCGCCGTCGACGATCGGCAGCTTCTCGACCTTGTGGGTGCGCAGCAGGTGCAGCGCGGCGTCGCCGGAGACGCCCTGCTCCGCGACGACGAGCGGCATCGGCGTCATGACGTCCTTCACCTTGCGGCCCAGGTCGTTCTCGAACCGCATGTCGCGGTTGGTGCAGATGCCGACCAGCACGCCCTCGTCGTCGACGACGGGGAGGCCGGAGATGCGGTAGCGGGCGCACTTCTCGTCGACCTCGCCGATCGTCTCCTCCGGGGAGCAGGTGACGGGGTTGGAGACCATGCCGGCCTCGGAGCGCTTGACGATCTCGACCTGCTGCGCCTGGTCCTCGACGGACAGGTTGCGGTGGAGGATGCCCATGCCGCCCTGGCGGGCCATGGCGATGGCCATGCGCGCCTCGGTGACGGTGTCCATCGCCGCGGAGACGATGGGGGTCTTCAGCCGGATCTCGCGGGTCAGCTGGGTCGAGGTGTCGACGTTGGACGGGATGACCTCGGAGGCGTCCGGCAGGAGCAGGACGTCGTCGAAGGTGAGGCCGATGAGCGGGATCTTGCCCGGGTCGTCGCCGCCGAGGCTGATGCCGGTGGGGTTGGTCATGTAGGTGCCCTCCTGGTCGCGCCGCTGGTTCCGGGCCGCGGGTTCTCCCGCCGCGGGCCCGTCGTGTCCACAACCTTATCGCCCCGTCCGACATGGGCGGCATCGGAGTCCACGGCGGGGGCGACGGCGGCGGGTGTCCGGGGTGCGGCTATGGTCGGGCGCGTGAGCCGAGATTTCTGGTCCTCCATGCCGCTCGATCCGTTCGAGGGCGATCCGAACGACCCGTCGCATCTCCTCGAGCCCGACGATCCGGTCGAGGTGCTGGACGAAGAGGAGCGGGCGGAGGTCGCCGAGGATCTGGAGGCGGTGCGCCTGTTCCGCTCGGTGATGGGCCCGGAGGGTTTCCTGGGCGTGGCCATGCCGTGCGACGACTGCGACGAGATGCACTACTACCCGTGGCAGGTCCTCGAGGATCATTACGCCGCGCTGCTGGCCGGGGTGCCGTCGCCGGTGCACGAGCCGGGGATGGACCCGGAGGTGGAGCGCTACGCGCCGTGGGACTACTGCGCGGGCTTCGTCGACGGGCGGCGCACCGCGGGTCGCCGCCGCCGTCCATGGTAGGCGCCGCGGTTCGCGGTGCGTGACGACGGCACCCGCGCCGCGGCCGCGCCGTGCGCCCGGCGGGGCCGCCGTCCTAGTTGACGTAGTCGGCGGCCGCCGCGCCGGCGGACTCGGCCGCGTCGGCGATGCCGCCGGCGACGTCCTCGGCGGACGGTCCCGCGGAGCGGGACGCCGGCTCCGACGTGGCCGGAGAGGGGGCGTTGGCGACCGACGGGGGCGCGGGGACCGTCGGCGTCGTGGAGCGCAGCGGCTCCCCGGACACGGGATCCTCGCCGCCGGGTGCCGGGGCCGCGCCGCCGGCGTCCGGGGCGGGCGCGGGGGCCGGCCGCTCGGTGACGGTGACGGTGGCCTGCTCGGTGACGGTCTCGCGGACGGTGCGGGTCTCCGTCTCGCGCGGCGCGGTGCGGTCGCTCGTCGTCGTGACGGTCGTGGTCTCGGTGTCCCCGGGGACGACGACGTAGCGGATGCGCTCCTTGGTCTCCATGACCTGGGCGTGCATGCGGTCCCGGTCGTGGGCGTCGACCTCCGCCAGCAGCCGCTCGGCGTAGGCCATCAGGCGGCGGGCCTCCTCCGCGTCGCCGGCGCCGGCGGCGGCGTCGGCGTGCTCCAGGGTCGCGGCGAGCTCCACGGTGACG
Organism: Corynebacterium sp. 335C; assembly: GCF_053525695.1. Taxonomy (NCBI): domain Bacteria; kingdom Bacillati; phylum Actinomycetota; class Actinomycetes; order Mycobacteriales; family Corynebacteriaceae; genus Corynebacterium; species Corynebacterium sp. 335C. Next base: position 1,134,866 of record NZ_JASTTB010000001.1, read on the forward strand.
GAGTCCTGGCCGGTCAGCTGCTGGCGCACCGGCCACAGCACGCCGCCGGGCTGGGCGGAGACGATGGCCGACAGGCCGCCGACGATGAGGACGGACGCGGCGGCGGCGCCGAGCAGCGCCGTCGTCAGCCGGCCCGGCAGCGGGATGCCGGCGACCCGGTCCGCGTCCCCGCCGCGGCCGCGGCGCGGGCGGCGCAGCGGGGTGACGGAGCCCCCCGCCGGGGCGTATCCGCCGGCGTCCGCGCCGCGGGTCCCGTCGTCACGCGCATCCGCGGGCACCGCGGCGAACGCGGCGGTCACCGCGTCGTCCACGTCCGCGTCCGCCTCCGGCGCCCAGTCCGCGGGCAGGGCCGGCGGGGCGGGCATCGGCCCGTCGGCGCGGACGGCCGCGGCGGCGAACAGATCGGCCAGCGCCGAATCGGTGCCGCAGCTGCCGGCGCCGACGGCGTCCGAGTCGCCGCAGGCGAGGGCGTCGAGGAACGCGTCGTCGAGCGCCAGCTCCTCGCGATCCGGCATCCGGCCGACGGGCCCGCCGCCGCCGTTCGTCCGCTCGGTCATGAACGTCCCTCCTCCGCTTCCTTCTCCAGGATCCCGCGCAGCTTCGCCAGCGCCCGGTGCTGCGCCACGCGCACCGCACCGGGGGTCGCGCCGACGATGCGGCCGGTCTCCTCCGCGCTGAGCCCCTCGAACACCCGCAGGATGATGATGTCCCGGGACCTCTCGCTCAGGGAATCGAGAAGCCTGCGCACTTCGTTACCGGCTGCGACGGACATCACGGCGTCCTCCGGCAGGCCGTCGCGTGCGGGCTCCTCCGGCACCTCCTCCACCGGCTGCGACCGGTCGCGGCCGCCGGCGCGGTGGGCGTCGGCGACCTTGTGGGCGGCGACGCCGTAGACGAACGCCAGGAACGGCCGGCCCGTGTCCCGGTAGCGCGGCAGGGCGCCGAGCACCGCCAGGCCGACCTCCTGGGCGACGTCGTCCGCCGCCGTCGGCCCGTCCGCCCCGAGGCGCGCCCGGCAGTACCGCACGACGTGCGGGTGGATGAGGGCCAGGAGCCGCTCGGCGGCGCGGCGATCCCCTCCGGCGGCGGCCGGCCACAGGCCGGCGAGCTCCCGCTCCTCCTCCGCCAGCCGCGTCTCGCGGGCCTCGCGGGGGTCCGGCGCCGGCGCCCGGTGGTGGTGCGGGGCGCGGCGGCCCGTGCCGGGATCGTGATGCGGCGCGTTCATGGCTCCGCGTCACCTCCCGTCGGCGTCGTCCTCCTGGCGCACGGGGCGGGCCCGCCGGTGCGCGTCGCCGGGATCCGCCGGGGATCCCCGTCCCGGAAATCCTAATATGCGCGTTCGCTCGCATGTGCCCGCGGGCTGCCGCACCAGGGCCGGGATCGCGCTCTTCCGCGCGTTTGGTGACGCACATCACGGATGTCGGCAGGAGTTAGCGCGATTTAGGCGCGGGGGCCGCATTCCCGTCGCCGCGGCGTAACCGGCGGTTCATCATCGCCGCCCACACTTGCCCTCGTCGCCGAGGGAGGGCCCGCGGAACCGGGTCGCCCCAGGCACGTGCAGTACCCGACTTCCCGCGCCCGCCCGGCGCGGCGTGGCCGCCGGACACGGCGACCGGAAGGAGCCCCACCATGACCCACATCGACCGTCTCCCCGGCCCGAACTCGGACCTCTGGGACTGGCAGCTGCACGGCTCCTGCCGCGGGGAGGATTCGTCGGTGTTCTTCCATCCGGAGGGCGAGCGGGGCCGCGCCCGCGCGATGCGCGAGATGCGCGCGAAGACCATCTGCCAGGGCTGCCCGGTGCTGGCGCAGTGCCGCAGCCACGCCCTCGCCGTCGCCGAGCCCTACGGCATCTGGGGCGGCATGAGCGAGTCGGAGCGCAACGAGATCCTGCGCGCCCGCCCGCGCCGCCGCGAGCGCGCCCGCGTCTCCGCCTAGCGCCCGCGTCTCCCGGACGGCCCGCGCCGTCCCCGCGTGACGGCGCCTCCCGCCGCGCCGCCCCGCGCGCCGCGGCATGCGGCACGCGCCCGGGCCCGGGGCGTCGTCACGCACACGACCGCGCACCGCGCGCCGCACGAAAACGGCGCCCCGCGCGCACCGCGCACGCGAAACGGCCCCGCCCCGCAGGTTCCCCTGCGGCGGCGGGGCCGTTCACGGCTCCGGCCGGGCCCTAGTGGGCGTGGCCGTGGCCGAGGTCGTTGACCGGCTCCGGCTTGTCGACGACGCTGACCTCGGTGGTCAGCACCATGCGCGCGACGGAGGCGGCGTTGACGACGGCGGAGTGGGTGACCTTCACCGGGTCGATGACGCCCGCGGCGGCCAGGTCGCGGTACTCGCCGGCGGCGGCGTCGTAGCCGTGGCCGTTCGGCAGCTCCGCGATGTGGTGGACGACGACGGAGCCGTCCAGGCCGGCGTTCGCGGCGATCCAGTACGCCGGACGCGCGAGGGCGCGGGCCAGGGCGCGGACGCCGATGGCCTCGTCGCCCGGCAGCTCCTGCGCGAGCTCCTCGAGCTCGCCGGCGATCTGGACGAGCACGGAGCCGCCGCCGGCGACGACGCCCTCCTGCGCCGCGGCGCGCGCGGCGTTGATGGCGTCCTCGATGCGGAGCTTGCGCTCGTTCATCTCGGTCTCGGTGGCCGCGCCGGCGCGGATGACGGCGACGCCGCCGGACAGCTTCGCCAGGCGCTCCTCGAGCTTCTCGGCGTCCCAGGAGGAGTCGGTGCGCTCGAGCTCGCCGCGCAGCTGGTTGCGGCGCTCCTCGACGGCCTCGGCGGTGCCGGCGCCGTCGACGATGACGGTCTCGTCCTTCGTGACGGTGATGCGGCGGGCGGTGCCGAGCACCTCGAGGCCGGTGTCCTTCAGGCTCATGCCCATGTCGGACGTGACGACGGTGCCGTCCGTGACCACGGCCAGGTCCTGGAGGAACTCCTTGCGGCGGTCGCCGAAGTACGGGGCCTTCACGGCGACGACCTTGAGGGTCTTGCGCATCGCGTTGATGACCAGGGCGGACAGCGCCTCGCCCTCGACGTCCTCGGCGATGATGAGGGTCGGGCGGCCCGACTGGGCGATCTTCTCCAGCAGCGGGAGGAACTCCGGCAGGGAGGAGATCTTCTCGCGGACGAGGAGGATCTGGGCGTTCTCCAGCTCGGCGCGCTGCGTGTCGACGTCGGTGACGAAGTACGGGGACAGGAAGCCCTTGTTGAAGGACACGCCCTCCGTGACGGCGAGCTCGTCGGAGATGGACTGCGACTCCTCGACGGAGACGACGCCGTCCTTGCCCACCTTCTCCATGGCGCCGGCGACCATCTCGCCGATGCGCTCGTCGCGGGACGAGACGGTGGCGACCTGGGCGATGGCGGTGGAGTCGGCGACCGGGGTGGCGCGCTGCTTGAGCAGCTCGACGGTGCGCTCGGCGGCCTTCTCGATGCCCCGGTTGAGGGCGATCGGGTTGGCGCCGGCGGCGACGTTGCGCAGGCCCTCGTGGACCAGCGCCTGCGCCAGCAGGGTCGCGGTGGTGGTGCCATCGCCGGCGACGTCGTTGGTCTTGACGGCGACGGACTTCACCAGCTGGGCGCCGAGGTTCTCGAAGGGGTCCTCGACGTCGATGTCGCGGGCGATGGTGACGCCGTCGTTGGTGACGAGCGGGCCGCCGAACGCCTTGTCCAGCACCACGTTGCGGCCCTTGGGGCCGAGGGTGACCTTGACGGCGTCCGCCAGCGTGTCCACGCCCCGCTTGAGGCCCTCGCGGGCCTCCTCGTTGAAGGCAATCAGCTTGGACATGCGCGGGACCGCCCTACTTCTCGATGACCGCGAGGATGTCGCGCTGGGACAGGAGCAGGTACTCCTCGCCCTGGTACTTCAGCTCGGTGCCGCCGTACTTGGAGAAGATGACGACGTCGCCCTCCTTGACGTCCATCGGGATGCGGTCGTCGTCGTCCGCCCAGCGGCCCGGGCCGACGGCCACGACGGTGGCCTCCTGCGGCTTCTCCTTGGCGGAGTCCGGGATGACCAGGCCGGAGGCGGTGGTGGTCTCGGCCTCGTTGATCTGGACGAGGACGCGGTCCTCGAGCGGCTTGATGTTGACGTTCGCCACGGTGATTTCCTCCATGTGCGTTATGCGAAGTTGATCCATGTGCCGGTTGGAGCCGTGCACAGCCGTCGTCGCGGGTGAACAACTGTGGGTCACACAACCTGGTCTGGCACTCTACCCCCGAGAGTGCCAACACTCAACGCGGGCCGGTGCCAGGTCCGGGGTGCGTGCGAGGGGTGCGCCGCGGGTGCGCGCGGGGTCGCGCGCGGCATGCGCCGTCGCGCATCGCGGGGGGTTCCGCGCGTCGCGTGACGACGTCCCCCGCCCGCGGCCGCGGCGGCCTCAGACGGCGGGGGCGAGCGGCTCCTCGACGGGCATGCCCGGGTCGGTGCCGCAGCCGTAGCCGGAGGGCTCGCCGCCGGCGGCGATGAGGTGCGCGGCGAGGGCCGCGATCATGGTGCCGTTGTCGGTGCACAGCCGCGGGGCGGGGACGTGGAGGGCGATGCCGGCGGCGGCGCAGCGCTCGGCGGCGAGCTCGCGGAGCCGGGAGTTCGCGGCGACGCCGCCGCCGAGCAGCAGCGTGCGCGCCCCGACGTCGGTGGCGGCGCGGACGGCCTTGAACGTCAGCACGTCGCAGACGGCCTCCTGGAACGACGCGCACACGTCGGGCAGGTCGACGACGCGCCCCTCGCGCTCGGCGGCCTCGACGTAGCGGGCCACCGCGGTCTTCAGCCCGGAGAAGGAGAAGTCGTGGCGGGCGTCCTTCGGCCGCATCATGCCCCGCGGGAACGCGATGGCGTCCGGGTTCCCGCCCTTCGCGATGCGGTCGATGACCGGCCCGCCCGGGTAGCCCAGGCCCAGCAGGCGGGCGACCTTGTCGTAGGCCTCGCCCGCGGCGTCGTCCAGCGTCGCGCCGAGCTCCTCCATCGGCTCGCCGACGCCGCGGACGCGCAGCAGCTGCGTGTGCCCGCCGGAGACCAGCAGCGCCACCGCGTCGGAGAGGTCGGGTGCGTCGTCGCCACCGCCCGCGGCGGCGCCCTCCCCCAGCGTGCCGACGGCGACGTGACCGCCCAGGTGGTTGACGCCGTAGAACGGCAGGCCCCACGCCGCGGCGTACGCCTTCGCGGCGGCCGCGCCGACCAGCAGGGCGCCGGCCAGGCCCGGGCCGACGGTGGCGGCGACGCAGTCCGGGACGTCGACCCCGGCGTCGTCCAGCGCCTTCCGCACGACGGGGCGCAGCGCCTCCAGGTGGGCGCGGGAGGCGATCTCGGGGACGACGCCGCCGAAGCGGGCGTGCTCCTCCATGGAGGAGGCGACGGCCTCGCCGAGGATCTCCACCTCCGGGCGGGCCGACGAGCCGCGGTCGCCCGCCGGCAGCGACGGATCCCAGGTGACGCGGCCGACCGCCGCGCCCGTCTCGTCGCAGGAGCTCTCCAGCGCGAGCAGGACGCGGGTGCGGGCGTTTCCGGCGGTCGGGGCGGCGGAGTCGGCGTGTCCGGTCATGCCCCGGAGTCTACGGCGGCGCACGATGCGCGCCCGCCGCGGGCCCGGTTCCCGCCCCGGCCCGCGCCCCGCCCGCCGGCACCGGCCCCGGACGGGGTGAGGGGCCCGCACGGCCGTGGACACCCGGGTGAGGCGGGGCTAAATTCGGAACCATGAAACCCATTCAGAGCACGTCGCCGGACGACGGCCCCGGCGGCGCCGGAACGGGGCCCGCGGGCGGCGCCCCGGACGGCGGGCAGGCACCCTCCCGCGCCGTCGCCGTCGCGCCGGACGACGGGAACGCCGGCGCCGACGCGGACGGCGGCCGGGCCACGCCCGACGGCGCGCCCGCCGCGCCCGGCACGCAGCAGACGACGGACTGGGCGGCGCTCGGTGAGCTGCTCTCCCCGGTCAAGGGGAAGATGATCGCCGCGGGCATCCTGGCGTTCATCGGCGCGGGCGTCCGCCTGGTCCCCGCGATCGCCGTCGCCGAGATCGCGATCCACCACGACGAGTTGACGGGCGGCTTCGTCGCCGGCTGGCTCATCGCCGCGGCGGTGTGCCTCCTCGCCGGCCAGATGCTCTACATGGGCGCCACCGGCTGGTGCCACTCCGTGGAGGCCGACTACCGCCGCGACCTGCGCCTGCGGGTGTCGCGGCACCTGTCGAGCATCCCGTTGGGCTGGTTCTCCGACCGCAACTCCGGCACGGTGAAGAAGATCGTGCGGGAGGACGTGGCGTCCATCCACACCATCGTCGCCCACCTGCCCGCCGACGGCGCCTCCGCGGCGGCGATGCCGCTGGTCGGCTTCGGTATCCTGTTCTGGTACGACTGGCGCTTCGCGCTGGGCCTCATCGTCTGGACCATCCTCATCTTCATGATCACCGCGGCGCTGAACCCGAGCGGGATGAAGGAGGCGACGGAGAAGTACCTGTCCGCCCAGGCGTCGATGTCGCAGGCGCTGGTGGAGCTGGTCGACGGCATCACGGCGGTGAAGAACTTCGGCGGCTCCGGCCGCGTCTTCGCCCGCTACGAGCGGGCCCTCGAGCACTTCATCACCTGGACCGGCAACTGGATGACCTCCCAGGGCAAGTCCCAGTCGGTGTCGCTGTCGCTGCTGAACCCGGCGGGCATGCTCGTGCCGACGGTCCTGCTCGGCTGGGCCGTCATCGGCTGGGGCGACGCGGACCCGGCGCTGATGGTGCCGTTCGTCACCGTCGCGCTCGGCCTGCCGATGGGCCTCATCGGCTTCATCCCGCTCATGCGCTTCGTCACCGCCGGCTCCGAGGCGGCCCGCCGCCTGTCGCTGCTGCTGGCGGTCGAGCCGCTGCCGGTTCCGGCGGTGCCGACGCCCATCCCCGACGGGCCGCTGGACGTGGAGTTCGACCACGTCACCTTCGGCTACTCCCCCGGGCACCCGGTCATCCGGGACCTGACGGCGACGTTCGCCGCCGGCACCGTCACCGCGCTGGTCGGCCCGTCGGGCTCCGGCAAGACGACGGTGACCCGCCTGGCCGCCCGCTTCCACGACGTCGACGGCGGCGCGGTGCGCCTCGGCGGGGTCGACGTCCGCGACGCCGACGACGCCGACGTGCTCGCGCACCTGGCCATCGTGGAGCAGGACATCGCGCTCATCCACGGCAGCGCCGCGGAGAACATCGCCCTCGGCCGGCCCGGCGCGACGCGGGAGGAGATCGAGGCGGCCGCCCGCGCGGCCCGCATCCACGACCGCATCATGCGCCTGCCGGGCGGCTACGACGCCGTCATCGGCGACGAGGGCGCCCACCTGTCGGGCGGCGAGAAGCAGCGCGTCGCCCTGGCCCGCGCGTTCCTGCGCGACGCCCCGGTGCTGCTGCTCGACGAGGCGACCGCGTGGGCGGACCCGCACTCCGAGCGCGAGATCCAGGAGGCCCTGGCGGACCTGGCCGCCGGCCGCACCGTCATCGTCGTTGCCCACCGGCTGGCGACGGTCGTCGGCGCCGACCGCATCCTCGTCCTCGACGACGGCCGCGTCGCCGAGGACGGCACGCACGACGAGCTCGCCGCCGCCGGCGGCCTGTACTCCACGCTCTGGGAGGCCCAGCGATGAGGGGATTCATCCGTTCCTACGAGGCGATGCTCGGCCGCCGCTCCGGACTGCGCGGGCTCATCGCCGTCTTCTCCGCGTCCGCGGTGCTGCAGGGCCTCACCATCCTGCTGCTCGTGCCCGTGCTGCGCGGGCTGCTGGACGGCGGCGGCTTCCCCGTCGGCTGGTTCGCCGCGATGGCGGCCTGCGGCGTCGCGTCGCTGCTGCTGTTCGGCTACGGCAGCCAGCGGGCCTACCTGGTCTGCATGAACGACCTGTTCGACGCGACGTCGCGCGTCGGCCGGACCGTCGTCAGGCTCCCCCTGGGCTGGTTCCACGCCGGCTCCTCCGCGCAGGTCAACCGCGCGGCGCTGGCGGACTGCGACGACCTGTCGCACATCGCCCCGATCGTGCTGCCCAACGTCGTCACCGCGATCGCGGGCCCCGCCACCGTGGTGGTCGGCATGCTCCTGCTGGAGTGGCGCATGGCGGTGCCGCTCATCGTGGTGCTGCCGGTGCTGTGGCTCATCGGCCGGTGGGGCGACCGCGTCTCCGCCGAGGTGGCGCACGGGGAGAAGGAGTCGGACCAGCAGGTCTCGGCCTCCGTGCTGGAGTTCGCGTCGCTGCAGCCGGTGCTGCGCGCCGCCGGCGGCGACCGCGGCCTCGGCCGCGTCGAGGGCGCCGTCCGGGAGAACCACCGCGCCACCCGCACCGCCCTGGACCGCAACGGCGCCCCGATGGGCGCGTTCATCCTGGCGACGCAGATCTCCGCCATCGTGGCGCTCGCCGTCGGCGGGCACCTGGCGCTCGGCGGCCGGATGGGCGTGCCGCTCTACCTCGCCATGGCCGCGTTCTGCATCCGCTTCACCGAGCCGGTGGCGATGCTGCGGGCGTTCATGAACGAGTTCGGCGCCGGCCGCGACTCCATCGACCGCATCTCCGCCGTCGTGCGGGCCGAGCAGCTGCCCGAGCCCGCCGAGGGCGAGGAGAAGGCGCCGGAGGACCACGGCATCGTGCTGCGTGACGTCGTCTTCGGCTACGGCGACGGCCCCGCCGTGCTCGACGGGGTGTCGGCGGAGTTCCCGTCCGGCACCGTCACCGCGCTCGTCGGCCCGTCGGGCTGCGGCAAGTCGACGATCCTGCGCATCATCGGCCGCTTCCACGACGTGCGCTCCGGCGCCGTCGAGGTCGGCGGCCACGACGTCCGCGAGATCGGCACCGGCCGGCTGATGGACGACACGGCGATGGTGTTCCAGGACGTCTACCTCTTCGAGGGCACCATCGCGGACAACGTCCGCCTCGGCCGCCCGGACGCCACCGACGCGGAGCTCGCGGAGGCCGCCCGCCGGGCGCGCCTCGACGAGGTCGTCGAGCGCCTGCCGCACGGCTGGGACTCGCAGGTCGGCGAGCGCGGCGGGCGGCTGTCGGGCGGCGAGCGGCAGCGCGTCGCCATCGCCCGCGCCTTCCTCAAGGACGCCCCGATCCTGCTGCTCGACGAGATCACGTCGTCGCTCGACGGCGCCAACGAGGCCGCCGTGACCGCCGCCATCCGCGACCTCGCGGCCGGCCGCACGACCATCCTCATCGCGCACCGCCTGTCGACGGTGACCGGCGCCGACAACATCATCGTCATGGACGCCGACGGCTCCATCGCCGACCAGGGCACCCACGGGGAGCTCGCCGGCCGCTCCGGCATCTACTCCCGGTTCCTGGAGGACCAGGCCGCCGGGCGCGACTGGACGCTGACGGAGCGATGACGCGGGCGGGACGGCGGACCCCGGCGGCGGACCCCGGCGCCCGCCGCCGGGCGGCCCCGCCGCCGCTCCCCCGCTCCCCCGCGGCGCCCCGGCTCCCCGCCCGCGTCCGTCAAAACCGACTCAGCGCACCCGTTCCAACGGCGCATAGGTGACGCTGAGCTTCGTTGCCACCTTCACGACTGCGCACATAAAGTAATCAGCGTGCCTCACCACACCATCGCGACGACGCGTTCCGACGCGTCCCGGCCCCGGCGCGTGGGCAAGCGCCCGGGCCCGAAGCCCACGTTCAGCCTCGGCGACGCCGTGCGCGCCGCGCTGTCCCTCGGCATCGACCGGTTCACCATGGGCGGCGTCGCCCGCGAGCTGGGCGTCGCCCCGTCGGCCCTCTACCGCGTCGTGCCCGATCGCGATGCGCTCATCCGCGAGGCGCTGGCGTCCATCCTGTCGCGCCGCACCCCGCCGCCGGCGGACCTGCCGTGGCAGGACCAGCTGCGCGCCCTGGCCGACGGCGCGTGGGAACTGCTGGACGAGTACCCGGGCCTGGCCGCCGTCACCGTGGTGACGCCGCATGCGGAGGACGCCGCGGGCAGGCTGCTGTCCGGTGCCCTGGAGGCCCTCGTCTCCGCCGGGCTGCCCGCCGCCGACGCGGTGTTCGCCCTGGACTTCGTGCTGGACACCGTCACGGTGAGCCACCTCGGCTACCGCTCCCGGAAGGCGAAGGAGGACGACGCGGCCGACGCCGACGTCTCCGCCCAGCCCCCGACGGACGCCGCCGACCTGGGCGACCGCGCCGAGTCCCTCGCGTCCGGCGCCGCCCCGTCGGAGGTCTTCGTCCCGGAGGCCGTCGACGGCGCCCGCGGCTGGCTCTCCCGCAAGATCGAGCTCATCATCGGCGGCATCGAGGCGGGCCTCGCGTCGTAGCCGCGCGGGAGGCGTCGTCACGCATCGCGTGCAATCCGCGCATCGCGTGACGACGGCCGCCTCCCCGGCCCCGCGCCCCCGCACGCGCCCCGCTACCCGGCCTGGCCGGGAGCGGGGCGCGTCATCGTCCAGGCGTCGGCGCCGTCGGCGTAGTAGCGCCGGCGCACCCCCATGCGGACGAAGCCGAGGGACTCGTACAGCGCGATGGCCGGGGCGTTGTCGGTGCGGACCTCGAGGAACACCGGGCCCGGGTCCTCGTCGGCGGCGGCGAGCAGCGCCTCCGTCAGCCGGCGGCCGAGCCCCCGTCCGCGCAGCTCGGGGGCGACGGCGACGGTGAGGATCTCGTACTCCGCGTCGCCCGCCGGGCCCGCCTTGCCGAGCCCCGCGTACGCGACGACGCGCTCCCGGTCCGTGCCCGGCTCCTCGACCTCGCCGACGTAGAACCGGTGCGGCGACGACAGCTCCGCGCGGAACGACTCCTCGCTCCACGGCCCGTCGCCGTCGAAGGTGACGGCCTCCAGCTCCGCGCACGACGCCGCCGCGCCCGGCCACAGCCGCCCGAAGGTCACGGCAGCGCCCCCGGCACGTCCGCCGGATCCGGCAGCGCGGCGGAGCGGGGCCGCGGCGTCGGCGGCACCGCGTCCGGGCGGCGCATGTACCGCGCCACCAGCGGCTCCGGGTCGGCGGCGAGGTCCGCGCGGGCCGCCAGCAGCGCCGGGTCCGGGTAGCGGGCCTCCACGGGCGGGCCGCCGAGGGTCTCCGCGACGCGGTGCCCCAGAACGGCGTCGCCGACGACGAGGGACGGCGCGGCGATGCCGGCGGCCGCCAGCTCGCCGGCGACGGCGTCGGGCGCCAGCACCGCCGGGCCCCACACTCGGGCGCCGTCGCGGTAGGCGGCGGCGTAGACCTCGCGGCGGCGGGCGTCGGTGACGGCGAGGACCGTGCGGTCGTCGGCGTCATCGGCGGCGGCATCGGCGGGCGCCCCCGGTACCAGCCCGTCGAGCGAGCAGACGCCGTGGACGGGCGCGCCGAGGGCGTCGCCGAACGCCGCGGCCGTCGCCATGCCGACGCGCAGGCCGGTGAACGGGCCGGGCCCGTCGCCGACGACGACGGCGCCCAGGTCGGCGCGCTCCACGCCCGCGTCGGCGAGGCACTCGAGGATGAGGGGCACGAGCACCTCGTTGTGGGCCCGCGCGTCGACGTGGCCGCGGAAGGCCAGCGTCCGGGGCGCGCCCCCGTCGGGCACGTCCACGATTCCGGCGGTGACCTGCGGTGTCGAGGTGTCGACGGCGAGAACCAGCATGGCCGCCATCCTACGCGGCGGGCCCCGGCGCACCCGCGGCCGGGCCCGGCGCGGGGCCGCGCCGCGGACGCGCACGGCGGACCGGCGCCGCGTCACCGCCGCCGCGTCACGGCCCCGTCACTCGTCCGACCACCGCCACGTCACGGTGCGCGACTCGTCGTCGGCCGTCCGGTCGATGGACACCAGCAGGTGCCGGTCGGCGAGCTGCTCGGCGACGCCGCCGCCCCACTCCGCCACGACGACGCAGTCGCCGAGGTCCGTGTCCAGGTCCAGGGAGTCGAGGTTGGCCAGCAGGTCGCCGCCCATGTCCAGCAGCCGGTACAGGTCCGCGTGAACCAGGCGGGCGCCGCCGGCGGCCAGCGGCCGGTGCTCGCGGGCGATCGTGAACGTCGGCGACGTCACCCGGCCGCGGACGCCGAGGCCGCGGGCGATGCCCTGCGTCAGCGTCGTCTTCCCCGCCCCCAGCGGGCCGTCGAGGATGACCAGGTCGCCGGCGCGCAGCGAGGCGCCGAGCTCCTCGCCGAAGTCCCGCATGTCGTCGGCGTCGGGCAGGACCCGGGTTCCGGAGGTGGGGAAGGAGGCGTTCACGCCGCAGATCCTAGCGGCCGGCCGCCGGATGCGTCGGCCGGATCGCCCGCGGGAAAAGGCCGTTCACCGGCGGCGGAGCGCCCCGAACCCCACCCCCGCGATACCGACCCCCCCGTAACCCGGGCACCGCACATCAATGACTCGTCACGCATGTATGGGAACTGGCCTTTCACACGTTCGAAAAACTGCGCACGTTCCCACTCGTGCAGATACGCCATGTCGGCCATTTACATAAGCCTTGCCTAACCATAGATTTCGACGGCACTCGGCCCCGTCCCCGCACGGGGCCACCCCCTCCCCGACGGTCCCGTCCGCCCGCGTCCGCCGCGGCGGACGACGTAACGCCGGCGGGGTCTCCGACATCGACGGCCAACCCCGCGCCCGCCCCCGGCGGACGCCGTGCAGAAAGGAACTCCCGGCATGACGGATCCCACGGGTCCGGCGATCGGGGAACCCAAGCGATTCCCGCAGATCGCGGTACTCAAACTCGCGGGCATCGGCCCCGCCCGGTTCACCGGCACGATCGCGATCGGCCTGCTGCTGTCCGCGAACTACATCGCGACGGCGATGATCAACTCGACGATCTTCTCCGAGCTCCTCGGCGAACGCGATCGCGAAACGCTCACCACGCTCATCGTCGTCCTGGCGATCGTCCTCTTCGTGCGTCCCCTGCTGATGATGCTGAAGGAATGGGCGGTTTCGCAGCTCGGCGAGCGGATGAAGCTGACCCTCCGCGACAGGATCGTGACCGCGATCGCCCGCCGCGGCCCGATGCGCGTCTCCCGCCGCAACTCCGGCAGCACCCAGACGCTGATGACGGACGGGGTCGAGCAGACCCAGACCTACTACGGCGCCTACATCCCGCAGATCACGATCACCGTGTTCACGGGCCTCTTCGTGGCGATCTGGCTCGCCCAGTACTCGGTGGCCATCGCCGTCGTGCAGTTCATCGCGGCGATCATCGTCTTCGCGGTGCCCCGCGTCTGGGACAAGGCGTTGGCGGAGAAGGGTCAGACGCACTGGATCGCGTACGCGGATCTCAACTCCGAGTTCGTCGACTCGATGATGGGCATGACGACGCTGAAGGCGTTCAACGCCGCGGAGAGCCGCGGCCGGACCCTGGCCCGGCGGTCGACCCATCTCCTCGAATCGACGCTGAACCAGCTGCGCCTCTCCCTCGGCGAAACCGGCGTGTCCGCGGCGATCATGGTCCTCGGGCCGGCCATCGGCCTGTCGCTCGGCATCTGGGAGGTCTCGCGGGGGAACCTGGCCGCCCACGACCTGTTCATGATCACGCTCCTGTCCGCCGAGGTGTTCCGCCCCCTGCGGGACCTGGCGAACCTGTGGCACTCCGGGTTCATGGGGCTGTCGGCCTCGCGCGAGATCGAGGCGTTCCTCAACGGACCCGACGACGTCCGCCCCGGCGACGCCGACGGCCGGCCGGCCACCGGCGTCCAGGCGGATCCCGGCTCCGCGGTGAGCTTCCGCGGCCTCGGCTACCGCTACCTGGGAGCCGACGCCCCGTCGCTCGACGCCGCGGACGGCGACGTCCCCGCCGGCATGAGCACCGCCATCGTGGGCGGCTCGGGCTCCGGCAAGTCCACGCTCCTGGGTCTCATGCTCGGCATGGACCGGCCGACGGAGGGCACGATTTCGTTCCTCGGCCGGGATCCCGCTGCTCCCGGTTCCATCGACGATGTCGCGATGGTCCCGCAGGACCCGATGATCTTCGCCGGCACCATCGCGTCGAACCTCCGCGACGGGCGAGCCGACGCCGGCGAGGAGGACATGCTCCACGCCCTGAAGCTCGCGCATCTCGACGACATCGGGGGCCTGCGCGGGCGCGACCTCCTCGCCATGCCCGTCAGCGAACGCGGCGGAAACCTGTCGGGCGGGCAGCGCCAGCGCCTCGCCATCGCCCGCGCGCTGGTGTCCGCGCCGTCCATCCTCATCCTCGACGAATCGACCTCCGCCCTGGACTCCTCGACGGAGCGGGCGACCCTGAACGCGATTCGCGAGGAGGCGCCCGGCATCACGCTCATCCTCGTCACCCACCGCATGGACACCGCCTCGATGTGCGGGCACGTGCTCGTCCTCGAGAGGGGGACCGTCACCGAATCCGGCTCCCCCGAGGCGCTCCTGGCACGGGGCGGGGCGTTCTCCCGGCTCATCGACGAGTCGAACGAATCCATCCTCCCGGTCCCCGCCCCGGGGCCCGGCGACGACGAAGGAGGCGAGATCCGATGAGCGATTCCACCGTCGACGGGCGCCCGGACTCCCCCGCTCCCGCGGACGCGCCCCGGCGCGTGCCGATGCGCACGGCCATCGCAGACGTGCTGGGCCTCATGTCGGGGCTCCGCGGCTTCCGGAAGCTGTTCACCTACTCGCTGTTCGCGATGCTCGGCGCCCAGATCCTCCTGGTCCTGCTGACCGCGGTCAGCGTCCACGTCTCGTCCCTCATCATCTCCGGGCGCGCCGCGCCCGCGGACACCACCTGGTTCCTGGCGATCATCATCGGCATGGCCTGCATGCAGGGCTTCATGTTCCTGCTCGAATGCTGGTGGTCCCATGAGCTCGCCTACCGCGTCCTCGCCTCGCTGCGCGTCGACATCTTCAACGCCCTGCGGCGGATCGCGCCCCGCGGGCTCCAGTCCCGGCGCACCGCCGACGTCGCCTCCCGGTCCATGAGCGACGTCGAGCAGCTCGAGTGGTTCTACGCGCACACGGCGGCCACCGCCGTCAACGCGCTGATCTGCTCGATCGTGCTCATCGCCGCCAACTGGTGGTTCATCGGGCCGCTGGCGCTGATCCTCGTCCCCGGCCTCATCCTCATGGTCCTCTTCCCGATTTCGCTCGTCTCGTGGCAGCGCCGGCAGGGCGACCAGATGCGGCGGACCCTGTCGGATCTCAAGATCCTCTCCCTCGACGGCCTCCACGGCCTCCGGGAGCTGCACGTCATGGGACTGCACGAGCGCCATCGCGCGGACATCCGCGCCGGCGGCAAGGCCGTCCAGGACGCGCTGCGGAACTCGAATCTGCGGAAGACCCTCGAGGTCGGCTTCGCGGACTGGATCATGGCGGCCGTCCACATCATCGTCCTGGTCGTCCTCACGGCCCAGGTCCGCTCCGGGACGTTCGACGTGTCCGACCTCCCCGTCTCCGTGGTCCTCGCGGCGACGTCGGCGATTCCGGTCGTCGGACTCGTGAAGATGCTGAGCCGGGCCGGAGAAATCGGCTCCTGCGCCTCCCGCGTCCAGGAGCTGCTCAACGCCCCGGAGACGGTCCCGTCGGAGCCCCTCCCCGGCGCGCCCGACGAGGAGCGCGACGGATCGCTGCGCGCGGAGAAGGTCTCGTTCGCCTACGAACCGGACCACCCCGACGTGCTCACGGACGTCGACGTCACGGTGCCCGCCGGCAGGACCGTCGCCATCTTCGGGCCGTCGGGGGTCGGGAAGTCCACGTTCGCCTTCCTCGCCCTCCGCTTCCTCGACCCGACGTCGGGCATCATGCGCTTCGACGGGCGGGACATGCGAACGGTCGCCCCCGACGCCCACCGCGAGCACGTCACGCTGCTCCCCCAGTCCTCGTACATCTTCTCCGGCACCATCCGCGGCAACCTCACCGTCGCCGCGGAGGAGGCCACGGACGACGAGCCGTGGCACGCGCTGCGGCTCTCCGGGCTGGAGAAGCTCGTGCAGGACCTCGGCGGCCTCGACGCGGTCGTCGGCGACCGCGGCACGACGCTGTCCGGCGGGGAGCGGCAGCGGCTCGGCCTCGCCCGGGTCTTCCTCCGCGACTACGAGACGCTCATCCTGGACGAGCCGCTCGCCAACGTCGACCCGAAGCTCGAGCACGCGATCATCTCCGCGCTGCACGAGCACCGGGAGGGGAAGTCGACCGTCATCATCGCCCACCGGCTGGCCTCCATCTCCGACGCGGATCTCATCTGCGTGCTGGAGGAGGGCCGGGTCGCCGACGTCGGCACCCACGCCGAGCTCGCCGGCCGCTGCCCGCAGTACCGGACCGCGCTGGCCACCCAGAGGGGCGGGGCATGACACCGACTCCCTCCGCAGTGATCCGGGGCACCGCCCGGTGGACGGTCCTCCTCGCGCTGGTCGTGATCGTCGGCGTGGCCGGGATCGGGTTCGGGGCCGTCCCCATCGCCCCGGGCGAGACCTTCGCCTCGGTCATGAGCCAGCTGGGCTTCTCCGGATTCCAGCCGGACCCGAAGACGATGCAGATCGTCATGGAGCTCCGGCTTCCGCGGGTCGTCCTGGCGCTGGCCGCGGGCGCGGGTCTCGCGGTGTGCGGCCTCGCCACGCAGGCGATCCTGCGCAACCCCCTCGGCGACCCGTACCTGCTCGGCCTGTCCTCGGGCGCATCGGCCGGCGCGGCCGCGGTGCTCGTGAGCGGCGTCGGCGCGGGGCTCCTGGGTTCGCTGGGCGTCACGGGCGGCGCCTTCGTCGGCGCGGTGGCCTCGATGGTCGTGGTCGTCGCGCTGGCGGGCACCAAGGGCGGCGTCGACCCGGCGAGGATCATCTTCGCCGGCATGGCGGCGAACTACTTCTTCTCCGCCATCACCAGCATCGGCATCCTCACGGCCCAGAACATGGCCGCGACGAAGTCCGTCACGTTCTGGATGCTGGGCAGCCTCAACGAGACGTCGTGGCAGTCGATCTTCACGGTCGTCGTGACGGTCGTGCTCGGCACCGTCCTCCTGTGGTCCCTCGGCCGCCACATCGACGCGCTCCAGCTGGGCGACGACCCCGCACGCTCGCTGGGCACCGATCCGATGCGGTACCGCGTCATCGTCCTCGGGGTCGTCGCCCTGCAGGTCGCCGTCATCGTGTCCTTCACCGGCGCGATCGGATTCCTCGGCCTGGTCGTGCCCCATCTGGCGAAGAAGCTGACCGGCGGAATCTTCCGCGCGGCGCTGCCGACGACGGCGCTGACCGGCGGCATCACCCTGATGGCCGCGGACCTCCTGGCCCGCGTCATCATCGCCCCCCTCCGAAATCGCCGTCGGCGTGGTCACCGCGCTGCTCGGCACCCCCATCCTCATGTTCATCCTCAAGCGCCAGAATTCGGCGGAAAGGCAGCCACGTCATGTCCATCGCCAACCGCACCCGCACCCGCGTCATCGCGGCGTGCGCGCTCATCGGCCTCGCCGCGCCCGTCCTCGTCTCCTGCTCCGACGATTCGTCCAACTCCGGCGCCGACACCTCGGGGCTCGGGGTCACCGTCAACGACGACGGCTCGATCACGTACCAGAACTGCGGCAGCGAATACACGATCGACAAGCACCCCGAGAAGGTGATGTCGCTCGGCATCGGCGCCATCAACACGCTCGTCACCGCCGGCGCGAAGGACAAGGTGATCAACCGCTCCTACGAGTACGGCGAGCCGCCGAGCGATCTCATCAAGGGCCAGGTCGAGGACATCCCGATCCTCACGGAGGGCGCCCCGTCGATGGAGCAGATCGTCGCCGACAGCCCCGACCTCGTCTACGGCGGCTCGTTCGCCTCCGGCGTCCTCCCCCCGCAGGACGTCATCGCGCAGGGCTTCAACATCATGATCCCGGACTACGAGTGCTTCAACTGGTACCCGGACGCGCCCGCCTCGGATCCGACGATGGACAACATCATCCGGGAGATCCGCAGGGTCGGCGCCCTCCTCGGCACCGAGGAGGCGGCGGAGAAGCAGGCGGTCGAGCTCGAGAAGATCGTGCAGGAGTCGAAGGACCTCACCAAGGACGTGCCGAAGCAGCGCGTGGCCGTCGTGTACTTCTTCGACGAGTCGAACGACTTCTACAGCTACGGCAAGACCGGCGTCGTCCAGCAGATGCTCAACGAGCTGGGTCACGAGAACGCCACGGATCCGAACTACTTCTACCACGACGGCCCCTCTCGCCGGAGTCCTTCCTGCAGTCGGATCCGGACATCGTCGTCATCGCGACCGGCTCCGGCGGAACGACGATGGAGAACTCGCTCGAGCGGCTCAAGAAGATCCCGGGCGTCTCCGACATGCGGGCCTTCAAGGACGGGCACATCGTCGAGGCGCGCAACGCCGGCTTCTACCCCTCCTCCGAGTCGATCCCGACCCTCAAGGTCATCGCGGAGGCGATCAACGAGTACGGCGGTAAGTAGGCGATGGCGGTTCGTTCCCCCTTCAGGCACCGGGTCTCCCGCCTCCTGTCCCGTGATGCCGGGCATGCCGACGACGATGCGGCGGAGTTCAACGCGGTCGAGGATCTCACCCTGCGCTTCGGGGAGCGGACCATCCTCGACGGCATCTCCTTCACCGCTCCCCACGGCAAGCGCATCGTGCTGACCGGCCCGGACGGGTGCGGGAAGACGTCGCTGCTGCGCTGCAACAGCGGGGCGCTCACCCCGGACACCGGGCGCATCAGGGTCAACGGCCGGCCCCTCGCCGACTACAGCGTCCCGCAGCTGTCGCGGGAGCTGGCGGTGGTCTCGCAGTTCGAGAACACCATCGACCAGGTGAAGGTCATCGATCAGGTCCTCCTCGGCTGCGGCGTGCGTCGCTCCCACTTCTCGCCGTTCAGCGCCGAGGACCACCGGTTCGCGGAGGAGTGCCTCGCGCTGGTCGGCATGGCGGAGTCGAAGGACCGCATGGCGAGCACCCTGTCCGGCGGCGAGCGCCAGCGGGTCCTCATCGCCCGGGCGCTCGCCCAGAAGGCCCGGGGGATGCTGCTCGACGAGCCCACGAACCACCTGGACATGCGGTACCAGCACGGCGTCCTCGGGCGGGTCACGAAGACGGTCAGCTCCCAGCTGATCGTGCTCCACGACCTGAACATGGTCGCGCGCTACAGCGCCCTGGTCATCGTCCTGGACGGGGGCAGGATGGTCGCGTTCGGGCACCCCGACGACGTGCTCACCCCGGAGCTGATCTTCGAGGTCTACGGGATGGACGCCATCCCCGTGACGGTCAACGGCATCCGGCAGTTCGTGTTCGACACGAAGGACGGGGCCAAGCCCCACGACATCGCGGTCGACATCGAGTGCGACGGCGGGTGCGAGGAGGAGTGCACGACCACGGTCACCAAGGAGGGGTGACGGCGGGACCGCCCCCGCCTCCCCTCCCGGAGGCCGCCGGCGCCCCGGGCCGCGGAACCGCCGCGGCCCGGGGCGTCGTCACGCGAACCCCGCGGAACCCCGCGCGGAGCCGCACCCGCCCTCGCGACCGCTACGCGGCGTGCCACGCCTCGCGCACGAGCGTCTCGAGGGCGTCGCCGACGACCTCCGGCTGCTCCAGCTGCACCATGTGGCCGGCGCCGCGGGCGCGGACGAGGCGGGCGCCGGGCCAGTGCTCGATGATGTCGACGGCCCGCTCGAACGGGATCATCAGGTCCCTGTCGCCGGCAACGACGACGCCGGGGATGCCGGCGAGCTTCTCCAGGCCCGCGGTCTCGTCGTGGATCTGGAGGGTGCCGAAGAAGTTGAGGATGGTCGTCGAGTCGGTGTCGTCGATCATCCGCTCGTTGAGCAGGACCAGTTGGCGGGCGACCTTCTGGTCGCCGAAGGAGCCGCCGCGGACGACGGGCAGCGCCCACCGGCCGGTGATGACGCGGACCTGGTTGACCAGCTGCGGCAGCATCGCCGCGCCGCGTACGACGGTGCTGCCGACGGGGTTGAGGACCATCTGCGGGATGCCGCCCTTCTCCAGGCCGGAGGCGGCGGTCGCGACCAGCGCGACGGCGCGGACGCGCTCCATGAGCTCCGGCGCCACGCGGGCGAGCGCCATGGTGGTCATGCCGCCCATCGAATGCCCGACGAGCACGACGTCGCCGTACGGCACCCGCTCCCGCAGCACCGCGGCGAGGTCGCGGGCGGTCCACTCGATGGTGCAGTGCTCCCGCTCCGGCTCCTCGGAGGAGCCGTGGCCGCGCTGGTCCCAGAACAGCAGGCGGACGTCGTCGCCGAACGCCTCCCGCAGCCGCCGGGCCTGGAGGCACCAGCCGTCCATGCGCTGGCAGTAGCCGTGGGTGAACACGACGGTCAGCGGGGCGGTGGAGAAGCCGGTCTCGCGGACGTGGAGCCCGACGCCGTCGTCGGCGCGGACGGTGCCGGTGAAGTTCGGGGGCGGCAGCTCGAGCCACTCCTCCGGGATCGACTCGGCGTGGCGTGCGATGAACGCCTCCCGCAGGCCCAGCGCCCCGGCGCCCGCGGCGGTCGCGAGTGCCCCGGCGCCGGCGACGAGCCCCCACCCGGGGATGCGCGTGGCCATGGCCGCTCCTTCCCGTCCCGCGCCGGTGCCGCGGGACCCGTTCCCGCCAGCGTAACGGGTGCGCGGCGGCCGCGGGAGGGGGTTGCGCGCCGCGTCCGCCGCCCGGCCGCGCGTGGTCCGGGCGGTGCTTTGCGACGTGCCCCGCTACGCCTCCGCCCGCAGCGTGCGGCCCCGGACGCCGGTGACGATCTCGTAGGAGATGGTGCCCATCGCCTCTGCGAGGTCGGTGGCGGTGGATTCGCCGCCCGAGCCGTCGCCGAAGACGCGGACCTCGTCGCCCGGGCGGACGGCGTCGTCGACCTCGATGACGAACTGGTCCATGCACACGCGGCCGACCTGCGGGTAGCGGCGGCCGTTGACGGCGACGGAGAAGCGGCCCGACAGGGCGCGGGGCAGGCCGTCGGCGTAGCCCCACGGCACCACGGCGACGCGGGTGTCGCGCTCGGCGGTCCAGGTGCGGCCGTAGCTGACGGCCTCGCCGGCGGGCACGTCCTTCACCAGCTGGACGCGGGAGACCAGCGTCATCGCCGGGCGCAGGCCGTCGACGGCCCCGGGGAACGGCTCCAGGCCGTAGATGGCGATGCCGGGGCGGACCATGTCGAACGCCAGGTCCGGGCGGGAGACGGCCGCGGCGGAGTTGGCGAGGTGGTTGACCGGCAGCTCCAGGCCCCGGCCGCGCAGCAGGTCGATGGCGGCGCGGAAGCGGTCCGCCTGCATGTCGATGCTGGGGTCCCCCGGCTCGTCGGCGCAGGCGAGGTGGCTCATCGCGCCCGTGATCTCGACGGCGCCGGAGCGGTGCGCCTCCGCCAGCGCGTCCGCCGCCGCCTCCAGGTCGCCGTTGGCGACGGAGAAGCCGCCGCGGTTCATGCCCGTGTCCACCTTGACGGTCACGCGGGGCCGGCGGCCGACGCGGCGGCCGGCGGCGGCGATGGCCTCCAGGTGGGCCGCCGACTGCACGGCGAGGTCGATGTCGCGGCCGACGGCGCGCTCCACCACCGCCGCCTGGTGCCCGGGCTCCCAGATCCAGGCGAGGATCGGCGCGTCGACGCCGGCGTCGCGCAGCTCCAGCGCCTCGGCGGGCGTGACGACGCCGAGCTGGTCCGCCCCGCCCGCCAGCGCCGCCTTCGCGGCGGTGACGCCGCCGTGGCCGTAGCCGTCGGCCTTCACCACGGCCATGACGCGCGGGGCGCCGGAGACCTCCCGGACGCGGGCGGCGTTGGCGGCGATGGCGGAGGCGTCGATGCGGGCGACGCTCAGCCGGGTCGTCGGGTCGGTGCTGCGGCGGGAGCTGTGGGCGAATCGCATGCCGTCATTGTGCCACCGGGGCCGAGGCGCCCAGCCCCGGCCCGACGACCAGGTCGTACCGCTCCCCGCCCGGCCCGTCGACGATCCGGCCGCAGCACCGCAGCACCTCCCCCAGGGCGTCGGCGTCCGGCTCCCCCAGCGGCAGGACGTCGACGTGCGCGCCGAGGGAGGCGAGGTAGCTCGCCGCCCACAGCACCGCCGCGCCGTCGTCGCCGTGGCCGGCGCGCACCAGGACGCGGCGGGCGTAGGAGACGCCGAGGCGGTGCTGGGCGGCGCGGAAGACGACGTGGGCGCGCCGCAGAGTCGCCTTGTCCGGCTGCGGCCGGCGTCTGCGGGCGGGGGCAGGCACGGCGGCGGCCCGCTACGCCCCGGCGGGCAGGGCGGCGCCGCCGTTCGCGCCGCCCGCCTGCCCGGCCTGCCCCGCCTCGCCCGCGCGCAGGCCGCCGGCGGCCGCGGCCGTCGCCTCCCGCACCGCGTCGGCGATGAGGGACGCCGACGCCGGGGCGTGGCCGGCCGGGGTGCGGGCGGCGATCTCCGCGGCGCGGGCGTGGATGACGGCGGCGACGACGACCGGGTCCGTGCCGCGCGGCGTCACCGAGGAGGCGTCGCCGGCGGCCTCCGCCCGCGCCAGCCACGCGGCGATGACGCCGGTGAGCACGTCGCCGGATCCCGGCGTCGCCGCCCAGGAGGTCTCCGCGTCGACGGCGGTGACGGTCACCGGGGCGTCGGCGGCGATGCCCGCGCCCCCGGAACCGTCGCCCGCGCCGTCCCCGGTGCCCGCCGCCGGCGCCGCCACCAGCGTCACCCGGCCCTTGAGCAGCACGGTCGCGCGCAGCGTCCGGGCCATCGCGACGACCGCCGCGACCGGGTCCCCCGCCGCGTCCGGCACCGCCCCGCCGAGGGAGCCCGCCAGGCGCGCGAACTCCCCGCGGTGCGGCGTGAGCACCGTGCGGGCGCCGCGGGCCCCGCGGGCGGCGACGGCGTCGCGCAGGTCCTCGCGCTCCGACAGCAGGGTCAGGGCGTCGGCGTCGAGCACCAGCGGCTCCGCCCGCCCGGCGAGCTCCGCGACCTCCGCGGCCTCCGCGTCGCCGGTGCCGCGGCCGGGGCCGCACGCCCACGCCTGGACGCGGCCGGCGGAGGCGGCGTCGTCATGCGCGACGACCTCCGGCAGCGCCCGCACCACCTCCGCGCGGCACGACCCGGCGTAGCGCACCATCGCGGACGTCGCGCGGACCGCGCCCGTCGCCGCGAGCACCGCCGCGCCCGGGTAGTCCGCCCCGCCGGCGCAGATGCCGGCGACGCCGCCGGTGTACTTGTCGTCCCGGGCGCCCGGCTCCAGCGACGGCAGGTCGATGACGGAGTGCAGCGCGCGGACGTAGCCGACGCGCACGTCCCGGTCGAGGCGGCGCAGCTGCTCCGACAGCGGCGCCGGGCCGTGGCCGGGCAGCCCGATGTCCACCAGCGTCACCCGCCCGCACTCCGGGGCGAGGACGTGGGCGCGCCGCAGGCCGCCGAAGGTGACGGTCCGGTCGGCCTCCACGTGCGGCCCGTCCGCGGCACCCGAGTCGGCGGCGACGCCCGACGGCACGTCGACCGCCAGCACTGGAACACCCGCCGCCGCCAGCTGGGCGACCAGCCCCGCGGCCTCCGGGCGCAGCCCGCCGGCGCCGCCGATGCCGGTGATGCCGTCGATGGCCAGGTCGTGGACGTCGCCGCCCAGCCCCCGCGCCGCGTCGACGACCACGCCGCCGGCGTCCTCGAACGACGCCAGCGCCGCCGCGTGCGCCGTGGAGCCGAGCAGCACCGCCTCGGCCCGGTGGCCGTCGGCCAGCAGCGACGCCGCCGCGTACAGCGCGTCGCCGCCGTTGCCGCCGGAGCCCGCGAGGACGAGCACGCGCCCGGCGCGCCCCTCCCCCGGCCGGTCGGCCAGCATCTCGCGGGCGACGCCGGCGACCGCGGCGGCGGCCTGCAGCATCAGCTCGTCGTCGTGCGTCTGGGCCTCGAGCAGCGGGCGCTCGCCCGCGCGGATCTCCTCTGCGGCGTACACGGGGTGCATGGCCCCAGGCTACGTACCGCGGCCACCGCGTGCGCCGGGGTCACCCGCGCGGTGCTTTGCGACGTTCCCCGCCGCGGCTCAGCGCCGCCGAGCCGCGGCCGCGCCCCAGGCGGCCAGCGCCAGGGCGCAGGCGACGCCCGCGGCGCCGGCGGCGAGCACCGCCGCCGAGCCGTCGCCCAGCCAGGACGTCCCCGGCAGCGCGCCCTGGGCGACCTGGCCGCCCAGCGCGGCGCCGGCGGCGATGCCGAAGTTGAACGCCCCCGAGTTCAGGCCCGACGCCGGCTCCGACAGGTCCCCCGCCGAACCCAGCACCCACGCCTGCGACACCACGGAGATGGCGCCCGCGAACAGGCCCCACGCCACCATCGCGGCCACCGCCGACCCCGGCGAGTCCACCAGCAGGCGGAACGCCAGCAGCGCCGCCAGGATGCCCGCAGGCAGCACGACCACCGCCGCGGCGACGCTGCGCCGCAGCAGCGGCCCCGCCAGGAAATTGCCGACCAGGCCCGCGACGCCGAACGCCAGCAGCACCCCGGCGATGCCGGACTCCGCCACCCCGCCCCGGTCCTGCAGCAGCGGCGACGCGTACGTGTACGCCACGAAGTGCGCCGTCACCAGCAGGAACGTGAACACCACGCCGAAGCGCACCCCGCGGATCGACCACGCCCGGCCGATGTCCGCGAACGACACCGCCCGCGCCACCGGCGTCCGCGGCAGGAGCAGCAGCACCGCCAGGCCGATGAAGCCGGAGGCGACGCCGACGCCGGAGAACGCCTGCCGCCAGCCGAACGACTCGCCCAGCCACGTCGCCAGCGGCACGCCCAGCACCACCGCCGCCGCCGACCCCGAGAACGCCACCGTCAGCGCCCGCGGCCGCTCACCCGGCGCCGCCAACCGCGTCACCGTCGCCCCCAGCAGCGACCAGAACACGCCCAGCGCCAGGCCCACCAGGATGCGGGAGGCCAGGTAGAACCACGGCGTCGCCGCCGCCGACGTCATCACGCCGGACGCCAGGACCGCCAGCAGCGCCCCCGCCAGCACGATGCGCCTGTCGACGCGCCCCACCAGCTTCGGCGCCACCACCGCCGTGCACGCCGCCAGCACGCCCGGCACCGACACGCCCAGGCCCACCAGGGCATGCGACGCACCCAGATCGCGGGCCACCAGCGTCAGCACGCCGATCGGCAGCTGCTCCATCGTCGTCATGATGAAGATGCCCAGCCCCAGCGCCACGACCGCCGCCCACGGCGTCCGCGCCGGCGCGCCGCCGCGGGTCCCGTCGTCACGCACCGTCTCCGCCTCCGTCACCTCGGCTCCCTTCCGTCACCACGCGCGCACCGGCGCATCATCCCCCGCGCGCCACGCGCGCGCATCTCCCCCGGACGCGCCGCGGCCACCGCCGCCCCGGGAGGGCTGCGGTGGCCGCGGCGGCCGCCGGTCCTACTCGACCGTCACGGACTTCGCCAGGTTGCGCGGCTTGTCGATGTCCTCGTTGCCGCACTGGCGGGCGATCTCCGCCGACAGGAACTGCATCGGGATGGTCGACAGCAGCGGCTGCAGCAGCGTCGACGTGCCCGGCAGCTCGATGAGGTAGTTCGCGTACGGCTTGACCGCCTCGTCGCCCTCCTCCGCGATGACGATGGTCTTCGCGCCGCGGGCCCGGATCTCCTGGATGTTGGAGACGATCTTCGAGTGCAGCACCGCACGGCCCTTCGGCGACGGCACCACCACGACCACCGGCAGATCATCCTCGATGAGCGCGATCGGGCCGTGCTTCAGCTCGCCGGCCGGGAAGCCCTCCGCGTGGATGTACGCCAGCTCCTTCAGCTTCAGCGCGCCCTCCAGCGCCACCGGGTAGCCCACGTGGCGGCCGAGGAACAGCATCGTCGGGATCGCGCCCAGCTCGCGGGCGATGTCCAGGAACTCGTCGCCCTTGGCCAGCACCTCCTCGATCTTGGCGGGGATGGCCTCCAGCTCCTCGTACTCGCGGGTCACCTCGTCCGGGTACTTCGTGCCGCGCGCCTGCGCCAGCGCCAGGCCGACGATGTAGTTCGCCGCGATCTGCGCCAGGAACGACTTCGTCGCCGCCACGCCGATCTCCGGGCCGGCGTGCGTGTACAGCACCGCGTCCGACTCGCGCGGGATCTGCGCGCCGTTGGTGTTGCACACCGCCAGCACGCGGGCGCCCTGCGACTTCGCGTGGCGCACGGCCTCCAGCGTGTCCGCCGTCTCGCCGGACTGCGAGATCGCCACGACGAGGGTCTGGCGGTCCAGCACCGGGTCGCGGTAGCGGAACTCCGACGCCACCTCGATCTCCACCGGGATGCGCACCCAGTGCTCGATGGCGTACTTCGCCAGCAGGCCCGAGTGGTACGCCGTGCCGCAGGCGACGACGAACACCTTCTCGATGTCCCGCAGGTCCTGATCCGTCATCCGCTGCTCGTCCAGCACGATGCGGCCGTCCACCAGGTGGCCGGCCAGGGTGTCGCGCACCGCGGCGGGCTGCTCGTGGATCTCCTTCACCATGAAGGAGTCGTAGCCGCCCTTCTCCGCCGCCTCGAGGTCCCAGTCGATGGTGAACGGGCGGCCGTCCTGCTCCGCGCCGTCGAAGCCCATGATCGTATACGAGTCCGCCGTGATCTCCACCGCGGTGTCCGGGCCGAGCTCCACGGCCTCCTTCGTGTGCGCGATGAACGCCGCCACGTCGGAGCCCAGGTACATGCCCTCCTCGCCGACGCCGACGATGAGCGGCGTCGAGCGGCGCGCCGCGATGATGCGGTCCGCGTGATCCGCGTGCGTGAACAGCACGGTGAACGCGCCCTCCAGGCGGTTCAGCACGTGCAGCGCGGCGGCGCGGAAGTCGCCCTCCACGCCCGCGCCGTCCTCGCCGGCGTAGGCGCGGGCGAACAGGTGGGCGGCGACCTCGGAGTCCGTCTCCGACTTCAGCTCGACGCCCGCGTCCTCGAGCTCCGCGCGCAGCGGCGCGAAGTTCTCGATGATGCCGTTGTGCACGATCGCGACCTTGCCGTCGTAGGAGACGTGCGGGTGCGCGTTCGCGTCGTTCGGGCGGCCGTGCGTCGCCCAGCGGGTGTGGCCGATGGCCGTGGTGCCGGTGAACGAGTCGCGGCCGACCGCGTCGAGCTCCGCCTCCAGGTTGGCGAGCTTGCCCTCCTTCTTGGAGACGTGCACGCCGCCCTCGCCGTCGAGGACGGCGACGCCCGCCGAGTCATAGCCGCGGTACTCCATGCGTCGCAGCGCCTCGACCGCCACGTCGAGGCCGGGCTGGGTTCCCACGTATCCAACGATTCCGCACATGCCCGCCAGAATAGCGTCCGGGGCACGCGACCGGTAACGGCGCCCGTTCCCCGCGCGCGCCCGTTATGCTGGGCCCGTGGCGAATCTGAACAAGCTCGTGTCCAACCTGTCCAAGCGCGGCCCCCACCGCGTCCTCGTCGGCGATTTGTCCTTCGCCGGCCTGCCCGGCAAGGTCTACGTGCCGGCGGAGGGCAAGAAGCTCCCCGCCGTCGCGTTCGGCCACGACTGGCGCGAGCCGATCGAGAACTACCACCACACGCTGCGCCACCTGGCGTCGTGGGGCATCGCCGTCGCCGCCCCGGACACGGAGAACGGCTTCGTCGCCGACCACCGCGGCCTCGCCGCCGACCTGGAGTCCTGCCTGCAGATCCTCGCCGGCGTCCGCCTCGGCTCCGGCGAGATCACCGTCCTGCCGTCCCGCATGGGCCTCGTCGGCCACGGCATGGGCGCCGGCGCCGCCGTCCTGGCCGCCGCCGACCGCGAGCCGCTGAAGGGCGTCGCCGCCATCTACCCGGCCGAGGTCGCCCCGCCGGCCGCCGCCGCGGCCACCAACGTCGAGGCCCCGGGCCTCATCCTCGCCCCCGGCGAGAACCAGTGGCTCGACCGCGGCAACCCGAAGCGCCTCACCGTCAACTGGAAGGGCGACGTGATGTACCGCGAGGTGCAGAAGGCGGAGCAGGGCGGCTTCTCCGAGTCCCCGATGTGGCGCCGCCTCCTCGGCTCCGGCAAGAACCAGCGCAAGGAGCGCGAGACCGCCCTCGCCTACGTCACCGGTTTCCTCCTCGCCACCGTCGGCGAGGACAAGGACTACGCCGCGTTCGCCGACCCGAACAGCGCCATCAAGGGCACCAAGGCCTTCGGCCTGCAGCGCCTGCGCGACGAGCTGCCCGAGACCGAGTACGTCATCGTCAAGGGCCACCAGCGCCGCGAGGGCGACGAGGGCAAGGAGGAGTAGCCGCACGGCCGCACCGGGCTCCGGCCCGATGGCGGAGGGCCCGCCGGACGAGATGCATCGTCCGGCGGGCCCTCCGCCGTGTCGGGGTGAAATGCAGGCCGCTGACCGGCTCACCGCGACAGGATTCCCGCGACCGCCGCGTCCCCTCCCCTCGACGGCGGGACCGCGGCGGCGCCATCCCGATGTCCCGGATCCGGGCTCCGCTCGCCGGGCTTCCCCGCCGCGGATGCCGTGCGCGCCGCGTCGCGGAGCGTGCGCTGGACGCGCCGCAGGTCGGCATCCCACCGGTCGCGGCAGCGGTTCACGGCGTCGTGGTACTCCTGCAGGATCGCGGCGCGCCGCGCGGCCGGATCCGGACCGCTCATGCCGCTCACGTCCAGTCACCGGCCCTCGGCACCGTGACGGCGGGTTCTGGCTCCGGGGCAGGCTCAGGCGCTGGATCGGACTCGGAAGCCGGCGCCGGAGCCTGACCCTGCACAGGCTCCTGCGTGGGCGCCGACGCGGACTCATCGGCCGGGGCGGGTGCGGGCTCCCCGACCGGGGAGCCATCGCCCTTGCCCTCCGGCATCGGGAGCTCGGCGGGCGTCTCATCCGCGACCTGCTCGCGCAGCTCCGGCATGTGCTCCAGCTTTCCGGCCGGCACCGGCGGCTCCTCGGGCACCGGCTCGGGCTCGGGCTCAGGTTCCGGAGCGGGTTCGGGCGCCGGTTCGGGCTCGGGTTCCGGCGCAGGCTCGGGGCACGGCTCGGGCTCCGGGCAGGGAGCCGGCTCCGGGCACGGCTCCGGCTCGGGCTCCGGGCAGGGAGCCGGCGGGCATTCCGCCGCGACCGGTGTCGCTGGCGCCGGACAGTCCACGACGGGCGGCGGGCACGGCATCGACATGTCCAGCAGACCGCCGGCCCCCACCGAGCCCGCCACCTCCGCGGAAGCCTGGACGGCCGCGGCCGCGCCGGCGACGGCCCCCGCGCCGACCGCGATCCCCGCGTCGATCCATCCCCCGACCGCTGCGCCGATAGATGCCCCGGAGCCGGATCCCGTTCCGGTCGGGCACGCCGCCGGGGCCACCGTGCCCGGCGCGGCGGGCGGAGCTGCCGGCGGAGTGGCGGGCGGACAGTCCGGAGCAGGAGCCGACGGCATCTCTGGAGCCTGCTTCCCCGCAGGTGGCGCGGGCTCCGGCGCCGCCATCACGGGAGGCTCCGACGGCAGCCCGGCGGGTACAAGCGGCAAGGCAGGCACGGTCTCCGGAGGGCACTCGGCGACGGCCGGGCAGTCCTCCACCTCGCCCACCGCGGCGGCGGCCTCCAGCTCCGCGACGGAGCACTCCAGCAGCGCGCCGATGCACTCGTCGCGCGCCGCCAGCACGCCCTCGATGCACGCGACCAGCGAGGCGGTCACCGTGCACGCCGCCGACGCCGCCACCTGGCCCAGCACCGGCAGCTGCGACGCCGGCAGGCACGCCTCGACGACCCCGCCGGCGGCGCCGACCATCGACCCCACCAGCGCATCGGCGTGCTCCGCCACCCCGCAGGCGGCGCGTCCCCCGGCCCGCAGGCCCGCCCCCGCGGCCGCGGCGGCGTCCCAGTGCGCGCCGACGCCGCCCACCGCGCGGCCCACCGCCGCGCCGACCGCGTCGGCGGCCTCCCCGTCCAGCCCGGGCATGCGCACGACCCGGTCCGCGGACTCCGCGCACCCGCAGTCCAGGCCCGCGGCCACCGCGTCGAACGCCGCGGCGTCCAGCCCGTCGGCGCAGGCAGCGTGCGCCCCGAGGCGCGCCGCCTCCGACGCCGGCGGCGCGGCCATCCCGTGCGGCGCCGCGACGGCCGCCGCACCCGACAGCACGCCCGCCAGCCCGGCGGTCCCCGTCCCCGCGAAGGCCGTCACCGGTCCACCTCCCCCGGCCGCGGTACGGCGGTGAGACGCGTCCCCGTGACGTCGTCACGCTCCCCGAACTCCGCGAACTGGGCCGCCACCCCCGGCGCGTAGCCCGCGAGCCGCCCGGCGAGCAGCACGCCCCGCGCGCGCATCGCCTCCACCGCCGCGGCCAGGCGCGCCCCGTGGCCGGCGAACCCCGCTCCCGCCGCCGTCGCCGCGAACGGCGGCACCGCCGTCCACGACGCCCCCGCGCGCTCCGCGCGGCCCGCGACGTCGGCGGCGGCGCGGGCGACGGCCCCCGCCGTCATCCCCAGCCGCCCCGGCATGGTCTCCCCCTGCATGTCCTCGGTCCCCTCCCCGGCCGGCACGGAGCCGGCCCTCGTCGACGTGGTCTCGCATCAATAGACGCACGCGACGCCGATCCGGTTCCATCACCCCCGCCGGCGGCCCCCGCACCCCGCCGCGGCCGCCACCACCGGCCGCGCCCGCAGGCGCGGAAAACCGACGCGAAAAAAGGGGCACGGCCCGCGCGCCCATCGCGCACGAACCATGCCCCTTCCGCACCCCGCGGCTCCCCGCGGCTCCCCGCGGTTCCTCCGCGGGGACGGCCCGGCCCCTCCGGCCGGACGACGCCGCGCTACCGCGCCGCGTAGATGCGCTTGCAGCCCTCGACGCCGGTCCAGCGGAACGGGCCGGTGCCGGCGGCCAGGCCCTCGCCGACGTTGGAGAACTCGCCCGGGTCGGCGATCTCGCGCTTCTGCATCGCGTAGTACGCCTCGTCGTCCAGCTTCACGCGGTCGGCGAGGATGCGCTCGTCCTCCTCCGCGCGCAGCTGGTCGCGGTAGCCCTCGACCACGGTGCCGGAGAGGAACTCCGCGACGCAGCCGGAGCCGTAGCTGATGACGGCGACCTTCTTGCCGGCCAGGTCGTCCTCGTTGTCCAGCAGGCCCAGCAGGCCGAAGTACGCGGAGGCGGTGTAGCTGTTGCCCAGGCGGCGGTTGAAGGTGAGGGTGCTGCCCAGGTCCTCCTGCAGCTCCTCCTCGGACATGTCCACGCCGAGGGCCTCCGCCATGTGGCGGTGCGCCTTGACGGCCATGCGGGTGAACGGCTGGTGGTAGCAGAACCGGTCGATCTCCTCGAACGGCGCGCCGCCGCGGGAGAGGTAGTCGCGGTAGGCGCCCTCGACGGCGTCGTAGTAGGCGGTGATGGACAGCTTGCCCTCGACCAGCGCCTGGGAGCGGTGGTTGGGGCGCCAGAAGTCCATGACGTCGCGGGTGAAGACACCGGAGGCCGCGTCGAGCGCCAGGATGGACGGGTTCGCCGTGACGAGCATGGCGACGGCGCCGGCGCCCTGCGTCGGCTCCGCCGCGGAGTCCAGGTCGTACCGCGCGATGTCGGAGGCGATGACCAGCACCTTCTCCTCCGGGTTGCGGGCGACGAGCGCGGCGGCGAACTGCAGGCCGGCGGTCGCGGAGTAGCAGGCCTGCTTGAGCTCGACGGTGCGGACGTTCTCCGGCAGGCCCAGCAGCTCGTGGACGTAGACGCCGGCGGCCTTGGACTGGTCGATGGACGTCTCCGTCGCGAACATCAGGGTGCGGATGCCGTCGGCGCCGTGGCGGTCGATGATGCGCTTCGCCGCGGCGGCGGCCATGGTCACCGGGTCCTCGTCGGCGGCGACGACGCTCATCTGCTCCTGGCCCAGGCCCTTGTGGTACTTCGCGGGCTCGGCGCCCAGGCGCGGGGCGATGTCGGCCAGGTCGATGCGGTAGGACGCCGTCGCGAAGGCGATGTCGTCGATGCCGACGGTGGTTCCGGTGGTGGTGGTCATCTGCTCAGCTACATCCATTCCGTCTGTCAACGCTTCCGGGGCCGGCCCCGCGGCGCGCCCATGCCGGGCGCGGGCGGCGCGGGATCGCCGGCCCGTGCTCCACGGGGATTTTACGCCCGCCGGGCGCGTTCCGGGGCGGAGGGCCGGGATCCGCGCGCGGATGCGTTCCATGATAAACGCTTTGCGACGGCCGCCGCCGCGGCTCCCCGGGCTCCCCGCGCCGCGGCACGGGCCCGCGGGGCCCGGCCGGGCCCGGCCGGCGCCTCCTACTTCCCGGCGCGCTCGATGGAGACGTGCGTCGCCATCAGCTCGCCCGGGTTGGTCTGGGCGGCCATGAGGGACAGCTCGCCGCACCACACGATGGCGGCGCAGCAGGCGGCGAGGCGGCGGGCGTTGTCGCCGGGCTCGCGGTCCTCCTTGCAGCCGATGCGGCGCAGGTTCTCCTCGACGAAGTCCAGGCCCTTGCCGTTGCCGACGGAGCCGACGATGAGGTTCGGCAGCGTCGTGGAGAAGCGCGCGGAGCCATCCTCCAGCGCCTCGATCTGGGTGACGCCCTGGGAGCCCTCGACGATGTTGGCGGCGTCCTGGCCGGTGGCGAGGTAGAAGCCCAGCAGCATGTTGGCGTAGTGGGCGTTGGCGGAGCGCAGGGAGCCGGCGGCGATGGAGCCGATGAGGTTCTTCCGCTCGTTGAGCGTCGCCATGCGCTGGGCGGTGGTGCGCAGGCGCTCGCGGACGATCGGCTCCGGGATGACGGCCTCGGCGATGATGTTCTTGCCGCGGCCCAGCAGGCCGTTGACCGCCGAGGTCTTCTTGTCGGTGCACAGGTTGCCGGAGATGGAGCCGTAGCCCAGGTCGTCGATCTCGTTCATGAGGTGCGACATGAGGTTCTCGGCGGCCAGCGTCGCCATGTTGTGGCCGGACGCGTCGCCGGAGAGGAACTCGAAGCGGACGAACAGCAGGCGGCCGTAGACCTGGTAGTGGACGTCGATGAGCTTGGCGAAGCGGCTGGAGCGGGCGACGACGTCCTGCAGGCCGCCGCGCAGCTCCTCGATGCGGTCGCGGCAGACGACGGCGGCCGCCGCCGACGGGGTCTCGAAGACGACGGAGCGGGTCATCCGCTCGTCGACGAGGGTGCAGGTGATGCCGCCCTCGATCATCCGGGAGATCTTGGCGCCGCGGCCGCACGACGGCCACAGCGGCGTCTCGTAGGTGGCCAGCGGCAGCTCCAGCTCGTCCTCCATGACGTTGCCGGAGATGCGGACCGGGCCGATCCAGCTCAGCGGGATGGAGGCGAAGGACTGTTCGTGGCTCATGGCGGGGCGCTCCTGCGTCGTCGTGGGGCGCGGCCGCGGGGTGCTGCGGCGCGCGGGGTCATCACCCCGGATTCTAGGCGCGGCGCCGGCGCCTCAGTCGCCGCGGGCCGCGATGCGCGCGTCGAACGCCAGGTCCAGCGGCACGATGCCCGACTCCCGCCAGGCCTCCCGCAGGCCGTCGGCGTCGGCGTCGCCGCAGTCCAGGGCGATGCCGCAGTCGCCGCCGCCGGCTCCGGAGGACTTCCCCGGGGCGCCGTGCGCCCACGCCGCGTCGGCCAGCGCCGCCAGCAGCGGCGTCTCGATGACGGTTCCGCGGTCCGCGGCGTGGTCCGCGAGCGCAGCGCGGGCGCGCAGCACGGCGTCGGCCACGCCCGCGGCGTCGCCGGCCCCCAGCGCCTCCCCCAGGTCCGCGGCCGCGCCGGAGGCGGCGGCGACGAACGCCGCCAGCGCCGCCGGGTCGGGGGTGCGGCGGTTCGCGCGGGCCAGCTGGTCGCCGGTGTCGGCGGGGCGGCCGGTCCAGCCGACGAGCAGCCGCACCGCCGGGTCGACGGCGACGCGGTGCACCTCCCCGTCCGGCCACGGCTCCAGGACAGCGGCGACGGGGTCGGCGAGCACCCGCTCCCGCAGGGCGTCCGGGTCGGGGCGGCGGTAGGCGACGACGCCGCCGTGGGCCGCGCACGCGATGTCGCCGCCGGAGCCCGCGGCGCCGGCGAGGACGGTGGCGGCCATCGCCGCCCGGTAGCGGCCCATCGCGTCGAGCGGCACGCCGAGGGCGCGGCTCACCGCGTCGACGACCGCGACGACGACGGCGCCGGAGGAGCCCAGCCCGTACTTCCGGCCCGTCTCCGCGTCGTCCAGGTCCGAGGTGATCGCGATGTCGAGCGCCCGCGGCTCCGCGCCCCGGGCGGCGGCGACGCGGTGGGCGGCGTCGAGGGCGCGCAGCACCAGGTCCGGCTCGCCCCACTCCGCGGCGTCGACGGCGCCGCCCGGCCCCACGCGGTAGGCCCGCGGGGAGTCCCAGTGAGAGGAGGTCACCAGGCCGGGGCGGGGGCCGTCGTCACGCGAACCCCCGCGATCCGCGACCCCGGTCGCGGCCGCCTCCACGTACCGGTCGACGCCGGCGACGACCGCCAGCCCGCCCGGGTGCATGACGGCGTACTCCCCCGCCAGGTACAGCTTCCCGCAGCCCAGCCCGACCGCGGACATCAGGCCGTCCGCCGCGCGCCCGGCCCGTGGCCCGAGACCAGCACGTCGATGCCGGGGAACGCGGCGCGGAACGCCGCCTCCACCGCGGGCGCGTCCGCCGGGCGGCACAGCACCTTCACGTTCGGGCCGGCGTCCATGGTGGCGTAGCACTCCACGCCGTCCTCCTCGCGGAGCTTCACGACGAGGTCGAGGGCCGCCACCGAGTCCGGCGTCCAGTAGCGCACCGGCGGGAAGGCGCCGAGCATGCTCGCGTGCATGCGCATCGCGTTGGCCTCGGCCAGCGCGCCGACGGCGGTGAAGTCCGCGGCCGCGATGGCCTCCTTCATCGCCGCGATGTCGCCCGGCACCAGCTCCTTCCACGCCGGGAAGTACGGGGAGGTCTCCACCGTGCGGGCCATCGCCGCGCGCGAGTCGATCTTCTTGCGCCCCGGCGACAGCACCGCCACCACCAGCGCCAGCTCCAGTCCGGAGTCCGGCAGGGCGACGGCGTGGCTCGACGCGTCGTCCTCGCCCGGCAGCCACTCCACGAGGCCGCCGAAGATGGACCGGCACGCCGACCCCGAGCCCCGGCGGGCCAGGGCGGACGCCTGCGCGTCGGTGAGCTCCAGGCCGTAGGCGCCGGCCGCCGCGAGCGTCAGCGCCGCGAAGCCGGACGCCGACGACGCCAGGCCGGCACCCGTCGGGATCTCGTTGACGCTCGTGACGCGGGCCTTCGGCAGGTCGGCGGCATCGAGGCCGCGGGCCTGCGCCGCGCGCCCGCGCACCAGGTCCAGGAAGCGGCGGACCCGGTCGAGGTCCTTTCCGGTCATCTCCGCGCCGTTGAGGGTGCCGTGGTCGGCGGCCGCGGCGCCCAGCTCCACCGTCGTGGTCGTCGGGGCGATGCCCAGCGTCAGCGACAGGCTGCCGGTGGCCGGCAGCTGCTGCGCCGCGTCGCGCTTGCCCCAGTACTTCACCAGCGCGATGTTGGGGTGCGCCACCGCGGTGGCGGCGCCCTCCGCGGCGCCGGCGGCGCCGTTCACGTCGGTCCCGTTCGTCCCGGTCACGCCGGATCCACCTCCATCGTCCACGTCGCCACGGCGTTCGCGGCGGTCATCGCGTGCGCGACGCGCTCGGCGGCCTCCGCGGAGTCCGCCAGCGCCAGCACGCAGCCGCCGCAGCCGGAGCCGGTGAGCTTCGCGCCCGCCGCCCCCGCGCCGCGCGCGGCCTCCACCAGGTCCGTCAGCGCCGGATGCCCGACGCCCAGCTCGTCCAGCGCCACCTGCGCGCCGTCCATCCGCCGGCCCAGCGCCGCGACGTCGCCGCGCGCCAGGTCCCCGGCCGCCGCCTCCGTCAGGTCGCCGAGGCGGTCGAGCAGCTCGCCGCCGCGCTCCGGGCGGGACTCGACGTAGCCGCGGACCTTCGCCACGGCCAGCGACGTCGAGCCGCGCACCCCGGTGTCGCCCAGCACGATCCACATGCGGGCGCCGACCGGCAGCGGCGTCGTCTCCCCGTCCCGGAAGTGCACCGGGAGGTCGGCGCGCGTCGCCGTCGCGTCCAGCCCGGACGGGCTGCCGTGGGCGATGCGCTCGGCGGCCTGCACCAGGTCGAAGCGCTCCTTCTCCGTCAGCTCCCCGCCGGCGTAGTCGCGGATGGCCTCCACCACGGCGTGCGCCACGGCGGCGGATCCGCCCAGGCCGGCCGAGGCGGGGATGCCGCTGCGCAGGCGGATGAGCACGCCGGACTCCGGCAGCCCGAAGCGGCGCAGGGTGATGCGCACGGCCTCGCCGATGGACGCCAGCCGCTCCGGCAGCTCGCCGATCTCGATGACGTCGCCGTCGAGGCCCAGCAGGATCGGGCCGTCGGGCTCCGCGTCGACGCGGGCGACGGTGCGCAGCGTCGGCACCGGCACCGCGATGGCGGGCCGGCCGTAGACCACGGAGTGCTCGCCCAGCAGGATCGCCTTGGCGTGCGCCTCGCCCCAGGCGGAGCGGCGGGCGCCGCCCTCCGCGGGCTCCGCGGCGGGGGCGGCGAGCTCCGCGTCCGGATCCCCCAGGTCGCCCGGCAGGTCGGGCACGCCGATGAGGCTCTCGTCGTCGGCCTTCGTCATCGCGCGTCCACAGCCCCGCCGGCGTGGCGGACCTCGACGCCGCGGACGTCCGCGTCCCCGTCGACGCCCTCGACGCCCTCGACGTCGAAGCCCCACTTCGCGAACTTCTCCGCGCCGATGGCCCACACGTGGTTGAACCACTGCGTGAACGGCTCGTCGGCGCGCCGCCGCGCCAGCTCCTCCGGGGTCACCAGCACGACCTCGTCGACCTCCTCCGGGTCCGGGTCGAGGGTGTCCAGGTCGACGCGGCCGGCGTAGACGTGGTTGTACTCGTGCTCCGACAGGCCGGTGCGGTCGTCGTCGACGCGGTAGATGACCAGGCCGAGCTCCTCCAGCTCGGAGACCTCAGCGCCCAGCTCCTCCTTCGCGCGGCGGCGCACAGCGTCGGCGACGGGCTCGCCGGGCCGCGGGTGCGAGCACGTGGAGTTCGTGAGCAGCATCGGCGAGTGGTACTTCGCGGCGGCGCGGCGCTGCAGCAGCATCCGGCCGTCGCCGTCGAAGAGGAACAGGGAGAACGCGCGGTGCAGGATGCCCGGCGGCATGTGCGCCTCCATCTTCCCGACGGTGCCGAGCACGCGGCCGTCGTCGTCGACGACCTCCACCTGGATGTCGGCTTCGCCGGGGGCGAAGCGGTCGCGGATCCGATCCGGGTCCACGGTGTCGTCCGTCATCGGGGCGTCCTTCCTGCTCTGGGGAGGCTCATGGGTCACCCCTCCACTGTACGGTGCGCGACCGGCCCGGACGCGGCGAGGCCCCGCGCGCCGGGTCGCGGCGCGCGGGGCCGGGTGCGGGCCCCCGCCGGGGTCCGCGTGACGACGGCGCCCGCCCGCGGCCATGGCGCCGCGGGCGGGCGGGGTCGGGGCCGGGCGGGACTAGCCGCCGGTCTGGGTCTGGCCCTCGAAGTACCAGGAGCCGCCGCTCTGGTAGCAGGCGCGGCTGGCGACGGGCCACTGGCCGCGCGTCGCCTCGCACGACTCGTAGCTGCCGAACGGCCCCTGGTTGCGCCAGGCGAGCTGCGGGTCGGAGCCGCCCTGCGCGGGGGCGGGCGCCTGCTGCGTCCGGGTCGTCTGCGGGGCCTGCTGCTGCGTCGTGCGCTCGCGGGTGGTGCGCTCGGTCGTCGTCGCCGCACGCGGCGAGGGCGAGGACGGCGGACAGGGCGGCGCCGGCCGCGAGGGCGCGGCCGGCGGTGCGGCGGATGGTCATGCTCCGGGGGTTCCTCTCGTGGGCGCCCGCGGCGTGCGCGGCGGGCCGTGGCCGGCGGACCGGTTCCGCCGGATTCTCCACGCCACCAGCGTAGACGCGGCGCGTCACGGACTCCGCGGCGGCCGTGCGCCGCCCGCCCCATCCGGGGGTCGCCGGGGATGCGGCGGCGCCCCGCGCCGTCGTCACGCGGATCCGCGGAAGCCGGTGTCCCCCACCGGTTCCCCCCCTAGACCGCGGCGACCACCGCGGCGAGCCGCCCGGCGATGCGGCGCGCCGACTCGGCGTCGGCGGCCTCCGCCATCACGCGGAACAGCTCCTCGGTGCCCGAGGGGCGCAGCAGCACGCGGCCGGAGTCCCCGAGCTCCGCCTCCGCCTCGGCGATCGCGTCCTTCACGGAGGGCGCGTCGGCGATGGCGGACTTGTCGGCGACCGGCACGTTGATGAGCGTCTGCGGCAGCACGGTCATCACCGAGGCCAGCTCCTTCAGCGACTTGCCGGTGTCCGCCATCCGCGCCATGAGGCTCAGGCCCGTCAGCGTGCCGTCGCCGGTGGTGGCGTGCGAGGGGATGACGACGTGGCCGGACTGCTCGCCGCCCAGCGAGTAGCCGCCCGCGGCGAGGTCCGCCAGCACGTAGCGGTCGCCGACCTTCGTGGTGCGCACGTCGATGCCCTGCTCGCGCATCGCCAGCTTCAGGCCCAGGTTCGACATCACCGTCGCGACGAGGGTGGACTTGCGCAGGTCGCCGTTCTCCTTCATCGCCACCGCCAGGATGGCCAGGATCTGGTCGCCGTCGACGACGTTGCCCTCGCTGTCGACCGCCAGGCAGCGGTCCGCGTCGCCGTCGTGGGCCAGGCCCAGGTCGGCGCCGTGCTCCAGCACCGCGCGGCGGACGACCTCGATGTGGGTCGAGCCGCAGTTGTCGTTGATGTTGTACGCGTTCGGCTTGTCGTGGATGGCGACGACGTCGGCGCCGGCCGCCGCGTAGGCCATCGGCGCGGCCTTCGACGCGGCGCCGTTGGCGGCGTCGACGACGACGCGGATGCCGTCGAACTTCTGCGGCACCGCGCGCGACAGGTGCATGAGGTAACGCTCCAGGCCGTCCGGCGCCTCCTCCAGCACGCGGCCGACGCCGGTGCCGGTCGGGCCGCCCGGCTCCAGCATGTCGAGCTCCCGCTCGATGGCCTTCTCCACCGCGTCGTCCAGCTTGGTGCCGCCGGCGGAGAAGAACTTGATGCCGTTGTCCGGCATCGGGTTGTGGGAGGCGGAGATCATGACGCCCAGCTCCGCGCCGTAGTCGTCCGTCAGGTACGCCACGGCCGGGGTCGGCAGCACGCCGACGCGGATGACGTCGACGCCCTTCGACGCCAGGCCCGCGCACAGCGCGGCGGCGAGCATCTCGCCGGAGACGCGCGGGTCGCGGCCGACGACGGCGCGCGGGCGGCGCTTCGACGGGTCGGTGCCGCGGGTCAGCACGGTCGCGGCGGCCGCGCCGAGGCGCAGGGCCAGCGGCGCGGTGAGCGTCCTGTTGGCGAGTCCTCGCACGCCATCGGTTCCGAACAGGCGGGCCATGTTCCCGGTTCCTCCTGGGGTCGGTTTCCCTGTCAGCGGACCATTGTGCCACCGGGGCGGCGCCGCCCGGGGCGGCGGGTGGCCCGGGTGCGTCGCGCGGCCGGCGCGCCGCACGTGCGGCGCCCTCCGCGTGACGACGGCACCCGCCCGGCGCGGCGGGCGCAGCCACGCGGCCGGCCTGTGGGGCACCGCCTGGCGCGACCTGCGCCGCCGCCCCCTGTTCTGGGCGTCGGCCGCCATCATCCTGCTGGTGCTGCTCGTCGCGGCGTTCCCCCAGCTGTTCACCTCCCTCGACCCGCGCGACGGCAACCTCGTCGACTCGCTGGGCCCGGCCCGCGACGGCCATCCGATGGGCTTCACCCAGCAGGGCTACGACGTGTACTCGCGCGTCATCTACGGCGCCCGCGCCTCGGTCATCACCGGCATCGGCGTCACCGCCCTGGTGACGGCCATCGGCGTCGTCGTCGGCTCCGTCGCCGGCTTCCTCGGCGGCTGGGTCGACGCGATCCTGTCGCGCATCACCGACGTGTTCTTCGCCATCCCGCTCATCCTGGCCGGCATCGTGCTGATGCAGCTGTTCACCGACCGCACCATCTGGTCGGTCGTGCTGGTGCTCTCCGCGTTCGGCTGGCCGCAGATGGCCCGCGTCGTCCGCGGATCCGTGATGAGCGTGAAGCAGGAGGAGTACGTCACCGCCGCCCGGGCGCTGGGCCTGTCCCGCGCCGGGACGCTGGTGCGCCACGTGCTGCCGAACTGCCTGGCGCCCGTCATCGTCATGGCGACGACGTCGCTGGGCATCTACATCGTCGCCGAGGCGACCCTGTCGTACCTGGGCATCGGCCTGCCGACGACGACCGTCAGCTGGGGCAACGACATCTCCACGGCGCAGCAGGTGCTGCGCCAGGCCCCGTCCAACCTGTTCTGGCCGGCCGCCGCGCGGAGGTGCGCGACGTCGTGCACTCCGCCGACATCCGCGTCCACGAGGGCGAGACCGTCGCCATCGTCGGCGAGTCCGGCTCCGGCAAGTCCACCGCCGTCCACGCCGCCCTCGGCCTGCTGCCGCCCGGCGGCCGCGTCACCGGCGGCGAGAGCCTCTTCGACGGCCGCGACGTCACCGGGCTGACGGAGAAGCAGTGGGAGGAGATCCGCGGCAGCGGCATCGGCCTGGTCCCCCAGGACCCGATGACCAACCTCAACCCCGTCTGGACCGTCGGCCGGCAGGTCGAGGAGGCGCTGCACGCCAACAACGTCGCCCGCGGCTCCGACGCGCACAGGAAGGCGGTGGAGCTGCTGGAGCAGGCGGGCCTCGACGACGCCGCCGATCGCGTCGGCCAGTACCCGCACCAGTTCTCCGGCGGCATGCGCCAGCGCGCGCTCATCGCCATCGGCCTCGCCGCCCGCCCGAAGCTCCTCATCGCCGACGAGCCGACCTCCGCGCTGGACGTCACCGTCGCCAAGCGCATCCTGGACCACCTGGGCACCCTGACCCGAGAGCCGGGGACGTCGGTGCTGCTCATCACCCACGACCTGGGCCTGGCGGCGGAGCGCGCCGACCGCATCGTCGTCATGGAGCGCGGCCGCGTCGTCGAGTCCGGCCCCGCCGCCGAGGTGCTGCGCGATCCCCGCCACCCGTACACGCGCCGGCTCATCGCGGCGGCGCCGTCGCTGGCGGCCCGCCGCGGCGACCGCGTCGCCACCGTGCCGACGCGCCCCGACGAGGAGTGCCGCGAGATGCTCGTCGTCCGCGGGCTGCGCCGCGAGTTCGAGGTGCCCGGCGACAGGCCGTGGCGCAAGGAGACGTTCACCGCCGTCGACGGCGTGGACTTCACGCTGCGGCAGGGCCGCACCATCGGCATCGTCGGCGAGTCCGGCTCCGGCAAGTCGACCGTGGCGAACAT
Source organism: Corynebacterium sp. 335C (assembly GCF_053525695.1). Classification (NCBI taxonomy): domain Bacteria; kingdom Bacillati; phylum Actinomycetota; class Actinomycetes; order Mycobacteriales; family Corynebacteriaceae; genus Corynebacterium; species Corynebacterium sp. 335C. Next base: position 1,175,869 of record NZ_JASTTB010000001.1, read on the forward strand.
GGCGCTGGGCCTGCTGGAGCCCACCGACGGCGAGGTGCTGTTCGACGGCGAGCCCGTCCACGGCCGCGGCCGCCGCGCCGAGCTGGAGCTGCGCCGCCGCATCCAGCCGATCTTCCAGAACCCCTACGCGACGCTCGACCCCATGCGGTCGGTCCACGCCGCCATCGAGGAGCCGCTGCGCATCCACCGCATCGGCGACCGGAGGGAGAGGGACGCGCGCGTCCGCGAGCTGCTCGACCGCGTCGCGCTGCCCGCGTCGATGGCCCGCCGCTTCCCCGGCGAGCTGTCCGGCGGCCAGCGCCAGCGCGTCGCCATCGCCCGCGCCCTCGCGCTGAACCCGGAGGTCGTGGTGTGCGACGAGGCGGTCTCCGCCCTGGACGTCATCGTGCAGGCGCAGGTGCTGGAGCTCCTCGCGGAGCTGCAGGAGGAGCTCGACCTCGCCTACCTGTTCATCACCCACGACCTGGCGGTCGTCCGCCAGGTCGCCGACGAGGTGGTGGTGATGGAGCGCGGCCGCGTCGTCGAGCACCGCCCGACCGACGAGCTGTTCGAGGACCCGCGCGAGGAGTACACGCGCCGGCTCCTCGACGCGATCCCGGGAGCCAACCCGGAGCTGTGACCGCTCCCCCGGTTCCCCGGGTTCCCGCGGCTCCCTTCGCGTGACGACGGGGCCCGCCCGCGGTCCCCGCCGCGGCTGCGGCGGCCGGCGGCTACACGCCGCAGACCCCGGGCACCGTCTCCTCGTGGTCGACCCACGACTGCAGCGCGTCGCGCAGGGCGCCGGAGTAGGCCAGGGCGCCGGGCGGGGTCGGGTGGATGAGGTCGTCGCGCAGCAGCGACAGGTCGTCGCGGGCGGCGTGGCACCAGTCGGCGACGATGACGTTGTCGTGGCGCTCCGCGGCGGCGAGGGTCTCGGCCTCCGCCTCCGGCATGTACCAGCGGTCGCCGTAGGGCAGGACGAGGACGATGACGTGGTCCTCCCCGATCTGTTCGATGAGCGCGTCGAGCTCCTCCTGCCCCGCCGGGCCGTTGGTGCCGAGGCCCAGGACGACGAACGGGTCGAGCGTGCCCTCCGCCTTCATCTGGTCGATGATCGGCGGGATCATGTTCCAGTGGCGGGAGACGCCGCCGTCGACGTGGATGCCGGGGAACTCCTCCTGCAGCGCCTGCTGGGAGGCGAGCATCACGGAGTCGCCGATGGCGGTGATCTGGTCGCCGGTGGGCATCTCCCGCTTCTCCAGGTCGGCCTCCTCCGCCTGCTCCGCCTCCGTCTGCTGCGCCTTCGCCGCCTCGAGGTCCGCCTCCAGGCGGGTCTGGTCCGGGGAGGTGACGATGCCGGAGATGGCCAGCGCCGCGACCGCGCCGGCGGCGGCCGGGGCGATGATGCGGCGGGCGGCCGGGGCGCCGGCGCCGACGAGGTCGGCGGCCACCGCCCTGTAGCCGCGGCGGCGCACCGGGGTCTCCACCCAGCGGTACGACCACGCCGACAGCGGCAGGGACACCGCCAGGGCGATGAGCCCCGGGATCCAGGCGCTGCGGCCGACGGCGGTGTCGCGCAGCAGCTCCGTCGTCAGGATCATGACCGGCCAGTGCCACAGGTAGAGGCTGAACGACCGCTCGCCGAGCCAGCGCATGGGCGGGCTGCGGAACAGCGCCGAGACCGGCCCCGCCTCGCGGACGACGGCGAGCAGCAGCACGGCGGTCAGCAGGGAGGCGGCGAAGAGGCCGCCGCGGTACGTGACCGCCAGCTGGTCGCCGAGGAAGAGGAACAGCAGCACGAGGCCGACCAGGGCGGCGACGCCGGCGATGGCCGCCGTCCTCTTCTCCCGCAGCGGCCCGCGCTCGGCGGGCCAGGAGTCGGCGTCGGGCACCGCGAACGTCGTCGTCGCCAGCACCGCCAGCAGGGCGCCGATGAGCAGGCCGAAGGCGTGGGTGTCGGTGCCGTAGTAGACGCGCGTCGGGTCGGCCTCCGGGTCGTACAGCGCGACCATGAGCACCAGCGACGCCAGCGCCAGGCCCGCGAAGGCGAAGGCCACGGGCCTGCTGCCGCGGCGCAGGGCGTAGAGCCCGACGACGGCCAGCGGCCACAGGACGTAGAACTGCTCCTCCACCGCCAGCGACCAGTAGTGGGCCGTGATCTGCACGCCGGAGTCCGCGAAGTACGACTGCGACCCGGCGATCTGCACCCAGTTGTTGGCGAAGAAGAGGGTGCCGAGGAACTGCGACCCCAGCCCCACCGACGGGTCTCCGCCGACGATGCCGGCCGCCGCGATGGTGATGACCAGGACGAACATCGCCGCCGGCAGGATGCGCCGGACGCGGCGGAGCCAGAAGTCCTTCAGATCGATGCGCCCCGTCACCGCCCGCTCGCGCACGAGCAGCGAGGTGATGAGGAAGCCGGACAGGACGAAGAACACGTCGACGCCGAGGTAGCCGCCCGGCAGCACGTCGCCGAAGAAGTGGTAGACGACGACGGCGGCGACGGCGAGGCCGCGGAGCCCGTCGATGCCGGGCACGCGGCGGATGCGGCCGCGGGGACGCTTGCGCGGGGCCTCCGCGGCGGGCCTCCGGGCGTCGTCCGGGCGGGTCCCCTTCGGCTCGCGCCCGGGCGCGGCGGTCGCGGTCGCGGTGGTGCCGGCGGCGGCTGCGGCTGCGGCGGTCGCGGCGGCGGGCACCCGGGCGGTGTCCGCGTCGTCGGCGCCGTCGGCGCCGTCGGCGGAGCCGGCGGAATCGGCGGCGGCCCCGTCGTCGGGCGCCTCCGTGCGCGACGGGCCCGCGGGCGCGGGGCCGCCGTCCGGGAGCGGCGCGGCCGCCGGGGCGACGGGGATGGCCGTCGTCTCCGCGTCGGCCGGCACCTCGTCGCCGCGCTCCCCCGCGTCCGCGGCCTCCGCGTCGTCTCCGTCGCCGCCGGCTTCGTCGCCGGCGCCGGTCGGCGCGTCGTCGTCACGCTCCCGCGCGTCGAGCTCCGCGAGCCGATCCTCGATCTCCCCGAGCCGCGCGTCCTCCAGCGTCCGCCGGTCCTCCAGCTCCGAGATCCGCGCGTCCAGCTCCGGCCGGGCCGCGAGGATGGCGTCGCGCTCCTCCTCGAGCGCCGCCCGCTCCGCACCCGGATCGGCGCCGGAGGAGGGCCCGCCGGGGCCGTGGACCTCCGCGTCGTCGGGCCGGGCGCCTGCGTCGTCGGCTGGGGTCATCGCGTACCTTCCGGATGGACTGGCCGAGGGCCCGCCGAAGGGGCCGCGGGGCGCGTACGGGCCACGAATGTAGCACCGGGGCCGGCACCCGCCGGGGCACCGCGCGCGGCGATTCCGGACCCGCCCGCAGAACCGCCCCGCGGCCCGCGCCACCATGCGGAAAGCCCCCGGACACGGCGACGCCCCGCACCACGGGAACGTGATGCGGGGCGTGCGGTGCGCGTGTCGCGCGAGCGGCCCGGGGCCGCGCGGGATCAGCGCTTGGAGTACTGCGGCGCGCGGCGGGCCTTGTGCAGGCCAGCCTTCTTGCGCTCGACGGCGCGGGCGTCGCGGGTGAGGAAGCCGGCCTTCTTCAGCTGGCCGCGCTCCTCCGGGTTGTACAGGTTCAGCGCGCGGGCGATGGCCAGGCGCAGGGCGCCAGCCTGGCCGGACGGGCCGCCGCCGTTGATGTTGGCGCGGATGTCGAACTGGTTCTCGCGCTCCAGCAGGACCAGCGGATCCTTGATCTCCTGCTGGTGCAGCTTGTTCGGGAAGTAGTCGTCCAGCTCGCGGCCGTTGCAGGTGATGGTGCCGGTGCCCGGGGTCAGGATGACGCGGGCGATGGCGCGCTTGCGGCGGCCGACGGTCTGGATCGGGCCCTCGAGGGTCTGCGGGGCGGCCGGGGCCTCGACCTCGGTCTCCGCGGACTCGTCGACGACGGCGTCGCCGATGGTGGAGGTGAACTCCTCCGTGGCGGCCGACGCGGCGGCCTGGACGTCCTCGTAGGTCGCCTCGGTGTTCTCGTTCTGCTCGGTCACTGGGACACCGCCTTGATCTCGTAGTTCTCCGGCTTGGAGCCCGCGTGCGGGTGCTCGGAGCCGGCGTAGACGTGGAGCTTCTTGATGGACTGACGCGACAGCTTGTTGTGCGGCATCATGCCCTTGATCGACTCCTCGATGACCCGCTCCGGGTGCACCTCGAGGGAACGGCCCAGGGTCATGGACTTCAGGCCACCCGGGAAGCCGGAGTGGCGGTAGCGCATCTCGCGCTCGCGCTTGTTGGAGGAGACGTGCACCTTGTCGGCGTTGATCACGATGACGTGATCGCCGCAGTCGACGTTCGGCGCGAAGTACGGCTTGTTCTTGCCGCGGAGGAGATCGGCGGCGTGGGTGGCCAGACGGCCGAGCACGACGTCGGTGGCGTCGATGACCCACCACTTGCGCTCGATGTCACCGTCCTTCGGGTGGAAAGTGGACAACATGACTCCTAACAGGGTCTGTTCAACTACTGCCGGCCGGTGGGCGCGTCGTACCGTCCCCGGCGGCCGGTGGAGACCCGGGGAGGCGTGCTGGCTTCCGCGCGCACAGGCTGACCACCCTACCCGCCGCACGTCACGGGACCAAAACGCGTGCCGCGCCCCGGCCCCGGGAACGTCCGGGGGCGGGGCGCGGCGGTGGCGGCGCGTCCGCGCTGCGGCCGGGTCAGGCCCAGCTGGCGGCGGCCTGGCGGTTGATGTCCGCCATGCGGTCGTTGCCCTCGCCGACGGTGCGGGCGATGGCCTCCAGGATGGCGTTGAGCTCCGCGGCGGCGGAGTCCCAGCGGCCCTGGGCCTCCTGGTAGGCGGTCGACGACTCGCCCTCCCACGTCGCGATCATCGGCTGCAGCCGCGCCTTCAGGTCCTCCAGCTGGCCCTGGATGCGGGCGGAGGTGCCGCGGATGTCGTCGACGCCGGCGGCGATGCCGGCGAACTGGTAGCGGATGGTGTCCATTGTCGTCCCCCTCGGTGCTGCGGCCCCTCCCCCGGGGCCGCGGATGATGATGTCGGTGTCGTGCGGTGCCGCGCCCGGCGGCTACAGGTTAAGCAGGCCGGCGCCGGCGGCGCCCACCCGGTTGATGTCGGCCGCCCCGGCCTCCTCGCCGGAGTCGAACGACCGCGAGTTCGCGCGGATCGTCTCCGCGATGTCGGTCAGCGCCTGCGACAGCTTGTGGGCCGCGCCGTCCCAGCGCACCATCAGCTCGTCGAACGCCGTCTTGGCCTGGCCGCGCCACTGGCCGGCGAGCCCGTCGACGGTGCCGCGCAGGCGGGCGAGCTCGCCCTGCACCTCCGCATTGACGCCGTCGACCTGCCCGGCGGTCGTGGTCATGGTCGAAGTTTCGGTGGTGAAGAGCGCGTCGCTCACGTGTCCCCCTCTGTGTTCCCGTCCCCGTCGCCGGGGCCCGGTGCCCTGTCCGCGGCGCCGGCCGTTCCGGCGCCGCGCGTCGTGGTCGTGCCCGCCCGCGTGCGGGGCGGTTCCCCCGCCGGCCCCGTCTGCGGCGGCCGGCACGGCGCGGGCGCGGCCCCTCCCGGCGGGAGGGCCCCGGCGCTGCGCCGTCGCCCGTAATAGACGCGCCCGGCGCCGATCCGGTTCCATCTCGCCGGCGACGGGGGCACCCGCCGGGTCAGGCGGGCCGCGCCGAGGCAACCGCCGCGTCGCACGTCGGCCGGACGTGCGGGATGGCGGGGCCGCGGAACTGGCAGCCGACGCTGACCTGCCGCCCGCCGACGACGCGGTGGTGCCACAGCACGACGGTGCCGTCGCCGGGGCGCTCCTCGTGCGTGACGACGTCCACCCCGCCCACGGCCGCCCGCCCCACCGGGCCGAGCGCCGGGTCGCCCGCGACGCCCTCGGCCAGACCGGCGGCGAGGCGGGCCGGCGTGAGCCCCGGGGCGGCCGGCGGGGCCGCCGCGAGGACGCGCATCGGCCCGCCGTCGACGGCGGCGAGCGTGCCGGGCGGGGCGCCGTCGTCCAGCCGCCACGTGGCGGGCAGCTCCACCGACGCGCCGGCGGCCTCCAGGCGGTGGACCGGCGGCGGGGCGTCCGGGTCGGGCAGGTCCCAGGGCTCCGCCGCCTCCGTCGGGGGCGGCGCTCCCGTGGACGGCCCCGCGGGCGGGGCCTCCCCCGCCACGGCGACGGAAGCGGGCGGCGCGTCCGGCGGGCCCGGGAAGATGACGACGATCGCGGCGGCGACGGCCACCGCCGCCGTCGCCAGCGCGCCCAGCGGCAGCCACGGCGACACGCGCGGCAGCCGCCGCGCCGGCGCCTCCCGCGCCCGCCGGCGCAGCTCCCCGATGTCGAGGACCCCGGTCTCCGGCTCGTCCGCGCCGTCGTACGCCGGCTCCGCCCCCTCCCCCTCCGGCGGGGGCGCGGGGGCCGGGAGGGGCACGTCGTCACGCGGCTGCGGCGAGGGGGCGCGGACCTCGCTGGTGCCCAGCAGATCCGCGGGCACCGGATACGCCAGGTGCCCGCGCCGGCGCAGATCCCCGACCAGGGGATGGCCGGGCGCGGCGGCGACGAGGAACTCCGCCTCCGGCGGCGCCGTCCGCGCAGCCGGCGGCACCCCGGCCGGGTCGAAGCCCGCGGCGGCCAGCACGATGTCGATCGGCGGGCCCTCCGCGTGCGTCAGCCGCGTGCGCGACGGCCCCGCCGGGAAGGCCAGGTCCGTGACGGCGAGGCGGCCGTCCTCGACCTCCACCAGCACCGACCGCGGCGCCAGCGGCGGCTCCAGGCCCCGCAGCTCGTCGTCGATGCCCGTCACCAGCGCATCCGGGGCGCCCGCGGCGGCGAGCCCCCGCTCCAGCAGCCCGCGGCGCACCGCTCCCCAGTAGGACGGGGCGACGACGACCACCGGCGGCCCGCCGGCGTCGCGGACGTGGGCGGCGATCGCGGCGGCGTCGGACTCCGGGCCCGCGGCGGCGGGGCCCCACAGGTGCAGCACCCCGGGCATCAGCCGACGCCTCCCGTCGCAGGGGCGTCCGCGGTCTCCGCGGCGACCTGCACCAGCCGCGCCGGCCGGCCGTGCTCCGCCCAGTGCCCGCGCCCCGGCGGCCGCGCGTCCGGCAGCACTCCGAAGACGGGGCCGTCCTCCCGCGCGCCGTCGAGCACCAGCGCCGCCGCGCCCTGGTCCCGGATGCCGCCGAAGACCGGGTCGTGCAGCGCCCGCAGCGCCCCGCCGATGCGCCGGGCCAGCACGAGGTGCAGGCCGATGTCGGCGGCGTGCGGGATGAACTCCGCCAGCGGGGCCAGCGGGTTGCCGCGGGCACCGGCGACCAGGTCGTAGTCGTCGACGACGACGGCGAGCTCCGGGCCCTCCCACCAGTCGCGGGCCGCCAGGCGCTCCGGGGTGATGTCGGCGGCCGGGAGCCTGCCGCGCAGGACCCCGGCGAGCTCGGCGATCATCGGCTCCGCCACCGCCGACGACCCGGCGTAGCCCGCCAGCCGGTCCGCCGGCACGTGGCCGAGCAGCCCGCGGCGATAGTCGACGACGACGAACTTCATCGACGACCGCGCCGCCCGCAGCCCGTCGGCGGCGGTCCGCAGCGCCGTCGTCCGCCCCGACCCGGCGGACCCGAGGACCGCGAGGTGGCGGTGCCGGGCGGGGTCGAAGGAGACGGCGGCCAGCCCGTCCTCGTCCAGCCCCAGCGGCACCCGGCCCGCGGCGACGGCGGCGTCGCCGCCCGGCGCGGCGAGCACCTCGCCCGGGGTGACCCGCTCCGGCAGCAGCCGCAGCGGATCGGCGTCCCGGTCGCCGCGGGCCCGGGCGGCCGCCGCGGCCTCCCGGGTGTCGGCGGGGCCGGTGCGGGCGACGAGCAGGGCGAGCCCGCCGGCGGCCAGGCCCCGGCCCGGGGACTTCGGCACCCGCGCCGCGGCCTTCCGGTCGTGGACGGAGTCGATGGCCTCCGCCTGCCGCAGCTCCACCCGCGTGCCCAGCAGGTCGCGGACGGCGGGGCGCAGCTCCGTCCACCGGTGGGCGGACAGGGCGACGTGGACCCCGACGGCCAGGCCGTCGGCGACGATCGCCTGGATGCGGTCGGCCAGATCCTGGGATTCGGCGCGCAGGGCGGGGAAGCCGTCGACGACGAGCAGCAGGTCCGGCACGCCCGCCGCCCGCGCGGCCTCCGCGGAATGCCAGCCGCGGGCCCGGCAGCGGGCCTCGCGGGCGGCGATCTCCGCGGCGGCGTCGGCGATGGTGCGGCGCAGCCGGTCGGCGTCGCCGCGGTGGGCGACGGAGCGCACGTGCGGCAGCGCCGCCAGATCGGCCAGCCCGCCGGCGCCGTAGTCGATGACGGAGACCTCCAGCTGCGCCGACGTCGTCGTCCGCGCCAGCGCCAGCACCAGCGTGCGCAGCGCGGTGGTCTTGCCGGACCGGGGCGCGCCGACGACGGCGACGTGGCCGCCGGCGCCGGTCAGGTCGACGACCTCCGGGTCCTGCCGCTGCTGCAGCGGGTTGTCGACGAGCCCGATGGCGCCGGTCAGCGGCCGCGGCCCCGCCGGGTCGGCGGGCAGCTCCGCGGGCGCGGCGGCCGGCGGCAGGGGCGGCAGCCACACGCGGTGGGCGCGGCCGGGCAGGTGGCGCAGCGCCGCGACGGCGGCGTCGAGGGTGGTCGGGGCGCCGGGCGCGGCATCCCCGGCGGCGGGCGCGGCCGGGCCCTCCGGCTCGTCCGGCTCCGCCGTGAACGGCCGCACCCGCGGCACCGCGCCCGCGCCGCCCGCGGCCGCCGCCCCGCCGCGCACCGGACCCGAGACGTAGGCGGCGCGGAAGCGGCGCGGCGGGCCGGCGTCGGTCTTCAGGTACCCGGTGCCCGGCTCCGGCGGCAGCAGGTGCGCGTCGGGGACGCCGAGGACGGTGCGGGACTCCGCGGCGGAGAACGTCTTCAGGCCGATGCGGTACGACAGGTGGCTGTCCAGGCCGCGCAGCCGCCCCTCCTCCAGCCGCTGGGAGGCCAGCAGCAGGTGCATGTGCAGGCTGCGGCCCAGCCTGCCGACGGCGACGAACAGGTCCGCGAACTCCGGCCGGTGGCCGAGCAGCTCGCTGAACTCGTCGACGACGATGAGCAGCGCCGGCAGCGGCGCCAGGTCGCCGCGCCCGGCGCGGCGGGCGGCCTCGTAGGCGGAGACGCCCTGGAAGTTGCCGGCGGCGCGCAGCAGCTCCTGACGGCGCGTCATCTCGCCGGCGATGGCGTCCTGCATGCGGTCCACCAGCACCAGCTCGTCGGCCAGGTTCGTGATGACCGCCGAGACGTGCGGCAGCTCCTCCAGCCCCAGGAAGGTGGCGCCGCCCTTGAAGTCGACGAGCACGAGGTTCAGCTGCTCCGGCGGGTGCGTCGCCGCCATCGCCAGGACGATGGTGCGCAGCGCCTCCGACTTGCCGGAGCCGGTGGCGCCGATGCACAGGCCGTGCGGGCCGACGCCGCCCTCGGCGGCCTCCTTGACGTCCAGGTGCACCACGGCCCCGGACGGGTCGACGCCGACGGGCACCCGCAGCCGCGCCGCCCCGAGCCGCGGCGCCGGGTCGAGGCGCTCCGGCGGCGGGTCCGCCCCGAGGGCTGCGAGCACCGGGTCGCGGCCGTCGCCGCCGGCGCGGGCCGCGCGCCCCGGGGCGTCCGGCAGGCGGCGGAACAGGGCGTCGGCCGACCGGGGGCCGAGGGCGTCGGCCTCGGCGAAGTCCTCCTCCCCCGCCGCCGTCGCCGCGACGAGCCGGCCGTCGCGGACGGTCAGCGCCAGGCCCCGCTCCCGGGCGGCGTCGCGCAGCGGGCCGGGTGCGGCGGCGGACTGCAGGAGGGTCACGTCGTCACGCACCGGCAGATCCACCGCATCCGCGGGACCCGCCCCGTCGACCAGCACCACCACGTGCGCCGCGTCCTCCGGCACCCGATCGAGCACCGCCGCCGCGGGCTCGCCCGGGCGCGGGCGCAGCACCCCGCCGGCGCCGCGGTGGTGCGGCAGCCACTTCAGCGCGTCCCACTCCGGGCCCGGCGCGACGGCCGCGACGGCGACGTCCGCCGGGTGATGGAACGTCGCCAGCTGCGCCAGCCACGCGCGCACCGCGGCCCGCGATGCCGCCGCGTCCCCCGCCACCGACACCACCGGAAACGCCGTGAGCTGCAGCGACACCGGCAGGTCCGGCACCGCGCGGGCCGGGCGCAGCACCGCCCGCAGCGCGGTGGCGCCGACCGGGTCGAGGGTCTCCGGGGCGCCGACGTCCGGCGGCACCACCGGCGTCGCCGGCTCCTGCGTGCCGCGGCCGATGCGCACCAGCCCGAAGTCCCCGTCCCCCGCCCGGCGCGTCCACAGCCGCGGGCCGCACGCCACCGACCACAGGTCGCCCGGGTCCGGGTGGTCGTGGCGGGCGCGGGCCCGCTGCGCCGCCGTCGCCTCCCCGATCGCGCGGCGCACGCCCGCGAGGTGGCGCTGGTAGCCGCGGCGCACCGCCCCCAGGTCCGTGCCGCCGGAGGCGCCGCCGGCGAGCATCCCCAGCGTCGACACCACCATGATGACCGGGAACAGGAAGGTCATCGGGTTGCGCGCCGCCCCGGAGGCGACCATCACCGCGACCATGCCGACCACCGCGACGAGCATCACCACCGGCAGCAGCGCCCGCAGCAGCGGCGTGCGCCGCGGCTCCGGCGCCTCCGGCGGCGGGTCGGGCCGGATCTCGCCCGGCACCAGCGGCGGCGGCGCGGGCACCGGCAGCGGGCCGGTCGTGTGGCCCGGCGCGTGCGCATGCCCGCCGCGATCGTCGTGTTGCGTTGCGACGGCCCCCGCGCCCCCGTCGGGCGCGATCGGCCGCCGATGGTCGTCCCCCATGACCGTCTATCCCCCTCGTGCACGGCCACCGGTCCCCGTCCGGTGGCGGTCGCCGACAGCATAGGCCAGCATGACGGGGGTCGCCCGCCGGGAGCACCCGCGGGCGCGGGGGACGAACCGGAGGGGGAACCGGACATGGACCGACTGGACCGATCCGTGCGCATCCGCGTCGACGTCGCCGCCGGCGGCGCGACGCGGCGCGCCGACCTGGTGGCGCCGCTGGACGTCGCCGTCGCCGATCTGCTGCCCGAGCTGCTGGACTGCGCCGGGCCGCCGGGCGGGGCGGCCGCCGCGGCGCCGGCGGGGGCGGCGTGGCGGCTGCGGCGCGCCGACGGCACGGTCGCCGACCCGGAGCGGACGCTGGCGGAGACCGGCGTCGCCGACGGCGACCGGCTGACCATCGCCGACGACCCGGGGCCGGCGCCGCCGCCGCTGGTCGCCGACGTCACCGACGTGCTGGCGGAGGCCTCCGGGCGGACCGGGGCGGCCGACGGCCCGGTGGCCCGGGCGGTCGCGCTGCTGGCGGTGCCGCCGGTCGCGGCGGCCTGCCTGCACGCCTCGCTGCTGCGGCCGTGGGAGGCGGCGGCCGTCGCCGGGGCGCTGTTCCTCGCCGCCGCGGTCGCCGCCGCGGTGGCCCGGCGGCGTGGGGCGGCGGAGGCGACGGTGGAGGTGCTCGCCGTGCAGGCGTGCTGTCTCGCCGCGACGGCGGGTGCGGCCACGGCCGGGTCGACGGCGTGGTCGGCGGCGCAGCTGGCGGGACTCGCCCTGGGTGCGGCGGCCGGCGCCGGGGCCGTGGCGGCGGCCGGAGGGCCCCGCTGCCCCGCGGCGCTGGCCCCGGCGGCCGCCTCCGGAGCGGTGGCGGCGTGCGCGGCCGCGGCGGCGGGTCTGCTGTGGTCCGGGGCCGGGCCGCGGGCGGCGTGGGCAGGGGTGCTGGCCCTCGGCGTCGTGGCGCTCACCGCCGCCCCCGCCGCGGCGACGGCACTGGCCCGGGTGCGGGTGCCCGCGGTCCCGGCGGCCGGGCAGCCCTACCCGGACGACGACGCCCCGGGCGACCCGCGCCCGGCCGCCGTGCGCGCCGGCGCCCTGCTGGACGGGCTGGTCGCCGGGCTCGCGCCCGTGCTCGCGGCGTCGCTGGCCCTGCTCGCGGCGACCGGGGAGGACGCGACGGTGCTGGCGGTGGCGGCGGCGCTCGCCGCGCTGGCGGCCATCCAGTCCCGCGGCCACGCCCGCCCCGTCCCCGCCGCGGCCCTCGCGCTGCTGGCGGCGTGGGTGCCGGCGCTGCTGGCGCACCGCGCGTGGGACGGCGGCGACGGCGTCTGGTGGGCGGCCCTGGCGCTCGCGCTGCCCCTGCTGGCGGCGGCGGCCGTGCCCGCGCCACCGCCGGATGCGGTGACGCCGACGGCCCGGCGCGCCCTGGAGCTCGCCGAGGCCCTGGCCATCGCCGTCATCCCGCCGCTGGCCGCCGCGGCCGCCGGGCTGCCCGGCCTGGTCCGGGAGCTGGTGGCGCGGTGAGGGCGCGCGGGAGGGGCGCGGGCCGCGGGGCGGCGGTCGCCGTCGCGGCGGTCCTGGCGACGGCCGTCCCGGGGGCGTTCCCGCCGCAGGCCCACGCGCAGGTCCGCTGCACGGGCACCGCGCCCGCCGACGCCGCCGCGCTGCGCCGCCCCACCCCGGCGGACGAGCGGCTGCGGCTGCGGGAGGCCCGGGAGCTCGCCGACGGCTCCGGGGTCGTCGTCGCCGTCGTCGACACCGGCGTCGCCGACCACCCGCGCCTGGGCGGCGTCGCCGACGCCGGGGACCACCACGGCGGCGGGGCCCTGCACGACTGCGACGCCCACGGCACCTTCGTCGCCGGCGTCATCGCGACCCGCCCCGGCCCCGACGCCGTCGTCGGCGTCGCACCCGGCGCGCAGATGGCGTCGGTGCGCCAGCCCGTCGGCGACGACCACGACCTGGCGACGCTCGCCGCCGCCGTCGACTCCGCACTGGCGGCCGGCGCCCGGGTCATCAACGTTTCCCTGGCCTCCTGCGCCCCGGCGGGCGCGGAGCCGCCCGGCGCCGCGGAGGTGCGCGATGCCGTCGCCCGGGCGGAGGCCGCCGGCGCGGTCGTCGTCGCCGCCTCCGGCAACCGCGGCGCCGACTGCCGCGACGGCGCCGTGGCGTGGCCGGCGGTGCTCGACGAGGTCGTGGCGGTCACCGCCGTCGCCCACCCCCGCCCGGCCGGAGCCGCGGCGGCGCCCGCGGAGTGGGCGCTGACCGGCCCGTGGGTCGACGTCGCAGCGCCCGGCGGGCCGGTCACGGGCCCGGATCCGCGTGGCGACGGCCTGGCCGGCGCCCTCGTCTCCGCCGGCGGGGAGACGCCGGTGGCGGGCACGTCCTTCGCCGCCCCGGTCGTCGCGGGCGTCGCGGCGCTGGTGCTGTCGCGGGCACCGCACCTGTCACCGGCGCAGGTGCGGGAGGCCCTCGTCGCCACCGCGACGCCGGCGGGGCCGGGCCTCGGCGCCGGCGTCGTCGATCCGGCCGCGGCGGTGTCCTGGCCGGATGCGGCGGCCGCCCCGCCCCCGGCGCCCGCGGATCCGCCGCCCGCGCCCACACCCGCCGACGACGGCCCGGCGCGCCGCCTCGGCCTCGTCGCCGCGGTGCTCGCCGCCGCCGGTGCGGCGGCCCTGGCGTGGCGCGGCCTCAGCGCGCCCGCAGCGCGGCGGCCCGGCTGAGCGCCGGGCCCTCCGGCAGGGCGGCGAGCACCCGCCACGGCAGCCGGCCCGGCGCGGGGTGGCCGAGCACCGCCGGGTCGCCGTGGACGCGGTGGCGCAGCCCCGCCCCGGAGACCAGCAGCGCCCCCTCCCCTGCGTCGGCGGCGACGGTGGCGGCGGGGCCCGCGTAAGCGTCGACGGCCGGACCCGCCCCGTCGGCGGCGGCGTACGGCACGTGCGGCCCGGCGGGCTCGCCGGCGACCACCGCCGCGGGACCGTCGGCGTCGGAGTCCGCGCACAGCCACCCCTCCGCCGGGGCCCACCGGGGCGGCGCCTCCGGCAGGGAGCCCGGGTCGACGGGCGGGGCGACGGGCACGGCCGCCAGCTGCGGCTCCCCCGCCGCCGCCCTCCCGCCGAGCGCGGCGAGCACGTCGGCGACGACCGGCCCGACGTCGACGGCGCCGGCCGGGGTGACGGCCACCGACCGCGTGCCGACGTCCACCACCCGCCCGACCACGTCGAACGGCGCCGGGAACGGCGCGGGCTGCCCGACGGGCCCGACGTCCGGGGCGGCCACGGGCGGGGCCTCCGGCAGGGCGCGCAGCCAGTCCGGCCCCGCCGGGCGCACCTGCGCCGACCCCAGGCCCAGCGCCCGGGCGAGCACCGGGTCCGCGGGGTCGACGCGGGCGCGCCGTCCGCCGAGCACGAGCCAGTGGGCGCCGTCCCCGGCGGCGAGCGTCGCGGTGCCGTCGTCGGGCCTCCCCCCTCCCCCGAGCCTGACGACGGTCCGCGCCACCGCCGGCCCTCCCGCCGGGTCCGCGGGGTCCGCGGCGACGAGCTCGCACACCCCGGCGGTGGCGGGCGCGGCCGCCGGCTCCTCCGGGGCGACCGCCGGGGCGCCCGGCACCCCGAGCGGCGGCCCGGCGGGCACGCCCTCCAGCGCCCCGGCGCCGACGCGGCGCGGCTGCTCCGGCCGGCCCAGCACCAGCCGCGCCGAGGCGAGGTTGTCCACCGGGTGCAGCCGGTCGCCGATGCGCACGTGCAGGGCGCCGGTGCCGCGCACCATGAGCAGGTCCGCGTCGTCGGCCGACCCGGCGCCGGGGCGCACGAGCCCCAGCACGGCGGCGCCGGCGACTGCCAGGACGGCCAGGGCCGCGCCGGCGGCCAGGGCCCGGCCGCGGGTGCGCTGCGGGTCGTGGAGCATCGCCGCGTCCGCGCGGACCAGGGCGTGCTCGACGCGCCGCACCAGGAACCGGTGGCCGGAGACCTGCGCGGGCGTGGTGGGCGTTCTGGGCATGGCGGTTCCTCCCCCGTCGTCGCCGATGCGTCCGGCGCCCGCGTCCCCCGACGGCGGGCGCCCCGCCGGGCACGCTACCGGCTGCGGCCCGCCCGCGCCCGGCGCCCGTGCCCGCCGTCCCCACCTCCCCCGCGCACCGGGCGCGCACCGGGCGCGCCCGCCGCCGCGCTGCTACGGTCCCGGACGACGGCGGCGGGTGCCGCCCGATTCCGGGGGACGGGGCGACGAGGGGGATCCCATGGACGTGATGGACGCCGACGCGGCGCTGACGGCGGGGCTGGCCGCGGCGGCCGCGGGGCTGGCGCTGGCGGCGCACGTGCCGGTGCGGGGCCGGAGCCTGCGGGACCGGCTGCGGGGCACGCCGCCGACGCCGGCGGCGGGGCTGCGGGTGAGCGCCGCGGCCTCCGCCGTGCTTCCGGCGGACGAGCTGCTGGCGCTGGTGCGCGACGCGCCGGTGCCGGTCGACGCGGCGTCGCTGCACGTCACGGGCGCGGGCCCGCATGCGGCGGGCGGGGAGTTCGCGCACGGCTACCGCGCCGCGGCGGCCTCGCTCGGCGTACGGTCGGGTGGCTGGGGCGCGCTGCTGGCGACGGCGGGCGACGATCCGTCGCCGGAGGAGCGCGCCGCGCTGGCCGCGCATCTGGCCCACCGGGTGCGGTGCCTGGGCCTGCGGGCGCGGCCGCTGGACGACGCGGAGGTGGCCGACGCGCTGCGGTTCCCGCCGGGGGCCGCGGTGGCGCGGGCGACGCGGATGCGGCACCTGCGGCGGCCGCACGTGTGGCTGCGGGGCCCGGCGGCCTGGCGGGTCCCTCCGGCCCCGGAGCACGTCCTCGGCGCCGGGGATCGGGGTGCGCCGGTGACGCTGCGGGCGGCGGAGGTGGAGCGGTTCACCGTGGTCGCGGAGCCGGAGCGGCTCGACGCGGTGCTCGGCCCGGCGCTGGTGCTGGGCGCGCGGGTGGGCGTGGCGACGGCGCGGCCGCGCCGCTTCCGCGCCCTGCTCGACCGGGGCGCGGTCGTGCTGGGCCCGGGCGGGGAGGACCGCGTCGACGTCGTCGTGCGCGACGGCGATCACCCCGCGACGGGGCCCGCGGGCGGTCGCGGCGTGACGGTGCGGTCGGCGGCGCCGCGGCCGTGCCCGGCGCGGACGGGGCCGGTGCTGGCGGTCGGGGCGCACACGTGGGAGCTTGACGACGCGCGGGGCGCGCGCACCGTCATCCGCCCGCTGCCCCTGCCGCCCGACTGAGGGCCGCCGGGGCGCGGGCGGTCGGCTACTGGCCGGGCGCCGGGGGCAGGATGTCCTCGACGACGTCCGGCAGGCCCGGGGCCGCCGGGGCGCCCGGCGCGGCGGGCGCGCCCGGGGCCGGCTCGGGGGCCGGGGCGGGCTCCGGCGCGGGGGCGGGGCCCTGCGGGACGGTGGCGCCCTCGGCGACGCCGTCGCCGATGGTGGCGGTGCCCTGCGGGCCGGTGCACTCGACCTTGGAGTCGCTGAGCGCGGTGCACGTGTATCCGAAGTCGGACAGCTGCTCGCCGGGGGCGAGGGTCCGCGGCTGGTAGCCGGTGTCGGGGTACATCAGCGTCTCGTAGGTGATGCCCGACGGGTTGAAGGACACGGAGTTGGCGGTCGACTGGTTGCCGTTGATGTCGGTGACCGTCGGGGGCTCCGCGAAGTTGGTGGTGCAGTTGAGGAAGGCGTCGCCGATGTCGGTCATCCAGCACTCGGTCACGCCGTCGGCGAGGACGAAGAGCCGCGCGTTGGAGCCGTCCGGCGGGGTGAACTCCGCGGGGTCGACGACGCGGGGGCCGGTGGCGGTCTGCTCGGTCGACGTCGTCTCCGTCGTGGAGGAGCTCGACGGGGCCGAGCTGGACGTCGACGGCGGCGCCGGCGGGGCCGGCGGGGCGGACTCGTCGTCGCCGGAGCAGCCGGCGAGGGCCAGGCCGCCGATCATCAGGGTCGCCGCGAGGGCCTTGGGGAAGCGCATGGGTCACGACCATAGTCCCCCGGGCCGCCCGCGCGCCCCGTTCCGGGGGCGCCGGACCGCGGAACCCGGGCCGCGGGCCCCTAGAAGAACAGCACCTCGTCCAGGCGGGGGTCGCCGATCTGCAGCGGCGGCGTCGGGGTCGGCGGCGGGCCGGGCTCGCCGGGCGGCGGGGCGACCAGCGGGTTGCCCTCCCTGGGCTCGCCGGGCATGAAGACGTAGGGCGCGTCGCCGCCGGGGACGCCCATCACCTCGTGGGTGGGCAGCGGCGGCAGCGGCTCCGGGGACTCGGCGCGCATGCGGGCGATGGCGTCGGCGCCGATGGCGCGGTTGACGGCGAGGATGCCGACGGGGCCGTCCTTGTACACCAGCGTGGTGCCGGGGGCCCACCAGGCGCCGACGGTCCACGGCCAGGTGTAGGGCTCCTGCGGCCACAGGTTTGGCGGCGAGACGTAGAGGAAGCCGACGTTCAGCTTCTCCACGGCCCGGTCGATGTCGTTGAGCGCCCAGGGGTCGCCCTCGACGCCGGCGCCGATCTTGTCGGCGTGCCAGTAGATCATGTCGGTGGCGGAGAACCCGTCCTCCGGCACGGACGGCCAGAGGTTGTGGCGGAACAGCGACGGCAGGCCGTTGCGGGCGTACATCCAGCCGGACGACTCGTTGGGGTTGAGGTAGATGGTGTGCTCGCGGGTCTCGGGCTGGCGGGCGAGCCAGTCGAAGGCGCGGAGGTCCTCGGGGCCGACGGCTCGGCCGTCGCGGTTCTCGACGCCGTAGTCCATGGCCTCCGCGTTGCGCTGCACGGCCCAGGGGGCCATGACGCCGGCGACGGCCACCGCGGCGACGACGGCGGCGACGCCGTTCCACGGCGCCAGGCGGCGCACGGTGCCGCCGGTGACCAGCCGCAGCACGGCGGCGAGGAGCACGCCGGCGCCGGCGCAGTAGAGGTACGCCACCGGCATGATGAGCCGGTGCGGCGTGGAGTAGTGCATGGTCGCGTAGGCGTCGAGCACCCCGGCGAAGGCCCCGCCGATGGGGTGCAGGCCGTGGACGACGGTGACCAGGAAGAAGCCGAAGGCGGCCGCCGCCCAGACGGCGCGGCGCCAGACCAGCGCCACCAGCAGGCCGGCCGCGCCCGCGATGATGACGGGCCACACCGGGTGCAGCGGCTCCGCGTGCCGGGTGAGCATGCGGGTGGCCAGGATCCAGGAGCCGACGCGGTCGGTGTCGACGGTCGCGCTGAACGTCCCGATCTCCTCGTCCTGCCCCGTGCCGGACATGAGCAGCACCTGCGGGGCGAACACCAGGAGGCCGACGCCGCCGGAGGCGGCGAGCATGCCGAGGTCCCGCAGCCGGGAGCGGACGGCGCCGAGCTCCGGGCGCACCGGGGCCCACAGGCGCAGCAGCAGCCACCACAGCACGCCGAGCACCGCGGCGACCGCCAGGGCCGACGGGTGAGTCAGTCCGGCGCCGCCGAGGGCGAGGCCGGCGGGCAGGATGCGCTCCGGCCGGTGCGGCGTCGAGGAGACGAGGACGAAGCAGACGACGCCGAGGCCGATGGCCACCAGGTACGGCCAGGCGCCGACGGCGATGCCGATGGGGTACAGCACCGGCAGCGACGCCGAGGCGACGGCGGCCAGTCCCGCGGCGATGCCGGCGGAGAGCCCCGGCCGGTCGACGAGCCGCCACGCCAGGGCGGCGGCGGCCAGCGGCACGGTGACGGCGGGCACGGCGATGCCCATGAGGTTCGTGACGGCGATGGTGCTGATGCCGGAGGCCTCCCCCACCGTCGCGCCGAGCGCGTGCCACGCCGCCGGATAGAACATCGGGTCCTTCGTCTCGATGTTCTGGATCTCGCCCATCCGGGTCGCCGACGCCATGCCGAAGTCGCGGATGTAGCGGATGACGGAGGCGTGCCAGTGCACGTCCCACGCCTGCGGGATGGACTCCAGCGCGCCGGGGACGCGCTGCAGGCGGTTCCACAGCGGCGTCCACAGCAGGAAGAAGCCGGTGACGACGCCGGCCAGGCCCAGCAGCTGCGGCACGGCGGCCGCCAGGCGCCCGCCGCCGGCGCCGTCCCCGGCGTCCGCCGGCACCGCGCGGTGGCGTCCGGTGGTTCGCGTGACGACGGCCGCCTCCCCGGCCGCCTCGTCATCGCCCGCGGCCTCCGGATCCCCGCCGGCGCGGTCCCCGTCGTCACGCGACGCGCGCCTGCGGCGACCCGCCGCGAACGCCGCGCGCCACGCGGCGGCCACGGCGACGAAGCCGAGCCACACGGCGCCCAGGCTCGCGAAGCCGTAGGGGACGTCGACCAGGCCCAGCAGGAAGCCGGCGACGCCCGTGACGCACAGCGTCACGGCGGGGCCGGCCGCCAGCGCCCACGCGGGGCGCAGGCCGGCGACCGCCGACACGATCGCGCCGGGGGCGATGAGCAGCAGGAGCAGCACCAGGAGGGATGCGGGCATCGGGGAGGGGTCTCCTCACGGTCCGGGGGCGGTGCGGCGGGGTCGCCGCGGGGTCAGGGCAGCTCGCGCAGCCCGCGGGTGGCCTCCGCGCGGGAGGCCAGGTCCTCCGCCGCAGGATAGTCGATTCCGGTGAGGCACAGCCCCTTCGCCGGGGCGACCGGCACCATCGGGGACCGCTCCGTCTCCCCCAGCATCCGGGACGTGAAGTCGCGGGGCCGGCGCCCCTCGGCGACGGCGAGGCAGGAGCCGACCAGCGAGCGCACCATCGACCAGCAGAACGCGTCGGCGACGACGTCGGCCTCGTACGTCTCGGGCTCCTGCTCCGTCGAGACGTCCCGCCACGTGAACGCCTGCAGGTCGCGGATGGTCGTCGAATGCGGCCGGGCGCGGCAGAACGCCGCGAAGTCGTGCAGGCCCAGCAGCATGTCGGCCGCCTCCTGCAGCAGCGCCGGGTCGACGGACCGCGGGTGGTGGGCCGTGTCGAGGCGGCGGGTGGGCAGCGCACCGCGGTCGGCCGTCGTCACGCGGTAGACGTAGCGCCGCCGCAGCGCGGAGAACCGGGCGTCGAAGCCCTCCGGGGCGAAGGAGCAGCCGTGGACGCGGACGTCCTCCGGCAGCAGCCGCGACAGGCGCCGCACCAGGCGCGCCGGGTCGCCGCCGATGGAGCGGGCGTCGAGGGACGACCGGGGCACATCGAGGTGCGCGACCTGCCCGGAGGCGTGAACGCCGGCGTCGGTGCGGCCCGCGACCGTCAGGCGCGCGTCGGTGCGCAGCACCATCGACAGGTTCTCCTCCAGCGTCGCCTGCACCGTGCGCAGGTTCTGCCGGGGCTGGGCGGCCCAGCCGTGGAAGTCCGTGCCGTCGTAGGCGAGGTCCAGGCGGAGACGGACGACCCCGCCGCCCGCACCTTCGTCGGTGCGGTCGGCGGGGTCGTCTGCGAGGTTCGGGTTCACCGGGGTGACCCTACTACTTGTCGTCGCCCTTCTCGGCGTCGGCGGCCTCGGCCTCGGCCTCGGCGTCGGTGGCCTCGTCGGCCTCGACCTCGGGGGCCTCCTCGGCCTTCTCCTCGGCGGCCGGGGCGGCGGCCTCGGTCACGCGGGTGGCCTCGGCGGTCGCGGTCTCCTCGTCGACCAGCGCGATGAGGGAGATCGGGGCGTTGTCGCCCTTGCGGTTACCCAGCTTGATGATGCGGGTGTAGCCGCCGTCGCGGTTCTCGAACTTCGGGCCGATCTCGTCGACCAGGAGCTGGACGATGTAGTTGTCGTTCAGCTGCTTGGCGATGTTGCGGCGGTCCGCCAGGGTGCCGCGCTTCGCCTTGGTAATGAGCTTCTCCGCGTACGGGCGGAGCAGCTTGGCCTTCGTGTCGGTGGTCTTGATCTGGCCGTGCTCGAACAGCTGCTTGGCCAGGTTGGCCAGGATCTTCCGCTGGTGGGAAGGCGAACCGCCGAGACGGGCGCCCTTCTTGGGCTTGGGCATGGTTTCTCCTCGTTGGTGTGGTAGTCGCGGTGGTTGCTACTCGAAGTGGCCCTCGTCGTTCCCGTCCGACCACTCGACGCCGCCGGCGAAGCCGTCGCCGGCGCCCGGGTCAAAGCTGTCCGGCGAATCCTTCAGCGACAGGCCGAGCTCCGCCAGCTTCTCCTTGACCTCGGTGATCGACTTGTCGCCGAAGTTGCGGATGTCCAGCAGGTCGGACTCGGTGCGGTTCGCCAGCTCGCCGACCGTGTGGATCTCCTCGCGCTTCAGGCAGTTGTAGGAGCGCATGGAGAACTCCAGGTCCTCGATCGGGGTGGACAGCGCGGCGTCGTCCTCCGCCTCGCGCGGGGACGGGCCGATCTCGATGCCCTCCGCGGCCTCGTTGAGCTCGCGGCCCAGGCCGAAGAGCTCCACCAGGGTCTTGCCGGCGGACGCCATGGCGTCGCGGGCGGTGATGGAGTTCTTGGTCTCCACGTCGATGATCAGCTTGTCGAAGTCGGTGCGCTGCTCGACGCGGGTCGCCTCGACCTTGTAGCTGACCTTCAGGACCGGGGAGTAGATCTGGTCCACCGGGATGCGGCCGATCTCGCCGCCGGAGTTCGGCATGGCGGGAACGTAGCCGCGGCCCCGCTCGACGACCATCTCGATCTCGAGGCGGCCGTCCTCGTTGAGGGACGCGATGTGGTGATCCGGGTTGTGGATCTCCACGCCGGCCGGGCACTCGATGTCGCCGGCCGTCACGGCGCCCACGCCCTCGCGGCGCAGGTAGACCGTGGCGGGCTCATCGAACTCGGAGCTCAGCACCAGGCCCTTGACGTTCAGGATGATGTCGGAGACGTCCTCCTTGACGCCCGGGATGGTGGTGAACTCGTGGAGCACGCCCTCGATGCGGATGCTGGTCACGGCCGCGCCCGGGATGGACGACAGCAGCGTGCGGCGCAGCGAGTTGCCGAGGGTGTAGCCGAAGCCCGGCTCCAGCGGCTCGATGACGAACCGGGAGCGGGAGGAGTCGACGTAGTCCTCGGTGAGCGTGGGGCGCTGGGAAATGAGCATGGTGGGGATCCTCCTGGTTGGCGACCGCTATATGACGCCAGTGGGAACGGGATGCGAGGGGGTGTCGGTTCCTACTTCGAGTAGAACTCGACGATGAGCTGCTCCTGCAGCGGGGTGTCGATCTGCGCGCGCTCGGGCAGCTGGTGCACGAGGATGCGCAGGGACTCGGGGACGACCTGCAGCCAGGCCGGGACGACGGCGTCGACCAGGTTCTCCTGGGCGTCCTCGAACCACACCATCTTCTGGGACTTCTCCCGCACGTCGATGATGTCGTACTGCGACACCTGGAACGAGGGGACGTTGATCTTCTTGCCGTTCACGGTGAAGTGGCCGTGGGAGACCAGCTGGCGGGCCTGGCGGCGGGTGCGGGCCAGGCCGGCGCGGTACACGACGTTGTCGAGGCGGGACTCCAGCAGGATCACGAGGTTGTCGCCGGTCTTGCCGGGGCGGCGGTTGGCCTCGGCGTAGTAGCG
The DNA here is from genome assembly GCF_053525695.1 of Corynebacterium sp. 335C. Classification (NCBI taxonomy): domain Bacteria; kingdom Bacillati; phylum Actinomycetota; class Actinomycetes; order Mycobacteriales; family Corynebacteriaceae; genus Corynebacterium; species Corynebacterium sp. 335C. The sequence continues at coordinate 1,198,088 of NZ_JASTTB010000001.1, forward strand.
GCGGAACTGCTTCTCCATGACGCCGTAGGTGAAGCGGGCCTTCTGCTTCTCCTGCAGCTGGATCAGGTACTCGGACTCCTTGATGCGGGCGCGGCCGGCCTGCCCGGGCGGGTAGGGGCGGCGCTCGAAGTTCATGTCGCCGCCGACGAGATCGACGCGGAGACGACGGGACTTGCGGGTTGCGGGACCGGTGTAACGGGCCATTTTCTCTTCCTCCTGGCTTCCTTAGACGCGGCGACGCTTCGGCGGACGGCAGCCGTTGTGCGGCAGCGGCGTCACGTCGGAGATCGAGCCGACCTCGAGGCCGGCGGCCTGGAGGGAGCGGATGGCGGTCTCGCGGCCCGAACCCGGGCCCTTCACGAACACGTCGACCTTCTTCATGCCGTGCTCCTGCGCCTTGCGCGCGGCGTTCTCGGCGGCCATCTGCGCGGCGAACGGGGTGGACTTGCGGGAGCCCTTGAACCCGACGTGGCCCGAGGAGGCCCACGAGATGACGGCACCCTTCGGGTCCGTGATGGACACGATGGTGTTGTTGAAGGTGGACTTGATGTAGGCGTGGCCCTGGGCCACGTTCTTCTTGACGACGCGGCGGCCGGTGCGGCGGCCGCGGGAGGTCTTCTGAGCAGCCATGTCTTACTTCTTCTTTCCGGCGATCGTCTTCTTCGGGCCCTTGCGGGTGCGAGCGTTGGTCTTCGTGCGCTGGCCGCGGACGGGCAGGCCACGGCGGTGGCGCAGGCCCTGGTAGCAGCCGATGTCGATCTTTCGGCGGATGTCCGCCTGGACCTGGCGGCGGAGGTCGCCCTCGACCTTCCACTGGTCCTCGATGGCGTTGCGCAGCGCGGTGACCTGATCGTCGGTCAGGTTGTCGGTGCGGAGGTCCGGCGAGATGCCGGTCTGCTCCAGCAGCTGCTGGGATCGGGCGGGCCCGATGCCGTAGATGTAGGTGAGAGCGACCACCATGCGCTTGTTGCGCGGCAGGTCGACTCCAGCAAGGCGAGCCATGTGGCTGTGTCCTTCCGGTTGGTGCGGTGGTTTGCTCCACTGCCGTCCCCGCCGGGCCGCCGCGCCCGGTCGGGTGCCGGGTGCGGTGCGGTCTGAAGTGGCGGGGCTCCGGCCACCGTGGCCGGAGGTGACGTCACGCGGACGCGCCGTGGGCGGCGTCCGCGTCAGGACGGTGGAGGCGGAATTTCCTACTTGTAGCGGTAGACGATGCGACCGCGCTCCAGGTCGTACGGGGAGAGCTCCACGACGACCCGGTCCTCGGGGAGGATGCGGATGTAGTGCTGGCGCATCTTGCCGGAGATGTGGGCGAGAACCTTGTGCCCGTTGTCCAGCTCGACGCGGAACATCGCGTTGGGCAGGGGCTCGATGACGCGGCCCTCGACCTCGATGGCGCCTTCCTTCTTGGCCATGTCCTCCACGTTTCCCCGGCCGTATCCGGCCGGAATCGGGTGCTGTCTTCGCTACTGCGGTGCGGCGTGCCGGCCGTCTCCCCCGCCTGCGACTCCCCGTCGTCGGGGCGCGTTGGGCCGGGGTCCGGACCCGGTGGTGCCGTACCGTCGTTCCACCTTACACCCGACCTGCGGTTTCCCCAAAACGCGCGGAACCGCGCCGCCGCGGTCGCGCGGGTGCGCGTCGCGGTGGCGCGGCGGGTGCGCGCGGGGTGCGCGCCGTCGCGTGACGACGTGCCCCGCGGGCGGCGCCGTCAGGCGCCGGCGGCGGCCTCCTCGCCCTCCCTGCGGGCGGCCTCGCGGACGAGGTCGCCGCGGGCCATGCGGTTGACGGCCAGGGCGATGGCGCCGTCGCCGGTGACGTTGCAGGCGGTGCCGAAGGAGTCGATGGCGATGTAGGCGGCGATCATGAGGGCGACCTGGCCCTCGTCGAAGCCGAGCTGGGCCTGGAGCAGGCCGACGGCGGCCATGATGGCGCCGCCGGGGACGCCGGGGGCGGCGACCATCATGATGCCGAGCAGCAGGATGAAGCCGAGGGCGGCGCCGGCGGTGAGCTCGCCGCCGGTCATGAAGACGATGGCGAAGGCGAACAGTCCGATCTTCATCATGGAGCCGGACAGGTGCACGGTGGCGCACAGGGGGATGACGAAGCCGCCGACGGACTCGGAGACGCCGTTGTTCCGGGCGCAGCGCAGGGTGACCGGGATGGTCGCGGCGGAGGACGACGTGCCGAGCGCGGTGAAGTACGCGGGCAGCATGTTCTTCAGCGCGCGGAGGGGGTTCACGCGGGCGTAGGCGCCGGCGAGGACGTACTGCAGCAGCAGGACGACCCACGTCATGATGGTCGCCAGGATGAGGACCTTCGCGAAGGCGGTGAGCGTCAGCGTGAGGTTGCCGTTCATGCCCATCGCCAGGAACATGCCGAAGATGTACGGCGGCAGCAGCGGGATGATGAACTTCACGATGACGGCCATGATGGCGTCGCGCAGCTCCTCCGCCGCGGTGGTGAGCACCTGCGCGCGGATGGCGGCCATGGAGATGCCGACGGTGAAGGCGAGCAGCAGCGCCGCCATGACCTCCATCGGGGCGGGCATCTCGACCTCGAAGTAGGGCGCCAGCGCCCCGGCGTCGATGTCGACGGCCTCGACCATGCGCTGGTTCTCCAGCAGCGCCGGGTAGAGCGCCACGGCGACGCCCCAGGCCATGAGGCCGGAGATGATCGTCGACACGTAGGCGATGCCGGCGGTGGCCCCCAGCCAGCGACCCGCGCCCGCGCCGAGGCCCGCGATGGCCGGCGTGATGAGCGAGAAGATCAGGATCGGCACGAAGAAGCCGAGGAAATTGCCGAACAGCCCGTTGAAGGTGACGAACACCCTCGCCAGCCACTCGGGGAAGAAGAGGCTGCACACGATGCCGAGGACGATGGCCACGACGATCTTGAACAGCAGGGACGACGTGATGGCGGATGCTTTCACGGGGGTCTCCGCTCTGGCGCGGCGGCCGCCGGGCCCGGGGCGTCCCCGGGCGGCGCGGGCGGCCGCGTGGTGGATCTGACGCGGATGATTCTAGAACGCCCGCCCCGGCGCCCCTCCCCCCGGACCCCGCCCCTGGGGCGGGCGCCCTCTGCCGTGCCGCGTGCACCCCGGGCCCGCGGCCCCTAGTGCACCGACGGGCGGCCGGTGAGGATGCGCGGGCCCGCGGCGGTCGCCGCGACGGTGTGCTCCCAGTGCGACGCCGGGCGGCGGTTGGCGCTGACGACGGTCCAGCCGTCGTCCAGCTCCTCGGAGTCGATTTCGCCGTCGAGGATGAGCATCGGCTCGATGGCCAGCACGGATCCCTCGACGATGCGCGGGCCCTTGCCCGGGGCGCCCTCGTTGGGCAGGAACGGGTCCATGTGCATCTCGCGGCCGATGCCGTGGCCGCCGTATCCGTCGATGATGCCGAGGCCCACGCCGAACTCCGCCTCCGCCGCGCGGGTGGCGGTCTCGATGGCGTGGCTGATGTCCGTCAGGCGCGCGCCCGGGACCATCGCCGCGATGCCGGCGTCGAGCACCCTGCGGGTCGCGCGGTTGAGCTTGTCGACGTCGTCCGCGAGCTCGCCCACCCCGAAGCTCCAGGCGGAGTCGCCGTGCCAGCCGTCGAGGATGGCGCCGCAGTCGACGGAGACCAGGTCCCCCTCCTTCAGCACCACGTCCGCCGACGGGATGCCGTGGACGACGACCTCGTTGACGGAGGCGCAGATGGAACCCGGGAAGCCCTCGTAGCCCAGGAAGGAGGGCACGGCGCCGGAGGAGACGATGACGTCGTGGGCGACGGCGTCGAGGTCCTTCGTCGTCACGCCGGGCGCCGCGGCCTCGCGCACGGCGACGAGCGCCTCGCCGACGATGGCGCCGGCGGCGGCCATGGCGTCGAGCTCCCCCGGGGTGCGCGCCGGCACCGTCCTCTTCTTCCGTCCGATCGTGAACATGGCGGACACGCTACCCCCTCCCCCGCCGGGGACGGCGAAGGGCCCCGCGCGCCGTCTCCGGCGTGCGGGGCCCCGTCGTCACGCTCACGCGTGCGGAAGGCGGACTACTTCAGCTTGTCCAGCTCCTCCATGGTGCGGGCGTTGATGTCCTCGACCGTGCCCTCCGCCTTCACGACGATGAGCTGGTCGGCGTAGTGGTCCAGCAGCGGCGCCGTCTCGTCGCGGTAGACGCCGAGGCGGGTGCGGATGGTCTCCTCGTTGTCGTCGGCGCGGCCGCGGGCGAGCATGCGCTCCACCACCACGTCCTCGGAGACGTCGAACTGCACGACCGCGTCGAGCTTCTCGCCCAGGCCGTCGAGGATCGTCGTCAGCTCGTCGGCCTGCGGGACGGTGCGCGGGAAGCCGTCGAGGAGGAAGCCGTCCTTCGCGTCGTCCTCCGACAGGCGCGAGGCGACCATGCGGACGGTGACGTCGTCCGGCACGAGCTTGCCCGCGTCGATGTACTGCTTGGCCTCCACGCCGAGCGGGGTGCCCTCGCCGATGTTGGCGCGGAACAGGTCGCCGGTGGAGATGTGGGGCACGCCCAGCTTCTCGGTGAGGATGGCGGCCTGGGTGCCCTTGCCGGCACCGGGGGGACCGAGGAGAACGAGTCGCATTACTTCAGGAACCCTTCGTAGTTGCGTTGCATCATCTGGCTTTCAATCTGCTTGACCGTCGTCAGTGCAACGGAGACGAGGATCAGCAGGGCCGTACCTCCGAACATACCGCCGGCGGTCTGGCCGGCACCCCCGCCGATGCCCAGATCGAGCATGAGGTTCGGCAGGACGGCGATGAGGCCCAGGTAGAGCGAGCCCACCGTCAACAGGCGGGTGATGACGTACCCCAGGTACTCGGCGGTCGGGCGGCCCGGGCGGAAGCCCGGGATGAACCCGCCGTACTTCTTCATGTTCTCCGCCTGATCGTTCGGGTCGTACTGGACCGAGACGTAGAAGAAGGAGAAGAACACGATGAGGACGAAGAACACCAGGATGTACTGCCACGACGACGGCGACGTCAGGTACTGGATGACGTTCTGCTGCCACCAGTTGTCCGGGTTCGGGTTCGTCTGGCCGGACTGGATGATCTGGGTGATCAGGACCGGCACGTAGATGAGGGACGACGCGAAGATGACCGGGATGACGCCGGCCTGGTTGACCTTCAGCGGCAGGTAGGTGGAGGTGCCGCCGTACTGGCGGCGGCCCACCATGCGCTTGGCGTACTGCACCGGGATGCGGCGCTGGCCCTGCTCGATGAAGATGACGCCGATGATGAGGACCAGCACGGCCGCCATCACGAGGGAGAACACCAGGCCGCCCGAGGACTGCAGGATGTTCAGCGCGGACGCCGGCATCTGCGCGGCGATGCCCGCGAAGATGAGCAGCGACATGCCGTTGCCGACGCCGCGGTCGGTGATGAGCTCGCCGAACCACATGACCAGGATCGCGCCCGAGGTCAGGACCAGGACCATGACGATCATGGTCCAGATGCCCGCGCCCTCGACCAGGAGCGACTGGCCGCCGCCGAGCAGCGCGCCGCGGTCCGCCATGGCGACGATGCCGGCGGACTGCAGCAGGGCGAGGCCGACCGTGATGTAGCGCGTGATCTGCGTCATCTTCGCCTGGCCGGTCTGCCCCTCCTTCTTCAGCTGCTCGAAGTAGGGGATGACGACGGTCAGCAGCTGCACGATGATCGACGCGGTGATGTACGGCATGATGCCGATGCCGAAGATCGCGATCTGGAGCAGCGCGCCGCCCGAGAACAGGTTGATGAGGTTGTAGACGCTGGACTGATCCTGCGTCACCGCCTCGAGTCGGGCGTTGACCAGCTGGTAGTCGACGCCCGGCGTCGGGATCTGCGCGCCGATGCGGTACAGGATGATCATGCCCAGGGTGAACAGGATCTTCCGCCGCAGGTCGGGGTCGCGCAGCGCCGCCAGGAAACCGGTTGGCACGTGCATCCTCCTGTGGTCGCCGGGCCCTCCCCGGTGCGCGGTCGGCGCGTCGCGGGTCGGCTCCCCGGCGGGGAAGTCGTCGATGGTCGGAAGTGGACGCCGGTAGTCTACCAGCGCCCCCGGCCGCGCCCGCATCGGCGGGCCGGAAAAGCGACGGGGCCCCGCCGTCACGCTGTTCGCGCGTGACGGCGGGGCCCTCGCGGCCTCCCGGGCGCGCGGCGCCCGGGGTCGGCGGCTACGCCTCGGTGACGGAGCCGCCGGCGTTCTCGATCTTCTCCTTGGCGGAGCGGGAGAACTTGTCGGCGGTGACGTTGACCTTGACGTCGATCTCGCCGTCGCCCAGCACCTTGACGGGCTGCTTGGCGCGCACGGCGCCCTTGGCGACGAGGTCGGCGACGGTGACGTCGCCGCCCTGCGGGAACAGACGGGCCAGGTCGGCGACGTTGACCACCTGGAAGGTGACCTTCGCCGGGTTCTTGAAGCCCTTCAGCTTCGGCAGGCGCATGTGCAGCGGCATCTGGCCGCCCTCGAAGGCGGCGGAAACCTGCTTGCGGGCGCCGGTGCCCTTGGTGCCGCGGCCGGCGGTCTTGCCCTTGGAGGCCTCACCGCGGCCGACGCGCGTCTTGCTCTTGCGGGACCCCGGAGCCGGGGCCAGGTCGTGGAGCTTGATGGGATCGCTCATGTTTACCTACTCCCCCGCCACTTCTTCGACCTCGACCATGTGACGGACGACGTTCACCAGGCCGCGGACCTCCGGGGTGTCCGGGCGGACGACGGAATGGTGACGGCGCTTCAGGCCGAGGGTGCGCAGCGAGTCCTTCTGCTTCTGCTTGGTGCCCGCGGTACCGCGGACCTGGGTGATCTTCAGAGCCATTGCTGCTTACGCCCCCTGTCCTGCACGGGCCCGCAGCATGCCGGCCGGGGCCACCTCCTCGACGGTCTTGCCGCGGCGGGCGGCGACCTCCTCCGGACGCACCAGCTGCTTGAGCGCGTCGACGGTGGCGTGGGTCACGTTGATGGAGTTGTCGGAGCCCAGGGACTTCGACAGCACGTCCTGGACGCCGGCGCACTCCAGCACCGGGCGGACCGCGCCGCCGGCGATGACGCCGGTACCCGGGGCAGCCGGGCGCAGGAGGACGACGCCGGCGGCGGTCTCGCCCTGCACCGGGTGCGGGATGGTGCCGCCGATCATCGGGACGCGGAAGAAGTTCTTGCGAGCCTCCTCGGCGCCCTTCTGGATCGCCGCGGGAACTTCCTTGGCCTTGCCGTAGCCGACGCCGACCATGCCCTCGCCGTCGCCGACGATGACGAGCGCGGTGAAGCTGAAGCGGCGACCGCCCTTCACGACCTTCGACACGCGGTTGATGGTGACGACGCGCTCGACGTACTGCGAGCGCTCGTCCTGCTGGCGACGGTTGTCGCGGCCGCCGCGGCCACCGCGGCGGTCGTTGTTGTTGTTGGCGGAGCCACGTCCGCCGTCACGCTTCTGCGTTTCAGACATCACGCGTTCCTTCCGTTCGAGATCTCGTTTCGCGTCGTCATTAGAACTTCAGACCACCTTCGCGGGCGGCGTCGGCCAGGGCCGCGACGCGGCCGTGGTACTGGTAGCCGCCGCGGTCGAAGACGACCTGCTCGATGCCGGCCTCCTTGGCGCGGGCGGCGATGGTCTCGCCGACCTTGGCGCCCTTGGCCTTCTTGTCGCCCTCGACGTCGCGCAGCGCGGCCTCGACGGTGGACGCGGCGGCCAGGGTGCGGCCGGTCGTGTCGTCGATGATCTGGGCGCTGATGTGGCGCGAGGAGCGGTGGACGACGAGACGCGGGGTCTCCGCCGTGCCGCGGACCGTCTTGCGCAGGCGCGCGTGGCGGCGGGCGCGGGCGATGCGGCGGCGGGTGGAGATGTCCCGGCCGACCGGAAGTCGCTTGTCGTTGGTGTTGCTCATTACTTACCCGTCTTTCCGACCTTGCGGCGGATCTGCTCGCCCTCGTAGCGGATGCCCTTGCCCTTGTAGGGGTCGTCCTTGCGGAGACGGCGGATGTTCGCGGCGAGCTGACCGACCTTCTGCTTGTCGATGCCAGAGATGGAGAACTTCGTGGTGCCGTCGACGTCGAAGGTGACGCCCTCCGGCGCCTCGATGAGCACCGGGTGCGAGTAACCCAGGGAGAACTCGAGGTCCTTGCCCTTCTTCTGCACGCGGTAGCCGACGCCGAAGATCTCCATCTTGATGACGTAGCCCTCGGTCACGCCCACGACCATGTTGTTGATCAGGGAGCGGGACAGGCCGTGCAGGGAGCGGCTCTTGCGGTGGTCGTCGGGGCGGGAGACGACGATCTCGTTGCCCTCCTGGGCGACGGTGATCGGAGCCGGAACGGTGAGCGCGAGCTCGCCCTTCGGGCCCTTGACGGTGACGTCCTGGCCGTCGACCGTCGCGGTGACGGAGGACGGGATGACGACGGGGTTCTTGCCGATACGCGACATTGCTTCGTTTCCCCCTTACCAGACGTAGGCGAGGACTTCCCCGCCCACCTTCTTCTCGGCGGCCTGACGGTCGGTCAGGAGGCCCTGGGACGTGGAGATGATGGCCACGCCCAGGCCACCCAGGACCTTCGGCAGGTTGGTGGACTTGGCGTAGACGCGCAGACCCGGCTTGGAGACGCGGCGCAGCCCGGCGATCGAACGCTCGCGGGACGGGCCGTACTTCAGGGTCATGGTCAGGGTCTTGCCGACCTTGGCGTCCTCGACGGTGAAGTCCTCGATGTAGCCCTCCTGCTTGAGGATCTCGGCGATGTGCGCCTTGAGCTTCGAGGACGGCATCGTGACGGAGTCGTGGTACGCGTTGTTGGCGTTGCGCACGCGCGACAGCATGTCGGCGATGGGATCAGTCATGGTCATGTCAGGTGACCGTGTCCTTTCTCGCTGCGGTTCCTACCACCCCGTACGGCGTGATCCGTCCGATTTGCGGGCTGCTTCGCGCCGTCGCGGTTCAGTAGCCGCGGCGGCTCGCCACCCTCGACGGCCGGGACGCCCTGTGGGCGGTGGGCCTTCAGCAAAGTAGTGCGGTTCTCTGCCCGCGCCAGCGGCCGGGCCGCATGCGGGCATGCGGGGATGGCCGCGCCGCGGCGCGAGGCCAACGTTAGCAAACGCCCCGCGACCGGGCAAAATCGCGTGACGACGGCACCCGCCCCCGGAAACGGCGGAACCCGCCCCGTCGCGCGGTGCGCGAGGGGGCGGGCGAGTCTCCGGTGCGGATGCCGCCGTGCGGCGGGGCGGGGGCTAGATGCCCAGGCCGCCCTTGATGATGCCGGCGAGGCCGTACTGGCCCTGGATGGTCGGGTGGTTGGTCATCGGGCCCATCTTCGGGTCCATGAAGCCGGCGACCCAGCGCTGATCCTCGGGGGCGCAGGAGGAGTGGGACTTCGTCGGCTCGTAGACGTCGATGAAGTTCGCGCCGGCGGCGTGGGCGGCGTTGCGCAGGTTGTCGCGGAACGCCTCCTGGACCTTGTCGGAGCCCGGGGTCGGGATGCGGACGATGCCGTTGTTCGGCATGTTCACCAGGCACAGGTTCTCGCCGTTGCCCTCGGAGGACGGCTCGGCGTAGGCCTGGTAGGAGGTGAAGGTCACGCGGGCGCCCGGGGCGACCTCGTTGACGCGGTTCTTGACGTGGCGGATGAGCTGGCGGTAGACGGACTCGTCCGGAACCGGGATGTTCGCGAACTGGCTCGCCATGTCGACCCACTGCACGGTGTCCATGCCGCCGTACATGAGGACGACCTCCTCGGTGCCCGGGCCCAGGTCGCCGTACATGATGGCGGCCTCGAGGTAGCCGAGCATCTGGACGATCGGGGCGCCGCCCATGCCGTTGCAGGACCAGTCGCCGACGGACTTGCCGGAGTCGCGGCCGACGATCTTCGGCCAGTTCTCCATGTCGGTGGCGCAGTTGGCGACGAGCGGGGTCTGGCCCGGCTCGAGGCCGCGCGGGCCGGACTTGCCCGCGTTGGCGGTGAAGGAGTCGCCGAACGCGACGATCTGCTTCGGGGTGGAGACGCCCTGGCCGAAGCCCTCCGGGAGGTTCAGCATCGGGGCCTGCACCGCGACGCCCTGGGCGTCGAGGTTCTGCTGCAGCTGGCCGATGGCGGCCGGGTCGTGCGGGGTCGCGGCCGGGGCGACGGCGGGGGCGGGAGCCGGCGCGGGGGCCGGGTCGGCGGTGGCCATCGGGACGAGGACGCCAGCGCCCAGGGCGGCGACGCCCGCGACCGCGGCGGCCCGGACGGCGGTACCGAAAGACTTCTTCATGCGTGTAAACAAACCCGACGGCCCGACCTTTGTCAAATCGTGACCTTAGGGATTCTCAGGGGAAATCCCCCGGCTGCGCTGGAGCGATGCGCCCGCCCGCGGCCATCCCGCAGGTCATGCACGGGTTTTCCCCTCCGCGCGCCTCAGGCGAATCTTCCGCCACATGCGCCACCCTGGATCGTTCAGGGGCGCCCGCGCGCCGGCGCCGGCGTCGCGGAGGGCCCCGTCGCAACGCGAAGAACCCGGGCCCCGCGCCATCCGGTGGATGACGCGGGGCCCGGGCTCATGCGGGGCCTGCGGCCGCGATTAACGGACTAGTCGCGGTGGTGGGCCTGCTTGAACGGGAAGCCCAGCTCGCGCAGGAGCGCGCGGCCCTCCTCGTTGTTGGTCGCGGTGGTGACGACCGTGATGTCCATGCCGCGCGGCTTGTCCATCTTGTCGATGTCGATCTCGTAGAACATCGACTGCTCGGACAGGCCGAACGTGTAGTTGCCGTGGCCGTCGAACTGCTTGTCGGACAGGCCGCGGAAGTCGCGGATTCGCGGGAGGGCGACCGTCAGCAGACGGTCCAGGAACTCCCACATGCGGTCGCCGCGCAGCGTGACGCGGGCGCCGATCGGCATGCCCTCGCGCAGCTTGAAGTTGGCGATGGACTTGCGGGCGCGGCGCAGCTGCGGCTTCTGGCCCGTGATGAGGGTCAGGTCGTTCAGCGCGCCGTTGATCTGCTTGGAGTCGCGCGCGGCCTCGCCGACGCCCATGTTGACGACGACCTTGGTGACGCCCGGAATCTGCATGACGTTGTCGAAGGAGAACTCCTTCTGCAGGTTCTCGCGGATCTCCGAGCGGTAGCGCGCCTTCAGGCGGGGGGTGTAGTTCTCGCTCATGATCAGATGTCCTTCCCGGTGCGGCGGGAGATGCGAACCTTCTTGCCGTCCTCGTCGACGCGGTAGCCGACGCGGGTCGGCGTGCCGTCCTCGTCGAGCAGCATGACGTTCGACACGTGGATCGGGGCCTCCTGCGTGACGATGCCGCCGGAGGAGGCGCCGCGCTCGGCCGCCGAGTCGGCGACGTGCTTCTTGATGCGGTTCACGCCCTCGACCAGGACCTTGTCGCGGGTCGGGTAGGCCTCGATGACGGTGCCCTTCGCGCCCTCGTCGGGGCCCGAGATGACGAGCACGGAGTCGCCCTTGCGGATCTTCACTTAAATCACCTCCGGGGCGAGGGACACGATCTTCATGAACTTCTTCTCGCGCAGCTCACGGGCGACGGGCCCGAAGATGCGGGTGCCGCGCGGCTCGCCGTCCGGCTTGATGATGACGGCGGCGTTCTCGTCGAACGAGATGTAGGAGCCGTCCGGGCGACGGGTCTCCTTCTTCGCGCGGACGATGACGGCCTTGACGATCTCGCCGGACTTGATGTTGCCGCCCGGGGTCGCCTCCTTGACGGTGGCGACGATCACGTCGCCGATGCCGGCGAAGCGTCGGGTGGAGCCGCCGAGCACGCGGATGCACAGGATCTCCCTGGCACCGGTGTTGTCGGCGACCCGCAGACGCGATTCCTGCTGAATCACTGCGATTCTCCTCGACCTGGATTGCTGTGTGCGCCGGATTTCCGTCCCGGACGCACGCGGTCATTGACTTGCGCCGCGGATGTGGTTGGCGGGGGTCTCGGAGCCGGGCGCCGCATGCGGAAATTCACGCGGCCCCGAACCGACGCGCACCGCCGATCCGCAACCCGGGAATTATCGCACGTCACCCGGCCGGGGGCCAAATCCCCCCGCCCGGGGCCGTGCCGGCCCGCGCGCGCCGCTCCTTATAAGATCACCGGAATGCCGAATCCCTCTCCCGCGCCGTCGCGGCCCGCCCCCGGCGGCCTCGGCCCCGCGCTGCTCGCCGCCCTGTCCCTGCTGTCCGCCGCCGCGCCGCTCGGCACGGACATGTATCTGCCGGCACTCGTCGCCATGGCGGGCGACCTGGGCACGACCGCCAGCGCGGTGCAGCTGACGCTGACGACGTTCATGGCGGGCATGGCTGTCGGCCAGCTCCTCGCGGGCCCGGTCTCCGACGCGGTGGGCCGCCGCGGGATGCTCGTCGGCTCCTCCGTCGCGTTCCTGGCGACGTCCGTCGCCTGCGCGCTCGCGCCGTCGGTCGGCGTGCTCGTCGCGATGCGGCTGCTGCAGGGACTCGCCGGCGGCGCGGGCACCGTCGTGGCGCGCGCCGTCATCCCCGACGTCGTGCACGGCCGCGCGGCGGCGAAGGCGTACTCGCTGATGATGGCCATCAACGGCATCGCGCCCATCGTCGGGCCGGTCATCGGCGGCCTCATCATCCCGGTCGCCGGATGGCGGGGCATCTTCTGGACGCTCGCGCTGGTCAACGTCGCCATGATCCTGGTGTCGCTGTTCGTCGTCCCCGAGACGCTGCCCGCCGACCGCCGCTCGCCCGGCGCGGTCCGCGGCCTGCTGCCCGGCATCGCCGGGGCCCTGCGGGTTCCGCGCTTCGTGCCGCTCATGCTGGCCTTCGCCGTCGGCTTCGCCGTGATGTTCGCCTACATCTCCGGCTCGCCGTTCGTGCTGCAGGACCAGCTGGGGCTGTCGCCGCAGGCGTACTCGCTGGCGTTCGGCTTCAACGGCGTCCTGGTCGTCGCGCTGTCGGCGGTCAACGCGAAGCTCGTCGACCGCATCCCGGCGGGCCGGCTGCTGGTCGCGGGCCTGGCGACGGCGCTCGCAGCCTCCGTCGGCCTGCTGGTGAACGGCCTCGCGGGACCGACGCTCGCGGCGACGCTGCCGCTGATGGCCGTGGCCGTCGCGTCGATGGGCCTGGTGATGGGCAACGCGACGTCCCTGGCGCTGGAGCAGGTCGGCGCCCGGGGCGCCGGCGTCGGCGCCGCGTCCGGCCTGCTGGGCTTCCTGCAGTTCACGTGCGCCGCCGCGGTGTCGCCGCTGGTGGGCCTGGGCTCCAACGCGGCGCTGTCGATGGGCGTGACCATGACCGTCGCCGGCGTCTTCGCCGTCGCCTGCGCGCTCGCCGGCGTCCGCGGCGGCGGGGCCCCGTCCCGGCGCCGGGTGACGCTGGACTAGCGGCTCAGCCCCGCTCCAGCACCGCGACGAGGAAACCGCCGGCCGGGTCGAACGGCCGCAGGCCCCACGTCGCGAAGCGCTGCGAGACCCGCAGCCCGGCGGACCCCGCGTCGGCGGCGAACTCGTCGAAGCCCCAGCCGCGCCCGGCGCCGAAGCCGGCGACGAGGCGCCCGTCGTCCGCCAGGGCGTCGCGCAGCCCCCGCAGCACGGCGCCCCGGTCGGCGGGGTCGACGAAGCCGAGGACGTTGCCGGCGCAGACCTGCAGATCGAACGGCCCGGCCTCCCCCGCGGCGGCGAGCACCGCGCCGAGGTCGGCGAGGTCGCCCTCCAGCCACGTGGCGCCCGGGTGGTGGGCGGCGGCGACGCGGATGAGGTGGGCGTCGACGTCGACGCCGACGACATGGTGGCCGCGGTCGGCGAGGTAGCCGCCGACGCGTCCCTGGCCGCAGCCGGCGTCGAGGATGCGGGCGCCGCGCGGCGCCATCGCGTCGATGAGACGGGCCTCGCCGTCGATGTCGCGGCCCTCCCGGCGGAATGCCTCCCAGCGCTGCGCGTAGCGGCGCGAGTGCCCCGGGTCGGCTGCGGTGATCTGCGTCCAGGTGCGGAAGTCGGCCATGTCCCCCATCATGCCGGAGCGCTGGCGGCCCGTCAGCGCCGCCGGCCCTCCACGCCGTGCAGGACGGGGGCCGTCGCGATGGCGTCCTCCCCTCCCGCGACGACCTCCGCGGCATGCGCCAGCAGCTCCGCGAAACGCTCCTTCATCGGCGGCAGCTCCCCGGCCGCGAACCACCCGATGTCCGTGTTCTCCCCGTCGGCGCACCGCGGCTCGCGCCCCTCGCCCGGCGCGAGCCGCGCGAGGTACGCGTTGTCGAGGTAGCGCGCCCGGTCGCCGTTGGCGTACTCCACCAGGCCGTGGTGGCGCACCCACAGGAGCTTGACGACGTCGACCGCGACGCCCGCCTCCTCCGCGCACTCGCGCGCGGCGGTGACGTCCGGCTCCTCCCCCGGTTCGACGATGCCGCAGACGGGCGCCCACGTGCCGTTGTCTGCGCGGCGGGCGAGCAGCCACTCGGAGCCGCCGGGGGCGTCCGGGGCGTCGCGCCACACGGCGCAGGTGACGCCCTGGAGCCACAGCTCGGCGTGGCCGATGCGCTCGCGGAGGGCCAGGATGAACTCGGGGGTCGCCATGGCCCCGACGCTACGCGCCGCCGGCGATGCCGCGGGGGACGATGACGGGCATGCGCCCGGCGGGGTCGTCCCACACCTCGGCGCGCAGGCCGTAGACGTCGGCGAGCGTGCCCGGGGTGAGCGCCTCGGCCGGGGTGCCCTCGACGACGACCTCGCCGTCGCGCAGCACCAGCACGCGGTCGCTGAACATGCCCGCCATCATGAGGTCGTGGAGGACCATGACGACGGCGCGGCCGCGGCGGGCGAGCCCGCGGGCGAGCTCGAGGACGGCGATGGCGTGGGCCGGGTCGAGGAAGGTGGTGGGCTCGTCGAGCAGGACGACGGGGGTGTCCTGGGCCAGGACCATCGCCATCCACACGCGCTGGCGCTGGCCGCCGGACAGCTGGGCGACGTCGTGGCCGGCCAGCGCGGCGACGCCGCAGTCCTCCAGGGCGCGGGCGATGGCCTCGCGGTCGGCGTCGGATTCCCCGCCCCACCGGGCGCGATGCGGGTGCCGGCCGCGGGAGACCAGCTCCCCCACCGTCAGCCCCGGCGGGCAGCTCGGGTGCTGCGGCAGCAGGCTGATACGCTGCGCCGCCTCCTTCGGGCTCAGCGCGTGCACCTCGTCGTCGCCGACCCGGACGGTGCCGGAGGTCGGCTCCAGCAGCCGGGAGGCGGTCTTCAGCAGCGTCGACTTTCCGCAGCCGTTCGGCCCCAGCAGCGTCGTCACCGTCCCGGCGCGCGCCGTGAAGGACGCGCCGTGGAGGATCTCGGGGCCGTCGCCGTAGGCGGCGGCGACGCCGTCGACGACGAGGTCGGGGCCCGCCGCGCGATCGTCGGTGGTCTCCATGGTCAGTTCCTTCCGTTCGCGATGTCGGTGCGCCACACCAGCCAGATGAGGACCGGGCCGCCGAGCATGGCGGTCACCAGCCCGACCGGGGCGCTGAAGGGCACGGCCGCGGCGAGGGCGCCGCACCCGGCCAGCAGGGCCGCGCCCGCCGCCGCCGAGGCGCCCGGCGTCGGCGTCGGGGACCCCGTCGTCAGGCGCGCGACCTGCGGGGCGAGGAGCGCGACGAACCCGATAGGCCCCACCACCGCGACGACGACGGCGACGACGCCGGTCGCCGCGACGAGCAGCAGGGTGCGGGTGCCGCGGACGCGGACGCCGAGGGCGGACGCGGAGTCGTCGTCGTGCGCCAGCAGCGGCAGGTGCCGGCCGGCGACGAGGCCGAGCAGCGCGAAGGGCACGAGGCCGAGGATCATCGGCAGCAGCGCCTCCGTGCGCACGAAGCCCGTGGAGCCGGCCAGCCACGTCATCGCCTCCGCCGCGCGCGTGATCTTCGCGCGCACGAGCAGGAAGCCGACGAGCGCCTGGCACATCATCGACAGCGCGATGCCGACGAGGATGACCCGCCGCGAGCTGCCGAACCCGCCGAGCAGGAGCAGCAGCACCACGATGAGCGCCGCGCCCGCGACGGCGAGCCCCGCCCGCCACCAGTAGCCCGGGATGTCCGCGGCGAACGCGGGCGTGGCGACGACGGTGCCCGCCACGACGAGCACCGACGCGCCGCCCGTGACGCCCAGGACGTCCGGCGAGGCCAGGGGGTTGCGGGACATCGTCTGCGTCCACGACCCGGCCAGGCCGAGCGCGGCGCCGACGACGACGGTCGCCACCGCCGCCGGCAGGCGCAGATCCCACACGACGGTGATCGCGCGGCGATCGCCGCCGCCGGTGAGGACGTCGACGACCTCCCCCGGCGACAGCATGAGCGGGCCGAGCGCCAGCAGCGCGATGTAGCCCGCCGCGGCGATGGCCGCGAGGACCGCCACGGCGATCGCCGTGCGGCGGCGGGCGGCGCGGCGGAGTCGGTCGCGGACGGCGAGGCCGTCGGCGCCGGTGGCCGGGGCCGCCCCGGTTGCGTGGTTCACGGCCGTCACGCCGTCCTCCTTCCCCTGCGGACCGCCCAGATCATCACCGGCGCGCCGGCGATGGCCAGGACGATGGACATCTCCACCTCGCCCGGGCGCGCGACGAACCGGCCGACGATGTCGGCCGCGACGCACGCCGCCGCGCCGGCGCAGGCGGCCGCGGGCAGCAGCCGGGTCAGCGCCGGGCCGGTGAACGGCCGGACGATGTGCGGGGCGGCGAGGCCGACGAACGCGACGAGGCCGGCCGCCGCGGTGGCGGTGCCGGCGAGCGCGACGACGACGGCCGCCGCCAGGGCGCGCGCCGACCGGGGCGAGACGCCGAGGGAGCGGGCGGAGTCCTCGCCCATCTCCAGCAGGTCCAGCGGCCGCGCCGCGGCGGCGGCCAGCGCGAGCCCGACGAGCAGGCCGATGCCGGCGAGCGCCGCCTCCGGCATGTCGCGGCCGATGGTCGAGCCGACGGTCCACATGCGCATGCCCTGCAGCGCGGAGCTCGTGTGCAGCGACATCATGTTCGTCGCCGCCTGCAGCGCGAACGTCAGGCCGACGCCGACGAGGATGAAGGTCAGCGGGTCCCGGGTGCGCCGGGAGATGAGCACGACGACGGCGGCCGCGGCCGCGGCGCCCACGAGGCCGAGCATGGCGCGGGAGGTCTGCGTCGCGCCGACGCCGGCGACGAGGCCGACGGCGACGGCGAAGGCCGCGCCGGCGTTGACGCCGATGATGCCGGGGTCGGCGAGGCGGTTGCCCGTCCACGACTGCGCCACGGCGCCGGCGACGGCCAGCGACGCGCCGACCGCGGCGGCCAGCAGCGTCCGCGGGACGCGCAGATCCCAGACGATGTGGTGCGTCGGGATGCCCCCGGTGGCGGGCGCGGCCGCGCCGCCGTCGCCCCCGGGGCCGGCGAGCAGCGCGGAGACGACGTCGCCCGGCGGCGTCGGCTTCGCGCCGAGCAGCACGGAGGCGGCCAGCAGCGCGGCCAGGACGAGGGCCGCCGCCGCGTACGTCGCCGCGCGGCGGCCCCGGGTCACAGCTCCTGCTTGATCTGGTCGATGACCCACGGGATGGTGACCGGGTTCGGCATGCTCATGGCGTTGCCGACGTCCTCGGACAGGAACTTCACGCGGCCGTCCTTGACCACGTCGAGGTTCATGAAGGTGTCGTCCTGCTTCAGCGCGTCGACGGCGCCCTTGTAGTCGAGGACGAAGAGGTGCTCGACGTCGTTGAGGACGTCGTACTCCTCCAGCGCGATGTCGCGGTAGAAGGTCTCCGGGTCCGGGCCCTCGATGGACTCGGGGATGGTGAAGCCGAGGCTCTCGATGAACTGGCCGCGGCCGTCGCCGGAGGTGTAGATGCCGATCTTGCCCTCGTAGGGCATGACGATGGCGGCGGTGTCGCCCTGCAGGTCCCCGTGCTCCTTGCGGAAGTTCTCGAAGTCGGCCTCGGTCTCCGTGATGAGCTCCTCGCCCTTCTCCTCCTCGCCGACGGCGGCGGCGATGGCGCGGACCTGGTCCGGCCACGGGATCTGCCAGTCGACGGTGCCCTCGGGCTTCACGGTGGTCGGCGCGATGTCGTTGAGGGCCTTCTCGGCCTGCTCGTCGACGGCGTTGTTGACCGCGATGATCTGGGTCGGGTCGGCGGCGGCGATGGTCTCCAGCACCTCGGCGGAGAAGCCGCGGCCCGCGTTGTCGACGCCCTCCGGCGGGTTGTCGCCGAGCAGCGGCTCGGCCCACGGGCCGACGTGGGACGGGCCGACGTCGCCCGGGGAGCCCCAGGTGGCGACGAGGACGGGCTCCTTGCCCAGGGCGAGCAGCGTGTCGCCGTCGCCGAGGCCGACGGCGGCGATGCGCTCGTCCGCCGCGCCGCCGGCGGTCTCCCCGCCGCCGGCCTCGCCGCCCTCGCCGCGGCTGCAGCCGGTGAGCGCCAGCGCGCCCGCGAGCAGCACGGCCGCGACCTTCCTTCCGGAGCCTCCGAGCCTCATCCGTTTTCCTTTCCGCACGATTGGCTGGTGACATCGATTCGTGCTTACCTTAGGCTTGCCTTGTTCGCACTATCCGTATCGCCGTCGGGGTGAACGCCG
Source organism: Corynebacterium sp. 335C (assembly GCF_053525695.1). Classification (NCBI taxonomy): domain Bacteria; kingdom Bacillati; phylum Actinomycetota; class Actinomycetes; order Mycobacteriales; family Corynebacteriaceae; genus Corynebacterium; species Corynebacterium sp. 335C. Next base: position 1,216,539 of record NZ_JASTTB010000001.1, read on the forward strand.
CAAACGGGGCCGGTCGCCGGGCCGGGCCCCGCGCCGCCGCACCCCGGCCCCGACGCTGTTCCCGAGACGACCCCGAGGAGAGGCCAGATGACGACGACCCGCCGCCGCGGAGACCGCACGCCCGCACTCGACGAGCGCCGCATCGCCACCGAATGGGCGGGCGCCTCCGAGGGCGCGGTGGAGTCCCTCCTGGCGTCGGCCCGCGAGGCCGGCGGCCCGGTGTGGGGCCCCGACGGCGACCGGGCGACGTTCCTGTGGCGGGTGCCGGCGGGCGAGGACCCGGACGCGCCGGTGCACCTGTTCGTCAACCGCGTCACCGACAAGGACCGCCACGAGCTGGGCATGATGCGCCGCGTTCCGGGCACCCGCCTGCTGGTGCGGACGCTGGAGCTGTCGCCGACCCTGCGCGCCTCCTACGGCTTCGCCGCGGGCCGCGACGCCAGGCGCCGCGGCGGCCCGCGCACGGGCCCCGCCCCGACGCGGCTGGATCCGCTGAACCCGCTGCCGCCGGTGGCGCGTGACGACGGGGGCCAGGGGCTCTCGGTCCTCCGCGGGCCCCTGTCCCCGCCGCAGGAGGAGTGGGAGCAGCGCGACGCGCGGCCGGTGCTGCGCGGCATGGTGCTCGACGAGCGGCTGCCGCTCGACGCGGGCCCGGCGGGCCGCCCGCTGCGCGATTGCGTCCTCTACCTGCCGTCGCCGGACGACGCGGCGGGGCCGGTGCCGCTGCTGGTGCTGTTCGACGCGGAGGACTGGTTCGGCCGCATGAGCCTGCCGCGTGCCCTGGAGCACGCCGTGTCCGCGGGGCGCATCCCGCCGGTGGCGGTCCTCGGCGTCGCCAACCCGGGCCGCGGCACCCGCGTCGCCTCCCTCGGCGCCAATGACGCGTTCCTCGCCTCCGTGGCGGGGAGGGCGACGTCGTGGGCGGAGACGGTCGCCGCCTCCCGCGGGGTGCTGCTCGCCGGCCGGGGCGGGCGATTCCTGGCCGGCCAGAGCCTCGGCGGCCTGTCCGCCCTGCGCGCGGCGATCACCGGCGAGGGCGGCTACGGCGGCGTCATCGCCCAGTCCCCCTCGGTGTGGTGGACGCCGGACGGCCGGTCGACGCCTGCGGACCTCGGCTCCCGGGAGGTCGACTGGATCACGGCGGAGGCGGCGCGCCGCGCGCTGCCGGATCGCCCGGCGAAGGTGCGCATCCAGGTCGGCTGCCGCGAGGGGCTCATGCTGCCGCGGGCGCACGCCGCCGACCAGACGCTGCGCGGCCGGGGCGTCGACAGCACCGTCTCCGTCTACGACGGAGGCCACGATCTGGCCTGGTGGCGCGGCGGGCTCATCGACGCGCTGGCGGAGCTGGTCTAGTGCCGGCCGCCGCACGGCGCCGCGTCCCCCTCCCGGCCCTCGCCCTCCTCGTCGCCGCCTTCCTCGCCCTGTCCCTGTTCGCGGGGGCGATGCTCGGCGTGCGCGAAGCGGGCTTCGCCGAGACGCTGCGCGCGATTCCCGACGGGATCCGCTGGGCCGCCTCCCCGGAGTTCGCCGAGCACGGCGGCGCCGGGGAGCTGTCCATCCTCATCGGCCACGGCCGCATCCCGCGGACCGTCCTCGCGGCGCTGGCCGGGGCGTGCCTCGGCGCGGCGGGCGCCCTCATCCAGGGCCACACCCGCAATCCGCTGGCGGACCCCGGCCTGCTGGGCGTCAACGCCGGGGCGGCGGCCGCCGTCGCCGCGGCGGTGTTCCTGGGGTGGGCGTCCGACCCGGCGTCGTTCGTCGTCCCGGCGTTCGCCGGGGCGCTGGCGGCGACGGCGCTCATCCTCGCGCTGTCGTCGTCCGGCCCGCTGGCCGACGGGCCCGTCGCGCTCGTCCTCGCCGGCATGGCGGTCGGCGCGGCGCTCATGGCCGTCGTCAACATCCTGGTGCTGCACAGCTCGACGGCGCTGGACGCGATGCGCGACTGGGCCACCGGCTCCGTCGCCGGCCGCGACCTGTCCGTCGCCGCCGCGTGCGCCGTCCCCGGCGCCGCCGCCCTCCTGCTGGCGCTGGCGCTCGGCCGGCCCCTGAACCTGCTGGGCCTCGGCGAGGACGTCGCCCGCTCCCTCGGCGCCCCCGTGCGCCTGTACCGGGCGGGCGTCCTCCTCGCCGTCTCGCTGCTCGGCGCCGTCGCCGTCGCCTGCGCCGGCCCCGTGTCCTTCATCGGGCTCGCGGCGCCCCACATGACGCGGGCGCTCGCCGGCGCCGACTACCGGGCCGTCATCCCCGCCGCGATGGTCGTCGGGGCGGGGCTCGCGGTGTGGGCCGACGTCCTCGGCCGCGTCATCGCCCGGCCCGGGGAGCTGGCCATGGGCGTCGTCCTCGCCATCGTCGGCGTCCCGTTCTTCGTGTGGCTCGTGCGGTCGGGCCGGGTCCGGGGCGCGCTGTGAGCGCCGGGACGCGCGCCGTCCGCGCCGGCGGCCTGAGCCTGCGGCTGAGCCCCCGGCCGCTGGCGTGCGGCGTCGCGGGGCTGGGGCTGCTGGTGCTCGTCGCCGCGGCGTCGATGACGCTCGGCGACTATCCCCTCCCCCTTCCCCGGGTGCTCGCCGTCCTCGCCGGCGGCGGCGACGAGATCGACCGGACCGTCGTCACGCGGATCCGCGCGGGCCGGGCGGTGGTCGCGGCGGCGGTCGGCGCGGCGCTGGGGCTCGCGGGCGCGCTGACACAATCCGTGGCCCGCAATCCGCTGGCCAGCCCCGATATCCTCGGCGTGCCGCAGGGCGCCGCGCTCGCCGCCGTCGCCGCGATCGTGCTCGGCGGCCCGGGCATCGCCGCGGCGTTCGGCGGACTCGGCCTCGTCGGGGCGGCGCTGGCCGGCGCGATCGCCTCCGGCGCCGCCGTGTGGCTCCTCGCCGGCGTCGGCCGCTCCGGCATGACGCAGGTGGTGCTCATCGGCGTCGGCGCGTCGGTGTTCCTGTCGGGCCTGACGACGTGGCTGCTCGCCATCGCGTCCCTCGACCAGGCGGCGGAGGCGCGGCTCTGGCTCACCGGCTCCCTGGCCGGGCGGGACTGGGACCAGGCGTGGCCGCCGCTGGCCGCGCTGGCCGCCGTCGTCGCCTGCGCCGGCTGGCTCGCCCGGCAGCTGGAGGGACTGGCGCTCGGCGAGGACGTCGCTCACTCCCTCGGCGTCCCCGTCCGCGTCGCGCAGGCCGCGCAGCTGCTCGCCGCCGTCGCCCTGACGGCGCTGGCGGTGTCGGCGGCGGGCCCCATCGGCTTCATCGCCTTCGTCGTCCCGCAGCTCGCCCGGCTCGCCGCGGGCCTGCCGGCGCCGCCGCTGCTGCTGTCGGCGATCCTCGGGGCGCTGCTGCTGTCCGCCGCCGACCTCGCCGCCCGCGCGCTGCTGCCGTGGGAGCTGCCCGTCGGCGTCGTCACCGTCCTCGCCGGCGCGCCCGCCCTGCTCGCCGTCGTCGTCCACGTCCACCGGAAGGCCACCCGATGACCGACACGCCCCGCCTCCGCCTCCGCGGCGTCTCCGCCGGCTACGGCGGCGACCCCGTCGTCGACGGCGTCGACCTCGACGTCCCCGTCGGGGCGGTGACGACGCTCATCGGCCCCAACGGCTGCGGCAAGTCCACCCTCCTGAAGGCCGTCGCCGGGCTGCTGCCCCACGGCGGCGAGGTGCTGCTGGACGACGAGCCGGTCCGCGATCTGCCCCGCCGCGACCGCGCCCGCCGCCTGTCCATGCTCCCCCAGGCGCCCGTCGCCCCCGAGGGACTCACCGTCCGGCAGCTCGTCGGCCGCGGCCGGCACCCGCACCAGTCGTGGCTGCGGCAGTGGTCGGAGGCCGACGAGGAGGCGGTCGCGGAGGCGCTGGCCCGCACCGGGGCGGAGGCCATCGCCGACCGGCCCGTGCGTGCCCTGTCCGGCGGCCAGCGCCAGCGCGCCTGGATCGCTATGTCCCTGGCGCAGGGGGCGCCGACGATGCTCCTCGACGAGCCGACGACCTACCTCGATCTCGCCCACGCCGTCGAGGTGCTGCGGCTCGTGCGGGGGCTGCGCGACGACCGCGGCGACACCATCGTCATGGTGCTCCACGACCTCAACCTCGCCGCCCGCTACTCCGACGCACTCGTCGCGCTGGACCGCACCGGCCGCGTGGCGGCGGCCGGGGCGCCGGGCGAGGTGCTGACGGAGCGGACGCTGCTGGACGTGTTCGGGCTGGAGGCCGCGGTCCTCGAGGACCCGCATGACGGGGGCCCGCTGGTCGTCCCGCACCGGTGACGAATCCACATGCCACCTTCGCGGATAGGGTTGCCTTGCCTGCATGCGCAATGCCAGAATCTCCCGGTGACCATCCGCCCGGGCGCCGCCCGGGCCCGTCGGGAAGGAGCCCCGTGACCACCCTCAACCGCCATCGCATGCGCGCCATCCTCGCCGCGGCGGGCGTCGCCGCCCTCGCCGGCGGCGGCCTCGCCGCCTGCTCGGACGACACCGCCGGCGACGCCGCCGCGACCGCCGCCTCCGCCACCGAGGCGGCGAAGGACGCGGCCGACGGCTCCGGCGAGTCCGCGGAGTCCGGCTCCGAGGAGCAGTCCTTCCCCCGCACCGTCGAGACCCTCGACGGCAAGGGCGAGCCGACCGAGGTGACCATCGAGGCCAAGCCGGAGCGCGTCGTCAGCGCCTCCGTCTCCCTCACCGGTGCGTTGCTCGCGGTCGACGCCCCCGTCGTCGCCACGGGCGGCGGCGGCAAGGGCCCGATCTTCACGAAGGAGGAGGGCTTCGGCACCTCCTGGGCCGACGAGGCCCGCGAGGAGGGCGTCGAGTCGCTCTACCGCCTGGAGCCGAGCGCCGAGGCGATCCTCGCGCAGAAGCCCGACCTCGTCGTCATGTCCAACGTCGGCCAGGACAAGGCCACGGACATCTACGACCAGCTCGCCGGCGTCGTCCCCGTCGTCGTCATCGACTACTCCGACAAGTCCTGGCTGGACGTCACCAAGGCGGTCGGCGAGGCCACGGGCCACGCGAAGGAGGCCGAGAAGGCCATCGCCGACTACGAGGCCGCCGTCAAGGAGGCGAAGGACTCCATCACGGCCCCGGAGCAGCCGGTCAACCTCGTGTCCCTGCCGAAGGAGGGCGTGAACTTCTTCACCGCCGACTCCGCCCAGGGCCGCGTCCTCACCGACCTCGGCATCGAGGTCGCCCAGCCGTCCAAGGACCTCGCCGGCGGCACCGCCCAGGGCAAGGACCGCGGCGACGTCGTCGGCGTCGCGCCGGAGAACGTCGGCGTCGCCTTCGACGGCAAGTCCGCCTTCCTGCTGAACCTCAACGGCAAGACCACGCCGGAGACCCTGGTGAAGAAGTTCCCGGAGCTCGCCGACGCCGAGGCCGTGAAGAACGACCGCGTCTACGAGCTCCCGGGTTCCCTGTTCCGCATCGATTACTTCTCCGCCATGGAGATGGTGGAGACCCTGAAGGGGATGATGAAGTAGTCGTGGGCCGCGGAATCTCCGGCGCCGTCCTGCGCGGCCTGGGGGCGGAGGAGCGGGAGCTCCGCGTCCTCGGCCGGCGGGACATCGCGCCGCACATGGTGCGCGTCGACGTCGAGTCGGAGGGCCTCCTCCACCCGGGCGGGGAGCACCCGGGGAGCTGGATCCGGATCTGGTTCCCCGACCCCCGCGGCGGGTCCCGCGAGCATCAGCGGGGCTACACCATCGTCGACGCCGACCCGGCGACGGGGCGGTTCTCCATCGACTTCGTCGTCCACGAGCCCGCCGGGCCCGCCGCCATCTGGGCCCGCACCTGCGAGCCGGGCGACGTCGTCGTCGCCCAGCGCTACGGCGACCGGCCGATCGACCTGGGGGCCCCGGCGGCCGGCTGGCTGCTGGTCGGCGATCTCGCCGGCCTGCCCGCCATCCGCGCCGTCGCGGAGGCGATCCCCGCCGGCACCCCGGTGCGCGTGCTGCTGGAGTCCCGCGACGAGCGGGACGCCCTCGTCCCGCTGCCGGAGGGCCCGGACATCGACGTCGAGTGGATCCCGGCCTCCCCGAAGGGACGCGACATCGGCGCCGTCGTCGACGCCGGCGACTGGGACGGCTGGAGGGTCTGGGTGACCGCGGAGACCGCGACCACCCGCGCGGTCCGCCAGGCGCTGCGGAAGCGCCACGGCCTGGATCGCGACCACGTGCATTCCCAGGCCTACTGGGTCCGCGGCCGCGGCATGGGCGTCGACCGGGGCTGAGGCCGGGCCGCCCCCCGGACATGGGAAAGGCCCCCGGTCCCCGCGTGATGCGGGGCCGGGGGCCTTCGCCGTGGCCGCGCCCGGGGGCGCGGCGCCGGAGGCGAGGGGCCCTTAACGGGCCTTCTCGACGATCTCCAGCAGGCGGAAGTGCTTGTCCTTGGAGAGCGGACGGCACTCCTCGATGCGGACGCGGTCGCCGACGCCGGCGATCTCGTCCTCGTCATGCGCCTTCACCTTGGAGTTGGTGCGCATGATCTTGCCGTAGAGGGCGTGCTGCTTGCGGTCCTCGAGCTCGACGACGATGGTCTTCTGCATCTTGTCGGACACGACGTAACCGGTGCGCACCTTGCGGGCGCCGGCCTCGGTGTTGTTCATGTTCTCCTCGCTCATGCGGCATCACCGCCGGTGGGGGCGGCGGACAGGCCGAGCTCGCGCTCGCGCAGCACCGTGTAGATGCGGGCGATGTCCTTGCGGACGACGCGGAGACGGCGGTTGTTGGTCAGCTGGCCGGTGGCCATCTGGAAGCGGAGGTTGAACAGCTCCTCCTTGGACTCCTTGAGCTTGGCGACGAGCTCCTCGTCGGCCAGCGAGCGGAGCTCGTGCGCGGGAATGCCGTTCGACATCAGTACTGATCCTCCTTCCGCACGACGCGGGTCTTGCAGGGCAGCTTGGCGCCGGCGAGCTGGAGCGCCTCGAACGCCGTCTTCTCGTCCGGGTAGGACATCTCGAAGAGGATGCGGCCCGGCTTGACGTTGGCGACCCACTTCTCGACCGGGCCCTTGCCGGAGCCCATTCGCACGCCGAGCGGCTTCTGGGTCAGCGGACGGTCCGGGAAGACCTGGATCCACACCTTGCCGCCGCGCTTGACGTGGCGGTTGATGGCGATACGACCGGCCTCGATCTGGCGGTTGGTGATGTACGCCGGCTCCAGGGCCTGCAAGCCGTAGTCGCCGAACGTCACGCGGTTGCCGCCCTTGGACATGCCGGTGCGCTTCGGGCGGTGCTGGCGCCGGTACTTGACGCGCTTCGGGATGAGCATGTGACTAGCCCTCCTTCTTCTCGGACGCCCGCTGGCGGCGGTTGCCGCCGCGACGCGGACGCTCGCGGCGGCCACCGCGGTTGCGGTCGCGGCCGGCGTTCATCTCGGACTCGCGGCGCCCGCCGATGACGTCGCCCTTGTAGATCCACACCTTGACGCCGATGCGGCCGAAGGTGGTGTGGGCCTCGTGGGTGCCGTAATCGATCTCGGCGCGCAGGGTGTGCAGCGGCACGCGACCCTCGTGGTAGCGCTCGGTGCGGCCCATCTCGGCGCCGCCGAGGCGACCGGAGCACACGACCTTGATGCCCTTGACCTGCGGCTGGCGCATCGCGGACTGGATGGCCTTGCGCATCGCGCGGCGGAAGGCCACGCGGTTGGTCAGCTGCTCGGCGATCGACTGCGCGACGAGCTTGGCGTCGGCGTCGATGTTCTTGACCTCGAGGATGTTCAGCTGGACCTGCTTGCCGGTCAGCTTCTCCAGCTTGCCGCGGATGCGGTCGGCCTCGCTGCCGCGCTTGCCGATCACGATGCCGGGGCGGGCGGTGTGGATGTCGACGCGGACCCGGTCGCGGGTGCGCTCGATGACCACGTTGGAGATGCCGGCGCGCTCCAGGCCGGTGGACAGCAGATCGCGGATCTTGATGTCCTCGGCGAGGTAGTCGGCGTACTGCTTGTCGGCGTACCAGCGGGAGCGCCAGTCAGACGAGATTCCCAGCCGGAGGCCGTGGGGGTGGATTTTCTGGCCCACTACTGAGCACTTCCCTTCTGGCTCTCGACGACCACGGTGATGTGGCTCGTGCGCTTGCGGACATGGAAGGCACGGCCCTGCGCACGGGGGCGGAACCGCTTCATGGTCGGGCCCTCGTCGGCCCAGCACTCGCTCACGACGAGGCTGCGGCGATCGAGGCCGAAGTTGTTCTCGGCGTTGGCCGCGGCGGAGGCGACGACCTTGGCGATCGGCTCGGAGGCGCCCTGCGGGGCGTACTCCAGCTCGGCCAGGGCGCGGTCCACCGGGAGGCCGCGGACGGTGTCGAGCACGCGGCGGGCCTTCATCGGGGTGACCCGGACGAAGCGCGCGGTCGCGCGGGCGGAGGTGACGTTCTCGCTCATGGCTTATCGACGTCCCTTCTTGTCATCCTTGACGTGACCCTTGAAGGTCTTCGTCGGGGCGAACTCGCCCAGCTTGTGGCCGACCATCGAATCGTCGACGAACACCGGCACGTGCTTGCGGCCGTCGTGGACGGCGAAGGTGTGGCCGATGAAGTCGGGGAGAATCGTGGAGCGGCGGGACCAGGTCTTGATGACCTGCTTGGTGCCCTTCTCGTTCTGAGCATCCACCTTCGCAAGGAGGTGCTCATCGACGAACGGGCCCTTCTTCAGGCTGCGTGGCATTCTCTGTTACCTCCTTAGCGCTTCTTGGACTTGTTGGTGCGGCGGCGGCGGACGATCAGGCGGTCCGACGGGCGGTTGGGCTTGCGGGTGCGGCCCTCGGGGGTGCCCCACGGGGAGACCGGGTGGCGGCCACCCGAGGTCTTGCCCTCGCCACCGCCGTGCGGGTGGTCGACCGGGTTCATGACGACACCGCGCACGGTCGGGCGCCAGCCCTTCCAGCGCATGCGGCCGGCCTTGCCCCAGCGGACGTTGATCTGGTCCTGGTTGCCGACCTCGCCGACGGTCGCGCGGCAGCGCTGGTCGACGCGGCGGATCTCCGAGGAGGGCATGCGCAGGATGGCGTATTTGCCCTCCTTGCCCAGGAGCTGGATGGACGCGCCGGCGGAACGGGCCAGCTGCGCGCCCTTGCCCGGCTTGAGCTCGACCGCGTGGATGGTCGTACCGGTCGGGATGTTGCGCAGCGGCAGGTTGTTGCCGACCTTGATGTCCGCGTTCGGGCCCGCCTCGACGATGGTGCCCTGCTTCAGGTTCTTCGGCGCGATGATGTAGCGCTTCTCGCCGTCGGCGTAGTGCAGCAGCGCGATGTTGGCGGTGCGGTTGGGGTCGTACTCGATGTGCGCGACCTTGGCCGGCACGCCGTCCTTGTCATTGCGACGGAAGTCGATGACGCGGTACTGGCGCTTGTGGCCGCCGCCCTTGTGGCGGGTGGTGATGTGGCCGTGGACGTTGCGGCCACCGGTCTTCGACAGCGGGCGCAGCAGAGACTTCTCCGGGGTGGAGCGAGTGATCTCGCTGAACTCGGAGACGGAGCTCTGGCGGCGGCCCGGCGTAGTCGGCTTGTACTTGCGAATAGCCATACTTGTGCTTCCTTAACTTCCTCGTCGGCTCGCCCTTAGGCGGCCGAACCGCCGAAGATGTCGATGGGATCGCTGCCGGCCGCGAGAGTCACGTAGGCGCGCTTGGTGGCCTTGCGCTGACCGTAACCGGTGCGGGTGCGCTTGCGCTTGCCCTGCCGGTTGGCGGTGTTCACGCCGGCGACCTTCACGCCGAAGATCTCCTGGACCGCGATCTTGATCTGGGTCTTGTTCGCGTCGGGGCGGACCAGGAACGTGTAGACGTTCTGCTCCATCTGCCCGTAGGACTTCTCCGACACGACCGGGGCGAGGATGATGTCCCGGGGATCGGCGATGGTGGCCATTACTTCTCCTCCTCGGCGGCGCCGGCGGCCCGCTGGACGAACGCGTTGAGCGCCTGGACGGCGAACACGACGTCGTCGGACTTCAGCACGTCGTAGGTGTTGAGCTGGTCCTCGGCCAGGGCCTGGACGTTCGGCAGGTTGTTGACCGACTTCCAGGCGGCGACGTCCTCGCGCGGGAGGACGACCAGCACGTTGCGGCGGGTGGTCAGGCGCTCGATGAAGGCGCGCGCCGACTTCGTCGACGGGGTCTGGCCGGCCACGAGCTCCTCGACCACGTGGATGCGGTCGTGGCGGGCGCGGTCGGACAGGGCGCCGCGGAGGGCGGCGGCCTTCATCTTCTTCGGGGTGCGCTGCGAGTAGTCGCGCGGGACGCGGCCGTGGACGATGCCGCCGCCGGTCCAGTGCGGGGCGCGGGTCGAGCCCTGGCGGGCGCGGCCGGTGCCCTTCTGGCGCCACGGCTTGCGGCCGCCGCCGGAGACCTCGCCGCGGGTCTTCGTCTTGTGCGTGCCCTGGCGGGCCGCGGCCAGCTGGGCCACGACGACCTGGTGCATGAGGGCCTTCGACACCTCGGCGTCGAACACCTCGGCGGGCAGGTCCACCGTGCCGTTCACGCCGCCGTCGGCGACGTGGACGTCGAGCTTGAGGTTCGTCATGCGTGAGCACCACCCTTCACAGCGGTCTTGACGACCAGGAGGCCGCCGCGGACGCCCGGAACCGCGCCCTTGATGAGCAGCAGGTTGGAGTCGGCGTCGATCTTCTGGATCTTCAGGTTCTGGGTCGTGACCCGGTCATTGCCCATGCGGCCGGCCATGCGCTTGCCGCGGAACACGCGTCCCGGGGTGGCGCAGCCGCCGATGCCGCCGACGCGGCGGTGGGCGGCCTGGTTGCCGTGGGCGGCGCCCTGGCCGGCGAAGCCGTGGCGCTTCATGGCGCCGGCGAAGCCCTTGCCCTTGGTGGTGCCGGTGACGTCGACGAACTCGATGTCGCCGAAGACGTCCACGCCCACCGTCTGGCCGACCTCGTAGGAGGAGGCGTCCGGGGTCCGGATCTCCGCCACGTGGCGGAGCGGGGTCACGCCGGCCTTCTGGAAGTGGCCGGTCTGGGGCTTGTTGACCTTGCGCGGGTCGATCTCGCCGTAGGCGATCTGGACGGCGTCGTAGCCGTCCTTCTCCTTCGTGCGCACCTGGGTCACGACGCAGGGCCCGGCCTCGACGACGGTCACCGGGACGACCCGGTTCTCCTCGTCGAAGACCTGGGTCATGCCGAGCTTCGTGCCCAGGATGCCCTTGATCTCGTTTTCACTCATTTATCTAGTCTCCGCTGCCGTATCCGGGCTCACTGAATGTTGACGTCGACGCTGGCCGGGAGGTCGATGCGCATGAGGGCATCGACCGTCTTCGGCGTCGGGTCGAGAATGTCGATCAGGCGCTTGTGGGTGCGCATCTCGAAGTGCTCGCGCGAGTCCTTGTACTTGTGCGGCGAGCGGATGACGCAGTACACGTTCTTTTCGGTGGGCAACGGCACCGGGCCCACGATGCGGGCACCCGTGCGGGTGACCGTCTCGACGATCTTGCGCGCAGACGCGTCGATCGCCTCGTGGTCGTAGGCCTTCAGCCTGATGCGGATCTTCTGTCCCGCCACGCTTGTCCTCTCCTCGGTCGCGCCCCGCGGGGCGTTTCCTCTTCCCTATTCGACTGTGGCGCCGCAGTTGCCGGTCATGGCTCCCAGCGCCAACGTCGAGGGGCTAGTCGTTCGCTTGGTGTCGTGCGGTACGTCGTCACGTGCCACGGCGCGTGAACAGCCGTGACATCGAGAGTGGACGCGCCGTCGCGGCCCCGCGGGGCCGGACTCCGGCGTCGACTCGCCCGGGCGAAGAGGCCCTCCCCTGATGGGTGGCGGGCTCATCGTCCTGCTGCCGCTGTTCATTTGCCATGACCCGCGACTCCGGTACCCGCACCCGGGCGTGTCGTACGCACCGGACGCGTGAAAACCGTGCCGAATCCCCCTTCCCGGTGCTCCGGGCGGGTTCGTCGACGTCGGGTTCATGCTCGCCTTGCCAGCGGCGCATCCCCCGCCCCCGTCGGTTCCCATCGGGCCTGTCCGGGCGTGCGGCGATGTCGCCGTGTCAAAGCAACCTCCGTATTTAAACACGGGGCCGCCGCCAGGGCAAATCCCGCCCGGGGCGACCTCCGTCATGTTTCCGCCGCGCCCGGGGTGCGCGTCCCCTCCCAGCCGGCGCCGCCCCCGCATGCGCGTGACGACGGCACCCGCGCCAACCGGGAACCGTCGCAACGCAATCGACGGACGACCGGCCGCAGGCGCGGCCATGCGATAGGCGCGAACGAAGAATGAAACCTTCAGGCGATAGGGTCACATGATGGTAAAGAAACCTCCCCCGCACTGGAAATGCCGTTAACCGCGGCGGATGATGGACGGTGGGCCACCCGCCGGGCGGCCCCGACGAACCGAATCCCGTTTCCAGTGAGGAGCAGCCAGATGGCCGAGAACAAGAAGAACACCGCGACCGCCGTCGACAAGGTCGAGGACAAGGCCCCCGTGAAGTCGGACCTCATCACCGATCAGGGCCGCACCGTCATCGAGGACGTCGTCGTCACCAAGATCGCCGGCATCGCGACCCGCGAGGTCACCGGCGTCCACGACCTGGGCGGCGGCGCGGCCCGCTTCGTCGGCGCCATGCGCGAGCGCATCCCGGGCGGCTCCGTCAACGTCCAGCAGGGCATCTCCGTCGAGGTCGGCGAGTACGAGGCCGCCGTCGACGTCGCCGTCGTCGCCGAGTACGGCGTCGCCATCCACGAGCTGGCCGAGGCCATCCGCCGCAACATCATCCAGTCCGTCGAGCGCATGACCGGCCTGTCCGTCACCGAGGTCAACGTCACCGTCCACGACGTCCACCTCGAGGGCGACGACAACGAGGACGAGGACGACGAGGCCGAGGCCCCGGCCCCGCGCGTCCAGTAGCCATGCCCGACCGGCTCGAAGCCGACCGGGCCCAGGCCGTCGCCGCCGCCGTCGGGGAGCTGCCGCAGGTCGCGGAACTCTCCGGCGGCCGCTTCGGCGAGGTCGGCCTGCTGTACCCCCGCCGCCGCGTCACCGGCCTCCGCGAGGTCGACCGGGGCGCCCGGCTGGAGGTGCACGTCGTCCTCCGCGTCGACGTCGGGGCCCCGCGCCCCCTGCAGGAGGATCTCGACGCCGTCCGCGCCGCCGCCGTCCGCGCCCTCGGGCCGGACGCCGCCGGCCGGGCCGTCGACGTGATCCTCGCCGACGTCGTCGCCGCCTGACCCCGGTCCCGACAAGGAGAAGACAATGGAATTCCTCAAATTCGGCGTCCTGGCCGGGCTGCTGCTCGCCATCGCCTCCGTGATCGGGGGCATCGGCGGGTTCCTGCTCGCGCTCGTGTTCGCCGCCGTCGGCGGCGCCCTCGGCGCCCACAAGGACGGCCTCATCGATCTCGGCGCCCTGTTCAGCTCGTCGAGCCGCGGGAGGGGCTGACCGTGGCCGCCGTCACCGTGACCGGCGACGGGCGGGGCGAGACCGTCATCGACGAGAAGGTGGTGTCGCGCATCGTCGTCGCCGCCCTCGAGTCCGTCCCGGGCTCCGCCGGCCGGCGCTCCGGCCTCGGGGCCCTGACCGGGCGCAACTACCCGCGCGTCGACCTGTCGTTCGACACCCTCGGCGACGGCGTCGCCGTGAACGCGGAGATCGCCGTGCAGTGGCCGGCGCCCGTCCGCGCCGTGGCCGCCACGTCCCGCGACACCGTCGCCACGTGGCTGCGCCGCGCGCTCGGCGCCCGTCCCGTCCACGTCAACGTCCGCGTCGCCCGCGTCGTGACGCCGGAGGAGGGCGAGCCCTCCGTCCGCGTCACCCGCGGCGACCTGCTGGCGTTCGACCCCAACCCCGGCTGCCGGGAGATCGTCCGCGTCGAGCGCGTGCCCGTCCCGGTGCGCGTCGAGCGGGCGACGGAGCTCGTCCACCCGGAGACCCCGGCCCCGGCGGACCTCGTCCACCCGGAGCCCTCCGGGGCCCCCGACGTGCTGCACCCGCAGGCCTCCCCCGCCCCGGAGCCCGCGCCCGTGCGCGTCGTCGCCTCGCCGCTGGCGCCCGCCGGCGGCGTCGTCCACGTCGACGCCCCCGCGCCGCGGGACCCCGTCCCCGTGGAGGTCCGCCCCGCGAGCTGGGCCGGCGAAGGCGACGTCGTCCACGTCGCGGCGCCGGAGCCGCGCGAGCCCGTCGAGGTCCGCGTCGTCTCCCGCGCCCGCGACATCGCCGTCGAGGCGCCGGAGCCCCGCCCGACGACGCTCATCCCGACCCCGCGGGGTCCCCGGATGCGCGACGTCCTCACCCCGCGCGGCATCTCCCCGACCATCCGCCCGACCGCGCCCGCCCCGCGCCCGTCCACCCCGGTGGTCCGGCCGAAGGCGGCCCCGGTCGTGCCGGAGGTCCCGGAGCCGCGCGTCATCACCCCGCGGGCCCGGCCCCTGCAGGTCGTCCACCCGACGGTCGTGCCGGGATCCGGCCTGCCCGCGGCCCGCCGACGGAAGGAGGCCACCCGATGACCGACGCGTCCCATGCCGTGGCGGTCGACGAGACTCCGGCGGCGTCCGGCGCCGTGACCACCGGCAACCTCGACGTCGCCCGGGAGCGCGCCATCACCGCCACCGCGGAGCACGCGCGCCGGCCGCAGGCCGCGCCGGCCGCCCGCGGCGTCGTCTACCTCGTGTCCCTGCTGCTCCTCGCCCTCGCGGGCGTGGCCATCTGGGACATCCTCGTCCGCACGGACCTGGTGCAGGGCCCGGAGCTCATCGCCTCGGCGCTCGACTGGGCGACGGCGACGGACTGGAACCCGTGGCTCATCGCCGTCGGCGCCGCCGCCGTCATGCTGGGCCTGCTGCTCCTCGTCGCCGCGCTGAAGCCCCGCCGCACGACGCACCTGCGGGCCAACGCGGAGGCGTCGGCGTGGCTGCGGCCCGTCGACGTCGCCCGGCTGGTCTCCCGCGCCGCGCGGAAGGTCCCGGGCGTCATCTCCGTGGGCACCTCCGCCACCCGGAAGCGCATCACGCTGACGGTCCACGGCGGCGGCGCCACCGCGGAGGAGCTGCGCGACCGCATCGCCCGCGCCGTCGAGCCCGTCGTCGCCGACGCGCTCGCCGAGCCGCCGGCGGTCGTGGTCCGCGTGACCGCCAACCGCGAGACCGGCTCCCCGGCCGAGAAGGAGGTGGAGGCCCGATGAGCACCGCCACCGCGGCACTCGACCGCATCATCGTCCTGCTGCTGGCGCTGGTCCTGCTGGCCGGCGGAGTCGCCGCCATCCTGGGCGCGGCCGGGGTCGACCCGGTCCGCTCCTGGGCGGAGGGCGTCGATTTCACCGTCGCCGGCCGCTGGGCGCCGAACGACTGGTTCACCTGGGTCCTCGCCGGCATCGCCGTCGCCGGGATCCTCCTGGCCATCTGGTTCATCGCCGCCAACGCGCGGCTGCGCCGGCCGGAGCCCGTCGTCGACGCCGAGTCGGACGAGACCGGCGAGCTCCGCTACACCCTCGGCACCGTCGCCTCCGGCGCGGCGGAGCACCTGCAGCGCCTCGACGGCGTCCGCAAGGTGAACTCCCGCGCCGAGGTCGACCGGGGCCGCGACACCCTGACGTTCACCCTGAACGTCGCGAACGACGCGCACCTGCCGCCCATCCTGGCGGAGTGCTCGGAGACCGCGGCGGACCTCGCCGACGCCGTCGACCACGGCCACGACACGGGCGTCCGCTTCCTGCTCCACGTCGACGCGCAGTCCTGACCCGCACGGGTCCGCGACCGCGCGAGGGCCCCGCACCACCCACGGTGGTGCGGGGCCCTTCGTCATGCGCGTGACGACGGCACCCTCCCCGGCGGGCGCACCGCCGGGGCGCGGCGCCCGTCGTCAGGCTGAAGCGGCGCCCCCGGGCCCGTACGCGCACGGAAAACCGCCCCGGACCCGAGGCGGGTCCGGGGCGGTTCGCGTCCCTCAGGCTCGTGGAGCCGGGGTCAAGACCTTACTTGTTGATCTTGGTGACGCGGCCGGCGCCGACGGTGCGGCCACCCTCGCGGATGGCGAAGCGCAGGCCCTCGTCCATCGCGACCGGCTGAATCAGGGTGACGGCCATGTCGACGTTGTCGCCCGGCATGACCATCTCGACGCCCTCCGGCAGCTTCACGACGCCGGTGACGTCGGTGGTGCGGAAGTAGAACTGCGGGCGGTAGTTGTCGAAGAACGGGGTGTGGCGGCCACCCTCGTCCTTGGACAGGATGTAGACGGAGCCCTCGAACTCGGTGTGCGGGGTGTAGGCGCCCGGCTTCGCGATGATCTGGCCGCGCTCGATGTCCTCGCGCTTGATGCCGCGGAGCAGCAGACCGCAGTTGTCGCCGGCCTCGGCGGAGTCCAGCAGCTTGCGGAACATCTCGATGCCCGTGACGGTGGTCTTCTGGGACTTCTCCTTGATGCCCAGGATCTCGACCTCGTCGTTGACGTTCAGGGTGCCGCGCTCCACGCGACCGGTGGCGACGGTGCCGCGGCCGGTGATGGTGAAGATGTCCTCGATCGGCATCAGGAACGGCTTGTCGGTCTCGCGGACCGGATCCGGGATGTTGTCGTCGCAGGCCTGCATGAGCTCGACGATGGACTTGGTCCACTCCGGGTCGCCCTCCAGCGCCTTCAGCGCGGAGATGTGGACGATCGGGGCCTCCTCGTCGTAGTCCTGCTCGGCGAGGAGCTCGCGGACCTCCATCTCGACGAGCTCGATGATCTCCTCGTCGTCGACCATGTCGCACTTGTTCAGGGCGACCAGGATGTAGGGGACGCCGACCTGGCGGGCCAGGAGGACGTGCTCGCGGGTCTGCGGCATCGGGCCGTCGGTGGCGGCCACGACCAGGATCGCGCCGTCCATCTGGGCGGCGCCGGTGATCATGTTCTTGATGTAGTCCGCGTGGCCCGGGGCATCGACGTGAGCGTAGTGGCGCTTCTCCGTCTGGTACTCAACGTGGGAGACGTTGATGGTGATGCCGCGCTCCTTCTCCTCCGGCGCCTTGTCGATGGCGTCGAAGGCGAAGGCCTCGTTCAGCTCCGGGTACTCATCGGCGAGCACCTTGGTGATGGCGGCGGTGGTGGTGGTCTTGCCGTGGTCGACGTGACCGATCGTGCCGATGTTGACGTGCGGCTTCGTACGCTCGAACTTCGCCTTCGCCACTGTTAGTCCTCCTGGAGGTCTAGGTGGCCACGACTTTCGCAGCCACAGATTCGTGGTCGCCCATCTGCCGTGGCCCGACCGCATGGTGGCGCGGTCTGGCGCGGTGGATGGACAGTGTTCTTTCACTGTGCCAGTTACAACATACTAGGGGCGGCGGGGCTCGATTGACAAACCGATCCCGCAGCGGATCCCGGTACCGGACGCCCCTCTCTCGGGAGGGTCCGTCCCGTGCAACGGCCGGCCTGCGGGCCGCGGCGGCGGCCCCGGTTCACGGGGCCGTCCGCGGGCCACAGCCGGCCGCCCCGGCCGGTGCGCCGGCGCCCCTCGGCGGGGCGTCCGGCGGGGCCGGGACGACGGGGAGCGCGGCCTAGTTGCCGGTGCGCTCGGCGATGATCTCCTGCGCCACGTTGGTCGGGACCTCGGCGTACTTCTCGAAGAACATCGAGTAGTTCGCGCGGCCCTGCGTCTTGGACCGCAGGTCGCCGACGTAGCCGAACATCTCGGACAGCGGCACGGAGGCCTTGACGGCCTTCACGCCGGCGCGGTCCTCCATGGAGTTGACCTGGCCGCGGCGGGCGTTGATGTCGCCGATGACCTCGCCCATGTACTCCTCGGGCGTGATGACCTCGACGGCCATCATCGGCTCGAGCAGGACCGGCTTCGCCTTCTGCACGGCCTCCTTGAGGGCCATGGAGCCGGCGACCTTGAAGGCCATCTCGGAGGAGTCGACCTCGTGGTACTGGCCGTCCAGCAGGGTGGCCTTGATGTTGACCAGCGGGAAGCCGGCCAGCGCGCCGTACTGCATGGCGTCCTGGATGCCGGCGTCGACGGAGGGGATGTACTCCTTCGGGACGCGGCCGCCGGTGACCTCGTTGGCGAACAGGTAGGTGGCGGACTCGCCCTCCTCCAGCTCCTCCGGGTCCGGGGTGTACGGCTCGAGGGCGATGATGACCTTCGCGAACTGGCCGGAGCCACCCGTCTGCTTCTTGTGGGTGTACTCGAACTTCTCGACCGGCTTGCGGATGGTCTCGCGGTAGGCGACCTGCGGGGCGCCGACGTTGGCCTCGACCTTGAACTCGCGCTTCATGCGGTCGACCAGGACGTCGAGGTGGAGCTCGCCCATGCCGCCGATGACGGTCTGGCCGGTCTCCTCGTCCAGGCGGACGGTGAAGGTCGGGTCCTCGGCGGCCAGGCGCTGGATGGCGGTGCCCAGCTTCTCCTGGTCGGCCTTGGACTTCGGCTCGATGGCGACGGAGATGACCGGGTCCGGGAAGGACATGGACTCCAGCACGATCGGGTTGGCCTGGTCGCACAGGGTGTCGCCCGTGGTGGTGTTCTTCAGGCCGATGAACGCGTAGATGTTGCCGGCGACGGCCTCGTCGACCGGGTTCTCCTTGTTCGCGTGCATCTGGAACAGCTTGCCGACTCGCTCCTTGTGGTCCTTCGTGGAGTTGAGGACCTGGGCGCCCGGCTCGACGCAGCCGGAGTACACGCGGACGAAGGTCAGCGTGCCGAAGAACGGGTGCGCGGCGATCTTGAACGCCAGGGCGGAGAACGGCTCGTCCTTGGACGGCTTGCGGGTCATGTCGACCTCTTCGTCGCCCATCTTGTGGCCGTGGACCTCGCCGATGTCGAGCGGGGTCGGCAGGTAGTCGACGACCGCGTCGAGCAGCGGCTGGACGCCCTTGTTCTTGTAGGCGGAGCCGCAGTAGACCGGGTAGACCTCGGAGTTGATGACCATCTTGCGGATGGCGCCCTTGATCTCGTCCATGGTGAGCTCTTCGCCGCCGAAGTACTTCTCCATGAGCTCCTCGTCGGACTCCGCGACGGTCTCGATGAGCTTCTCGCGGTACTCGTCCGCCTTGTCCTGGAGCTCGGCCGGGATCTCCTCGACGGTGGCCTCGGTGCCGATCTCGGTGACGCCGCGCCAGGTGAGGGCCTTCATCTCCAGCAGGTCGATGACGCCGTCGAAGTTGTCCTCCGCGCCGATCGGGTACTGCATGACCAGCGGCTTGGCGCCGAGGCGGTCGATGATGGTGCCGACGGTGTACTCGAAGTCCGCGCCCAGCTTGTCCATCTTGTTGACGAAGCAGATGCGCGGGACGTCGTACTTGGCGGCCTGGCGCCAGACCTGCTCGGACTGGGGCTCGACGCCCTCCTTGCCGTCGAAGACCGCGACGGCGCCGTCGAGCACGCGCAGGGAGCGTTCGACCTCGACGGTGAAGTCGACGTGGCCCGGGGTGTCGATGATGTTGATCTGGTTGTCGTTCCAGAAGCAGGTGACCGCGGCGGAGGTGATGGTGATGCCGCGCTCCTTCTCCTGCTCCATCCAGTCGGTGGTCGAGGCGCCGTCGTGCGTCTCGCCGACCTTGCGGTTGATGCCCGTGTAGAACAGGATGCGCTCGGTCGTGGTCGTCTTGCCGGCGTCGATGTGCGCCATGATGCCGATGTTGCGGACCTTCTTCAGGTCCTTCTTGACGGGAAGTGCACCTTCAGCCACTTAGTTCCCTCAATCCTTCGGGTCGTCGGATGGCGTATGGGCCGCGGCGACGGCCGTCAACCACCTCTGGTTGCGTTGCTTGGTCTATTTTGCCACCGATCGGGCGCGGCGGCTCGCCGGGGGCGCGGCGGGCCGCCATGCGGGGCCCGCCGCGCCGGGGGACTACCAGCGGTAGTGGGCGAAGGCGCGGTTGGCCTCGGCCATCTTGTGGGTGTCCTCGCGGCGCTTGACGGAGGCGCCCAGGCCGTTGGAGGCGTCGAGGATCTCGTTGGCGAGGCGCTCGATCATGGTGTTCTCGCGACGCTGGCGGGAGAACATGAGCAGCCAGCGCAGGGCCAGGGTGACGGAGCGGCCCGGGCGGACCTCGACCGGCACCTGGTAGGTGGCGCCGCCGACGCGGCGGGAGCGGACCTCGAGGGCCGGCTTGACGTTCTCGATGGCGCGCTTGAGGGTCAGCACCGGGTCGGTGCCGGTCTTCTCGCGGGTCATCTCGAGGGCGCCGTACACGATGCGCTCGGCGGTGGACTTCTTGCCGTCCTGCAGCACCTTGTTGATCAGCTGGGTGACCAGCGCGGAGCCGTAGACGGGATCGTTGACGACGGGACGCTTGGGGGCGGGACCCTTACGAGGCATGTCTTACTTCTCCTTCTTCGCGCCGTAGCGGGAACGGGCCTGCTTGCGGTCCTTGACGCCCTGGGTGTCCAGGGAGCCGCGGACGATCTTGTAGCGGACGCCCGGGAGGTCCTTCACTCGACCGCCGCGGACGAGCACCATGGAGTGCTCCTGCAGGTTGTGGCCCTCGCCCGGGATGTAGGCCGAGACCTCGATGCCGGAGGTCAGGCGGACGCGCGCGACCTTGCGCAGCGCCGAGTTCGGCTTCTTCGGGGTGGTGGTGTACACGCGGGTGCAGACGCCGCGGCGCTGGGGCGAACCCTTCAGCGCGGCGGTCGACGTCGCCGTCTTCTTGTCGTGGCGGCCCTTGCGGACCAGCTGCTGGATAGTGGGCATGAACCGTCCTTCGGTTTCTTCCGGCCCACGGCGGCGTCTGGTGTCGATGCCTTCGTGCCCGCGGGCGCGTCTGGTTCTCGTTTGCTTGTTCTCCCGTGCGCCGCGCGTCCGGGCCCGTTTCCGGACCTCTTTTGAACGCGCGAAACCCAGTCAGCCGCTCTCGCTGGCCTACCGGGTGATGTCGCAAGGTTCCCAACTCGATTGGGACTAATTCGACAGGGTATCCCACGGCGGCCGGATCAACCAAAAGCCGCCCGCCGCAACCCCCGGCGTACGCCGTTCACCTGGAAGTTCACCTGACGTTCATCTCCCGTACGGATTCCCGCCCACTTCTTCGTCCATGTTTGACGCGGTTCGCGCACGCGGGCCGCTCCCATCGTCCGCGAACAAGGAAAGGGGTCCCCGTGACCGACGCCTCCCCCGTCGCCGACCACGAGGTGCATGACGACGTCCACGTCGAAGCCTCCAACCCGGGCTTCCTGCGCCGGCTTCCGACCTGGCTGCTCTGGCTCCTGGCCATCGCCACCCTGTACATGCTCATCGTCGCCATCGGCGTGATCGGCGACGGCTTCAAGGGCCTGGGCAAGGAGAGCGCGCAGCAGCTCTTCGACTTCGCGACGAACCCGTTCATCGGCCTTTTCGTCGGCATCCTCGCCACCGCCATCATCCAGTCGTCCTCCACGACGACGACGCTGGTGGTCACCGCGGTCGGCGCCGGCGCGCTGCCCATCGAGGTTGCCGTGCCGATGATCATGGGCGCCAACGTCGGCACCTCGGTCACGAACACGCTGGCCTCCTTCGGCCACGCGGGCAACAAGGGCGAGTTCCGCCGCGCCTTCGCGGCGTCCACGGTCCACGACTTCTTCAACCTCCTCGCGGTCTGCATCCTGCTGCCGCTGGAGCTGCTGTTCCACCCGATCCAGACCTGCGCGGAGTGGCTCGCGAACCGCATCTACGGCACGGTGCTGCCGGACCCGGGCGAGGCCGACGTCATCGGCAAGCTCACCGACCCCGTGGTCGACCGCATCGGCATGGACGGCCTGCTGGGCACGCTGCCGGGCGGCGAGGCCGTCGCCGGCACCGTCACCATCCTCGTCGGCGTGGCGATGATCTTCCTGGCCGTCGCGTGGCTGGGCAAGATCCTGCAGGTCATCATGGTCGGCAAGGCGAAGGTTATGCTGGAGAAGTCCGTCGGCGGCCACCCGGCCACCGCGATGGGCGCCGGCCTCCTGGTCACCATGCTGGTCCAGTCCTCCTCCGTCACCACCTCCGTGATGGTGCCGTTCGCCGGCTCCGGCGCGCTGACGACGAAGCAGATCTACCCGCTGACCCTCGGCGCCAACGTCGGCACCACCATCACCGCGCTCATCGCGGCGCTGGCCGTCACGGGCGACGGCGCGAAGCTGGCCCTGTCCATCGCGCTGGTCCACACCCTGTTCAACGTCTTCGGCATCGTCATCATCTACGTCATCCCGATCCTGCGGAACGTCCCGGTCATCTGCGCCGAGTTCCTGGCGAAGGTCGCCACGGAGAAGAAGATCCTGGCCATCGCCTGGGTCGTCACCGTCTTCGTCGCCATCCCGGCCCTGGCCATCCTGATCAAGGTCCTGTTCGGCTAACCCACCCCGCGAGCACGAGGAGCGCACCATGTCCGAGAATCCCGCCACCGCCGAGAACCCCGGCATCCACGACGCCACCATCGAGCAGCTCGAGCAGATGCTCGCCGACGCCGAGCGCCAGATCGGCGAGCTCCGCGCCGAGCTCCGGGAGCGCCGCTCCACCCAGCGGCACATCCAGATGGCCGCGCTGCCCGACGATCTGAGCCGTTTCGAGGGACACTGGCGCGACCTCATCGGCTACCTGCGGACCATCCTCCGCAGCGACTAGGGGCCCTCTCCCCCGCCCTCCCGGACGCCCGCGACCGCAACGGTCGCGGGCGTTCACCTTGCGTTCACCTTCGATTCACCCTAAGGTACGCTTCAACACATCGAAACATGGGTCGCGCCCAACGACACGACCGCAACCGGAAGGAGGCAGGGGACGATGATCTTCCGCAACCACGACAACAACCGACGGGACCGCACCCCGGCCCCGGCCGACGTGCAGGCGACCGAGGCCCGCCTGACCGACGACCAGCGCCACGCGCTGGCAATGGCCCAGTGCCAGGTCCTGCCCGACGACCTCCACCGCGCCCGCGTGCACTGGTGGGAGCTCGGCGGGCTGCTGCACCGCGCCGCCGCCTAGGCCGCTAGCGCCGCCGCACCGGCACCCGGTGCACGTCGACGCCCCCGAGGACAGCGAGCGCCCGGATGCGCAGGACCGGGGCGTCGTCCGGCACCTCCGACCCCGCCAGCGTCACCCCCGGCTCGTCGACGACGTCCACGCCGCCCAGCAGCGCCAGATCGTCGACGACGATCCGCCAGTCCTCCGGCACGTGCACGTCCACGCCGCCGAGGACCCCCACGGCCGTCACGGCCGTCTCCCGCGCCGCCATCCGCGCGCGCGTGAAATCCAGCTCCGCCCCGCCCAGCACGCCCACGGCGCGCATGGACGGGGCGCACAGCCATGCGCCCGTCCGCGACGAGCCCCCGAGGACGCCCACGGCCCACGCGGAGCCGCCCCGCTCCCCCGTCACGGGGTCGACGGCCCCGCGCCCCCGCACGGCGACCTCCCCGCCGGCGACGGCGGCCGCCGGGTCCGGCGTCAGGTCCCCCAGCAGGCCGCGCAGCTCTTCCACCGTCACGGCGCCCCACGCGGCCGAGGACCGCTCCTCGAACTCCGCCATCGTCAGCCGGCCCGCGGCCAGCTCGTCCGACAGGGCGTCCGCCGTCCGGCGCCGCTCCGCGTCGCCCGCTCGCATCCGGGAATCGTCGTTCATGCGCCCAGCCTAGACCGGCGGGCGCCGGGCCGCGGCGGGAACCGTCGCAAAGCGAAGGCCCCCGGATCCGCGCGCGATGCGCGGGACCCGGGGGCCTCCCCTCGAGCGGGGTGCGGGCCTAGTGCTGCTCGAACGACGCGATGTCGTCCAGCGGCACGGCGGCGCCGGTCGGCTCGATGTAGGCGTCCTCGTCGGCGTAGAAGCCCTCGCCGTACGTCGTGAACGGCGCGGACGCCTGGCGCGCGGCCTCCTCCGTCGGCTCCACCGCGATGTTGCGGTAGCGGGAGATGCCCGTGCCGGCCGGGATCAGCTTGCCGATGATCACGTTCTCCTTCAGGCCGATGAGCTGATCGGAGCGCTTGTTGATCGCGGCGTCGGTGAGCACGCGGGTCGTCTCCTGGAAGGACGCGGCGGACAGCCACGACTCCGTCGCCAGGGACGCCTTCGTGATGCCCATGAGCTCCAGGCGGGACTGCGCGGGGCGGCCGCCCTCGGCGATCGCCTTCCTGGACGCGGCGCGCACCTCGTTGTCGTCGTACAGGACGCCCGGCAGGAACTCCGTGTCGCCCGCGTCGATGACGGTGGCGCGGCGCAGCATCTGGCGCACGATGATCTCGATGTGCTTGTCGTGGATCGCGACGCCCTGGTCGCGGTACACCGACTGCACCTCCTCGATCAGGTGGCGCTCGACGCCGCGGCGGCCGCGGACGGTGAGAACCTCGTGCGGATCGGCCGCGCCCTTGGTGAGCTGCTGGCCCTTCTCGACGTGGTCGCCGTCGCGGATGGTGCGCTCGATGCCGTCGACCATGATGGACGCCAGGCCCTGGCGCTTGGACAGGCCCTCGTAGACGTCCTCGTCCGCGCCGTCATCCGGCACGATCGTGAGCGTCCAGAAGTGGTCGTCCTCCTCCAGGCGCACCCGGCCGGCCGCCTTGGCCAGCGGGGCGACGTTCTTCGGCACGCGGGCCTCGAACAGCTCCTGGACTCGCGGCAGACCGCCGGTGATGTCGCCGCCGACGCCGCCGGAGTGGAACGTGCGCATGGTCAGCTGCGTGCCCGGCTCGCCGATGGACTGGGCGGCGACGATGCCGACGGCCTCGCCGATGTCCACCATCTTGCCGGTCGCCATGGAGCGGCCGTAGCAGGTCGCGCAGACGCCCGTGCGGGTCTCGCAGGTCATGACGGAGCGGACCTTGACGGAGCGGACGCCCGCGGCGATGAGCTGCGTGATGTGCTCGTCGTGCAGGTCGGTGCCCGCCGGGACGACGACGTTGCCGTCGGCGTCCGCCGCGTCGGCCGCCAGGTAGCGGGCGATCGCGGAGGTCTCCACGTGCTTGGCGCGGCGCAGGTCGCCGGTCGGCTGGCCCGAGGCGTCCAGGACCTCCTCGGCGATGTCGACCGTGACGCCCTTCGTCGTGCCGCAGTCCTCCTCGCGGACGATGACGTCCTGCGCCACGTCCACCAGGCGTCGGGTCAGGTAGCCCGAGTCGGCGGTGCGGAGCGCGGTGTCGGCGAGGCCCTTGCGGGAGCCGTGGGAGTTGTTGAAGTACTCCAGGACCGACAGGCCCTCGCGGAAGGAGGTTTTGATCGGGCGGGTGATGTACTCGCCGCGCGGGTTCGTGACCATGCCCTTCATGCCGGCCAGCGAGTGGATCTGGCCCATGTTGCCGGCCGCGCCGGACTTCACGATCATCGGGATCGGATTGTCGTCCGGGTACAGGCCCTCGACCATGGAGCCGACCTTCGAGGTGGCGTCCTTCCACAGCGTGACCAGGGCGTCGTGGCGCTCCTGCTTGGCCAGCTTGCCGCGGCGGAACTTCTTCTCGATCGCGTTGGCCTTCTGCTCGTACTCGTCGAGGATCTCCCGCTTGTTCGGGAGGACGAGCACGTCGGACATGGCGATGGTGACGCCCGAGCGGGTCGCCCAGTAGAAGCCCGCGTCCTTCAGCTTGTCGACGGTCTGCGCGACCGTGATCATCGGGTACTTCGCGGCGAGGTCGTTGATGATGGCGGCCTGCGGCTTCTTCGCCATGACGCCCTCGACGTACGGGTAGTTCCACGGCAGCAGGTCGTTGAACATCACGCGGCCCAGCGTCGTGGAGGCGAGCCACGTCTGGCCCTTCTCCCAGCCGTCCGGGAACTGCTCCGCCTCGACGTCGGCCGGCGGGCGCAGGTGCGAGATGCGGACCTTGATCGGGGTCTGCAGGCCGATCGCGCCGCGGTCCATGGCCATGATGGCCTCGGCCGGGGACGAGTAGATGCCCTGCTCCGGCTGATCCTCCGCGGCGTCCTTGTGGGCGCCCGGCAGCTCCGGCTTCTCCAGGGTCAGGAAGTACAGGCCCGTGACCATGTCCAGTCGCGGCATGGCCAGCGGCTTGCCGGACGCCGGCGACAGGATGTTGTTGGAGGACAGCATGAGGATGCGGGCCTCCGCCTGCGCCTCCGCGGACAGCGGGAGGTGCACGGCCATCTGGTCGCCGTCGAAGTCGGCGTTGAACGCCTCGCACGCCAGCGGGTGCAGCTGGATGGCCTTGCCCTCGACGAGCACCGGCTCGAAGGCCTGGATGCCCAGGCGGTGCAGGGTGGGCGCACGGTTGAGCAGCACCGGGTGGCCGGTGATGACGTCCTCGAGGACGTCCCAGACCTCCGGGCGCTGGCGCTCGACGGCGCGCTTCGCGGACTTGATGTTCTGCGCGTAGTTCTTGGCGACGAGCTCCTTCATGACGAAGGGCTTGAACAGCTCGAGGGCCATCAGCTTCGGCAGGCCGCACTGGTGCAGCTTCAGCTGCGGGCCGACGATGATGACGGAGCGGCCCGAGTAGTCGACGCGCTTGCCCAGCAGGTTCTGGCGGAAGCGGCCCTGCTTGCCCTTCAGCAGGTCGGAGAGGGACTTCAGCGGGCGGTTGCCCGGGCCCGTGACGGGGCGGCCGCGGCGGCCGTTGTCGAACAGCGCGTCGACGGACTCCTGCAGCATGCGCTTCTCGTTGTTCACGATGATCTCGGGCGCGCCGAGGTCGATCATGCGCTTGAGGCGGTTGTTGCGGTTGATGACGCGGCGGTACAGGTCGTTGAGGTCGGAGGTCGCGAAGCGGCCGCCGTCCAGCTGGACCATCGGGCGCAGCTCCGGCGGGATCACCGGGATGCAGTCGAGGACCATCGCGGCCGGGTCGTTGCCCGACTGCAGGAACGCGGCGACGACCTTCAGGCGCTTCAGCGCGCGGACGCGCTTCTGGCCCTTGCCGTCGCGGATGATCTCGTTGAGCAGCTCCGCCTCGGCCTCGAGGTCGAAGCTGCGGATGAGGGTCTGGATGGCCTCCGCGCCCATGCCGCCGGTGAAGTAGTCCTCGTAGCGGTCGACGAGCTCGGTGTAGATGCCCTCGTCGATGATCATCTGCTTCGGCTCGAGCTTGACGAAGGTGTTCCAGATCTCGTCGAGGCGGTCCAGCTCGCGCTGGGCGCGCTCGCGGATGTGGCGCATCTCGCGGTCGGCCGCGTTCTGCACCTTCTTGCGGGCGTCGGCCTTCGCGCCGGCGGCCTCGAGCTCCGCGAGATCCTCCTCGAGCATCTGCGCGCGCTCGGCGATCTCCTCGTCGCGGTCGTTCTCGACCTCCTTCTTGTCGACGAGCATGTCGGCCTCGAGGGTCGTCAGGTCCGCGTGGCGGGCCTCCTCGTCGACGGAGGTGATGATGTTCGCGGCGAAGTAGATGATCTTCTCGAGATCCTTCGGCGCGAGGTCCAGCAGGTAGCCGAGGCGCGACGGGACGCCCTTGAAGTACCAGATGTGCGTGACCGGGGCGGCCAGCTCGATGTGGCCCATGCGCTCGCGGCGGACCTTGGACTTCGTCACCTCGACGCCGCAGCGCTCGCAGATGATGCCCTTGAAGCGGACGCGCTTGTACTTGCCGCAGGCGCACTCCCAGTCGCGCGTCGGGCCGAAGATGCGCTCGCAGAAGAGGCCGTCCTTCTCCGGCTTGAGGGTGCGGTAGTTGATGGTCTCCGGCTTCTTCACCTCGCCGTGCGACCAGTTGCGGATGTCGTCCGCGGTGGCGAGCCCGATGCGGAGCTCATCGAAGTTGTTGACGTCGAGCACCTGTCATTCCCTTTCCCCCCGGGGCGGGCCGTCGCCGGCTCCGGGGGTCTTCCGTGCTTGTTCGCGTGTTCTCTGTGTTGCGTGTGGCGTGGTCGCCGCGGTGGGCGCGCTAGGCCGAATCGGCGTCGGCGCGCTCGTCGCGGGACAGGTTGATGCCCAGGGAGGCCGTGGCGTGATCCAGCTCGTCGTCGTCCGAGGACCCGAGGTCCACGGGGACGCCGTCGGCGGAGAGCACCTCGACGTTCAGGCACAGCGACTGGAGCTCCTTGAGGAGCACCTTGAACGACTCCGGGATGCCCGGGTCCGGGATGTTGTCGCCCTTGACGATCGCCTCGTAGACCTTCACGCGGCCGACGACGTCGTCGGACTTGATGGTCAGCAGCTCCTGCAGGGTGTAGGCCGCGCCGTACGCCTGCATGGCCCACACCTCCATCTCGCCGAAGCGCTGGCCGCCGAACTGGGCCTTGCCGCCCAGCGGCTGCTGCGTGATCATCGAGTACGGGCCGGTGGAGCGGGCGTGGATCTTCTCGTCCACCAGGTGGTGGAGCTTGAGCATGTACATGTAGCCCACGGACACCGGGAACGGGAACTTCTCGCCTGAACGGCCGTCGAACAGCGTGGCCTTGCCGTCGGCGTTGACCAGCACCTCGCCGTCGCGGTTCGGGCGGGCCGAGGCCAGCAGGCCGGCGAGCTCGTCGTTCTCCGCGCCGTCGAACACCGGGGTGGCGACGAGGGAGTCGGACGGCACGTCGCGGAGCTCCTCCGGCAGGCGGGACGCCCACTCCGGGTCGCCCTCGACGGCCCAGCCGGCCTTCGCCAGCCAGCCGAGGTGCACCTCGAGGACCTGGCCGATGTTCATTCGGCGGGGCACGCCGTGCGTGTTCAGGATGATGTCGACCGGGGTGCCGTCCGGCAGGAACGGCATGTCCTCCTGCGGGAGGATCTTGCCGATGACGCCCTTGTTGCCGTGGCGGCCGGCCATCTTGTCGCCGTCCTGGATCTTGCGCTTCTGGGCGACGTAGACGCGGATCATCTCGTTGACGCCCGGCGCCAGATCGTCCTCGTCGTCGCGCGAGAACACGCGGACGCCGATGACCTTGCCGGACTCGCCGTGCGGGACGCGCATGGAGGTGTCGCGCACCTCGCGGGCCTTCTCGCCGAAGATGGCGCGCAGCAGGCGCTCCTCCGGGGTCAGCTCCGTCTCGCCCTTCGGCGTGACCTTGCCGACGAGGATGTCGCCGTCGCGGACGTCGGCGCCGATGCGGACGATGCCGCGCTCGTCGAGGTCCTTCTTAATGTCGTCGCCCACGTTCGGGATGTCCCGGGTGATCTCCTCCGGGCCCAGCTTCGTGTCGCGGGCGTCGATCTCGTGCTCCTCGATGTGGATCGAGGTGAGGATGTCCTCCTCCACCATCCGCTGGTTGAGGATGATGGCGTCCTCGTAGTTGTGGCCCTCCCACGGCATGAAGGCGACCAGCAGGTTGCGGCCGAGCGCCATCTCGCCGTTGTCGGTGCCCGGGCCGTCGGCCAGGACCTGGCCCTCGGAGACGCGATCGCCGACGTTGACCAGCGGCTTCTGGTTGTAGCAGGTGCCGTGGTTGGTGCGCTCGAACTTGCGCAGCAGGAAGGTGTGGCGCTGCCCGTCGTCGTCCATCAGGGTGATGAAGTCGGCGGACACGGACTCCACCGCCGCGTCGCACGGCGCGATGATGAGGTCGCCGGCGTCGTAGGCGGCGCGCTGCTCCATGCCGGTGCCCACGAACGGGGCCTCGGAGCGCAGCAGCGGCACGGCCTGGCGCTGCATGTTCGCGCCCATCAGGGCGCGGTTGGCGTCGTCGTGCTCGAGGAACGGGATCATGGCCGTCGCCACCGACACCATCTGGCGCGGGGAGACGTCCATGTAGTCGACCTCGGAGGCGTTGACGACCTCGACGTCGCCGCCCTTGATGCGCACGGACATGGTGTCGTGGACGAAGCGGCCGTCGGCGTCGACCGGCGAGTTCGCCTGCGCGACGACGTAGCGGTCCTCCTCGTCCGCGGTGAGGTAGTCGACCTCGTCGGTGACCTGGCCGTCGACGACGCGGCGGTACGGGGTCTCGATGAAGCCGAACGGGTTCACGCGGGCGTAGACCGACAGGGAGCCGATCAGGCCGATGTTCGGGCCCTCCGGCGTCTCGATCGGGCACATGCGGCCGTAGTGCGACGGATGGACGTCGCGGACCTCAAGGCCGGCGCGCTCGCGCGACAGGCCGCCCGGGCCAAGCGCGGACAGGCGGCGCTTGTGGGTCAGGCCCGACAGGGAGTTGTTCTGGTCCATGAACTGGGACAGCTGCGAGGTGCCGAAGAACTCGCGGATCGCCGCGGAGACCGGGCGGACGTTGATCAGCGTGGTCGGCTGGATCGACTCGACGTCCTGGGTGGTCATGCGCTCGCGGACGACGCGCTCCATGCGGGACAGGCCGACGCGGACCTGGTTCTGGATGAGCTCGCCGACGGTGCGGAGGCGGCGGTTGCCGAAGTGGTCGATGTCGTCGATCTCGACCGGGACCTCGCGGCCGTCCGGCGACGTCATCGTCTTGTCGCCGGCGTGGAGGCGCACCAGGTACTCGATCGTGGTGGCGATGTCCTCCTCGGTCAGCGTCATCTCGCCGACGCCCGCGAGGGAGGAGCCGAGGCCCAGCTTGCGGTTGACCTTGTAGCGGCCGACCTTCGCCAGGTCGTAGCGCTTCGGCTTGAAGAAGTTGTTCTCCAGGAGGGCCTGCGCGGACTCGCGCGTCGGCGGCTCGCCCGGGCGCTGCTTGCGGTAGATCTCCAGCAGCGCCTCGTCGGTGTTGGCGATGCCGTCGTTCTCCAGCGTCGACATCATGATCTCGGAGAAGCCGAAGCGCTCCTTGATCTCCTCGGTGGTCCAGCCGAGCGCCTTCAGCAGCACGGTGACCGGCTGGCGGCGCTTGCGGTCGATGCGGACGCCGACGGTGTCCCGCTTGTCGACGTCGAACTCGAGCCAGGCGCCGCGCGACGGGATGATCTTCACCGAGTGCAGGGGGCGCTCGGTGGACTTGTCGATCGTCTCGTCGAAGTAGACGCCCGGGGAGCGGACGAGCTGGGAGACGACGACGCGCTCGGTGCCGTTGACGATGAACGTGCCCTTGTCCGTCATCATCGGGAAATCGCCGATGAAGACGGTCTGGGACTTGATCTCGCCGGTCTCCCGGTTGACGAACTCGGCGGTGACGTACAGCGGCGCCGAGTAGTTGATGTCCTTGTCCTTGCACTCGTCGACCGAGTTCTTCACGGAGTCGAACCACGGGTCGGACAGCGTCAGGGACATCTTCTGGGAGTAGTCCTCGATGGGGGACAGCTCCTCGAGGATGTCCTCGAGGCCGCTGGTCACCACCGCGTCGTCGCCGAGCTCCTCGGCGCGGCGGGCGCGCCACTCGGGCGTGCCGACGAGCCACGCGAAGGACTCGCGCTGCAGGTCGAGGAGTCCGGGGACCGCGATGGGCTCGCCGATCTTCGCGAACGAGTACCTCTTCGAAGCTCCGGGGATGTCGGCCACGGCCTTGGTCTGGCGGGAGACTGCCAAGATGCGTCCTTCCAGGCACCTCACGCGGCGGGGCGGCCCGTCGGGCGGGTGGGCCTCCCCTCCGCTTGGTTTAAGCGTTGGGTCTGCCGGAACATGCGCATGATCGCAGGTCAACCGGGATCGACGGTCCGCGGGGCGTCCCCCCGTGGCGCGAATCCGGATACACTACGGCATGATTAATTCCAGCGCAACAGCTCATGATATAGCAGTTGCGCCGTGGTGTCCACCCGCGGGATCGCGTGGAAGGGCCGGTCAGCCCTCGTCGCCGTCCCCCCGGCGACCGGGCCGCAGCGCCCCCGCCGCGCCGGCCACGGCCACGATAGCACCGATGACCGCCAGGGCGATGCCCCAGGGCCGCGTGGCGGGCGTGTCGGCGACGTCGGCCGCCTGGGCCATCTGCGCCTCGGTCGCCTCGCGGGGCATTTCGCCGGAGAACGACTCCTGGACGGCCAGCCGCTCCCCCTCGTTCGTCTGCCACCACGTCTCGGTGTCCTCGGCCAGGTCGACGACGAGGCCGGAGCCCGGCTCCACCCACCAGTCGCGCGTGCCCGCGTAGTGCAGGTAGCCGCGCCTGCCGTCGACGTCGTAGGTCGAGTCGAGGGCGCGGTAGCGCTCCGCGAGGTTCGTTTCCGGGATCTCCTGGCGGTAGTGCAGGACCCGCAGGCCGTCGCGATCCTCCTCGCCGACGAAGGCGGCGTCGACGGTGCCGCGCATGCGCTCGTCGAAGACGGGGTAGGTCCGCTCCTCCGCGCCGGCGGGGAACTTCACCCAGCTGCCGCCCATCTCGACCTCCCGGTCGACGTCCATCGGCTGGGTCGACAGCTTCGCGGGCCCCGTCGGCAGGCCGGTCACGCGGTCGATCGTGAACGTCCACACCAGCGCGGACACGAGCTCGCGGTCCTCGCCGCGGGTGAGGGAGGAGCCGACGCGCATCGACTGGATCTCGTCGTCGGCCGGCGGGATGAACTCCGCGTGGAACTGGCGGCGCAGCGGCGCCCGCACCTCCTCGCGCGTGCCGTCGGGCAGGATGCGCGACGAGACGCCGTCGTCGTCGACCATCGCCAGCGTGGTGTCCGGTAGATCGGACGGCACGGCCGGCTGCGACGGGATCCACCGGGGCAGCAGGAGGCCGGCGGCCAGCAGCATGGTGCCGAGGCCGGTGAGCAGGATCGCGGCGACGCGGGAACGGGGCAGCATGATCCCAGGCTACCCCCGCCGGGATCGACGGCGCCCCGCCGGGCATGCGGTGCATGCCGGGCGGGGCGTCGCTGAAGCGCTGGTGTCCCTTACTTGAGGGAGACGGAGGCGCCGGCCTCCTCCAGCTTGGTCTTGGCGGCCTCGGCGTCGTCCTTGGACGCGCCCTCGAGGATGGCCTTCGGAGCGGACTCGACGAGCTCCTTGGCCTCCTTCAGGCCCAGGCCGGAGACGATCTCGCGGACGGCCTTGATGACGCCGATCTTCTTGGCGCCGGCGTCCTCGAGCACGACGTCGAACTCGTCCTTCTCCTCGGCGGCGGCGGCCTCGCCGCCGGCGGCGCCGGCCGCGGCGACCGCGACCGGGGCGGCGGCGGTGACGTCGAACTCGTCCTCGAAGGCCTTCTTGAACTCGGTGAGCTCGACCAGCGTCATCTCCTTGAACGCCTCGAGCAGCTCCTCGGTGGTGTACTTCGCCATTGTTCTCTCCTGTGGGTCATGGTCCCGCGACGACTGCCGCCGCGGGGAAAAGATGTGTGCGGGGTGCGGGTCCCGGTCCTGCTACTGCTTCTTCTCCTCGAGCGCCGCCGCGAGGCGGGCGACCGAGGAGGTCGGAGCGTCGAGCAGGCCGGCGACGTTCGCCAGAACGCCATTGAAGGCACCGGCCAGCTTCGCCAGCGTGGTCTCGCGGTTGTCCATGTCCGCGAGGGCCTCGAACTGCGCGGCGTCGATCGCCGCACCGTCCACGTGGCCGCCCTTGATCACGAGCTTCTTGTTGTCACCGGCGAACTTCTTGATCGCCTTGGCGGCGTCCACGGCCTCGCCCTTGATGAAGGCGATGGCGGTGGGGCCCTCCAGGTGAGCATCCAGACCCTCGACGCCCGCCTCGGCAGCGGCGAGCTTGATCATGGTGTTCTTGGCGACGGAGTACTTGACGTCGGCGCCCAGCGCCCGTCGGAGCTCGGTGATCTCCGCGACGGACATGCCGCGGTACTCGGTGAGCACGGTGGCGTTGGACTCGTCGAATTCCTTCTTCAGGGCCGCGACGGCGGCCTGCTTCTCGGCGTTGACTGCCATGGCTGTACTCTCGCCTCCTTCCTGATGCTTCTCTTGCCTTGTCCGCCCGGGGACCCTTCGCCGAAACGAAAAGGACCCCGTGCAGGGAGCACGGGGCAACCACCTCACGGAGAGTGAGGTCGTGGCGTCGGTGTCTCCTGCGTGGGCCGTCCCGGCGGCGGCCGGGAACCTTCGATCCCCGCGCTGGGGGATGACCGACGGTCTTCGGTGAAACCTGACTCCGGCCGCGCGCGGCGGCCGGTCAAACTTCGCGGGATACGTTAGCCCATCGGAGTGCGCGGGCCAAATCGCGTTTCCCGCCCGCGTCCCGGCCGGCGCCTCAGCCGCCGTCAGCCGTCGTCCTCGTCCTCGCCGGCGGCGTCGTCCGCACCCTCCCGGCGTTCGCCCGGGTCGGCGACGAGCGGCCCGTCGAGGTCCCAGTCGCGGGCGCCGGGCACGTCGTCCGCGCCCGCGCCGTGGAGCAGGACGACGCCGGGGTAGTCGGCGACGAGCTCCGCGAGCATGGCGCGGCCGTCGTCGTCGAGGGAGGCGGCGACGTCCTCGAGGACGAGCAGCGGCGGGTCGTAGAAGGCGGCGCGGGCGATTTTCAGCCGGGTGACGTCGGAGACGGACCACGGGCGGCCGCCGTTCTTCAGGCGGCGGCGGTCGCCCTTCGGATCGGCGTCGACGACGGGGCCGAGGCCGACGCGCTCCAGCTCCCCGCGGATGCGCTCCTCCCCCGCCCCGGGCACGCGGTAGGAGGCGAGGCGGGAGACGGAGCCGCGTTCGATCGGCAGCCGGCCGGAGGCGAGCCCCACGAGCTCGCGGCGCCGGCGGCCCGGGGCGCGCAGCAGGTCGACGCCGTCGACGAGGACGTAGGGGTCGTGGCCGGCGCCGTCGACGCCGGCCGGGATGAGGCCGCCGAGCAGCTGGCGCAGGACCTCCCGGACGCGCCCGGGGTCGGCGGTGCGCAGGACGACGCGCTCGCCGGGCGAGGCCCACAGCGGGGGCACGAGGCGGCCGGCGACGACGAGGCCCTCGACGCGGACCTCCCCGCCGCCGTCGCGGCCGCCGTCCTCCCCCGCCTCGCGGTACCAGCGCTCGCGGAGGTCCTCGAGGTCGCGGAAGCCGTCGGCCTCGGCGAGCATGGGCGCGAGGATGCGGGAGGCGGCGCGGAAGTTCTGCCGGTACTCGACGACGCGGCCGAGGTCGGCCATCGGGGTGGCCATGACGCCGAGCAGGGTCATGGTGGAGGCGACGCCGGCGGGGTCGACGCGGCCGGCGACGGCGAGGAGCACGACGGCGACCGTCGCCAGGGACGCGGCGGTGGTCGTGGAGGCGCGGATGAGGCCGGTGACGCGGGCGCGGCCGACGGCGGCGGCGACGACGCGGCCGGAGTCGCGGTCGACGGCCTTCAGCTCGCGGCGGACGGCGCCGGCGGCGCGGACGGACTCCTCCGCGCGGACGGTGTCGGCGATGCGGGCGGACATGCGGCCGCGGCGGCGGCGCAGGCGGCGGGCGCGGTCGTGGGCCATGCCGGCGAGGAAGGGCATGGCGGCGGCGCACAGGGCCAGCGGCGCGGCGACGCCGAAGCCGACGTCGGGGTCGACGGCGCCGAGGACGACGAGGACGACGCCGATGAGCGGCAGGGCGGTGAGCAGCGGGACGATGCCGTTGGCGATCCAGTTGCGGACCGCGGACATGTCGTTGGACGCGCGGGTGAGGATGGTGCCGAGCGACGATCGGGCGGCGCGCCCGCCGACGGCGGAGGCGACGAGGCGCCGGCGCTGCTCGCGGACGTAGTCCTGGCCGAGGTCCTCGGCGACGACGCGCTCGGCCCAGCGGGCCAGGCCGATGACGACCGCGGAGGCCGCGAGCGCCGCGGTCCAGGCGCCGCGGCGGGCCCCGGCGTCGTCCAGCAGCACGTCGACGGCGAAGGCCATGAGCAGGCCGAGGGCGGCCTGGGCGACGCCGAGGCCGACGAGCGCGGCCATGAGGCCCCGGCGGCGGCCGCGCCACACCGGGGGCATGCGCTCCCCGGCCGCGCTCATCGGCGCAGCAGGGCGGTCGCCGCGGCGGGGTCGGAGAGGTCGTGCGTGCCGACGACGGGGACGCCGTAGCCGGACAGCACGGCGCCGGCCTCCGCGGTCGCGAGCGGGGAGGAGGTGAGGACGCCGGTGACGGCGGAGACGGGGACGCCCGCCTCCTCCAGGGCGGCGACGCCGGCGCGGGCGCCGAGGGCGTCGACGGCGGCGAAGACGACGTGGTCGACGGCGCCGTGGAAGGCGTCGTCGCGGAGCAGCTGCGACGTCTCGTCCTGGTACACGCCGTCGGCGATCTCGACGACGATGACGTCGGCGCCGCCGTCGGCGAGCTCGTCGACCATGGCGACGGTGAGGGCCCGGACGCCGGACATCGGCATGCGGAAGGTGGTGCCGTGGCCGAAGTCGGTGAAGTCGATGACGCGGGCGGCGCCGGCGTCGTTGTAGATCATCGGGTCGTTGCCGGCGCCGGTGCCGGTGATCTTGCCGGCGGCGACGCGGCGGCCGGAGCGGGTGAGCCCGTGGATGAGGTGCGCCATGGCGGTGGACTTGCCGGAGTTCATGGAGGTGCCGAGCACGCCGATGACCTCGGGGCGCGCGGTGCGCGCGGGTCCGCGGTCGACGGACAGGGGCGCGAAGCGGTCGAGCGTGACGACGCCGGCCTCGTCGGCGAGCAGGCCCAGCGGCTCGATCGCGGTCGGCGTGGACGTGCGGGAGTGGGACTCGGTGACGACGCCGGCGATGCCGCCGGCGGCGACGAGGTGGCAGGGCGACAGGTCGGCCGGGACGTGGGCGAGGAACTGGTCGGCGGCGTAGCGGTTGCCGTAGGCCAGCATGACGACGGCGTCCTGGAAGAGGATGGCCTTGCGGGAGACGGGCGTCTCGATGCGGCGGTGGTTGCCGATGCGGGTGACGCGGGCGACGACGACGTCGCCGGCCTTCGGCTCGACGCCCGCGCCGGAGACGAGGCGGAACCGGTCGCGGTCGGCCTCGACGGCGGCGTGGACGAAGCGGGTGGTGTAGGAGCCCTCGATGCGCTCGGGGAGGAGGGTGCGGGTCACGGCGGGGGCGTCGGCGGTGGTGGTCGGTGCGCTCATGTCGTCTGCGCCTTTCTCGTCTGCGGGCGCGGGCCTCGCGGGTCCGCGGTGCGGGATCCCGGTGGGGATCCCCGTCTGCGTTTCATGGAACCCGGCGACCGTGAAGGGGCCGTGAAACGTCCGTGAGGAATCCTTCATCCTGCATTTATGCTGTTCACCGGCGGAGAATCCTGCGGAGATGGGCGTTCCCTCGCGGAAAACGCGCGGGGATGACCGCAGGATCGCCGCGGGATCACCGCAGGATCATCGGCAGGTACGGGATGCCGGAGAGGTTGTACGGGAAGCGGATGCCCATGATCCGGCGGATGCCGTGGTGCATCGCCCACGCCGCCGCGGCCACGGCGATGCCGGGGCGCCGCCCCAGCAGGGCGATCGGCGCACCGAGCTCGATGGCCAGGACGCCGGCGGACAGGACGCCGAAGGGCGCGGAGGCGCGGCACAGGCGGCCGGCGGCCTCCGGGGCGCGGGACCCGAAGACCTCCTTGCGCACGGCGTCGGCCGCGATCTGCTCCCGCAGGACGCGGCCGCCGGCCCAGCGCCAGCCCAGGGGGCTGCGGACCTTCGCGACGCCGGATATGAGGTAGACCGCGGCGGTGCCGATGGTCATGAGCGTCGCGGCGCCGCCGTAGGCGCGGCCCGCCCGGTCCGGCAGCAGGGTGCGGTCGCGCAGCCACGCGTCGACGGACAGGGCGTCGGCCGATGGCGCGATCCCCAGCGCCACCTGGTGCATCAGGGCCATGTTGTCGTTGTGGGGGATCATCGACCACGAATTGCGGTACGCGAGCGTCCACGTCTGCAGCGCGGCGTTGGCGGGCCCGGTGACGCGGTGGACGACCCCGGCGAGGTGGAGGGCGTTGGCGACCTGCGCGGCCTCGAAGATGGCGTCCGCGACGGCCGGCGGCAGCGGCTTCCGCAGGACCCGCACCGAAGAGGGACGGGGCCTGGGCGTGGATGCGGCGGAACATGCCGCGGCGGCGGTGCTGGTTCCAGGCGGACCAGCCGGCCGTCGCGAGGCGGTAGATGGCGGGATTGGCCGCCGGCGCGACGGGGCGCAGGACGTCGACGGCGCGGTGCAGCAGGCCGGTCATCGCGTCTCTCCCCCCCCCCCGCTCGACCTTGGCCCGCGCCAGCACCTTCTCGCGCTTCGGCCGCCGGTCGCCGCGGAACCACCGGTCGAAGGGGTGGCGGGCGCGGACGACGAGGATCTCGGCGATGCCCTCCTCCCCCGGCCGCGGGTCGCGGTCGACGGCGTCGGCGTAGATGCGGGCGACGTCGCCGGCGCGGCCCTCGCGGCACAGGCGGGGACGTGGGCGTAGGTCCACAGCACGCGGCGTCCCTCCGGGGTGCGCGACGGGTCGGCGGCGTCCTGCTGGCACACCATGACGAAGGGCCGGTCCGGCATGCGGCCGGCGGCGACGGCGTCCTCCGCCGCCGCCATCTCGGCCGCGGTGCCGCCGACGTGCATGGTCGTGGCGTCCGCGGTGGCGGGGTCGGACCAGGGCACGGGGCCGTCGAGGAAGTAGTCGACCTTGTGGACGCCGGGGCCGTGGCGCCACCGCCGCAGCCCGCGGGCCAGCCGCTCCGGCAGGTCCGCGCCGCCGATGCGCGCCGCGGCGCCCGGGGCGAGGTTCAACACGACGGCGTCGGCGCGCAGGTCGCGGATGTCGCGGATCTCGGAGTTCAGGTGGATGCGGCCGCCGTTTCGCGTGACGACGGAGGCCAGCGCGGCGGTGATCGCCCCCGATCCGCCCTGCGCGACGGGCCAGCCGCGCGTCATGCCGAGGGCGCCGAAGAGGAGGCCGAAGGCGGCCGTGGCGGGGCGCCGCGGAGGGACTATGGCGTGCAGCGCGGAGCCGGTGACCAGGGCCCGCGCCGCCTCGCCCCGGAACGCGGCGCGGGTGAGCGCCGCGGCGCGCCAGGCCGCGAGCGCCCCGAAGGACGCCAGGCGCAGCGGGCCGAGGACGTTCGCCAGATGCTCGTCGACGTGGGCGACCGCGTCGCGGTGCAGCAGGCGCCAGGCCCGGGCGTCGGCGCCGAGGCGCTCCGCCGTCTCGTCGAGGTCCCGCGACAGCAGGCCGACGGCCGGCCCGGCAGCGGGTGCGCCATCGCGTGGGCGGAATGGCGCCAGCGGAGCCCGTGGTCCTCCAGGCCGAGCTCCCGGAAGACGGGGCTCGCGGCGCCGAAGGGATGCCCGGCGGCGCCCAGATCGACGAGGGCCCCGTCGTCAAGCACATCGGAGGCGGTGGCGCACGCCCCGCCGATGCCCCCGAGCCGCTCGTGGACGTCGACGTCCCAGCCGGCGCGCGCGAGGACCGCCGCGGCCGTCAGTCCGTTGGGGCCGGAGCCGACGACGGCGGCCCGGCGGTGCGAGGTGGTCATGACCCCATCCTCGGCCGCCCCGATGAAGGGGCCGTGACGCCCGCATGAGAAAACCCTCATCCCCCGGGATCGGCGACGGCCCCGCACCCGGTGGGGTGCGGGGCCGCGCGTGCGGGGAGGGAGGTTCTTAGGCCTCGGCCTCGCCGGCAAAGTCCTTCACGACGGTGGTGTCGACCGGGATGCCCGGGCCGTTCGTCGCGGAGACGGTGATCTTCTTCAGGTACTTGCCCTTGGCCGCCGACGGCTTGATGCGCAGCAGCTCGTCGATCAGCGCGCCGTAGTTCTCGGCCAGCGCCTTCTCGGAGAAGGACGCCTTGCCGATGAGGGCGTGCAGGTTGGAGGCCTTGTCGACGCGGAAGGAGATCTTGCCGCCCTTGATGTCCTGGACGGCCTTCGCGACGTCGGTGGTGACGGTGCCGGACTTCGGGTTCGGCATCAGGCCGCGCGGGCCGAGGACGCGGGCGACGCGGCCGACCTTGGCCATCTGGTCCGGGGTCGCGATCGCGGCGTCGAAGTCGGTCCACCCGCCGGTGATCTTCTCGATCAGCTCGTCGGTGCCGACCATGTCGGCGCCGGCCTCCTCGGCCTTCGTCGCGTTCTCGCCGGCGGCGAAGACGACGACGCGGACGGACTTGCCCGTGCCGTTCGGCAGGGAGACGGTGCCGCGGACCAGCTGATCGGCCTTGCGCGGGTCGACGCCCAGGCGGATCGCCACGTCGATGGAGGAATCCGTGTTCTTGGAGGAGGTCTCCTTCGCCAGGGCGACGGCCTCCAGCGGGGAGTAGATGCGGCCGGCGTCGATCTTCTCGGCGGCGGCGCGGTAGGCCTTGGACTTCTTGCTCATGTCAGTCTTCCAATCCGTGTCGGTGGAGGTGTGGTGGTGCGGGCCAGAGCGGGCCCTGCCACGGGGAAAGGGGGGTGAAGCGCGGGGCCTACTGGCCCTCGACGACGATGCCCATGGAGCGGGCGGTGCCGGCGATGATGCGCGCGCCGGCCTCGATGTCGTTGGCGTTGAGGTCCGGCTTCTTCTGCTCGGCGATCTCGCGGCACTGGTCCATCGTGACGGTGCCGACCTTGTCGGTGTGCGGCACGCCGGAGCCCTTCTGCAGGCCGGCGGCCTTCAGCAGCAGCTTCGCGGCCGGCGGGGTCTTCAGCTTGAAGGTGAAGGAGCGGTCCTCGTAGACGCTGATCTCCACCGGGATGACGTTGCCGCGCTGGTTCTCGGTGGCCGCGTTGTAGGCCTTGCAGAACTCCATGATGTTGACGCCGTGGGCGCCGAGGGCCGGGCCGACCGGCGGGGCGGGGTTGGCCTGGCCGGCCTGGATCTGCAGCTTGATGATGGCCGAGAGCTTCTTCTTGGGGGCCATGTTCTTCCTCCTTGGTACCGGGACGGGGCCGGTGGCGCCGGTCCCCCGCCCGTGCCGGATGCCCCGTGAGCCCGCCTCGCGGGTTCGTGGGGCCACCGGGGATGGTGGGTCTTCTCGCGCGCGGAACACGCGCGATGGGCCAGTATACGGGCCCCGCGGCGGCGCTCCAAAACGCCGCCGCGGGGGAATCGGGGGCTAGACCAGCTTCTCGATCTCGTCGGCGCCCAGCTCGACCGGGGTCTCGCGGCCGAAGATGGACACGAGCGCCTTGATGCGGCCGGTGGCGTGGTCGATCTCGGAGATCGTCGCCGCGACCGAGGCGAACGGGCCGGACAGGATGGTGACGGACTCGCCGACCTCGTAGTCGATGGCGGTGCGCTCCTCCTCGGCCTTCGGCGGCTGCGCCACGCCGACCTCGGAGACGTCGGCGCCGGCGGCGTCGCCCTCGGCGGTCTTCGGGGACTCCTTCGGCATGAGGAACTTCGCGACCTCGCGGATCTTCACCTGGGTCGGGTGGCCCTCGGAGCCGACGAAGGAGGTGACGCCCGGGGTGTCGCGGACGACGGACCACGACGGGTCGTCGAGGCTCATGCGGACGAGCACGTAGCCCGGCAGCAGCTTGCGCTTGACGATCTTCTTCTTGCCGTCCTTGCGCTCGAGGACCTCCTCGATCGGGACGACGACCTCGTGGATCTGCTCCTCGACGCCCAGGGTCTGGGCGCGCATCTCGAGGTTGGTCTTCACCTTGTTCTCGTAGCCCGAGTAGCACTGGATGATGTACCAGTCGCCCGGGCGCTTCTTCAGTTCGCGCTGGAACTCGCGGAGGCGGCGGCGGTACTCCTTCTCCGCGTCGGCCTCGGCGTCCGCGTCGGCGGGGGCCTCGGGCTGCTCGGCGGCCTCCGGGGCCTGCGCCTCCTGCGGCTGCTCCTCCGGGGCGTCCTGCGCGCCCTCGCCGGCGGCGGCCTCGATGAGGGCCTCGCCGAGGGAGCCGCGGTCCTCGTCGGCCGCGTCGGAGAACATGGGGTTGCCGTCGCTCATGGCTGGTTCCTTCCTGCAAGAAGAATCCCGCCTTCCGTGCGTCGGAGGCGGGATGGTTTTCGCTGCGGCCGAGTATAGCCGATCGGCCGGGCTAGTCGTAGATGGCGGACACGCCGGCGCCGGCGAGCCAGTCCACGCCCCACACGAGGGCGACCGTGAAGATGAGGAACAGCAGCACGACGATGGTGTAGACGACCATCTGCTTGCCCGTCGGCCAGATGACCTTGCGCAGCTCGGCGATGACCTGCTTGATGAAGGTCAGCGGGTTGCGGGTGCCGCGGCCCTCGACGTCGTCGTTGCGGCGGGCGGGGCGGCTGTCGCGGGGGGCGGAGACTCCCTGCGCCTGGCGCTTGCCGGTGGGGCGCGCGACGTCGGCGGTGCGGGTGGTGTCGTGCTCTGCCACTTCTCTCCTCGCGGGCTCTGCTTCGTGGGGATGGTGCAGGGGCGACAGGACTTGAACCTGCAACCTGCGGTTTTGGAGACCGCTGCTCTGCCAATTGAGCTACGCCCCTTCGTCCGCCGCTCTCGTGGGGCGGACGATCCCCGACCCTAGCATGCGAGCCGGGCAGGCGGTGGCGGGGCCACCGGTAGCGATGGGGGGGATCGAACCCCCGACCTCACGATTATGAGTCGTGCGCTCTCACCATCTGAGCTACATCGCCATGTCGCGTGCCGCGCCGGGGCGCGACAGCAACAGAGCCCCCTGACAGAATCGAACTGTCGACCTTTTCCTTACCATGGAAACGCTCTGCCGACTGAGCTAAGGGGGCACGGCCTCTTCCGTCGTCCCGGCCCGTGTGGACCGGTCCTCCGTGCGAAGCCTCCAGAAGGTTAACCCGCATGTGCCGCACTACACAAATCCCCAGGTGAAGAGTGCTTTTCGACGGTTTCCGCCGCGGCGCGGGAGCCGTCGTCACGCACTGCCCCGCACAACCCGGCGCACACGCGAAACGCGCCCCGGAACATCTCGTTCCGGGGCGCGTCTCCCGTTGTGCCAGATGATGGATTCGAACCAACGTAGGCAATGCCGACGGATTTACAATCCGCTCCCTTTGGCCGCTCGGGCAATCTGGCGTGCACCCTGCGGTGCGCCGCTCATGCTACACCAGGCGATGGCGCGGAAGGCAAATCGCCAGGTCAGCCCACGCGGCGGACGGTGTACTCCGCCAGCTGCGCCAGGGCGGCGCGGGCCGGGATGTCCGGCAGATCCGCGATCGCCTCGTCGGCCTCCGCGACCAGCCGGCGCACGTCCTCCAGCGCGCGGGCCGCGCCGCCGGAGCGGCCGAGCAGCTCGAGGGCCTCCTCCACCAGCGCGTCGTCCGTGACGGGGCCGACGAGGATCTCGCGCAGGCGGTCGCCCACCGGGCCCTCCTCGCGCAGCGCGTAGAGCACCGGCAGCGTGAAGACGCCCTCGCGCAGATCCGTGCCCGGCGTCTTGCCCGACTCCGCGGACTCCGAGCGGATGTCGATGATGTCGTCGACGATCTGGAACACCAGGCCCACGCGGTCGCCGTAGCGCTCCAGCGCCCGGATGGTCTTCTCGTCCGCGCCAGCGTGCAGCGCGCCCAGGCGGCCGGCCGCGGCGATGAGCACGCCCGTCTTCTCGCGGATGACGTTCATGTAGTGCTCGACCTCGTCGCAGCCGGGCGGGCAGCCCAGCGACTCGCGCAGCTGGCCCGTCACCAGGCCCTGGAACGTCCGCGCGAAATGCGCCACCGTCTCCGAGCCCAGGTCCGCCAGCAGGCGCGACGCGACGGCGAAGAGGAAGTCGCCCGACAGGATCGCCACCGAGTTGTCCCACCGCGCGTTCGCCGACGGGGCGCCGCGGCGCAGCTCCGCCTCGTCCATCACGTCGTCGTGGTACAGCGTCGCCAGGTGCACCAGCTCCAGCACCGTCGCCGTGACGGTGACGTTGCGGGCGCCCGGGTCCTCGCCGAACTCGGAGGCGAGGAACGTGAACATCGGGCGGAAGCGCTTCCCGCCGGCGAGCTTCAGGTGGTTGATCTGCTCGATGAGGAAGTCCTCCCCCACCGACAGCTCCGCCGTCAGCAGGTCCTCGCACTCGCGCATGCGCTCCGTGACGCGGGCCTCCAGCTCCGGATCCCCCAGCCCGACGCTGGTGATGCCGCGCCCGCCGGTGCGCTGCGCGTCCGGTGCGGTGGTTCCGCTGGTTCGCATGTGGGGTCCTGCCTCGTGGTCGGGGAACGCTCGATCGTGCCGAACATACCGCATCCCGCCCCGCGGCCCGGCGCCGGGCGTCCGATAGCCTGGGGCAATGTTCGCCGACTCCCCCGCCGCCGTCCCCCCGTCCGTCGACGTCCTCGTCGCCGGCGGCGGGCCCGCCGGCGCCGCGGCCGCCGCCCACGCCGCCGCGGCCGGATACTCGGTCGCCGTCGCCGACGCGAAGGCCTTCCCGAGGGACAAGACCTGCGGAGACGGCCTCACCCCGCGCGCCATCGCGGAGCTGCGCCGCCTCGGCCTCGACGACGCCGTCCTCGCCCGCGTCCGCAACCGCGGCCTGCGCCTCCACGGCTTCGGCGGCTCCGTCGAGGCGCCCTGGCCCGGCGGCGCGTTCCCCTCCACCGGCGCCGCCGTCGCGCGCGAGGAGTTCGACGCCATGGTCCTGCGC
Organism: Corynebacterium sp. 335C; assembly: GCF_053525695.1. Taxonomy (NCBI): domain Bacteria; kingdom Bacillati; phylum Actinomycetota; class Actinomycetes; order Mycobacteriales; family Corynebacteriaceae; genus Corynebacterium; species Corynebacterium sp. 335C. The sequence goes on from NZ_JASTTB010000001.1 coordinate 1,260,455, forward strand.
CGGGCCGCCGACGCCGGCGCGACCGTCCTCGACGGCCACGCCGTCGCCTCCGTCGAGCGCGGCTCCCTCAACCGCGTCGACGCCGTCGTGCTGCGCGGCCCCGACCGCGCCGAATACCGCGTCCGCGTCCGCTGGCTGCTGGTCGCCGACGGGGTGCGGTCCCCCGTCGGCAAGCAGCTCGGCCGCTGGTGGCACCGCGACCAGGTCTTCGGCGTCGCCGCCCGCTCGTACTGCACCGCCGGCCGCGCCGAGGAGTGGATCCACTCCCACCTCGAGCTCCGCGACGACTCCGGCGAGGCCCACCCCGGGTACGGCTGGATCTTCCCGCTCGGCGCCGGCGACGACGGCGTCCAGCGCGTCAACCTCGGCTGCGGCGCCCTGGCGACCGACTCCCGCCCGACGCGGGCGAACGTCAAGAAGCTCCTGGCGACGTACCACGCGCAGGTCGGGGCCGAATGGGGCCTCGGCGAGCCGGAGCGCGTCACCTCCGCCCTCCTGCCCATGGGCGGCGCCGTCTCCGGCGTCGCCGGCGCCAACTGGGCGCTCATCGGCGACGCCGCCGCGCTGGTCAACCCCCTCAACGGCGAGGGCATCGACTACGGCATGGAGTCCGCCCGCCTCGCCGTCGGCCTGCTGGACGTCGCGGGGACCACCCCCGACGGGCTGGCGCGCGCGTGGCCCGCGCTGCTGCGGGCGGAGTTCGGCGAGGGCTTCTCCCTGGCCCGCCGCCTCGCCCGGCTGCTCACGCTGCCCGGGTTCCTGCCCGCCGTCGGGCCGCTGACGCTCGGCGCCCCGTGGGGCCGGCCCGTGATGGGCATGGCCGCGCGGCTGATGGGCAACCTCGTCGTCGACGCCGACCGCGACGCCGTCGCCCGCCTGTGGCGCGCCGCCGGCCGCGTCTCCGCCCTCGCCGACGCGCGGGGACCGTGGGAGTAGGGCGGCGCCCCTAAAGCCAGCCCAGCTCCACGGCCTTCCGGTGCGCCTCGTGCCGGTTGCGGGCGCCGACCTTGCCTATCGCCGACGACAGGTAGTTGCGCGTCGTGCCCTCCGCCAGGTGCACCGCCGCCGCGATGTCGGCCACCGACCCGCCGGCGCCCGCGGTCTCCAGCGCCTCCGCCTCGCGCTCCGTCAGCGGCGACTCCCCCGCCGAAATCGCCGCCGCCGCCAGATCCGGGTCCAGGTGCCGGCGCCCGGCGCGCACCGCGCGGACCGCGGCGGCGAACTCCTCCGCCGTCGCCGTCTTCGGCAGGAAGCCCCCGACGCCCGCCGCCAGCGCCCGCTTCAGCTGCGCCGGCCGCGCGTGGCTGGTCACCACCAACACCCCCGTGCCCGGGTGCGCGCGGCGGATGCGGCGGGCCGTCTCGACGCCGTCGATGCCGCCCATCTGCAGGTCCACGACGCACACGTCGGCGCCGCCGCGGTCCAGCCACTCCAGCAGCTCCTCCCCGGAGCCGCACGTCGCGACTACCTCCACGTCGTCCTCCAGGCCCAGCAGCGTCGCCAGCGACGCGGCGATGAGCGATTCGTCGTCGGCGACCGCCACGCGGGTCACGTCGTCACGCATCTCCTGCACTTCCCTCCTGCTCATCCCGCGGCAGCCGCAACTCCGCGGTGAACGTCCCGCCGCGCGCCTCCGCGCGCAGCTCCGCCCCGGCCGCCGCCGCGCGGGTGCGCAGCGCCCCGAGGCCGCCCTCCGGGCCCGGCGCGTCCGGCGCTCCGTCGTTGACGACGGCCACCCGGTCCGGCGCCGCCGTGATCCGCACCGTCGTCGCGGAGGAGTGGCGCAGCACGTTCGTCGCGGCCTCGCGGACGAACCACGCCGCCAGCTCCCGGTGCCGCGGCGGCACGTCGAGGGATCCGCCGTCGACGCGCGCATCCACCCCGGCGGAGCGCAGGAGCGACCGGGCGCCCTCGAGCTCCGTCGCGAGGTTCGCGCTGCGGTAGCCCGCCACGACCTCCCGCATGTCGGACGCCGACGTGCGGGTGAGCTCCTGCAAGGCGCGGAGCTCGTCCATCAGCCGGTCGTCGCCGCGCTGGGCGAGGGCGATGGCCAGCTGCGTCTTCAGCGACATCGCCGCCAGGTGCCGGCCCATCGTGTCGTGCAGCTCCTGCGCGAAGCGGAGCCGCTCCTCGTTCACCCGCATCGCCGCCTCCGTCCGCCGCGCCGCGTCGAGCTGCCGGACGACGTCCGCGTACCACGCCGCCGTCAGCACCGACGCGGCCACGATGAACGGCAGCAGGCCGCCGCCGAACCCCGCGACGCCGACCGTCAGCGCGAGCGTCGCCGCCGACAGCGCCGCCGTCGTCAGCCACGGCCGGGGCCGCCACGGCAGCGCGCCGGCGCACGCCGCGATCGCCCCGCCCAGCAGCAGGACCTGGCCGGCCCAGGACACCACGACGGCCGGGTCGGGGCCGCCGGCCAGGCGGAGTGCCAGCCCCGCCGCCCACGTCACGGCCGGCAGGACCTCCGCGAGGAGGCGCGCCCGGCCGACGGGCCGTCGCGGGCGGACGTTGAGCGACGGGTGCAGCTCCGCCACCGCCAGCGCCGGGACGTGCACCGCGATGACGACGGCGGCGACCGCGGCCGCCAGCGGAGGGGTCACGCCCGGCGGCACCGTCCCCACGGCGAACACCAGCGCCATCACCGGGCAGGCGAGGACGAGGAGGAGCGTCGACGCGCGCATGTACAGCGCGACCTTCCCCGGATCCCCCAGACGCGCCCACGCCGCCCGCGGGCGCGCGAGGGCGCCGGCGGGGGCGGGGGCGTCCGCGGGGGCGTGCTCGGTCATCGCCCCCATCGTGCCATCGTCCGGGGTCACCGGCGGTCCCACTTCACGTTGCGGACGCCGTACCAGCCGCACACCGCGGCCCACACGGCGGCCAGGCCCAGCAGCCGGAGGGCGTCGCCCCCACCCGTCCAGCCGGCGTGGCCGAGGTCGTAGACGACCGCGAACGGGTTGGCGTCGAGGACGCGGACGACGACGTCCGGCGCCACCTGCCGCAGCGCGTCGCGGACGGCCGTCATCGACGCCGACGCCAGCACCAGGACGGGCAGGGCGGTCAGCTGGGCGGACTCGGCGTTGCGCGTCACGGCGCCCGTCGCGAAGCCCAGCCCCGCGGCGACGACGACCCCGGCGACGAGCGCGGCCGCGAGGAGCGCGGGGTTCGCCGGCGCGGCGCCCGCGATGATCCCGCCGGCGACGCAGATGAGGACGCCGAAGACGAGCGTCGCGGCGGCGCCCGGCGCGGCGATGGCCGCCAGGATCTCCGCGTCGCGGGACTCGCCGGTGCGCAGGCGGCGCAGGACGCCCTCGCAGCGGCGGGTCACCGACATCGACAGCACGGTGTAGAACTGCACGAAGCACAGCGACAGGAGCAGCAGGAACTCGAAGGCCTGGCCGACGAGCGCGGCGCCGCCGCCGGGCAGGTCGCGGCCGAGGACGACGACGAGCATCGGCAGCAGAATCGGCACCGTCGCGTTGAACAGCAGAGTGCGGTTGCGCAGCAGCTGGCGGAACTCGGCGGTCGCCAGCGCGCGGGTGCGGGACAGGGGCGTGGAGTTGCGGGTGGTCGTGGCGTTTGTCGTGGTCGCGGTCATCGGGGGCTCCTCGGGTCGTCGGGGCGTGTCGTGCGGGGCGGGGTGCGGGGTCAGGCGTCGGGTGTGTGGCCGGCGATGGCCAGGAAGACGGTCTCGAGCGACGCGGCGCGGGCCTCGAAGCGCTCCAGGCGCAGGCCCTCCGCCTCCGCCCAGCGCAGGACGCGCAGCGCGTCGCCCTGCAGGTCGCGCGTTGCGACGGACACCCCGCCCGCTCCCCTCGTCACCGACGCGCCGGGGAGGGCGGGCGGCTCCGCGGCGGCGCCGGGGTCGGCGAAGCCGATGTGGGCGGGCGCGGCGGAGGTGAGCTCCGCGACGGTGCCCTCCGCCCGGATGCGGCCGCGGTGCATGATGCCGATCCGGTCGGCGAGGCGCTCGGCCTCCTCCAGGTAGTGCGTCGTGAGGACCATCGACGTGCCGCGGTCCTTCAGGTCCCCGAGCAGCCGCCAGGTGTTGGCGCGGGACTCCGGGTCGAGGCCGGTGGTCGGCTCGTCGAGGAACAGGACGTCCGGGTCGCCCATCAGCGCGCAGGCGAGGTCGAGACGCCGCTGCTCGCCGCCGGACAGGGCGCCGACGCGGACGTCGAGGCGGTGCTGCAGCTCGACGGACTCGAGGACCTCGCCGAGGTCGCGGGGCGCCGAGCAGGTGCCGCGCCACATCGCCGCGGTCTCCCGGACGGTGAGGTCCTGCGGCAGCCCGCCGGACTGCAGCATCGTGCCGGTGCGGCGGCGGACGGCCGCGCGGTCCTTCACCGGGTCCATGCCGAGGACGCGCACGCTGCCGCGGTCCGGCGTCGCGAGGCCCTCGATGAGGTCCATCGTCGACGTCTTGCCGGCGCCGTTCGTGCCGAGCAGGCCGTAGACCTCGCCCGGGCGGACGTGGAACGCGACGCCGTCGACCGCCGTGAAGCGGTCCCGACCGGTGCCGTAGGTCCGGGTGACGTTCCGGACCTCGATGATGGGGGTGTCGGTTTCTCCGTGTGCTCCGTTCATGGCCCCCATGCTCGCCGGGCGGCGTTTGCGCCGGTAGAGCGCTTTGTCACCTCCTCATCCGCATCCGTCACGTCTCCGGGATGACATCCGTCATGCCGGGCGCGGGCTGCGCGGCTCCTTCGGCGGACTCCTTCTGCTCCGCCTGCTCCTGCTGTTCCGCCAGCCGGCGGGCGAGCTCGTCCTCGTCGGCGACGCCGAGGCGGCGGAGGTTGCGCAGCCGCACGGTGGCGGCGCGGCGGACGAGGTGGTCGGCGAACGTCTCCCGGCCGTGCCCGGCGAGCGCGCCCGAGGGGAACGTCGTCAGGCTCTCCCCGTCGACGCTCGTCCACGTCTCCTCCCCGCCCGGGTGCCGGGTGACGTCCCACAGCCGGGCGGTCTTGAGGTTGTGGTGGCGCCGGCACAGCAGGTGCAGGTTCCCGGTGTCGGTCGGGCCGCCCGCCGCGGGGTCGTCGTGGTCGTAGGGCTTCACGTGGTCGACGTCGCACCGGTGCGCCGGGGCGTCGCAGCCCGGGAAGCGGCACGTACCGTCGACGCCCTCCACGCGGGCTCGCTGGGAGTCGGTGGGGCGGTACCCGTCGGCACGCGAATCCGCGGAGAACCGCAGGTGCGTCGCCCGCGCCAGCCACTCCTCCGTCGCCGTCCGCCCCAGCCAGCCGACGCCCGGCAGCCACGCGCGGGCGTCCGGGTCGTCGGCGGCGAGGTGGAGGTTCAGGGTGACGTCGACGCGGGCGACGCGGTGCGCCATCGCCATCAGCCCCTCCGCGCGGGAACAACCGAGCTCCGCGCAGAGGGCGTCGAGGATCATCCGGAACTCCAGCATCCGGTCGGGGCGCAGGCCGGCGGCGACGGTGTGGACGTCGTCGGCGCGCTCGTCGAAGTCGACCGACTCCTGCCGCGGCTCCTCGCGCGGCGGCATGTCCTCGTCGTCCGCCGGCGCGGCGAGCGGGTCGAGGGCGTCGATGACGTCCATCAGGTGCCGCCGCAGCGTCCGCGGCCCCGGCAGCGGCTGCCCCTCCCGCACGGGGCGGAGGAACTCGAGGAGCGCCTCCTCCACCAGCGGCATGTGCTCGTCGGCCACCGCCGCGACGCACTCCCCCACGACGCGCAGGTGCCACTGCGGGACGTGGCCACGCTCAGCACACGATGTCGCGAACGCGGGCATCCGCCCGAGCGCCTCCCCGGCGAGGACGTAGCCCATCGCCGCGCCCCGCGGCACGCCCAGGCGCACCGACAGGCGCGCCAGATGATGCTCGACGTCAGCGTCCGGGTCGGGCCGCGCCAGCCGCGCGAGCTCCGCCTCCGCCCGGTTGCGCGCCATCGCGACGGCGCAGTGCGGATCCTCCGCCCGCTCGTTGCGGAAGCGCGGCAGCCGGTCCTCCGCGGATTGCGCTTTCCGACGGTCCCCGCCCGGCGGTGCGCCGCCATCCCCGCGGCCGCCACCGTCGTCCGCGCCGTTGCCGTCCCCGCCGAATTCCCCGCTCATGGCCTCATCCCCCGATGTCGATTGCCATTGCCCTCATCGTACACGTGTTCGAACAGGCGGCGCAAGGGGCAACCCGGGGCAATCCGGAGCAATCCGCGAAAGGCCCCGAAAACCGCGGAAGCGCCGCACCCCGGGCGGGGCGCGGCGCGGACGACGCGGGCGACGGCGGGGCTAGCCCGGCTTCACCGCCGAGTGCATCGCGGCGATGCCGAAGGTGAGGTTCTGCCAGCCGCAGTCCTCCCAGCCGGAGCGGTTGATCATCCGCGCCAGCTCCTCCTGGTCCGGCCACGCGCGGATGGATTCGGCCAGGTAGACGTAGGCGTCCGGGTTGGACGACACGGCGCGGGCGATGGCCGGCAGCGCGGCCATGATGTACTCCTTGTAGACCGTCGCCGCGACCGGCACGACGGGGGTGGAGAACTCGGCGACGGTGAGGCGGCCGCCCGGCTTGGTCACGCGCGCCATCTCCCGCAGGCCCTGCTCCGGATCGTGGATGTTGCGCAGGCCCCACGTGATGGTGACCGCGTCGAACACCCCGTCGGCGAACGGCAGGTTCATGCCGTCGCCGCAGACCTTCGGCACGTCGCGGTGCGCGCCCGCCTTCAGCATGCCGCGGGAGAAGTCGCAGGCCACGCACCAGGCTCCGTCGGCGGCGAGCGCCTCCGTGGAAATCGCGGTGCCGGCGGCGAGATCGAGGACCAGCTCCCCCGGCCACGGGTCGAGCCGGCGGGTGATGCGGCGGCGCCAGTAGGCGTCCAGGCCGCCCGTCATCACGGTGTTGGTGATGTCGTACCGCTTGCCGACCGCGTCGAACATCGACGCGACCTCGAACGGCTTCTTCTCAAGATCTGCCTTCGCCACACCGGGAAGGCTACCGGAGCATCAGGCGGCGAGGTTCGCGCGGGCCGCCCCGAGCCCGGCGACGGCGGCGTAGTGGCCCAGCAGGTCGTCGCACAGCGACGCCCACGTGCGGCCCTCGACGGACGCGCGGCACGCGTCGCGCAGCTCCGGGCCGGCGACGTTGCCGGTCCAGCGGGCGACGGCGGCGGGCAGGGCGGCCGCGAAGCCGTCGACCGGCAGCAGCTCCCCGTCGACGCCGGCGTGGATGAGGTCGCGCGGGCCGCCCGCGTCGGGGGCGATGGCGGGGACGCCGGAGGCGTGGGCCTCCTGCACCGCCTGGCAGAACGTCTCGTACTCGCCGGTGTGGACGAACAGGTCGAGGGAGGCGTAGGCGCGCGCCAGCTCGTCGCCGCCGAGCTGCCCGGTGAACACCGCCGACGGCATCGCCGCGGCGAGGTCCTTCCGCTCCGGGCCGTCGCCCACGACGACGACCTGCCAGCGGCCGTCCTCCGCGACCTCCGCCAGCCGCTGCACCGACTTCTCCGCGGCGAGGCGGCCGACGTAGCCGACGATGGGCCGGCCGTCGGGGTTCCACATGCGGCGCAGCGCCTCGGACCGCTTGGACGGGTGGAAGCGGACGCCGTCGACGCCGCGGCCCCAGCGGTGGATGTCCCGGATGCCGTGGGCCATCAGGTCGCGGATGGTCGACGTCGACGGGGCGAGGGTGCGGGCGCAGGAGTTGTGGATGACGCGGGTCCAGCCCCACGCCGCGGAGCCGAGGCCCTTCAGCCGGTAGTTGTTCGCGAAGCCCGCGACGTCCGTCTGGTACACCGCCACCGCCGGGATGCCGAGCGCGCGGGCGGTGAACGCCCCGGCGGCGCCGAGCACGAACGGGGAGGCGAGGTGGACGACGTCGGGGCCGAAGCGGCGCAGCTCCACCGCCAGCGTCGAGTTGGGGACGCCGATGGGCAGGGAGTCGATGAACGGGACCATCACGGTGGGGACGCGGGCGATGCGGAAGCCGCGGTACGACTCCACCTCGTCCTGGTGCGTCCGCGCGCCGGGGGCGATGACCAGCGCGTCGTGGCCGTGATCCGCCAGGTGGTCGAGCACCCGGAGGATCGAGTTCGTGACACCGTTCATGTTCGGGAGGAACGACTCCGCGACGATTGCGACTCGCATGGGGCCCACCGTGCCACTCCCTTCCTGCATCGGCGTTATCGTGCGGTTTACTTTGCCTTATCGCCGGGTGAACCGGGGGTTTCGCGCCTGGTGGCGCGGACCGTGAGCCACCACGGCGACGCGGCGACGACCAGCCCCGCGGCGAAGATCGACGCCGCCGGCACGATCGCCAGCGTCCACCGCCGGCCCTCGACCCGGACGAGATCCGGATCCCCCCTATCGTATTCCACGCGGACGCGGTCGCCCTCCTCCAGGCCGACCGGGTAGCGCACGCCGCGCGGGGGCGAGCGGTACTCGCCCTCCTCGTCGACGAAGTCCACCGACGTGCGCGTCCGCTCCACCGCCCGCACCTCCGCGACGGCGCGGCCGGTGTCGGACTCGATGCCCCGATCGCCCCACCAGGCGCCGAACACCATGCCGAGGCAGGAGACGAGCAGCGCCGCCAGCAGCACGAGGATGACCTGGCGGAACCGGCGCGGCCAGTCGACGGCGCCGGGGCGCGCGCTCATCGCCCGCCCGCCGTCGTCCGCCGCGCCAGCTCCGCATGCAGGCCGCGGCGCACGGAGCGGTCGGTGCGGGCCTCGACGACGCGGATGCCGTCGACGTCGGTGTCGGGGTGCAGCTCCGCCAGCAGCGACGGCAGGTCGTCCGCGCGGCGGTGGTCGGCGCCGTAGGCGTCGCACAGCGCGGCAAGGTCGACGTCGTGCGGGGTGCCGAAGACCCGCTCGAAGCCGGCGCGCAGCGGCTCGCGGCCGGGCTCGAGGGTCTCGAAGATGCCGCCGCCGGCGTCGTTCGCGACGACGACGAGCAGATTGCCCGGCCGCGGCTCCCCCGGCCCGATCTGCAGCGAGCCCGCGTCGTGGAGGAACGTCAGGTCGCCCATGAACGCCAGCGTGCGCGGCGGGCGGACGAGGTCGGGCTCCGCGCGGTCGCGGACCAGCGCCCGGCCGATCGCCGCGGCGAGCGTGCCGTCGATGCCGGCCGCCCCGCGGAACGCCGCGACGTCGACGCCCGGGAACGGCAGCCCCGCCAGCGACGCGTCGCGCACCGGATTCGACGACCCGAGCACGAGCAGGTCGCCGGTGCGCAGCGAATCCGCGACCGCCGCCGCGACGTGCAGCCCCGACATCGGGCCGTCGCCGGCGAGCACGTCGCGCACCGCGTCCGCCGCCAGCTGCGACGCCGCCTCGGCGACGCGCAGCCACGTCTCCGGCTGCTCGCCGACGACGGTCACCGCGGCGCAGGTGCGCGCCGCGTTCGCGGTGACGTCCGGGTAGTCCTCGGCGCGGGGTCGCCCGCCGCGCGTGACGACGACGACCTCCACCTCCGGATCCGCCAGCAGCCGGGCCACGGGGCGGTGCAGCGTGGGGCGGCCCAGGACGATGACCCGGCGGGGGCGCACGTCGACGACGCCCTCCTCCCCCACCAGCGGATCCCCGCACAGGAGGTTCAGCGCCAGCGGGTGCACGGGCGTCGCCGGCGCGGGGGCGGTGGGCTCGGCGACGGTCGGCACGTCGTCAAGCTCCGGGACGGACGGGGCGCCGTCGCCGGCGATGACCAGCGTGGGCGCGGAGACGTCGACGACCTCCGGCCGCGGCCGCGCCTGCGCGAGGTGCCCGACCGCCGTCCACGGCCGGCCCCCGCCGCGGCCCGGGCCGATGGCCGGGGGCTCGTCGGCCTCCGGCACCAGCGGCTCCACCAGGCGGACGTTGAGGTGGCCCGCCCCGCCCGACGCCCCCGTCATCGCGGCGTGCATGCGGTCGACGCGGGCGCGCAGCACCGCCTCGTCGACCGAGGCGGTCGCGTCGACGTCGTCAGCGCGCACGCAGCACTCCGCGAACAGCCGCGCCTGCTCGATGGTCTGGTTCGCCCCCGTGCCCCGGTACGACGCCGGCCGATCCGCGGTCAGCGCCAGCAGCGGCACGCCCGAGTACGTCGCCTCCACCATCGCCGGGGCGAGGTTCGCCACCGCCGTGCCCGACGTGACGACGACGGGCACCGGCGCCCCCGACCCCGACGCCAGGCCGAGGGCGAGGAACGCCGCGCCGCGCTCGTCCATCCGCACGTGCAGCCGGATGCGCCCCTCCGCGTCCGCCGCCGCCAGCGCGCGGGCCAGCGGGGCGGAGCGGGAGCCGGGGCACACCACCGCCTCGCGCACGCCCAGGCGGGCGAGCTCGTCGACGATGACGGCGGCGGCGACGGCGGCGGGGGCGGTGTCCATGGGGATCTAGAGTAGCCGCAGGCAGCGCCGCGCCCGGTCCAGCCACCAGTCCCGCCGATCGCCCGGCGCGGCCAGCGCCTCCAGCCGATCCGGATCGGGCACCGCGGGCACCGCGGCGAGGCGGCCGCCGCGGAGCTCGCGCGGGGCGCACACGTCCTCCGCGAAGAGCGACCCCGTCGCCAGGCCGCACGGCTGCGGATCCGGCAGCGCCGCCGCGGCCGACAGCCCCGCGTACATGCCGACGGCCGTCTCCAGCGCCGACGACACCGTCAGCGCCACCCCGTGATCCGCCAGCCGCCGGCCGAGCTCCACCACCGCCCGCGGCCCGCCCAGCGGCGCGGCCTTGACGACGGCGACGTCCGCGGCGTCCATCCGCACCACCTCCCACGGATCCTCCGCCTTCCGGATCGACTCGTCGGCGGCGACGCGCACCGGCAGGCCCTCCGCCCGCACCCGCGCCCGGACCTCCGCCAGCTCCGCGACCGTCCGGCACGGCTGCTCCAGGTAGTCCAGCTCGCCGAGCGCCCGGGCCGCCGCGACCGCCTCGTCCGGCGTCCACCCCATGTTCGCGTCGCACCGCACCCGCGCCCCCGGCAGCGCCTCCCGCACCGCCGCGACGCGGGCCACGTCGTCCGCGAGCCGCTGGCCGGGCTCCGCGACCTTCACCTTCACCGTCGCGCACCCCGGATACCGCCCCAGCAGCTCCGGCACGCGCGCCGCGTCGACGGCGGGCACCGTCGCGTTGACCTCGACGTCGTCACGCAGCGGCTCCGGGGGACCCGACCACCCGAGCTCCACGCACGACCGCAGCCACCGCGCAGCCTCCGCGTCCCCGTACTCCGGGAACGGCGAGAACTCCGCCCACCCCGCCGGCCCCTCCACCAGCATCGCCTCCCGCACCTGAACGCCGCGGAACCGCACCCGCATCGGCAGGGCGACGACGCGGGCGCGCTCCAGCAGCTCCTCGGCGGACGGGACGGGGGCGTTCACGGGGCTCATGGCCCCATCGTGCCACCGCTACCCTGGGGCCATGACCGACAACCCCTTCCGCCCCGACCAGTGGCGCGAGGTCCCCGGATTCGAGGACCTCACCGACGTCACCTACCACCGGCACGCCGGCGAGGGCCGCGCCAACGGCATCGTCCGCATCGCGTTCGACCGCCCCGAGGTCCGCAACGCCTTCCGCCCCCACACCGTCGACGAGCTCCACCGCGTCCTCGACCACGCCCGCCGCACCCCCGACGTCGGCGTCGTCCTGCTCACCGGCAACGGCCCCTCCCCCAAGGACGGCGGCTGGGCGTTCTGCTCCGGCGGCGACCAGCGCATCCGCGGCCGCTCCGGCTACCAGTACGCCGTGACCCACGACTCCGACGTCGCCGCCGCCGGCGCCGACGGCGTCGACGAGGCCCGCGCCAAGGTCGAGGGCGGCCGGCTGCACATCCTCGAGGTCCAGCGCCTCATCCGCACCATGCCGAAGGTCGTCATCGCCCTCGTCAACGGCTGGGCCGCCGGCGGCGGGCACTCCCTCCACGTCGTCTGCGACCTCACCCTCGCCTCCCGCGAGCACGCCCGCTTCAAGCAGACCGACGCCGACGTCGGCAGCTTCGACGGCGGCTACGGCTCCGCCTACCTGGCCAAGCAGGTCGGCCAGAAGTTCGCCCGCGAGATCTTCTTCCTCGGCCGCCCCTACGACGCCGAGACGATGCACCGCATGGGCGCCGTCAACGAGGTCGTCGACCACGCCGACCTCGAGGACGTCGCCGTCGAGTGGGCCCGCGCCATCAACGGCAAGTCCCCCACCGCCCAGCGCATGCTGAAGTTCGCGTTCAACCTGCTGGACGACGGCCTGGTCGGCCAGCAGGTCTTCGCCGGCGAGGCCACCCGCCTGGCCTACATGACCGACGAGGCCGTCGAGGGCAAGAACGCCTTCCTGGAGAAGCGCGACCCCGACTGGGACGACTTCCCCTTCTACTACTGACGCCCGCGACGGCGGCCCCTCGGCCGCCGGGGAAAAAGGGGGACGGGCCCCGCGCACCACGTGGTGCGCGGGGCCCGTCGCCGTGCGGGGCCGCGGGGCCGCGGGGCCGTCCTAGCCGAGGGAGCTGGACGACGGCAGCTGCACGCCCTCCGGCAGCAGCTCGTCGATGTCGACGGAGCCGAAGATGCCCTCGATGTCCGAGCTGCTCGGCAGCGGCAGCGGGAACTCCGGGACCTCCGGGGCCGCCGGGGCCTCCGGGGCCGGGGCCGTCGGGTTGGTCGCCAGCACGCCCTGCATCCAGCCGTGCAGCGGCGCGGTCTGGACGTGGATGTACAGGCCGGTCACGGTCGGCGGGACGACCGGGACGTAGGAGATGCCCATGGACAGGACGCCGACGACGCGGCCGTCCTGGAAGATCGGCGAGCCGGAGTCGCCCTGCTGCAGGACGGTCGGCAGCTGGGTGCGCGTCATGTAGACGTCCTGCGCGCCGTAGGAGTCCTCGGAGCCGTACTCCATGATGTCGACCGGGGCGGTCGGCAGCTTGCCGGTGACGCCCTGGCCGAGGGAGGACCAGCCGTAGGCCTGGGCCTGCGAGCCGGCCGGCGCGACGTTCGCGGCAATCTCCGGGTAGTGGGACAGGCCCATGTCCTCGGTGACGTGGATGAGGGCGATGTCGCCCGCCGGGGCGGTCTCCCACGCGTTGATCTGGAACTGGCGCGTGTCGGCGCCCTGGCCGGTGGTGACGGTGCCGCCGAGGGTGGCGCCGTCGACGCAGTGCTGCGCGGTGAGGACCCACTGCGGCGCGACCGCGGTGCCCGTGCACTCCGCCATGCCGTTGTCGTACGGCGTGAGGATGCGGACGACGGACTGGGCCTCCGCCGAGGCGGGGTCGGAGAACGGGGCGAACGCGAGGGCGCCGGCGGTGCCGGCGCCGAGGCCCACGGCGCCGAGCGCGGCGGCCGTGGTCGCGAGGAGCTTGCGCAGCATGTGCGATCCTTTCAGTGGCTGAACGATGCCGGGTGTCCGGGACATCCTACCCCGGGCATCGTCGGCGGACGCCATCCGCGTTACGGTTCCCCGCATGACCGACGCCGAGATCCTGCGCACGCTGCCCGTCCCCCGCGGACGGAGGGCCCTCGGCGTCCTGCCCGACCTCGCCGCCGCGCTGGAGGGCGGCCGGCCGCTGCTGCCGGTGCCGGAGGCCGACGCGGAGCGGGCCGCGCAGCTGGCGCGGACGCAGCGGGCGGGCGAGCCGGTGGACGCCGGCGTCGCCGTCGTCATGTGCACCTCCGGCTCCACCGGAGACCCGAAGGGGGCGCTGCTCACCGGGGCGAACCTCGCCTCCTCCGCCGACGCCACGCACGCCCGCCTCGGCGGGCCGGGCCGGTGGCTGCTGGCGACGCCGGCCGACCACGTCGCCGGGCTGCAGGTGCTGCTGCGCAGCGTCCGCGCCGGATTCGAGCCCGCCGCGATGGAGCTGGACGGCGGGTTCGACCCCGCGGAGCTCGCCCGCGCCGTCGACGCCATGGACGGCCCGCGCCGCTACCTCTCGCTCGTCCCGCTCCAGCTAGCGAAGGCGCTGGACCATCCGGCGGGCGCGGCGGCGCTGGCGGAGCTCGACGCCGTGCTCGTCGGCGGGCAGGCCGCCGACCCCGCGCTGCTCGCCCGCGCGCGGGCCGCCGGGGTGCGGTGCGTGACGACGTACGGCTCCTCCGAGACCTGCGGCGGCTGCGTCTACGACGGCGTCCCCCTCGACGGGGCCCGCGCGGAGCTCGACGACGGCCGCATCGTCCTGTCCGGTCCGATGGTCGCGCGCGGCTACCGGAACCCGCGTCCGGAGCTCGCCGACGGGGTCTTCCGCACCTCCGACGCCGGCGCCTTCGACGACGCGGGCCGGCTGCGGGTGCTGGGCCGGCTCGACGACGTCATCGTCTCCGGCGGGCTCAAGCACCACCCGGGCCCCATCGAGGAGGCGCTCGCCCGCATCGACGGCGTCGACGCCGCCTGCGTCGCCGGGGTCCCCGACGACCGGCTCGGCCAGGCGATCGCCGCGCTCTACGCCGGATCCGCGGAGCCGGAGGCCGTGCGCGCCGCCGCGCGGGAGGCGCTCGGCGCCCACCGCGCCCCGCGCCGCGTCGTCCGGGCGGACGCCCTGCCGCTGCTGCCGTCGGGCAAGATCGACCGCCGCCGGGCCGCCGATATGCTGGACCGGTGACCGACACCCGCCGCACCGCAACCGCCTCCGACTGGCTCGAGGGGGCCCGCCCCCACACCTGGGCCAACGCCGTCGCCCCCGTCGTCGCCGGCGTCGGCGCCGCCGCCCACGCCGGGGAGGTGTCCTGGGGCCGCGCCGCGCTCGCCCTCGTCGTCGCGTGGGCCCTCATCGTCGGCGTGAACTTCGCCAACGACTACTCCGACGGCATCCGCGGCACCGACGACGACCGCTCCGGGCCGCAGCGCCTGACGGGCTCCGGGCTCGTCGCCCCCGGCGTCGTCAAGCGCGCGGCGTTCGCCTGCTTCGGCGTCGCCGGCGTCGCGGGCGTCGCCCTGTCCCTGCTGTCGGCGTGGTGGCTCGTGCTCGTCGGCGCGTTCTGCATCCTCGGCGCCTGGTTCTACACGGGCGGGAGGAACCCGTACGGCTACCGCGGGCTCGGCGAGGCGGCGGTGTTCGTGTTCTTCGGCCTCGTCGCCGTGCTGGGCACCCAGTTCACGCAGAGCGGGCGCGTCACCTGGACCGGCCTGGTCATGGCCGTCGCGATCGGCGCCATCTCCGCCTCCGTGAACCTCGCCAACAACATCCGCGACATCCCCTCCGACGCCGAATCCGGCAAGATCACCCTTGCCGTCCGCCTCGGCGACCGCGGCGCCCGCCGCCTCTGGGTCGCGCTGGCCTGCGCGCCGCTCGCCGCCTCCGTCGTCCTCGCGGTCCTGGCGACGCCCTGGGCCCTCGCCGGGCTCGTCGCCGCGCCGCTGGTGGCGCTCGCCGCGCCGCCCGTCGTCAGGGGCCTCGGCGGCCCCGCGCTCATCCCGGTGCTCGGGCTGACGGGCCGCGCGATGCTCGCATGGGCCGTCGTCACGGCGCTGGCCGTGGCGCTCGGCTGACCCCCGCGCGCTACGCGCCGCGCTCCGCGAGCTCCCGGCGCACGTAGTCGCGGTGGGCGCGGCGGTTCGCGTCCCACGCCGCGACGCCCTCGTTCGCCCGCACGCGCAGCGTCGTGAACAGCAGCATCGACGCCGGCAGGGCGATGATGAGCGCCAGCACCGCCAGCACCGCCATCGGCACCCGCACGTGCAGCAGCACCACGACGCCGACGAGCACCAGCAGGATGACGGCGAACAGCGCCAGGCGCGCCAGCCCGTACAGGGCCACGTCCTTCACCGCCCGGCCGCGCGACGCCGACACGGCGTCCTTGCCGGGGCGATCGGCGGGGCGGGCTGCGGCTTCCTGCTTCTCCTCGTTCACGGCCCCGAGTCTAGTTATCCTGGTGCGGACGAGGAGGTGCCAGGTGGGTCGAGTGCTGCTGATCGTGCTCGTGATCGTCGCGATCGTGCTGCTGTGGAAGGCGTTCGGGCCGGGGTCCCGGAGGCGGGCGCAGCCGCCGCGCGGCCCCGTCGGGCCGGACGACGACCCCGACTTCCTGTGGACGCTGGACAAGCGCCGCTACGACGAGGAGCGGGAGCGGCGCCGCCGCGAGGAGGAGGGCGGCGGACCCGAGGGGGACGGCTAGGCGTCCTTGCCCCGGGCCAGCAGCTCCAGCAGGTAGGCGCCGTAGCCGGACGTCAGCTGGGGCTCCGCGACGCGGCGCAGATCGTCGTCGTCCAGGTAGCCCATGCGCCAGGCGACCTCCTCCGGGCACCCGATCTTCAGGCCCTGGCGCTTCTCGATGGTCCGCACGAAGTCGCAGGCGGCCATGAGGTTGTCGACGGTGCCCGTGTCCAGCCACGCCGTCCCCCGCGGCAGGACCTCCACCGCCAGCCGGCCCTCGCGCAGGTAGGCGAGGTTGACGTCGGTGATCTCCAGCTCCCCGCGCGCCGACGGCTCGAGCCCCCGGGCGATTTCCACGACGTCGGAGTCGTAGAAGTACAGGCCCGGCACCGCGTAGTTCGACGTCGGCTCCCGCGGCTTCTCCTCGATGCCGGTGGCCACGCCGCCGGCGAACTCCACCACGCCGTAGGCCTGCGGGTCGGCGACCCAGTGCGCGAAGATCGCCCCGCCGTCCAGATCGCGGAACCGGCGCAGCCGCGTGCCCAGGCCCGCGCCGTAGAAGATGTTGTCGCCGAGCACCAGCGCCACCGACTCGTCGCCGATGTGGTCCGCGCCGAGGATGAACGCCTCCGCCAGGCCGTTCGGCGCGTCCTGCACGGCGTAGGACAGGTCGATGCCGAACCGGGAGCCGTCGCCCAGCAGGCGGCGGAACTGCGGGGCGTCCTCCGCCGTCGTGATGACGAGGATGTCCCGGATGCCCGCCAGGATGAGCGTCGACAGCGGGTAGTAGATCATCGGCTTGTCGTACACCGGCACCAGCTGCTTGCTCACCCCGATGGTGATGGGCCGCAGCCGCGAGCCGGAGCCGCCGGCGAGGATGATGCCGCGCATCACTCGCCGCCCATCGCCGTCTCCCAGCCGTCGCGCAGCTGGGCCTCGAACTCCCGGCAGTCGTCCCACGACGGCAGCAGCCCGGACTCCCGGGCCTCCGCCAGCGACGGCGCCGCGAG
The DNA here is from genome assembly GCF_053525695.1 of Corynebacterium sp. 335C. Lineage (NCBI taxonomy): Bacteria > Bacillati > Actinomycetota > Actinomycetes > Mycobacteriales > Corynebacteriaceae > Corynebacterium > Corynebacterium sp. 335C. Next base: position 1,277,462 of record NZ_JASTTB010000001.1, read on the forward strand.
GTCGCGCTCCGACATCACCGGCTCCAGGCCCCCGAGCAGTCCCGGCAGATCCAGGCCCAGCTCCGGGTCCCGCGGGTCGACGGCGTGCTCCCGCTCCGGCGCGTACGCGTCGGACAGCAGGTACGCGACGACGCTGCCCTCCTCCAGGGAGACGAACGCGTGGCCGACGCCGATGGGCAGGTAGACGACGCGCTTCGCGTCGCCGCCGAGCTCCACGACGTGGTGCTCCCCGAACGACGGGGATCCGACGCGCAGGTCGACGAGGACGTCGAGCACCCGGCCGTGCGGGCACGTGACCATCTTCGCCTGGCCCGGCGGCACGTCGGCGAAGTGGACGCCGCGGACGACGCCGGCCGCCGAGGCGCTCATGTTGCCCTGGGCGGGCAGGAACGGGTGGCCGGCGGCCTCCGTGAACTCGTCGGCCTTGTACCACTCGTGCAGGCCGCCGCGGGCGTCGCCGTGGACGACCGGCTCGAGGACGAACGCTCCGGGGATGGGCAGGGGCTGGTACGGGTTCATGCCGCCAGCCTAGCGGCGGTCAGGCGCCGCGACCGGCCGCCGCGTAACGCGCCTCCGCCGCCGCCGACGCCTCCCGCCACCACGCCTCGTTCGCGCGGTACCAGGCGACGGTCGCCTCCAGGCCCTCCCGGAACGACGCGTGCCGCGGCTCCCAGCCCAGCGCCCGCGTCGACGCCGGGTCGATGGCGTAGCGGCGGTCGTGGCCCGGGCGGTCCGGCACGCGGACGACGTCGCCGCGGTCCCGGCCGAAGATCTCCAGCAGATCGCCGGCGACGTCGATGTTCGACCGCTCCCCGTCGGCGCCGATGAGGTACGTCTCCCCCGCCGCGCCCCGGTCGAGGATCGCGTGCACCGCGTCGTTGTGGTCGTCGACGTGGATCCAGTCCCGGACGTTGCGGCCGTCGCCGTAGATGCGCGGCGGGCGGCCGTCGACGAGGCCGCAGATTTGGCGCGGGATGAACTTCTCCGGGTGCTGCCGCGGCCCGTAGTTGTTCGAGCAGTTCGAGATCGTCGCCGCCGTGCCGTGCGAGCGGACCCACGCGCGGACGAAGTGGTCCGCGGCCGCCTTCGACGCCGAGTACGGGCTCGACGGGCGGTACGGCGACTCCGGGGTGAACCGCGCCGGATCGTCCAGCGCCAGGTCCCCGTACACCTCGTCGGTGGAGACGTGGTGCAGCCGCACGTCGTGGCGGGTGCACGCCTGGAGGAGGGTGACGGTGCCGCCGACGTTCGTCGTCACGAACGGCCCCGCGTCGTCCAGCGAATTGTCGTTGTGGCTCTCCGCGGCGAAGTGCACCACCGCATCGTGGCGGGCGACGAGCCGGTCGACCAGATCCGCGTCGCGGACGTCGCCGCGGATCACCTCGCACACGTCGCGGGAGGCGTCGTCACGCAACGACGCGGGATTCGCGGCGTACGTGAACGCGTCGAGCACGGTGACGTCGTGCTCCGGGCGCGTGGCCAGGGTGCGCAGCACGAAGTTCGCGCCGATGAACCCGGCGCCGCCCGTCACCAGCAGGCGCACGTCAGGCTTCCCGCCCCGCCCGCCGGCGCATGACGACGTGGAGCGTCAGCAGGAACAGCCCGCCGAGGAACCCGAACGCCGCGACGACGTCCCAGAACCGGCCGAGCTCCAGGCCCCAGTCGAGGATGGTCGCGATGCCGCCGAGCACCAGCAGCACCGCCGCGAGCACGCCCACCTTCGGGGCGCCCAGCGGCGCCAGCTTCTCCGCCGGCATCGCCGCGGCGATGCCGAAGAGGATGCCGAGCGCCAGCGTCGGCTCGCCCAGCCCGCCGGGGGCCATCACCGTGAACAGCCCGCCGACGACGACGAAGAAGGCCGCCAGGGGCCACGCCTCCCGCCCCATCAGTTGAGCCCCGCGTAGGAGTGCAGGCCGGAGACGACCATGTTGATGAAGAACAGGTTGAACACCATCGTCGCGAAGCCCACGATGTTGATCCACGCCGCGCCGCGGGAGCGCCAGCCGGACGTCGCGCGGGCGTGCAGGTACGCCCCGTACACCAGCCACGTCACGAACGACACCGTCTCCTTCGGGTCCCAGCCCCAGAAGCGGCCCCACGCCGACTCCGCCCAGATGGCGCCGAACACGACGCCGAGGGAGAACAGCGGGAACGCCCAGATGGCCGTGCGGTACGCCATCTGATCCAGCGCCTTCGCCGACGGCAGCGGGCGCACCAGCGCGCCGGCGACGCCGGACTCCGAGCCCTGCGGCCGCCACATGCGCAGCAGGTACAGCAGCGACGCGACGCCGGAGAGCAGGAAGATGGAGGCGCCGACGATGACCGTCGACACGTGGATCGGGAACCAGATGGACTGCAGCGCCGGGACGACCGGCGCGGACTCCGCGTACAGCTCCGTGCCGCCGTAGAACATCAGCGCCATGACCGGGACCAGCAGCCACGGCCAGAACACGCGCATCTCCTCGCGGCGCAGCGCCACCGCCGCGACCGCCATGGCGACGAGCGTGAACATCGCGATGTACTCGTACAGGTTGCCCCACGGGAAGCGCATGGCGGACAGGCCGCGCAGCACCATCGCCGCCAGGTGCACCGCGACGCCGACGTATACCAGGATCTCGCCGACGCCGCCGAGCTTCGCCGCCGCGGCCTCGCGCTTGCCCACCTTCGCCTCGTCGGGCAGGTGCGGCGCGCGGCCGTCCGCGTCGTCCACGGCGCCGGGGCCGCCGGCCCCGACGGACACCAGCTCGCGCTCGTGCGCGGCGAGCTCGGCGCGATCCTCCATCGCGGACTTGGTCCGCACGTAGAAGGCGATGAACACCAGCAGCGCGACGGCGTACAGGCCGAAGGTGGTGGCGAAGGCGACGTCGGAATACGACGCCAACGTGTTGTTGACCGGCATGATCCACTCCGATTCTGGGCGCCGACGGGCGGCGGGGGTTCCGGGGGTTCCCCTCCAGGGTAGTCATGCCCCCTTCGGTAACCCAACGGGCCGCCGGGGCGCGGGGGCGGCGGCGGGTCAGTCCTCCGGGTCGGGCCGGCCGAGGACGCCGCGGACGAAGTCGTCGAACTCCGCTCCCCACCCGGCGCGATCCGTGCGGGCCAGGCCGCCGAACTCCACGCGGGTGGCGCCGCCGGCCACGGGGGTCAGGCGCACCCACAGGCGGCGGCGCTTGACCGCCAGCGACACCGCGAGCCCGGCGAGCATGACGACGGCGGAGCCGAGCACCCACGGCTGCGTCGGGTCGTGGGAGACCTGGAGGTTGACGAACTCCTTGGCGCCGAGGAACTCCACGACGGTGCCGTCGTCCAGCTCCGTCGTCTCGCCCGGGGCGAGGTTGACGCGGGCGACCTTCTCCAGCTGGCCGGAGTGCATGAGGCCGCGGTCGAGGGAGAACAGGGACTGGGACATGCCGGAGTCCAGGCCGGCGTCGCCGCGGTAGACGTCGATGGCCACCGCCGGGTCGCGCATCTCCGGGTAGGAGGAGCTGAGCAGCTGGTTGTTCTCGCCGCTCCACGCCGCGGTCGGGGCGAAGAGGCCCTCGATGGCGATCTGGTTCTGGCGCCGCTCGTAGAGGTCCGGGTACATACCGGCGGGCGGGTCGAAGCGCAGGGCGCCGGAGGAGAGGAAGAACGTCGGGTCGTCGGGGCGGAACTGGACGATGGACGTGCGGGACTCGCCGTTGGGCCACGTCACGCGGAAGGCCGGGGCGAAGCCGTGGCCCTGCAGGTAGACGCGGTCGCCCTGGATGCGCAGCGGGTGGTTGACGCGCAGCTCGCCGTCCTCCCACTGGTCCACGGGCTTCCGCATGTCCTCCGGCTCCGCGTAGCGGATGTCGGAGCGGAACATCTCGGCCTGGCCGTTGGGCAGGTAGTCGGCGTGGAAGTTCTCGACCTGGACGCAGAAGGGGTTGAGGTCGGTGCCGTCGAAGAGGTTGCCGGAGCGCAGGGAGTCGTAGTTGGCGCCGGCGGTGTTGCAGAACGGGGTCCGCGTCGCGCCCTCCACCGCCGGGTCCTGGATCTCCGTCCCGGTGCCGGTGATGACGATGACCTGGCCCTCGTAGTAGACGAGCCGGCCCATCGCGACGCTGACCAGCAGGGCGACGAGGCCCATGTGGAACAGCAGGTTGCCGAGCTCGCGGAGGTAGCCGCGCTCGGCGGAGAAGGACAGGGCCCCGGCGCGGTCCTCCTCCGCCGGCGTCTCGGTGCGGTGCCAGCGGCGCAGGCGCGAGGCGACGTCGCCGCGCACCTCGTCGAGGGGCTTGTCGACGGTGCCCTCGTCGTGCATGGGCAGGCGCCCGAGGTTGCGGGGCGCCTTGGCCGGGGGCGTGCGCAGGGCCTTCCAGTGGTCCCAGGACCGCGGGATGATGCAGCCGATGAGGGAGGCGAACAGCAGCACGTAGACGGCGGTGAACCAGTACGACGAGAAGACGTCGAACATCTGCAGCTTGTCGAAGATCTCCGCCATCGTGCCGTTGGCGGCGATGTACTCGTTGACCTTCGACTCGTTGAGCGACCGCTGCGGCAGCAGGGCGCCGGGCACGGCCGCGAACGCGAGGAGGAACAGCAGGATGAGCGCGGTGCGCATGCTGGTGAGCCAGCGCCACGCGGAGCGCACGGGGCGCATGAGCCGTGCTCGGCCGTGTCCGGACATCGTCGCGGTGCCTCCTCGGGTATCGGGGAATCCGGATCCACCGTACCCGGGAGGGCTCAGATGACCGTCACCGCATCGGTGATGAACGCCGACGTCACCCAGGAGACGAACAGGTCCCACAGGCCGGTGACCAGCGCGATGCCGACGAGGACGAGGGCGGCGCCGCCGATGACCTGGATCGTCCTCGAATGCCTGCGCAGCCAGTCGACCCCGCGGATGGCGGAGGCGGAGCCGAGGGCGACGAGCACGAAGGGCACGCCGAGGCCGAGGCAGTAGGCGACGATGAGGGCGACGCCGCGGGCGGCGGTCCACCCCTCGGTGCCGGCGGAGACGGAGATGATGGCGGCGAGCGTCGGCCCGAGGCATGGCGTCCAGCCGAGCGCGAAGACGGCGCCGAGGGCGGGAGCGCCGAGCCACGTCGCCAGCTTCCGCGGCGCCATGCGGGTGTCGCGCTGCAGCGGCGAGAACAGCCCCATGAACACCAGGCCCATGAGGATGGTGACGGCGCCGCCGGCGATGGTGAGCGCCCGCTGGTTGAGGCGCAGCGCGGAGACCAGGCCGAAGACGGTGGCGGAGCCGAGGACGAAGACGACGGTGAAGCCGGCGACGAACAGCAGTGCGGCGCCGGCGGCGCGCCAGCGGGCGGAGCGGGCGGCGGACTCCCCCGCGGCGCCGGAGACGCCGGTGAGGTAGGAGACGTAGCCCGGCACCAGGGGGATGACGCAGGGGCTGGCGAAGCTGACCAGGCCGGCCGCGGCGGCGGCGAGCAGGGCCAGCAGGAGGGGGCCGGAGGCGGCGGCCTCCGCGAACGCGGCGCCCACGGGTCAGGCGCCCTCGGCGGCGACGGCCTCGACGTGGCCCCACAGCTCCGACTGGTCGGTCTCCTTGAGCAGGACGACGGCGGGGCGGTGCTCCCGGTCGAGGATGATCGTCGTCGGGATGACGGTGGCGGGGATGCCGCCGAGCGCGACGGCGTTGACGAACGGCGGGTCGTAGATCGACGGGTAGGTCAGGCCGTTGTCCCGCATGAAGTCGGCGGGGGCGCTGCGGACGTGGTCGCGCACGTTGACGCCCAGCACGGTGCCGATGCCGTCGGCCTGCATCCGCTCATGGACGGCCTGCAGGTCGTCGGACTCGGAGCGGCAGGGGGCGCACCACTGGCCCCAGGCGTTGAGGACGACGATCTGGCCGGCGAAGTCGGACAGGTGGATCTCCCTGCCGGGGTCGACGACGGGCTCGCCGAAGACGTCGCCGACGGGGCGGCGGTCGGCCGGCGGGTAGGTGATGACGGTCTCGCCGCCGGGCGAGACGAACTCGAAGGTGCCGCCGATGGCGACGGCGTCGTGGCCGGCGGTGTCGTCGGAGGAGCAGGCGGCGAGCCCGGCGGGGACGGCCGCCGCGGCGCCGGCGGCGGCGAGGCCCCGCAGGAACGCGCGGCGGGACGGGGTCGGGGTCATCGGATTCCTCGGGCGGGCTCGGAGTAGCGGACGTCGACGATCTGATCGCCGAGGTAGACCAGGGAGGTCACGGAGGCGAGGTCGCACTGCCGGTCCGCGGGGTTGTGCGCCAGGGGCAGGCCGCGGGCGCGGCGCGACGCGGCGACCACGCACAGCTGGTGCGTGACGACGATCGCCTCCCGGCCCTCCGCCTCCCGCCGGGCGCGGTCGATGACGCCGTGGAGCCGGTCGGCGATCTCGTCGTAGGGCTCGCCCCAGGACGGCTCCCACGGGCGGCGCAGGCGCCACCAGTACCGCGGGTTCCACAGCGCGGAGCGGACGCCCTTGACGTGCAGGCCCTCGAAGGAGTTGCCGGCCTCGATGACGTCGTCGGCGATCTCCGGCTCCAGGCCGGTGACGCGGGCGACGGGTTCGGCGGTCTGGCGGGTGCGCAGCAGCGGCGAGACGTAGAGCCTCGCCACGTCGTGGCCGGCGAAGCTCGCGGCCGTCGCCTCCGCCTGGGCGACGCCCCGGTCGGAGAGGCGGTAGCCGGGCAGGCGGCCGTAGAGGATGCGGGCCGGGTTGTGCACCTCGCCGTGGCGCATGAGGTGCACGACGGTGCGCGGCGAGTGGACGGTCATCTACGCGTCCCCCGGCTGCGCCGCGGCGGCGGCCTCGGCGGCCGGGCCGGCGGCGGCCTCGATGCGCTCGAAGTCCTCGTCGGTGAGGGCGGAGGAGACGAACCAGGTCTCGAAGGCGCTCGGCGGGGCGAAGACGCCGCGCTCCAGCAGGCCGTGGAAGAACGCCGGGAAGCGGAACGTGTCGGCCGCGCTCATCTCGTCGAAGTTGCGGCCCTCGCCCTCGGCGAAGCGCGGGGACAGCATCGTCGCGGCGCGCTGGATGTGGTGGGCGACGCCGGCGGACTCCAGGGCGGAGTGGAGGATGAGCTCGAGGCGGTCGGCGTTGGCGCGCACCGCGTCGTAGACGGCCTCGTCGGCGGCGCGGAGGCTCGCGAGGCCCGCGGCGACGGCGACCGGGTTACCGGACAGGGTGCCCGCCTGGTAGACGGGGCCCTCCGGGGCGAGGTGCGCCATGACGTCGGCGCGGCCGCCGAACGCGGCCGCCGGCAGGCCGCCGGAGACGACCTTGCCGAAGGTGGTGAGGTCGCCGGCGACGCCGTCGACGCCGTACCAGCCGGAGAAGCTCGTGCGGAAGCCGGTCATCACCTCGTCGAGGATGAGCAGCGCGCCGTGCTCGTGCGCCAGGTCCTTCAGGCCCTGGTTGAAGCCCTCGGCGGGGGCGACGGTGCCCATGTTGCCCGCGGCCGCCTCGGCGATGACGCAGGCGACCTCGCCCTTATTCGCCTCGAAGGCGGCGCGGACGGCGTCCAGGTCGTTGTACGGCACGACGATGGTGTCGGCGGCGGAGGCGCCGGTGACGCCCGGGGAGTCCGGCAGGCCGAACGTCGCGACGCCCGAGCCCGCGGAGGCGAGCAGCGCGTCGACGTGGCCGTGGTAGCAGCCGGCGAACTTGATGACCTTGCCGCGGCCGGTGAAGCCGCGCGCCAGGCGCACCGCGGACATGGTGGCCTCCGTGCCGGAGTTCACCAGGCGGACGCTGTCGACGGACGTGCGGGAGACGATCTCCTCCGCCAGCTCCACCTCGCCCGGCGCGGGGGCGCCGAAGGACAGGCCCTTCGCCGCGGTCTCGCGCACCGCCTCGACGACGGCCGGGTGGGCGTGGCCCATGAGCATCGGGCCCCAGGAGCCGACGAGGTCGACGTACTCGTTGCCGTCGGCGTCGGTGACGCGGGAGCCGCTGCCCGACACGATGAAGCGGGGCGTGCCGCCGACCGAGCCGAAGGCGCGGACCGGGGAGTTCACGCCGCCGGGGGTCACCCGGCGGGCGCGGTCGAACCACTGCTGGGACTGGGGGAATGTCGCGTTCACGCACCCCATCGTAGGGAACGGCCCCGATCGCGGGCCACTCCCCTCCGGGGCATCGCCCGGGAGCGCCACTCGACGACGAGGCCGGAGGCGACCATGAAGATCGCCGCGAACGACGGGTGCAGGATGCCCGCCGCGGCCGCCGCGAGGGCGACGATGTTGTAGCCCCACGCGAACGCGAGGTTGGACGACATGGTGCGGCGCATGCGGCGCGCCAGGCGGATGGTCTGCGGCACGGCGGAGACGTCGGTGCGCAGGACGACGACGTCGGCGGCGGCGAGCGCCCGGTCGTCGTCGAGCATCTCCAGGCGGTCGTCGGCGAGCAGCAGGCCGACGTCGGCGGCGTCGAGGCTGGGGGCGACGTCGGCGCCGCCGACCATGACGACGTCCTCGCCGCCGGCGCGGACCTCGCGCACCGTCGCGGACTTCCGGCCCGGCACGATGCCGGCGTAGACGCGGGAGATGCCCAGGCGGTCGGCGAAGCGGCGGGCGACGCGGTAGGTGTCGCGGGTCAGCATGACCGTCTCGACGCCCATGTCCTCCAGCTCGTCGACGGCGTCGACGGCGTCGGCCTTGATGTCCTCGGAGACGGTGATGACGCCGCGGACGCGGCCGCGCCAGCTGACGACCAGCGGGGTGCCGCCGGACAAGGCGGCGCGGGAGGTGCGCTCGTCGAGGCCGGTGAGGTCGCGGGGGCGCCACAGGCTCGCCTCGACCTGCCGCATGCGGGCCTCGCCGTCGTCGTCGCGCACCGGGATCTCGATCTGGCCGGTGAACGTGCCGTCCTCGTCGACGTCGGGGTGGTTGACGTCGATCCAGTGCGGGATGTCGCCGCCGCTGCCCGCGTCGCGGGACTTGCGGCAGGCGCGGACGATGGCCAGGGAGACGGGGTGGTCGCTGTCCATCACCAGGGCGCCGGCGACGCGGAGCACCAGGTCGGGGTTCTCGCCGCGGGCGGCGACGACGTCGACGACGTGCATGTCGCCCTCCGTCAGCGTGCCGACGCGGTTGAACATCGCCGCGTCGACGCCGGCCAGGGCGCGGACGGTGCGGGCGTCGCGCAGCAGGATGCCCTGCTCCGCGCCGGCGAGGATGCCGAGGCGCTGCACGGTCGACGTCGTCATGGCCAGCGCCACCGGGGCGACGGAGACCAGCATCGCCAGCATCACCGCGAAGGCGGCGGGCGCGGTGCCGGTGACCAGCCACCACACGCCGAAGGCGGCGACGGCGAGGCCGAACGTCGTCGGCACGAGCGTGGAGGCGGAGCGCACCGAGATCTGGTGCTCCACGTCCTCCTTGCGGATGGCGTGGCGCAGCCAGCGCAGCATGAGCGCCGCGCGGGTCTTCGAGCCGGTGCGGGCGACGCGGGCCTTCAGCGGCGCGCCGATGTTGACCGCGCCGGCGAGGACGGTGTCGCCGACCTTCGCGTCGACCGGCTCGGCGGGGCCGCCGAGGGTGGAGACGTCGATGCGGGAGGCGCCGCCGACGACGGTGCCGTCGACCGGCACGACCTGCCCGGCGGGGACCATGAGGTCCTCGCCGATGTGCAGCTCCGCGACGGGGACGCGGCGCCGCTCCGGCTCCGGGGAGCCCGGCACCTTCTTCAGCACCGTCACCATCCGCTCCGGCGGGATGCGCAGGGAGCGGATGATCTGGCCCGACCGGATGCGGTTGTAGCGGGTCATGAGGCGGCCGCCGAGCATCAGCGTCGTCACGCCGCACGCCACGTCGAAGAACAGCTCCGCCGGGGTGCTGCGCGCGTACTCGAAGGCGAACAGCGTCGGCGCCGTCGTGTAGCCGATGACGCCGGCCTCGCCGATGGTGAGCTCGCCGACCGACCACGCCCACGCCAGCAGGATCGCCGCCGACGTCGCGCCGTCCAGGGCCGACAGGCCGCGGCGCAGCGCGCCGACCATCGCCCGGTGGAAGGGGTAGCCGCCCCACGCCACGACGATGGTCGACAGCGCGGCCGAGACCCACTGCCACCACGGGAACTGCCAGCCGACGTTGAGGGACATCGCCAGCACCGGGATGGTCAGCAGCAGGCTGCCGACGAACCGGGTGCGGGTGACCAGGGAGCGGGCGGTGAACAGCACCTCGCTGGACACCGACGCGTTGCGCTGCATCTCCTCGCGCCGCCGCATGCGGGCCTCGTCGAGGCGGCGGACGGCCGCGGGGATGGCGGGGCGGCGCCGCGGGACCTCGCCGAGGCGGATGGCGCGGCGGCGCAGCGAGCTGCGCGTCAGCCGGGCCCGCAGGCCGATGTCCTCCAGCGCCTCGACGAGCAGGTCGGGGTTCAGGTGGTCCGGGGCGGTGATCCAGGCGCGGGAGGTCTGGAAGACGACCGTCGCGACGACGTCGTCGAACTCCTCCAGCACCTCCTCCGCCTCCATCGCGTCGACGCCGGACTCCATGCCCTCCAGCACGAGCGCGAAGGAGGTGCGGCCGAAGCCGGTGCGCTCCGCCAGGCGGCGGGCCATGTCGCCCTCGTCGCGGCCGGACGGCCGGCGCGGGCCGTCGAGCCGGCCGGCGGCGGCCCGGGCCTCCGCGATGGCGCGGGTCACCCGTTCGTCGAGCTCCGCGAGATCCTTCTCCGACGCGGGCACGTCACTCCCCCTCCATCGCGTCCGCCGCGGCGGCGCGGAACATCAGCAGCATGCCGACGGCGAGGATCGCCGGCGGCAGCACGGTCAGCGGCGTCGTCGCCCCGGCGAGCGCGCCGAGCAGCGGCATCGCCGCGGCGAACGCCACGATGACCGTGAGGATCCAGCGCAGGCGGCGGCTCCGCCGCGCCGCGTCCATGAGCACGGCGGCCAGGAGGCCCGCGACGACGGACGTCCAGCCGACGATGCGGATGTCGCGGGCCACCGGCCCCGGGGCGCCGTCGACGTCGAGGAGGATGAGCTCCGCGCCCGAGACGAGCGAGAGCACCGCCCCGCACGCGAGGACCCACCACCAGGCGCCGCGCCCGCTCACCGGGGGCCGCCCTTCGGATCGGGGCCGCCGCCGGGGCGGTCCCCGTCGTCACGCGGACCCGCGAACCACTCGCGCGCCCGCGCACCGGAGGCCAGCACCACGCCCGCGACGCCCGCGACGCCGGAGAGGATCGACGCGGCCCCCGCGCCGAAGTGCAGCAGCGGCGCCGCGGCCTCCGGCACCGGCGCCGACGGCTGCCCGAACACGGTGAACGCCGCGCCGACCGCGAGGTACACGGAGCCGGCGACGAGCACCAGGCGCGCGCCCGCCGACCCGTCGCGCATCCGGCGCGTCAGCCACGCGAACAGGCCCGCCAGCGCGGCCATGAAGACGAACATCATGACGGCCGCCATGCGCACCGCCCACGTCCGCTGCTCCGGCGGCAGGTCGTTCACGTCGCCCGCGACCGCGCCGGCGGACATCTGCGCCAGCAGCTCCCCGGGCTCCGACCAGATGCCGGCGGCAACGACGGCGGCGTAGACGACCTGGAGGACGCACACCGCGAGCCACGCCTGGCGGGCGCCCTCGATCTGATCCGGGACGTCCGCGCGGCTCCTCCGCCGCGACGGGCCCGGCATCGGGGGAAGCTGCGTCATCGGCCCTCCCGCAGGATGCGCGCGGCCTCCACCGCGAAGTACGTGAGCACCTGGTCGGCGCCGGCGCGGCGGATGGACAGCAGCGACTCCATGAACGCCGCCTCCCGGTCGATCCAGCCGCGCTCCGCGGCCGCGGAGATCATCGCGTACTCGCCGGAGACCTGGTACGCCGCCACCGGCACCGGGGACGCGTCGGCGACCTCGCGCAGGATGTCCAGGTAGGACATCGCGGGCTTCACCATGACGAAGTCCGCGCCCTCGGCGACGTCGAGCTCCACCTCCAGCAGCGACTCGCGGCGGTTCGCCGGATCCTGCTGGTAGGTGCGGCGGTCGCCCTGGAGCGACGAGCCGACGGCCTCGCGGAACGGGCCGTAGAAGGCGCTGGCGTACTTCGCGGAGTACGCCATGATCGCCGTCTCCTCCAGCCCCGCCTGGTCCAGCGCCGCGCGGATCGCCTCGATCTGGCCGTCCATCATCCCGGAGGGGCTGACGACGTGGGCGCCGGCCTCCGCCTGCGCCACCGCCATGCGCTGGTAGTTCACCAGCGTCTCGTCGTTGTCGACGACGACGCGGCCCCGCGCGTCGGTGCGCAGCACGCCGCAGTGGCCGTGATCGGTGAACTCGTCGAGGCAGGTGTCCGCCATGATGATGACGTCGTCTCCGAACTCCCGGCGCAGCCGCGCCAGCGCCCGGTTCAGCACCCCGTCCTCCTGCCACGACGCGGAGCCCTCCCCGTCCTTGTCGGAGTCGAGCGGCACGCCGAACAGGTCGACGCACGGCACGCCCGCCTCCGCGGCCTCCTCCACCGCCCTGACCAGGGAGTCCTCCGTGTGCTGGACGACGCCCGGCAGCGAGGAGATGGGCTTCGGCTCCGCGATGCCGTCGGCGACGAACATCGGGAGGATGAGGTTCCGCGCCTCCAGCGACGTCTCCGCCGCCATCCGGCGCATCACGGGGGTGGTGCGCAGCCGGCGGGGGCGGCGGACGGGGGCGGGCGTGCTGGCGGGGGCGAACGGGGCGTCGGTCATGCCCCCAACCCTACGTCGCGGTCCCGCGCCTGTTCCACGCGTCCCACAGGGCCCGGTAGCGGCCGCCCGCGGCGAGCAGATCGGCGTGCGCCCCGTCCTCCGCGATGCGCCCGCCGTCCATGACCAGCACCCGGTCGGCCGCCTCCGCCTGATCCAGGCGGTGGGCGACGACGAGGGAGGTGCGGCCGCGGGCGATGCGGGTCGCGGCGGCGGTGAGCTCGTCGGCGTCCTCCGAGCCGGCCTCCGCCGTGGCCTCGTCCATGATGAGCACCGGCGGGTCCCGCAGCACGATGCGGGCCAGCGCGATCTGCTGGGCGACGGCCGGGCCGACGTCGGCGGCGCCGGCGCCGATGCGGGTGTCCAGGCCGTCCGGCAGGTGCCGCTGGCGGCCGGCGGAGCCCGGCGCGAGGCCCACGACGGCCAGCGCCGCCTCCAGCTCCGCGTCGCCGGCGCCGTCGCCCGCGGCGAGCAGCAGGTCCTCGCGCAGCGTGCCGGAGAACAGGTGCGTCTCCTGCCCCAGCAGCGTCACCTGGCGGGCGGTCCAGGAGTCCGGGACCCCCGCGACGTCGCGGCCGCCGACGAGGATGCGGCCGCCGTCGGGGACGTAGAGCCCGGCGACGAGGCCCGCGAGCGTCGACTTGCCCGCGCCGGAGGTGCCCACCAGCGCCGTGACCTCGCCGGCGGCCAGTCGCAGGTCGAGGCCGTCGAAGATGCGGCCCGCGGTGCCGGGGTAGGAGAACCGCAGGCCCTCGACGCGCACCTCCGCCGGGCCGCCGAGGTCCTCCGGCTCCGGCAGGTCGCGCGCGCCGCCGCCGTCCAGGCGGGCCAGGGCGCAGGCGCGGCCGAGGCACGTCATCGCCTTCTGGACCTCGGAGGCGAACTCCATGACGTCGAACACCGCCATCTCCAGGCGGGAGACGTAGACGACCGCGGAGACGGCGACGCCGAGGGTGACCGCGCCGCGGGCGGACAGGACGGTGCCCAGCACGACGATGGCGCACAGCAGCGCCGTGTAGAAGACGTAGATGTAGGCGATGGAGCGGTCGATGACCGGCTGCACCCCCGCGTTGGCGCGCACCGCCCGCCACGACGCCGCCCGTGCCCGGGCCCGGCCCCAGCCGCCGAGGCCGAACGCCCGCAGCGTCGGCAGGCCGCGCAGCACGTCGAGCAGCACGTTGTTGCGGTGCGCCGACGCGGACGACAGCCGGTCGACCGCCGGGGGCATCGCCCGGGCGACGGCGCGGGCGAGCACCGCCAGCACCGGCACCGCCACCGCGATGGCCAGCGCGTACCACCAGCCCAGCAGCGCCAGCGCCACCAGCGTGAACGGCAGCAGCAGGATCGCGGAGACCAGCCGCACCAGGATCATGGAGATGACGTTGACGGCGTGGTCGATGTCCGTCGTCAGGCGCGTGACGACGTTGCCCGTGCCCAGCTCCTGCACCCGCGGCACCGGCGCGCGCAGCACCGCCTCCGCGCCGCGGCGCCGCAGCTCCACCGCCAGGCGGCGGATGCGCTGTCCGGCGATCCAGCTGACGCCGGCGCCCGCCGCCTGCTGCAGCACCAGGCACGCGGCGACGAGGCCGGCGAGCCACGCCACCCGCGCCCCGTCGCCCAGCGCGTCGACGATCGCGCCCGAGGCGCGCGTGGCGACGATGCCCGAGCCCGCCATCGCCGCCGACACGAGCCCGAACGCCGCCCACCAGCCCCGCGACGGGGCCGACGGCAGCGAGCCGAGCACGCGGGCGACGCCGCGGGGCGGCTCCGGCCGCAGGGCGTCCAGCTCCGGGGCGGCCGCGGCGGTCACGACGCCGCCCCCGCCAGCCGGGCCAGCTCCGCGTCGCCGACGACCGCGTCCGCCGCGGCCGCCCACGCCCGGTTGCCGGAGACGACGACGGTGCCGCGGCCGCGCCGCAGCGCCGCCACGCCGGCGGCGACGTCGGCGAGGGTGACGGCGTCGAGGCCCGTCGTCGGGTTGTCCAGCAGGAGCAGCTCCGGGTCCCGGGCCAGCGCCCGGGCGAGGTGCACGCGCTGGCGCTGCCCGCCGGACAGCGTCAGCCCCGCCTCCCCGATGAGCCCGCCGTCGCCGAGGCGCCGGACGACGTCGCCGCACGACGCCGCGACCAGCGCCGCGTCGACGGCGCCGGGATCGAGGTCGCCCCGCGGGTCGACGTTGTCGGCCAGCATGCCCTCGAAGATCGCGGGCTCGTGCGGCACCGCCAGCGCCCCCGGCCGGGCGGCCAGCGCCGCCAGCGCCAGCCGCGCCCCGTCGCGGGCCTCCGGCGACTCCGGGGCGAGCACCGTCAGGCCCCGCTCCGCGACGCCGGGGACGGACGGGAGGTCGCGGGTCCCGTCGTCACGCTCCCCCGTCAGCCGCGCCTCCAGCTCCACCAGGCGATCGCCGGAGGCCGACGCCCGCGCCAGCGTCTCCAGCGCGTAGCCGAAGGAGAACGCGGAGCCGTTGAGGAAGCCCGGCAGCATGAGCACCACCGTCAGCAGCTGGCCCGGGGTGACGTCCCCGCGGTGCGCCTGCCACGCCGCCAGCGCGATGCCCGCCGCGGCGAACGCAGCCGGGATGGTCTGCCGGATGAGCCGGGCCAGCGACGACACCCGCACGTCGCGGAGCATCAGCTCCAGCGACGCCGAGAGGTCCCGGTCCAGCCGGCCGAGCGACCGGCCGACCGCGCCGAGGCCCTTCACCGTGCGGGAGCCCTGCGCCAGATCCGTCGCCGTCGCGCCGGCCGCGGCCTCCGCCGCGCGGCGCCTGCCCGACACCCTCCCGATGGGCCGGGCGACGACCTGCGACACCCACGCCGCCACGACGGCGCCGGCGACGCACAGCGCCGCCACCGGCGGGCTGATGGACAGCACCACCAGCGTCATCGACGTCAGCGACGCGATCATGATGACCGGGAACGCCAGCACCAGGCGGGCCTGCGCGAACGTCTCCGAGTCCCCGTCGACGACGGACATCAGCCGCCCCGGCGGCACGCCCCGGCCGCCGCGCGACACCGCGAGCGACGTCATGCGGGTGCGCGCCGCGTGCGTCAGCCGCGCGATGCCCA
Organism: Corynebacterium sp. 335C; assembly: GCF_053525695.1. NCBI lineage: Bacteria > Bacillati > Actinomycetota > Actinomycetes > Mycobacteriales > Corynebacteriaceae > Corynebacterium > Corynebacterium sp. 335C. The sequence continues at coordinate 1,293,160 of NZ_JASTTB010000001.1, forward strand.
GCGACGTCCACGCGGCGATGAGGATCTCCGTCGCCCAGCCCAGCAGGCCGAGCGCGACGATGCCCGCCAGCGGGGCCAGCAGCGCGGACACCTCGCCCGTAGCCATCACCCGGTCGGTGATGACGCCCACGAGCAGCGGGATCCCCGCCGTGACGACGGCGTTGGCCGCCGCCGCGGCGAGGATGAGCGCCGTCGCCCCCGGATGCCACCGCAGCGCCGTCCACGCGGCGCGCCGCCCCGAGGACCAGTCGATGAGGGAGGCCCCGTCGTCGCCCTCCGGGGGCTCGTCCGGGAGGTACCGGGACCACAGGACGCTGCGGCGCAGGGGGATGAGCATGCGCCCATGGTAGGCGCTACGACGAGCGGCGGCGCCGCTTCTTCCGCGGCGGCGGCAGCTGCCCGGCGGCGCGCAGGTGCGCGACGTGATCCGCCAGCGCGTCGACCAGATCGGCGACGCCGGCGCGCTCCGGCTGCACGTCCACGCGCAGGCCGTACTCCTTCGCCGTCGCCGCGGCCATCGGGCCGATGCACGCGATGATCGTGCGCGAGTGCGGCTTGCCGGCGATGCCGACGAGGTTCTTCACCGTCGACGACGACGTGAAGCACACGGCGTCGAAGCCGCCGGTCTTGATCATGTCGCGGATGTCGGCGCTCGGCGGGGCCGCCCGGACGGTGCGGTAGGCGGTGACGTCGTCGACCTCCCAGCCCAGGTCCTGCAGGCCCTCCACCAGCACGTCGGTGCCGATGTCGGCGCGCGGCAGCAGCACCCGGTTGACCGGGTCCATGCCCTCGATGAACTCGGGGAACACGTCGACGATGCCCGCGGCGTTCTGGCGGTCGCCCGCCGGCAGCAGCTCCGGCACGATGCCGTGCTCCCGGATGGCGGCGGCGGTCTTGTGGCCGACCGCGGCGATGCGGATGCCGGCGAAGCTGCGGGCGTCCAGGCCGAACTCCGTGAACTTCTCCCACACCGCGTGCACGGCGTTGACGGAGGTGAACACGACCCACTGGTAGTCGCCGTCGACGAGGCCCTTGACCGCCCGCTCCATCTGGGCGGGCGAGCGCGGCGGCTCGATGGAGATGGTCGGCACCTCCACCGGGATGGCGCCGTGGGCCGCCAGGCGCGCGCTCATCGGGCCGGCCTGGCCCTTCGCGCGCGGCACCAGCACGTTCCAGCCGTACAGGGCGCGGTTCTCCCACCACGAGTACTTCGAGCGCTTGTCGACGCCCTTGCCCAGCGTCACCACCAGCGGACCCGACAGGTCGCCGGCCAGCTGGGACAGGGTGCCGAGCGTGACGTCGTAGGTGCGCTGCAGGCGCGTGGTGCCGTTGACAGTCACCGACGCCGGCAGGGAGGCGGGCAGGCCGCGGGACGACAGCTCCTCGACGATGGCGTCGAGGTCGTCCTCCACCGCCTGCAGCACCAGCGGCTGCGGGGCCGAGGCCAGCTCGTCCCAGTCAACGTCGGCGCGGCCGAGGTCGGTCTCCGTGTACGTGGAGCCCAGCGCGATGCCCGCGAACGCCGGCACCGTCGACGGCACGGACATGCCGGGCACGATCTGGAACTCGACGCTGGTGCGGGCGACGGCGTTGATCTCCGCCAGCACCCGGTCGTCGGTGAGCGGGTTGCCGGCGACGAGGCGGACGACGTCGTGGCCGCGGCGGGCCTCCGCGGCGAGCTCCCGGCTCATCTCCGTCGGGTCGTCCAGCGGCTCGCGCAGCTCGGCGGCCGTCGGCGGCTCCGGGCGCGGCGGGCGGCGGCGGGCGCCGGAGGCCTTCGCCTCCGCGCACGCCCGCTCGTAGGCCTCCTCGGCCGCCCGGATCTTCTCCTCCGGCACCGGCAGGTCCGCGGCGACGAGCTCGCGTACGCCCTCCATGACCCCCGGGTCGATGTAGGCGACGGAGGTCGTGGCCAGGACCTCGCGGGCGCGCAGCGTCAGCAGGTCCGGGTTTCCGGGACCGGCGCCGACGAACAGGATGCGCCCCGCGGGCGTGGTTCGGGCGGTGCTCATGGATCGGGGGTTTCTACTTTCGACGGTCGGGCACGACGACGGCGGCGCGGCCGGGCATCGCGTGGCGATGCCGCGGCCGCGCCCGCCATATCACACGTGCGCAACCGTATCGTTGACGACCCCCCGACAACAAATCACGGCAGCTGGCGGACGGTGTCGCCCATGATCCGGTGGGCCCCGTCGTCGAGCAGCCGGCGGGCGACGAGGCGCCCCAGCTCCTCCGCCTCCGCCAGAGGTGCGGCGGCCGATCGGACCAGCCGCTCGGAGCCGTCGAGGGCGTAGACGCCGGCGGTCAGCTCCAGCTCCCCCTCCTCCGTGACGACGGCGTGCGCGCCGACCGGCGCGGTGCAGCCGGCCTGCAGCTCGGCGAGGATCATGCGCTCCGCGACGGCGCGGGCGCGGGTCTCCGCGTGGTCGAGGCGGCGCAGCGCCAGGACGACGTCGGAGTCGTCGGCGCGGCACTCCACGGCCAGGGCGCCCTGGGCGGGCGCGGGCATGAGGACGTCGGCGCCGAGCGACTCGGTGGCGCGGTCGAGGCGGCCGGTGCGCTCCAGGCCGGCGCGGGCGAGGATGACCGCGTCGAGGTCCTCCTCCACGCGGCCCATGCGGGTCTCGATGTTGCCGCGCAGCGGGCGGATGTCCAGGTCCGGGCGCAGGGCGCGGAGCTGGGAGACGCGGCGCGGGGCGGAGGTGCCGACGGCGGCGCCCTCCGGCAGGTCCGCCAGGGCGACGCGGCCGCGGGAGACGAGCACCTCGCGGGCGTCGGCGCGCGACGGCACGGCGGCGACGGTCAGCCGCGGGTCCTCGGCGGTGGGCAGGTCCTTGAAGGAGTGCACGGCGATGTCGATGACGCCCTCGTACAGGGCCTCGCGCAGGGCGTTGGTGAACACGCCGACGCCGATCTTCTCGACCGGGTCGTGGCGGTTGACGTCGCCCTCCGTGCGGATGACGACGAGTTCGGCGGGGCGGCCGTTGCGGATGAGCGCGTCCCGCACGGTCCCCGACTGGGTCATGGCCAGCTCGGAGCCGCGCGTGCCGATGCGCAGCGTCCTCTCGTCGTCGTGCTCCGTCATGGCAGCGCGCCTCCCTCGTTCCGGATCAGCATGTGCCCGGCCTGGCCGAGCATCTGCCCCATCCTATCGCCGACCATGAGGTCGGTGGGGATGTCCGTGTCCGAGTACAGGCCCTCCGCCGCGTCGAGCGGCAGGTCGAACAGGCGCTGCAGGGCGACGGCGTAGGAGGTGCCGCCGGCCTCGCCGGAGAGCTTCTTCACCTGGACGGTCGGCTCGTGCAGGAGCTTGTCGACGACGCGCTGCACGGTGCGGCCGACCTCGCGGCGCTCCCGCTCGCTCAGGCCGGGGGTCTTCGCCTCCAGGCGCAGCAGCTCGGCGGCGACGACCTCCCCGGCGCGCTCGCGCAGCGCCTTGACCGTCGGCGCGACCTCGAGGGCGCGCTGGGCGGCGAGGTAGGCCCCGAGCTCCTCCCGGACGATGACGGCCGCGCGGGCGCGGTCGGCCTCCGCGAGCTCGTTGGCGCCGGACATCTGCAGGTGCTCGATGTCGAAGAGGGAGACGCCGTCGATGTCGCCGACGCCATCCTCGACGTCGCGCGGCATGGACAGGTCGACGACGGCCAGGGGGCGGCCGCCGCGCAGCGCCATCGCCGCGTCGACGTCGGCGGAGGAGACGACGGGCGAGACGGAGCCGGTGGCGGTGACCAGCAGGTCCGCGTGCTCCAGCGCCGCCGCGTAGTCCTCCAGGGCGATCGCGTCGGCGGGCACTCCGGCCTCCACGGAGTGGGAGGCCAGGTTCTCCGCGCGGTCGACGCTGCGGTTGGCGACGGTGATGCGGTCGACGCCCATGCGGCCCAGGTGGGTGGCCGCCAGGGAGCTCATCGCGCCGGCGCCGAGCACGACGGCGGACAGGCCGGACAGGCCCGCGGCGCCGTCGGCGTCGTAGGTCGGGTTGAGGAAGCGGCCGGCCTCGTCGACGGCGACGGAGACCATCGACGCCCCCGCCTCGTCGATGCCGGTCTCGGCGTGCACCCGCTTGCCGGCGTGCAGCGCCTTCTGCGCCAGCTCGTGGATGGTGCGGCCGGCGAAGCCCAGGTCGGCGGCCTCCTGGTAGGAGGACCGGATCTGGCCGAGGATCTGCTGCTCGCCGACGACCATGGAGTCCAGGCCCGCGGCGACCTGGAGCATGTGCTCCGCGGCGCCCTCGGCGTAGCGGACGTACAGGTGCGGGGTGAGATCGTCGAGGTCGAGGCCCGTGCGGTCCGTCATCTCGCGCAGCACGGCGCCGAGGCCGGCGTGGAAGCCGCGCACGGAGGCGTAGTACTCGACGCGGTTGCACGTCGACACGAGCATCGCCTCGGTCACCGCGTCATCCGCCGTCAGGCACGCCAGCGCCTTCGGGCGGTCGACCTCCGCGACCGTCACCCGCTCCAGCACCGGCACCGGCGCGGACCGGTGCGACATGCCCACCAACAACACGCTCACGGATTCACCACCGCCGACCGAACCTCCTCCACGTGGCGCACGGGGGTCGCCCGCGGCCCGCCACTCGTCTTCGATACCCCACGGTAGTTCCGACGGGAGTTGACGTTCAAACACGCCCTGCCAGGGCCTTTCCGGTAAGCCTATCCTAATCCGCGATGCCCTGGAGGGCATCCTCCAGTTCGTCGTCGTCGATCTCCCAGCACGCGATCTCCTCGCCGTCGACGAGGACGACCGGCACCCGGTCGCCGAACTCCACCGCGTCCGCGCCGTCGCCGGCGTCGACGTCGACCACCTCCAGCGCCGCGCCGTGCCGGGCGACGATCGGGCGGATCTGCCCCTCCACCCGCGCGCAGGACCCGCAGCCCTCGCGCACCATCAGCGTCACCGTCGCCATCCGGGCCTCCCTCGTTCTCCGTCGTGCCCCGCCGCGGCCGCCGCGCGGCCCCGTCGCCGCGCGCCTACGATTGCACGGCGCCTACGATTGTCGACAGTAGGCCCCGCCCGCCCGAAAGGAGCGCCGTGCCCCTCCCCGATCACGGACGCGACATGCACATGCCCAGCGACGTCCTCGGCGATCTGCTGCCGTCGCACGGCGCCGTGCGCAACTTCCTGGAGAACGTCGCGCTGCGCCCCGTCGACGACGCCAGCCAGCGCGCCGCCGGCGACGCCGCGGCGCTCGCGGCCCTGGGGCAGCTCTACGACGTCGAGGCGGAGGAGCTGGCCTCCGGCTTCCGCTCCGTCCGCGGCGCCTCCGACGCGGCCGGCCCGGACTTCGGCGCCGCCCCGGGGGACGACGGCGTCCCCTCCGACGCCGGCGCGGCGGCGTTCTTCGACGTCGACAACACGCTCATCCAGGGCGCGTCCATCGTCCTGTTCGGCGTCGGCCTGGCCAAGCGCGGCTTCTTCAACCGCGGGGACCTCGCCTCCATGGCGTGGAAGCAGCTGAAGTTCCGTGTCTCCGGCTCCGAGAACCTCAACGACGTCGCCTCCGGCCGCGAGCAGGCCCTCGAGCTCGTCCGCGGCCAGCGGGTCGACGACATCGTGGCGCTGGCGGAGGACATCTTCGACGACTCCATCGGCGACCGCATCTACTCCGAGACGCGCGAGCTCGCCGACCTGCACCTCCAGGCCGGCCAGGAGGTGTGGCTCGTCACCGCCACCCCCGTGCAGCTGGCCCAGGTCATCGCCCGGCGCCTCGGCTTCACCGGCGCGCTCGGCACCGTCGCCGAGGTCGAGGACGGCGTGTTCACCGGCCGCCTCGTCGGCGACATCCTCCACGGCCCCGGCAAGAAGCACGCCGTCGCCGCCCTCGCCGCCTCCCGCGGCCTGGAGCTCGCCCGCTGCACCGCCTACTCCGACTCCTCCAACGACGTGCCGATGCTGTCCATGGTCGGCTCCGCCGTCGCCATCAACCCCGACCGGCGCCTGCGCCGCGAGGCCCTCGAGCGCGGCTGGCCCGTCCGCGACTACCGCCCCCTGCGCCAGGCCACCCTCCGCGCCATCCGCTGGGGCGTCCGGGGAGCCGGCGTCGCGGGCGCCGGCGCCGCCGGCTGGGCCGGCGTCCACGCCGTGCGGCGGCGGCGCGCCCGCCGCACGGGTCCCGTCGTCACGCGTCAGTAGAACGCGCTGCGCCGCGTGCGCAGCCGCCCCAGCAGCCGCTCCTGGATGCGGCCCCGCACCTCCTCGGCCAGGCCGAGCACCGTCACCGCGTCGGCGTGGGCCTCCGGCTCCGGCGACCCCGGCTCCATGACCTCCGCGCGGTAGCGCTCCGCCCACTCCCCCGGATCGACGGGCGGCAGGAAGTCGATGGTCCACTTGCTCGGCAGCGGGATCGCGCCGAACGGGCCCAGCCACGGGAAGAACGGCGTCACCGGCACGTACGGCACGCCCATGCCCTTCGCCGCCGCGAGCCCGAGGTCCCGCAGCATCGCCGCGACCGCCGCGCGCCGCTTCGCGCCCCGCTCCCCCAGGAAGAACGCGGGCAGCTGCGCCGGGGGCGTCCCCAGCCCGTCGGCCAGCAGATCCGCCAGGCCGATGACCAGCTCCTCCACCGCCTCGTCCAGCGGCGCCGCCCCCTCCGCGCGGCCGATGCCCGCGGCGACGCCCTCGCCGCCCAGCAGGCTCGCCCCGCGGAACGCCGAACCCAGCTGCGGGTAGATCTCCTCCGCCCCGACGACCGCCACCGGGATGATGGGCGCGCCGTGGCGCAGCGCCAGCGCCGCGAACCCGCCGCGGCCGAAGCGCTGCAGCCGGTACCGCGCCGTGTACGGCTTGCCCAGGCCCCGGTAGCCCTCCGGGTAGTCCGCCAGCAGCTCCCCCGCCGCCAGCAGCGCATGCGCGTTCGCCCGGTCCGCGCGCACCGCGCCCAGCCGGTCCGCCAGCGCGCCCACCCCGGGCACCGCGTAGGCGACGTCGCCCGCCAGCAGCCGCGACCAGCGGCCCGTGCCCCGGTGCACCGCGACCTGCGTCATCAGCGCGTCGACCGGGATGTTGCCCGAGTGGTTGGAGACCAGGATCGCCGCCCCGTCGGCCGGGATGTTCTCCAGCCCCGTGGCCTCCGTCCGGAACCAGGTGTCGTAGAGCGGCGCGAGGGCCGGCAGCCACACGCGCTCCACGAACTCCAGATCCGGCCCGTCGATCATGCCCATGACCCTACAGAAGCGACGGCGCCCGCCGCCCCGGTATCGCGGGGAGGCGGGCGCCGTCGGGCCCGGGCCTACTTGCCGAGCTTGCGACGCTGGACGCGGGTGCGGCGCAGCATCTTGCGGTGCTTCTTCTTGGACATGCGCTTGCGGCGCTTCTTGATCACGGAACCCATGGTCTGGACCTCGTTTCCTCGGGGATGGTCTGTACGGCTGCCGCGTCCGGGCGGGACTCGCCGGATGCGCCGGGACACGGGCAATGCGCCCATGATAGCGGGGCGCCGTGCCGCCGGGTCAAACGGCCCCGGCTCAGCCCGCGCGGTAGGAGGAGGACTCCAGGTACTCCGACACCGCGGTCTCGTGGACGCGGAAGGAGCGGCCCACGCGCACCGCGGGCAGCTCGCCGGAGTGCACCAGGCGGTACACCGTCATCTTCGAGACGCGCATGATGTCCGCGACCTCGGCCACGGTCAGGAACGTTCCGTTATCGCTCTTCGCCATGTGAGTAGTTTTCCCTTCACCGCGCGTCTCGCGCTGCAGGCTTCCCCTCCTGCAGACTTCAGGGCACGAACGCGCTCCCCACACTTTAGCGTTAACGGTGGGACAATTGCGATACAACGATGAACAACGGTTCCCCCGTGACTGATGGGGATTGCGGCGACCTGCGGGGACGCCGCCGCGGCCCCTCCCGGGACCGCGCGGGCGCACCCGCCGTCAGCGGCGCCCGAGCTCCACGGAACGGTCGCGGGCGGCGCGCATCGCCTTCGACACCGCGCCCCGCAGCCCCTCCTCGTCCAGCGTCCGCGTCGCCGCGACCGTCGTGCCGGCCGGCGAGGACACGTCCGCGCGCAGCCGCACCGGATCCGCACCCTCGGCCAGCAGCATCTCCGCCGCGCCCGCCATCGTCTCCGACGCCAGGCGCAGCGTCTGCTCCCGCGTCAGGCCCAGGTCGACGCCTGCGTCGCACATCGCCTCGATGAACTGGAAGAAATACGCCGGGCCGGAGCCCGACACCGCCGTCACCGCGTCCATCTGCGACTCGGCGACGACCTCGACGGCGCCGACCTTGCCCAGCAGCGACGCCACCGTCTCCAGCTGGCCGTCGCCGCAGAAGCGGCCGCGGGCGACGGCGCACATGCCGCGGCGCACCAGCATCGGGGTGTTCGGCATGACCCGCACCACCGGCGTGCCGACGGGGAACACGCCCTCCACGGCCTCCAGCGTCAGGCCCGCGGCCATGGACACGACGACCATGTCCCCGTCGTCCTCGTCGACGACGCCGGCGATGGACTCCAGCACCCCCATGACGTCATGCGGCTTCACGCACACGAACGCGACGTCCGCGCCGTCCGCCGCCGACGCCGCGTCCTCCGCCGCGACGACGCCGAACTCCGCGGCGACCTCCGCGCGGCGCTCCGCCGACGTCTCGGCGACGCGGATGCACCCCGGCTCCACGCCGCCGTCGACCAGTCCCCCGATGAGGGCGGAGCCGATCCTGCCTCCGCCGATGATCGCGATCTTCATGCCGGGCATCGTGCCAGAGAAGGCCCCCGTCCGCGTAAACGGACGGGGGCCTCCCGGGGGCGGGCCGGGCCGGTCAGAACAGCGACATCAGCCAGGGCCCGAACGTCAGCAGCAGGCCGACGACGCCGGCGAGGATCGGCGTCAGCGTGTCCCGGCGGCGGCGCAGGCCGTTGGCCGCGGCGACCAGCAGGCCGGTGACCGCCAGCGCGATGAGGGCCGTGACGACGGCCGGCAGCGCGCTGTGCCACAGCACCATGAACACGAGGAACAGGGCCGCGCCGGCCAGGAGGCCGACGAGGACCTGCACGACCAGCAGGCCGTAGGACAGGGAGTCGTCCTCGCTCTGCGCGGGACGGGACTGGCGGCGCTTCTCCGGGGCGGCGGCCGGCTCGGCGGCGTCGTCGGCGTCGTCGGCGTCGGCCTCGTCGGCCTCCGGCTCGTCGTCCGCGACCACAGGCAGGACGCCGGTGCGGGCGGAGGGATCGACGTCGTCGAACTCCCCGGCGCGGCCGGCCTCCTCCCGATCCTCCAGGTCCTCGTCGCGGATGGCGCCCTGGACGTCGGTGCGGGCCTCGCCCGGCGCCGGCTCGTCCGGCCGCGCGAAGGACGCGACGGCGGGGGCGCCGGCGGCCGCGGCGGCGGCACCGGCGGCCGGGGCCGCCGCGGACGCGCGGGGCTCCTCCGGCTCGGGCTGCGGCTCCGGCTCGGGCTCGGGCTCGGGCTGCGGCTCCGCGAAGACGCCGAGCGCCTCGAGGGCCATCGGGCCCTGCTCCGCCACCGGCTGCGACGCGGTCTCCGCGTCGTGCAGCGCCGTGAAGGTGAAGGTGATCTCGCCGGCCTCCGGGACCTCCATGACGGGGGCCGGGGACACCGGCGTCGCCAGCGGCACGCCGGCGCGCATCGACCGATCGGCGACGGTCACCGGGGTGCGGCGGGCGCGCTCCGGGGCGGGCGCGGGGGCCGGCTCGGGCTCGGGCTCCGGCTGCAGCGGCGTTGCCGCGGCGCGCTCCGGCTCCGGGGCGGCGGCGGGCGCGTCGTCACGCGCATCGGCGGCGTCGGCCGCCGGGGCCTGCGGCTCCGGGGCCGCGGCCGGCTCGTCGTCACGCGCCTCCGGCTCCGCGGGCGCCGCGACCTGCGGCTCCTCCGCGGCATCGTCCGCGTCGGCGGCGGCGTGGGCGCCGCGGCGCGGGCCCTCGGCCTGGACGCGCGGCTGCCCGCCCGTGAGATCGGCGACGGAGATGCCGCCCTCCTCCAGGCTGCGGCGGCGCCGCCGGCGGCCGCCGTCGGAGGGGGCCGCCTCCTTGCCCGCGCGCGCGAGCAGTTCGGCGACGGTGAGCTTTTCCTCGCTCATCTCATCCCTTCCCGTAGAGGTCACTGTCCAGGCGGCGGAGGATCACGCCCTCCCGGAGGGCCCAGGGGCAGATCTCCAGCTGCTCCAGCCCCAATGCTCGCATACTAGCCTCCGCCACGAGGGCGCCCGCGACGATCTGGTGCGAGCGGTTCGAGCTCACTCCCTCCAGCTCCGCGCGGTCCGCGGCCGTCATGCGGGAGATGAACGCGATCAGCTGCCGCAGGCCCGGGGCCGTCAACGTGCGCTTCACGCGCGGGCCGGCGGAGCTCGGGGCCGCGCCCGTCAGGCGGGCCAGGGTGCGGAACGTCTTCGACGTGGCGACGGCGCGGTCCGCGACGCCGAGGGCCCGCAGGTGCTTCGCCGGCTCCACCAGCTCCGCGTCGATGTAGTCGCGCAGCAGATCGATGCGCTTGCGCTCCGGCGGGTCGGTGTCGAACCACTCGTGGGTCAGGCGGCCGGCGCCCAGCAGCAGCGAGTACGCCGCCTCCGGGTCCTCGTCGGTGCCGGAGGTCAGCTCCAGGGAGCCGCCGCCGATGTCGAGGTTGATGATGCGGCCGGCGGACCAGCCGTACCAGCGGCGCGCCGCCAGGAACGTCAGGCGGGCCTCGTCGACGCCGGAGAGGATCTCCAGCCGCACGCCCGTCTCCCTCTCCACGTGGTCGAGCACGTAGTCGGAGTTGCGGGCGTCGCGGACGGCGGACGTCGCGAAGGAGATCATCTCCTCGCACTTCATCTGCTCGGACAGCTCCTTCGCTTCGCCCACGTAGGAGGTGAGCTTCCGGATGCCCTTGTCCGAGAGGTTGTCGTCCGCGTCGAGGTACTCGACGAGCTTCATCGTCGACTTCGAGTCGCTCATCGGCGTCGGGTGGCCGCCCCTGCGGGCGTCCACCATCACGAGATGAACGGTATTGCTGCCGACGTCCAGTACACCTAATCGCACGCCCGTCAGGGTAGACGGTCTACCGTGGTCCGGTGTGAATCACCGCCACCCCCGCCCGGGCCGCACGGACCAGCCCTCCGCGGCCGAGGTGCGGGAGGACTTCCCCCGCGAATGGTTCGAGTTCACGGACCCCGGGGATCCCCTGCACCTCATCACCGTCGACGTGACGTGGCTCCTGTCCCGCTACTCCTGCGCGTTCGGCACCGACGCGTGCCCCGGCATCCAGGCCGCGAACGCGGACGCCGGCTGCTGCATCCACGGCGCCTTCCTCACCGACGAGGACGACCGCGACCGCGTGATCGAGACGGTGCGCCGCATGGAGGCCGACCCGCGCGAGCCGGAGGGACCCGGCGATCCCGGCGGCTGGTGGCAGAACCGGCCCGACGGCGTCGCGGACTTCTACCGCGCCATCGACGGCGACGCGGCGGACGAGCCGCTGGAGCCGTGGCTGGAGTGGGACGAGCTGGAGGACGACGACGGCGAGATGGAGCCGGCGCTGCGCACCGCCGTCGTCGGCGGCGCCTGCGTCTTCGCCAACCGGGAGGGCTGGCCCGGCGGGCACGGCTGCGCCATCCACCAGTGGGCGGTGGCCCGCGGCATCGACCACGTCGACGTCAAGCCCGACGTGTGCTGGCAGGTGCCGCTGCGCCGGCTGGAGGACTGGGAGGAGCGGCCCGACGGGCAGGAGATCCTCCACACCGTCATCACGGAGTACGACCGCCGCGCGTGGGGCGGCGGCGCGGAGTTCGAGTGGTGGTGCACCGGCGCGCCGGCGACGCACGGGTCGGCGCGGGCGCTGTACCGCAGCTCCGAGAGCGAGCTGCGGGCGCTCGTCGGCGACGACTGCTACGAGATCATCGCGGAGCACTGCGCCGGCCGGGAGCGCGCGGGCCTGGCCGGCGCGTTCGGCCCGTCGGGGTACCCGCTGCTGGCGGTGCATCCGGCGACGTGCGCGGCCGCGGAGGGGTTGCCGCCGCAGGATGCGTGATTGCGTGACGACGCCCCTCGTCTGTGCAGCCCCGCCCCGGCCATGAATGCGGCGACAGCCGGCCGACGGGGTGGTCGGCCGGCCGTCGTTCGCGGGGGTTCTAGAAGACCCCGGCGATGCCGTTGCTCTTTGCACCGGGGCGGGATTCCACGATGGCGTCGGCCGCCGAGATGGCCAGGCGGAGGGCCTGCATCGCGTCGACGCCGCCGACCTTGAGGGTGCCACCGTCGATGTCCTCGGAGAACACCTCGCAGTACCAGTCGTCGCCCTCGGCGTACGGCTGGCGCAGGCCGACGGTGAATTCACCGGCGTCGTCGGCGCAGGTTCGCTGGGCGAGAATTTCGGGCATGATTACCTCCTGCAGTTAGCGTAACGAACTGCAGCAGCAGCCCAGCACGCAGCGCGAGCATGCGGGATCGGAATAGCCCTACACCTGGCGGAATCCCTGGCGTACTGCCGGTCGCGGTTTTTATTCTCCAGACCCCAACATTGGCAAGCCTTGCCTTATCGCGTTTTTCGTGTCAGACCCGCCAGTCCATAGCCACTGGCTACACACCCCGTTTTCGGGATGCCCCGACGCCGCCGATGCGCCCAAGGGCGGAGCAGCCTGGGAGCGCCTTCCCCAGCGATCGAGCCGGCCCCGCGGATGATCTGAACCGCGGAGGGCGCCACCGCCCGGCGCTACTCCTCGAACTTGTAGCCGAGGCCGCGGACGGTGACGAGGTGGCGCGGCGACGACGGGTTGGCCTCGATCTTGGAGCGCAGGCGCTTGACGTGGACGTCGAGGGTCTTCGTGTCGCCGACGTAGTCGGCGCCCCACACCCGGTCGATGAGCTGGCCGCGGGTGAGCACGCGGCCGGAGTTGCGCAGCAGGTACTCGAGGAGGTCGAACTCCTTGAGCGGCATCTGCACCTCCTCGCCGTCGACGGTGACGACGTGGCGCTCCACGTCCATGACGACGCGGCCGGCGTCCAGCACGTCGTCCGACTCGAACTCGTCCACCGCCTCGGCCTCGCTGCCGCGGCGCAGGACCGCGCGGATGCGGGCGATGAGCTCGCGGGAGCTGTACGGCTTGGTCACGTAGTCGTCGGCGCCGATCTCCAGGCCGACGACCTTGTCGATCTCGCTGTCGCGGGCGGTGACCATGATGACCGGCACCGAGGAGCGCTGCCGCAGGGTCTTGCACACCTCCGTGCCGCCCATGCCGGGCAGCATGAGGTCCAGCAGGACGATGTCGGGCGCCGACTCGTCGAACTGCGCCAGCGCCGAGGGGCCGTCGCCGGCGATGCGGACCGTGAACCCCTCCTTCTCCAGGAGGAACGCGAGGGGTTCGGCGAGGGCGGCCTCGTCCTCGACGATGAGCACGTCGGTCACGTCTGGGTCCTTCCGGTGGCTGCTAGTCGGCGTCGGCGGCGGGGAGCTCGAGGGTGAACGTGGAGCCGGTCCCCGGCCTGCTCCACAGCTTAATGGCCCCGCCGTGATTCGCCACGACATGCTTGACGATGGCCAGGCCCAGGCCCGTGCCGCCGGTGGCGCGGGAGCGGGCCTTGTCGACGCGGAAGAACCGCTCGAAGATCCGCTCCTGGTCGGCCAGGGAGATGCCGATGCCGCGGTCGGTGACGCGGATGACGATCGCCTCGTCGTCCTGCCGGGCGCAGCTGATGGACACCGTCGTCTGATCCGGCGAGTAGTTCACCGCGTTGTTGATGAGGTTCGCGACCGCGGTGACCAGCAGGGTGCGGTCGCCGCGGACGACGAGGCCCTCCGGGCAGTTCGCCGTCACCTCGATGCCCGCGTCGGCGGCGAGCTGCCGGGTGCGGCTGACGGCGCCGTCGATGACGTCGCGGACGTCGACGTCCTCCATGTCGGGCAGCGCCTCCGCGCCCTGCAGCTTCGACAGGGAGATGAGCTCCGTGATGAGCGTCGACATGCGCTTGGCCTCCCGCATGAGGGAGGCGCCGAAGTGGTCGACCGCGTCCGGGTCGTCCTTCGCCTGCATGAGCGCCTCCACCAGCAGGCTCAGCGCGCCGACGGGCGTCTTCAGCTCGTGGGAGACGTTGGCGACGAAGTCGCGGCGGGCGGACTCCATGCGCACCAGATCCGAGTCGTCGACGCCGTAGAGCACCGCGAAGCGGTCGTCGGCCAGCGTCAGCGGCGTCGCCACGCACCGCACGTACGTCGACGGGCCGCCGGGGCGCCGCGACGGGATGGTCAGCGGCACCTCCTGCGTCTCCTGCGAGTCGAACACCCGCAGCGCCGCGTCCCAGCACCGCTCGTTGAGGGTGCGCTCGTGGACCATGTCCAGCACGTGGGAGCGCGGGTTGGACAGGATGACGTCCTTCGACACGTCCACCACCACGACGCCGGTCGGCGAGTTCTGGATGGCCAGGTGCATCACCTGCGCGACGGTCGACACCCGCTGGTCCGCGGCCCCGTCGGCGGAGCGCCGGCGGGCGGGGCGGCGCAGCGCGCCGGCCAGCGCCAGGGCGGCGAGGAGGACGGCGGCGCCGGCGAGGGCGCCCAGGAGATACGGCAGCACGGGCCCCACGATAGCGCCGCGGCCCCGCGCGCACCGGACGGGCCGGGTGCGCGCGGGGCCGCAACGGGGGTGGCGTGCGGGGCTACTTGCTGCCCTGGGCGGCGACGGCGGCCGCGCCCGCGGCGGCGGCCTCCGGGTCCAGGTAGGTGCCGCCCTGGTTCCGCACGGCGCCCTCGGCGTCGAACTCGTAGACCAGCGGGATGCCGGTCGGGATGTTCAGCGCCGCGATGTCCTCGTCGGAGATGCCGTCGAGGTGCTTGACCAGCGCGCGCAGGGAGTTGCCGTGCGCGGCGACCATGACGGTCTCGCCGGCCTTCAGGCGCGGCAGGATCTCCGCCTCGAAGTACGGCACGAGGCGCTTGACGACGTCGAGGAGGCACTCGGTGCGCGGCACCGCGTCCAGGTCGGCGTAGCGCGGGTCCGCGGCCTGCGAGTACTCGGAGTCGTCGGCCAGCTCCGGCGGCGGGGTGTCGTAGGAGCGGCGCCAGCTCATGAACTGGTCCTCGCCGTACTTCTCCTTCGTCTCCGCCTTGTTCAGGCCCTGCAGGGCGCCGTAGTGGCGCTCGTTGAGGCGCCAGTCGCGGATGACCGGGATCCACAGGCGGTCGGCGACGTCGAGCGCCAGGTGCGCGGTGTTGATCGCGCGGCGCAGCAGGGAGGTGTACAGGACGGTGGGCTCGAGGCCGGCGTCGACCAGCATTTCGCCGGCGCGGACGGCCTCCGCGCGGCCCTTGTCGGTGAGGGCGACGTCCACCCAGCCGGTGAACTGGTTGGAGGCGTTCCACTCGGACTGCCCATGACGGACGAGAATCAGCTTTCCGGTGCTCATGTCCCCAATGATGCACGAAAAGGGGGTGGCGCGCCGCCCCCGGGGCAACCCCGGCTCAGCCCTCCCCGGGGGCCGGGGCGTCGTCCGGCGCGAGGTGGCGGAACTGCTCGAGGTTGCGGGTGGACTCGCCGTGGTCGATGCGCCAGCGCCACTCCTTGCGGATGGACTCGGCGAAGCCGCGCTCGAGGATGGGGTTGAAGTCGCCGTCGGCGGCCTCGAGGACCTGGCCGAGCAGCCGGTCGAGGTCCGCGTCGCCCAGCCGGGCGGGCAGCTGGCCGACGAGGTAGACGTCGCCGTCGTGATCGAGCGCGTACCCGACGCCGAACATGCGGCGGTTGCGCTGCAGCAGCCACTCGTGGACGGCGGCGGGGTCGTCCTCCGGGGCGCGGCACACGAACGCCTCGACCCGCAGGGAGTCGGGCGCGGGGCGCAGCACGCAGGTGGTCTTCAGCTTGCGGGTGCCCGGCAGCGTGACGACGCACGCGTCCGGCGCCGTCGCATGCTCCACGCCGAGCCCATCCAGCTGCGCGGAGAGGCCCTTCAGCGCTTCGTTCCTGTCCCAGCTCATGCTTCCTTCGTACCGTCCCCGGCGGCCGCGCGGGGGCAGCCGGCCGAATCGCGCTCCCGGGCGGAGGCCGCGGCGGCCCGGTAGACGCCCAGCAGCGTCTCGACGCCGGCCTCCCACGAGAAGTCGCGGGCGCGCTCCGGCGCGGCGGCGGCCATGGCGAGGCGGCGGTCGTCGTCGTCCAGCAGATCCGCGAGCGCCCGGGCCCAGTCGGCGGCGCCGTGGCCGTCGACGAGCACGCCGGTCTCCCCGTCGGCGACGGCGACGGGCAGGCCGCCGACGCGGGCGGCGACGACGGGGGTGCCGCAGGCCTGGGCCTCCATGGCGACCATGCCGAAGGACTCGTTGTAGCTGGGCACGGCGACGACGTCGGCGGCCTGGTACAGCGGCACGAGGTCCTCCGGCGGGCGGGGCCGCAGGAAGCGGACGTGGCCGCCGAGGCCGAGGTCGCGGGCGAGGTCGAGGAACTCGTCGGGGCGTTCGAGGCCGCTGCCGGAGGGGCCGCCGCAGACGAGGACGCGGAGGTCGCGCTCGGGGTCGCGGGCGAGGATCTCGGCGGCGGCGCGGAGCAGCACCTGCGGGCCCTTGAAGCGCTGGAGGCGGCCGACGAAGGCGACGACCTGGGCCTTCAGGGGGATGCCGAGGTCGCGGCGGGCGCGTTCGGTGGCGCGGTCGGAGCCGGGCTGGAACAGGTCGACGTCGACGCCGGGCGGGATGACGTCGATGCGGGAGCGGTCGGCGTCGTAGAAGGCGACGAGGTTGTCGGCCTCCTCCTCGGTGTTGACGACCATGCGGTCGGCGTTGTCGGCGATCTGCTGCTCGCAGATGCGGCGCGACTCCGGCTCGGGCGAGTCGCCGTCGGCGAGGTGGAGGTTCTTCACCGCTGCCAGCGTGTGGGCGGTGTGGACGAGCGGGACGCGCCACAGGTCGCGCAGCAGCCAGCCGACCTGGCCGGAGAGCCAGTAGTGGGAGTGGACGACGTCGTAGCGCAGGCCGTGCTCGCGGACGACGGCGAGGACGCCGCCGGCGAACGCGGCGAGCTGCGTCGGCAGCTCCTCCTTCGACAGCCCCTCGTAGGGCCCCGCGACGACGGTGATGACGCGGAGGTTCGGCTCGACCTCCGTGATGCGGCGGCGGCAGGGCCGGGTGGCGCGGGTGTAGACGTCGACGGCGACGCCGGCGCGGGCGAGGCGCTGGCAGCTGCGCAGCACGTAGACGTTCATCCCGCCGGCGTCGCCGGTGCCCGGCTGCTCGAGGGGGCTGGTGTGCATGGACAGCACGGCGACGGAGCGGATGGGGGCGTCGGTCATGCCCCCAGCATGCCCACGCGCAGCTCAGGCGCGCAATCGCATGCGGCGCCTGACGACGGTCCCCGCCGCGGCCCGCCGCCCGGCGCGGGAACCTACGGTCGGGTAGGCTTCGGGCATCGCCGACGCGAAGGGACGAGCATGACCACGACCAACGGACACGACGGCGCCGGGGATCCCCGCCCCTGGCTGGCCCACTACCCGGAGTGGACCCCGGCGCACCTCGACTACGGCGACGACACCCTGCTGGACGTCTACCGGCGCGCCGTCGCGGAGTGGCCGGACCGCCCGGCCGTGACGTTCTTCAACCGCACCCGCACCTACGCGGAGCTGGACCTGCTGGTCCGCCGGGCCGCGGCCCGGCTGCGGGACATGGGCGTCGCCCAGGGCGACCGCGTCGCCATCCTGCTGCCGAACTGCCCGCAGCACCTCGTCGCCTACTGGGCGCTGCTGCACCTCGGCGCCACCGTCATCGAGCACAACCCGCTCTACACCGCCCACGAGCTCCGGGGCCCGTTCGCCGACCACGGCGCGAAGCTCGCCATCGTCTGGGACAACAGCGCGGAGGTCGTGGAGACGCTGGTCGCGGACACGCCGCTGGAGACCGTCGTGCCGGTGGACATCACGAAGGACATGCCGCTGCACCTGCAGCTGGCGATGCGCCTGCCCGTGCCGAAGGTCCGCGAGATGCGCTCCCGGCTCACCGCCGGCGACGGCCGGGCCGACGGGTCGCTGTTCGGCGGGCGCGTCGACAGGCACGCTCCGCCGCTGCCGACGACCGCGGCCCCGGTGACCCGCGACGACGTCGCGGTCATCATGTACACCTCCGGCACCACCGGCTCGCCGAAGGGCGCGCAGCTGACCCACGGCAACCTCGTCGCCAACATCCTGCAGGGCCGCTCCTGGGTGCCGGGCCTCGGCGACGAGCGCGAGGTGTCCCTCGGCGTGCTGCCGATGTTCCACGCCTACGGCCTCACGATCGTCACCAACGTCTCCATGCTCATCGGCGCCGAGCTCGTCCAGCTGCCCGCCGCGGAGATGCCGCTCATCATGAAGGTGCTCAAGCGCAAGCGCCCGACGTGGGTGCCGGGCGTGCCGACGCTGTACGAGAAGATCATGGAGACCGCCGAGAAGGAGGGCGCCTCCATCGAGGGCATCCGCTTCAGCTTCTGCGGCGCCTCCACCCTGCCGGTCTCCGTCGTCCGGCGCTGGGAGGAGATGACCGGCGGCAAGCTCGTCGAGGGCTACGGCCTCACCGAGACGTCGCCGATCATCGTGGGCAACCCCATGGACGGCAACCGCCGCCCCGGCTACGTCGGCATCCCCTTCCCCGACACCGAGGTCCGCGTCGTCGACCCGGAGGAGCCGACCCGCGAGCTGCCCTACGGCGAGGAGGGCGAGGTCGTCGTCCGCGGCCCCCAGGTCTTCGCCGGCTACCTCAACATGCCGGAGGCGACGGAGAAGTCCTTCGCCGACGGGTGGTACCGCACCGGCGACGTCGGCGTCATGGAGCCCGACGGCTTCCTGCGGCTCGTCGCCCGCATCAAGGAGGTCATCATCACCGGCGGCTTCAACGTCTACCCCGCCGAGGTGGAGGAGGTGCTGCTGGAGCACCCGCACATCGCCGACGCCACCGTCGTCGGCCTGCCGAAGTCCGACGGCTCCGAGCTCGTCGTCGCCGCCGTCGCGCTCGACGACTACGCCCAGCTGGACACCGGCGCCTACCGCGACCACTGCCGCGACAACCTCACCCGCTACAAGGTCCCGCGGGCGTTCTTCCACCTCGACGAGATGCCCCGCGACATGATGGGCAAGGTCCGCCGCCGCGACGTCCGCGACGTGCTGCTCGAGCGGCTCGCCGAGGACGGCCGCACCGTCGACGACCTCACCCGCCGGTAGCGGCGGGGCGTCAGTCCAGGCCGACGCCCACCCACACCGGCTCCGGCACCAGCTCCACGCCGAAGGCGGCGCGGACGCCGTCGCGGACCTCGCGCGCCAGCGCCACCAGGTCCGCCGTCGACGCGCCGCCGCGGTTCGTCAGCGCCAGCGTGTGCTTCGTCGACAGCCGCACCGGCGCCCCCTCGCCCGGGTGGCCCTTCGGGAACCCGGCGCGCTCGATGAGCCACGCCGCCGACAGCTTCACCCGGCCCTCCCCGCCCGGGTAGCGCGGCATCGACTCCGCCGCGTCCGCCCCGGCGCGCTCCGCGACGCGCTCCAGCACGCCGGGCAGATCCGCCTCCGGGATGACCGGGTTGGTGAAGAACGATCCGGCCGACCACGTGTCGCGGTCGGCGTCGTCAAGCACCATCCCCTTGCCCCGGCGCAGGGCCAGCACCTCGCGGCGCACGTCGGCGACCGGGCGCCGCGCCTCGCCCGCGCGGCCCTCCTCCTCCGTCACGCCCAGTCGCCGCGCCAGCTCGCCGTAGCGCAGCGGCGCGCTCAGCCCGTCGACGGTGAGGCGGAAGCGCACCGCCAGCACCACCGCGCGGCCCGTGAACTTCAGGTTCGACCAGCGGTACGACAGCTCCAGCGACTCCGGCGGCACCCACTCGATCTCCCCGGTGGCGCGGTGGTACAGGCGCACCGCGTCCAGGACCCGATCGACCTCCTGGCCGTACGCGCCGACGTTCTGCACCGGCGTCGCGCCGACGGACCCCGGGATGCCCGACAGGCACTCCAGGCCGCCGAAGCCCGCGTCCACCGACATCGCGACGACGTCGTCCCACACGGCGCCGGCGTCCGCCTCGACGATGGCGGCGGTCTGCTCCAGCCCGTGGCCCTCCGTGGAGATGCGGACGTCGTCGGCGTCGATCACCACCGCCACCAGATCGCCCGGATCGTCGGCGACGACGAGGTTCGACCCGCCGCCCACGACGAGCAGCGGGACCCCCTCGCGGTCGAGGATCCCGGTCACCTCCGCGACCGCCTCCGGCGTCGCGCAGCGCACCACTGCGGAGGGCGCGCCGCCCAGCCGCAGCGTCGTCAGCTGCGAAAACGGGACGTCGCGGAAAGTTTCGGCTCCGGAAACGCCGGAGATTGCCTGCATCGCGGAATCGTGCACGCCTCCACGTTAGTATCGGCGCCATGGCTACCCGAACCGACGTCACCGCGACCGTCCCCCACGCCCCCGAGAAGGTCCACGCGGCCCTCACGTCCAACGAGTACTGGACGTGGCTCGCCGAGAACATGTCCGAGCCCGCCGGCGAGGTCAAGTCCTTCTCCGCCGGAGAGCACGCCGAGGTCGAGATCGACCAGCAGATGGCCACCGACAAGCTCCCCGACGCCGTCAAGAGCTTCGTGCAGAACGGCCTCACCGTCACCCGCAAGGTCTCCTGGGGCCCGCTCGACGGCGACGGCGCCACCGCCACCATCTCCTCCGAGGTCAACGGCTTCCCTGTCTCCTTCACCGGCTCCCAGAAGCTGTCCCCGGAGGGCGACGGCTCCGCCATCGCCGCCTCCGTCGACGTCACCGTCTCCATCCCCATGATGGGCGCCATGCTCGAGCCGAAGGTCGCCGAGGCCGTCAAGGGCATCTACGAGCGCGAGGCCCAGATGCTGGCCCAGTACATCTCCGAGCGCGGCTAGCCCCTCCCCGGGAACCCCGCTCCCCCCGGGGCGCGGCGCCCGCCCTATCCTGGCGCCATGCCCCACCACCACAACCTCCGCGCGGACTGGTCGACGACCGGTCCGCGCGGCGTCGTCACCAGGGGCACCACCAACGCCAACCGGCTGCGCCGCGCCGACCGGTGGCTGGCGCACCACCCGGACGCGGCCGCCGTGCTGCGCCGGGCCGAGGCGCCGCTCGCCGTCGACCTCGGCTACGGCGCCAGCCACGTGACGACGTGCGAGTGGGCCCGCCACCTCCGCCGCGTCGACCCCCGCGTCCGCGTCGTCGGCCTGGAGATCGAGCCCTCCCGCGTCCTGCCGCCCCGCGACGGCGTCGAATTCGCCCTCGGCGGCTTCGAGCTCGCCGGGCTGCGCCCCCACCTCGTCCGCGCCTTCAACGTCCTGCGGCAGTACGACGCCGGCGACGTCGACGACGCCTGGCGCGAGGTCTGCGGCCGCCTCGCCCCCGGCGGCCTGTTCCTCGAGGGCACCTGCGACGAAATCGGCCGCCGCGCCACCTGGATCCTCCTCGGCGCCGAGGGGCCGCGCACCCTCACCCTCGCCTGGGATCCGAATGACGTGGAGCGCCCCTCCGACCTCGCGGAGCGGCTGCCGAAGGTCCTCATCCACCGCAACGCCCCCGGCGAGCCCGTCCACGACCTCCTCGCCGCCGCCGACCGCGCCTGGGACATGGCCGCCGGCTGGGCGCCCCACGGCCCCCGCCAGCGCTGGCGCGTCGCCCTGGAGTCCCTCGCCGCCGCCGGCGAGCCCGTCGCCGTGCCGCGCCGCGCCGGCCGCGACAACGTCCTCACCGTCCCCGTCGCCCGCGTCGCCCCGGAGTACGCGGACGGGTTCGGCTGAGGGCGGGGCACGGGGGCGCGGCCGCGCGGGGCGGCTGGCACACTGGGACCCATGGCTTCATCGACCGGCGGGCGCGTCGCCCGCACCGTGATCCTCGTCCTCGTCATCCTGGCCCTCGTCGCCGCCGCGGCGGAGATCGGCGCCCGCATGTACGCGGGCAAGGTCGTCGCCGACGAGTTCCGGGCCATGCACGCCGAGCAGGGCGTGGAGGTGCAGGAGACCCCCGACGTCTCCTTCGGCTCCTCCTCCGTCGTCCTCGGCTACCTCACCGGCGGCATCGGGCGGGTCGACATCGACTCCCCGTCGACGCTGCAGGTGGAGAACCCCGCGGCCGAGGGCGGCGCCCCCGTCGTCCGCGGCACCCCCGCGGCGGACGTCCGCATCACCGGCCTCGACCTCTCCGACCAGTCGAACCCGACGGCCGCGGCCGCGGGCGTCCGCGTCATGCTGCCCGACGAGCTGCTGCAGGCCTCCGCCAACCAGGAGATCCTCGCCCGCCCGGCCGAGGGCCCGCTCGCCCAGGCGCTCGTCGGCGCCGCCCGCGTCACCGGGCTGCACGCCGACCCCGGCCGCGACGTCCTCGTCGCCGAATTCGCCGGCGGCCTGGTCACCGTCGACTTCCGCCCCCGCGCCCAGGCCGGCGACGCCGTCGTCGACGTCCAGGGCGGCTCCATCGCCGGCATCGCCGTCGACGGCTTCATCCAGCGCGTCGCCGACCAGGCCATCCGCGGGCCCATCGCCGACCTCGGCGAGACGATGTCCATCGACTCCTTCGAGGTCGTCGACGGCGGCGTCGTCGTGAACCTCAGCGGGGAGAACGTCACCGCCGCCGACCTGGAGCGGCTCTCCCAGGACGCGGCCTAGTCCCCCGCACCCGGCCCCGCCCACGGGGCCGCCGCGGCCGGCGCCTGCACCACGTGCGCGCCGGCCGCGAGCAGATCGGGGACCAGGCCGCCGAGGGGGACGTCGTCACGCTCCGGCAGCGCGACGACGCCGACCCGGTCCGCGCCCGCCGACCGCAGGCGCGCGGCGAGCTCCGCGACCGACGCGGGCGACGCCCCGCGCAGCGCCACCGCGTCCGCCCCGGCGCGCGCCGCCAGCGCCGGCGCCCCCGCGTCGTGGCCGGGGCCGAGGACGACGGTGAGCTGCACCGGCGGGGCGACCGCCTCCCGCAGCGCGGCCAGCTCCCCCAGCAGCCGCGCCCCGCCGGGCTCCGCCGCCGCGGCCGGGTCCACGACGACGGCGACGTCCACGGCGCCGTGGGCGACCGCCAGCCGCGCCTCCGCCGCCTTCACCAGCACGTGGTTCTTCCCCTCCGGCCAGCCCGCGACCGAGCCGAGGCGCGTGCGCCCCCGGTCCACGTGCGCCAGCGCCTCCAGCGCCCCGCCGTGGACCCGCACCCCCGCCGCGCCCGCGGCGACGGCGGCCTCCACCTCCGCGCGCACGCGGTCCGGCGGGGCCATGGGGTCGAAGACGGCGGCGTCGATGCGGTCGGGGCTGGGCGTGACGGGGGCCATGCCGACCCAGCGTAGCGGCGGGCTATCATCCCTGGAATGACCGTCTCGCCGTTGGCCGAACCCGCCCGCACGCCGCAGGAGCGGCAGTACATCCTGACCCTGGGCTGCCCCGACACCACGGGCATCGTCGCCCACCTGTCCGGCTTCCTGTCCGACATCGGGGCGTGGATCACCGAGGCGCACTTCTTCTCCGACCCGGAGTCCGGCTGGTTCTTCACCCGCCAGGCCGTCCGCGCCGATGCCCTCGAGATGACGCTGGAGGAGCTGGAGGAGGCGTTCGCCGGCGTCGTCGGCGAGCTCGGCGAGCAGGCCACGTGGCGCGTCACCGACACCGCCCGGCCGAAGAAGGCCGTCATCCTCGTGTCGAAGGAGGGCCACTGCCTCCAGGACCTGCTGGGCCGCGTCGCGCAGAACGACTACCCCATGGAGGTCGCCTGCGTCGTCGGCAACCACCGCGACCTGGAGCCGCTGGCCCGCGCCCACGGCGTGCCGTTCCACCACGTGCCGTTCCCGAAGGACGCCGTCGGCAAGCGCCGCGCGTTCGACGAGGTCGCGGACATCGTCAACGAGCACGACCCGGACGCCGTGGTCCTCGCCCGCTTCATGCAGATCCTCCCGCCGGACCTGTGCGAGACGTGGGCGGGCCGCGCCATCAACATCCACCACAGCTTCCTGCCGTCGTTCATGGGCGCCCGCCCGTACCACCAGGCGCACCGCCGCGGCGTGAAGCTCATCGGCGCGACGTGCCACTACGCCACGCAGGACCTCGACGACGGGCCGATCATCGAGCAGGACGTCATCCGCGTCTCCCACAAGGACACCCCGCGCGACATGCAGCGCGAGGGCCGCGACGCGGAGAAGCAGGTGCTGGCCCGCGGCCTGCGCTGGCACCTCGAGGACCGCGTGCAGGTCTACGGCAACCGCACCGTCGTCTTCGACTGACGCGCCGCGCCGCCGCATGCGCGACGCGGCCCCGGTCACCGTCTCCGGTGGCCGGGGCCGCGTCGTTTCGCGCTTTGCGACGGGACCCGCGCGGGGTCCGTCCCTCCGGCGCGCTACCAGCCGCCCTGCGCGTTGCCGAGGATGTCGCGGATCTGGGGCCGCACGTCCATCCAGTAGACGCCGGTGATGACCAGGCCGGCGATGACGGGGATGCCGAGCATCAACCAGCCCAGCGGCGGCAGCAGCAGGAACACCGCGGAGGCGCCGAGCAGGCCGGCCCACGTGCCGCGGGACTTGCGGTCCGCTGCGTCGAACGCGTCGGGGCGGGTGGTCAGCACCATGACGACGCCGGCGAGGGCGAGCAGGCCGACCACCATGGGCAGGCCCCACTGGAAGAACAGGTCGATGCCCGTCACGGTGTCGCGCCACACGTTGCCGGTGAACACCCTCGTCGGGAACATGGTCGCCCCTCTCCGCCGCCCCGCGGGGCGGCCGTCGCGCTAGCGCGCGCCGCCGTCGGCGGGGCGCTCGTCCTCGTCGGACTCTACGGCATCGTCCGGCGCGCCCGCCGGGCGGGCCACGGACGGGCCGCCGTCGGCGGCGTCGTCGCCGGACTCCGCGGCGCGCTCCGCGTCCTGCGCCGCGCCGTCGGCGGCCTCCGCGGACAGGTCGTCGGCCGCCGGGGCCGGGCGCTCGCCGCGCAGCGCGCCGAGCAGCGACTCGGTCACGTCGGCGGCCTGGCGCAGCAGGGCCTGGACGTTGCCCTGGACGGCGGCGCGGCCGGCCTCCGCGTCCTCGTTGGCGCGGCGGCGCAGATCCTCGCCCGCCTCGCGCAGCCGGTCGGCGACCTCGCCGACGCGGTCCGCGCCCGGGATGCGGTCGGCGCCCGGGATGCGCAGCGACGGGCCGCGGTCGCCGTCGACGACCTCGCCGTCCACGACCTCGCCGTCGCCGGCGGTGCGGCCGGTGCGGACGTCGCCCACGACCTTCTCGCCGCGGGCGGCCAGCTCCGAGTACAGCTGCGAGGCCGCCTCCAGGTAGCCGTCGGCGAGCGCGCGCAGCTGGTCCGGCTGCAGCTGGCCGAGGCCCTTTTCCACGCCGTCCGGCAGGCCGCGGGACGCGCCGAACGCGCGGTCGCCGCCGGCCTGGGCCTTCTGCAGCGCGGCGTTGAACGCCTCCTGCGCCGCGTCGACGGCGCGGAGGAACACGTCGCGGGATTGGTCGCCGACCTGCCCGCCGATCTCCTTCGCCTTCTCGCGGGTCCGCTCGTTGCGGGCCCGCTCCTCCTCGCGCACCCGGCCGCCGATCTCGCCGAGCATCTCGACGGTCTTCGCGCCGGCGCCGATCCACGCGTAGAAGGGCGTGGAGACGAGGTCCATGAGGGAGCGGTCGCGGCGGGCGTCGCCCGCGTCGTCCGCGCTGTTCTGGTCGTTCCGCTGATCGTCGGTCATGGCGGCTCCGTGCCTCCTCGTGCTGCTGGGTGGTCGTCGCCAACAACCTACCCCGGCGGGGGATTTCCCGTCAGCCCCTCGTCCGTTCCCCCCGCCCTGCGGCGGGATCAGTGGCCGAACAGCAGCGTCGACAGGGTGTAGATGGCCAGGCCGGCGAGGGCGCCGACGACGGTGCCGTTGACGCGGATGAACTGCAGATCGCGGCCGACCATCAGCTCGATCTTGCGGGAGGCCTCGTCGGCGTCCCACCGCTCCACCGTCTCCGAGATGATGGAGGTGATCTCGCCGGCGTAGTTCTCCGCCAGGAAGCGCACCGCCCCCTCGATGCGGTGGTCGATGCGGGCCCGCAGCTCCGCGTCGCCGGACAGCCGCTCGCCGTAGTCGCGGGCGGTCTCCGCGAGCTTCCGGCGCAGCAGCGACTCCGGGTCGCGCGCGGCCTCGACGAGCGTCTCCGACGTCGCGGCCCAGATGCGCGCCGAGGCGTCGACGACGGGCCCGGAGCCCATGACGTCCTGCTTCAGCTCCTCGACCTTCGCGACGGTCGCCGGCTCGTTCTGCAGGTCGTGCGCGAGCTTCGCCATGCCGCGGCGGATGGCCTCCCGCGCCTCGTGGTTGGGGTCGGCCTGGACGTGCCACGTCCAGTCGACGAGCTCCCGGTGGACGCGCTCGCCGACGATGTCGCGGACGAACGTCGGCGCCCACGTCGGGCTGCGGTCGCCGACGAGGCGGTCGATGAAGTCCTGCGAGTGCAGGGACTTGCGGTGGGCCCACTCCGCCAGCTGCTGGACGACGGGCTCCGTCCGCCCCTCCTCGATGAGCTGCTCCAGCACGCGGCCGGCGGGCGGGCCCCACTCCGGCTCCGCGAGCCTGTCGACGACGGCCGCGCGGATGACCGCCTCCGCGTCGCGCGGGTCGACGGCCTCCAGCGCGTTGGCGGTGAAGCGGCCGACCTCCGCGGAGACGCGCTCCGGCCCCTCCGGGCGCAGCAGCCACTCGCCGGCGCGCTCGGGGATGCGGGCGTCGCGCACCTTCTCGACGATGAGCGCCGGGTTGAGGAAGTTCTCGCCGACGAAGTCCGCCAGCGCCCCGCCGACCTGGTCCTTCTTCCGCCGCACGATGGCCGTGTGCGGGATGGGGATACCGAGGGGGTGGCGGAACAGCGCGGTGACGGCGAACCAGTCGGCCAGGGCGCCGACCATGCCGGCCTCGCTGGCGGCGCGGACGTAGCCGACCCACGCGGCCGGGGTCTCGCCCGCATCCGCGGCGGCCGCCTCGGTCCACCGGCAGAACAGGTAGATGGCGGCGGCGATGACGAGCAGCGCCGTCGCGAAGGCCTTCGCGCGAAACAGCTCGGAGCGCTTCCGGGCCTCGGTCTCCGGGGACGGGCCGGGCACTGGCAGCGGGCGGCGGTCGGTGTCGGGCTGGGCGTGGTCGGGCATGCCCCCCATTAAACCCCCGCGGGCGGCGGGGCCCGGGATCGGGACGGCGCCCCCGCCCGGGAGGACCCGGGCGGGGGCGCCGCGTGGAGGTGCCGGCGTTCGCCGGACGCGCGTGTCCCCTAGTGGTGGCCGCCGTACTTGCGCACGTAGGCGCGGTACTCGGAGCGGCCCTTGCGGATCATCAGCCAGCCGCCGATGTCCAGCACGAGGGCGGCGATGAGGCCGCCCCAGAGGAAGAGCTGGGCGTTGAAGTCGCCGCCGGCCTGGATGATCTCGCCGGAGCGGCCGATGACGCCCTGGGTGTGGGAATCGTGGGTGCCCCAGACGGTCACGCCCAGGCCGAAGATGAACGTTCCCCAGCCCGCGAGGGACGCGAGGATCATGCCCATGCCGATCCAGGTGGAGCTCCGGTGCAGGGACGAATACTCGGCGTTGAGGCTCTGCGGAACATAGCCCTCGACGAAGTGCTCCTCGCCCGGGTACCGCTCGACCTTGTTGGCAGTGGCCATGGTTGCTGTGTCCTTCCTTAGAACCCGCTCAATGGTTACTCAGCTTAGCCGATGTCAGTCGTCCTTGGAACGGAAGGCCGCGCGGGCCCGCTCCTTGGTGATGGCGGCGACGGCGGTCAGCGGGATGCCGGCCGGGCAGACCTCGGCGCACTCGCCGTACAGCGAGCAGGGGCCGAAGGTCGTCTCGACCTGATCCACCATCTTGCGGGCGCGCTTGCCGCGCTCCTGCTTGCCCATGGGCAGCAGCGACAGGTGCACCAGCTTGGCGCCGGTGAACAGGTGCGCAGCACCGTTCGGGCAGGCCGCGACGCAGGCGCCGCAGCCGATGCAGGCGGCGTGGTCGAGCGCGCGCTCGGCGGTCTCGTGGTTGACGTGCAGCGTGTCGGCGTCGGGGGCGGTGCCGGCCATGACCGACACGAAGCCGCCCTTCTCCATCACGCGGTCCAGCGCGGAGCGGTCCACGACCATGTCCTTGATGACCGGGTACGCCGCGGAGCGGAACGGCTCGATCTTCAGGGTTTCGCCGTCGCTGAACTGGTGGAGGCGCTGCTGGCACGCCGGGGTGTTGCGCCCCGGGCCGTGCGGCCGGCCGTTGACGTTCAGGCCGCAGGTGCCGCAGATGCCCTCGCGGCAGTCGGACGCGAACGCGAAGGGCTCGCGGCCGGACTCGACGTACTTGGTGTTCACGTGGTCGAGCAGCTCGAGGATGGACATCTCGGGGACGGCGTCGTCGACGTCCACCGACTCGTAGTGCCCCTCCGACTGCGGCCCGGCCTGCTTCCAGATTTCAAGATGCAGCTTCATTACTTGTAATTCCTCGTCATCAGGGGGACCTCGTCGAACACCAGCGGCTCCGCGTGGCGGATGAACTCGCAGTTGTCCTTCAGCTCCCAGGGGTGGCCGTTGTCGCCGCGCTCCCACGCGGAGACGAAGCACCAGTTGGCGTCGTCGCGCTCGGCCTCGCCCTCGTCGTCGATGTGATCCTCGCGGTAGTGCGCGCCGCAGGACTCGTCGCGGTCCAGGGCGTCGATGCACATGAGCTCGCCCAGGTCCAGGTAGTCGGCCACGCGGGCCGCGTACTCGAGCTGCTGGTTCATCTCGTGCTGCTCGCCCGGGATGAACAGGTCGCTCCAGAAGTCCGCGCGGATGCGGCGGATGTTCTCCAGGCCCTCCGCGAGGTCCTTGGTGTTGCGGGCCACGCCGCAGACGCGGTACAGCTCCTCGCCCAGCTGGCGGTGGAAGTACTCGGCGCCGTGGGAGCCGCCGATGGACATCAGCTTGTCCAGGCGGGCCTGCGCGCGGTCCTTCGCGGCCTGGGCCTCCGGGGCCTCCTCCGGCAGGCGCTCGGAGCCGAGCAGCGGGCCGAGGTAGTTCGGGACGGAGAACGGCAGGGTGAACCAGCCGTCGACCGACGCCGACAGGAGGGAGTTGGCGCCCAGGCGGTTGGCGCCGTGGTAGGTCCAGGAGCACTCGCCGCCGGTGAACAAGCCCGGGATGGAGGTCATCTGGTTGAAGTCGCTCCACAGGCCGCCCATGGTGAAGTGGCAGGTCGGCGCGATGCGCATCGGGACCTCGTACGGGTCCTCGCCGATGGCCTCCTCGTACATCTGGATCAGGTTGGAGTAGCGCTCGCGGATGGTGTCCTTGCCCAGGCGGGCGATGGCGTCGCCGAGATCCATGTACACGGAGTTGTGCAGCGGGCCGACGCCGTAGCCGGCGTTGATCTGCTGCGCGTTGGCGCGGGACGCGACGTCGCGCGGGACCAGGTTGCCGAAGGCCGGGTAGCGGCGCTCCAGGAAGTAGTCGCGCTCGTCCTCCGGGATGTCCTTCGCGGCGCGGTCGTCGCCCTTCTCCTTCGGGGTCCAGATGCGCGCGTCGTTGCGCAGGGACTCCGACATCAGGATGGTCTTGGACTGCCAGTGGGCGTTGACCGGGAGGCCGGTCGGGTGGAACTGGATGAACGACGGGGACGCGAAGTACGCGCCCTGGTCGTACGCGCGCATGATGGCGGACGCGTTCGAGTTCTTGGCCAGCGTGGACATGTGGTACACGTTGCCGTACCCGCCGGTGCCCAGGATGACCGCGTGCGCGGTGTGGACCGTGAGCTCGCCGGTGATGAGGTTGCGGAACACCGCGCCCTGGCAGCGGCCGTCGGCGACGATGAGGTCCACCATGTCGTGGTGGGTGAACATCTCGACGTTGCCCAGGCCGACCTGGCGCTGGAGCGCGGAGGCCGTCGACAGCTGCAGCTGCTGGCCCGTCTGGCCGCGGGTGTAGTAGGTGCGGGACACCTGGACGCCGCCGAAGGAGCGGGTGGCCAGGGTGCCGCCGTACTCGCGGGCGAACGGCGCGCCGATGGCGTTCATGTGGTCGATGACGCGCACCGACTCCTCGGCCAGGCGCCAGCAGTCGTTCTCGCGGCAGCGGAAGTCGCCGCCCTTGACCGCGTCCTTGACCAGGCGGTACGTGCCGTCGTTGTCGACCTTCTTGCCGCGGGCGGAGTTGACGCCGCCCTGCGCGGCGATGGAGTGCGCGCGACGCGGGGCGTCGTGGTACGTGAAGGCCTTCACGTCGTAGCCGAGCTCGCCGAGGGCGGCGGCGGCCGCGCCGGCGGCGAGGCCGGTGCCGACGACGAGGATGCGGAACTTCGCGCGGTTCAGCGGCGAGACCAGGTTGTAGTGGTCCTTCTGGTAGGTCCAGTGGTCGCGCATGCGGACCTTGCCGCCGGGGCTGTTGTCAGACAGGACCTTGCCCGGCTTGACGCCGGCGACGCAGCTCTCCGGATGCGTGAAGTCCTCGTCCCGGGTGATGGCAGTGGCTTCAGACATTTCCTCTACTCCTTACGCCTTAGCCGACCCAGCCGGCCAGGACGGCGACGGGGATGGAGATGTTGCCGACGACCACGATCAGCGGGATCGCGCCGGACAGGAACAGGAGCACCTTGCGCCAGCGGTGGCCGGTGATGCCGAGGTCGCTGGTCGCGGTCCACAGGCCGTGGGACAGGTGCAGCAGCAGCGCCAGCTGGGCGATGATGTACCAGATGGCGACGATCGGGCGGCTGAACGAGGCGACGACGTTGGCGTAGGCCTCGCCGTGCTCGAACACGTCCGCGGCCGCCGGGGCGACGCCCAGGGTCAGGTCCAGGATGTGGAAGACGATGAACGCCAGCAGCACGACGCCGGTGATGATCATCGAGCGCGCGGTGAAGGTGTTCCAGCTGGACACCATGCCCTTGCGGCGGAACTTGCCGCGGGACTTGCGGCCGCGGCCGTGCAGCGCGAACGCGCCGTAGACGTGCAGCAGCAGGGAGACCAGCAGAACGATGCGGAAGATCCACAGCACGCCCTCGTTCGGGACGGCCGGGTAGCCGACCGAGCGCAGGAACTCGGCGTAGGCGTTGAAATGCTCCGCGCCGGTGAAGATCTTCAGGTTGCCCACCATGTGGACGATGACGAAGAGCCCGAAGATGACGCCCGTGACGGCCATCGTCAGCTTCAGGGCCCAGGACGGGAACTTCGGCCGCTCGCGGAGCGGATCCGTCGTGATTTTGCCGTGCGCGATCGCGTCACGGTTGGAACTAGTAACAGTCATGGCACCTCCAGTGTCACGTTCACTTTAAATTCCCTG
The DNA here is from genome assembly GCF_053525695.1 of Corynebacterium sp. 335C. Lineage (NCBI taxonomy): Bacteria > Bacillati > Actinomycetota > Actinomycetes > Mycobacteriales > Corynebacteriaceae > Corynebacterium > Corynebacterium sp. 335C. Next base: position 1,324,306 of record NZ_JASTTB010000001.1, read on the forward strand.
AGGGCCACGGCACCATTCCACCCCCATATAGGTGGGGAATCTCACGTTCACCCCCCATTTCGCCTCATTTTTTCTCAGGTTAGGCGATCCTGGGTTGGAAATCGGGGGCGGAAGGGGGCCGAAATACCCGTTTTCAGCACCATTTCACCCCCGCCATCCCCCGCCCCGCGGTCCGCAAGCCCCCGACGTGCGCGTATGCGCCGGTGACCCCTCCCCCGCGGGAACGCGGAAACGCCGCGGACGGTGCACTCCGTCCGCGGCGTTCCGCGTCGTCTCCCCCGTCCGGGTCCGGCGGCGGCGTTTGCGGGGGCCGTTTCGGGCCCGAATCGTCCCGATCCGGCGCCTCCGCGGCCCGTCCGCGCGCCTCCCCCGGCTACCCGGCGGCGCCCTCCGGATCGGCGCCGCCGTCGCCCGGATCGTCGTCACGCGACGGACCGCGGGAGTCGCCGACGACGACCGTGAGCGGCTCCCGGTCCACGACGACGTCGTGGCCGCCGACGCGGATCGGGCCGACCGCGTGCTCGCCCTCCTCCAGCACGACCTCCACCGTGCGGGCGCGGACGGTGACGCGGACGCGGCAGCCGTGGACGGTGACGCGGTAGGTCAGGCCGTCCCAGCCCTCCGGCAGGCGCGGGTCGATGGAGAAGTGCCCGCCGTGGTCGCGGAAGCCGCCGAAGCCGCACACGACGGACTGCCACACGCCGCCGGCGGAGGCGACGTGCACTCCGTCGGCGGTGTTGCCGTGCATGTCGGCGAGGTCGACGTAGAGGCCGCGGAGGAAGAAGTCCATCGCCTTGTCGCCGTAGCCGAGCTCGGCGGCGACGATCGACTGGACGACCGCCGACAGCGACGAGTCGCCCGTCGTCAGCGGGTCGTAGTAGTCGTAGTCCGCCCGCTTCTGCTCCATCGTGAACAGGTCGCCGCGCAGGTAGAGCGCCAGCACGACGTCGGCCTGCTTGATCACCTGGTGCCGGTAGATGGTCAGCGGGTGGTAGTAGAGCAGCAGCGGCCGCTTCGGCCCCTCCTCCGGGTCGTCGAGGTTCCACCGCTTGCGCAGCAGGAACTGGTCGTCCTGCGGGTGGATGCCCAGCTCCTCGTTGAAGTTGACGTACATGGCGGAGGCGGCCTCCTCCCACTCGAGGACCTCCGCCTCCTCCAGGTCGTGGCGGTGGACGACCGCGCGGAACTCCTCGGGCCGCTCGCGGCGCATCTGCCTGACGACGTCCGCCGCGGCGTCGAGGTTGAACTGCGCCATGACGTTCGTATACAGGTTGTTGTTCACGACGGTGTTGTACTCGTCGGGGCCGGTCACGGAGTGGATGTGGAACTCCGACCGGTCGGGGCTGAAGAAGCCCAGCGACATCCAGAACCGCGCGGTGTTGACCAGCAGGTCGATGCCCTCGCGCAGCAGGAAGTCCACGTCGCCGGTGGCGTAGACGTACTTCATCAGCGCGTACACGATGTCCGCGTCGATGTGGTACTGCGCCGTACCGGCCGCGTAGTACGCCGACGACTCCATGCCGTTGATGGTGCGCCACGGGAACAGGGCGCCGTCGTGGGCCAGCTCGTCCGCGCGATCGCGGGCCGCGTCCAGCATGTTGTAGCGGAACCGCAGCGCCGACCGGGCCAGCGCCGGCGACGTGTAGGTGAGGAACGGCAGGACGTAGATCTCCGTGTCCCAGAAGTAGTGGCCGCCGTAGCCCGTGCCGGTCATGCCCTTGGCGGGCACGCCCTGCACCTCCGCCCGGGCGGAGGCCTGGATGAGCTGGAAGATGTTCCAGCGCACGGCCTGCTGCAGCTCGGGGCGGTTGTGGATGACGACGTCGGAGCGCTCCCAGAACCGCTCGAGCCACTCCTGCTGGTTCTCCTGCAGCGTGCGCAGGCCGACGCGGCGGGCGCGGTTCAGCGTGCGGGCGCAGCGGAACGCCAGCTCCTCGCCGTGGACGTGGCGGGAGGAGTGGTAGGCGACGAACTTCTCCAGTCGGATGACCGTGCCCTTGACGGCGTTGACGTGGTGCATCACCGACGCGGCGTCCTCGCCGACGGAGACGTCGATCTCCGTGTACGGCTCCTCCCCGTCCGGGGAGGTCACCGTCACCTCGTGGTCGGCGCCGCAGGCGACGGTCATGCCGGAGCGCGCGCAGCGGTAGGCCAGCGTCACGCGGCCGGTCTCGTCGGTGGTCTGCAGCGTCGGGATGAGGACGCGCTCCTCCAGCGCCTCGCCGCGGCGCGGGTCCATCTCCTGGCCCTGCGCGTTGGCGGCGTCGTGGTACTCGTCTTCGCCGTCCTGGCGGTTGAGGATCTGGGAGTTGATGACGATCGCGGCGTCGGAGTCGAGCAGCTCGACCTCGAGGCTCATCACCGCCAGGTGCTTCTCCTGGAACGACACCATCCGGTCCGCGGTGACGCGGACCTTCTTGCCGCCCGGGGTGCGCCACACGAAGGAGCGGCGCAGGACGCCCTCGCGGAAGTCGAGGGAGCGCTCGTAGTCGAAGGTCTCCGCGTTGGCCAGGCGCAGCGGCTCGTCGTCGACGTAGAGGCGCATCGCCTTCGCGTCGGGGGCGTTGATGATGGTCTGGCCCTCGCGCGCCAGGCCGTAGGCGTCCTCCGCGTGGCGGATGGACCACGTCTCGTGCAGGCCGTTGATGTAGGTGCCGTGCTCGGCGGAGTCGCGGCCCTCCGGCGGGTTGGCGCGCATGCCGATGTAGCCGTTGGACAGGGCGAACAGCGTCTCGGCGAGGCCGAGCGGCAGGCCCTGCGGCACCGCCTCCGTCAGGCGCCACTCGTCGGCCGGGGTGACGTCGCGGTTCATCAGGCCCTCGGCGTCGACGAGGTGATGGTGGCTGTCGGCGCGGCCGGCCGGGAAGTCGCGGCGGGCGCGGCGGCGGCGCTCGGAGGTGTTGGACGACGCGGCCGCGGCGGCCGAGGCCATGCCGTCGACGTACGGCGCGGCCTGCGCGGCGGCCATCTCGGCGGCCTCGTCCTGCTCCTCGTCGTTGGCGCGGGCGCCGGCCTCGGGGTCCACGTGGGTCTCGTCGGCGCTCATCGGACCAGCTCCCCCAGGTCGGCGACGACGACGTCGGCGCCGGCGGCCAGCAGCTCGTCGCGGCCGGCGCCGCGGTCGACGCCGACGACGAGGCCGAAGTCCCCGGCCGCGCCGGAGCGGACGCCGGACAGCGCGTCCTCCACGACGACGGCGCGGGAGGCCGGCACGCCGAGCTTCCCCGCCGCCGCGAGGTAGGTGTCGGGGGCGGGCTTGCCGGGCAGGCCCTCGGCGTGCGCGACCTCCCCGTCGACGATGACGGGGAAGCGGTCGAGCAGGCCGGCGGCGCGCAGCACGGGCACCGCGTTGCGGGAGGAGCTGACGACGGCGACCGCCGGGCCGTCCTCGGCCGCGGCCAGCCGGTCCAGCAGCGCGACGGAGCCCGGGTAGGGCTCGACGCCGGCGGCGACGCGGGCCAGGAAGTCGCGGTTCTTGCGCTTGCCCAGGCCGACGACCGTGTCGTCCTCCGGGGAGTCGTCCTCCGACCCGTCGGGCAGCTCGATGCCGCGGGAGGCGAGCAGCGCCCGGATGCCCTCGTCGCGGCGGCGGCCGTCGAGGTGCTCGAAGTAGTCGGCGCCCGTGTAGGGCTCCGCCCCGCGGGCCTCGAGGAACGCGGAGAACATGTCCCCCCACGCGGCCTCGTGGATGTCGGCGGTCGGCGTGAGCACGCCGTCGAGGTCGAACAGGACCGCGCCGTATTCGGCGAGGTCCGCTGCGGCGTCCGTCGTCATGGGCGAAATGTCCTTCACTGCGTCGGGGACGTGGGGCGCGTCCCAGCCTAGCGGGACGGGGGTATCCTCCGCCCCATGAGCACTGACGCGCCCCGGTCCCGCAGGCCCTCCGGAACCTCCCGCGCCGGCGGCCACGACCCGGCCGCGGACGGGGACGACGAGGAGCGGTCGCGCCGCTTCGGTGACCTGCTGGTCCTCCTCGCCGTCACCGCCCCCGCGCTGCAGCTGCTGATGCGCTACGTCCTCGTCCCCGAGGGGCAGCGTACGCTGCTCGCGCTGTTCTGCGGCATGGTCGTGCTCGAGGCCGCCGCCATCCTCGGCGCCGGCCTGTGGACCGGCCTGGGCACCCGCGCCCAGCGCGTCGTCATCCCCGCCGCCGCGCTCGGCGTGACGGTGCTGTTCTTCGTCGCGTTCGCGGTCGTCGGAGTCTGACGCCGCCGGGGATCGCGCCCGGGGAGCCGGCGCGGGTGCCGTCGCACAGCAACGACGTAAGCCGCGCACCGCACGCACCCGCGCACCCGCGCACCCGCGCACCCGCGCACCCGCGCACCCGCGCACGGAAAAGGCCGCCGCGGCCCCGCCCCCGAGGGGGAGGGACCGCGGCGGCCCGCGCCCGTCAGGGACGGGCGGCGCGGAGCGCGTCAGATGCGGCCGGGACTAGTCCTGGTCGATGCCCTCGCGCTCCTTGAACGCCAGGCGGGAGCGGTGGAGGATCGGCTCGGTGTAGCCGGACGGCTGCTTCGTGCCCTCCAGGATGAGCTCCTTCGCGGCCTGCCAGCCGATGGACTTGTCGAAGTCCGCGGCCATCGGCAGGTACGCCTCGTCGCCCTCGTTCTGGCGGTCGACGACCTCGGCCATGCGCTTGAGGGAGTCGATGATCTGCTCCTCGGACACGACGCCGTGGGTCAGCCAGTTCGCCAGGGTCTGGGAGGAGATGCGCAGCGTGGCGCGGTCCTCCATCAGGTCGACGTCGTTGATGTCCGGCACCTTGGAGCAGCCGACGCCCTGCTCGACCCAGCGGATGACGTAGCCGAGGATCGACTGGCAGTTGTTGTCCAGCTCGTTCTGCTTCTCGTCGTCCGACCAGTCGGCGCCCGGCTCGCCGGCCTTCGCGGCGTCGACCGGGATGGTCAGCAGGTCGGCCTTGGTGTCGCGGCGGCCCTCGGTCATGAGCTTGTCCTGGACGCCGAAGACGTCGACCTCGTGGTAGTGGGTCGCGTGCAGCACGGCGCCGGTCGGGGACGGCACCCACGCGGTGGAGGCGCCCTGCTTCGGCTGGCCGATCTTCTGCTCCAGCAGCTCGGCCATCTGCTCGGTCATGGCCCACATGCCCTTGCCGATCTGCGCCTTGCCCTGCAGGCCGTGCGCCAGGCCGGCGTCGACGTTGTTGTCCTCGTAGGCCAGCATCCACGGGGCGGTCTTCTGGACGGCCTTGCGGTAGACCGGGCCCGCCTGCATGGAGGTGTGGATCTCGTCGCCGGTGCGGTCCATGAAGCCGGTGTTGATGAACACCACGCGCTCCGAGACCTCCTTGATGCAGGCGTCGAGGTTGACGGAGGTGCGGCGCTCCTCGTCCATGAGGCCGACCTTCATGGTGTTGCGCTCGAGGCCCAGCAGGTCCTCGACGTCCGCGAAGAGGGCGTTGGTGAACGCGACCTCGTCGGGGCCGTGCTGCTTCGGCTTCACGATGTAGATGGAGCCGGTGCGGGAGTTCTTGCGCTTGTTGTCCTGGTCGAGGCCCGGGATGGCGCAGATCGGGGTGATGACCGCGTCCATGATGCCCTCGAAGATCTCGTTGCCGTCGCGGTCGAGGATCGCGGGGTTGCGCATCAGGTGGCCGACGTTGCGGACCAGGTTGAGGGAGCGGCCGTGCAGGACCTGCGTGTTGCCCTCGAGGTCGGTGTACTCACGGTCGTCGTTGATGGCGCGCTTGGCGGGCTTGCCGCCCTTCATGATGTCGAGCTCGAGGTCGCCGACGTTCAGGCCCAGCCAGTTGGTGTAGCCGAGGGTCTTGTCCGCGGCGTCGACCGCGGCGACGGAGTCCTCGAGGTCCATGATGTTGGTGACCGCGGCCTCCAGGAAGATGTCCTTGACGCCGGCCTTGTCGGTCTTGCCGACCGGGGACTCGGCGTCGATGAGGATCTGGATGTGCAGGCCGTTGTGCTTGAGGTAGATGGAGGACGGGTTCTCCAGCTCGCCGGTGTAGCCGGCGAGGACCTCCGGCTCGCGCAGGCCGACCTGCTCGCCGTTCACGGTGGCGACGAAGCGGCCGTCGGCGATGGCGTAGCCCTCGGCGTCGGCGTGGGAGCCGTCGACCAGCGGGACGGCCTTGTCCAGGAAGTCGCGGCCCCAGGCGATGACGCGGTCGCCGCGGACCTTGTTGTAGCCCGGGGTGTCCTTCTCGGCGCCGCCCTCCTCGGAGATGGCGTTGGTGCCGTACAGGGCGTCGTAGAGGGAGCCCCAGCGCGCGTTGGCGGCGTTGATGGCGAAGCGGGCGTTGAGGACCGGGACGACCAGCTGCGGGCCGGCGGTGACGGTGATCTCGTCGTCGACGTTGGCGGTGGTGACCTGGTAGTCGCCCGGCTCGTCGACGAGGTAGCCGATCTCCTTGAGGAACGCGACGTAGGCGTCGTGGTCCTGCTTGCCCGGGTTCTCGCGGTACCAGTCGTCGAGCTTGGCCTGCAGCTCGTCGCGGACGGCGAGGAGCTCGGCGTTGCGCGGGGTGTGCTTGGCGACGATGTCGCCGAAGCCCTGCCAGAACGCCTCCTTGTCCTCGATGCCGGCGGCCGGCAGCGCAGTGTCGTTGACGAAGTCGTACAGGACCTTGGCGACCTGGAGGCCGCCGGCGGTGATGCGCTCGGTCATTTCTCTCCTCTGTGAAGACGGGTGTCTTGCGGTTCTGGGGCCACACCCTATGTGATCCCGGTTACGCGCGGCGGCGGAAGTGACGGGGATTCCCCCTCGCCCGGGGCCGCGGGGGCCGGATCGCGGCGGGTGGCGCGGGGTGCGCGGCGGGGGTGCGGGGTTGCGGCGCGCGGGGCGCGGCGCCGTGGCCGACCGGGTGCGGGGGTTGCTTTGCGACGGCTGCCGCGCCCGGTGCGGCGCCCGCCGCGACGTGCGGTTTCGAGGTCCGCCGCGGCGGCCGCCGGGGCGCGGGCGGGTCGGCGGCGGCGCGCCGGGGGCGGGCGCGGGCGGCGGGCCCGGAGGCGGCGCGGGGCGGCCGGCGACCGGGGCCGCCGGGGACCGCGGAGGATATGCTCCGATAAACACCCCCGGCACCCCCACCCGGCCCCGGTCCAAAAGCGACGGCTGCGAAGTTCGTGGCCCGGTCCCGCGTTGCGGGGGTGAGGGGAAATGTGTTCCACACCACGGAAAAATCGCAGGTCTCACGCGGTGAACGCCCTCAACTGCGGTTTTGGCCGGAGGTACTGGATCGGGACCGTTCGCAATCTTCGCAACCGTGCGGGCGGCGCCCGCGGAAATTAACAAGCCCGTTACGCTTGACGCTCCCCCGGGCCGTCACCATGATGTGAATCAGAGCACCCGACGGCTCCGCGTTTGACGCGGTGCACGCCGTCGGGTGATCACGGCCACTCACCTGGCAGCCCGGGCGATGAACGCCAGGGCACCGCTCCCCTGCATCCCGCATGAAAAGGAAGTGACACCGGATATGTCGAACGTCGGCAAGGCCCGCACCGTCGAGGAAATCCAGAAGGACTGGGACGAGAACCCGCGCTGGAAGGGCATCGAGCGCAACTACACCGCCGAGCAGGTGGCCGAGCTCCAGGGCTCCGTCGTCGAGGAGAACACCCTCGCCCGCCGCGGCGCCGAGATCCTGTTCGACGCCATCACCGCCGAGGGCGACGGCTACATCAACGCCCTGGGCGCCCTGACCGGCAACCAGGCCGTCCAGCAGGTCCGCGCCGGCCTGAAGGCCGTCTACCTCTCCGGCTGGCAGGTCGCCGGCGACGCCAACCTGGCCGCCCAGACCTACCCGGACCAGTCCCTGTACCCGGCCAACTCCGTGCCGCAGGTCGTCCGCCGCATCAACAACGCCCTGCTGCGCGCCGACGAGATCGCCCGCGTCGAGGGCGACGACTCCGTCGACAACTGGCTCGTCCCGATCGTCGCGGACGGCGAGGCCGGCTTCGGCGGCGCCCTGAACGTCTACGAGCTGCAGAAGGCCATGATCGCCGCCGGCGCCGCCGGCACCCACTGGGAGGACCAGCTGGCCTCCGAGAAGAAGTGCGGCCACCTGGGCGGCAAGGTCCTCATCCCGACCCAGCAGCACATCCGCACCCTGAACTCGGCCCGCCTGGCCGCCGACGTCGCGAACACCCCGACCGTCGTCGTCGCCCGCACCGACGCCGAGGCCGCCACCCTGATCACCTCCGACGTCGATGACCGCGACAAGCCGTTCATCACCGGCGAGCGCACCGCCGAGGGCTACTACCACGTGCAGAACGGCCTCGAGCCCTGCATCGCCCGCGCGAAGTCCTACGCCCCGTACGCGGACATGATCTGGATGGAGACCGGCACCCCGGACCTCGAGCTCGCCAAGAAGTTCGCCGAGGGCGTCCGCGAGGAGTTCCCGGACCAGCTGCTGGCCTACAACTGCTCCCCGTCCTTCAACTGGTCCGCTCACCTGGAGAAGGACGAGATCGCCAAGTTCCAGAACGAGCTGGGCGCCATGGGCTTCAAGTTCCAGTTCATCACCCTGGCCGGCTTCCACGCCCTGAACTACTCCATGTTCGACCTGGCCTACGGCTACGCCCGCGAGCAGATGACCGCCTTCGTCGACCTGCAGAACCGCGAGTTCGAGGCGGCCAAGGAGCGCGGCTTCACCGCCGTCAAGCACCAGCGCGAGGTCGGCGCCGGCTACTTCGACAAGATCGCCACCACGGTCGACCCGAACTCCTCCACCACCGCCCTGAAGGGCTCCACCGAGGAGGGCCAGTTCCACTAAGCCGCCTCCCGGCTCGTCCGGCCCCGTCCGCGTGACGGGCGCCCGACGCGGAACGACCCGAACGGGCCCCCGCCCGGCACTGCGCCGGACGGGGGCCCGTCCGCGTGTTCCCGCCCCTTCCCGGGGATCCCGGCGCGGGGTGCGCGGGGCCCCGGGTAGCCTCGGGGCCATGTCCAAGACGTACGTGGGGTCCCGCCTGCGCCAACTGCGGCGCGAGCGGGACATGAGCCAGGCGGCGCTCGCGCAGGCGCTCGGCCTGTCCGCGAGCTACGTCAACCAGATCGAGCACGACGTGCGCCCGCTGACGGTGCCGGTGCTGCTGCGGATCACGGAGACGTTCGGCGTCGACGCCACGTTCTTCTCCCGCGACGACGACTCCCGCCTGCTGGCGGAGGTGCAGGACGTCATCCTGGACAAGGAGATCTCCCGGTCGCCGGTGGATCTGCGGGAGATCTCGGATCTGGTGCGCAACCACCCGGAGATCGCCCGGACGATGGTGGACGTGCACCGCCGGTACCGCAACGTGACGGACAAGCTGTCGCTGGCGACGGAGGGGCGCTTCGACGGCACGGCCGCCGACGGCTCCGGCGAGGGCGGGGTGCGGCCGGGCGCGCAGGCGCTGACGATGCCGCACGAGGAGGTCCGGGACTACTTCTACGAGCGGCAGAACTACCTGGCGGACGTCGACGCGGGGGCGGAGGCGCTGGCCCGGGAGCTGGGCGTCGCCGACGTCGACGCGGACGTGGAGGCCCTGCTGGCGGACCGGCTGCGGGAGCGGCACGGGGTGCGCATCTCCTACGACGCGGACTTCGGGGACGTGCAGCACAGCTTCGACCCGCGCACGGGGGAGCTGACGCTGGCGCGGCACCTGTCGCCGGGGCAGAAGGCGTTTCGCATGGCGACGGAGCTGGGCTACTTCGAGTACGGCGACGTCATCCGCGGCTCGGTGGCCGACGGGCACTTCACGTCGGAGGAGTCGCGGAAGCTGGCGATCCGGGGCGTCGCGACGTACTTCGGGGCGGCGCTGATGCTGCCATACGAGGACTTCCACGCCGCCGCGGAGCGCAACCGGTACGACATCGAGCAGCTGTCGCGGCATTACGGGGTGGGCTACGAGACGATCTGCCACCGCCTGTCGACGATGCAGCGGCCGGGCCTGCGCGGCATCCCGTTCACGTTCGTGCGCGTCGACCGCGCGGGCAACATGTCGAAGCGCCAGTCGGCGACGGGCTTCCACTTCACGCATTCGGGCGGCACGTGCCCGCTGTGGAACGTGTACGAGACGTTCAGCTACCCCGGCAAGGTGATGCGCCAGGTGGCGCTCATGCCGGACGGGCGGACCTACCTGTGGATCAGCCGCACGGTGGAGCACCACGCGGCGCGGTTCAACCGGCCGGGGAAGATGTTCGCGATCGGCCTGGGCTGCGAGGCCCGCCACGCGGAGCGGACGGTCTACGCCGACGGCCTGGATCTGTCGGACGAGGACGCGGCGACGCCCATCGGCGCCGGCTGCCGCGTGTGCTCGCGCGACGACTGCCCGCAGCGGGCGTTCCCGCCGATCCACCGGGCCATCGACGTCAACATGCACCGCTCCTCGGTCGCGCCGTACTGACGCCGCCGGCGCGCGCCGGGTCGCGCGGGGTTGCGCAGCGCGTGCGTGACGACGGGACCCGCCCGCGGCCGCGCCCTAGCCGCGCGCGGTGCCCGCGGTGCGGGCCTCCCGGCGGGCCTTCCGGTGCGCGGCGTTCATCTCGCGCATCATCTCGGCGAGCTCCGGGTCCTCCCGGACCATGAGCACCAGCTGGCAGTCCTCGGGGCCGGAGGTGCCGGGCTGGCAGGCGGTGCAGTACTCGCCGGCGCGGACGGGGCACTTCGCCTGCGGGACGCGGCGGCGCCGCCCGCCGGGCCGGGCGCCGGCGGCGCCGCTCCCCCTCGGTCCCGCGTGCTCCGCCATGCGCTCCTCCTCCCTGCGGGGCGCGGCCGTGCGCCGCGCCCGTCCTCGTCCACGGTACGCCCCGCCCCGGCCGCCGCGCCCGCCGAGGGCCGCGCACGCGCACCGCGCGTCCATCGCCCCGGCCCTCCCCCGGGGGGGGGCATAAACGTTCCGCAAGGATCCGCCGCCGCCCCTGGTCGCGGCCGGTCCGGGGCCGTAGCGTGGTCCGGACACGACGACGGGGCGGACGCTGCCGCCCCACGGGAAGGCGGTGGACGCGTCATGTCCCCGGAGACGACGGACCAGGCACTGTTCCTCACCTCCGCCGTGGCCTCGGCGCTCACGGTCATCGGCACGATCGCCGCGGTCATCGCGGGCGGGCCGCCGCTGGGCGAGCTCCTCGTCCCCGGCGCCCTGCTGGGCCTGCTGGCCGTGACGCTCGGTTTCCTCGCCGGCAGGCGGCCCCTCATCGTCGCGGGCGCGGCGGCCACCCTCGTGGCGCCGGCGGCGTGGCTCCTCGTGGAGCAGGCCGGCGTCCTCGGCTGAGCCGCGGGCGGGGAGCCGGGGCGGCGGGCGTCGTCACGCAATACCCGAAACACCCGCGGACGCGCGCGGGCCCCGCGGACCGCGTGACGCGATCGGCGGGGCCCGGTGGCGCGGGGGCGAACTACAGGTTGATCATGTGGCCCTCGATGCCCTCGGCCGCCTCCTTCATCGCCTCCGACATCGTCGGGTGGATGTGGACGGTGCGGCCGATCTCCGCGGAGGTCAGCTCGTACTTGTGCGCGAGCACCAGCTGCGGCATCAGCTCGGAGACGTTGGCGCCGACCATGTGGCCGCCCAGCAGCTCGCCGTACTCGGCGTCCGCGACGAGCTTCACGAAGCCGGCGGGCTCGCCGAGGCCCTGCGCCTTGCCGTTGGCGGAGAACGGGAAGGTCGCGACCTTCACCTCGCGGCCCTCCTCCTCCGCCTGCTTGCGGGCCTGCGCCTCGGTGAGGCCGAAGGACGCGACCTGCGGGTTGCAGAACGTCGCGCGCGGCATGTCCAGGTAGTCGCGGTCGGCGATCGGCTCGGTCTCGTGGCCGGCCATGTGCTCCGCCGCGACGACGCCCTGGTGCTCCGCGACGTGCGCGAGCTGCAGCTTCATGGTGACGTCGCCGATGGCGTAGATGTTGTCGGCCGAGGTGCGCATGTACTCGTCGATGACGATCTCGCCGCGCTCGCCGAGGTCGACGCCCGCCTTGTCCAGGCCGATGCCCTCCGTGCGCGGGGCGAAGCCGATGGAGACCATGACGCGGTCGACGGTCAGGGTCTGCTCGTCGCCGCCGCCCTTCTTCTCCACCTTCACCTCGACGGAGTCGCCGTTGTCGGTGATGCCGGTGGTGGCGTGGCCGGTCATGAGCTTCACGCCGAGCTTCTTGTACTCCTTGGCGATGGCCTTCGACACGTCCTCGTCCTCGTTCGGCAGGACGCGGTCCATGTACTCGACGATGGTGACGTCCACGCCGTAGTTCGCCAGGACGTAGGCGAACTCCATGCCGATGGCGCCGGCGCCGACGATGGCCATGGAGTCCGGCAGCTCGTCGTCGAGGATCTGCTCCTCGTAGGAGACGATGTTGCCGCCGACCTCGACGCCCGGCAGGGACTTCACGACGGAGCCGGTGGCGATGATGCACTTGTCGAACGTGAGCTCCTTGCCCTCGTCCTTCCCGTCCGTCACCACGATGGTGGAGCCGTCCTTGAACTCGCCCCAGCCGTCGACCTCGTCGATCTTGTTCTTCTTCATGAGGTAGTGGACGCCCTTGACGATCTGCGCCGACACCTTGCGGGAACGCGAGTGCGCGACGCCGAAGTCGAGGGACACGTCGCCGGAGATGCCGAAGGTCTTCGCCTCGTGGGTGACGGTGTGCGCCACCTCGGCGTTCTTCAGCAGCGACTTCGAGGGGATGCAGCCCACGTTGAGGCAGACGCCTCCCCAGTACTTCTTCTCCACCACGGCCGTCTTCAGGCCGAGCTGGGAGGCGCGGATGGCGGCGACGTAGCCGCCGGGGCCCGCGCCGAGGACAACGAGATCATAATGTTCAGCCACGGAATACAGGGTACGCGGCGGCGCCGCCCCCGTCACCGGTCGGTTCCGGGGCGGGGGCGGCGGGGAGCGGGTCGCGCGGGGCCGCGCGGGGTCGCGGCCGGCGGGCGCCGCCGGGTCGCTGCCGGGTCGCGGGTCCGCGCGTGACGACGCCCCGGGCCGGCGGTGCGCCGGGCGCCGGGGCGTCGCGTGCCGTGCGGGCGGCCGCTAGATGATGCCGATGAGCACCTTGATCTGCGACAGCACGGACAGGCCGGAGTTGTAGATGAAGCCGATGGCCTCGCCGAGGGTCACCATGATCTGCTCGTGGGGCTGCATGCGGGGGCGTCTCCCTTCGTCGATCCGACCGGCCTCGCCGGGTCGGGGCGCCGGTCGCGACCCCCGGCGCGGGGGCGGCCGCGGACGCGACCAGTTTCACTCCAGTAACATTAGCAACACGCGCCGCAGCAGGCCAGGGGCGGCGCCGGCCGGGGCCCCGGCGGGCGAATCCCCGCTCACCTGCGCCGACATGAAGCTGAACGGCTTTCGCGGGAGCGTTTCACAGGGTAACCTGTCCGACGTTCCACCACGAGCACAGGAGGACCCCACATGCGCATCCGACGCCCCCGCCTGACCGCGGGCGCCGCCGCGGCCGCCGCCGTCGCGCTCATGCTGCCCGCCGCGGGCGTCGCCGCGGCCGATCCGGCCAACCCGGCCCCGGCCCCGGCCCCGCAGTTCCCGGCGATCCCGGGCCTGCCGCAGCTGCCGGACGTCGCCGGCTCCCTGTTCTCCCCCGGCCCGCAGCCGGGCGGCGTCGAGACCGCCCCGGACGGCGACTACGCCGCCCCGCAGCCGGCCGACATCCCGGAGACCCTGCGCCAGACCCCGCCGGTGGCGGCCACGCCGTTCACCGTCGCGACGCACGAGGCGACCGTCGGCACGCTGACGGACGAGGCGCGCGAGCGCATCGGCGACGCCGCCCCGGGCTGGCTGGAGCTCATCCGCGATCGGCCGAACGCCCACGACCTGTGGGCGGTCTCCCCCTCCATGGGCCGCACGATCCCGATGGTGTGGCTGCACCCGGAGGGCGCCGACCCGAAGGCCCCGCGTCCGACGATGTACGTGCTCAACGGCGCCGACGGCGGCGAGGGCCGCGCCTCCTGGCTGTACCAGACCGACATCCTGGACTACTTCAACGACAAGAACGTCAACGTCGTCATCGTCCAGGCCGGCAAGTTCTCCTACTACACCGACTGGGAGAACCAGGGCCACAAGCTGGGCCGCCAGTACTGGGAGACCTTCCTGACGCAGGAGCTGCCCCGCCCGCTCGAGGCGGCCATCGGCTCCGCCGGCCAGCCGCGCGGCATCGTCGGCATGTCCATGTCCGCGACGTCGACGCTGCTGTACGCCCAGCACCACCGGGGCCTGTACGACGCGGTCGCGTCGTTCTCCGGCTGCGCCGCCACCTCCGACCCGCTGTCGTCGCAGTTCGTCGAGCTGGTCGTCAACCGCGCCGACGCCACCGGCTCCGACCTGTGGGGCCAGCGCCCGGGCCCGCGCTGGACCGCCAACGACGCGCTGGTGAACTCCGACAAGCTGCGCGACACCCCGCTGTTCATCTCGAACGGCTCCGGCATGTGGGGCGAGTGGGACACCACCGCCAACCCGCGCGTGCAGGACGAGTCGCAGCTGACCGCCCAGCGCACCACCGGCGTCGCCATCGAGGCCGCCGCCAACGCGTGCACCCACGACCTGAAGGCCAAGCTGGACCACGCCGGCATCAAGGACACCGTGATCTGGGACCTCGCCAACACCGGCACCCACTCGTGGGGCTACTGGCAGGACGACCTGCACCAGTCCTGGGAGCAGCTGTTCGCCCCGGTGTTCTCCGGCTCCGCGCCGGCCGCCGCCCCGGCGGAGCCCGCCGAGCCCGCCGAGCAGCAGGCCGCCCCGGCCGAGGAGCAGCCGGCGGAGTAGCGCCCGCCTCCCGCCCGGCGCGGCGCTCCGCCCGCGGGCGCACCGCCCGCGCGGCACCCGACGACGAGGGGACCCGGTTCACGCCGGGTCCCCTCTTCGCGTCCCGCCCCGCCCGCGCCGCCGCTGCCCTACCGTGGGGACATGACGTCTTTCCTCCCCTCCGACCTGGCCCCCGACTGGCTCGACGACATCGAGGGCGACCGCGCCCTGGAGTGGGCGCGGGAGCGCTCCGCCGAGACGACGGGATCCGTGCCCGCGGACCTGCGCGGCGAGCTGGAGGGGAGCATCCTCGCGGCCCTCGACTCGGACACGCGGATCCCGCTGCCGGTGCGCCGCGGCGAGCACCTCTACAACTTCTGGCGCGACGGCGCGCACCCGCGCGGCCTGTGGCGGCGCACGTCGCTGGAGTCGTTCGTGGCCGGGGGCGACGGCGAGGCCGGCGCCGCCGACGGCTCCGCCACCGACTGGGAGGTCGTCCTGGACCTCGACGCCCTGGCGGAGGCCGAGGGCGAGAACTGGGTGTGGAAGGGCGCCGCCGTGCGCCGCCCGGACTACCGGCGGGCGCTGGTGCACCTGTCGCGGGGCGGGGCGGACGCGACCGTCATCCGCGAGTTCGACCTGGAGGCCCTCGCGTTCGTCGACGAGGACCCGTTCACGCTGCCGGAGGCGAAGTCCGACGCGTGCTGGCTGAACGCCGACGAGATCCTGGTGGGCACGGACATGGGCCCGGGGTCGCTGACGGATTCGGGCTACCCGCGGCAGGTCCGGCGGTGGCGGCGGGGGACGCCGCTGGCGGAGTCGGAGGTGCTGTTCTCCGGCCACGCGTCGGATGTGGCGGTGGGCGCCTGGTACGACGCGACGGAGGGCTTCGAGCGGCTGTTCGTCGACCGCGCGCTGGACTTCTACGACACCCGGCATTTCGTGGGGTCGCCGGAGGCGGACGGCCTGCAGATCATCGAGGTGCCGGAGGACTGCCGCCTGTCGGTGCACCGGGAGTGGCTCCTGCTGCTGCCGCGGTCGCCGTTCCTGGGCATCGCGGCGGGCGGCGCGGGCGTCATCCGGCTGGACGACTGGCTGGCGGGGTCGCGGGACGTGGAGGTCCTGGTGGATCCGGCGGGCCGGAGCCTGGAGGACGTGTCGTGGACGCGGGATCACCTGGTGCTGACGCTGCTGGAGGACGTCGCGACGGTCATCGAGGTGCGCCGCTGCGGCGACTGGACGCGGGTGTCGCTGGAGGGCCTGCCGGACCAGGCGACGGTGGGGGTGCTGGGCACGTCGCCGTCGCGCGACGGGGAGGTGTGGTTCACGGCGTCGAGCGCGCTGCAGCCGACGACGCTGCTGCGCGCCGACCTGGGCGAGGCCTCCGGCGGCGCCCCGGCGGTCGCCCGTGTGGTGCGCCGCGCGCCGGCGTTCTTCGACGCCTCCGGCATGGAGACGCGCCAGCACTGGGCGGTCTCCGACGACGGCACCCGCATCCCCTACCGCGTCACGGGCGTGCTTGACGACGGCCCCCGCCCCACGCTGGTCACCGCGTACGGCGGGTTCGAGGTGTCGCTGGTTCCGGGGTACTCGGCGGTCGCCGGCCTGGCGTGGCTGTCGCGGGGCGGCATCTCGGTGCAGGCGAACATCCGCGGCGGCGGGGAGTTCGGGCCGGAGTGGCACTCGTCCGTCGTCAAGCGGGAGCGGCCGCGGGTCTACGAGGATCACCGGGCGGTGCTGCGCGACATCGTGGAGCGCGGCTACGCGACGGTGGAGCAGCTGGCGGTGCGCGGCGGCTCGAACGGCGGGCTGCTGGCGGCGGTGTGCCTGACGTCGTACCCGGAGCTGGTCGGCGCGGTGGTGTCGCAGGTGCCGCTGGCGGACATGCTGCGCTACCACCGGCTGTCGGCGGGCGCGTCGTGGATGGCGGAGTACGGCGACCCGGACGAGCCGGGCGACCGGGAGGTCATCGCGTCGTACTCGCCGGTGCAGCGCGTCGCCCGGCGCGCGGACCGGGAGTACCCGCCGGCGCTGGTGACGACGTCGACGCGCGACGACCGCGTCCATCCCGCGCACGCCCGCACCCTGGCGTGGCTGCTGCGGGAGGCGGGCCAGCCCGTGGACTACCACGAGAACACGGAGGGCGGGCACGCCGGCGCGGCGGACAACGCGCAGGTGGCGCACATGGAGTCGCTCATCCACGCGTGGCTGTGGGACCACGTCGGCGGGGAGCCGGGCGCCGGGGCCGGCGGCGCGGCCCCGGCGGACGCCGGCTAGGCCGGCCAGGCCGGCGGGGCGACCGCCCCCGCCCGCCGCCGAATCGCCCGTCCTGCCTGGCGCCGCGGACCGCGGCGATAGGGTGGACGGGTGCGAACCGCCGAACCCCCCGCCAACGACTACACCGGGATCCCCTTCAACCTGGGGTTCCGGGTGGACCACTACGCCCTGGACCTCGACTACCGCGTCGGGCCGAACCGCCTGACGGCGACGGCGACGCTGGCGATCGAGGTCAACGCCCGCATCGACGCGCTGACGCTCGACTTCGCGGACGTGCTGGGCGTCGACGACGTGTCGGCGGAGACGGACGCGCACGGCACGACGGTCGACGTCGTGAAGTGGCGCCAGTCCGGGCGGAAGCTCCGCGTCCGGTTCGACCGGGTGCTGGAGCCGGAGGAGACGCTGTCGCTGCGGGTGCGCTACTCGGGCACCCCGGGGCCGGTGGACTCCCGGTGGGGCGAGCTGGGCTGGGAGGAGCTGACCAACGGCTCCCTGGTCGCGTCGCAGCCGGTGGGCGCGGCGAGCTGGTTCCCGTGCGACGACGACCCGGAGACGAAGGCCCGCTACGACATCACGGTGACGTGCGACGCGCCGTACACGGTGGTGGCGACGGGCCGGCCGTCGCCGCCGGAGCGCGCGGGCGGGTCGCGGCGCCGGTGGCGGTTCCGGTCGGAGGAGCCGATGGCGACGTACCTGGTCACCATCCAGATCGGCGAGTACCGGGAGATCAGCCTGCCGGGCGCCCCGGTGCCGGTGACGGCGTACGTGCCGTCGGAGCCGCGCGGCCTGCCGGAGCGGGTCCGACACGACTTCCGCGACCAGGGCCGCATGCTGGCGGTGTACCAGGAGCTGTTCGGCGAGTACCCGTTCCCGGACTACCGCGTCGTCATCGTGGAGGATGACCTGGAGATCCCGCTGGAGGCCCAGGGCCTGTCCATCTTCGGCGCGAACCACGCCGACGGCCGGGACACGTGGAACCGGCTCATCGCCCATGAGCTGTCGCACCAGTGGTTCGGCAATTCGGTGGGCCTGTCGCAGTGGCGGGACATCTGGCTGAACGAGGGCTTCGCCTGCTACTCGGAGTGGCTGTGGTCGGAGCGCTCGGGCGGCCCGTCGGCCGACGAGCACGCCCGCCGCCACTACGCCGATCTGGCGGCGAAGCCGCAGGATCTGGTCATCGCGGACCCGGGGCCGGGCGACATGTTCGACGACCGGCTGTACAAGCGCGGCGCCATCACGGTGCACGCGCTGCGGCTGCTGCTGGGCGACGGGCTGTTCTTCGGCATGCTGCACGCGTGGACGGGCCTGAACCGGCACAGCGTGGTCGACGCGGTGGATTTCCGGGCGCTGGCGAACCGGACGTGCCGGGAGCACGGCATCACGACGTCGCACCTGGATCTGCTGTTCGACGCGTGGGTGCGCCGGGCGCCGCTGCCGCCGTTCCCGGAGGATCCGCGCGGCGGCTCGCCGGATGACGCCGCCGGGCCGGGTGCCGCCGAGGGGGCGCGTCGGCGATGAAGTGGCTGACCCTGGCGACGATCGTCGCGGCGATCGGCACCTTCGGCATCCTCTTCCTGTCGGCGTGGACGCTGCCGACGGACGTGAACCTGGAGTTCACCGCCTACTGGGGCCTGTACTTCGCGCTGACCGGCGTGCTGGGCGGCCTGATGCAGGAGACGACGCGTGCGGTGGGCACCGCCCGCGCGCATGCGCGGCGCCGCGCGGAGCGGGGTCTCCCGCGTGACGACGCCCCGATCGGCGCCGGCGCGGACGCCTCCGGCGCGGGCGGCGGGGCCGGCCGCGTCGTCAACGCCCGCCCGCTCGTCGTCGCCGCCGGGGTCGCCCTGGTCACCTTCCTGATCTTCGCGGCGACGGGCCCGCTGTGGATGGGCTGGATCGTCCACGGCGACACCACCCTGGCGGTGGCGCTGCTGGCCGTCGGCCTCGCGTCGTTCACGATGCAGGCGGCGGTGTCCGGCCTGCTGTCGGGCGCGGGGCTGTGGACGGAGTACGCGTGGCTCATCATCCTCGACATCGTCACGCGCATGGCGCTCGCCGTCGTGGCGTGGCTGGCGGGCTGGGGGCTGTGGTCCTTCCTGCTCATCACGGTGCTCGGCGCCGTGAGCTGGGTGATCATGATCGCGGTGAGCCCGCGGACCCGCGAGGTGCTCACCGAGCGCGCCGACGTCCCGGTGCGCCGCTTCATCCCGCTGATGCTGACCGCCATGGGCGCCTCGGGCGCGTCGGCGGTGCTCATCACGGGCTTCCCCACCGTCGTGAAGCTGGCGGACGACTTCGACGCCGGCCCCTCCCCCGTCCCCACCGGCGGGCGCAGCGTCGCCGACGCCATCGCGGCGGAGCCGAGCATGGCGGCGGCGTTCATCACCGCCACCGCCATCGCGTACTCCGTGAACCTCACGCGGGCGCCGCTGCTGATGCCGCTGGAGAAGTTCCAGAACGCCATCATCGTCGGCTTCGTCCACGCGGAGGGCAACCCGCTGGCGCGGCTGGCGAGGCCGCTGGGCGCGCTCGTCGCCTTCGGCCTGTTCGGCGCGGCGCTGGCGTGGCTCATCGGCCCCTGGATCCTGGAGATGGTCTTCCCCGGCGACTACATGGTCACCGGCATGGGCCTGGCCGCCCTGACGGTCGGCGCGACGGCGACGGCGGTGCTCATGGTCACCGGCTCCGTCATGCTGGCGACGAACCGGCACCGCGCCTACCTGTGGGGCTGGCTGCTGGCGACCGTCGTCACCTGCGCCATCCTGTTCGGCCCGGGCGTGCTGCTGTGGCGCACGGCGCTCGGCCTCATCATCGGCCCGTCGCTGGGCGTGGCCCTGCACCTGTGGGCGGCCCGCACCCCGGCCCCCGGCGGCTCGCCGACGTTCACGGCGCCGCAGGGCCCGGCCCACGGGCCCGCCGCGCCGGAGCCCGGCCCCGCCGCCTGAGCGGCCGTCCGGGGACCTGGGCGCCCGCCGGCCCGCGCCGCCCCCACGGCGGGGCGGGCGCCGGAGGGGCGGCCGTCGCAACGCATCCCACCCGCGGCGACGCGCGCGGCGGCCCGGCCTGGGCGCGCAACCCGGGCGGGGCTTATAGGATCGCCCTCACCATGACCGAGAACCCCAGCACCAGCGGCCCCGCGGCGGGCGAGGCGCCGGGCGGCCCCGGGGACGGGGACCGCTCCGACGTCTGGCTCATCGTGCCCTGCTTCAACGAGGGGCAGGTCATCGGCGACGTCCTCGCCGACGCCCTGCGCACGTTCCCCAACATCGTCGCCGTCGACGACGGCTCCGCCGACGACTCCGCCGAGCGCATCCACGCCGCCGGCGCCCACCTGGTGCGCCACCCCGTGAACCTCGGGCAGGGCGCGGCGCTGCAGACCGGCGTCGAGTACGCCCGCGCCCAGCCGGGGGCGGAGTACTTCGTCACCTTCGACGCCGACGGCCAGCACCAGGTCAAGGACGTCCTCGCGATGGTCGCGCGCCTGCGGGAGGAGCCGATCGACATCGTCGTCGGCACCCGCTTCGGCCGGCCCCGGTCGGAGGACGATCAGGTGCCACTCATCAAGCGCATCGTGCTGCGCACCGTCGTCGCCCTGTCGCCGAAGACCCGCCGGCTGGGGCTGACCGACGCGCACAACGGGCTCCGCGCCTTCAACCGCACCGTCGCCGACCAGCTGCAGCTGCGGATGAACGGCATGAGCCACGCCAGCGAGTTCGTCGACCTCATGGCCTCGCGCGGCTGGCGCGTCGCGGAGCAGCCGGTCGACATCCTGTACACCGAATACTCCATGTCCAAGGGCCAGTCGCTCATCAACGGCGTCAACATCCTGGCCGACGGATTCGTCGCGAGGAGGCTGCCGTGACCGCCACCGTCATCCAGATCCTGCTGCTGCTCGCCGTCGCCGGGCTGGTCTGGTACTTCGTCGCCAACCGTCGCAAGGCGCGCACGAAGGCGGGCGTGAAGCTCGGCTTCCTCGTCTTCGTCCTCGCGTGCGTGTGGGCGGTGCTGCGGCCGGACGACCTGACCGCCATCGCCAACGCCGTCGGCGTCGACCGCGGCACCGACCTGCTGCTCTACGGCCTGGTCGTGGCGTTCCTGTTCGTCACCGTCAGCTCCTACATCCGCTTCCGCGAGCAGGAGCTGCGCTACGCCCGCCTGGCCCGCGCCGTCGCGCTGTCCAACGCCGTGCGGCCGGAGGACGAGCTGCACCGCTGACGCCGCTGACCCGCCGCAGTCCGCCGCGCCCCGGTTTCCGCCGGGGCGCGGCTCGCGTTCCGGGGCGGCTCGTGCACAATGGCCCGCATGACCGAACCCCGCGACCCCAGCGACATCACCGATCCCCGCGACGTCCCGCACGAGGGTGCGCGTGACGACGTCCACCGCCCCGGCGCGGACGCCACCGGCCCGGCGACCGGCCCGGCCGGCGGTGCCGCGCCCGCGGCGGGCGGCGGCGCGACCGCGATCGCGCCGGAGGACGCCGCGGCGGGGGACGCCCCCGCCGCCGCGGAGGGCGAGGCCGGCGAGGGTGCCGGGGGCGCCGAGGGCGGGGAGCGCCGCGAGGGCCTCCTGTCGCGCCTCGAGGCCGCCCACTGGCTGTGGTTCGCCGCCGCCGTCGTCCTCGTCGCCGCGCTCGGGTTCCTGGCCGGCTCCCAGTGGGGCTCCCCGCTGTTCGGCTCCCGCGGCGGCGAGGGCGTCAACGTCGCCGGCGCCGAGCCGGGCGACGGCCCCGCCGCGGCCGTGCCGGTGGAGGGCGAGGGCCCCGGCGCCCGCTACGACGCCGCCATCCACGGCCCCCGCGAGGGCGTCGACCTGGCCGCCGACCGCAGCGCCGGCCTGACGGCCCTGCACCGCCGCGACGAGCACGACCCGTTCGCCCTCGGCGCCGTCGACGCGCCCGTCGTAATCTCCGTCTTCTCCGACTTCGAGTGCCCGTTCTGCGCCAAGCACGCCCTGGAGACCGAGCCCCGCATCATCTCCGACTACGTCGAGGCCGGCCTGGTGCGCCTGGAGTGGAACGACGCCCCCGTCGGCGGCGAGCGCGCCGTCCGCGCCGCGGAGGCCGGCCGCGCCGCCGCCGCGCAGGGCATGTTCTGGGAGTACCAGCACGCCGCGTTCGAGAAGGCACGGGAGAAGGGCCAGGGCCACCCGGAGTTCACCGACGAGGAGCTCGTCGCCATCGCCGAGGCCGCCGGCGTGCCCGACATGGGGCGCTTCCGCTCCGACCTCGACGGCCGCGTCTGGGCCGGCGCCGTGGAGGACGCCCTGCGCCACGCGCAGACCGTCGGCGTCAACGGCACCCCGACCTTCGTCGTCGGCGACGAGGCCGTCGTCGGCGCCCAGCCCTACGACGTCTTCCGCGGGAAGATCGAGGTGCAGCTCTTCACCGCCGCCAACGGCATCTGACCGGCGCCGCCCGGGCGCCCCGGCGCGGCCCCGCGCCGCGCATGAACGACGACACGGCCCCCGTCCCGCGACAACGCGGGGCGGGGGCCGTCGTCAAGCGAACTACCTGCCGCGGAAGTACTCGACCGTGCGGCGCACGCCCTCCGCGATGTCGACCTGCGGCTCCCAGCCCAGCACCTCGCGGGCGCGGGAGGCGTCCAGCGCCGACCGCGGGACGTCGCCCAGGCGCGCCGGGGCGTACTCCGGGTCGTCCTCCGCGCCGGCGGCCTCCGCGACGAGGGTGTGCAGGCCGCGGTCGGAGGTCTCCACGCCCGTGCCGACGTTGAAGCGCATGCCCCCGCCCACGTCGCCCGAGGCGCGGACGAACGCGTCGACGACGTCGCCGACGTACACGTAGTCGCGAGTGTTGCCGCCGTCGCCGAACACGCGCGTCGGCTCGCCGGCCAGCAGGCGCTGCGAGAAGATCGCGACGACGCCCGCCTCGCCGTGCGGATCCTGGCGCGGGCCGTACACGTTCGCCGGGGCGATGTGGCTGCACTCCAGGCCGTACAGGTGGCGGAAGGTGTTGAGGTACACCTCGCCGGCGTACTTCGACGCCGCGTACGGGCTCATCGGATCCGGCACGATCGCCTCCGACACCGGCAGCTCCTCCGGCGTGCCGTAGATGGCGCCGCCCGAGGAGGTGTGGACGATCTTCCGCACGCCCGCCCGGCGCGCCGCCTCCGCCAGGCGGATGGTGGCGATGATGTTCACCGACGCGTCGTGCAGCGGATCCTCCACGGAGTTGCGGACGTCGATCTGCGCCGCCAGGTTGAACACGACCTCCGGGGCGTCGTCGCCGAACACGCGCGCCCAGTCGACCTCGCGGATGTCGGCCTCGACGAAGCGGACATCGCCGTTGGCGCGGGCGTCCGCGATGTTGTCGAGCGAGCCGCGCGACAGGTCGTCGACCACCGTCACCCGGTGGCCCTCCCCGACCAGCCTGTCGACGAGATGGGATCCGATGAAGCCGGCGCCGCCGGTGACCAGTGCATGCATGCCCCGGACCCTACCGCAGGGACGGGGCCGGGGCCGGGGAACGGGGACGGCCCGTCGGCGACGGGCGGGTGCGGGGGCACGGGCGGGTGACGGCGGGCGCGGGCGGGCGTCGGCGCGGCGGCGTCAGTCCAGCTCGACGCGCTGCGGCAGCCAGCGGCGGGAGTTCACGGCGATGACCGCCGTCATCAGCACCGCGATGACCATGCCGCCGCCGAGCATCACCGGGTACGTCATCCACGTCCACGTCTCCGACAGCTTCGTCAGGATGGCCGGGAACGCGAAGCCGATGTACGTCAGCACGTAGAAGATGCCCGTCAGGCCGGCCAGGTCGGACGGGCCGGCGATGCGCTGCACCTCGTTGAGGCCGGTGAACATGCCCAGGCCGTAGCCCATGCCCAGCACCAGCGCCGCGATGACGGCCGACGGGATGGACGGCTCCGCCGACATCCACGCCGCCAGGCCCATGCCGACGATGACGATGGCCATGGCCGCGATGGAGCCGCGGGCGCTGCGGTTCGACGCGATGCGCGGGCCGATCTGCTGGATGCCGAAGCCGCACAGCAGCGCCGCGAACGTCACGATGGCGCTGAAGAACACCGGCTGGCCGACGTGGTCCTGCATGAGGCTCGGGATGATGGCGTAGGAGACGCCCGCGGCGCCGAACACCCACGGCGCGGCGACCGCGGCGACCAGCAGGAAGCGCGGGTTCTTCACCGACGGGGTGCGCAGGGACTCGAGGATCGGCTCGTGCTCGTGGTGCTCCGGCACGACGCGGGTCTCCGGCACCTTCGCCAGCGTGACGATGAGCGGGATGGTCAGCAGGATGTGCACGATGTACGGCAGCTGGCCGGGCAGCGGCGCGAACTGCGCCAGCGAACCGGCGACGCCGGCGCCGATGCCGAAGCCGAGCGTCAGGCCCATCGACTGGCGCTTGGCGCCGGAGGTGGACTTGGCGGTCGGGTCGAAGCGGCGCGTCGACAGCTCCTTCACCCACGAGCCGCCGACGGCCATGGCGATGCCGACGGCGACGCCCGACAGGAAGCGGCCGACGAGCAGCAGCGGGCCCGTCGACTCGCCGAGGGCGATGAGGACGGAGCCGGCGATGGACACGAACGGCGCCACCATCATGACGGGCTTGCGGCCGCGCCGGTCGGAGATGGGGCCGGACAGCAGCAGCGCGGGGGCGATGCCGAGCGCGTAGATGAACAGCAGCAGGTCGACGAAGACGAGGTCGAGCTCGCCCTCGAGGCGGTACATGACCATCAGGGGCGTGAACTGGTTGCCGCCCCAGGCGATGGCGAACACGGCGAGGACCGCGAGGAACCACGCCTTCGCGGAGGTCCCCTTCTGCTGCTGGCTGCTTCCGGACATGCGCGTCACCTTAGACCCGTCTGTGACCTGCGACACCACTATCCCCCGAATTGCGGGGCCGCGGGTGGTGCGTGACGACGGGGCGATGCGCGGCGATGCGGCCCCGCGGGCGCGGCGGGCGCCGTACCCTGGACTGGTCCGATCCCCGACCGCGAAACGAGGCACCGCCGTGACCCGCCGGCTCCGCACCGCCGCCCTGCTCCTGTCCGCCGCCCTGGGCCTAGTCGCCTGCTCCGCCGACGATGCGGGACCCGCCGCCGGGGAGGGCGCGGCGGGCGAGCCGGGGTCCATCGTCTCCCTGTCCCCCACCGCGACGGAGATGCTCTACGCCATCGGCGCCGGCGACCGCGTCACGGCGGTCGACGAGAACTCCGACTACCCCGCCGAGGCGCCGGTGACGGAGGGGCTGTCCGGCTTCGAACTGGACAACGCGGAGTCGGTGCTGGCGTTCGACCCCGACCTCGTCGTCGTGCAGGTCGCCCCGCCCGGCCTGGGCGAGCAGCTGGACTCCGCCGGCGTCGAGCTGCTGGAGCTGCCGGCCGCGACGACGCTGGACGAGGCGTACGCGCAGGTCGAGACCCTCGGCGAGGCCACCGGCGAGGTCGAGGGCGCCGAGCGGGTCGCCGACGGGATGCGCGCGGGCGTCGAGCAGGCCGTCGCCTCCGTGCCCGCCGAGGTGCGCGAGTCCGGCCTGACCTACTTCCACGAGGTCTCGCCGGAACTGTACTCCGTCACCGACGCGACCTTCCTCGGCGAGGTCTACGGCCTGTTCGGGCTGTCCTCCGTCGCCGGCGGCGCGCCCGACGGCTCCGACGGCGGCTACCCGCAGCTGAACCCCGAGGCCGTCATCGACGCCGACCCGGACCTGGTGTTCCTCGCCGACGCCGGGAGCGCCGGCGTGACCCCGCAGGACGTGGCCGCCCGCCCCGGCTGGGACACCGTCGCCGCCGTGCGCGCGGGCAACATCTTCGAGCTGGACGAGGACCTGGCGTCGCGCTGGGGCCCGCGCCTGCCGGAGCTGGTCCGCCACATCGCCGCGGCGCTGAGCGCGGCGGAGCTCCCCGCCGGGGTCCCGGCCTAGGCCGGGCCGGGCACCGCCCCCGCATGTCCGCGACCTCCCCTACGCGCACCGGGTCCCGCAGGTCCGGTGCGGCCGGCGCGCGCCGGCCCGCGGCCCGCCCCGCCGCGGCGCTGGCCCTCGGCGCCGCCGCCCTGGCGGCCGCGGCGGCGATCGCCGTGTTCACGGGACCGGTGTCGGTGGGCCTCGGCGACGTCGTCCGCGCGATCTCCGGCGCGGAGCCGCTGAGCCGCCGCGACGCCGCCGTGCTGCTGGACATCCGGCTGCCGCGCGTGGCGCTCGCCGCGCTGGCGGGGGCCGCGCTGGCGACGGCGGGCGCCGCCTACCAGGCGGTGTTCCGCAATCCGCTGGCGGACCCGTACCTGCTGGGCGTCAGCTCCGGCGCGGGCCTGGCGGTCACCGTCGCCGTCGCGGCGGGCGTGACCTTCGGCGCCGCCGGGGGCGCCGGGATCATCGGCGCGGCGTTCGCCGGCGGCGTCCTGGCGGTCGCGACGACGTGGTGCGTCGGCGCGGGCGCCGGGCGGGGGTCGTCGGCGACGGCGATCGTACTGGCCGGCGTGGCGGTGGCGGCGTTCGCCAACGCCGCGCAGACGTGGGTGCAGCAGCGCAACATCGACACGCTGCAGTCGGTGTACTCGTGGATGCTCGGCAGCCTGTCGGGCGCCCGGTGGTCGACGGTCGCGGCCGCGGCGATCCCCGCCGTGGCCTGCGCGGCGGCGCTCGTCGCCGCGGCGCGGGTGCTCGACGTCATGACGGTCGGCGACCTGGAGGCCCGCTCCCTCGGCGTCGATCCGGCCCTCGCCCGCGCCGCGATCGTGGCTCTGGCGACGCTGGCGACCGCGTCGGTCGTCGCGGTGTCCGGCCTCATCGGCTTCATCGGCATCATCGTCCCGCACGCCGTGCGGCTGGCCGCGGGGCCGGGGCACCGGCTGCTGCTGCCGCTGACGGCGCTGTGGGGCGCGGCGTTCCTCATCGCCGCCGACGCGGTGGCCCGGATGGTCGTCTCCCCCGGCGAGCTGCCGGTCGGCGTCGTCACCGCGTTCTGCGGCGCCCCGTTCTTCCTGTGGCTGCTGCGCCGCGGCCGGAGGGCCGCCGCATGAGCGGGTCGCGGATCGGGACGCGGGCCGGGGCGCCCGCCGTCGAGTGCCGGGGCCTGCGCGTGCGCCACGACGGCGCGGACCGCGACGCCGTCGCCGGCGCGGATCTGACGGTCCCCGCCGGCGGGTGGCTGACGCTCGCCGGCCCGAACGGCTGCGGCAAGACGACGCTACTCCACGCCATCGCCGGGCTCGTCCCGGCCCGGGCCGGCTCGGTCCGGGCGTGCGGCCTCGCCCCCGCCCCGGCCGGCGTGCGCGGGCTGTCGCCGGCGGCCGCGCGGCGGCGCCGGGAGCTCGCCCGGACCGTCGCGCTCATGCCGCAGGATCCGGTCGTGCCTCCGGGGATGACGGTCCACGAGTACGTCGCGCTGGGCAGGCACCCCCGGACGGGATCGTTCGAGCGTGACGACGGTTCCGTCGTCACGCGCATCCTCCGGGAGCTCGGGATGGCCGGCTGGGCCGGGCGCGTCGTCGCGGAGCTGTCCGGCGGCGAGCGGCAGCGCGTGGCGCTCGCGCGGGCGCTGGCGCAGGAGCCGGAGGTGCTGCTGCTGGACGAGCCGACGTCGGCGCTCGACGTCGGGCACGCGCAGGAGGTCCTCGAGCTGGTCGACGGGCTGCGGGGCGGCGGCGGACCCGCCGTCGTCGCGGCGATGCACGACCTGACGCTCGCCGGCCGCTACGGCGATCGGATGGCGCTGATGCGCGCCGGGGGCATCGTCGCGGAGGGCACCGCGGCGGAGGTCCTCACCGTGGAGCGGGTCACGGAGGTTTACGCGGCCGACGTGTCCGTGCTGGACCACGGCGGCGGCCCGGTCATCGTGCCGATGCGGCCGCGCGGGCGGGGGCCCGCCGGCGTCACCAGCTGAGGAACGACCCCGTCAAGACGGCGAAGCCGCGGTTGCCGAGGTCGCACACCATCGTCGACGCGTCCGTCGCGCCGCACATGAGCTTCGGCGCGTCCTGCTCGAAGGACACCGCGAGGCTCAGGCGGGTGCCGGCCTCCAGCGGCACCGCGCGGCCGGTCGCCGGGGAGGAGGTCGCCGACGACCAGGTGCGCACCGGGACGTCGAAGGCGCCGCCGTCCCAGCCGACGACGTCGGCGGGCTGCGGGGAGCCCGCGTCGGCGCGCAGGTCCTCCGGCCACGTCACGGTCGAGCCCGCGACGATGCAGGAGGCGGCGGCGCCGGTGACCTCGCACGTGACGGAGCCGTCCGGAGTGGAGAACCACGCGCCCGACGCACCCATGTACATGGTGGAGTCGGCTTCCGGCAGGCTGACGAGGTCGAGGCGGATCTGCGTCGGCGTCATCGTGGTGCCGACGCTGCCGGTGGCGGAGGACGCGTCGGCGTGGCCGCCGGCGGGAGCCTCCGGGCCGCGGAGTCCGCGGGGGCGTCGCCCGCGGGCTCGGCGGCGTCGGTGCCGCAGGCGGCGAGGACGGAGACGGCGATGCGGCGGATGGTCACGGATCTCCGGGGTTTCGGTGGAACGACTGCGATGGGGTCCCATTGATCCGGAAAACACGCGCTTCCGGGAGGGGGCCCTGGCACGCACGGACAAGGCCCTGGCCTCCCCGTCGAACGGGTGTGGCCAGGGCCTTCCTCCTGAGCCGCCTGCGAGAATCGAACTCGCGACCTTTTCATTACGAGTGAAGCGCTCTACCGACTGAGCTAAGGCGGCGGACCCGCGGAACTCCGCGGATACCCCGGACATGCTACCCCACGCGCGCCGCAGTCCAAAAACGCGCCGCTGCCAGCGCCGATGCGGGAGGACGGTGCGACAGTCGGCGCCGGGGGCGGTGCGGCAGCCGGAGCAGCGGTCAGCGCCTGCCGACGCCGCAGGCGATCTGCAGCCTGCCGACGAGCCCGTCGATGAGCGGGCCCAGCGCCAGCTCCGTGTCCAGGCGACCGCGGGTCTCGCCGACGGCGTCGAAGCACTCGACGAGCCGCTCCGGAGGGACGCGGCGCACCAGCTCCGTGATGGTGCGGCCCCGATCGACGGTGATGGGCTCGCCGCCGGCGCCGAGGGACTCCCGGATGGCGTCGCGGTAGAGGCCCTGGACGTCCATGAGCGCCAGGTCGACGAGATTGCGCTCGTGGCGCTTGCGGCGGCGGTTCTGGTCCTTCTCCAGGGACGTCACCTGCCCCTTCGCGCCGCGGGTGGCGGAGGCGGCGCCGCGGCCCTTCGCGCCGACGCCGAGCGAGGCCTCCAGCTTCTCCAGCTCCTCCGCCTCCCGCGCCTCCAGCTCGTGGGCGGCCTGGCCGGTGGCGGACGACACGATGTCGGCGCCGCGCTGGTACGACACCGCCGGGTCGAAGACGCCCTCCGCGAAGCGCAGCGCCTTCTCCCGCCAGTCCCGCACCGACGCGTCGTGCGCGAGCTTCCGGGCCCGGCCGATGTGGCAGTTGGCGACGGCCGCCGACCACCGCGCCTGCTCCTCGGTCAGCGAGGGGTCGTCGGCGCGCAGCGTCGCCGCGACGTGGTCGACCGACGGCACCGGCACGTGGACGTGGCGGCAGCGGGACCGCAGGGTGACCGAGAAGTCGCGCGGGTTCGTCGACGGCGCGCACATGAGGAACACGGTGCGGGCCGGCGGCTCCTCGACGACCTTCAGCAGCGCGTTGGCCGTCTCGTCCCTCAGCCGGTCCGCCTCCTCCACGATGACGACGCGCCACGGCGAGCCGGTCGGCCGCCGGTAGGCGAAGGGCATGACGACGTCGCGGGCGGCGCCGACGAGGATCTCGCGGCCCTCCGCCCGCACCCGCAGAATGTCCGGGTGCGCGGCGACGTGCTCCTTCCAGCGGGCGGGCTGCTCCCCCTCGACCTCACCGCGGTCGAGGCCGGCGAGCGCCGCGGCGAACGCGAACGCCGCCTCCGACCGCCCGGATCCGGGCGCGCCGGTGAACAGCCAGGAGTGCGTCATGCCGGCCGACGCCGGGTCCGGGGCGCGCGACGCCTCCGCCGCGCGGGCGAGCAGATCGCGGACGCCGCCGGCCTCGGGGACGCGGTCCAGGACGCTCCACTGGTTCATGCGCCCCAGACTAGCGGCCGCCCCGACGCGACGGACCCCGCGCATCCGCCCCGCCCCGGCCCCGCGTCCGCCTCCGCGCATCCGCCCGGGCTCCGCCGCCTCCCCGGCCGCTCCCCGCGGCCGCGGCACCGCCGCACCCGGCCGGGACGGGTCGCGGCGCACCCCCGAATCCGCGCCGCCCCACCGGGTCCCCGCGCATGAGGTCAACCGGGGATCGCGGTGTCGGGCGGGCGGCTAGAGTTGACCGCATGCAACGGTTGTGGAGGTACCTCCGGTGGCTCGCGCGGACGCCCTGGCCCGCGTACGCCGCCGCGGTGTTCCTGTGCAACCTCATCGGCGCCCTCGGCGTCGCCGTGTTCCTGCGGCTGCTGCCGCTGCGCCGGCTGACGGGCTTCTCGGAGCTGCCGCAGCCGGTGTACTGGATCCTGCTGGGCTACATGGGCCTGGCCGTCGTCTGCGGCATCACCACCACGTACCTGCTGTTCAAGCCGGTGCTGGTGTGGCAGCGGCACAAGGACCGGGTCGACGCGTCCAGGGTGCGCGAGCTGGTGCTGAAGATCCCGGGCCTGCAGGCCATCGTCGGCGCGGTCATCTGGGGCCTCGGCGTGGCGCTGTTCGGCGTCATCGCGGTGTCGTACCGGCCGCGGCTGGGGCTCGTCGTCACGCTGGCGGCGCTGTTCGGCGGGCTGATGGTGGCGCTGCTGACGTACTTCATCGCGGAGCGCATCGTGCGGCCCATCGCGACGGAGGCGCTGTCGCGGCGCCTGCCGGACTCGGCGCTGGAGCCTCCGGTCGGGCAGCGGCTGCTGCTGGCGTGGCTGATGACGTCGGGCCTGCCGGCCATCGCCGTCGTGCTCATCGTCATCGCGCAGGGGGCGGGCTACTTCACCGACGACGCGACGGCGATCATCCCGGCGCTCGTGGCGCTGGCGCTGCTGGCGCTGTTCGCCGGCGCGGGCGCGACGATGCTGGTGGCGATGTCGATCGCCGACCCGCTGCGCGAAATCGGCGCGGCGGTCGACCGGGTGCGCCGCGGCGACACGAAGGCGACGGTGCCCATCTACGACGCGTCCGAGATCGGCGTGCTGCAGGCCGGCTTCAACGAGATGATCCGCGGCCTCAACGAGCGCCAGCGGGTCCGCGATCTGTTCGGCCGCTACGTCGGCACGGAGGTCGCGCGGAAGGCGCTGGAGGAGAAGCCGGAGCTGGGCGGCGAGGACCGGCTGGTGTCGGTGCTGTTCGTCGACGTCATCGGCTCGACGCGCTTCGCCGTCGACAACCCGCCGGAGACCGTCGTCCGCGAGCTCAACGCCTTCTTCGAGATCGTCGTCGACTGCGTGCACCGCAACCAGGGCATCATCAACAAGTTCCAGGGCGACGCCGCGCTGGCGGTGTTCGGCGCCCCGCTGCCCCTCGACGACACCGCGGGCCACGCCCTTGCCGCCGCCCGCGAGCTGCGCCTGGAGCTGCGCAACCTGAAGCTGAAGGCCGGCATCGGCGTCGCCGCCGGCCGCGTCGTCGCCGGCCACATCGGCGCCCACGACCGCTTCGAGTACACCGTCATCGGCGACGCCGTGAACCAGGCCGCCCGCCTCACCGAGCTGGCGAAGGACACCCCGGGCCGCGTGCTCGCCTCCGCCCAGACCGTGCGGCTGGCCAACGAGCCGGAGCAGCGCCACTGGACGTCCCTGAAGTCCGTGGAGCTCCGCGGCCGCACGCACATGACGCAGCTGGCGCGCCCCATCCGCCCGACGCTCGCCGACCGCTCCTAGACGCCCCGCGGCCGCCGCGGACGCACCCCGCCGCCGCATCCGGGGAACGGCATGCGCCGTCCCCCTCCCCCATGCGCGACGACGCCCCGGGCGCGCGCGGATGCCCTCCACGCGCGCCCGGGGCGTCGTCACGCGAACGCCGCACCACGTGCGGCGCCGCCGGCCGGACGGCGCGCGGGACCACCCGCGCGCCCCGGCCGCCCGATCAGCGCTTCTTCGCCGCCTTCTTGGCGGACTTCTTCGCCGTCTTCCGGGACCGCTTCGCCGCCTTCTTCGCGGACTTCTTCGCGGTCTTGCGGGACTTCTTCACCGTCCGCTTCGTCATCGGCGACGGCGGCTGCGACGCCTCCTTCGCGCGGCGCTCCGACAGCAGCTCGCAGGCGCGGGCGTCGGTCATCGTCTCCGGGGTGTCGCCCTTGCGCAGCGACGCGTTCGTCTGGCCGTCGGTGACGTACGGGCCGAAGCGGCCGTCCTTCACCGACATCGGGCGGCCGGAGACGTCGTTGTCGCCCAGCTGCTTCAGCGGCGGCTTCGCCGCGGCGCGGCCCCGGCGCTTCGGCTCCGCGTAGATGCGGCGCGCCTCGTCCAGGGTGATGTCGAACAGCTGCTGCTCCGACTGCAGGGACCGGGAGTCCGAGCCCTTCTTCAGGTACGGGCCGTAGCGGCCGTTCTGCGCCGTGATGAGCTCCCCGTCCACCGGGTCGACGCCGACCTCGCGCGGCAGGGACAGCAGCTTCAGCGCCTCCTCCAGCGTCACCGTCGACGGCTCCATGTCCTGGAACAGCGACGCCGTCTTCGGCTTCAGCGTCTCGTCGATGATCTCCTGGGTGCGCTTCTCCTTCTGCTTCGCGGCGGTCTTGGTCTCCCAGTTCTTCTTCCGCTTGCCCTCCGCGGCGCGCTGGGCGTCCTCGGCGGCGCGCTCCTCCGCGATGATGCGCTCGGCCTTCTCCTGCACCCCCTCGCGCTCCGCGTCGGTGATGACCTCCGTGACGTACGGGCCGTAGCGGCCGTCGCGGGCGACGATCATGCGGCCGTTGTCCGGGTTCTCGCCCAGCTCGCGGCCGCCCTGCGGCATCGCCAGCAGCTTCTCGGCGGTCTCCAGGTCCAGCTCGTCCGGGGTCATCGACTCCGGCACGTTCGCGCGCTGCACCAGGTCCGCGCCGTTCTCGCCGCCGCCCGGGCGGACGCGCTCCAGGTACGGGCCGTAGCGGCCGACGCGCACGACGACGGGGTTGCCGTCGGCGTCGTCGAAGACGTGGAGGGAGTTGACGCGGCGGGCGTCGATGGCCTCCAGGTTGCCGTCGATGATGGCCTTCAGGCCGCCGTGCAGGGCGACGGCGTTGGCGCCGTCGTCGTCGGAATCGGCGTTGGCGCCGCCGGCGGAGCCCGCGCGGTCGGCGCCGAAGTAGAAGCCCGTCAGCCAGCGGGTGCGGTCCTCCTGGCCGGCGGCGATGCGGTCCAGCTCGTCCTCCATCGCGGAGGTGAAGTCGTAATCCACCAGGTCGCCGAAGTTCTGCTCCAGCAGGCCGACGACGGCGAACGCGACCCACGACGGGACCAGCGCGTTGCCGCGCGGGTAGACGTAGCCGCGGTCCTGGATGGTCTTGATGATGGACGCGTACGTCGACGGGCGGCCGATGCCCAGCTCCTCCATCCGCTTGACCAGCGACGCCTCGGTGTAGCGGGCCGGCGGGTTGGTGGAGTGGCCCTCGGCGGCGATGTCGCCGGCGGTGAGCCCCTGGCCCTCGGCGAGGCGCGGCAGGCGGCGCTCGGCGTTGTCGGCGACGTCGCGGCCGTCCTTCAGGCGGCTGACCTCGACGTAGGCCTTGAGGAAGCCGGGGAACACGATGGTGCGGCCGGTCGCCGTGAACTCGACGTCGTGGCCGCCGCCGGAGCCGGCGACGGTGACCTTCATGGAGGTGCCGCGGGCGTCGGCCATCTGGGAGGCGACGGTGCGCTGCCAGATGAGCTCGTAGAGCTTGAACTCCTCCGGGTCGAGGGAGCCGGCGAGTTCGCCGGGGGTGGCGAAGCGCTCGCCGGCGGGGCGGATCGCCTCGTGCGCCTCCTGCGAGTTCTTCACCTTGCGCTGGTACTGGCGGGGGCCGTCGGCGACGTACTCGCGGCCGTACAGCTCGGTGGCCTGGGCGCGGGCGGCGGCGATGCCGGACTTCGACAGGGTCGTCGAATCCGTTCGCATGTAGGTGATGTGGCCGTTCTCGTACAGGCGCTGCGCGATGCGCATGGTGCGCTCGGAGGTGAAGTGCAGCTTGCGGCCGGCCTCCTGCTGCAGCGTCGACGTCATGAACGGCGGGTAGGGGCGGCGGGTGTACGGCTTCTCCTCGACGGAGGCGACGGACATCGCGGCGCCGTCGATCGCCTCGGCGAGGGCGCGGGCGGCGCCCTCCTCCAGCACGACGACGCCCTCCGGCTTCTTCACCCGGCCGCGGTCGTCGAAGTCGCGGCCCTGGGCGACGCGGTCGCCGTTGACGGTGGCCAGGCGGGCCTCGAAGGTGCGGGGGTTCGTCGGGTCGGACGACTCCTCGCCGGTGTCGAACACGGCGGTGAGGTCCCAGTAGCCGGCGGAGACGAACGCCATGCGCTCGCGCTCCCGCTCGACGATGACGCGGGTGGCGACGGACTGGACGCGGCCGGCGGACAGCCGCGGCATGACCTTCTTCCACAGCACCGGGGAGACCTCGTAGCCGTAGAGGCGGTCGAGGATGCGGCGGGCCTCCTGCGCGTCGACGAGGTCGTCGTCGAGCTCGCGGGTGTTGGCGGCGGCCTCGAGGATGGCGGGCTTGGTGATCTCGTGGAACACCATGCGGCGCACCGGCACGGTGGGCTTGAGCACCTCGAGGAGGTGCCAGGCGATGGCCTCGCCCTCGCGGTCGGGGTCGGTGGCGAGGTAGAGCTCGTCGACCTCCTTGAGCAGGCGCTTGAGCTCCGCGACCTTCTTCTTCTTGTCGGGGCTGACGACGTAGAGCGGCTCGAAGCCGTCGTCGACGTTGACGCCGAGGCGCGCCCACGGCTCCTTCTTGTGCTTCGCGGGCACGTCGGCGGCTCCGCGGGGCAGGTCGCGGATGTGGCCCACGGACGCCTCGACGATGTAGTCGTCGCCGAGGTACGGGGCGATCTTGCGGGCCTTCGTCGCCGACTCGACGATGACGAGGCGCTTCGTTCCGTTGCTGTCTGCCACCTGGGTGCTCCGCCTGGAATCTCTCGGGGTCACGTGTCCCGGCGTCGGGATTCGCGCGTCCGCGCAATCCGTTCTGCCGGGGATCTAAAGGAACACCGTACACATCAACCATTTCCCGCAACCACATCGCGGCGGGCGGCCGCCGGGCGGGGGTGGCCGAGGGGGCGGGTGCGGGACGCGGGTGCGGGGTACGGGTGCGCGCCCGCGGGGGACGTCGTCACGCAACCACGTGCGATGCGTGACGACGCCCGCCGCGCGCGTGGTGCGCTCGGCGGGCGTCGTCCGGGTCGCGGTCCGGTCAGAGGGCGCGGACGTCCATCGCCTGCAGGCCCTTCTGGCCCTCGCCGATGGCGAACTCGACGCGCTGGTTCTCCTCGAGCGTCTTGAAGCCGGTGCCCTGGATCTCGCTGTAGTGGACGAAGACGTCCTGGCCGCCCTCGTCCGGCGCGATGAAACCGAAGCCCTTCTCCGAGTTGAACCACTTGACGGTGCCCTGTGCCATGTCTGCTCCTAAAAGTCGGGCCTGGGGCCCGGCCGGCTGCGGCCGGGCTCTCGGCGACAGTGTGCCACGGATCACGGCGGGTCCGCGCGCCGGGCGGCGGCCGGGCGGTGTCGGGCGGGGGTGCACAATTGGGTTCGTGCGCGGGTTCGGACGGGAGCTTCTGGAGCCGATCGCGGCGTCGATGCCGCGGTCGGCGGTGACGCACGTCCGCGACCTGCCCGCCCGGGAGGCCGTCCACGCCGACTGGCCGGACTGGGTCTCGGAACCGCTGCGGGCGGCGTTCGCGGCGCGCGCGGTGGAGCGGCCGTGGTCGCACCAGGTGGCGACGGCGGAGCACGCCCGCGCCGGCCGGCACGTCGTCGTCGCCACGGGCACCGCGTCCGGCAAGTCGCTCGGCTACCTCCTCCCGGTGCTGCAGGCGCTGGCCGACGACGACCTGGCGTGCGCCCTGTACCTGTCGCCGACGAAGGCGCTGGGCGCCGACCAGCTGGCCGCAGCCCGGGAGCTCGCGGCGACGGCGGCGCCCGGCGCGCAGGTCGCCTCCTACGACGGCGACACCCCGACGGAGGTCCGCCGCGCGGTGCGGGAGGGGGCACGCTGGGCGTTCACGAACCCGGACATGCTGCACATCGGCATCCTGCCGGCGCACGCCCGGTGGGCGCGGCTGCTGCGCAACCTGCGCTACGTCGTCGTCGACGAGTGCCACGCCTACCGCGGCGTCTTCGGGGCGAACGTGTCGCTGGTGCTGCGGCGGCTGCTGCGGCTGGCCCGGCGCTACGGGGCGGAGCCGACCGTGGTGCTGGCGTCGGCGACGGCGCAGGACCCGGCGCGGCACGCGGCGATGCTTGTCGGCGAGCCGGTGGCGGCGGTGACGGAGGACGGCGCCCCCGTCGGCGAGCGCACCATCGCCCTGTGGGAGCCGGGCCTGCTGCCCGACCGGGTCGGGGAGAACGGCGCGCCGGTGCGCCGCCCCGCCCCCGTGGAGGCCGCCGACATCACCGCCCGGCTGCTGGCCGACGGCGCCCGCACCCTGACGTTCACCCGCTCCCGCCGCTCCGCGGAGACGGTGGCGATGGGCGTGCGCGAGCGGCTGGTCAACGCCGGGCGGGCGGACATCGCCGCCCGGGTGGAGAGCTACCGCGCCGGCTACCTGGCGGAGGAGCGGCGCGACATCGAGCGGCGCCTCGACGACGGCTCCCTGCTGGGCGTCGCGGCGACGAACGCCCTGGAGCTGGGCATCGACGTCGGCGGCCTCGACGCCGTGGTGGAGGCGGGCTTCCCCGGCACCGTCGCGTCGTTCTGGCAGCAGGCCGGGCGCGCGGGGCGGCGCGGCCAGGGCTCGCTGGTGGTGCTCATCGCCCGCGACGACCCGATGGACACCTACCTGGTCCACCACCCGGACGCCCTGCTGGGCCGGCCGGTGGAGGCCTCCGTGTTCGACCCTCTCAACCCGTACGTGCTGCGCGGCCACCTGTACTGCGCGGCGGTGGAGCGGCCGCTGACCGCGGCGGAGGTCCGCGCGTGGGGCGCCGGCGACGTCGCCCGCGCCATGCTGGACGACGGGTGGCTGCGGCTGCGCGGCGACCGCCTCTACCCCGCCGACCGGCGCGACCGGCCCGAGGGGCCGGTGCCGGAGGAGGCGCACGGGATGGTGCGGCTGCGCGGCGGCTCCGGCGGCGACGTCGCCATCGTCAACGGCACCGACGGCCGCCTGCTGGGCACCGTCGACGTCGGCCGGGCGATGCAGCAGGTCCACGACGGCGCCGTCTACCTGCACCGGCAGGAGAGCTTCGTCGTCGACCACCTGGACCTGGAGTCCGCGGTGGCGCTGGTGCACCCGGAGGAGCCGGAGTGGACCACCCACGCCCGCGCCGACACCGACATCCGCGTGCTGGGCACCGTCGCGTCGCGCCGGGTCGCCCGCGGCGTGCACCTGGCGCTGGTCGACGTGGAGGTGGAGACCTCGGTGACGTCGTACCTGCGCCGCCTGCCGTCGGGCGAGGTGCTGGACACCGTGCCGCTGGACTACCCGCCGCAGCGCCTGGTCACCCGGGCGGTGGCGTACACCCTGACGGACGCGTGGCTGCGCCGCCGCGGGGTCGAGGCCGCCGACGTGCCGGGGTCGCTGCACGCCGCGGAGCACGCCGCGATCGGCATGCTGCCGCTGGTGGCGACGTGCGACCGATGGGACATCGGCGGCGTGTCGACGGCCCTGCACCTGGACACCGGCCTGCCGACGGTGTTCGTCTACGACGGCCACGCCGGCGGGGCGGGCTTCGCCGACCGGGGCCACGCCCGCTTCGCGGAGTGGATCCGGGCGACCCGCGACGCGGTGGCGGCGTGCGGCTGCGAGTCCGGCTGCCCGTCGTGCATCCAGTCCCCCAAGTGCGGCAACGGCAACGAGCCGCTGGACAAGGCGGGTGCGCTGAAGATCCTCGGGGGCCTGGTGGAGGACCTTTCGGCGGGCTAACGTCCGGGGCATGACGACGAACGACGCGGCCGGCGCCGCCACCGGTTCGACCGGCACCGCCGCAGGCTCCCCGGCGCTCCCCCTGCCCGACGCCCTCGACGGCATCCGCGTGGTGTGCGCGGCCATCAACGTCCCCGGGCCGCGGGCGGCGGCGCGCCTGCGGGACATGGGGGCGACGCTGACGAAGGTGGAGCCGCCGTCGGGCGACCCCCTCGCCTTCGCCGCGCCGGGCTGGTATCGGGAGATGGCCGCCGGCGCCGACATCGTCTCCGCGGACCTGAAGTCCGCCGAGGGCCGCGCCCGCGTCGACGCGCTGCTGGCGGAGGCCGACGTCCTGGTGACCTCCCACCGCCCCTCCGCCCTGCGGCGCATGGGCCTGGCGGACGCGGCGGTGCGGCACCCGCGGCTGTGCCACGTCGAGATCGTCGGCGATGCCGGCGACCCGGAGCGGCCGGGCCACGACCTGACGTTCCAGGCCGACGAGGGCCTCGTCGCCGCCCCCGGCCTGCCCCGCACCCTGGTCGCCGACCTGGCGGGCGCGGAGGCGGCGGCCTCGGCGGCGCTGGGCATGCTGCTGCGCCGCGGCCGCACCGGCGAGGGCGGGCAGGTGCTCGTCGGGCTGCGGCAGGCCGCCGACTCGGTCGCCGACCCGCTGCGGCACGGGCTGACCGCGCCGGGCGGGGTGCTCGGCGGCGGCCTGCCGGTCTACGGCGTCTACGAGGTCGCCGACGGCCACGTCGCCGTCGCCGCCCTGGAGCCGCACTTCATCCGCCGGCTGGCGGAGGCCATCGGCTCCCCCGTCGACGCCGGCGCGGGCCCGGCGGCGGCGCTCGCCGCGATCGACGCGGGATTCGGCGAGCGCCTGGCGGCGTTCCTGCGCGGCCGGTCGACGGAGTCGGTGCTGCGCTGGGCCGACGACCACGACCTGCCGTTCGCCGCGGTGCGGTGACGGGGGCCGGGCCGGCGCGGGCGACGGCCTCCCGCCCGTCGACGGCGACCGAGACCTGCACGTCCTCCGACTCCCGCACGCACGACAGCAGCGACGCCCCGTTGGCGGCGGCGACGCGGCGGGCGACGGCGCAGCCGGAGGCCTCGTCGCCCGTGTCGAGTGCCGTGACGGCCCCGGCGACGGCCGCGAGGTCGGCCGCCCCGCGGGCGCGGGCCTGATCCGCCAGCACCCCCGCGGCGAGCGCCACCGCCGCCGCCAGGGCCACGACGGCGGCGAGCAGGAGGGCGGCGGCCGGGGTGACGGCTCCGCCGTCGTCACGCAGAACCCGCGCCACCTGCGACGTTGTTCGCGGACCCCGCCGCGTGCGCGCCAGCGTCACGGCTCCTCCGCGAGGGCCGCGGCCTCGGCGCGGACGTCGAGCAGCGCGAGGTCCTTCTCCACGACGGCGACGACGAGGTCGCCGTCGCGCCGCGTCGACGTCGACCACCCGTCGCCGAGTCGGTCGGCGATGACGGCGGCGGCCGCCCGGTCGCCGCGGCCTTCCGCGCGGGCGAGCTGCGCGGCGGCGTCGACCGCGGCGAGGTGCGCGGCGACGGCCGCCAGCGCGGAGACCGCCGTCAGCAGCACGGCGGCGAGCGACGCGATGCCGAAGGCGGTCTCGACGGTGGCCTGGCCCCGCTCGTCGCGGAGCACCCGGGCGGCGCGGCCGGCGGCGCGCCCCGGCGAGGAAGCGGGACCGCGGCTCACTGGGTGTTCAGCGCCCGGTCGATGATGTCGGTCAGGGCGTCGGTGATCTCCCCGCCGGTGACGACGGTGTAGAGCAGCGCGCCGAACGCCGCCGCGGCGACGGTGCCGATGGCGTATTCGACGGTGCTCATGCCGGAGTCGTCGGCGAGGACGCGGCGGGCCCGGCGGGCCAGTCGCGCGCGGAGGCGGCCGGCGGCGACGGGCAGGTCGTCGTCTCCGCCGGACAGCACCCGGCCGGTCGGCGGGATGGCGGTGGTGCGGACGTCGTGGTCGGTGCGGTTCATGAGGGTCCCCCTTCTGGTCGGCGGCCGGCGGTTCCGGGCGCCGTGGTCTGCGTGGTTGGTGTGGTTGGTGTGGTCGTGTGGTCGTTCGGCTCGCGCGAGCGGCCGTCGGCGGGGCGCGGCGGACCCCTCGCGCATCGCGCCACCAGCATGTTCAGCGCAGCGCGACGGCCGCCCATGTGCGTGACGACGATCCCCTCCCGCGTCATGGCGCGCCTCCGGCGAGCATGGGTCCGGCGAGGCCGGCGATGACCGGCACGAGCCCGAGGGCGACGAACGCCGGGAGGAAGCAGAGGGCCAGCGGCGCGGAGATGAGCACGCCCGCGCGTTCGGCGGCGGCCTCCGCGGCGTCGCCGGCACGGCGCCGGTGGGCGTCGGCAAGTCCCGCGAGTCCGCCGGCCAGCGAGGTGCCGGATTCGGCGGAGCGGCGGGCCAGCCGGGCGGCGTCGGCGAACTCGGCCCGGGCGGCCAGCGGCGCCCACGGGTCGGGTGCGCCGAGGGCCAGCCGGGCGGCGGTGCCGCGCAGCGCCCCGGCGAGGTCCCCGTCGGCCGCGGCGGCGACCGCGCCGAGGGCGTCCGAGGGCGGCAGCCCGGCGCGCAGGCACGCGGCGACGAGATCGAGGGCCGAGGCCGCCGCGAGCACCCGCATCGGCGGCGGGCCGCCGAACCGGCGGCGCAGGCGCGCGAACGCGGAGGCTCGGGACGGTGTGTCCCCGGGGCCGACGTCCGCGCCGTCGGCGCCGGCGATGCTCGCCGCCCTTTCCGCCCCGTCTCCCGGCTCCGTGCGGCCACCCTTGCCCGGCAGCAGGCCGGGCAGGCGCAGCCGCGGCGGGGCGTGGACCGGGACGAGCAGCGCGGCGGCGAGCAGCAGCAGGGCGGCGGTCACGGCGCGACCTCCGCGGACTCGAGGATGCGCAGGGACCACGCCACCCCGGCGCCGGTGAAGGCGACGCCGGCGACGAGCACGATGCCGCCCAGCCCGCCGCCGCCGAGGAACGCCAGCGGCGCGGCGCCCAGCGCCTGGCCCATGGCGACGCCGGCCAGGGGCAGGGCGGCGAGGATCATCATCGTCGTGCGCGGCCCGGCCAGGGACGCCGCGGCGCGGGAGCGGTGGGCGCGGCGGCCGGCGGCGTCGTCGCGGACGCCGTCGGCGATGTCCGCAAGCGGGATGCCGCGGGACTCGGCGACGCGCCAGGCGGCAACCAGCCCCGACAGCGCGGGGTGGCCGGCGGCGGCGAGGGCGTCGGCCGCGGAGCCGCCGAGCCGGGCGCGGGCGGCCGCGGCGCGGACGGCGTCGCCGATCTCCCCGCCGGCGTCGGCGCCGGCCTGCTCCAGGGCCGCGGGGGCGGGGCTGCCGGCGCGGAGCTGGGCGGCCAGCGTGCCGGCCGCGCGGCCGACGGCGGCCTGCTCCCGGTCGGCGGCGGCGCGGGCGCGGACGTGGCGGACGACGGCGAGGACCGTGCGCGCGAGGATCGCCGCGGCCAGCGCCCCGTGCGCGCCGATGAGCGGCAGTGCGGGCAGGGCCAGCGCCGGCCACCACCGCGCGTCGATGGCGGCGCGCCCTCGCCCGGCGCGCCCGAGGCGGCGCACCGGGTCCGGCGGCCATGCCAGCACGGCGAGCGCGGCGAGGGCCGCGGCCGCCGCGGCGGCGGTCACGGCCCCTCCCCCGGCGCCGCCGCCTCCGCCGCCGATGCCCCTTCCGCACCCGGCGCCGCACCCAGCAGCCCCTCCAGCGCCGCCCGCGCGGGAGCCGGCCCGCCGTCGGCGCTCCACGCCGCCTCCACCCGCGCGGGCGGCCCGGCAAGCACTCCGACCGACTCCAGGCGGCGGCGCCCTCCCCGGCGGGAGACCGCCAGGACGACGCGGATGGCGGGCAGGAGCTGGGCGTGCAGCGCCTCGCGCCCCAACCCGCCGAGCGCCCCGAGGGCCTCCAGGCGGGCGGGCACGTCGGCGGCGGAGTTGGCGTGGACGGTGCCGGCGCCGCCGTCGTGGCCGGTGTTGAGCGCGGCGAGCAGGTCGACGACCTCGGCTCCGCGGATCTCGCCGACGACGACGCGGTCCGGCCGCATCCGCAGCGACTGGCGGACGAGGTCCCGCTGGGTGATCTCGCCGGCGCCCTCGATGTTCGCGGGGCGCGTCGTCAGCGACACGACGTGCGGGTGGGCGGGCGCGAGCTCCGGGGTGTCCTCGATGCACAGGATGCGCTCGGTCGGGGCGGCCTCCGCCAGCAGGGCCGCCAGCAACGTGGTCTTGCCGGTGCCGGTGCCGCCGGCGACGAGGAACGACAGCCGGGCGGCGACGATGCGCCGCAGCAGGTCCACGGCCTCCGGGGGCGCGAAGCCGCCGGCGGCGAGGTCCGCCAGGCCGCGGCGGGCGGGGTGCAGGACGCGCAGGCTCAGCTGCGTCGCCCCGCGCGCCGGCGGGGCCAGGACGGCGTGGACGCGGACCCCGGCGCCCGCGCCCGGGACGCCGCCGGGCAGGTGGGCGTCGGCCCAGGGCCGGGCGTCGTCGAGCCGACGTCCGCACGCTCCGGCCAGCCGGACGGCCAGGCGGCGGACGTCGGCGTCGCCGTCGAAGACCACGCCGGTGCGCTCCAGCCCGCGGCCGCGGTCCACCCACACCGCGCCCGGGGCGGTGACCAGGACGTCGGTGACGCCGGGCAGGCGCAGCAGCGGGTCGAGCGGCCCGCAGCCGGAGAGCTCCCCGCGCAGCCGCCGCACCAGGTCCAGCAGCTCGGCGTCGCCGACGACGCCGCCGGTCTCCGCCCGCACCGCGGCGATGAGGTCGGCGGTCGACGCCGCCCCGCCGCCGTCGGCCAGCCGGGAGCGGACGCGGGCCAGCAGGTCCGGGGCGGTCACCGGCCGCGCCCCTCCGCCAGGTCGAGCAGCGGCTCGACGGCCCGGGCCAGCCGGGGCAGGGAGCGGTGCAGCCCGGTGGACTCGATCTCCCGGTCCAGGCCGCGGACGTGGGGCAGCTCGGCGGCGACGGCGAGGCCGGTGGCGTATTCGACGTCGCCGGCGGTGACGCCGCCCGGGG
The DNA here is from genome assembly GCF_053525695.1 of Corynebacterium sp. 335C. Taxonomy (NCBI): domain Bacteria; kingdom Bacillati; phylum Actinomycetota; class Actinomycetes; order Mycobacteriales; family Corynebacteriaceae; genus Corynebacterium; species Corynebacterium sp. 335C. The sequence goes on from NZ_JASTTB010000001.1 coordinate 1,367,245, forward strand.
CGGGCCACGCCACCACGGCGACGGGGTCGGCGCCCGCCCGGCGCAGGCGGGCGACGCGGCGCGACGCCGCCGCCAGGGCCCGCACGGCCGCCGGGACGACGAGGGCGACGACGTCGGCACGGCCGGCGACCCCGGCGTCCATCTCCGCGTCGCGCGGCAGGTCCACGACGGCGACGCCGCCGTGGCGCACCATCGCGTCGGCCACGGCGGCCACCGCGGCGGGCGCGACCGTCCAGTCCCCGCCGTCGCGCATCCGCGGCCCCGTCAGCACGGCCGGTCCCCCGTCGAGGCCCGGCGCGGCGTCGAGGATCGCCGCCGCGTCGACGCGCCCCGCCTCCGCGCGGACGTCGGGCCACCGCACGCCGGGGACGTGCTCCGCGCCGAGCAGCAGGTCCGCGCCGCCGGAGCCGCCGTCGGCGTCGACCAGCAGCGCCGGGGTCCCGTCGCCCGCCGCCGCGACCGCCAGGGCGGCCGCCGCCGTCGACGTGCCGCAGCCGCCGACCGCCCCGGCCACGGCGACGACCAGGCCTCCCCCGCCGTCCGCGTCCCCCGGCCTGCCCAGCAGCCCGACCAGCTCCGCCCCGCACGCCGGCAGCGCCTGGACGGTCTCCGCGCCGACGGCCATCGCCAGCCGCCAGTCCGGGTCCGCCGCGTCGGCGTGGACCAGGTGGACGCCCGCCCGGCGCGGCGCCGGCGCCGCCATGTCGGCCACCAGCGCCGCCGTCGCCGCATCGACCAGCACCGCCGCCGCCCGGCGCCACCGCGCCCCGTGCGGGTCCGGCTCCGTCACCGGCACCGGCACGTGGCCCGTGGCGGCGACGACCGCGACGGCCTCCTGCGCCAGCTCCGGGTCGGCCACGGCGACGATGACCTCGGGTCCCCCTCGTTCCTCCATGGCCGCAGCATGCGCGGCCGCACGGTGCGGCGGCTCCCCGCGACGCCGGATCCGGCGCCGTCCGTGGATGCCGCGCGGGCGGTGGACAACTTCGGCGGACACGGGCCGGTGAGGCGATCGTCGTCACGCGAGAAAACACCCCGGACATGGTGACGCCCCGCGCCGGGGGGGGGTGGCGCGGGGCGTCTGTAACCCGGCATCGGGGGGGGTGTTGCCGGGGGCGGCCACGCGCAAATGGGGGCCTGCCACGGCCAGTATGACACACCCCGGCCGCTTGTCAAAAGGGAGGAACGCGAGATCCCCGCCACGTCAAGCCCGGCCCCCGCGTCGGCCCCGCGGCTATGCTGATCGGCGATGACTCCGGCAGACCCCCGCACCCCGCACGCGACCGCCCCGACGGCCGCCTCCGCGGGCGCGCGCCGCCGCCGCTCCGCCGCGTTCTTCGACCTCGACAAGACCATCGTGGCGAAGAGCTCCGCCTACGCCTTCGGCCGCCAGTTCATGGAATCGGGGCTGCTCAGCACCTCCGGCGTCGTGCAGATGGCCGTCGCGCAGGCCATGTACATCTCCGGCGGCCACGACCGCGACCAGATGGAGGCCGCGAAGGAGCAGCTCGCCGCCATGGTCACCGGCTGGCGCGCCGCCGACGTCCGCCGCATCGCGGAGGAGTCGCTGCACGAGGTCATCTCGCCGTACGTCTACTCCGAAGCCGTCGAGCTGGTGCGCCACCACCGCCAGGCCGGCCACGACGTCGTCGTCGTGTCCGCGTCGGCGCGGGAGATCGTGGAGCCCATCGCCGCGGAGCTCGGCATCGTCGACGTCGTCGCCACGGAGCTCGAGGTCGTCGACGGCGTCTACAGCGGCGCCGTGCCGTTCTTCTGCCGCGGCGGCAACAAGGCCCGCGCGCTGGCGCGGCTCGCCGAGGAGCGCGGCTACGACCTGTCGCGCTGCTGGGCGTACTCCGACTCCGCGACCGACGAGCCGATGCTCGCCGCCGTCGGCCACCCCGTCGCCGTCAACCCGGACAAGCCGCTGCGGCGCATCGCGGAGGAGCGCAACTGGCCCATCCGCGTCTTCCGCGACCCCGTGCCGCTGTTCCGCCCGCCGTCGCGCCGCACGATGGGCGCGTTCGGCGCCGCCGCGGGTGCGGCCGCGCTGATCGCGGGGGTCGCCGTGGCGCTGCGGGGTCGCCGCCGCTAGGGGTTTTGCGTGACGACGGGTGCCGCGCCGGCCCGTCGCCGGCGGCGGGGCTTCGTCGCCGGGGCGGCCCGCCCCTGGACCGCCCGGGCCGAGTGGTCCGGCTGGACCGGCTGGACCGCCTAGACCGCCTCGGCGATGCCGCGGGCCTCGACCGCGCCGGCCTCCAGGCCGCCGAGGTGCAGCAGCAGCCACTCGCGCAGGCCGTCGCGGCTGCCGGAGCGGAAGCCCTCCGCCGCGTCCGCGTACGCCTTGCGGTGGCGGGTCCAGTGGACCTCCGGGACGGCGAGGCCGCGGGGGTCGGCGCCGCCGGTGACGCACACCAGGCGGGAGGCGGCGCGGGCGACGATGCCGTTGCCGGCGGCGAACGGCGCCAGCGTCTGCAGCTCGCCGTGGACGACGCCCGACAGGATCGCCGCGGGCACGGAGGTGCCGCCCGCGATGAGGCCGCCGAGGCCGTGCAGGCGGCGCTCCTTCTGCTCGGCGGTCAGCCGGTCGTCGCCGACGGGGCGGCCGAGCGCGTCGGGGTGCTCGGCGGAGCCGGCGGGGTCGGCGAGCACCGCCCAGCGGGCCAGCACCTGCAGCGGCGCGCGGCGGAACGTGCGCGACGTCTCGCCGATGGCCTCCGGGGCGATGCGGTCGGCGACGCGCAGCGCCGCGGCGAGGACGGGGTCGGAGACGACGCCGTCGTCCGGCAGCGCGGGGTCGGCGCCCTCCAGCCAGGCGGAGGAGCGGGCGCCACGCAGCACCGACTCCGCACCCGTGAGGTTCCATTTCCGCAGGTTGACGCGGTGGCGGTGGACGGCGGCGATGGCGTCGGTCGCGCGCGCGGCGGCCTCGGCGACGCCGTCGAGCTCCAGGAGGGGGGCCAGCGGATCGCGGCCCTGGGCGGGGGCGGGGGTGCTCATGGGGCTCCACGATAGGGCACCGGGTGCGCCGCCCGGTCGCCGATCCCGGCGGAAACCCGCGGTTATCGGGGCCTTCCGCATGGCGCCGGGGTCTCCGGCGGGTAGTATCCTTAACCGACCCACGGCAACGACCCGATGAACCCCGCAGGAGGACGACACGTGAGCAGCGACAACAAGGGCCTGTACACCGACGGAACCGAGAAGCTGGCGCCGCGCGTCGACGCGATCCCGCTGAGCGACGTCGATTCCCCGGAGCGCGGCACCGCCTCCATCGGCACCCTGGTGTCCTCGGCGTCCTCCCAGGTCTCCGAGCTGGTCCGCTACGAGGTCGAGCTGGCGAAGGCCGAGCTGGCCGAGTCCGCCAAGAACGGCGCGATCGGCGGCGGCCTCTTCGGCGCCGCGGGCGTCGTCGCCCTCTACTCGACCTTCTTCTTTTTCTTCTTCATCGCCGCGCTGATCGCCGTGTGGCTGCCCTGGTGGGCGGGCTTCCTGATCACCTTCATCCTCATGCTGGTCATCGCCGGCATCCTGGCCCTCATCGGCCTGAAGAAGGTCAAGTCCGTGAAGAAGCCGGAGAAGACCATCGAGTCCGTCCAGGAGCTGAAGACGGTCATCCCGTCCAAGGACGGCTCCGCCCGCGGCGTCGCGCACCGCGACACCGACTACGGCATGTACACCTAAGCCGGATTCCTCCGGTTCTGACGCGCACCTGACCAGGTGAAGGCCCCGCACGTCGACGACCTGCTGCTCGAGGGACCCTGGCGCCACCGCATGGCGCACTCCCGCGGGCAGCGGTACCACGTCGCCGAGTGCGGGGCCCCGTCGTCTCCGCTGGTCCTCCTGCTGCACGGGGCGACCGGCGGCTGGTTCGACTGGCGCCACCAGCTCGAGCCGCTCGCCGACGCGGGCTTCCACGCCGTGGCCGCGTCGCTGCGCGGCTGGGGCACCTCCGACCGCACGCCGACCGGCTACCGCCAAGACGTCGCGGCCGACGACATGGCGGGGCTCATCCGCGCGCTGGGCCACGGGTCGGCGGTCGTCGCCGGCACGGGCCTCGGGTCGTTCGTCGCGTGGACGATGTCGATGCGCCAGCCCCGCATGGTCCGGGGCCTGGCGACGGTCGCCGGCGCCCACCCGCTGCTGTGGGCGCCGCGCTCCGCGAAGCGCAGGCAGCCGACGGCGGAGCTGTGGCGCCTCGGCCGCCGCGCCTGCCGGCGCCGCACCGTCGCCGCCGCGCTGCGCCGCCCCGGGCCGGGCGCGGAGACCTACGCCGACACGCTGCTCGCCCACGCCGGGGCGGGCTACCTGGACACCGACGACGGGCGGCTGACCCGCCGCCTGCACGTCACCTCGCTGGCGACCGGGGCGCTGGAGCCGATGCTCGCGCACGGGCGCTGGCTGACCGGCACCGTCGCCGCCCGCCGGACCCGCTGGCGCGACGCGATGGCGGAGGCCGCCCACGTCAACAGCACCGTCGGCGGCGCCCCACCCGTGCTCATGGTCCACGGCGCCGACGACCGGCTGCTGCCGCCGTCGCTGGCGCAGTCGACGCTCGACCTCACCGGCCGGGCGAACTGCCGCGGCATCATGACCGTCGACGGCGCGGGGCACTTCCCGCAGCTCGAGGCCCCGGACGCGGTGACGGAGGCGCTGGTGCGCTTCGCCGCGGCCCCGGGCCGGTAGCGCGGCCGGGCCTTTCCGCGCCGCCGCGCCGCCCGCGCCACGCCGCCGCACCGCCCGCGCTCGCTCCCCATCGGCACCCGTGCGCAACTGGCCAGCGAACCACCGCGCCGCGCAACGTTTCCCCAGGTCGGATCCGGCCGAACCGGTGACACGCTGACCACGAAGCGCAGTGTGCCCCGCCGACCCGGCAGCCGGGCGCCGGCGACCGGGCAATCCCGCCCCACGGGAAAGACGGCAGGGCACCCGTGCACAAGTGGCCAGAAATCCGCCGCGACAGCCCGCAAAACCCCAGGTCGCGTATCGGCCCGCGGCGACAGGATGGCACACAACGCACGAGTACCGCGCCCGGGCAGCTCCGGGCCGGCCTCGACCGCCCCAGACCGCCGGCCAACGTCGCGCCGTTCTTGCCGGACCGCCGTTAAGGCCGCCCCGGCCCGCAACGCGAGGGGCGCCGGGACCGTCATGGTCCCGGCGCCCTTGCCGCCGCCGCAGCCGCTACCGCACCACGCACTCCCCCGTGCCGACGGCCGCGCCGCCCGTCTGCGCCGCCGCGTCGAGGTGTCCGCGCAGCTCCTCGAGCGTCAGGGCGTAGCCGGTCAGGTCGACGCCGACGCCGGCGCCGAACACCAGGCCGAGCAGCCGCCCGCCGGTGTCGACGAACGGGCCGCCGGAGTTGCCCTGGCGCACGTCGGCGCGCAGGACGTAGACCTCGCGGTCGACGGACGACTGCGAGTAGATGTCGAAGCCGCGCAACATGACGCGGTTCTCGACGCGCGCCGGCACCGACGTGTACGGGCCGGCGCCGGGGAAGCCGAGCACGACGCCGCCGTCGCCCGGGTACGCCGGCTCGGGCGCGAACTCGAGGGCCGGCAGCGGCAGGCCGGGCGACCGCAGGATGGCGACGTCCTCGCCCGGGTCGAAGTGGACGACCTCGGCGTCGACGGTGCCCGCGACGGTGTCGAGGCGGACGGTGTCCGCGCCGGCGACGACGTGCGCGTTCGTGACGACGGTGTCCGGCGCGACGACGAAGCCCGATCCCTGCTGCAGGCGCTCGCAGCGCTGGGCCTCGCCGATGACCTGGACGACGGAGGGGCGGATGCGGTCGACCATCGCCGCGTCGACGAGCGACGGATCGGCGGCGGTCGTGTCCTCGACGCGGCGCTCCTGCTCGAACGGGGAGATGACCTGGGGGATGCCGGTCTCGTCGAGGCGGCGGACCAGCAGGCCGGGGACGCGGGTGAGCTCCGACGGGGCGAGGGCGTCGACGGTGCCCAGCACCTTGGAGCCGCGGATGGTGGCGCCGATCTGGCCGGGGACGGCGGCGGCGAGGGGCATGGCGATGATCCACACGACGATGAGGGGCATCAGCGCCTGGAACACTGAGCCGAGGCCGGAGTCGAGGCCGACGCCCATCGGCGATCGGATGGCGTTGCGCAGCGACTGGCCGGCCATGCCGCCGACGGCCTGGCCGATGACGATGAGGACGACGATCGTCGCGACGCCCACGAACAGCCGCAGGATGGGCTGATCGACGAGGTCCATGGTGGGCGGGGCCAGGAAGTAGCCGACGATGCCGCCGGCGACGACGCCGACGAACGACATGAGCGAGCTGGCGATGCCCTGCTTCCAGCCGGACCACATCGCCATGAGGGCGATGGCGACCAGCACCAGGTCGAGGATCACGGTCGGGGTCAACGCAGGGTGCCTCCCATCCCGAAGGACTCTCGGTTGGCGGACGCGGCGAGCGTCGCGCGGAGATCATGGACCGTCGCATCGTCCCACGGCTCGGACCATCCGGCGGCATCCAGCAGGAGGGCGAGTACGCCGCCGGTGAAGCCCCACACGATGAAGTCGCCGACACGGAAGGCGGGCCCGGACCACGGGCCGAAGCCGACGGTGAGCCGGTTCGACGGGTCGATGAGGTCGGCGAGCGGCACCTGCAGGACGGCGTCGGTCTCGGCGGGGTCGACGACGCGCAGGGGGTGCGGGTCGTGCCAGTACGCGAGGACGGGGTGGACGGCGAAGCCGGTGCGGGAGATGTCGATGGAGTCGAGGACGCGCAGCGGGGTCACGGAGGGGCGGGCGAGGCCCGTCTCCTCCTCCGCCTCCCGCAGGGCCGTGTCGACGGGGCCGTCGTCGCCGGGGTCGACCTTGCCGCCGGGGAAGGACATCTGGCCGGCGTGGCTGCGCAGCTCGGGCGAGCGGTGGGTGAGGACGACGAGGGAGTCCTCGGGCCGGTCGAGCGCCGCGGCGTCGCCGCCGAGCAGGACCAGCACCGCGGAGGCGCGGCCGGCGGGGTCGCCGGGCCGGCGGGTGGACGCGGCGCGGCGCAGGGCCTCGAGTCCGGGGTCGTCGCCGTCGCCGAGGACGGGCGCGAGCCACGGCGGGACGCGGTCGATGCCCCCGCTCATGCCAGGGCCTCGCGGACGGCGGCGTCGAGGTCGGCGGCCGACTCGAAGACGCGGGGCAGGACGGCGCGGACCTGTCCGCGTTCGTCGAGGACGACGGTGACGGGCTGGACGCGGGGCAGTTCGAGGGCGGGGCCGGCGACGTCGTCGGTGTCCTGGAAGCTCCAGCGGCCGATGCCGACGTCCTCCAGGAACACGGCGCCGCGGGCGGCGGACAGCGACTGGTGCACCAGCGCCAGCCCGATGTCCGGGTTGGCGGCGGCCCATTCCTCCAGCACGGGCATCTCCTCGCGGCAGGGTGCGCAGGACCAGGCCCAGAAGTTCACGACGGCGGGGCGGCCGTGCAGCGCGGCGCCGACGTCGATGCTCCCCTGCCCGCCGGAGCCGAGGCAGGGCAGTTCGACGCCGGCGAGGGGCCCGCCGTCGGCGGCCGCGGCCCCGGCGGCGCCGGGGGCGGGTTCGGGGCAGGCGGGGCGGGCGGCGACCTGCTCGGCCGGCGGCTCACCTGCGCCGACCGGCCCGCCGGCCCCGCCGCCGGCCCCGTCCGCGCCCGAGCCGGAGCCCGCGCCCGTCGTCTGCGCCACCGCGAACCACACGAGCGCGACGGTGCCCAGGACGGCGACGACGATCATCGCCCAGCGCGACGGGGAGAGGTTCACAGGTCCTCCTCCCCCAGTCCGGCCATGGCGAGCAGGTGCTCCCTGTTCTCCGCCTTGACCAGGCGCGCGGCCTCGGCGGGCTCCTCCGGCCCGGCGACGCCGTAGGAGGGGCAGTCGAAGGCGAGGAAGCACGCCCCGCAGGCTGCGCGGCGGGAGTGGCAGATGCGGCGGCCGTGGAAGATGAGCCGGTGGGAGAACCAGGTCCATTCGGGGCGTTCGATGACGTCCATCATCTCGCGCTCGACCTTCACGGGGTCGGTCTCCTCCGTGAGGCCGAGGCGCCGCACGAGCCGCCCGAAGTGCGTGTCGACGGTCAGGCCGGGCACGCCGAACGCGTTGCCGAGCACGACGTTGGCGGTCTTCCGCCCGACGCCGGGCAGCTTCACCAGGTCCTCGAGCCGCCCGGGGACCTCGCCGCCGTGGTCCTGGGTGACGCCGGTGGCGAAGCCGATGAGGTTGTTCGCCTTGGCGCGGTAGAAGCCGGTGGAGCGGATGACCTCCTCCAGCTCGGTGACGTCGGCGCCGGCGAGGGAGGGGGCGTCGGGCCAGCGGCGGAACAGCTCGGGCGTGACCATGTTGACGCGGGCGTCGGTGCACTGCGCCGACAGGATCGTCGCGACGCACAGCTGGTACGGGTCGCGGAAGTCGAGCTCGCAGTGCGCGTCGGGGTACGCGGCGGCGAGCGATCGGTTGACGCGGCGGGCGCGGCGGACCATGCCCAGGTGCGTCTCGGTGCCGCGGGCGGCCGGGTGCGCGCCGGGTCGCCGGCGCCGCGCGGGGGTGATGGAGCCCTCCGGCGCGGTCGGCGTCGGCAGGCCCATCCCGTTGCGGGCGGCGGGGGCTGGGGCGGCGGCGGGTGCGGGCATGTCCGCAATCCTAGCGGCCGCCCCGACATCGCCCGTCCGCGTGACGACGCGCCCCGCTTCGCATGTGGCCCGGGCCGCGCGCGGCGCGCGGCCGGCGCGGGGTCCCCGCCCTCCGCGTGACGACGTCCCCCGCGCCGCGTCCGGCCCCCTCCGGGCGAGGGCGGCGCGCGTGCAACAAAGGGGGAAAAGTGACCTGGATAACCCGGTGACGCATGTCCCTATGTAGACTCGCTCACATCGACAGCGCGGGCGCCGACCACGGCGCCGACGTCCGCCCGAACCGACGCGAAAACGGTGTTGTACCGTGGAAACCCCACAAGGGGTGACGTGTCCCCCAGACCGAACGGAGCAGTCGTGGATGATGTGAAGGATATTCTCTCGCGCGCAGGCGTGTTCCAGGGCGTCGATCCGGAGGCCGTGAACAGCCTCCTCGGCGAGCTGGAGACGGTGCGCTTCCCGCGCGGGACGACGATCTTCAACGAGGGCGAGCCCGGCGATCGCCTGTACATCATCATCAGCGGCAAGGTGAAGCTGGCCCGCCATTCGGCGGACGGCCGCGAGAACCTGCTGACCATCATGGGCCCGTCGGACATGTTCGGCGAGCTGTCCATCTTCGACCCGGGCCCGCGCACGTCGTCGGCGGTGTGCGTCACCGAGGTGACGGCGGCGTCGATGAACTCCGAGCTGCTGCACCAGTGGGTCGCGGATCACCCGGACATCACGTCGCAGCTGCTGCGCATGCTGGCCCGCCGCCTGCGCCGGACGAACAACTCGCTGGCGGACCTCATCTTCACGGACGTCCCGGGCCGCGTGGCGAAGGCGCTGCTGGGCCTGGCCAACCGCTTCGGCGCCCCGGAGGGCCCGAACCTGCGCGTCACCCACGACCTGACGCAGGAGGAGATCGCCCAGCTGGTCGGCGCGTCCCGCGAGACCGTGAACAAGGCGCTGGCGGAGTTCGCCCACCGCGGCTGGATCCGCCTGGAGGGCAAGTCCGTCCTCATCACCGACGCCGAGCGCCTGGCCAAGCGCGCCCGCTAGGCCGGGCCCGCTAGGCCGAGCCCGCGACACGGTCCCGCGCAGCTGGCGCCGGCCCGCACCGCGTCGCGGCACCTCCCCGCGCGCGCGGGCGGCGGGGCGCCGCCGCCCCGGCCGGGCCGCACGCCGTCGGCCCGCACCGCGTCGCGGACGCGACGGAGCCCCCGGACCACGTGGTCCGGGGGCTCCGTCGTCGCCGGGGCGGATCCCGTCGCAAAGAAAACGACGGGGACCGCGGGGCTACTCGCCCTGGCTCTCCAGGTAGCGCAGCGCGACGCGCGTCGACTGCTCCGCCGCGTGGCGCAGCACCGGGTCGACGTCGGTGTAGATCTCGTCGACGATGTCGCCCACCGTCGTATCCGGACCGAGCTTCGCCTTCGCCTCGCGCACCTGCTCCAGGCGCTGCTCGCGGCGCTCGATGTACTTCCGCGTCATCACGGTGATGTCCGGCAGATCCTCGCCGTGGCCCGGCAGCAGGCGGACGCCCTTGCCGCGCTCGTCGAGCATGCGCAGGGTCTCCATGTACTGGCCGAGGTCGCCGTCGGTCTCGGAGATCATCGTCGTGTGGCGGCCCGCGATGGTGTCGCCGGTCATGATGCCCTCCACGTCCTCGTCGCCGCCGTCGCCGGTGTGGACGAACAGGCAGGCGGAGTCCGCGGTGTGGCCCGGGGTCAGCACGACCTCGACCTGCGGCGTCACGCCCTCGACGACGACGCGCTCGCCGTCGGTCAGCGGCTCCGCGCCGGTGGAGCAGTAGCGCTTGTCGACGGCGCGGACCGGCGCCCCCGTCAGCTGGCGGAAGCGGCGCGCGCCGTCCGCGTGATCCATGTGGCGGTGCGTCAGCAGGATGAGGGCGACGTCGCCGGCGTTGCGGTGCAGGACGTTCAGGTGGCCCTCGTCCTCCGGACCCGGATCCACGACGATGCTGCGGGCATCGCCCTCCGCCCGGATGATGTAGGAGTTGGTGCCCTCCAGCGCGGCGTAGCTGGGGTTGGGGCACAGGACCACTCCGACGGAGGTCGTGATGGGTCGCAGCTGGCTGTACGCGGGATGCTCCATGCCGCCCATCCTACGACGCCGCGCGGGGGACGCGGCCACCCCCGGGGGCCGGGGCGCCCCACCCCCGCGCCGCGTGGGGCGCGGAGGGGGCGCCGGAGGCGCTCCGGCGGGGCGACTGCGAGTCGCCGTCGGGGCGCCGCGGCCGCCCGGGGCGCGCCCGTCAGGAGCGGACGCGGCAGACGATCTCCACCTCGACCGGGGAGTTCAGCGGCAGCTCGGCGACGCCGACGGCGGAGCGGGCGTGGACGCCCGCGTCGCCGAGGACCTCGCCCAGCAGCTCGGAGGCGCCGTTGACGACGCCGGGCTGGCCGTGGAAGCCGGGGGCCGACGACACGAAGCCGACGACCTTCACCACCTGGACGATGTCGTCCAGCGACGCGACGGAGTCGACGGCGGCGAGGGCGTTGAGCGCCGCGACGCGGGCGAGCTCCTTCGCCTTCTCCGGGTCGACCTCCGCGCCGACGTGGCCGGCGGCCGGCAGCTCGCCGTCGACGAACGGCAGCTGGCCGGAGGTGTGGACGAGGTCGCCGTCGCGCAGCGCCGGCACGTAGGCGGCGACGGGGGCGGCGACGGCGGGCAGCTCGATGCCGAGCTCCTTCAGCCTCTCGGAGTGGGACGTCATCTACTCGCCGTCCTTCTGCAGCGGGCGCTTGAGGTAGGCGAGGTGCTGCTCGCCGGTCGGGCCCGGCAGGACGGAGACGAGCTCCCAGCCGTCGATGCCCCAGCTGTCGAGGATCTGCTTGGTGGCGTGGGTCAGGAGGGGGACGGTGGAGTATTCCCAGGCGGTCTTCTCGGTGCTCATGCCAGCCGAGCCTAATGGCCCGGCGGCCCGCGCGGGAGGGTCCGGCCGATGCGGGGCGGCGGGGCCGGTGCGCGGACGGGAGCGGACCGGCGGGGGCCGCCGTGCACGACGGCCCGCGCCGCCGCACGCCGAAGCCGCCTCCGCGCGCGGCGGGCGTGGTCTACGGTGGGACCCGTGCATCAGGAGGCGCGGGGAAGCGCGATGGCGGGGCCGAGGGTCCACGTCGTGACGGGCAAGGGCGGCACCGGGAAGTCCACGGTGGCCGCCGCGCTGGCCGTGGGGCTGGCCGCCGGCGGGGGCCGCGTGCTGCTGGTCGACGTGGAGGCCCGGCATTCGGCGGCGGCGCCGCTCGGGCTGGCCTCGCTGCCGGCGACGCCGGGCCGCATCGCCGCCGCGGAGGGCGGCGGCGAGGTCCACGGCTGCGCGCCGACGGGCGAGGCGGTGCTGGAGGACTACCTGCGCACGAACTTCGCAGGCGCCGTCGCCGGGTCGGCGATGCGCCGGCTGGGGGTGCCGGAGTTCGTCACCGCCATCGCGCCCGGCCTGAAGGACGTGCTGCTCAGCGGCTTCCTGGTGGAGGAGGCGCGGCGCGGCGGCTGGGACGCCGTCGTCGCCGACGCGCCGCCGACGGGCCGCATCGCCCGCTTCCTCGACGTCACGCGGGCGCTGACGGACATCGCCGCGGCGGGTCCCGTGCACCGGCAGGCGCGGGAGACGGCGGCGTACCTGCGCTCCGGCGAGGTGGCGGTGCACGTCACGGCGCTGGCGGAGCCGCTGCCGGTCACCGAGTCGCTGGAGGCGATCGGCGAGCTGCTGGGCATGGGCCTCACGGTCGGCACGATCGCGGTGAACAAGGTGCTGGACGCGGACGTCGCGGCTGCGGCGGAGCGCGTCGCGATGCGTGACGACGCCCCGGGCGCGGCCCCCGTGCCGGGGCTCGGCGCGGAGGCCGGCGCGGCGCTGGTGGAGGAGGCCCGCGACGCCGCGGCGCGCGCGGCGGTGCAGCGGGAGGCGCTGGCGGAGCTGGAGTCCGGCTGGGACGGCCGCCTGGTGCGGCTGCCGGCGATCCCGGGCGGCGTGCGCGTCGAGGGGATCTACCGCATCGCGGAGCTGCTGATGGGCGGCGAGGACGGCGCGGCCGACGCAGCCGGCTCCGCGGATGCCGAGGGCGGCTCGGACGACGCGACCCGGGAGGAGCGGCAATGACGCGCGTGGTGGTGCTGACGGGCTCGGGCGGCGTCGGCAAGACGACGACGGCGGCGGCGATCGCGGTCGGCCTCGCGGACGCGGGGCTGCGCACGGCGGTACTGACCATCGACCCGGCGCTGCGGCTCGCGCAGGCCCTCGGCGTCGGCGAGCTGGGCGGCGCCCCGGCGGAGGTGACGGAGGTGCCGGGCCTGTCGGCGCTGATGCTGGATCAGTCGGAGCGGTTCGGCGCGATGCTGGCGGAGGCCGGCGCCCCGGAGCTCGCCGGCAACGCCGTGACACGGGCGATGGCCCGCAGCTTCGGCGGCCTGCAGGAGTACCTGGCCATGGATCTGCTGGGGGCGCTGCACGACTCCGGGGAGTGGGACGCGATCGTCGTCGACACGCCGCCGGCGCTGTCGGCGCTGGAGTTACTCGACTCCGCGGAGCGGATGGGCCGGCTGCTGGATCACCCGCTGATGCGGCTGCTGACGTCGTCGTCGGCGCTGGTCGGCGCGGGCGTCACCGTGGTCGGCAAGGTCATCGGCAGCGCGATGCTGGCGCAGGTGGCGGCGTTCGCGAAGGGCGCCCGCCCCGTGATGACGTCGGTGCTGGACCGGTCGCGGCGCATGCGCGCGACGCTGGAGTCCTCCGGCGAGTTCCTCGTCGTCGGCGCGCCCGCGGCGGAGGCGCTGCGGGAGGCCCGCGGCTTCGCCCGCACCCTCGGCGACCAGGGGCTCGCGCCGAAGGCCCTGGTGGTCAACCGCGTCCATCCGGTCGCGGAGGTGCTTGACGACGTCCCCCTGCCCGATCTGGAGGCCGCCGACCCGGATGCCGCGGCCGTCCACCGCTCGCGCGTCGAGCTGGCGGAGGCGGAGGAGAAGCAGATCTGCCGCTTCGCCCGCCGGGTGCCGGGCGTGCCGGTGACGCGGGTGCCGTCGCTGCGCGGCGGCGTCGACGGCGTCGGCGACCTGCGGCGGATGGCGGCGCTGGTGCTGCCGGCCCTCGGCGGCGCGGGCGAGTAGGCGGCCCCGGACGCGACGACGGCCCGGTCCCCGGACGGGGATCGGGCCGTCGTCACGCATCATCCGCGCGGAACCCCGCGCGGACCGTGCGACGCGCGCCTAGCGGGCGTCGAACTGGCGGGCGGCGTAGAAGTCCGCCCAGCTGGTGATCTCCGGATGCTCCTTCAGCAGCGCGCGGCGCTGGCGCTCCGTCATGCCGCCCCACACGCCGTACTCCACGCGGTTGTCCAGCGCGTCCGCGCGGCACTGCAGCGCGACCGGGCAGTGGCGGCAGATGACCGCGGCCTGGCGCTGGGCGGCGCCGCGGACGAACAGCTCGTCCGGGTCGATGTCGCGGCACTTCGCCTGCGGCACCCACTCGTGCCGGTTGCGGAAGCTCTCCGGGCCGAGCTCGCGTACGGGCGCGGTGGCCGTGGCCTGCGTTCCGGCGGTGGTCGGCTGGGAGATGGTCGCGGTCATTGTCGCTCCTCGTAAACCGTGGCGTACGGGGTGGTCGGCATCACTATTGAGCGGTAAGTGTAATCACATAGTCTTCGGACTGTCTACTGCGTCACATTTCGGGCAGGCGTACGCGGCCCGTCACGGCGTGCGATAGGCTCCCCGCCCCTCCGGCGCGACACGTCCACCATCCCCGGCCATCCCCCGATCCACCCCCGGATCCGCGCACGTCACGCGGCCGAGCCGCCCGACGGCGCCCTCCGTCCCGGGGCCTCCCCCGGCCGATCCCCGGCGCTCCCCCCGCATGAGGGAATGCCGGACGATTCCGGGTGCACGCCGCGCACCTATATCGTGGAGCGCGTGAACACAGGAAGGCACCTCGCAGCCCTGGTGGCCGCCACCGTCGTCGGCGGGCTCCTCGTCGCCCTGGCGCTGTTCCCCGTCGTCGGCGGGACCGGCGCCGTGCTCGCCCGCACCTCCGACGAGCTGGCCTCCTCGACCGAGTCGATCACCTCCGGCCGCGCCCCCGGCGTGACCACCATCAACGACGCCTCCGGCAAGCCGATGGCCTGGCTCTACGAGCAGCGCCGGTTCCCCGTCCCCTCCGACCGGATCTCCCCGGCCATGAAGGACGCGATCGTCGCCATCGAGGACCGCCGCTTCTGGGAGCACTCCGGCGTCGACTGGAAGGGCACCGCCCGCGCGGCGCTCACCAACTTCACCGCCGGCTCCGTCCAGCAGGGCGCGTCCACCATCGAGCAGCAGCTGATCAAGAACCACGCGTTCCTCGTGGAGGCGGAGAACGAGGCCGAGCGCCGCGCCGCCGTCGCCACCGACTACGGCCGCAAGCTCCGCGAGATCCGCCTGGCCCAGGACCTCGAGGGCCGCATGAGCAAAGACCAGATCCTCGCCGCGTACCTCAACCTCGTGCCCTTCGGCAACGGCGCCTTCGGCATCGAGGCCGCCGCCCAGACCTACTTCGGCATCCCCGCCGCCGACCTCACCGTCGCCCAGTCCGCCCTGCTGGCGGGCATGGTGCAGCAGACCTCCGGCCTGAACCCCTACACCAACCCGGAGGGCGCCCGCGCCCGGCGCGACGACGTGCTGAACGCCATGGCCGACGTCGGCGCCGTCAGCCACGCCGAGGCCGACGCCGCGAAGGCCACCGAGCTCGGCGTCCTGCCGCAGCCGAACATCCTGCCGGAGGGCTGCATCGCCGCCGGCGACAACGGCTTCTTCTGCGACTACGTCATCCAGTGGCTCGAGGGCCACGGCCTGCCCGCCGAGGAGCTGACCCGCGGCACCTACACCGTCAACACGACCCTCGACCCGGAGGTCCAGGCCTCCGCCGAGGCGGCGCTGGAGAAGAACGCCTCCCCCACCGCCGACGGCGTCGCCGAGGTCATGAACGTCGTCCAGCCCGGCGAGGACTCCCGCCGCGTCCTGGCCATGGCGTCGTCCCGCCACTACGGCCTCGATCCCGCCGCCGGCCAGACCGTCCAGCCGCAGCCGTACACCATGGTCGGCAACGGCGCCGGCTCCGTGTTCAAGGTCTTCGCCGCCGCCGCGGCCGTCGAGCGCGGCATGGGCATCGACACCACCCTCCAGGTCCCCCGCCGCTACGAGGCGCAGGGTCTCGGCGACGGCGGCGCCGAGGGCTGCCCCGCCGGCATGTACTGCGTGGAGAACGTCACCTCCTACAAGCCGTCGATGACGCTGTCGGAGGCACTGGCCCACTCCCCCAACACGACGTTCGTGATGCTCGCCGAGCAGCTCGGCGTCCCCGCCATCGCCGACATGGCCGTCCGCCTGGGCCTGCGCTCCTACGCCGAGCCCGGCACCTGGGACGCCGACACCTCCATCAAGGACTACGTCTCCGAGGCCACCCTCGGCTCCTTCGTCCTCGGCCCCACGCCGATCAACGCCCTCGAGCTGTCCAACGTCGGCGCGACGCTGGCGTCCAAGGGCCGCTGGTGCGAGCCGTCGCCCGTCGACGCCGTGCTCGACCACGCCGGCAACCCGGTCGAGCTGGACCTGAAGCCCTGCGAGGACGCCATGGACCCGGGCGCCGCCTCCGCCGTCGCCAACGCCATGGGCCTCGACCACGTCGAGGGCACCGCGGAGGGCGCCGCCGAGGCCGCCGGCTGGTCCGGCCCGATGGCCGGCAAGACCGGCACCACCGAGTCCCACCAGTCCGCCGCGTTCCTGGGCTTCACCTCCGGCCTGTCCTCCGCCGTGTACGCCTACAACGACGGCCCGACGACCAGCGAGCTGTGCACCTCGCCGCTGCGCCAGTGCGGCTCCGGCGACCTGTACGGCGGCCGCGAGCCCGCCCGCACCTGGTACGACGCCGTCAACCCGGTCATCGGCCGCTTCGACGGCGCCACGCTGCCGGAGATGGACCCGAAGTACCGCTCCAACCACACGGCCATCCCGTACGTCGCGGGCCTCAAGGAGGACGAGGCGCGGAAGAAGCTCGAGGAGGCCGGCTTCAAGGTCACCACGACGACCGCGTCCGGCACCGGCCGCCCGGCCGGGGAGGTCACCGGCGTCACCAACGCCAACACCGTCCTGAAGGGCGGCCTGGTGGTCATCGCCGTCTCCGACGGCTCCCGCCCGGCGCCGCCCCCGCCGCCGGCGCCGGCGCCCGGCCCGGCTCCGGCCCCGGATGAGGCGCCGCGGCCGGACAACCCGTCGAACAACGAGCCGCCGCCGGTCGCGCCGCTGCCGGACTCGATCGACATCCCGGGCATCGGCACCATCCCGCTGCCGGGCTAGGCGCGGGGCCGGATGCCAGCCGGCCTCCCCGCCCCTCCCGCCAAACGGAGCGGACAACGCGAAAGGGACCCAGGTAGACCTGGGTCCCTTTCGCCGTAACGGGGTCCCGCCGCGGCCCCGGCGACGGGGCCCGCAGCGGCGCGGCCGGCGGCGCCGCGACGAGGCGAGGGCCCCGTCGTCACGCACCGCGCACGCGCCCGCGCGCTACCCCTGCAGCTTCGCCTTGACGGCGTCGGACAGGCGGCGGCCGTCGACGGCGGCGCCGGCCTTCTCCTTGGCGGCCTTCATGACCTGGCCCATGTGCTTCATGGACGGGGCGTCGTCGCCGCAGACGTCGGCGACGACGCCGTCGACGAGGGCGCCGAGCTCGGCGTCGTCGAGCTGCGCGGGCTGGTACCGGGCGAAGACCTCGGCCTCGCCCTCCTCCTTCTCCGCCAGCTCGGGACGGCCGGCGTCGCGGTAGGTCTCCGCGGACTCGCGGCGCTTCTTCACCTCGCGCTCGATGACGCGGAGGATGTCGTCGTCGGTCAGCTCGTGCTTGGCGCCGGTGGCCTCCTCCGCCTGGATGGCGGCCTTGAGCTGGCGCAGCGCGGCGAGGGTGTCCTTGTCGCGGGCCTTCATGGCGGTCTTCATGTCGGCCAGGATGGTGTCCTTCAGTTCGCTCATGCGGCCAGCGTAGTGCGGCGGCCGCCCGCGGCGAGGGAGCCGCGGCGGGGGAACCGCCCGGCCGGGCTGCCGTATCGTGGCCATGTGATGGACGGGAATGCGCGACGAGGCGATGACGGGCGGGCCCGCGGGGCCCTGGCGACGGCGGCGCGGTGGGCGCTCGGGACGATGGCGGCGGGCGCCGCGGCGGGCGCGGCGACCGCGTACTACGCCAACCAGGTGGAGCTGACGGATTTCCGGCTGCACCGGGTGACGGTGCCGTCGGATCCGTCGCGGCCGGGCCCGCGGGGCGCGGCGCCGCTGCGGATCCTGCACGTGTCGGATCTGCACATGACGCCGACGCAGCCGGAGAAGGTCCGGTGGGTGCGGGCGCTGGCGGATCTGGAGCCGGATCTGGTGGTGAACACGGGCGACAACCTGGGCGGCGAGGCGGTGCCGCAGGTGCTGGAGGCGCTGGAGCCGCTGCTGCGGTTCCCGGGGGCGTTCGTGTTCGGCACGAACGACTACTTCGCGCCGAAGAAGGTGAACCCGTTCATCTACCTGACCGGGAAGAAGCGGAAGCCGTCGGAGGTGGAGCTGCCGTGGCGGGGAATGCGGGCGGCGTTCATCGAGCACGGGTGGCAGGACGCGACGCACCGGCGGCTGGGGTTCACGGCCGGCGGGTGGCGCGTGGCGATGGCGGGCGTCGACGATCCGCACCATCACCTCGACGACTACGACCGCATCGCGGGCGCGCCGGAGGACGGCGCGGACGTGGCGATCGGCCTGTCGCATTCGCCGGAGCCGCATGTGCTGGACTGGTTCGCGGCGGACGGCTACCGGCTGGTGATGTCGGGGCACACGCACGGCGGACAGGTGTGCCTGCCGGGCGGGCATGCGCTGGTGACGAACTGCGGCATCGACCGGTCGCGGGTGAAGGGCCTGTCGCGGTGGACGGAGGGCACGTGGCTGCACGTGTCCAATGGGCTGGGGACGTCGCCGTATGCGCCGGTGCGGTTGTTCTGCGCGCCGTCGGCGACGCTGATCGAGGTGCTGCCGTAGGCCCCCGGAACGGGCGTTGACCCGGCGTTTTGCCTTTATCGGGCGGGCCGGGTTAATGTGTACGACGTTGCCGACAGGGTTCGGCACGGACCGGGGTATGGCGCAGCTTGGTAGCGCGCTTCGTTCGGGACGAAGAGGCCGTGGGTTCAAATCCCGCTACCCCGACCAGAACACGAGGACCCGCCGCTCATCTGAGCGGCGGGTCCTCCGTCGTGCGCGGGGTTGCGGTGCGCAGGTGGTGCTTTGCGACGGTCACCGCCGCGGCTCCCCGCCGCCCCGGCGCCGGGGTCCGGGCCGGGTGCGGCGGGGCGGGCGTCAGCCGTCCGTGCGACCGGGGGCGGGGTCGGTGCCGGCGTCGGGGGCGTCGGCCGTGTCGGCGTCGGCGGCGGTGTCCGCCTCGTCGGCCTTGTCGGCGGTATCCGCCTCATTCGCCCGCGCCTCGACGGCGTCGAACTCCGCGGTGTCCGCCGCCTCGGTCTCGTCCACGGCGTCGTATTCGGCCGGCTCGTACTCGGCCGGCGCATGCTCCGCGGGCGCGTACTCCGCCTCCGCGTAGCCGGCTCCGGCCCCGCCGGCCGCCACGGCGGCCAGCTCGCGCCGGTCCCCCGCCCCGGCGGCGAACGCCAGCAGGAGGCCGAGGATCAGGACGGCGCCGAGCACGGCGGCGGCGAGCAGCAGGCCGGGGGCCATGGCCCCGCCGCCGGAGCCGAGGGAGGCGAAGGCGGTCATCGGGTAGTGCAGCGGCATGACGCCGGACAGGACGGCCATCCAGGCGGGGACGGGCTCGCCGCCGTCGAGGGCGGTGCGCCAGACCCAGCCGACGACGCCGACCTGCGCGGCCAGGCCCAGCAGCACGGCGACGGATCCGACGGCCCGGCCGAACAGCCGCACGGCGGCGGCGGTGGCGGCGGCCGTCGCGGCGACGGCGAGGACGAGGATGCCGCCGGCCAGGGCGATCGCCCCGGCGGGCACGCCCGCGGCGTCCGCGGCCGCGTCCGCGCCGGCCGCGGCGCCCGGCCCGGTCTCGCCGGCCAGCAGCAGGCCCAGCAGGGCGGCCGCGGCGACGGCGACGACGCCGCCGGCGGTCAGCAGCGTGCGGGAGACGCGGCCCGCCCCCGCGGCGACGGCGGCGGCGCGGACGCCCAGCCGCATGCCGGCGGGCAGGAGCATGAGGGCGGCGCCGGCGACGGCGGCCAGGGCGGCGGCGAGGAACGCCGCGGCCGGGGAGACGCCGAGCTCCGCGAAGCCGCCGGCCGTCCCGGCGTCGTCGGCGGACGGGGCGAGGCCGGCGGCCTCCAGCTGCGCCATGGTCGGGGCGGGAGCGGTGGTGCGGGCGGCGGCGACCTCCCGGTCGATGGTGGCGGCCATGCCCTCGATGCGGCCGTGGCCGTCGCGCAGCTCGCCGAGGCCCTCGTGGAGCTTCCGGGAGCCCTCGGTCGCCTGCCAGACGCCGTTGCGGAAGTCGCCGTTCGGGCTGTTCAGCTGGGTGGCCATGTCGTTGACGCCGGTCTTCAGCTCGTTGAGCTTCCCGTCCAGCGCGGCGAAGTCGACGGTGTCGAGCTGGCGCTGCAGGCTGTCGAGGTCGGCGATGATGCCGGCGGCCGCCGGGTCGTTCGACGCTCGCAGGGATTCGCGGGTGCGGTCGATGGCGCCGTCGACCTGGCCGGCGGCGACGGCGGCGACGCTGATGTTGCCGACGGTGGCGTTGACGCCGTCGGCCAGCGCCTGGGCGCCGCGGCCGAGCTCCCTGGTGCCGTTCTGGATGAGGATCATGCCGTCGGCCAGCTCCTTCGAGCCGTCGTGCAGCCGGTTGATGCCGTCGCGCTCCTGCGCCAGGCCCATGGTGAGGAAGCCGGTCTGCCCCGCCGCGGCGTTGACGTGGCCGCGCGCGGTCTGCAGCGCGGCGACGTCGACGCCCGCGGCGGACGACGTGCCCGTCCAGCCGCCCGGCACCGCCGGGGCCGACGCGCCCTCTCCCCCGGCGCCCGCGCCGCCCGCGGCACCCCTGGCGGCGCCCTCCGGCGCACCCGCCGCGCCCGCCGCGTCCGCGACGGCCGGGCCGCCGGGCTCCCCCGCGACGCGGGCGCCGGCGAGGATCCCGCCCGCCAGGAGCGGGAGGAGGACCAGCAGGGCGATGACCGCGGTGAGCGGCCGTGGGCGGTGTCCGGTGCGGGGTTCCATGCCCGGAAAATACCCCGGTCAGCGCCGGTGCCCGGCCGCGCCTCGCCGGGGGGCGCCTTGGTAAAGTCGTGGGGAAAGCGTCGGCGCCCGATCGGCGGCGCTTTGCGCGCCCCGCCACCCCCGGCACGACGCCGAGGCGGGCCGTCGCCTCACCGGCCCCGGCCGGGTCGCGCGGCCCCGTCGGAGGCTCCCCGGCGCCGGACGGCCCTCACCCGGGCCGCGGGTCGCGTGACCGACAACCGACCGCGACAACGGAAAGCGACCCAGCCGTGACACTGCTCAGCGTCCCCGCTCTGGTTGCGTGCGGTCTCGTCCTCACCCCCCTGTTCGTCAAGCTGCTGGGCCGGCATGCCGGCTGGCCGCTGACGGCGTTCTTCGTCGCGGCCGGCGTGCAGCTGGCCCGCCTGGCGCCGGAGGTCTTCGGCGCCGGCGGCGCGGACGGGGCGGGCTCCACGACCGCGGGCGGCGCGCCGCCCGGCGGGGTGCTGTGGAGCGTCGACTGGACGGGGCCCCTGCTCCCCGGCGGGCAGGGCGTGGACTTCGCCCTGCGCCTCGACCCCCTCTCGTTCGTCTTCGCCATGCTCCCGCTGGTGATCGGCTCCGTGGTGTTCATCTACTCCACCGCCTACCTGCCGCCGAAGCGCGGGAACATGAGCTTCTACGTGCTCATGACCGCGTTCATGCTGGCGGTGCTGCTGCTGGTGCTGGCCGATGACGTGGTGCTGCTGTTCGTCGGCTGGGAGCTGGTCTCCCTGGCGTCGTTCATGCTCATCGCCCGGTCGGGCCGCTCCGGCTGGGCCGGCTCGCTGCGCACGCTGTTCCTGACGTTCACCGGCGGCCTGCTGCTGCTGGCGGCGCTGGGCGTGGCCGTGTGGGCGACGGGCACGACGCGGGTGTCCGAGCTGCTGGTCCACCCGGTGTGGGCGGAGCGGCCGGGCGTCGCGGCGACGGCGGCGGCGCTGACGGCGTTCGCGGCGTTCTCGAAGGCGGCGCAGATCCCGTTCCACCCGTGGCTGCCGGAGGCGATGGCGGCGATCACGCCGGTGTCGGCGTTCCTGCACGCGGCGGCCGTCGTCAAGGCGGGCGTCTACCTGCTGCTGCGCTTCTCGACGGCGTTCGCGGACGTCCCGGCGTGGCAGCTCATCCTCATCGTCGTGGGCATGGCGACGGCGGTGTCGACGGCGTTCTTCGCCATCGCGCAGACCGACATCAAGCGCCTGACGGCGTACTCGACGGTGTCGCAGCTGGGCTGGATCGTCGCGACGATCGGCGTCGGCACGCACTTCGCCATCATGGCGGCGGTCGTGCACACGCTGGCCCACGCGCTGTTCAAGTCCTCGCTGTTCATGCTCGCCGGCGTCGTCGACCACGAGTCGGGCTCGCGCGACATCCGCCAGCTCGGCGGGCTGGCGAAGAAGATGCCGTGGACCTGCGGCTCCATGGTGCTGGGCGCGGCGTCGATGGCCGCGGTGCCGCCGACGCTGGGCTTCCTGTCCAAGGAGGGCATGCTGACGGCCTTCGAGGAGGCGCCGCTGCCCTCGTGGGGCGTCGTGGTGCTGCTCGCGGCCGCCGGCGTCGGCGCGCTGGCGACGTTCACGTACTCCGCGCGCCTGGTGTTCGGCATCTTCGTCGACCGCCACGACACGGACCGCTGGGGCGTGGAGCCCCACGACCTGTCGCACGCGCACGAGGCGCCGGTGCCGCTGTGGCTGCCGGCGGCGCTGCCGGGCGTGCTGTCCCTGCCGCTGGCGTTCGCCGCCGGCGTCATGGACGGCCCGCTGGACCGGGTGGCGCAGTCCGTGCTGGGCGGCGACTGGGCGGAGACGCACCTGACGCTGTGGCACGGCTTCACGGTGCCGTTCATCATCTCGCTGGTCGTGCTGGTGCTCGGCGTCGTGCTCATCGTGGTGCGCCGCCCGCTGTACGACTGGTTCACGGCCCGTGACCTCACCCCGTTCACCGGCGTCGACGCGCTGGAGGCGGTGCAGGCCGGCGCCGATCGGTTCGGCCGCGTCCTGGGCGCCCCGGCGAAGTCGCATTCGCCGAGCCGCCACATGGCCCCGATCCTCATCGTCCTGGCCGTCTACGCCCTCGTCGTCACGCTCGCGCCGGGTCTCGGCGGCGTGCCGGCGGCACCGAAGGTGGAGGGCATCGACAACCTCATGGACCTCATCCCGCTGGCCGTCGTCCTCGTCGGCACATGGGCGACGATCCAGGCGCGCAACCGCCTGCAGGCGGCGGTGCTGCTGGGCGTCACCGGCACGGGCGTGACCATGCAGGTGCTCCTGCTGGGCGCGCCGGACGTGGCGATGACGCAGTTCCTGGTGGAGATCCTCACCGTCGTGCTCATCATGCTGGTGCTGCGCCACCAGCCGCGCTCCTTCCCGGAGACCACGAGGAAGCGCCGCATCGGCGCCGCGGCCGTCGCGATCGCGGCGGGCCTGGCGACGTTCGGCGCCGTGTGGATGCTGACCGGCCGCCGGGGGAAGACGGACCTGGCGCACTGGTACCTGACGCAGGGCCCGGAGATCACCAGCGAGAACAACGTGGTGAACACCATCCTCGTCGAGTTCCGCGCCTTCGACACCATGGGCGAGCTGGCCGTGCTGGGCATGGCGGGCATCGCGATGGCGGCGGTCGTGAACTCTGTGCCGCGCTGGCCGCACGTGGCGGGCCGGCCGGGTCCGCTGCCGCAGCCGCAGCTGGCGTCGGATCCGATGACGGGCCTGAACAAGTGGATGATCCCGATCCTGTGCGTCATCTCGTTCCTCGTGCTGTGGCGCGGCGGCAACGAGCCGGGCGGCGGCTTCAACTCCGCCCTCATCGGCGCCTCGATCCTCATGCTCGTCTACCTGGCCCGGCCCACGGACGCCCCGGTGCTGCCGAAGAACGTGCCGTACTACCTGTCGGGCCTGGGCATCGTCATCGCGATCGTCACGGGCTACGTCGGCTACGCGAAGGGCTCGTTCCTCGCGCCGCTGTACGGCTACGTCGGCGACAAGCACCTGACGACGGCGCTCATCTTCGACGTGGGCGTCTACCTGGCGGTGCTGGGCATCATCGCCGCGTCCCTCAACCACCTGGGCGGCCCGTCGCGGCCGGGCTCCCCGAAGGAGCGGGAGCAGCTGGCGGACGGGATCGTGCACCGCACGGGCCTGCACGTTCCGCCGCCGCAGCGCGAGGCCCGCGCGGCGCTGGCGCACCGGGACTCCGGTGGCGCGGGCGGCGCGCACGGCGACCACGGCCCCGGGGCGCACGGCACGGACGCCGGCGGCCCCGACGATTCCGGACGGAAGGAGGTGCGGGCGTGATCATCGCGATTCTCGCGGGAGTGCTGGTCGCGGGCGGCGCCTACCTGGTGATGCAGCGCGGCATGGTCCGCATCATCATCGGCATGACGCTCATCTCGCACGCGGCGAACCTGATCCTGCTGTCGACGGGCGTCGGCGCGTGGCGCGCCGAGCCGCTGATGCAGTACTCGGACGCGGCGGAGGCGGCGGACGCCCTTCCGCAGGCGTTCGTGCTGACGGCCATCGTGATCACGATGGCGGTCACCGCGCTCATGCTCGCCCTGGCGGGTCTGGGGCGTGACGACGAGACCCGCGTCAGGGAGGACGCCGACGCGAACTCCCTGATGACCACGGCCGGGCGCCGGGCGTGGGACGGGTACGAGGGCGACTCGGATGACATCGAGAACGCCCCGACGCCGGACGGCGTCACGGACACGAGGGGAGGTGGCGCCCGATGAGCCCGGAGACGATTTCGGCGGCACTGCCGCTGTTCGTGGCCGTGCCGCTGATGCTGGCGGCCGTCGCGGCGATGCTGCCGTGGCACCGGGCGCGCGTCGCCCTGTCCGTCGTCGTGCCCGCCGGCGTCGCCGGCTGCGCGTTCGCGCTGCTGGGCTGGACGATGGCGAACGGGGCGGTCGGCCACAACGTGGGCGACTTCCCGGGCGGCGTGTCCATCCCGTTCGTCGCCGACCCGATGTCGATGCTCATGCTGGGCGTCGCGGCGTCGGTGGTGCTGGTGGCGTCGTGGTACGCGGAGGCGGTCGGCGAGAACGACTCGCGGTTCTTCTCCGCCCTGACGCTGATGATGCTGTCGGGCGCCGCGGGCGCCTTCCTGACGGCGGATCTGTTCAACTTCTTCGTGTTCATGGAGGTCATGCTCCTGCCGTCGTACGGCCTGACGGCCGTGTCGGGCACGTGGCGCCGCCTGGCGGCGGGCCGCTCGTTCATCCTGGTGAACATCCTGACCTCGACGGTGCTGCTGGTCGGCGTCGGCCTCCTGTACGGCGCGGCGGGCAGCGTGAACATCGCGCTGCTGGGCGGCATGGCGTCGGAGGGCGGCGCGGGCGCCGTGGCGCTGGGCATCGTCGTCATCGCGCTGAGCGTGAAGGCGGGCCTGGTGCCGGTGCACACGTGGCTGCCGCGCACCTACCCGGGCACGTCCTCGGCGGTGATGGGCATCTTCTCCGCGGTGCACACGAAGGTCGCGGTGTACATGCTGTTCCGCATCTACGTGGTCATCACGGGCATGAACCCGTCGTGGAGCTGGGGCATCATCGCGGTGATGGTCGTGTCCATGCTGGTCGGCGGCTTCGCCGGCCTGGGCGAGCGCACGATGCGCGAGATCCTGGCGTACCAGATGGTCAACGGCATGCCGTTCATCCTGGTGGTGCTGGCGTTCACGGACGGCGACCCGGCGACGGCCCTGGCGGCCGGCGCGTTCTACGCGGTGCACCACATGGTGACCGTGGCGTCGCTCATCATGGCCACCGGCGCGGTGGAGGAGACGTACGGCACGGATTCGCTGGCCCGCCTGTCGGGCCTGGCGTCGCGCGACAAGCTGGTCGCGTGGGTGATGGCGGCGATGTCGCTGTCCATCGTCGGCTTCCCGCCGTTCTCCGGCGTGTTCGGCAAGGTCGCCATCGTGTTCACGGCGGCGGAGGCCGGCGACGCCCGGTCGTGGGTCGTCATCGCGGCGATCATCGTCGCGTCGATCGGCGCGCTGCTGTCGATGATCCGCCTGTGGGGCGGCGTCTTCTGGGGTCCGCCGATGGCGGGCGTGCCGGAGGGCCGCCGGGTCTCCGCGGCGAAGGTCGCGCCGTCGGCGGCGCTGGCCGTCGTCAGCGTGCTGATGTTCGTGTTCGCGGGCGTCGTGGCGGCGTGGACCGGCGCCGCCGCCGATGCCCTGCTCGACGTGGGCGGCTACCAGGCCGCGGCCCTGGGGCCGTGGGAGGACGTCGTCCCGGCGGGCGTTGACGGGGGAGGTGCCCGATGAAGGTGCTCCATGTGCTGCGCTACGGCCTGTGGCTCGTCGGCCAGGTGATCGTGGCGGCGACGGAGGTCATCGTCGACAACTTCCGCATCCGGCAGGATCAGCACCCGGTGCTGGTGGGCCTGCCGCTGCGGGTGAGTTCGACGACGGAGGTGACGGCGTTCGGCGCCTCCATCACCATGACGCCGGGCACGCTGGTGTGCGGCGTCCGCGAGGCCGATCCGTCGGACGCGGATCTGGTGCCGGCCGTGGACGGGGAGCCGCCGCGGTTCTTCGTCGTCCACTGCATCTTCGGCGGCGATCCGGCCGCCCTGGTGGAGTCGTTCCAGGAGATGGAGGAGAAGCTGGCGCCGCGGGTGCGGGACATCCCCCGCCCGGGCGGGTTCCTGTTCGACGAGTACGACCCGGAGGTCCAGCCGGATCCGAGGGCGTACATCGGCACGAGGCTGGAGGCGGAGGAGCCGGGGTTGTGGCGTGACGCCGTGACCCCGATCGTCTCCGGCGACGAGGAGGTGCGGCCGTGAACGAGACGGCGGTGCAGGTGATCTCCGGCATCGGGATCGTGATCTGCGGCCTGGCGTTCGTGCTGGGCGCGGTGATCGTGTTCAAGGTGAAGGAGAACGTGAGCCGTGCGGTGCTGGCCGACGCGGCGTTCTATCCGATGGTCGGCGTCTTCCTGACGACGGCCCTGCTGCGCGAGACGGCGATCCGCTTCGACATCGCGATGCTGGCGGGTCTGCTGGGCATCCTGTCGACGGTGGGCCTGTCGCGCGTGCTGTCGAAGGGCAGGAGGTGATCGGCGTGGACTTCATGGGAATCGTGCTGACGGTCCTGTTCGGCGTCTCGGTGGTCCTGGGTTCGACGTATCTGCTGGGCGCGGTCGTCGCGATGTGGCGCAGCCCGGATGCGCTGTCGCGGCTGAATCAGCTGTCGGCGGGCATCACGGTGGGCATTCCGCTGCTGGTGGGCGCGAACCTGATCCTGGAGTTCGATCAGGGGCTGCTGACGTGGTCGAAGGTGCTGACGGCGGTCGTGGCGATCGCAGCGGTGCTGGTGGTCGCGACGGTGGCCTCCGAGGTGCTGGCGCGTGCCGTGCTCGGCGTGCGCGACGGGTCCTCGCGGGATCGTCTCCCGTTCGTGGATTCGCGTGACGACGGGGACGGCGACGGCTCGTAGTCCCCGGCGCATGCCCAGCGCATGGCCCCCGCCGGCGTCGCCGGCGGGGGCCTCGTCGTGTTCCGGGGGAGGGCGCCGCGTCACATCCCGGGGCGCAAAAGGGGTTCGGCGCGTTGCGGCACGTCAGATGCACTGACGCGCATTCACTTTTAACGCAGCCGGGCCTTCGTCGATTTGTTACGCAATGGAGATCGAGTACCCCCCTTCCGGGGGTGGCGCGAAAAACCGGGGCAAACGGCGATAGGCCGGGATACGACTCGTCACCACCTGGGCTTATTCATATCCTCGCAACAAAACATTAAATAAGTGAACGGAGGTTTTGACCTGCAAAAACATCCCTCCATTGCCCTAATCCAAGGCGATCCTTAATATGCGATGCGAACACGGGGATCGCCTATCAGGAGGTTCCCGGCCCATCATCATCTGGAAGGACCTTCAGCATGGATTGCACCGCCTGCAACCTCCCCGAGATCATCGCCGCGTTCGGCGAGTGGAACGCCCCGCAGCTCGACGTCGCCCTGCCGTGGGGTGCGGTCGAGGAGATCGGCGGCAACGTCGACTTCGTCGACATCGGCGACGTGAACTTCGGCTCCTCCGACATCCTGGACGTCTCCGACATCGCCGACGTCCAGTGGGACGAGTCCACCGACGTCTCCGACATCGCCGACGTCGAGGTCTCCGGCATCGGCACCTAAGGGCCGAGTCGCGCGCCCGCCACCGCGCGGGCGCCGTTCCCTTCCTCCCTCTTTCCCTCCTGGCCTGAAAGGAACACCACCATGGAGAACCTGCCCGAGATCATCGCCGCCTTCGGCGAGTGGGACGCCCCGCAGCTCGACGTCGCCCTGCCGTGGGGTGCGGTCGAGGAGATCGGCGGCAACGTCGACTTCGTCGACATCGGCGACGTGAACTTCGGCTCCTCCGACATCCTGGACGTCTCCGACATCGCCGACGTCCAGTGGGACGAGTCCACCGACGTCTCCGACGTGATCGACGTCTCCGTTTCCGGCGTCGACGCCACCCCGGCCTGATAACCGGAATCGGCACTAGACCGAATCCTCGAGCCGTCACGGCTCACCCGGCGCCCCTCCCCCGTCCCCTGCCGGGGGCGGGAGGGGCGTCGCCGCGTAGCGGGGCCCCGGGCCATCGCCACCCGCCGCAGGCGGGCGGCGGTCGCCGGAGTCCCGGACGACGCCCCCACCCGTTTACACTGCACACAGCATTTCCGACTTCCCGAGGGGACACATCGTGGACGAGACCCAGGCGTTCATCGACGTCGCGTCCGGCACCGAGCTGGACGGCATCACCATCAACATCAACTTCCCGTACTCCGCCGTCGAGGTCATCGAGGGCGACGTGAACTTCGTCGAGGTCGGCGACATCGGCTTCCCGCAGCCGCACGCCGAGGTCTCCGACGTGGTCGACGCCGATCTGCCGGGTGACGGCGACAATGCCGGCGAGGGCGCGGGCGACGGCGCCGGTGAGGGTGCCGGTGACGGTGCCGGTGACGGCGCCGGCGACGGCGCTGGCGAGGGCGCTGGCGACGGTGCCGGTGACGGCGCCGGCGAGGGCGCTGGCGACGATGCCGGTGACGGTGCCGGTGACGGTGCCGGTGACGGCGCCGGCGACGGTGCCGGCGAGGGCGCCGGCGACGATGCCGGTGACGGCGCTGGCGAGGGCGCCGGCGACGATGCGGGCAAGGACGACGAGGGCGAGTCCGGCGACGACGCCGGCAAGGACGGCGCCGACGACGCGGGCGTCGACCAGTCCGATGAGAAGGCCGAGGCCGCCGACGACGAGGGCGACTCCGGCGACGACGCCGGCAAGGACCAGTCCGAGGAGAAGGCCGAGAACGAGGACACCACCGGCCGCGACCAGTCCGAGGAGACGGCGGAGGCCGCCGACGAGAACTCCGCGGGCAAGGACCAGTCCGCCGAGGAGGCCGAGGCCAAGGACGAGCCGGGCCTGGACCAGTCCGAGGAGAAGGCCGAGGCCGCCGACGAGAACTCCGCGGGCCAGGATCAGACCGAGGAGAAGGCCGAGAACGAGGACAAGCCGGGCCGCGACCAGGTCGAGGAGACGGCCGAGGAGGCCGACTCCAACGGCGCCGGCCGCGACGACGTCTCCGACTCCAAGCTCAAGGAGGCCGTCGAGCGCATCTTCAACCCGCAGCTGCGCTCCGCCGACGCGTGGATGGCCAACCAGGAGGGCATCGACACCCTCTGGGCCTAACCGCCCCCGGGCCGCACGGCCCACCGCGCACGCCGCCGTCGCCTCCGGGCACGGCGGCGTCGCCGATCCCGGCACCCGCACGCCCCCCGGCCCGCCCCGGCTCCGGCCACGCCCGTTCACGCGCCGTTCACCGGCCCGACCGCGGGCGGCACCGGCCGGCCGCCCCGGCATACCCTTCAATCAGGCGCAGCGTCCTCACCCCTGCGCAGCGCCTACCGAGGGGAGGGCCGCCCGCCAGGCGGGGACCCGGGGGACATCACCTCTGTTCCCCGGGCCCACCGACGGGCGGCCGCACGACACGCCCCTCCGCCCCCGCACATGAAGAGGACCCCGCCGCACCACTCGGGTGCGGCGGAGTCCGGCCGATCGGGGCGTCGTCACGCATCGCGAGGGCGACCCCGCACCGGCCCGCAGGGGGCCGGCGGGCGGGGGGCTACGCCTCCTCCTTCAGCTCCGCGAAGCGCTTGCGGACCTCGGAGCCCAGCCACTCGTCGACGTTGGTCCAGTACTCGTAGACCTTCTCCTCGACCTCCGGGGAGACGCCCTGCATGGCGCGGGAGATGTTGCCCGCGAGGCGGTCGCGCTCGTCGTCGTTCATGACGTTGCGGACGAGGTCGCCGGCCTGGCCGAAGTCATCGTCCTCGGCGTGGGCGACGTAGGCGCCGCGGAACGGCTCCTCGCCCTCGGAGGCCCACAGGCCCAGGTCGCCGGCGTCGGACGTCTGCTGCGCGCCGCGGCCCTCGATGTTGGAGCCGTGGACCGGCAGCTTCGGGTCCGCGAAGCGGTAGGTGCCGAAGCCGTCCTGGGAGAACGTGTTGACCTGGTTGCGCGGCTGGTTCACCGGCAGCTGGTCGGAGTTCGCGCCGAGGCGGTAGCGGTGGGCGTCCGCGTAGGAGAACGCGCGGGCCAGCAGCATCTTGTCCGGCGAGAAGCCGATGCCCGGGACCAGGTTCGACGGGGCGAACGCGGCCTGCTCGATCTGGGCGAAGAAGTTGCGCGGGTTCTCGTTCAGCGTGAAGTGGCCGACCGGAATCAGCGGGTAGTCCTTCTGCGACCAGGTCTTGGTCAGGTCGAACGGGTTGAAGCGGTAGTCCGCCGCCTCATCGAACGGCATGATCTGCACCTTGACGTCCCAGGTCGGGAATTCGCCGCGCTCGATCGCCTCGAACAGGTCCTTGCGGGAGTGGTCGGTGTCCTGGCCCACCAGCTCCTCGGCCTCGGCGTCGGTGAGGTAGTCCCAGCCCTGGCGGGTCTTGAAGTGGTACTTCACCCAGAAGCGCTCGCCGGCCTCGTTGATCCACTGGTAGGTGTGCGAGCCGAAGCCGTCCATGTTGCGCCAGGTCTTCGGGATGCCGCGGTCGCCCATCAGGTAGGTCACCTGGTGCGCGGACTCCGGGGACTGCGTCCAGAAGTTCCACTGCATGTTCGCGTCGCGCAGGCCCGTGTCCGGGAGGCGCTTCTGCGAGTGGATGAAGTCCGGAAACTTGATGCCGTCGCGGATGAAGAACACCGGGGTGTTGTTGCCGACGAGGTCGTAGTTGCCCTCCTCCGTGTAGAAGCGGAGGGAGAAGCCGCGGACGTCGCGCCAGCCGTCCGGGGAGCCCTGCTCGCCCGCGACGGTGGAGAAGCGGGCCAGCATCGGGGTGACCTTGCCCGGCTGGAACAGATCCGCCTTCGTGTACTTCGAGACGTCCTCGGTGACCGTCAGCTCGCCGAACGCGCCGCCGCCCTTGGCGTGGACGACGCGCTCCGGGATGCGCTCGCGGTTGAAGTGCGTCAGCTTCTCGATGAGGTGGACGTCATGCAGCTGCACGCCGCCCTGCGGGCCGGTGGTGACCGAGTGCTGCTCGGAGGAGACCGGCGCGCCGTTGAGGCGGGTGGTGTCGCCGTTGGAGGTGCCCGTGTCCATGCCGCGGTCGGCGATGTCCTTGGAGGAAGTCATTGATGAGGCTCCTTGTCCTGATGGGTGATTCGCTTTTGTTTTTCCGGTTGTGCGGGGCGGCGCCGGTGGCTGATGCGCCAACATCCCGCTTACAGGGATTGACCATACACGCCCTATCAGTTCGGCGCAATTGATACTTTTCTACAATCGCAACGGATACTGACTTAGGCAAGTTCTCCCTATCCCCTCCCTACCAGCGCACCGGCTGCCCCGCAGGGCCGGGCGGATGGGCGCATAAGCCGGCCGCGGGGGCCGTCGTCACGCGCAAAACCCCTGGTATGGTCACTGACCATGACCACGCACCGCAGCGACGACGACCGCGTCACCGCCCTGGCCCTCAAGGCCGGCCGCGGCGACCGCGCCGCGCTGACGGAGTTCATCCGCGCCACCCGCACCGACGTCTGGCGCCTGCTCGCCCACCTGGCGAACACCGACGTCGCCGACGACCTGACGCAGGAGACCTACCTGCGCGTCATGTCGGCGCTCCCCCGCTTCGCCGCCCGATCCTCCGCGCGCACCTGGCTGCTGTCGCTCGCCCGCCGCGTCTGGGTCGACTCCGTGCGCCACGACATGGCCCGGCCCCGCAAGTCCGCCGTCGAATGGGACGACGCCCGCGAAAGCGCCGAACCCCACCCCGCCGACGGCGCCGACACGTGGTCCGAAATCGTCGACGCCCGCGCCCTCCTCGACCGGCTCGACCCCGACCGGCGCGAGGCGCTCATCCTCACCCAGGTCCTCGGCTACACCTACGCCGAGGCCGCCGCCATCGCCGGCTGCCGCGTCGGCACCATCCGCTCCCGCGTCGCCCGCGCCCGCAAGGACCTCGTCGACGCCACGGACGCGGGGCGCGCCGGGGGCGCGGGGTCCGGGGCCGGCCCGGGCTCCGACGCGGCGGGCGCCGACGGCGAGGGCGAACAAGGCCGCGCCGCCCGCCGCTTCCGCGCGGTCTGACGGAGCGCCGGCGGGCGACGGCACGCGACAGCCCGCGGACGCCGCCGCACGACGGCCCGCGGACACGCGAAACGGCCGCCGCCCCGGAAAGCCGGGGAGGCGGCCGTCGTCACGCAAAAACGCGCACACCGCGCGCACCGCACGCGGCGCACCGCGCGGGCGACGCGCCCGCGGGGGCTACACCAGCAGCTCGGCGATCTGGATGGTGTTCAGCGCCGCGCCCTTGCGCAGGTTGTCGCCGGACACCACGAACACCAGGCCCCGGTTGTCCGGGACCGACTGGTCCTGGCGGAAGCGGCCGGCCAGGGAGTCGTCGACGCCGGCGGCCTCCAGCGGGGTCGGCACGTCGACGAGCTTCACGCCCGGGGCGTCCGCCAGCAGCTCGCGCGCGCGATCCGGCGTGATGGCCCTGTCGAACTCCGCGTGGATGACCAGCGTGTGGCCCGTGAAGACCGGCACGCGGATGCACGTGCCCGCCACCGCCAGCTCCGGGATGTCGAGAATCTTGCGGGACTCGTTGCGGAGCTTCTGCTCCTCGTCCGTCTCCTCCGACCCGTCGTCGACCAGGTTGCCCGCCATCGGCAGGGCGTTGAACGCGATCGGCTTCACGTACGGGCCCAGGTCGCCGGCGGTGAAGGCGGAGCCGTCGGTCGTCAGCTGCTCCATCACGTCGAGGTTGCCGCGCACCTGCTCCTCCAGCGTGCGCACGCCCGCCAGGCCCGAACCCGACACCGCCTGGTAGGAGGCGACGCGCAGGCGCTGCAGCCCCGCCTCGTCATGCAGGGGCTTGACGACGGGCATCGCCGCCATCGTCGTGCAGTTCGGGTTCGCGATGATGCCCTTCGGCGTCCGCTTCGCGGCGTCCGGGTTCACCTCCGACACCACGAGCGGGACCTCCGGGTCCTTGCGCCACGCCGACGAATTGTCGACGACGGTCGCGCCGGCCGCCGCGAACCGCGGGGCCTGCTCCTTCGACAGCGTGCCGCCCGCGGAGAACAGGGCGATGTCGATGCCCTTCAGATCCTCGTCCGACGTCGCGGCGACGTCCTCGACGACGACCTCCTTCCCGCGGTACTCGAGCGTCGTGCCCGCCGAACGGGCCGACGCGAAGAAACGGACCTCGTCGGCCGGGAACTCCCGCTCGGCGAGGATGGAGCGCATCACGCGGCCGACCTGGCCGGTGGCGCCGACGACGGCGATGGTGGTCATGGGGTGATTCCTCCTGGTGGGGTGGCGGCTCGGGGCGGTGCGTGACGACGG
The DNA here is from genome assembly GCF_053525695.1 of Corynebacterium sp. 335C. Classification (NCBI taxonomy): domain Bacteria; kingdom Bacillati; phylum Actinomycetota; class Actinomycetes; order Mycobacteriales; family Corynebacteriaceae; genus Corynebacterium; species Corynebacterium sp. 335C. Next base: position 1,400,909 of record NZ_JASTTB010000001.1, read on the forward strand.
CCGCCGCGGCGGCGGGGCCTGCTGGCGGCGGCGTCGGGCGGGTGCCGGGCCTAGCGGCCGGTGCCCGCGTACACGACGGCGGCCTCGTCGCCGCCGAGGTCGAACGCCTCGTGGAGCGCGCGGACGGCGTCGTCGAGCTCGGTGTCGTGGACCAGCACGGAGATGCGGATCTCGGACGTCGAGATGAGGTCGATGTTGATGCCGTGGTCCGACAGCGCCTCGCAGAACGTGGCGGTCACGCCCGGGTGGGACTTCATGCCGGCGCCGACCAGCGACACCTTGCCGACGTGGTCATCGTACGTCACGTCCGCCCAGCCCTCGTCGTCCTGGAGCTTCTTCAGCAGCTCCATCGCGCGCGGGGCGTCCTCCTTCGGGCAGGTGAAGGTGATGTCCGTGCGGTTGTCGCTCAGCTTCGACACGTTCTGCAGGACCATGTCGATGTTGATCTCCGCGTCCGCGACGGCGCGGAACATCTTGGCCGCGTGGCCCGGCTCGTCCGGGATGCCCAGGACGGTGACCTTGGCCTCGGAGCGATCGTGCGCGACGCCGGTGAGAACTGCTTCTTCCATGGGGATATCCTCCACTGATCCGTTGACGAGGGTGCCGGGTTCGTTGCTGTACGACGAGCGCACCCGCAGCGGCACGTCGAAGGCCCGCGCGTACTCCACGCAGCGCAGCTGCAGGATCTTCGCGCCGACCGCGGCCATCTCCAGCATCTCCTCGAAGGAGATGGTGTCCAGCCGCTGGGCGTCCGGGACGATGCGCGGATCGGCGGTGTAGATGCCGTCCACGTCCGAGTAGATCTCGCACACGTCCGCGTTCAGCGCCGCCGCCAGCGCGACGGCCGTGGTGTCGGAGCCGCCGCGGCCCAGCGTCGTCACGTCGCGGGTCTCGCGGTTGACGCCCTGGAAGCCGGCGACGAGGCAGATGTGCCCCTCGTCCAGCGCCTCCTGCACGCGGCCCGGCGTCACCTCGACGATGCGGGCGTTGCCGTGGCGCTCCGTCGTGATGACGCCGGCCTGCGAGCCGGTGAACGAGCGCGCCGACGCGCCCAGCGAGGAGATCGCCATCGCGACCAGCGCGTTCGAGATGCGCTCGCCCGCGGTGAGCAGCATGTCCATCTCGCGGGCCGGCGGCACCGGATTGACCTCGTTGGCCAGATCCAGCAGCTCGTCGGTCGTATCGCCCATCGCGGAGCACACGACGACGACGTCGTTGCCGCGCTTCTTCGTCTCGACGATCCTCTCCGCGACGCGGCGGATGCGTTCGGCGCTCTCCAGCGACGAACCTCCGTACTTCTGCACGACAAGTGCCATAGGTGGGGTCCTCCGATCCCCGCGGACCGGCGTCGCCGGCCGCGTCCTAGCTCGCGGGCTCCCGCGGACGGCGCCGCGGAAGGATTGCTGCGCATACGATACACCAGCCCACCCCGCGGTTAACGACGGGAACCGCCCGCCGGGACCTGCGGCGACGCCCGGCCACGCGCGTCCACATGGTGGGATCGCGCGGCCGTGCGGCGGGCGCCGCCGCCCGCTCCGCGGTGCTGTGCGACGGGGTCGCGCGGCGGCCGGTCGCGCGCCGCGCGCGGCGGCCGTCGTCACGCGATGCGACGCGATTCACGCAGGCCGCCCCCGGGCGCACCCCGGCCGGGCGACTAGGGTGGTGAACCGTGCTCAGCATCGTCGTCGCCGTGACCCTGGGCCTGCTGTCGGCCCTGTCCGTCGCGGCCGGCACCGTCATCCGCCACCAGCTCGCCGACATCCTCCCCGAGGAGGACGCCGGCCTCCGCGGCGTATGGGCCGTCATCAGCCGGCCGGCGTGGTGGGGCGGCGTCGGACTCGCCATCCTGGGCTACGTCTTCCAGGTCGGCGCCCTCGCCTTCGGCTCCCTCCTGCTGGTGCAGCCGCTGCTGGTGATGAAGCTGATGTTCACGCTGCCGCTGTCCGCCCGCGTCAACGGCCGCCGCATCAGCATCTTCGAGACCGCCTGGGCCGCCGTCCTCACCGTCGCCGTCGGCGTCCTGGTCATCCTCGGCCGGCCCACCGAGGGCTCCGGCGCGCCCGGCCTGCACGTGTGGATCCCGTCGCTGGTCATCGGCACCGTCGTGTTCTGGGGCATGTTCCTGCTCGCCCGCACCCGCCTGCCCGGCGACCGCGCGCTCATGCTCGGCCTGGCGACCGGCTTCCTGTACGGCTTCTTCGCCGTGCTGGGCAAGGCCGTCGTCGACGTCGCCGTGCACGAGGGCCTCGGCGCCGCCGCGATGGCGTGGCAGCTGTGGCTGCTGGTGGCGCTGATGGTCATCGGGACGATGGCGCAGCAGGCCGCGTTCAACGCCGGGCCGCTGTCGAACTCGCTGCCCGCCATGACGACGGCGGAGCCCGTCACCGCGTTCGTCCTGGGCTACGCGATCCTCGGCGAGCGGTTCCAGGTCGAGGGCGTCGGCTGGATCTGGATGGGCCTGGCGCTCGTGGCGATGATCGCGTCGACGGTCGTCCTCGCCCGCCGCGAGACGTAGAGCGGGCTGGCGGGCATCTCCGCCAGCCGCCCACCGGCCGCCCGTCGGCCGCCCGCCGGCCGCCCACGACAGCTCCGGCCACCTACAACAGCGGCGGCCGCCCACGGCAGCGCCGGCCGCGCTGGCCGGCCCGGGTCCTGCTGCCCGCCGAGCGAGGGCACTCGTGCACTGTGTGCCATCCAGCCGCCGCGAGCCGACACCCGACCTGGGCTTTTGCCGGACGTCGCGGCGGAAATCTGGCCACTTTCGCACGAGTGCCCTACCGCGTCTCATCCGTCAGCCCGATTCTCCGGTCCTGACGCCCGACCGAACCGGTCCCGCCGCCCGGCCGAGCCGCAGCCGGCGCCCCAACCGGCCCAACTAGATCGCCCAGGGGAACGGCACGAGCATGTGCCAGCCGACCCACGCGCCGACGAACACCCACGCCGCGACGAGCGCCCAGGCGGTCGGGCGGCCGAGGCGTCGCAACGCGGGCACGACCAGGACCAGCACGAACACCGCGCCGAGCAGCAGCCGCGGGCGCGAATGCATCAACCCGCCGGACAGGAGGATCTGCCCCGCCGTCAGCGTCGAGAACACCAGCACCGGCCACAGGCGGAGGAACGGGCCGGCGGCATCGGCCGCGGCGGCGGCGCGCGGACGGGATGCGGCGGAGCCGGAGGAGGCGGCGGCATCGGCGTGAGAACGGCCCGCGCCGCCCCGCGCCCGCCGCCCCAGCACCTCCGCGACGAGCGCGCACCACGCCCACGCCAGCGTCGCCGCCGCCGCGAGGATCACCCACGCCGTCACAACGTACCCCGACTCCCGCGACTCGCCGAGCGCGTGGCGGAGGAACTCCAGCGTCGACGCTCCCCAGTCGACGCCCGTGTCCCAGCCGCGGCGCTGCGCCCCGAACCAGCCGCCGACGTCCGCCAGGTGCGACGACGCCCACGCCAGGTACGCCACCCACCCCACCGGGGCGACGCACGCCGCGATCCACGCGCGGACGTCGCGCCGCCCGAACACCGCCGCCGCGGCGAACAAGGTGAGGAACAGCGCCAGCGCGGTCGGGCGCGTCAGCCCGGCGAGGAACGCGAGCGCGCCGGCGGCCCACCAGCGGCGGTCGAGCATCGCGACGAGCGCCCAGCCCGCCAGCGCGAGATACGGGCCCTCGGTGTACGGCATGAGGAACGTCAGCGCCATCGGCGCGCACGTCACCAGCACCGACGCCATGACCTGCCCGCCGGCGCCGAACCCCGCCCGCCGCGCGAGGTCCAACGCCGCCCACGCCGCAGCGAATCCGCACAGCGCCGAGATCGCCGACCCCGCGAGGAACGGGTCCAGCCCGGTCACCAGGCTCACGCCGCGCACGAGCGACGGGGTTCCGGGGAAGAACGCCATCGTCGTCCAGTGGGCGGGTTCGCCGCCGACGTCGCCGCCGCCGAAGTACCCGTACGACGCGATGCGCACCATCCACTGCGCGTCCCACTCGGCCAGCTGCTCACGGAGGGTGGTTCCGGCCGCGCGCGCCGTCCAGGCGAGTCCCGCGAGATGCAGCAGTCGCGTGACGACGTAAGCCGCCGCCATCGCCGCCACCGCTCCCCATGCGCGCGGGGCGACCGGGCAGGCGGCGGCAGCCGCGGGTGCCCCGGCGGCCGCGCGTCCGCGCGGGCCGCGGAGCCCCGTGCCGCGGCGCGGGGAGGGCGGGCCGGGGATCGGGGCGTCGCCACGCGAATCGGCGACCACGTGCCGGGCGTTCCCCTCGTCCATGCGCACCAGTGTCCCACGCGCCCCACCCCGCCCGGGGCGAAGCGGCGCCGCGCCCGCCGTGGCGCGGATCACCCCCGCATCACGCGGAGCATTGGTGACCGCCCGGGCGGAAGTGTAGGGTGCATCACATGCAGCGCGCACTCCTCCTTCTTCGCCGCGGCGGGGCCTGACAGCGACCGGCTCCCCGTCGCGGAGTCGTTCGTGCCGGTCACACCAGCCAGAACAGAGCCGAAACACCGTTTCCGGCCGTAGTTGACCGGACCGCGAACCTAAGGAAGAGTTTCCCGCCATGAACCCCACCGACGCCTTCATCTCCGCCCCCGCCCGCATCACGACCCCGGACGGGGAGATCCCCGAGGGCCAGCCGGCCTGGAACAAGCAGCGCAACTCCTCGATGCCGGTATCCCGGTACGAGCCGTACGACGTCGAGGTGCAGGACTTCCAGCTGCCCGACCGCACCTGGCCTGACAAGCGCATCACGAAGGCCCCGCAGTGGTGCGCCGTCGACCTGCGCGACGGCAACCAGGCGCTGATCGACCCGATGAGCCCCGAGCGCAAGCGCCGCATGTTCGACCTGCTGGTGCAGATGGGCTACAAGGAGATCGAGGTCGGCTTCCCGTCGGCGTCGCAGACGGACTACGACTTCGTCCGAGAGATCATCGAGAAGGACCTGATCCCGGACGACGTCACCATCCAGGTGCTGGTCCAGGCGCGCGAGCACCTGATCCGCCGCACCTTCGAGGCGTGCGAGGGCGCGAAGAACGTCATCGTGCACTTCTACAACTCCACCTCGGTGCTGCAGCGCCGCGTGGTGTTCAAGAAGGACCGCGACGCCATCAAGAAGATCGCCACCGACGCCGCCGAGCTGATCAAGTCCATCGCCGTGGACTACCCGGACACGAACTGGCGCTGGGAGTACTCCCCGGAGTCCTACACGGGCACCGAGGTCGAGTACGCCAAGGAGGTCGTCGACGCCGTCACCGCCGTGATGGAGCCGACCCCGGAGAACCCGATGATCGTCAACCTGCCGTCGACGGTGGAGATGATCACCCCGAACGTCTACGCCGACTCCATCGAGTGGATGGACCGCAACCTGGAGCGCCGCGACAGCATCATCCTGTCGCTGCACCCGCACAACGACCGCGGCACCGGCGTCGCCACCGCGGAGCTGGGCTACATGGCCGGCGCGGACCGCATCGAGGGCTGCCTGTTCGGCAACGGCGAGCGCACCGGCAACGTCTGCCTGGTCACGCTGGGCCTGAACATGCTGACGCAGGGCGTCGACCCGCAGATCGACTTCAGCGACATCGACCAGATCCGCCGCACCGTCGAGTACTGCAACCAGCTGCGCGTCCCGGAGCGCCACCCGTACGGCGGCGACCTGGTGTTCACCGCGTTCTCCGGCTCCCACCAGGACGCGATCAACAAGGGCTTCGACGCGCTGGCGGAGGCCGTGCGCCCGGGCGCGACGACGAAGGACGTCACGGACGAGGAGTTCCGCTCCGTCACGTGGGAGGTCCCGTACCTGCCCATCGACCCGAAGGACGTCGGCCGCTCCTACGAGGCGGTCATCCGAGTGAACTCGCAGTCCGGCAAGGGCGGCGTCGCGTACATCATGAAGACCGACCACGGCCTGTCGCTGCCGCGTTCGATGCAGGTCGAGTTCTCGTCCGTCGTCCAGCACGTCACCGACGCCGAGGGCGGCGAGGTCAACTCCAAGGCGATGTGGGACATCTTCGCCGGCGAGTACCTGGACCGGGAGGCCCCGGTGGAGGTCATCGCCCTGACGGTCGACGCCCCGCAGGTGGAGTCCGACGAGACGCGCATCAAGGCGCGCATCACCTACCGCGGCGCGGAGCAGGTCATCGAGGGCCACGGCAACGGCCCGCTGGCCGCCCTGGCCAACGCCCTGGAGTCCCTGGACATCGAGGTCGAGGTGCAGGAGTACGTCCAGCACGCCCGCACCGCGGGCGACGACGCGGAGGCGGCGGCCTACGTCCGCGCCGACGTCAACGGCCACACGGTGTGGGGCTGCGGCATCGCCGGCTCCATCACCTACGCCTCGCTGAAGGCCGTGGTCAGCGCCGTCAACCGGTCGCTGGGGGCGTAGCCGCCGGTGTCGGGTTCGCAGCCGGGTCCGCAGCCGGGCCCCCGCCCCGGTGCGGCGCAGCGTCCGCGCCGGGACGCCGCCGCGCGTGACGACGCCCAGGGCGCGCCGTCCGGCCGCGCCCCGTACGTCGCCGTCGTGGTCCGCGCGTCGGGCATCCATCCCCGGACGTCCCGGCTGGTGGCGCTCGGCATGGTCGCCTACGACGCCTCGGGCGAGGTCGAGGGGACGTGGCACTCCACGTTCACCGTCGGCGAGGACCCGGGTCCGGCGCACCTGCACGGGCTGACGCCGGAGGACCTGGAGGGCTCGCCGCGCTACGGCACGAAGCTCGCGGAGATCGCGGCGTTCGTGGAGGGGCGGCGCGTCGTCACGCACAATCTGCCGATGAAGTGGGGCTTCGTCATCGAGGAGGCCCGCCGCGCGCGGCGCCAGGCCGGCCGGGCGGGCCGCAACCGCCGCGGCCGGGGGCGCCGTCCCCGGTCGGGGCCGATGCCGTCGCCGGCGACGGTGACGGACACGCTGGCGACGACGCGCCGCCAGGGCGTGCGCCCCGACGATCGCCGCCTGCTGGGCGTCGCCCGCGCCTACGGCGTCGCGGCGCCGTCGCCGGTCGCGTCCGTCGACAACATCGGCGTGCCCGAGCGGGAGCGCACGATGCTGGAGGCCGACGTCCTGCGGCAGCTGCACCTGGCGCAGGTCGCCCGCGCGGAGTCGGATCCGGCGCTGGCGGGGACCGTCGCCACGTGGGACGCCGGGGACCTGCGGTCCGATTCGTTCGGGCTGCAGCGCTCCACCGTCCGAGTCGACGCGATGTCCGCGCCGCGCCCCGTGCCGAATCCGGGCGTCTACGAGCGCGGCGGGTCCCTGAAGCCGGGCATGGAGTTCGCGCTGGCGCCGGAGGTCCTCGCCCCGGCCGACGAGCTCATCGCCGCCGGCGTCGCCGCGGGCCTGGCGTACTCCGAGAAGGTCACGCGCGAGACGTCGGTGCTGGTGTGCAACCAGCCGGCCGACGTGACGCCGGACCAGCTGCACGGCAAGGCGATGCACGCCCACCGCAAGGGCATCCCGCTGGTCAGCGACGAGGCGTTCCTCCGTCTGGCGGAGCGGCTGCGCGAGCGCACGGAGCGCGAGGAGCGGGAGGCCCGCGGCGGGGACGCCGCGGAGGGCTCCGCGGACGGCGCCGCGGGCTAGACCCCGCCACCCCCGTTTTCCCGGGCGCACCTGCGCGTTCCCGTTGATTTTTCGCACCCCCGCAACCGGGCCTTCCCCCGGTGCGGGGGTGTGGCGTATCCTCGGGGCCGTAATGGTGATGACAATTCAGGGATAAGTGATGAGTGAATCAACGTTCCCGTCGCCCGGCGCCCCCGGCGACGGCTCCGCATCCGTTGCACCGGCCGCCGCGGGCGGCCCCGACCTGGTCCTCGACGTCCGGGGGCTGAGGTGCAACCTGGGGAAGGGAAAGAAGCGGGCGGAGATCCTCCGCGGCGTCGACCTCGCCATCCCCCGCGGCGGCATCGTCGCCGTCCTGGGCGCCAACGGCGCCGGCAAGACCACGCTGGTCAACGTCCTGGCGACGCTGCTGCCGGCCTCCGGCGGCACCGCCGTCGTCGACGGGCACGACCTGGCGGAGGACCCGGCCGGCGTCCGCGCCTCCATCTCGCTGACCGGCCAGTACGCGGCGGTCGACGAGGAGCTGACGGGCCGCGAGAACCTCGTGTTCTTCGGGCGGCTGGCGGGCCTGGCCAAGCGCGACGCCGGCGCCCGCGCCGACTCCCTGCTGGAGGCGTTTGACCTCGTCGCCGCCGCGAACCGGCTGGTGTCCCAGTACTCGGGCGGCATGCGGCGGCGCCTCGACATCGCCGCCAGCCTCATGGTGCCGCCGGCGCTGCTGTTCCTCGACGAGCCGACGACGGGCCTCGACCCGACCGCCCGCGCCGGCGTGTGGGACATGATCCGGGCGCTGGCCGACGACGGCACCGCCATCCTCCTGACCACCCAGTACCTGGAGGAGGCGGACCGGCTCGCCGACCGCGTCGCCGTGCTGGCGGAGGGCCGCGTGCTCGACGAGGGCACCCCGGCCGACCTCAAGGAGCGCTACGGCACCGCCGTCTGCCTGGTCACCATGGCCGACCCGGCCGACGCCCCGCGCTTCGCCGACGCGCTGGCCGGCCGCGGGATGAGCGCCCGCGCCGACGGCTCCGTCGTCCGCGTCGAGGCCCCCGACGGCCACCGCACCCTCGTCGCCGCCCTCGGCGCGTGGGACGGCCCGGACGAGTCGATCGCCGACGTGGCGCTCGCCGCCCCGACGCTCGACGACGTGTTCTTCGCCATCGCCGGCTCCGGCGACGTGGCGGGCTCGGCCGGCGACCCGGCCGCGGACGGCACCTCCGCGGGCGCCCCCGCCGACGCCGCGGCCACCGCCACCGCCGGCTCCACCGCCGATGCCGCCGCGCCCGCCCCGGGCGGTGACCCCCGATGACCGCCCCGGCCGCCACCCGGCACGCCCCGGCGCCGGCCGGCCACCGCCCGGCGCCGTCGGCGGGGCCGCTGAACGCCGTGTTCGCCGTCGCCAAGCGCGACACGATGCGCACCGTGCGCAACCGCGCGGTGATGGTGAGCGCCATCGTCATCCCGAGCCTGTTCATGGCGGCGTTCTACGCCACGTTCTCGAAGGCGGCGGACGCGATGGGCATCGACTACGCGTCGTTCCTCTTCCCCGCCGGCATCATCCAGGCCATCGTGTTCACCGCCGCAGGCTCCTCCCTGCCGGTCGCGCTGGACCACGAGCGCGGCATCCACGACCGCGCCCTGACGACGCGCTGCCCCGCGTGGGCCATCGTCGCCGGGCGGCTGCTCGCCGACCTGGGCCGCATGGTGTGGTCGGGCGGCATCGTCCTCTTCGTCGCGCTGCTGCTGGGCGTGCGGTTCGAGGGCGGCCCCGCCGCCACCGCCGCCCTGTTCCTGCTGTTCGCGCTGCTGACCATCGTGTTCTCCGCCGCCGCGGACGGCCTGTGCCTGCTGACCCGCAAGCCGTCGTCCACCGCGACGACGCTGCAGGGCCTGGTCCTGGTCATCATCATGTTCTCCACGGCGTTCGTGCCCGCCGACGCGCTGCCCGACGCCGTCGCGCCGATCATCCGGCACGTCCCCCTGTCCCCCATCCTCGACACCGCCCGCGACCTCATCGCCGGCAACGAGCTCGGCGGCACCGCCGTCGAGGCCGCCTGCTGGCTCGTCGCCCTGACGGCCGTCGCCGCGTGGGGCTTCACCACCGCGCTCTCGAGGAGGAGCGATGCCTGACGCCACCGGAGCCACCACCGCGACCGCCGGAGCCACCGCGATCCCGGCGGCCCGCGCCGGCGCGACCGCCGTCGCCCCGCACGCCGCCGTCCGCGACGGAGCCCCCGCCCCCGGCCGCCCGTCCTTCGGCGCCGCGGTCGCCGCGAACCTGCGCCGCTTCCTGGCGGGCGCGCTGCGCGACCGGGCGGCGCTGGCGAACGTACTCGTCACCCCGGCGCTGATGTACGGCATCATGCGCGCCCTGTTCGGCGATCTCATGGCCGCCGCCCAGGGCCTCCCTGAGCTCGACCCCCTCCCGCTCGCCGTCATGCTCGTGCTGGCGTCGCAGCTGATGAACGGCATCAGCGCCTCCGCCCACGACATCCGGGAGCGCGACGGCGGCATCGCCGCGCGCGTGGCGACGACGCCGCGCGGCACCGCCCCCATGATCGCCGCGACGTGGGTCGTCTCCATCCTCCGCTCGCTGGTCACGGGCCTGTCCGTGCTGCTCATGGCGGTTATCCTGGGCCTGCGCCTGCACAGCTGGGCGGGCTTCCTGTGGCTGCTGGCGGTCCTCGGCATCGGCGCGCTCGTCGCGGCGTCGCTGACCGTCCTCATCGGCGCGGTCGGCGCCGCCCCCGAGTCCGCGATGGGCGCGATGCCGCTGGTCATGGCGGCGACGTTCCTCAACGGCGGCATGGTGCCGGTCGACCGCTTCGTGGAGGTCGTGCGCCCCATCGCCCGCCACAACCCCCTGACGCGGTTCGCGCAGGCGGCCGTGGGGTTCGACGATTCGCCGGCGCGGGCGGTCCTCGACGCCGGCGTCCCCGCCCATCAGGCGTGGATCTGCCTCGCCTGGGCGGCCGGCCTCGTCATCGTGTTCCTGCTGGGCGCGAAGCTGGGCAGGCGCCGCCCCGTCATGTCGTGACGCACGCGTGACGACGGCCCCCGGGGCCGCGCGGGAACCGTCCCGCGCGGCGCCTCGCCATGTCACCCCGTTCGCGTGACGACGGCGCCCGCCGCGGCCGATGGGCCGCGGCGGGCGCGGGGGACGTCGTCACGCATCAATCACGCGATGACGTCGCGGCGGCCCGCGGCCCACGCCCCGGCGAGCGCCATGAGCAGGCCCGCCGTGACGAGGACGACGGCGCCGGTCCAGTCGAACTCCCCGTCCAGGTGGCGCGGGGCGTGGGCCAGCAGCGACCAGTCGAGCATCCAGTCGGGGAAGCCGAACAGCTCGCCGAGGTAGGAGTCGATGCCCGACCACACGACCACGACCCACGCCAGCCACGTCAGGCGGGGCAGCGCGCCGGCCAGCAGGGCCGCGACGCCGGCGGCGCACACCAGGGCCGGCCAGTGCCCGCCGATGGTCCACAGGCCGTGGGCGAAGACGTCGTCCCCGGAGCTGCCCTGCTGCGCGACGGCGGAGCCGACGAGGGCGGAGACGGCGAGGATGAGCGTCGACGCGGCCAGGCCCGTCGCCCACGACACCAGGAGGGGCCGGTGGCGGGGCGCGCCGACGGCGAGCTCGTGGACCAGCCGGCCGGAGGCCTCGTCGCCGTGGACCGCCAGCACCGTCTGGATGACGGCGCACAGCACGATGACGGCGGTCACCGTGCCGACGGCGTTGACGTAGGCGTCGGCATACGACGCCCCCGAGCCGCCCGCGATGGCCGCCATGTAGGCGGCGGACTCCGGCGACGACTCCGACAGGTCGGCGACCTCGCCGGTCAGCATGAGCATCGCCGCGGTGATGGCCACCGCCGCGGCACCCCAGCCCAGCAGCGCCGGGCGGTCCAGCCGCAGGCGCAGCGCCCACGGCCCGAGGCCCGCGGGCGCCCGGCGCGCGGTGCGGCGGGCCCGGCGCGTCCCCGGCCACGCCGCCCCGGTGTCGCGACGGGCGTGGACCGCCAGCGCGAAGCCGGCGACGCCGAGGACCGCGGCGGCCATGAGGGCCAGCGGCCAGGCGCGGGCGTCGTCGCCGAAGGGGCGCAGCACGTCGCGCCAGCCCAGCGGGGAGACCGCCCGCAGGACGGCCCAGTCCTTCGCGTCACCGACGGCGCGGACGAGGTAGGCGACGCCGACGGCGGACAGCGCCGCGATGCGGGCGCTGCGGGCGGTGGCGCAGAGCTCCGCGGCCAGCAGGCCGCCCGCGCCGGCCGCCGCCGTCGTGGCGGCGGTGGCGGCGCCGGCGAGGACGCAGTCGGCGGCCGGCAGCCCGTCGACGGTGCCGGAGCGGTACAGGAACGCCCCGGCGTGGATGGCGCCGAGCAGCAGCGCGGCGAACAGCACGACGACGCCGGCGGCGGCCGTGCGGGCCCGCGGCCGCAGGCCGAGGGCGCCGGTCAGCTCGGCGACGCCGGCGTCCTCGCCGGCGCGCGTGAGCTTCACGGCCAGCAGCACCGCCATGACGCTGCCCAGCACCGCCACCTGCGACGCGGACTGCCAGTTGGACACCGACCCGTAGGTGTACGGCGGCTTCAGCGGCCCGTAGAGGGCGGCCATGGCGGTGCTGGAGCCCATCGGCACCGCGTAGCCCAGCAGCTGCTCCTGCGTCGGGAACGTCTCCCGGTAGCCCTCGGGCGTGGCGGCGAGGATGCCCGCCATCGGCAGCAGCCATCCGACGAGGAACCAGCCGCACGTCCGCAGGTGCAGCCGGATGAGGGTGATCATCGGGGGCCGCCGTCCGGGTCGGCGGGGACGGCGCCGTCCCCGTAGTGCCCGAGGAAGATGTCCTCCAGGCCCGCGTCGACGACGGAGACGTCCGTCGCGCCGCGTTCCAGCAGGCCGCGCAGCGCCTCCGGCACGTCGGCGCGCGGCAGCATCCGCTCCACGGCCCCGCCGCCGGGCAGCGTCGCCCGCAGCGTCGAGCCGCGCAGGTGCGACAGGTCGCGCAGCCGGCCGGCCTCCACCAGGCGGCCCTCGCGGATGATGGCGACGTCGTCGGCGAGGCCCTCGACCTCCGACAGGATGTGGCTGGACAGCAGGACGGAGGCGCCCTCGGCGACGCGCTCGCGCACGCACGCCGCGAACTCGCGCTCCATCAGCGGGTCGAGGCCGGACGTCGGCTCGTCGAGCAGCAGCACGTCGGCGTCCGCCGCGAACGCCGCGACGAGCATGACCTTCTGCCGGTTGCCCTTCGAGTACTCCCGGATGCGCTTCGACGGGTCCAGCCGGAACCGCTCGATGAGCTCCTCCCGCCGCTTCGGGTCGTCGCCGCGGGAGCCGCGGGCGTGCGGCCCGGAGGCGCGCAGCCTCGCCAGGGTCGCCAGCGCCCGGGCGCCGGTCAGCTGGGGCCACAGGGCGACGTCGCCGGGGACGTACGCCACCCGCGCCGTCGCCGCCGCGGGGTCGCGCACGGGGTCGTGGCCCAGCACGTCGATGCTCCCGGCGTCGGGACGCAGCAGGCCGAGCACCGCCCGGATCGTCGTGGACTTCCCCGCCCCGTTGGGGCCCAGGAAGCCCAGCACCGTGCCGCGCCGCAGCGTCAGGTCGAGCCCGTCGACCGCGGCGACGCCGCCGAACCGCTTGACCAGGCCGCGGACCGCGATGGCCGCATCGTCGCCCATGGGGGTCTCCCGTCGTGCCGTGGGCGGGGTCCGGCGCCGGCGGCGGCCGATCCCCCGGCCCTCCTGCAACGATGATGCGCTTTCAGGGTTGCCGCGCGAAAGCCCCACCCGCCATCGGGTGGAGCGGGTCCCCGGTCCCGCGCGCGGGGACCGTCGTCACGCACCGCACGCGCCCGACGGCGAGTGCGCGTCCCGCGGCGGGGCGCGCGCACTAGACTCGCCGCCATGTCATCGAACGAACCACGACCCGGCGGACGCCCCCGCCGCGGCCTGCGCACCCGGCTCGCCGTCGGCGCCGCACGCACCGCGACCTGGGCCTCACGGAAGACGGGACGCGGCGCGGGCGGCATGATCGGCGGCCTCATCGCCGAGAAGATCGACCCCCGCATCCTCGCGAACCTCGGCGCAGGCCGCCCCGCGGCCATCGTCACCGGCACCAACGGCAAGTCGACGACCACCCGGATGCTGGCCACCGCGATGCGCGCCTCCGGCCGCTCCGTCGCCACCAACGAGGGCGGCGACAACATGGACGCCGGCGTCATCAGCGCCCTGATGGCCACCCCCGACGCCGACGCCCTCGTCCTCGAGGTCGACGAGCTGCACGTCGCCCACATCAGCGCCGCGCTGAACACCCGCGTCCTCGTGCTGCTCAACCTGTCGCGCGACCAGCTCGACCGCGTCGGCGAGATCAACAAGATCGAGCGGTCCCTCCGCGACGCGGTGAACGCCAACCCCGACGCCGTCATCGTCGCCAACTGCGACGACCCGCTCATCGCCTCGGCCGCGTGGGACGCCCGCAACGTCGTGTGGGTCTCCGCCGGCGGCGGCTGGACCAACGACGCCACCTCCTGCCCCCGCACCGGCGGGCCCATCATCCAGTCCGACGGCGACTGGTTCGCCGTGAAGAAGCTGCCGGACGGCTCCGAGTTCCGCCGCCCGCAGCCGACGTGGCGCATCACCCCGGACGGCGTCGTCACGCCCTACGGCACCACCGAGGCGCTCAACCTCACGCTGCCGGGCAACGCCAACCGCGGCAACGCCACCCTCGCCACCGCCGCCGCCGTCGAGATGGGCGCCGACGCCCGCGACGCGCTGCGCGCCACCGAGACCGTCGACAACGTCGCCGGCCGCTACTCCACCGTCCGCGTCGGCGACCACGAGGTCCGCATGCTCCTGGCCAAGAACCCGGCCGGCTGGCAGGAGGCCCTCTCCATGGTCGACCGCACCGCCGACGGCGTCGTCATCGCCGTCAACGGCCACGTCGCCGACGGCGAGGACCTCTCCTGGCTGTGGGACGTCGTCTTCGAGGACTTCGGCGACACCGAGGTCAAGGCCGCCGGCGAGCGCGGCACCGACCTCGCCGTCCGCCTCTCCTACGGCGGCATCGTCAACGAGCTCATCCACGACCCGCTGGCCGCCATCGCCGCCTGCCCCGCCGGGCGCGTCGAGGTGCTGGCCAACTACACCGCGTTCCGTGACCTGAAGAAGGCCATCGAGAAGCGCGCCGACGACAGGAGGAGCGCATGACCCGCACCGGCGACGCCGACCTCTCCATCGGCCTCATCCTGCCCGACGTCCTGGGCACCTACGGCGACGACGGCAACGCCCTGGTCCTGCGCCGCCGCGCCGAGATGCGCGGCATCTCCGCCGAGGTCGTGCCCGTCCGCCTCGGCGACGCCGTTCCCGAGGGCCTGGACATGTACACCGTCGGCGGCGGCGAGGACGTCGCCCAGGCCATCGCCGTCGAGCACCTCGCCGACGACGGCGGCATCATCCGGGCCGCCAACGCCGGCAAGCAGATTCTCGCCATCTGCGCGGGCTTCCAGATCATGGGCCGCACCTTCCGCGCCGGCGGCCGCGTCGTCGAGGGCCTCGGCCTCGTCGACTGCGAGACCGACTCCCTGCCCGTGCGCGCCATCGGCGAGATCCGCACCGTGCCCGTCACGGACCTGCTGGAGCACCGCCTCACCGGCTTCGAGAACCACCAGGGCGCCACGCACCTCGGCCCCGACGCCCGCCCCCTGGGCACCGTCGTCCGCGGCTGGGGCAACGAGGGCCCCGAGCTGGTCGTCGACGCCGACGACCCGGGCCGCGACCTGCCCGGCGGCGGCGCCGAGGGCGCCGTCCAGGGCAGCGTCGTCTGCACCTACCTCCACGGCCCCTGCCTGGCCCGCAACCCCGAGCTGGCCGACCTGCTCCTCGCCCGCGCCATGGGCGTCGACCCCGGCTCCCTGCAGCCGCTCGACCTGCCGGTCATCGACCGGCTGCGCGAGGAGCGCATCACCGCCAAGCCGCGCCCGAAGTCGGAGCGGTAGGCGGCGGCTGCCGCGGCGCCCCGGGCGGCCGGGCAGCCGTCCGGGGCGTGGCGGCGTGGCCGGGGCGCCCCGCGCGGCGCCGCCCGCGCACGAAAAAGGGCGGGGCGGGAGATGATGCCCGCCCCGCCGCACGGGGTGCCGTCGTCACGCACGACGCGACGACGCGGAGGCCGAGCTAGAGCGTCAGCCGGCCGGTCAGGGCGCGCGACAGCGTCAGCTCGTCGACGAACTCCAGGTCCCCGCCCAGCGGCATGCCCGACGCCAGGCGCGTCACCGTCAGCCCCGGGAAGTCCCGCAGGAGCTTCGCCAGGTACGTGCTGGTCGCCTCGCCCTCCGTGTTCGGGTCGGTGGCGATGATGACCTCGTGGATGTCCGGCGCGTCCTCCATCGTCTCCGGATCATCCGCGGACGGGATGTCCGGCAGGACCCCGCCGATGCGCTGCAGCAGCGTCCGGATGTTCAGCTGGTTCGGCCCGATGCCGCCCAGCGGATCCAGCGCCCCGCCGAGCACGTGGTAGCGGCCGCGGAACTCGCCGGTGCGCTCGATGGCCTGGATGTCCCGGGCCTCCTCGACCACGCACACCAGGCCCCGGTCGCGTTTGCGATCGAGGCAGTGGCGGCACACCTCCCCCTCGGAGATGTTGCCGCAGATCCGGCAGAAGTGGACCCCCTCGCGCACCCGCGACAGGGCGCCCTGCAGCCGCGCCACGTCCTCCGGCTCCTGCTTCAGCAGGTGGAACGCGATCCGCTGGGCGCCCTTCGGGCCGATGCCCGGCAGACGGGACAGTTCGTCGATGAGGTCCTGGAGCGGTCCTTCGAACACGGTCGGCTATCGGCCCCCGACTAGAAGCCGAGGCCCGGCATGCCGCCGCCGAGATCGCCGAAGCCCTGGGACAGCGGGCCCATCTTCTGCTCGGCGAGCTGGCCGACCTTGCCGGTGGCGTCGGAGAACGCGCCGACGATGAGGTCCTGGAGCGTCTCCACGTCCTCCGGGTCGACGACCTGCGGGTCGATGGAGATGTCCTTGACCTCGCCGCCGCCGGTCATGGTGACGCGCACGAGGCCGTTGCCGGCCTCGCCCTCGACGGTGGAGTTGACGATCTGCTGCTGGGCGGCCTGCAGCTGCGCCTGCATCTGCTGGGCCTGCTGGAGGATGGCGTTCATGTCGGGCTGGCTCATCGAGCTGGTCCTTCCGTGGTGTCGGTGCGCCCCGTTCCCTCCGCGCGGGCCGTCCCCGCGCGGCGACGGTGCCGGGGCGCCGTTCGCTGCCGCGAGTCTACCGGCGGGGCCGACATGAGCCGCCCGCGGATCGCGGGTCGTCGCCGACGGCGATCACGGGCGGGTGCCGGGCGGGCGGCGGGCCGGCGGCTACATGAGCCGGGCGCCGAGCTCCTTCTCCAGCATCTCGATGACGACCTCCCGCTGCGAGCGGTGGTCCAGCGAGCCCGGCTGGGAGTGTGCGGCCTCGATGTACTCGCGCTCCTCGTCCTCCGGCGACGCCGGAGCCTGCGGAGCGGACGGCGACGGCGCCGCCGGGGCGGCCTGTGCTGCCTGGGCCGCCTGCTGCTCCGCGCGCTCCCGCGGCGACGGGCGCTGCGCGGCCTGCGGCGCCTGCTGGGCCGGGGCCTGCTGCGGGGCCCGCGGGGCGGGCGCGGACGGGCCGGGGCCGCCGAAGTCCTCCGGCGGCGGGGCGTCGTCCCACGGCTCCGGCGGGGGCGGCACGTCGTCGTAGGGCTCGGGCGGCGGCGCGTCGTTCCACGACGGCTCCGGCGGCGGGGGCGCGGAGTGGTCGCGCTGCGGCATCGCCGGGCGGTTGGTCGCGGCGGCGGCGCGGCGGCGCTCCTCGGCCTCCTGCTTCGCCTTCTCCTCCGCCTCACGGCGGGCCTGCTCCTGCGCGTCGACGCGGCGGCGCTGCTGGGCGAGCTTCTTCCACCGGGGGATCGGGCGGCCGGACGACTCGTCGCCCGAGCCGGTCGCCGGGGTCGCCGACTCACCGCCGGTGCCCGCGTCCATCGTCGACGGGGCCGGCTTCGACGGCTGCTGCTGCGCCTGCTGCGGCTCCGGCTGCGTCGGCTGCGGGGACGGCTCCTCGCACGGCGCGTTCTGCGGCGCAGCCTGCTCGCGCGGCGCCTCCTGCCTCGACTCCTCGCGGCGCGGCGGCGCGGACTGCTCCCCCGGCGCGGGGCGCGGGCCAGGACCGGAGGTGCCGTCCGAGGACTCCCCGGACCGCTCCGACGGCGCCGCGTTGCGCTGCCGCGGACGCGACCCGCTGCGATGGCCGACGACGAACCGCACCGTCAGGTCCACGCCGTGGACCTCCCGGATGGCCGCGCCGATGGCCGCAACGTTCTCCTCCGCGTTCAGGCGGTTGGCCAGCGCGCCGGTGTGGTGGCCGACGATGAGCTCGTCGCCGTCCAGCTCCAGCGGCGTCGCCTGGGCCGCCATGACGCGGGCGGCGCGGCGGTCGGACGACACCGCGTCCATGACATCGCCCCAGGTGGCGCGGAGCTTATCGACGTCGACCGCCGGGCTCCGATCCTCCTGCCGCGGCTCCGGCGCGCGGCTCTCCATGGGCTCCGGCTCGGGCTCCGCGACGACCTCGGGCTGCGGCTCCGCGAGCACCTGCGGGCGCCGCTCCGGGTCGGCGGACTCGGTCGGCTCGGCGTCGCCGGCCTCGGCGCGGTCGGCGCCGGCGGGCTCGGCCGAGGAGGCGGGCTCGGTCGCCGCGGGTGCGGCGGGCGCCTGCTCCGCGGCGTGGCCGTCGTGCGCCGACGGGTCCGCCGTCGCATCGGGCGCGGCGGACTCGGAGGCGTCCTCCGGCTCCTCCGGCAGGCCCTCCGCACGCCGGGCGGCGCGCTCCTGCTCCATGGCGATGCGCTCGCGCTCCGCGCGCTCCTGCTGGCGGGCGACCTCCTGCATCCGGCGGGCGGCCTGCCGGGCGGCGAGGAGCCCCTGGACCGGGTCATCCGGCGCCGCCGCGTTCTCCTGCTGCTGCCCGTCCCGCGCATTCTCGGGCTCGGCGGGGCGCTGCTGCTCCGGCTGCGCCTGGGGCTCCGGCGCCTGCGCCTGCTGCGCGGGCTGCGCCTGCTGCGGCGCACCGCCCGACGCCTTCGCCGCGCGGCGGCGCCGGTACTCCTCCAGCGCGCGGCGGCCCGAGCCCGGATCCGCCGGCGCCTCCGGCTCCTCCTCCGTGAAGCCGCCGCCGTGGGCGGGCTCCCCGGCCGGCGCCGGGGCGGGGGCCGGGGACGGCGCGCGGTCGCCGTCGTCACGCACGACCTGCGCACCCGCGGCGGGCGCCGGCAGACCCCGCTCCAGCGCCTCCACCCGCTGCACCAGCGACTCGACGTTGCCGTCGACGCCGGGCAGCAGCATCCGCGCGCACAGGACCTCCAGCAGCAGACGCTGCGACGTCGCGCCGCGCATCTCCCCGATGCCCCGGTGCAGCACCTCCGCGTACCGCGTCAGCGCACCCTGCGGAATCGACTGCGCCTGCGCAGCCAGCACCTCCGCACGATCCCCCGGCACCTCCACCAGGCCCGCGGAGACCGCGTCCGGAACGGCGGCCATCACCATCAAATCGCGGATCTGCGCCAGCAGATCCTCCGCGAACCGGCGCGGATCCAGGCCCGAGTCGATCGCCCGATCCACGCACGCGAACAGCCCCGCGCGGTCGAAGCCCGCCAGGGCCTCCACCGCCTCGTCCAGCAGCGCCTGGTCCGTCACGCCCAGCAGCGCCGTCGCCAGCTCGTACGTCACGCCCTCCGGGCCCGACCCGGCCACCAGCTGATCCAGGATGGACAGCGAATCACGCGGCGAGCCGCCGCCGGCCGCGATGACCAGCGGATACACCTGCGGGTCGACGACCACGCCCTCCTCCGCCACGATCCGCTCCAGCAGACCGCGCATGTCCTTCGGCGACAGCAGGCGGAACGGGTAATGGTGCGTGCGCGAGCGGATGGTCGGGATGACCTTCTCCGGCTCCGTCGTCGCGAAGATGAAGATCAGGTGCTCCGGCGGCTCCTCCACCACCTTCAGCAGCGCGTTGAAGCCCTGGTTGGTCACCATGTGGGCCTCGTCGATGATGAAGATCGTGTACCGCGACGACGTCGGCGGGTACATCGCCTTGTCGCGCAGCTCGCGCATGTCCTCCACGCCGTTGTGCGACGCCGCGTCCAGCTCCACCACGTCCAGGTGGCCGACGCCGCCCGGCGCCAGCGCCAGGCACGAATCGCACTTCCCGCACGGCGTCGCCGTCGGCCCCTCCGCGCAGTTCAGGCTGCGGGCCAGGATGCGCGCCGACGACGTCTTGCCGCAGCCGCGCGGACCCGAGAACAGGTACGCGTGGTTGATGCGGTCGGGCCGGCCGTCCGGCCCGCGCGACGCCAGGGCGTTCGACAGCGGGACGGTGACATGCTCCTGCCCCACCACCTCGGCGAACGTCGCCGGACGATACTTCCTGTACAGAGCCACGGGCCCAGCCTACCGGGGCACCCGACACCCCGCGGCCGCCCGGGTCGGCCCTCCGGGAGGGCCGTGGACGCCGCCGGCGAGGACCCGGCGCCGCTCCCGTGCCGCGTCACCCGCCCCCGCGCGGCGCCGGCCGTGGACGCCGCGCGGCGGACGTCGTCACGCGAACCCGCGCGACCCCGCGGAACCTAGACGACGGACGCGCGCCGCAGGTCGCGCAGATCCGCCCCGCGCTCCTCCAGCAGCGCCGTCAGCTCCGCGACGCCGTGCTCCGCCGCGAACGCCGCCTCCGCGTCGGTGACGGTGATGAGCTGAATGACCGTCGTCACCCGCGTGTCCGGCGTCCCCTCCGGCTCGCCGTCGTGGCGGGAGACGGTGTCCGGCGTCTCCGTCACCATCGGCGTGCCCTGCGGCCACAGGTACGGCACCACCAGCAGCCCGTGGGACACGGTCAGCGCCGCCAGCTCCTCCGGCACGTCCGCCACCGCCAGCTCCACCAGGTCCGGCAGCAGCGTCCCCGGCGTCGGCGGCAGCTCCCCCGGCGCCGCCTGCGCCAGCATCGTCGCCGCGGCGGCGACGCAGTCCGACACCGGCTCCTCCGCGAAGCCCGCGGAGAACACCTCCACCCGCACGTCCGCCCCCTCCGGCGTGCGCAGCCCCGCGTCGAAGCGGCCGAGGTCCAGGGTGCACCACAGATCCTCCTCCGGATCCGTGCCCGGCAGCGCGAAGCCACCGAGGGTGAACGGCGCGCCCTCCACGTCCCGGCCGTGCCGGCCGCGGGCGGGCACGACGACGGCGACCTCCTCCACCGACATCTCGCCGGGGAACAGGTTGGCGATCCAGTACTCCGTCTCCTGGTAGTTCACCCCACGGAGGGTACCCGCGGACGCGGGGTTGCTTGACGACGGCGACCCCGCGCGGCGGGCGCGCCGCAGCCCGGGGGCGCGGGGCGGCGGGCGCGTGCGCGGGGCCGGGCACGCGGACGGGCCGCCGTCGTCACGCGATGGACGACGGCGGCCCGGATGCCGCGCGGAGGGCGCGGGACTAGCCGGCGAGCTTCTCCGCGGCGGCGAGCAGGACGCACGTGGCGACGCCGTCCATCGCCGTCTCCAGCTCCTCGATCGGCGGCAGCGACGGGGCCAGGCGGATGTTGCGATCGTTCGGGTCGTCCTTCAGCGGGAACGAGGAACCGGAGCCGGTCAGCGCGATGCCCGCCTCCTTCGCCAGCTGGATGACGCGGCGGGCCGTGCCGTCCATGACGTCCAGGGAGATGAAGTAGCCGCCGGTCGGGCGGGTCCAGTCCGCCACCTCGTACTCGGCGAGGCGCTTGTCCAGGATCTCCAGGACGCGGTCGAACTTCGGGGCCAGGGAGCCGGCGTGGCGGCGCATCTGCTCGCGGACGCCGTCGGCGTCGCCGAAGAACTTCGCGTGCGCCAGCTGGTTGACCTTGTTCGGGCCGATGCCGCGGATCTGCGCGTGCCTGCAGTAGTCCGCGATGTTGTCGACGGAGGACGCGAAGAACGCGACGCCCGCACCGGCCAGCGTGATCTTCGACGTGGAGGCGAACTCCCACACGCGGTTCGGGTGGCCGGCCTGCTCCGCCAGGACGACGGCGTTGGTCGGCTCCGGGAACTCGTCGGTCAGGGTGTGCACCATGTAGGCGTTGTCCCAGATGAGGCGGAAGTCCGGCGCGGCGGTCTCCATGGCCAGCAGGCGGGCGATCGTCTCCGTGGAGTAGGTGACGCCCGTCGGGTTGGAGAACACCGGCACGTTCCACATGCCCTTGATCTGCGGGTCGGAGGCGACGAGGCGCTCGACGACGTCCATGTCCGGGCCGTCCTCCAGCAGCGGGACGGGGATCATCTCGAAGCCGAAGTGCTCGGTGATGGAGAAGTGGCGGTCGTAGCCCGGCACCGGGCACAGCCACTTGAGGACCGGCTCGTCCTTCCACGGGCGCTCGGAGTCCTGGGTGCCGAACTGCATCGCCCAGCTGATGAGGTCGAACTGCATGTTCAGCGACGACGCGTCGCCGGCGATGACGTTGGCCTCCGGGTAGCCCAGGAGGTTCGACCAGATGGTGCGGATGTCGGCGATGCCGGTGAGGTTGCCGTAGTTGCGGACGTCCTCCCCCGACTCCGTCAGGTAGTCCGGCGCGGGCAGGCCCAGCACCGGGTTGGCGAAGTCGAGCTGCTCCGCGGACGGCTTGCCGCGGGTCAGATCCAGCTTCAGTCCCTGCGCCTTCAGCTCCTCGTACTGCGCGGCGAACTTCTCCTTCGCCTCCGCGAGCTCGCGGGCGTCGTATGCGTCCAGCTTCATGTCGGCCTTTCCCGTGTCGTCCGAATGCGGGCCGGCCGCAGGTCACGGCGAACGCCGTTCCTGCCGTGCCTACGTCGTGCGGGCCGCCGGCCGCCGCGCGGTAGCCGGAACGGGGTTCGCCCGGGGCGCGGTCACCTGCAGGATAGTGCAGCGGCGCCCCCGTCCGCGAGGGGCGATCCCGGCTCCGGGCATAAAAAAGGGACCCCACGCACCCGTCAGAGCCCGCTTACCCTTGCTGCATTCCTGCCCTGGGGGAGTTCACGAGGTACACGCCGCGTGGGATCCGCCATCACCATACCCGGCGGCCCCGCGCCGGTGTCAAACACGGGGCCGGTGCCGGGCGGTGCGCGTCGTTCGCGTCGTTTGCTTGGCGACGGGCACCGCCCCGGCCCGATGCCCGCCGCCGCGGCGGCGCGGGCGGCGGGGCCCGCCCGTCGGCGCGGGCCGGTGCCGCGAGCGAGCGAACCACCCCGGACATGCGGAACGGCCCCGGGTCGTGAAACCCGGGGCCGTTCCCATTGGCGGAGGATAGGGGATTTGAACCCCTGAGGGATTGCTCCCAACTCGCGTTCCAGGCGAGCGCCATAGGCCGCTAGGCGAATCCTCCGCGCATTAGGTTACACAACCGGTCAACGCCGACAAAATCCCTGGTCACGGCACCGAACGACGCGGAAGGACCCGGGAGGCGCCGCAACGGATGCCCCTCCTCGGGCCGCACGGTCAGGACTTCACCAGGCGGGTGATGGCCTGCTGGGCCTCCGCGAGCTTGCGGTCCAGCTCCTCCGGGCCGCCCTCCGCGGCGCCGAGGACGCAGTGGTGCAGGTGGTCGTCGAGCAGCGTCAGCGACAGCGACCGCAGCGCCGAATTCACGGCGGAGATCTGCGTGAGGATGTCGATGCAGTACTGCTCCTCGTCCACCATCCGGTGGATGCCGCGGACCTGGCCCTCGATGCGCTTGAGCCGCGCGAGGTAGCGCTTCTTCTCGCTGAGGTAGCCGTGGGCGGAGTGGTCGCCGTCGGCGCAGCAGGAGCGGACGGCGGCCTCGGCCGGGGAGTCGGCGATGTCCGTGGCGTGGGTGCCGGTCATGGGGAGGGTCCTTCCGGTTCGGCCGGGCGCGGCGCGCCCCGGGCGGGGGCGGGCCGGACCGGCGGGGTCGGGCTGGGGATGGGCGGACGATTCGGCGGCGGCGTCAGGCGTCCGCGTCGACGGCCGGGGCGACGGAGCGGAAGCCCCGCAGGCGCAGGCTGTTGCTGACGACGAAGACGGACGACAGGGCCATCGCCGCGCCGGCGAGCATCGGGTTCAGCAGGCCGAAGGCGGCCAGCGGGATGGCGGCGACGTTGTAGGCGAACGCCCAGAAGAGGTTGCCGCGGATGGTGTTCAGCGTGCGCCGGGACAGGCGGACGGCGTCGACGGCGGCCAGCAGGTCGCCGCGGACGAGGGTGACGTCGGCGGCGGCGATGGCGGCGTCGGTGCCGGTGCCCATCGCCATGCCCAGGTCGGCCTGGGCCAGCGCGGCGGCATCGTTGACGCCGTCGCCGACCATCGCGACGGTGCCGCCGGCGTCCTGCAGTCGGCGCACCTCGGCGACCTTGTCGGCGGGCAGCACCTCGGCGACGACGTCGTCCGGGTCGATGCCGGCCTGCTCCGCGACGGTGCGGGCGACGGCGGCGTTGTCGCCGGTCAGCAGCACCGGCCGCAGGCCGAGGTCGCGCAGCCGGGCGATGGCGTCGGCCGACGTCGGCTTGATCTCGTCGGCGACTGTCAGCAGGCCGCGGGCGCGCCCGCCCCAGCTGACCAGGACGGCGGTGGCGCCGCCGGCCTCCGCGCGGGCCTTCGCCGCGGCGAGGTCGTCGTCGATCACCACGCCCTCGGGGAGCTTGCCGACGATCACCTCCTCGCCGTCGACGACCGCGCGCACGCCGTGGCCGGCGATGCTGCCGAAGTCCGTGACGGCGGGCAGGGGCCGCGGGGCGGCCTGCGCGATGGCGCGGGCGATGGGGTGCTCGGAGGCGTCCTCCGCCGCGGCGGCGCGGGCGAGCACCACATCGCGGCCCTCCCCGGCGGCGGGCACGACGTCGGCCAGCCGCATGTCGCCGCGGGTGACGGTGCCGGTCTTGTCCAGCACGACGGTGTCGATGCGCCGCGTGGACTCCAGCACCTCCGGCCCGGAGATGAGCACGCCCAGCTTCGCGCCGCGGCCGGTGCCGACCAGCAGCGCCGTCGGCGTCGCCAGGCCCAGCGCGCAGGGGCACGCGATGATGAGGACCGCGACGGCGGAGGTGAACGCGCGGGCGACGTCGCCGTCGACGAGCAGCCAGGCGATGAGCGTGACGACGGCGATCGCGATGACCGCCGGCACGAACACGCCGGAGATCCGGTCGGCCAGGCGCTGCACCTCGGCCTTGCCGGACTGCGCGTCCTCCACCATCTTCGCCATCTGCGCCAGCTGCGTGTCGGAGCCGACGGCCGTGGCCTCCACGACCAGGCGGCCCGACGCGTTGACGGTGGCGCCGGTGACGTCGTCGCCCGGCGCGACCTCGACGGGCACGGACTCGCCGGTCAGCATCGACCCGTCGACCGCCGACCGGCCGTCGACGACGCGGCCGTCGACCGCGATCTTCTCGCCCGGCCGGACGACGAAGCGGTCGCCGACGGCGAGCTCCGCCACCGGCACGCGCTCCTCGCGCACCGCGTCGCCGGAGCCGCGCAGCACCGCGACGTCCTTCGCGCCGAGGTCCAGCATCTCCCGGATCGCGTCGCCGGCGCGGTGCTTCGCGCGCTTCTCGAAGTAGCGCCCGGCCAGCACGAACAGGATCACGCCGGCGGCGGTCTCCAGGTAGATGTGGCTCGACGGGTCGCCGTGGAAGTGGAACGGGTTGATGGAGTGCGTGAGCCCCGGCCGCCCGGCGGTGCCGAGGAACAGGGCCCACAGCGACCACAGGAACGCCGCGCCGGTGCCGACGGTGATGAGCGTGTCCATCGTCGCCGCGCCCTGCGTGACGTTCTTCCAGGTCGCGCGGTGGAACGGCCAGCCGGCCCACACCACGACCGGCGCGGTGAGGGTCAGGCACAGCCACTGCCAGTTCGTGAACTGCAGCGCCGAGATCATCGAGATGATGATCACCGGCACCGTCAGCCACGCCGCGCCGATGACGCGGGTGCGCAGCGACGCGAGCTCCGGGGGCAGCTCCCCCTCGCCCGCGCCGTCGTGGTCGGGGTCCGCGTCGCGCTCCGGCTCCGGCACGTGCGCCGTGTAGCCGGCCTTCTCGATCGTCTCGACCAGCGTGGCGACGTCGTACCCGGCCGGCGCCGTGACGTGCGCCCGCTCGAGGGCGTAGTTCACCGACGCCGTGACGTCGTCGAGCTTGTTGAGCTTGCGCTCCACGCGGTTCGCGCAGGAGGCGCAGGTCATGCCCCCGACGTCGATGTCGAGTTCGAGCCCGGCGGCGCCGGGCGCGGCGGCCCCCTGGGACATTCCTAGACCACCGGCTCCGACTCGTAGCCGGCCTCCTTGATGGCCTGCGTGACCAGGTCGGGCTGCAGCGCCGTCTCGGAGTGGATCTCCACCAGGTTGTTCTCGCGGTCGACGTCGACGCGCTCGACGCCCTGCAGCTCCTCCAGCTCCTCGCGGACGCTGGCCTCGCAGTGGCCGCAGGTCATGCCGGTGACGGTGTACTTGGCGCTGACGGACATGGGGGTTCCTCCTCGGAATCGGTTGCCCATACCCCTGACGGGTATGCGCACGTCCCCGAGGCTATACCCCCTCCCCCTATGCCGCAAGGGTCCGCGCGCGGCCCGGCGCGGCCGCGGCGCGGCACTCGTCGTCACGCACATGCGCGGCACCACGCGCCGCGCGACGCGCGTCGTCACGCACCGCGCACCGCACGCGTCACCGCGCGGCACCCGCGTGACGACGCCTCCCGCGCCGCTACCGGAACGCCACCTCGCCCACCGGCCGCCGCAGCTTCCGCGAATGCAGCGACTCCGGACGCGCGGCCATCGCCTCGCACGCCCGCACCGCCGTCATGAGGTGCTCCACCTTCGACGCCTGGTAGAACCGGCGCGCCGACCGCGGCAGCTTCGGCTTGTCGTGCAGCGGCATGTCGCTGACGCTCAGCAGCGCCCCGTACGGCACCCGGAAGCGGTAGCCGTTCGCCGCGATGGTCGACGACTCCATCTCCACGCCGATCGCCGTCGACTTCTGCAGCTCCCGGTAGATGTCCGGCTGCGGCCGCCACTCCCAGTTCCGGTCGGACGTCGACAGCACCGTGCCCGTCCGCAGCCGCTTGCGCAGCGCCTCCCCGCCCAGGCCGCTGACCTCGCCGAAGGCCTTCGTCACGGCCTGCTGCACCTCCGCGATCGGCGGAATCGGCTTCTCCAGCGGCACCAGGTCGTCCAGCACCCCGTCCGCCCGGTCGTACGCGTTGGCCAGCACCATGTCGCCGATGCGCATCCGGCCGTCGAGGCCCGCGCAGTGGCCGACCATCATCCAGCAGTGCGGGCGCAGCACCGCCAGGCAGTCCGTGATGGTCTTCGCATTCGACGGGCCGACGCCGATGTCGATGATGGTCACGCCGCAGCCGTCGTCGCGCACGAGGTGGTAGGCGGGCATCTGGCACGCGTGCGCCTCCGCCCGCAGCACCTCCGCCTCCGGCACCTCGCCGATGGGGTGCACGTGCCCGCCCGGCGTCACGAACGCCCGGTAGCCGTGCGGGTTCAGCGCCCCGTCCGGCACCTCCTCGGCGCCCTCCTGGCCCGGCGCGTCCGCGGTCTCCTCCCCCGGCGCCGGCACGTCCGCCACGCCGACGGAGTGCGCGTACTCCAGGAACACGTCCGTGTGCAGCTGGTAGTTCGTGAACAGCACGAACCGCTGGATGTGCTCCGCCGGGGAGCCCGTGTAGTGCTCCAGCCGCTGCAGCGCCAGGTCCACCCGGTGCGCGGAGAACAGCGACAGCGGCTTCACCGGCAGCGACAGGTAGTCCGCCTCGCCGTCGGCGACCGCGTCGTCGACGAACGCGCTGTCCACCGGCGTGAACATCCGGTCCACCAGCGCGAGGTCCGCCGCGTCGAGCCCGCCCGTGTCGACGTCGTCCGCCCCCGGCGCGAATCGCACCGGAATCGGCTGGTCGGAGACGCGGACCTCGACCTCCCCGCCGTGGCTGTCCAGCAGGTCGCGGATCTGCGCCTCCAGGTAGCCGCGGAACAGCGCCGGCCGGGCGATGGTCGTGCCGTAGACGCCCGGCCGGTCGACGAACCCGTGCGACAGCGCCGGGTCGAC
The DNA here is from genome assembly GCF_053525695.1 of Corynebacterium sp. 335C. Classification (NCBI taxonomy): domain Bacteria; kingdom Bacillati; phylum Actinomycetota; class Actinomycetes; order Mycobacteriales; family Corynebacteriaceae; genus Corynebacterium; species Corynebacterium sp. 335C. The sequence goes on from NZ_JASTTB010000001.1 coordinate 1,428,510, forward strand.
CTGCCCCAGCGCCGCGACGGTGAACCGCAGCTCCGGGTAGCAGCGCGTCACCGGCCGCAGTTCGTCCTCGCGGCCGTCGCGGACGGCCGCGCAGGCCGCCGCGTAGTGCTCCACCAGCTCGCGCGTCGCGTCGTCGTACAGCTCGACGAGCTTTGCGACGGCACCCTCCGGATCGGCGAACATCCAGCTCACGTCGCTCACGCCCCCATCAGCCCGGCGGCGTGGGCGGCGACCGTGCCGCCGAGCTCGCGGAGCTCCGCCATCGTCGCGTCGTCCGGGGCGCCGACGAACGTCACGGGCGCGGCGACCTGCGACCAGCCGTAGCCGCCGGTGATGGACTCCATTGCGTTGACCGCGCCGGTGACGTCGTGGCCGCCGCGGATCCAGTACGCGAACGGCAGGCCCTTCCCCGCCTCGTGGCACTCGCGGAACGTGACGTCGAAGAAGTGCTTCAGCGCCCCGCTGATGTACCCGAAGTTCGCCGACGTGCCGCAGATGACGCCGTGGGCGCCCAGCAGGTCGTCGGACGTCGCCTCCAGCGGGGAGAGGGCGCGGACCTCGAACGTCATCCCGGCCTCCCCCGCCGCGTCGGCGACGTCGGGGTCGCGGGCGCCGTCCTCCACCGCCGCGGCGAGCTCCGCGAGCAGGTCGGACGGCGCGTGCTGGACGATGAGCAGGCGTCGTGTCTCCGTCATGGCCCCAGGCTAGGGCAAAAACACCACGGGGTCGCGGGGAAGATTGTCCGGGTCGAGCAGGTCCGGCAGCTCGTCGACGCGGGCGCCGGGGAACCCGAGCGACTCCGCGATCCACGCGCGCGCCGCCCCGGCGGTGACGTCGCGCAGCGTCACGGCGCCGTCGCGCTTCGCCAGCCGCTTCCCCTCCTCGTTGAGCACCAGCGGGACGTGCACGTACTCCGGCGCCCGCCCGCCCAGCAGGTGCGCGAGGTGCGCCTGCCGCGGGGCGCTGGACAGCAGGTCGTCGCCGCGCGTGACCTGCGTGACGCCCTGCTCCAGGTCGTCGACGACGACGGCGAGGTTGTACGCCCACGCCCCGTCCGCCCGGCGCAGCACGAAGTCGTCGACCATCCCCGCGACCTCCCCGTGCAGCGCGTCGGACGCCGTCCACTCCGCGACCTCGGCGCGCAGCCGCGTCGCCGGGCCCAGGCCGAGCGCCGCCCGCTCCGCGCGCCGCCGCTCCCGCTCCTCCGGGCCCAGGTCGCGGCACGTGCCGGGGTAGGCGCCCGGCGCCGCGTGCGGCGCCGACGCCGCCTCCTGGATCTCCTTCCGCGAGCAGAAGCACGGGTAGGTGGGGAGCTTCGCGACGGCCGCCTCGTACAGCCCCGACCTCTCCGACTGCCGCACGGGGACGCCGTCCCAGTCGAGGCCGACCGCCGCGAGGTCCTCCAGCTGCCGCGCCTCGAACTCCGGCTTCGACCGCTGCCGGTCGCCGTCCTCGACCCTCACCACGAACCCGCCGCCCGCGCCGCGCGCCAGCGCCCACGCGGCCACTGCCGTCCGCAGGTTCCCCAGATGCAGGTCACCCGTGGGACTGGGGGCGTATCGGCCGACGACGGCGGGGCTGGCGGACATGCGGCCAGCCTATCCGGCGGGGGCAGGGGCGCCGCGGTGCGGGTAATCCCCCGAATTGACCCTGGTCCGGGTCCGGGGAACGCACGTAGCATCGGACCATGAGCCACCACGTCATCCTCGTCGGCGCCCTCCACGCCGGCTCGACCAACCGACGCCTCGCCGAGGCGTACATCCGCCACCTCCCGGACGGCGACACCGCCGCGATCCACGAGGGCCTCCGCGACGTGCCCTTCTACGACGCGGACCGCGACGTCCCCGGCGCCGAACCCGAGGCCGCCGCCGAGCTCCGCCGCGCGGTCTCCGACGCCGACGCCGTCGTGTTCGTCACCCCGGAGTACAACCACACCGCCCCCGCAGTGCTGGTCAACGCCATCGACTGGCTCTCCCGCCCCGACGGCAAGGGCGCGCTGGTGCGCAAGCCCGCCCTCATCCTCGGCGCCACCCCCAAGCCGACGTCCCTCGAGGGCGCCCGCCGCGCCCTCCTCTACGCGCTCCAGGGCCTCCAGGCCCACGTCGTCCCGACCGTCTACACCTGGACCGACGTCCACACCGTCTTCGGCGACAACCATCCCGCCGACGTCGACGAGGTCGCCGCCGTCCTGCGCAAGGCCCACCGCGAACTGGGCAAGCGCATCGAGGAGGCCCGCCACGACCCCGAGAAGCCGCGCGGCGAATTCGCCACCGACTAGCCGCGGGGCGGCCCCGCGCCCGACTGGCGGAGCCCACCGCGCCGGCGCCACCCGCGCGGGGCAGCCCGCGAAGCCCCCGCCCCTCCGGCGCGCCGCCCGGCCGGGCCGCACGCCGCGGACGGGGCGGGAACCGTCGCAAAGCACACGAACGCGCACTTCGCCGGTACCATCCCCCGGGTGACCGACAACGACAACCGGCCCGGGCCTGGGCCGGGCGCTGCCGGGGCGCACGACGCCCCGCCCACGCCCGCGAACCCCCGCCCCGCCGCGCACCACGCGACCCCCGCACCCGGCGACCTCCCCCCGCGCGGGGAACCACGCCACATCCCCGTCCCCCGCAGCCTCTACCCGACCATCGTCGCGGTGTTCTGCGGCGTGCTGATCATCAGCAACATCACCGCCACCAAGGGCGTCCAGATCGGGCCCGCCGTCACCGACGGCGCCTTCTTCCTCTTCCCGCTCAGCTACATCCTCGGCGACGTCCTCTCCGAGTGCTACGGCTTCCGCGCCACCCGACGCGCCATCTGGACCGGCTTCGGCGTCCTCGCCCTCGGCCTCCTGTCCTTCTGGATCGCCATCCAGCTGCCGCCCGCCGACTTCTACGCGAACCAGGAGGCGTTCGCGACCGTCCTCGGCACCGTGCCGCAGCTCGTCCTCGCCGGCCTCGCCGGATACGCCGTCGGCCAGCTGCTCAACGCCTGGTCGCTCGTCGCCATCAAGCGGCGCACCGGCGAGAGGACCCTCTGGGCGCGGCTCATCGGCTCCACCGTCGTCGGCGAACTCGCCGACACCGTCATCTTCTGCGCCATCGCCGCGAGCGCCATCGGCATCGTCGAATGGACCGACTTCGCGAACTTCGTCATCGTCGGGTTCCTGTGGAAGGCCGGCGTCGAGGTCGTCTGCCTGCCGTTGACCTACGCCGCCATCGGCTGGGTCAAGCGGCACGACGGGTACTGGGGGCGGCGCGAGACCGTGGGGGCGTAGCGACGGGCCCGCGCGGGTGCCGTGCCGCCGCGTCCGGGTCGGTTTCCGGGGCCGTTTTCGGGGCAGGCCGCCATATGCGCCGGAGAGGCGTTTTCGGCGGGCTCCTGGACCTCGGGTCCGGAACGGCCCTCGACGCGTCTGCGGGGCGCTGAGCGCGTTTTCGGCCTTGGACCGGTCAAGCCCTGTTTTTCAGCGTCATTCGGCGCTTCGCGGAGGCTGCTGCATCCCGGTCAAACGCAGGTTTTCGGCCGGATTGTCTGCGTTTGACCGGCATACGGCGTGCCCGCCGAGCCCGCGAATCACGCTCAAACGCAGGTCCGGGCCGAAACGGGGCCCGGCGAGGCCCGGCGGGGCCTGCCGGAGGCCCGGCGGGGGCTCGGCGAAGGTCCGGGACGGTTACGAACGGTCCCCGAGGGGGCTGGCCGACGGTCGACGGGCCCCGGCGGGGAGCGACGAGCCGGAAAGGACGACCCCGGACCGCCGAACGGGGCCGCGACGGGCCGCGCGTACCGACGGATGCCCTTCGGCCGGCCGGACCACGCGCCGGAGGGCATCCGTCCGTACGTTTCGGGCCCGATTTCGTACCGGCCAGTGCCATTCGCCGCGCATCGCAGACCGCCCAAGGGCGCTCGTCGGGACGCGTGGACGCGCGGGCGGGCAGACCACGCTCGCGGGCATGCGCGCGAGGGGACGGGCAAGCCGTCGGGGCCGCAGGGCGCCGGCGGGACGGACGCGCGAAGCGGGCAATCTGGCGGGCAAGCCGGCGGGCGCGCCTCGTGCGCGGGCAGGACGGCCCGGCGCCGCGCCCCTCCCCTAGTTCGTCCGGGCGCGGCGGGCGGCCTCGCCCGCGTAGTACCGGCCCAGGAACTCCTCGCGGAACGCCTCGAAGTCGCCGTTCGCCAGCGCCGCGCGGATGTCGTCCACCAGCTTCACCATGAAGTACAGGTTGTGGATGGTGCACAGCGTGCCGGCGAGATACTCCTTCGCCTTCAGCAGGTGGTGCAGGTAGGCGCGCGAGTAGTTGAGCGACGCGTACGACGGCGTCTCCGGGTCGATGGGCCCGAAGTCCCGCTTGAAGCGCGCGTTCGTCAGGGTCATGCGGCCGTCGCGCGTGTACACGCCGCCGCGGCGGGCGAGCCGCGTGGGGGCGACGCAGTCGAACGTGTCGGCGCCCGCGGCGACGCCGGCGAAGACGTCGTCGGGCTCGGAGATGCCGAGGAGGTGGCGGGGCCGGTCCTCGGGCAGCTCGTCGGTGACCCAGCCGACGATCTCGCCGAGCCGCTGCTTCTCCAGCGCGCCGCCGACGCCGTAGCCGGCGAAGCCGAGGCGGCCGTCGGCCTCGAAGCGGTCGGACAGGTCGACGAGCCCGCGGGCGGCGGATCGCCGCAGGTCCTCGTACTGGGCCCCCTGGACGACGCCGAAGAGCTGCTGCCGCGGCCGGTGGGCGCGCTCGATGGTGAGGCGGTTGTGCTCCTCGAGGCAGCGTTCGGCCCAGCGGCGGGTCCGTTCGACGGAGTCCTCCTGGTAGGGCCGGGTGTTCATGAGGGTGGTCAGCTCGTCGAACGCGAAGATGATGTCCGCGCCGAGGCGGTGCTGGATGCCCATGGACACCTCGGGCGTGAAGCGGTGCTCGGAGCCGTCGATGTGGGAGCGGAAGGTGACGCCGTCCTCGTCGACGAAGGCGTTGCGCTGCTTGCCGGGGGCGACGACGTCGTCGTTCTGCAGCCCGGAGACGTCCATGGCGAGGGTCTTGCGGAAGCCGACGCCGAGGCTCATCACCTGGAAGCCGCCGGAGTCGGTGAAGGTGGGGCCGTCCCAGTTCATGAAGCGGGACAGGCCGCCGGCCTCGTCGACGATGTCGTCGCCGGGCTGGAGGTACAGGTGGTACGCGTTGGACAGGACGGCCTGGGCGCCGAGGTCGCGGACCTGCTCGGGGGTCAGGGTCTTGACGGTGGCCTTGGTGCCGACGGGGATGAAGGCGGGCGTCGCGATGTCGCCGTGCGGCGTCGTCAGGACGCCTGCCCGCGCCTTGGGCGCCGACTCGTCGCGCGCGGTCACCGTGAATCCGGTGGCCCACGGGTCGCGTGACGACGGCTGCCGCTCCGGCGCGGCCGCCTCCGGGCGAGGCGCGCCGCCCGGCCGGCCCGCGTCGGAGGACATGCCCGGCCGGCCCGCGTCGGCGGGCGTGCCCGGCCGCCCGGTCTCGGCGGGCGTGCCCGGCCGCCCGGTCTCGGCGGGCCCGCCCGTCCGGTCGGCGTCGGTCGTGTCGGTCATCAGCGGCTCCCCCTGCTGCCCGGTCCGCGGCGGCGGTCGCCGCGGTGGCGGGCGCCGTCACGCGTCCGGTTCCGGTCGTCGTGGTCCCGGGCATTATCGCGCGGGGCGGCGCCGGAACCCGAATCGCGGCCGTCGGCCGGGCCGGAGTCGCGGCCGTCGCGGCCGCCGGCGGACTCCGGCGGCACGCCGCGCCCCGGGTCCTCGCCGGCGGCGGGGCCGGGCTCGGCGGCCGCGCCGAGGTCGCCGTCGTCGCCGCGGGAGGCCTCGCCGGCCTCCATGTCGTCGCGGGGGCCGACGGCGACGAAGGCCCCGTCGTCACGCGCATCGCGCTCGTCCTCCCGGGCCTCGGCGACGAGCTCGCGCCGGCGGTCCCCCAGGCCCTCGCCCTCCACGTCGACGGACGGGAGGATGCGGTCCAGCCAGCGGGGCAGCCACCAGGTGGCGCGGCCGAGGAGGAACATCGACGCCGGGATGAGCGTCATGCGGATGAGGAACGCGTCGAACAGGACCATGACGCCCATGGCGAAGCCGAAGATCTTCACAAACGGCAGCGGCTGCCCCATGAACGCGAAGAACACGATGATCATGATGAGCGCCGCCGCGGTGACGACGCGGGCGCCGTGCGAGAAGCCCTCCACGATGGACTCCTCCACCGCGTTGAACCTCGACTTCGGGTTCTTCCGGCCGCCGGAGTGCGTGTAGTGCTCGCGCATCCGGGACACGAGGAACACCTGGTAGTCCATGGCGAGGCCGAAGGTGACGCCGATGAGGAAGATCGGCATGAACGACACCAGCGGGCCGGGGGTGTCGATGAACCCGCCGAAGCCCTGCTGCCACACCGCCACCGTCACGCCGAACGCGGCGCCGACGGACAGCAGGAAGCCGAGGCCCGCCGTCAGCGGCACGACGATGGACCGGAAGACGAGCAGCAGCAGGACGATGGCCAGGCCGACGACGATGCCGAGGTACATCGGCATGACGTCGGAGAGCTGCTGCGTGACGTCCATCTCAATGGGCACCAGGCCGGTGACGCCGGTGCGGACGCCGGTGGCGGCGGAGATGTCGTCCAGCTGCTCGCGGACGGCGGTGAGCATCTGGGAGGTGCGTTCGTCGAGCGGGCCGGTCGCCGGGGTGATCATCAGCTGCGCGGCGGTGCCGGGCTCGTTGATGCCGACGATCTGGACGTGCGCGACGTCGACGTTGTTCTCCAGCTGGTCGAGGACCTCGACGAACGACGCCATCGCCGGGGCCTTGCCCGGGTCGACGTCCATGCCCTCCATCGCCTGCACGAGCGGGGCGAGCAGCGGCGAGTCGGGGTTCACGTCCTCCGCGTTGACGACGGCGACCATCTGGGCGTTGCGGCCGGGACCGAAGCCCTCCTCGATGATCTGCACGGCCTGGCGCTGGGTGGTGTCCAGGTTGGCGGTGGAGTCCGACGGCAGCGCGAGCCGCAGGTCCTTCGCCGGCAGCGCCAGGGCCAGCAGGCCGATGACGACGACGGCGAGGAAGAGGCCGGGGACGCGGTGGACCAGCTCGACCCAGCGGCGGCCCATGGTCTTGCCGCGGAACAGCGGCCGGCGGGCGCCCTTGAGGGGGTTGCCGGCGATGCCGGGGATGGCGGCGCCGAACACCTTTCGCCCGACCAGCGCCATGATGGCCGGCAGCAGGGTGAGCGAGATGATGACCGCGACGGCGACGGTCGCCGCCGCCGAGACGCCCATCCAGGACAGGAACGGGATGCGGGCGACGACGAGGGCGGCGAGGGCGATGAGGACCGTCGCGCCGGCGAAGACGACGGACGATCCGGCGGTGCCGGTGGCCAGGCCCATCGCGTCGGGCCGGGAGATGCCGGTGCCGAGCTCCGCGCGGTAGCGGGCCATGATGAACAGGGCGTAGTCGATGCCGACGGCCAGGCCGATCATGACGGCGAGGACGGGCGTGACGGTGTTGAGCTCCGCGAAGGCGGTGAGCAGGACGACGCCGAGGGCGCCGACGCCGACGCCGATGACGGCGGTGATGAGCGGCATGCCGGCGGCGATGAGCGAGCCGAACGTCACGATGAGCACGATGAACGCGACGACGACGCCGATGATCTCCGACAGGGCGGTGATTTCGACGGGGTCCATGAAGCCGGGGCCCATCGCCTCGACCTCGAGCCCGGCGTCGCGGCCGAGCTGCATCGCGTCGAGCACGGCCTGGCGGTTCTGCGGCTCCAGGTCGGCGGGGGCGGCGATGTCGAAGGTGAAGGTGGCGGTGCCGATGCGCCCGTTCTCCGACAGCACCGACAGGTACTTCGCGTCGAGTTCGGCGACGTCGCGGGGCATGCCCATCGACGTCGACGCGTCGACGATGGCCTTCGTCATCTCCGGTTCGACGTCGACGGGGTTGGCCAGCTGGAGGGTGGAGCCGAGCTGCCCCGTGTCCTCTTCTATGGCCTTCACCACCCGGTCGACGGCCTCCTTGTTGGCCGGGTCGGACAGCTTCTCGCCCTCCGGCGCGCGGAAGGCGACGGTGACCATCATCTGGTTGACGGGGTTGGGCTGGCCGGGGAACGACTCGTCGAGCAGCTCGGAGGCCTGCGTCGACGGGGCGCCGGGGATGGCGAACTGGTCGGAGAACCCCTTCTGGAAGGCGGCGGCGGAACCGCCGAGTCCCGCGAGGATGATCACCCACGCGATGATGACCTTCCACTTGTTGAGGTAGGACCAGCGGCCGAGCGCGAACAGCGCCTTCGCCATGACGACTCCCCTTCCTTCGCGCGGCCGGGCCCGGGGGTCGGGCGGCGGCCGTCCACCCCTCCCAGTCTACGGAAGGGGGCGGCATCGGGCTGGCCCGGTTCGGGGCCTCCGCGGGGTCCGGCGGGTGCGCGGAGGGGGTGCCGCGGGGTCGCCGGGGTGCGCCGGGGCGGGTGCGGGACGCGGCGCCGGCGGGGTCGCGCCCGCCGCGGGAGGTGCCCGCGCGGGTCGCGCGGGGTGCGGCGCCCGTGGTGGCGCGGTGTTCGCGTGACGACGCCCCGATCCCGGTTCTTTCCCCCACATAATCACCCCCGGGCGGAATGACATCGGTGGAACCGGGCCCGTTTTGGCGGGGAACCCCTCCGAGTAGCACCCCCTTTCGGGGTCGATCTATTTCTGACAGATATTCACGTACATATATTCGGCTTAGGTTAGCCGCGCTTTTCAGGGGCGCGGCGCGAGAGGCGGGGACCCGCCCCGCGGAGAGGACGGACGAGATGGCCTTCGGGGACGGCGGGCGCGGCCCGCGGGATGCGGGCTCCGGCGACGGGGAGGTCGGGCTGGGCGCCCCGCCGGGCGGTGCCGGCCCCGACCCCGACTCCGCCGACACCGCCGTCCACCGGGAGGTGAACTGACATGGGCCGCATCCTCATGCGCCAGATCCGCGCCGAATGGGTGAAGGCGTCGTCCCTGCCGGGTCTGCGCTGGGCCGCCCCGCTCGCGCTGCTGCTCGGCGTCGTCGCGGCGCTGGCGATGTGCGCGCAGGCCGTCGTCGCGAAGGAGCTCCTGGAGGCCTCCGCGGCCGGGTCCGCCGGCGGCGGCGCCGCGACGTCGTGGGAGCCGGTGCAGGTGCTGCACTGGATCCGCCTGGCGACGGCGACCGTCATGGCCCTGTGGGCCGTCGGCACCGTCACGGGCGACTACCGGGGCGGCACCCTCGGCCTGACGCACCGCGCGTGCCGCCGGTGGTGGGTCGTGCTCGCCGCGAAGTGGGCGGTCACGGGCCTTGCGACGGCCATCGTCCTCGCCGTCGCCGTGCCCCTGTGCATCCTGCCCGCCATGGCGGTGTTCCCGTCGGTGACCGGCGGCTGGTCGCTCGGCGACCCGGAGGTCCTCCACGGCTGGTGGACCCTGGCGGTCTACGGGTTCCTGCTGTGCGGCATCGCCGTGGGCCTCGGCGCCGTGTCGCGCACGGCGACGCTGGGCGTCGGCGGGCTGCTGACGTGGCAGTTCGTCGTCGAGCCGATGCTCGTCCTCGCCCCCGGCGGCGCGACGCTGCACGCGCTGCTGCCGTTAGCCAACGGCGCGACGTTCATCGGCGAGGAGACCCAGTTCCCGCTCCCCTTCGGCGGGCCGATGCTCTCAGGCCTGTGGGTGCTGCTGTGGGCGCTGGCGCTGCTGGCGCTCGGCCGGTGGGCCATGGCCGCGCGGCACCGCTGAGGCGCGGGCGAACGGGCCGCGGCGGGCGCCGTCGCAACGCAACGAAAAAACCGGGGCCGGCATCCCGTCTGGGATGCCGGCCCCGGCGCCCGCGGTGGCGGAGGGATTTGAACCCTCGGTTGGTATTACCCAACACTCGCTTTCGAGGCGAGCACCTTCGGCCGCTCGGACACGCCACCGCCGGTGAGGTTACCGAACGCCCGTCCGCGGCGACAAATCCCCAGGCCCGCGCCATGTGCTCCGCATCGCGTGACGACGGGACCCGCGCCGCCCGCACCCCCGGCGCACCCGCGTCCGCGGGGCCCGCGCATGACGACGCCCCCGCCGGCGGCCGGTGCCGCCGCGCGGGGGCGCGATCGGAAGGGGACTAGTCGTCGCCCTTGAGCTTGCCGAGGGCCTCGGTGGCCTTGTCCTTGGCGTCCTCGATGCCCTGCTTGATCTGGGACTTGGCCTGATCGCCCTTGCCCTCGTTCTGCAGGTCCTGGTTGTTCGTGGCCTCGCCGGCGGCCTCCTTGGCCTTGCCGCCCAGCTCCTCGGCCTTGTTCTGGAAGTCGCCCATGGAGTTCTCCTTCTGTCGAGTGACGTTAACTCCGTCGAGGCTAGTCCCGTCCGCGGCGGTGCGCCATGGTCTTCCGGGCGGCCGATCCCGAATCGTCACCTCCGCCCGCCCGCGGGCCACCCGGCCGCGGCGGGCGCCGTCGTCACGCGACGACCGCGGGCGGCTACCTCCGCCCGCCGAAGAACGCCGGCAGCAGCCCCGCGCACTCGTCGGCCAGCACCCCGCCGGCGACCTCCGGCACGAAGGGGTGCGCGGGCTCGCGGACGACGTCGGCGATGGAGCCGCATGCCCCCGTCTTCGGCGACCACGCCCCGAACACGATGCGGCCCACGCGCGACATGACGGCGGCGCCGGCGCACATCACGCACGGCTCCAGCGTCACGTACAGGGTGCAGTCCTCCAGCCGCCAGCCGTCGCCGTGGCGCAGCGCCGCCTCCCGCAGCGCCAGCACCTCCGCATGCGCCATGGGGTCGGCGTCGGCCTCCCGCCGGTTCGCCGCCTCGGCGAGCACCTCGCCGCGGGAGTCGACGACGAGGGCGCCGACGGGCACGTCGCCCTCCGGCGTCGCGGCGGCGACGGCGATGGCGCGGCGCATCCACGTCTCGTCGGCCGCCCGCCGCTCCGGCGTCGGGAGCGCGGGCATCAGTCGAGGTCGTCGAGGTCGTCGACGTCCACGCCGGTGACGTCGGCCAGCTCCTCCTCGAAGCCGAGGGCCTCCGCGATGGCGTGGAGCTGCTCGCACGCCCACAGGGACTGGTCGTCGCAGATGACCGACAGGACGTCCTCCGGCAGGCCGACGTCGGCGAGGATGCCGAGGTCGCCCTCCGGCCACGCGTCGACGTCGTCCAGCTCGTCCTCGTCGAGGTCCGGCACGTCGACATCGAGCTCGTCGAGCACGTCCGCCGCGATGTCGTCCGTCACCGCCGCCGTCGCATCGGACAGCACGGCGCGGACCTCCCCGCCGGGGGCGGGGCGCAGGAGGATGAAGTAGTCGTCGTCGATGTTCAGCATCGCGAACGACGCCCGCTCCGCCCGCAGCCGGCGGGTCCCCGCGACGGCGGCGTCCAGGTCGTCGAGGGCCTCGTCGTCAAGCTCGGTGACGGTCCACCCGTCGTCGCCGCGGGCCACGGCGACGGCGTAGGAGCGGTCGTCGTCGCGGTCATCCCCGAAGTCGTCCTTCATGCCGCACAACGTTAGCGCGGCTGTGCCATGCTTGGCAGATGAGCACTCACGCCCCCTCGACCCCGACCTGCATCCTCGGCCTGGGCCTCATCGGCGGCTGCCTGCTGCGCGACGTCGCGGGCGCCGGCGGCGCGGCCTTCGGGTGGAACCGCTCCCCGGGCGCGGTGCGGAAGGCGGCGAAGGAGGGCTTCGACGTCTCCGGCGACCTGGAGGCGACGCTGCGCAGGGCGGAGGCCGAGGGTGCGCTCATCGTCATCGGCGTGCCCATGCCCGCGGTGCCGGCGATGCTCGACGCCATCAAGGAGTACGCCCCGACGTGCGGCGTCACCGACGTCGTCAGCGTGAAGCAGGCGGTGTACGACGAGGTCCGCGCCCGCGGCATGCAGGAGCGCTACGTCGGCGCCCACCCGATGGCGGGCACCGCGGAGTCGGGCTGGGAGGCGACGTTCACCGGGCTGTTCGACGGCGCCCCGTGGGTCGTCTGCTACGACCACGCCGACGACGAGCGCCGCGCCGGCCGCAAGACCTCCCCCGAATGGAGGGCTGTGTTCCGCGCGGTCGCGGAGCTCGGCGAGTCGGTGGGCTCGGAGGTCATCGCCGCGCGGGCGCGCCACCACGACCGGGCCGTCGCCCGCATCTCCCACCTGCCGCACCTGCTGGCGGAGGCGCTGGCCGTCGTCGGCGACACCGGCGGCGTGCTCACCCTGTCGCTGGCCGCGGGGTCGTTCCGCGACGGCACCCGCGTCGCCGGCACCGCCCCGCACCTGGTCCGCGCGATGTGCGAGAACAACTCCGCCGCCGTGCTCGACGCGCTGGACGAGGCGCTGCGGCTGCTGTCGTCGGCGCGCGAGGAGCTCGCGGTGGGCGGCACGGTGGAGAAGCTCGTCGACGCCGGCTACGTCAGCCGCCAGCGCTACGAGGCCCGCTCCGGCCCGCGCGAGGCGCCCGGCGGCGTGCAGCTGTCGCACCGCCCGACCATCCGCATCCGCCCGGGTGACCGCGGGTGGGTCGCGCAGCTCGAGCACGCCGAGCACCTCGGCGCCCGCATCGAGATCGCGTAATTGCGTGACGACGGCCCCCGCCGCGGCTCACCCGCCGCCGCGGGGGCCGTTCGGCTGCCAACCCTCCCACGTTCCGGCCAGACCCGGTTACGGCCAGCCCGTCTCCCCGTCAGACCCACTTCCGGCCCGCCCGCATTCCCGCCAGACCCACTTCCGGCCCGCCCGCATTCCCGCCAGACCCACTTACGGCCATTCCGACCCAGTTAGAACAGGGTCGGAATGGCCGTAAGTGGGTCTGACCCCGCGAGCCCGCGCATCCAACCGGGTCGAAACGACCCCGCGGGCACCGCGGAGACCGCCGGTTGGGGGTCAGCGGTGCGTTGGAGGGTGCCGTGGAAGGCCGTTTCCGGGTCCGGGCGTGCGGCTACCACGGACAATCACGGGGACGGCCTTCCCTTCTTCGCGCCCTTCGCCATCGCCGTCACCGGGTATGGCGATGCCCCGGCAGGCGGCGTTCGCAACCTACTGGAGCACTGCGGCTACGCCTTGAGGACGTAGCGCAGGATCTCGACGACCTGGTCCGTCGTCGTGCACCACGCCTGCGCCGCCGCGTCGACCTCCTTGAGCGGGTGGACGACGGACTCGTCGTGCAGCGTCACGTACGGGGTGTTCAGCGCCGCGGCGTAGCCGGCGTCGAAGGCGGCGTTCCACTGGCGGTACTTCTCGCCGAAGCGGACGACGACCATGTCGGCGTCCTCGATGAGCGTGCGGGTGCGGATGGCGTTGACCTTGGCGGACTGGTGGTCGCGCCAGAAGCCCTCCTCCTCGCCGAGGTGGTCGCCGGCGGCGTCGCTGGCGTCGTGGTCGGTGACGGGGGCGGTGAACGTGACGTCCAGGCCGGCGGCCTCGGCGCCGCGCTCGATCTCCTCGCGCCAGTTCGTGTGGATCTCGCCGGACAGGTACACGGTGAAGCTCATGGGCTCGGTCTCCTTCGCGTCGTCGTGATCAGCGGCCGGGGCAGCGGGGCCGCGCCGCCCGGTGCACCGCCGAGCCTAACGATTCCCCGCGGCGCCGCATCCGGGCCGCACGCGAAAAAAACCGCCCCGCCCGGAATTCCGGCGGGGCGGCTGAAGAAGTGGTGCGCCCGAAGGGATTCGAACCCCTAACCTTCTGATCCGTAGTCAGATGCTCTATCCGTTGAGCTACGGGCGCAGTCCGCTGCGGTCGGGACGTTGTCCTTCCCTGCAACGGGGAGTTACTTTACCCCCGGACCCGGATTCGTCAAAATCCCCAGGTCACGCCCCGAAAACGCCCTGCGAAGCGCGGGCGAACGGGCGGCGATGACGCCGCCGCGGGGAGGCGTCGCAACACACCGCCGCGGACGGCACCGCGCCCCGGCCGGCGGATGCGGGCCGGAGCGGGAACCGTCGCAAAGCACAGCCACGCGCAACCGCGCGCACACCCGCGGACCCCGCCCCGCCGCGCACCCCCCGGGCACGCGAAAACGCGGCCACCGCATGGTGACCGCGTCGCTGGTGCGCCCGAAGGGATTCGAACCCCTAACCTTCTGATCCGTAGTCAGATGCTCTATCCGTTGAGCTACGGGCGCGTGGCGGAGGCGAGAGGATTCGAACCTCCGGCCCGTCGCTAGACAGGCAACTCCTTAGCAGGGAGCCCCATTCGGCCGCTCTGGCACGCCTCCGCGCTCCGGCAATCCTAGCGCCAACCTCCCCCGCCTGGCAAAACCCGTTCGCCGCCCCGGTAGGATCCGCCCCATGATCCGCCCCGACCTCGCCGACATCCCCGCCTACGTCCCCGGCAAGGACCGGCCGGGCGTGCTGAAGCTCGCCAGCAACGAGATGGCCCACGGCCCGCTGCCGTCGGTCGTCGACCGCATCCGGGAGGTCGCCGCCGGAGCGAACCGCTACCCGGACATGGGGGCGTCGTCGGTGCGGGAGGCGCTGGCGGAGTACCTGGGCGTCGACGCCGCCGAGGTCGCGGTCGGCACCGGCTCGTCGGCGCTGTGCCAGCAGCTGGTGCTGGCGACCTGCGCCGACGGCGACGAGGTGCTGTTCCCGTGGCGCAGCTTCGAGGCGTACCGCATCTTCGCGCGGGTGGCGGGCGCGGTGCCGGTGCCGGTGCCGCTGACGGCCGACCACCGCCACGACTTCGACGCGATGGCCGACGCCATCACCGACCGCACCCGCCTCATCTTCGTGTGCAACCCCAACAACCCGACCGGCACGGTGTCGTCGACCGCCGAGCTGGAGGCGTTCCTGGACCGCGTGCCGGAGGACGTCGTCGTCGCGCTGGACGAGGCGTACATCGAGCTCGTCGACGGCTTCGACCCCGCCGACCCGTCCCGCACCGGCCTGGACACCCCCAATGCGCTGGAGGTCATGCGCCGCCGCCCGAACGTCGTCGGCCTGCGCACGTTCTCCAAGGTGTGGGGCCTGGCGGGCCTGCGCATCGGCTACATGTTCGGCGCCGCCGACCTCGTCGAGGCCGTGAACAAGGTGTGCATCCCGTTCTCCGTCACCGCGGTGTCGCAGGCCGCCGCGGAGGCGTGCCTGGGCGCCCGCGAGGAGCTGCTGGAGCGCGTCGCGGAGGTCCGCGAGGAGCGCGTCCGCGTCACCGACGCCATCAACGCGGCCGCCGGGGAGGACGTCGTCGTGCCCGGCACGCAGGCGAACTTCCTGTGGATCCCGGAGGCGCGCATCGCGCCGCTGGCCGCCCGCGTCCCCGGCGCCGGGGAGGGCGCCGACGCGGCGGGCGTCGCCGCCGCCGTCGCCGAGCGCGGCGTGATGGTCCGCTGCTTCGTCGGCGAGGGCCTGCGCATCACGGTCACCACCCGCGAGGAGGGCGACCGCCTGCTCGGGGCGTTCGGCATCGCGTAGCGCGCGGGGTGCGGCGCGCGGGTGCGCGCCCCTTGCGTGACGACGGGGCCCCGGGCCGGATCGGATCCGGCCCGGGGCCCCGCCGCGTGCGGGTGCGTCGTGCGTGACGACGTCACCCGCGCCTCGGGCTTCGCGACGTCACCCGCGCAGCAGCTCGTGCGCCAGCGCCGCGCGGAGATCGGCGCGGCGGAAGCGGTGGCCGACGGCCTCCAGCGCCGCGGGCACGGCGCGCTGCGAGGCCATCGCGAACTCGTCGGCGCCCCGCCCGCCCAGCAGGGCGGCGGGCCCGAGGCGCGGGACGCGCAGCCACGACGGGCGGTGCAGCACCCCGGCCAGCGCCCCCGCGTAGCCCTCGTTGCGCACCGGCTCCGGGGCGGTGGCGTTGACCGGTCCGGACAGGCGCGGGTCGACGACGGCGCGGTGATAGACCTCCAGCAGGTCGTCGAGGGCGATCCACGACATCCACTGCCGGCCGTCGCCCAGCGGCCCGCCGCCGCCGGCGAACGTCGCCGCCGCGAGCAGCGGCAGCATCCCGCCGGCGCCGGCCTGCACCAGGCCCGTGCGGACCGTGACGACGCGCAGCCCCGCCTCCCGCGCCGGGTCGGCCGCGGCCTCCCAGCCGGCGACGATGCCGGCGAGGTCGCCGCGGCCGGCGGGCGCCGACTCGTCGAGCGGCTCGTCGCCGCGCCCGCCGTTGTCGGGGCCGTACCAGCCGACCGCCGACGCGGAGACGAACGTCCCCACGCCGGAGGCGGCGGCCAGCTCCGCCAGCCGGCGGGTCGGGCCGATGCGGCTGGCCCGCACCGTCGCCAGGTGGCGGTCCGTGAACCGGCCGAAGATCGGCGCCCCGGCCAGGTGCACGACCGCCCCGACGCCGTCGAGGAGATCGGGCGCCGGGGACTCCGGGTCCCACTCGCGGACCTCGCCGCCGGGGATCGGGCCGGGCTCGCCGGAGCCGGGCCGCGTCAGCTCCACGACGCGGTGCCCGCGGGTGCGCAGCAGCGCCGCCAGCTGCGTGCCGACGGTCCCCGTCGCCCCCGACACGGCCACCGCCGGGGCGTCCGGCCCCGGGGCGGCGGCGGGCGCGAGGCCGGCGTCGTCAAGCGACTCCCGCAGCAGACGGTGACCCTCGATGTCGCCGGCGACCACCGCGGCGCGGTGGCGGAACACGGGGCGCAGCGCCGCCTCCGGCACGCGCGCGTCGACGTCGTCCGACAGCAGCGTGCCGCCGGCGCCGTCGGGCGCGACGAGGTGCTCGTGGCGCCACCGCACCGCCCGCTTCACGACGGCGTCGCCCACGCAGTCGTCCGCGAACCGCAGACGGTCCGGCGCGACCTCGTGGAACGACGGGTCGTGGCGCGCCACCCAGCGGCGCCCGGCGGGCAGGCGCAGCACCGTCTCACCGCCGGCGAGGTCGCAGGTGCCGCGCTCCACCGACATCGGGGCGAGGCCCGGGGTGAGCCTGACGACGGCACCCGGCGCGGCGAACCACGCCGCCACCTCGGCGGGGTCGGCCGCCACGGATTCGCGGGAGCGGATGCCCGTCGCGGGGCGGATCACAGGTCGACCGTGCCGGACTCGCCGGCGTCCGGGCGCTCGCCCGTGACCTTCGCCTTCACCAGCTCGACGACGGTGCCGACGCGCGACTCCGTCGTCCAGTACTGCGCCGAGTCGGCGTCGACGCGCACCAGCACGGCCCTCGAATCCTCCGGGCCGCCGTCGAACCACGCGCCGACGGAGTCGGACCACAGGCGGGCCAGCGCGCCGGCGTCGTCGTCGATGCGCGCGAAGCCCGACACCGACGCGAAGCCCTTCGAGGACTGGACGGTCACGCCGACCGGGGCGCCCGGCCGGTCCGCCCCGGCCTGCCCGGCCAGGCGCGTGACGTCGGCGACCAGGTCGGAGTCGGCGCCGGCGATGAAGGTCAGGGCTGCGTCCGACTGGTCGTCATCGCGGCGCGTCATCGGGTGGGCGACGAGGGTGCCGTCCTCCCGGACGGTCGTCACCAGGCAGATCGGGGTGGAGTCGAGCAGCTCGCGCACGGGCGCGGCCTCGTTGCGGGCGGTCTCCGGGGTCTGGTCGTGGCCGGACATGATCGTCCTCCTCACCGGGCGCGATGGGCGCGCCCGTCATCGGGTGACCGCCACGGTACCGGCGTGAGCGCCGTTCATCGACCCCCGTTTCCGCAGGCCGGGGCGTGCGGGCCGTGGGGGCGGGCGGGACGGCGGCCGCCGGCGCGGCTACTCGCCGGCGTCGTCGCGGCGCCCGTCGCGGGACGGGGCCGCGGACTCGCCGGCCGGCTCGTCTCCGCCGGAACCGCCGTCGCGGGCGGGCTCGCCGGCGTCCGCGGACTCCCCGGCCGACGCGTTCCCGTCACCGGACGGGGCGGCGGACTCGCCGGAGCCCTCGCCGCCGGAGGCCCCGTCGTCACGCGAACCACCCTGCGGGCACTCCCCGCCCAGCGGCGGATGCTCCGCGATGACCTCCGCGAGCTCGTCGAGGACGTCCATGCCCGTCTGGTACGTGCCGTCCTCCGGCTCCACCGCCACCGCGACGCCCGCGAAGGCGCCGTCCGCCGCATCGCCGTCGTTGCCGAACGCCGGGACCACGCCCAGCTGGCGGACCAGGTACTCGCCCGTCTCCGGATCCGGCGCCCAGCCGCCCTTGAAGTGCGCGCCGTCGACGCGGCCCAGGCCGTACGACTGATCCTCGGCGATCTGGCCCATGACCTCGTAGACCTCCGGGCCGCCGTCGATGCACAGCAGATTCGCGCCCATCACCGACTGGCCGGCGACCGTCCAGTCCGTCATGCCGAAGATGCCGTTGTAGACGCCGTCCTCCGTCGTCTGCATGTGCGTGTGATGATCGCCGGCGTCCGCCAGCACCTCATCGACGGCATCGCGCGAGGCCATGCCGCCGCCCAGCGAATCCCACATCGCCGCCGCCGCGTCGTTGTCGGAGACCGTCAGCGCGGCCTCCACCGTCTCGTCGACCTCGCCCGTCGCCCGCTGGTACGCCACCGCGATCGGCACCTTCGCCGTCGACCACGCGTAATCCACGTCCAGCTCGCCCGTCAGATCCGGGCCGAGATCGCCGACCGCCTCGCCGTCGGCGTCGACCTCCGCACCCGGGCGGGACAGGGCCACGCCGATGCGGGCGTCGTACTCCCCCTCCAGCTCCTCGACGGCCTTCACCCACTCCGGCGGCAGGCCCGGCGCGGGCGGCTGCGCCGCCGCCTCCTCGACCGCCGGCTCGCCCGGGGGCCCGCCGATCGTGCAGCCGGCCAGGGCGAGGGACGCGACGGCGGAGACGGCGCACGCCGCCGCGGCACGGGACCGGCGCCGGGCCGGGGCCGCGCACGCGTGACCAGGGGCGGAGGCGGCGGGATTTGAACCCGCGGTCCCGTTGGGGACGCTCGCTTTCAAGGCGAGTGCATTCGGCCGCTCTGCCACACCTCCCCGTCGCCGGGCGCGCCCGGCGACGCGCCAATCCTATCCCCTCCCCCGCGCGGCCCCCGAAACACCCGACCGTCTATAGGGTCGTGCCCATGAAGGCGATCATCCAGACCGACCCCGACGACCCCCGTTCGCTGGAGTGGACCGACGTCGACACCCCGACGCCCGGCGACGGCGAGGTCCTGGTCAAGGTGACGGCCACCGCCGTCAACCGGGCCGACATCCTCCAGGCCCGCGGCCACTACCCGCCGCCCAAGGGCGAATCGGACATCATCGGCCTCGAATGCGCCGGCGTCATCGAATCCATCCCCGACGGCTACGCCGGCGGCTGGCAGGTCGGCGACGAGGTGCTCTGCCTCCTCTCCGGCGGCGGCTACGCCGAATACGTCGCCGTCCCCGCCGGCCAGCTGATGGCGCTGCCCGACGGCCTCACCCCGCAGGAGGCCGTCGCCCTCCCCGAGGTCGCCTGCACCACCTGGTCGAACCTGGTCATGGTCGCCGGCCTGCAGATGGACGACCTCGTGCTCATCCACGGCGGCGCCGGCGGCATCGGCACCTTCGCCATCCAGCTGTGCAAGCGCCTCGGCGCCACCGTCGCCGTCACCGCCGGCTCGGCGGCGAAGCTGGAGCGGTGCCGCGAGCTCGGCGCCGACATCCTCATCAACTACCGTGAGGAGCAGTTCGAGGACGTCATCGCCGAACGCGGCGGCGCCGACGTCATCCTCGACATCATGGGCGCCAAGTACCTCGACCGGAACGTCAAGGCGCTGGCCAAGGACGGCCGCCTGGTCATCATCGGCCTGCAGGGCGGCGTCAAGGGCGAGCTCAACATCGGCCGCCTGCTGTCGAAGCGCGGCAGCATCCACGCCACCGGCCTGCGCTACCGCGACCGCGACGACAAGGCCCGCATCGTCGCCGACACCGAGGACAACGTGTGGCCGATGATCGCCGAGGGGATCATCCGCCCGACCGTCCACGAGACGATGCCGCTCGCCGAGGCCGCCCGCGCCCACGAGCTGCTGGACTCCGGCGAGGTCACCGGCAAGATCGTGCTGGTGCCGTAGGGCGGGGTCCTGGGCGGCGGCCGACCGGTCCGCGCCGTCCACGCAGTTCGGCGCCCGCATCCACCCGGCGCCGACCACGCACTCTCCGTCCGGCGCCCGCATCCACGCGATGCGGGCGCCGTCGCATGTTCAGGGTCCGCGGCCGGCCGATCCGGTGGCGGTTTCGGGCTGCCGCGGCGGGCACCCATGCAAAAGTGGCCAGAAATCCGCCACTCAGGCCCGCAAAAACCCAGGTCGGAATCCCCGCCGCGGCGGCAGGATGGCACACAACGCACGAGTACCCCGCGCGGGCCGAAAAACTGCGCT
This sequence comes from Corynebacterium sp. 335C, assembly GCF_053525695.1. Taxonomy (NCBI): domain Bacteria; kingdom Bacillati; phylum Actinomycetota; class Actinomycetes; order Mycobacteriales; family Corynebacteriaceae; genus Corynebacterium; species Corynebacterium sp. 335C. Next base: position 1,448,685 of record NZ_JASTTB010000001.1, read on the forward strand.
TCCTGGCCAGCGAACCACCGCGGCCGACGGCGTTTCCCCAGGTCGGATCCGGCACACGCGGTGAAACGATGGCCACGAAGCGCGGTATGCCCCGGGCGTCATCACACGACGACCGGGTGGGAACCGGGATCGCGGCAAGGCGGTCAGGAGGTCCGGGACAGCGCGGACATGACGACGGCGCCGCGCACATGCGATGCGCGACGCCGGACAAGGAACCGGACGGGCCGGCGCGAGCGCGCGGGCCGGAAAGGGCGCGCGCGGGAAGGAAAGGGCGAGGGCGCGGGCAGGAAAGGGCGGGCGCGCGGGCCGGGACGGCCGGTGCGGGCTCGGAACCCCTACCCGAACGAGGCGACGGCGCGGACCAGCTGGTCCACATCATGCGGCGTGTTGAACGGCTGCAGGCCGACACACACCGCGCCGCCCGCCTCGAACACGCCGACCGCCTCCAGCAGCGCCGACTCGCCGCGGCGCACCGCCGACGCGACGACGCCGTTGTCCAGCAGGCGGCGCACGACGTCCGCCGCGTCGACCGGACGGCCGCCGGCCTCCACGCAGAACGCGACGCGGCCGATGCGGTCGGCCGGCGCCGCCGCCGGATCCTCGTCGACGCCCAGGACGTGCACGGCGCCGAGCGCCGACAGCGAATCGACCAGCCGCTGCGTCAGGCCGCTGAGGTAGTCGGCGACCTGCGGCATCGCCCGCTCGATGCGGGCGCGGCGCCGGCCGTGCGCCGCCCGGTCCATCTCCGCCAGATGATGCACCGAGGCGGAGACGCCGCCCAGCAGGCCCGGGGCCACCGTCGACGTCTCGATGCGCGCGACGCCGCGGGCGTCCGGCCGCACCGAAATCGAATGCAGGCGCTCCAGCATCTCCTCGCTCCGGAACGCCAGGGCCGCGACATCGGGGCCGCCCCACGCAGTCGCGTCGAGCAGCACGGCGTCCGCGCCGAACTCGTCGATGTCGACGACCCGGTGGGCGGCGTAGTCCGTCGCGTCGACCAGCACCCACGCACGCGACCGGGCGTGCACGCGGTCCGCGATCTCGCGCACCGGGGCCACCGTGCCGACGTGCGGGTCGGCGGCCGGCACGACCACGACCCGCGTCGACTCGTTCACCAGGTCATCGAACTGCCACGCCGGGACGTAGCCCGTCGACAGCTCCGCCTCCGCCACTCGCACGCGGGCGCCGTACATGTCGGCGGCGCGGCGCAGCGGCTCCCGCAGCGACGGGCGGCCGGTGCGGGTGATCACGATCTCCGAGCCCAGGGTGATGCGGCGGCTCAGCGCGTCGCACAGCTGATTCATCAGCGCCATGCGCGACGGGCCCAGCGCCACGCACTGCGCGCGGCAGCCCGCCACGTCGGCGAACGAACGGCGCGCCGACCGCGTCATCTCCGCGGCCGCCGACCCGCCCGTCTCCTGAGAGCGGGCGTGGGAGCCGGAGGCCGGCTCCGCCGCCAGCTTCTTCGGGGCGGTGCGGAAGGCGGTGGCCACGGCCGCGGAGACCCGCTCCGGGATCTGCGCGCGCTCCACGCCGTTCAGGTACGTCCACCCGTCGGACAGCGACGTGTACGCACCGCGCGTGACCGGCACATCGAAGGCCATGTGTCCTCGGACCCCTTCCGCGCCCGACCGGGCGCCCTGCGTTCGTCGGCCGGCCGCGGGGGCCGGCGCACGGGTAACCAGTATGCCCCGAAAACCGGGTGCCGTACACCACCGCCCGGGAGCTGCGAACACCATAGCCGCCCACCCGACACCGCCTTCGCCGCACCGGGTCCGCGGCCGCACGCGGACGGTCCCGCGGCCCGGCGCGAGTGGCTCCGCGGCCCCTCGCGGACGGTCCCGCGGCCCGGCGCCGGTCGACCGCGGCACAACCCACGGCACGCTCCGCGGCCGCGCCGGCGCGGCCGCGGGTCCGCGCGTACGGCCGTCGCAAAGCAACACCCGTCACACGCGCAACACGCGCACCCGCCGCGCCTGGCCTGCCCCGCACCACCCTGCGGGTAAGTTCGGGACCGTGACTGAACCCGACGCGACCGATCACGGAGCCGGCGCCCCGCGCGACACGGCGGCCGCCGTCGCCCGCATGACCTCCCCCGGCGGCGGCGAACGCCCGCCCGCCTCCCGCAGCCGCACCATCGCGGCGGCGTGGGAGGACCTCGTGCGCGGCTACGGGCAGCGGGAGCTGTGGCTGCAGCTGGGCTGGCAGGACATCAAGCAGCGCTACCGGCGCTCCACCCTGGGCCCGCTGTGGATCACCATCGCCACCGGCGCCATGGCGCTGGCGCTCGGCCTGCTGTACTCGCTGCTGTTCCAGCAGGACCTGGCGTTCTTCCTGCCGCACGTGACGGTGGGCCTCATCATCTGGGGCTTCATCTCCGGCTGCGTGCGCGAGGGCGCGCAGGTGTTCATCGAGAACGAGGGGCTCATCAAGCAGCTGCCGTCGGCGCTGTCGGTGCACGTCTACCGCCTGGTGTGGCGCCAGCTGCTGTTCCTCGCCCACAACATGCTCATCTGGGTGATCCTCGTCGCCGTGTTCCGCCCCGACCTCGGCTGGGACTTCCTGCTCGTCGTCCCGGGCATGGCGCTGCTGGTGGCCAACGGCGTGTGGGTGACCATGTTCTTCGGCATCGTCGCCACCCGCTACCGCGACATCGCCCCGCTGCTGGAGTCCCTCATCCAGCTGGTCTTCTACATGACCCCGATCGTGTGGACGACCCGCACGCTGGAGGAGCAGGGCGGCGCCGTCGCCGAGCGCGCCCGCATCGCCGAGGTCAACCCGCTGTACCACTACCTCGAGATCGTCCGCGCCCCGCTGACCGGCCAGCCGGTGGAGGCGTACCACTGGTGGATCGTGCTGGCCTGCACCGCCGTCGGCCTGCTGCTGGCGCTGCTGGCCATGCGCCAGTGGCGCGCCCGCGTGAGCTACTGGGTGTAGGGAAGGAGACGACATGACCGCCGCGAAGCCGAACGGCCGCGCCCGCGCCCTCTCCCGGGACCGGGACGGGGGCGCCGGGCCCGACGTCAGCATCGACACGTACGGGGCGTGCGTGGACTTCCCGATCTTCGACGCGAAGTCCCGCTCCATGAAGAAGGCGTTCCTCGGCGCCGCCGGCGGCGCCATCGGCCGCAACGAGTCCAACGTCGTGGTCGTCGAGGCGCTGCGCGACATCGACCTGCACCTGCGGCGCGGCGACCGCGTCGGCCTGGTCGGACACAACGGCGCCGGCAAGTCGACGCTGCTGCGCCTGCTGTCGGGCATCTACGAGCCGACGCGCGGCTCCGCGGAGGTCCGCGGCCGCGTCGCGCCGGTGTTCGACCTGGGCGTCGGCATGGACCCCGAGATCTCGGGCATGGAGAACATCATCATCCGCGGCCTGTTCCTGGGGCAGACGCGGAAGCAGATGAAGGAGAAGCTCGACGACATCGCCGAGTTCACGGAGCTGGGCGACTACCTGCAGATGCCGCTGCGCACGTACTCCACCGGCATGCGGGTGCGCCTGGCGCTGGGCGTGGTGACGTCCATCGAGCCGGAGATCCTGCTGCTCGACGAGGGCATCGGCGCCGTCGACTCCGCCTTCATGGAGAAGGCCCGCGACCGGCTGCGGGACCTCGTCGCCCGCTCCGGCATCCTCGTGTTCGCGTCGCACTCCAACGAGTTCCTCGCGCAGCTGTGCGACACCGCCCTGTGGATCGACCACGGCACCATCCGGCAGGCCGGCGCCGTCGACGACATCGTCGAGGCGTACGAGGGCCCCAAGGCCGCCGAGCGCGTCCGCCGCGTCATGCGCGACAAGGGGATGTAGCGCGTCCACGCGGATCGCGTGACGACGCCCTCCGCGCCCGGGTCCGCGCCGCGGGCCCGGGCGCGCGCCATGTGGCGGGTGCGGTGCGTGACGACGTCCGCCGCGCGGCTTCCGCGCCGCGGGCCGGCGCCGCGGGCCGGGGCCGGCCTTCGCGTCCGCGCGACTGTTATGCGCCGGGTCTTGATCCCCGGCACCGGCGCCGATAGCCTCGTCGCACCCTCCCGGTAAGGAGAATGCGATGAGCATCACGATCGGAGCACGAGACCTCGTCGGCGGGGGCTCCCGCCGCCCCCTCCTCCGCGGCCCCGGGCGCGGGACCGCCGGTCCGGTGACCCCGTCGACGCGGGGCGCGCCGCCCGGGGAGGCCCGCGGGCGGGTGGCCCGCCGGCGCCGGCCGCGCCTCCGCCGCCTCGCGCCGCTGGTCGCCTCCGTCCTGCTGTCCGCGGCGGCGATGGCGCTGGCGACGCTCATCTTCCTGGTGCGGGCCGAGCCCTCCGTCGCCGGCTGGCGCTGGGTCGCCGGGCCCGCCGTCCTGGCCCTGCTGTTCGCCTGGCCGGCGCGCAGCTCCGGCGCCGCGTACCTGGCGCTGGTGGCGCTGCTCGCCCCGCCGATCCTCATGGCGGGCGGGTGGCTGATGCTCCAGATGGGCGCGCTCGGCGGCTGACGCGGGCGGACGCGCGGCCGGGGCGCCGCGCCCCGGCCCATGCGGCCGCCGGCCCGCACGGACGTCGCAGTCGGGCGGGCGGCCCGGCCCGCCCGCCACCGCGCGCCGCGCCCGGAGGCGCCCCCGCCGTGTGGGAACATGGGCCCCATGACGGACACCCCCGACACCACCGGAACGTCCGCCGCCGACGGGGACGTCGCGGCGGTCGTCGTCACGCACGACCGGATCGGCCCGCTGGCGGAGTCGCTGCGGATCGTGGCGGGCCAGACGCGGGCGCCGCGCTGGCTCATCGTCGTCGACAACGGCGACGACCACCGCGTGAAGGCGCTGCTGGAGGGCACCTGCTCGGAGCACCCGGGCGTGGAGCCGGTGTACGTCGGCTCGAAGACCAACCTGGGCGGGGCGGGCGGCTTCGCGCTGGGCATGCTGACCGCCCTGTCGCTCGGCGCGGACTGGGTGTGGTGCGCCGACGACGACGGCCGCCCCGACGGCCCCCGCGTCCTGTGCGAGCTCATGGCCTGCGCGGACCGCCACGGCCTGGAGGCCGTCTCCCCCGTCGTCTGCGACATCGACGACGCCTCGATGCTCGCGTTCCCCCTGCGCCGCGGCCTGGGCTGGCGCCGCGAGCGCGCCGAGCTGCACCCCGACGGCAACCCGCGCCCGCCGGTGGCGGAGGACGCCGACGGGTACCGCTGGTTCGTGAACTTCGCCGACCACCGCGCCGCGACGGGCCGGGACCTGCCGGAGGGCGTCGAGCTCGTCGACCCGGAGCACGACCTACTGCCCGGAATCGCCAGCCTGTTCAACGGCGCGCTGCTGTCGGCGCGGACGCTGCAGCACGTCGGCGTGCCGGACTACCGCCTGTTCATCCGGGGCGACGAGGTGGAGTTCCACCGCCGCCTCGTCCGCTCGGGGCTGCCGTTCGGCACGTGCCTGACCGCCGCGTACCTGCACCCCAACGGGCGCGACGAGTTCCGCCCGATCCTCGGCGGCGCGATGCACGCCCAGTACCCGGACAACGAGTTCAAGCGGTACTTCACGTACCGCAACCGCGGCTACCTCATGAACCAGCCGGGCATGCGCCGGCTGCTGCCCCAGGAGTACGCCCGCTTCGCGTGGTACTTCCTGGTCCAGAACCGCGACGTCCCCGGCTTCGTGCGCTGGGCGGCGCTGCAGCGGCGCGGCCGGAAGGAGCGCTTCGCGCCCTTCGTCCCCCAGCGCAAGCGCGGGTAGGGGGCCCGGGCGGGGAGCGTCGTCACGCATCGCGCGGGGCACGCCCCCGCGCGTGACGACGCACACCGCCCCGGCCCCGCGCCCGCGGCGGGCGGCGGGGGCTACCCGGCGAAGTGGCGCTCCCAGTTCGCCGGCGCCGACAGGCCCGGCGCGGCCGCCGACCAGCGGCGGCAGTGGTCGTCCCACTCCTTCGCCACGCGGCGCAGCAGGCCGGCGAGCTGGTCGCGCAGGGCGAGCTCGCGGTCCCGGTCGCGCGTCAGGTGGCGGACGCCGGACTGGGAGCCGTCGGTGACCCACACGTCGTCGAAGGCGGAGATGTGCCACCAGAAGGCGTCCTCGTAGGAGATCGCCACGGGGCCCGGCCGCGCCTTGCCCAGCTGCGTGTACGCGGCGCGCTTGGCCAGCACCTTGTCGACGGAGGCGATCTCGCGCGTCGGCGGGCGCACCGGCCGCAGCTCGCCCGGCATCTCCGACAGCGGCAGGAGGCGGGTCTCCGGGTGGGCGGCGCGCAGCGCGGCGGCGCGGCCGAAGTCGCCGGCCGACGCGTCGTCCAGCACCTCCGGGCCCGACAGGGCGTCGCGGACGGCCTCCAGCTGGATGGCCGCGAGGCCGTAGCGCATGGACACGATGTTGGAGCCGATCATGCGGCCGACCGTCGCCGCCATCTGCCGGCCCGTCTGGCCGCCGTGGATGCCGTTGGCGATGAGCCCGTTGCGCAGGCTGAAGTAGCCGGCCGGGGAGTCGACGTCCTTCCAGTAGAAGTCCGCGTGCCACACCGCCGCACCCGGCAGCGTCTCCGTCGGGTAGCCGGCGCGGCGGGCGCGGAAGCCGAAGTCGATGTCGTCGTACTGGAAGAACAGCGGCAGCGCGAGGCCGATGTCCTCCACCACCTCCGACGGCACGAGGCACGACCACCAGGCGTTGTAGTCGACGCCGAGGCGGCGCAGCTGCGGGTTCTCGCGGACGTCGACGTCGGACTCGCCGTACAAGGGGTCGTTGAGGTGGACCGTCAGGCTGGACCAGTCGTAGGTCTCGCCCGTGCGGAACAGGTGCGTCGGGTTGTAGAGGAACAGCATCTGCGCGCCGAACAGCATCGGCTTCGCGGTGCAGCAGGCGATGGCGGACAGACGCAGCGTCGTCTCCGGCTCCGGGCGGATGTCGTCGTCGGTGAGCAGCACCAGGCAGTCGCCGGCCGCCGTCGCGTCGCGCATGCCGCGGGAGAAGCCGCCCGCGCCGCCGAGGTTCGGCTGCGTGACGACGGTGAGCCGGTCGCCCAGCGCCTCCTTCGCGGCGGCGAAGTCCGCCTCGTCCTGCGGGTGCCGGTCGCCCTGGTCGACGACGCGGACGGCGCGGACGCGCTCCAGCGCGCCCGGGTCCGCCGCCAGCGTCGCGACGGTGTTCGCGCAGTCCGCCGGGCGGTTGTAGGTGCAGATGACGACGTCGGTCGGCAGGTCGCGGACGACGTGCTCGCCCTTGACGGTGAAGCGGACGTCGCGGACGCCGCCGGCGGCGTCGCCGGTGGAGACCCGCACGTGGATCGCGCCGCCGTCGGCGTACGTCGACAGCGGCACCTCGATGGCGATGTCCCGGGGGCCGCCGGCGTCCGCCGGGACCTCCGCGACGCCGGCGTGGCCGACGTGCGCGCCGATGTCCTCCGAGCACGCGACGACCCGCACGCCCGGGTCCGCCGTCGCCCGCAGCGTCACCGACGGCACGTCGGTCCAGCGCTGCCAGTGCGAGGCGCGGAAGCGCCCGAAGTAGGTGTCCGTGCGCACCACCGTGTGGGGACGCAGCGTCAGGCCCGTGCGGGACACCGCGTCGACGGCGCCGTCGTGGCCGCCGGTGCCGTGCACCGTGAAGTACAGCTCGGGGTCCACCCAGCCGGCCGGCGGCGCGAAGAGGACGCGGTGGGCGACGATGTCAGGGGCAGCGTGGGTCGTGGTCACGGCCCCCAGGGTAGACCCGGACCCGGCCCGGATCGCGGAGGCCGCCGGGCCCGTCGGGCGGGCGCGCGGCGGCGGAGGGGCGCGGTGCGGCGGCCGCGGCGGGGCGCGGCGGGCGGTCCCGCGCCCGCGGCCCGGCCCGGGGGCGAGGGCGGGGTGCGGCGGCCGGCGCGGGTCAGCGCACGCGGAAGATGACGGTGCGTTGCACGACGAAGTTGATGGCCGTGGCGACGCCCTGCGCGACGACGAACGCCGCCGTCTGCGCGATCTCGAAGTTCCAGCCCAGCGTGCCGTCCAGCCACGGCACCATCACGCGGAAGATGCCCAGCTGCGTCGCGAAGGTGATGACGTACAGCACCGCCACCGCGGCGGCGCGGCGCCAGGAGTGGCCGCCGTCGAACGTCCACCGGCTGTTGATGACGTAGGCCGTCAGCGTGCCCAGCACCCAGCCCGCCGTCTTGCCCAGCGCGATCGGCGTGCCGAGGAGGCTGTTGCAGATGAGCGTCGTGCCCAGGTCCACCACCGCCGAGATGACGCCCGAGATGATGAACCGGATGAGCTGCACCCGCAGGCCCAGGTCGGATTCCGCGCGCTCCGCCAGCGGGGCCTCCGCCGGCGCGTGGGTCAGCGCCTCCACGTCGCGGTCGGCCGCCGGGTCGCGGTCGGCCCACCGGGCGCGATCGTCGTCGTGATGGGGTTCGTGCACGGGCCGCATCCTACCCCGGGGACCGGGCGCGACGGCGCGGCGCCGCCGGGGCCGGCGCAGCATCCGGCCGGCCGCGCGGCATCGCCGGTGCCGCCGCGGTCAGCGGCGCAGCGCCTCGCGCAGCAGATCCAGCCGCGTCACCGGCGCCACCCGGTCCGACCCCGTGATGCCCGCGGCGCGCAGCGCCGTCCACGTCGCCGGGCACAGCTCCTCCACGTCCTCCCCCGACAGCGGCAGGCCGTCGCGGCGCCGCCACCCCAGGCGGTCCATCGTGTGGGAGGCGATGTCGCGCCGCACGTCATCGTCCGCCAGCGCCGACAGGCACAGCAGCTGCAGCAGCCCCGCGTCGTGCCCGGCCGGGTCGGACTCCGGGTCCTCCGCAGGCAGCGCCCGCATCGTCCGCGCCGCCGCCGGCGCCAGATCCGACTCCCGCCGCAGGTCCAGGGCCTGCAGCAGCGGCACGAACTCGTGGGCGCCCGCCCGCTCGATGAGGTCCACCAGGTCCCGCCGCGCGGTGCCCAGCGTCCGGGCGATGGACTCCGAACCCGTCAGATCCCTGTTGATGGCGGCGATGTCGACCTCCGCCGACGACCGCATCACCATGCCCCGCGACGCCCGCCGCACGGACGGCGCGTCCGGCCCGGCCGGGCTGATGGCCGTCCCCGGCCCCGGCTCCGCCTCCCCCGCGTCCGGGCCCAGCGCGTCGGCGCCGTCGATGGTCCCCGACGCCGCGATGCACAGCACGTCCGGCGTCGCGTCGTCGCGCAGGAACGCCTCCCGCACCCGCAGCCGGTGCGTCCACAGCCCCCAGTGCCAGGTCAGCACGTCCCCCGGCTCCACCAGCACCTCGCCGATGAGCCAGTCCGGCGGCACCTCCGGCGCCGGATCCGCGCCCGGCGCTCCGAGGGTGAACCGCGACGGCGGCTCGTCGTCCGGCCAGCCGAACATGCGCCGCAGCGCCGCCCCCAGCCGCCGCACCGGCAGCCGGTCGTTGATGCCGAAGGTGCGGACGACGGTTTCGGGCTCGCCGAGGAGCGTCGCCCCGATGACCAGAGTCGCGGGTTCCTGGGCGACGCGCACGCCCGGGAAGGCGATGACGTTGTCCGAATCCGTCGGCATGGGGCCGATCCTATGTGCGTTCGCGCATCCGCGTCGGCGGGCGCGGGCCGTGCTAGCCCTCCCGCGGCGCCATGACCAGCGGCATCGGCCGGGCGGGCGCCTTCGGGCCGCCGCCGAGCCACTCGCGGCGGCGGCGCTGGGAGTCGATCTCCTCCCACGTCTCCAGCAGCTCCTCCAGGCCGCGCGCCCAGCCCAGGGCCCGCTCCGCCGCGGGCAGGCCCGCGTAGCCGACCTCCACCGGGCCCGGGTCCGCGACCGCCGGGAGGCGCGGGGCCGTCAGCTTGCCCAGGCCCTCCGCCTCGCGGCGCGCCTTCTCCGCCGACGCCGCCTTCCGGATGAGCGACGCGAAGCCGCGCACGCCCTCCGCCGTCGCCGCCGGGTCGACCACCGGACGGGCGGCGAGCTCCGCCGCCACGTCGTCCGGCAGCTCCCCCAGCGCGGCCGGGCCCTTCGCCGGATCGTCGGCGGCGACGAGGATCGCGCAGCCGGACAGGAGGTTGCGCAGCGTCGCCGCGGCGTCCTCCGGGGCCGGGGCCTCCGGGGCGTCGCCGACGGCCTCATCCGCGTCACCGGAATCGGCGCCGGCATCGCCGGCATCCGCGTCCGCGTCGCCGTCGACCGGCACCCGCCACGCGCCCGACAGGCGGCCGCCCGACTCCGCCGGATCCAGCTGGACGTGCCAGACGACGACGGCGCCGTCCGCCGCGTCGACCACCGCGACCGTCTCCGGCGCGCCCTCCAGCAGCGCCTCCAGCTCGCGCGCGACGTCCACCGGCGCCGACCCGTCCTGCTTCCCCTGTCCGGAACCCATGCGGCACAGGATAGTCTCGCGATCATGTTCGGATTCCTGAGGAAGAAGACCCCGGCGAAGGACCAGCCCCACATGGCCGGCGAGTACGCCACCGTCCCCATGAACAACGCCATGGTCATGCTGTTCGCCGAGGAGCTGCCCATGCTCGACTCCACGTCGCGGCGGCGCGTCAACGCCCTCCTCAAGGAGTACGACGGCCCCGTCATCGAATCCGTCGAGGACCTCCCCTCCGAAATCCGGGAGCTCATGGACCTCTGACGGCGGCCACCGCGCCGCGGCGGTGACCGTCGTCACGCGAACCCCCGGCGACCCGCGCGAACCACCCTCCCGCACCCGCGCGCCGGAGCCTCCCCCCGCCGGGCCCGCGGGTACCCTTGCCCCTGATGTCGAACAACACCACGGGCACGACCAGCACCGGCGCTTCGAACGGTGCCCACGGGGCCCTGAACACAGAAGCCAGGACTCTCACCGGCTGGGGGCGCACCGCGCCGTCGCCCGCCGAGGTCCTGTCCACCGCCGACGTCTCCGAGATCCAGGCGGCCGTCGCCGCCGTCGCCGAGCGCAACGACGGCAAGCCCCGCCACCTGCGCCGCGGCGTCATCGCCCGCGGCATGGGCCGCTCCTACGGCGACCCCGCCCAGAACTCGGGCGGCCTCGTCGTCGACATGCAGCCGCTCAACCACATCCACAGCATCGACACCGCCACCGCGATCGTCGACGTGGACGCCGGCGTCACCCTCGACCAGCTCATGAAGGCCGCCCTGCCGTACGGCCTCTGGGTCCCCGTCCTCCCCGGCACCCGCCAGGTCACCATCGGCGGCGCCATCGGACCGGACATCCACGGCAAGAACCACCACTCCGCCGGCTCCTTCGGCGACCACGTCGTCTCCATGGAGCTCCTCGTCGCCGACGGCCGCGTCCTGCACCTCGAGCCCGAGGGCAGCGAGGACGATCCGAAGGGCGAGCTGTTCTGGGCCACCGTCGGCGGCATGGGCCTCACCGGCATCATCCTGCGCGCCCGCATCCGCATGACGCGCACCGAGACGGCCTACTTCATCTCCGACACCGTCCGCACCGACACGCTCGACGAGACGATCGCCGCCCACTCCGACGGCTCCGAGGCGAACTACACCTACTCCTCCGCCTGGTTCGACGCCATCAACCCGCCGCCGAAGCTCGGCCGCGCCACCATCTCCCGCGGCTCCCTGGCCACCCTGGCCCAGCTCGAGGAGCTCGCGCCCAAGCTGGCGAAGAACCCCCTGAAGTTCAACGCCCCCCAGCTCATGACCGTCCCCGACGTCTTCCCGTCCTGGACCCTCAACAAGCTGACCCTCAACATGGTCGGCGAGCTGTACTACGCCATGGGCGCCCCCGCGGAGAACAAGGTCAAGAACCTCACGCAGTTCTACCAGCCGCTCGATCTCATCGGGGAGTGGAACCGCGGCTACGGCTCCAAGGGCTTCCTGCAGTACCAGTTCGTCGTCCCGCCGGAGGCCGTCGAGCCGTTCAAGGACATCATCCGGGACATCCAGAAGTCCGGGCACTACTCCGCGCTGAACGTCTTCAAGCTGTTCGGCCCCGGCAACCGCGCCCCGCTGTCCTACCCGATGCCCGGCTGGAACGTCTGCGTCGACTTCCCCATCCGCCCCGGCCTCGGCGCCTTCCTCGACGACCTGGACCGCCGCGTCCACGAGTTCGGCGGCCGCCTATACCTGGCCAAGGAGTCCCGCACCTCCGCGGAGATGTTCCACGCCATGTACCCGGAGATGGAGGGCTGGCTGAAGACCCGCAACGGGATCGACCCGACCGGCGTCTTCGAGTCCGACATGAGCCGCCGCCTCGAACTGCGCTAGCCCGCGCGCCACCGCAGGAAGAACCAACAAGGAGAAACCGCATGATCAACGCAGTGGGCAAGCCCCAGTCCATCCTGGTGCTCGGCGGCACCAGCGAAATCGGCCTCGCCATCACCGCCGAGTTCCTCACCCGCGGCCCCGCCCGCGTCATCCTCGCCGCCCTGGCCGACGACCCGGGCCGCGACGCCGCCGCCGAGCAGATGCGCGCCGCCGGCGCCTCCGCCGTCGAGTTCGTCGACTTCGACGCCACCGACTTCGGGTCCCACCCGGAGGTCGTCGAGAAGGCGTTCTCCTTCGGCGACGTCGACGTCTGCATCGTCGCGTTCGGCATCCTGGGCGACCAGGAGGAGCTGTGGCAGGACCAGCGCAAGGCCGTCCTCGCCGCCAACATCAACTACACCGGCGCCGTCTCCATGGGCGTGCTCGTCGGGCAGAAGTTCCGGGAGCAGGGCCACGGCCAGTTCATCGCCATGAGCTCCGCCGCCGGCGTCCGCGTCCGCCGCTCCAACTTCGTCTACGGCTCCACCAAGGCGGGCCTCGACGGCTTCTACCTGTGCCTCGGCGAGGCGCTGGAGGAGTACGGCGTGAAGACGCTCGTCATCCGCCCCGGCCAGGTCCGCACCCGCATGTCCGCGGGCGTGAAGGAGGCCCCGCTGACCGTCGACAAGGAGGAGGTCGCGCGCCTCGCCGTCGACGCCGTCGACAAGGGGAAGGACCTCATCTGGGCGCCGCCGGCGTTCGGCGCCGTCATGGGCATCCTCACCCACATCCCGCGGCCCGTCTTCCGCAAGCTGCCGATCTAGCGCGGCACTCGGGCGGTGGGCCGCGTCCCGGCCGACCACCCGCCCGCTCCCGCCACGGTCCCCCGTCCCCCGCGCGCCCGCGCCGCGGGGGCCGGGGGCCGTCGCTTAGATTGGTGGGCATGAGCACCGCCGACGCGAAGCCCGCCCCGCACCCGACTCCGCTGACGGAGCCGCACGGCGAGATCTTCGCCGACGACCAGCTGTCGACCCGCGCGGCGATCGTCTCCGTCGCCGCGGCCGCCGCCGGCGGCGCGCTGGCGATGCTGGTCGCGTGGTTCGTGCTGAAGCGCACCTCGCTGCCCGCGTTCGGCGGCTCGAACGTGTCGCGGGCCGTCGCGTCGGCCGTCATCGTGGCGCTGCTGGCCGCGGTCGTCGCGGCGATGGCGTGGTGGGCGAACCGCGGCCCCGGCAACCGGCCGCGCTGGGCGGAGGCCCTGGCCACCGTCCTGGCGTACCTGTCGCCGGCGGGCCTGGTGGCGGGGGCGCTGGCGGTGCCGCTGTCGTCGACGCGCCTGTACCTGGACGGCATCAGCGTCGACCAGGAGTTCCGCACGGAGTACCTGACGCGCATGGCGTCGGAGTTCGGCCTGCACGACATGTCGTACATCGACGTGCCGCCGTTCTACCCCGCCGGCTGGTTCTTCCTCGGCGGCCGCCTGGCCAACGTGCTGGGCATGCCGGGCTGGGAGGTGTTCCAGCCGTGGGGCCTCATGACGCTCGCCGCCGCGGGCTGCGCGCTGGTCCCGGTGTGGCGCCGCCTGTGCGGGTCGCTGGTGGTCGCCGCCGCCATCGGCTTGACGACGACCGCCGTGGCGCTGTCCACGACCGCGGAGGAGCCGTACGCGGCCGCCGTCGCGATGGGCCTGCCGGCGCTGGCCGTCATGGCGCGCCGCGCGCTCGCCGGGGCGTGGTCCGCGATGGCGGGCGTCATCGTGTTCCTCGGCGTCTCCGCCACCTGGTACACGCTGCACACCGCGGTCGGCGCCGCCATCGTCGCGGTGCTCGCCGTCGTCGTCGCGGCGGTGGCGCGGACCTGGCTGCCGCTGCTGCGCCTGGCCGTCATGGGCGCGGGCTCCGGCCTCATCGCCCTGACGACGTGGGGCCCGTACCTGTGGGCCCGCGTCACCGGCGCCGCCGCCTCCGGCGCGACGGCCACGCACTACCTCCCGGAGAACGGGGCGCGGCTGCCGCTGCCGATGCTGTCGTTCTCCGTCATCGGCGTGGTGTGCCTCGCCGGCGTCGCCTGGCTCGTCGTCCGCGCCCTCGACCCCGACGCGCGGGCGCTGGGCATCGGCGTGCTGACCATGTACGGCTGGGCCGTCGCCTCCATGGCGGCGACGCTGCTGGGCGGCACCCTGCTGGGCTTCCGCCTCGACGCGCCGGTGGCCATCATGCTGGCCACCGCGGGCGTGCTGGCCATCGCCGACGTGCGGCTGACCGGGGTGGAGCGGCTGTGGCCGCAGTTCGCCCCCGCCGACGTCGCCCGCCGCGTCAGCGCCGTCGCCGCGGCGTTCGTCCTCGTCGCCGGCGTCGCCTACGCCCAGGCCATCCCGTCGCGCCTGCACGGGCCCATCGACCTGGCGCACACGGACACCGACGGCTACGGCGAGCGCGCCGACCGCTTCGCCCCCGACGCCGGCGTGCACTACGCGGAGATCGACCGCGTGCTGCGGGAGAAGGGGCTGGAGCCCTCCGAATCGGTGGTCCTCACCGACGAGCGGAACTTCCAGGCCTACTGGCCCTGGTACTCCTTCCAGGCGCTGACCAGCCACTACGCGAACCCGCTGGGCGAGTTCGACCGCCGCAACGCCGCCATCGCGGAGTGGGCGGCGCTGCGCGACCCGGCGGCGTTCGACGCCGCGATCGACGCCTCCCCGTGGCGCGGGCCCGACGCGATGATCCTGCGCGGGGACCTCTCCGACCCGGAGCAGCCGCTGATGCTGGACCTGGCGGACGACATCTACCCGAACGACCCCAACGTCCTGTTCCGCGGAATCGCCTTCGACCCCGCCGTGTTCGCGGAGGGCTGGGAGGGCGTCCAGGTCGGCCCGTTCGCCGTCCTGGTCCGGCGATAGTTTTCCCGTGCCGTAGAATCGTCTGGCGTGACAGACGAACGACAGGCACCCGACGACCATCCCGACGACGGTGCACGCCGGCCGCGGCGGCGGTCCTCCGCCCGCCCCGGAGACCCCGGCGCGCGGACCGGCGGCCGGCCCGGCGGCGTTCCCGGGGGACGGCACCGCGCCGCCCCGGGCGACCCGGAGACCGTCGACACCGACGTGCGGGAGGAGGACGGCACCCTCACGGTGACCGAGAGCGTCATCCGCCCGGAGGACGCGATCGAGGCCGGCGCCGTCGAGACCGACCGCGTGGCGCGGCCCGCCCTGGACGGCCCGAAGCCGTCGAAGGCGGTGACGTGGACCGCGATCGTCGGCGGCGTCCTGGGCTTCCTGCTGTTCGTCCTGACGCCGTTCATGCCGGTCGACCAGTCGCAGACGTCGCTGTCGTGGCCGCAGCGCGGCTCCATGAACTCCGTCGACGCCCCGCTGGTGGCGTACGCGCCGACGGAGCTGGAGATCGACGTCCCGATCTCCCTGTCGGAGCAGCTGCCGGAGGGCAAGGGCGTTCTCGTCGGCACGATGCCGCCGTCGGCGGAGAACGCCACCTCCAACGGCCTGCAGGTTCTCACCCGCGACACCGGCCTGTCCGTCATCAGCAGCGACCGCGTCCTGCTGTCGCTGAGCGCCGAGGAGCTGGAGGCCAACCGCGGCGGCATGGTGATCATCCGCTCCGACGCCGACACCACGACCGTGGAGGTGCCGGGCGCCGTCGACTCCGAGGGCAAGCCCATCCGCACCGTCGTCGACTACGACGCCCGCCCGCAGGTCACCGGCGTGTACACCGACCTGCCGTCGGGCTCCGACGCCGCGGCCGCGCAGGCCGCCGGCCTCGACGTCCAGATGCAGATCGACTCGCGCTACACCTCCTCGCCGACCACGGTGAAGATGCTGGTGATGGGCGCGGGCGTCGTGCTGATGGTCGCGTCCCTGTGGGCCCTGTCGCGCATCGACCGGGTCGACGGCTCCCACCGCCTGCGGTGGATGCGCCGCGGCTGGTGGAAGCCGACCGCCCTCGACGGCGTCGTCGCGCTCGTCCTCGTGTACTGGCACTTCTTCGGCGCCAACACCTCCGACGACGGCTACATCCTGACCATGGCGCGCGCCGCGGACCACGCGGGCTACATGGCGAACTACTACCGCTGGTTCGGCGTGCCCGAGTCGCCGTTCGGCTGGCCGTACTACGACCTGCTGGCGCTGATGACGCACGTGTCGTCGACGTCGGTGTGGGTGCGCCTGCCCGCGACGATCGCGGCGCTGGCCGCCTGGTTCGTCATCTCCCGCCTGGTCATCCCGCGCCTGGGCAAGGGCATCGCGGGCCGCCGCGTGGCCTACTGGTCCGCCGCCGGCGTCCTGCTGGCCTTCTGGCTGCCGTACAACAACGGCCTGCGCCCGGAGCCGGCCATCGCCCTGGGCGCCCTGCTGACGTGGGTGTTCATCGAGCGCGCCATCTACACGCGCCGCCTGCTGCCCGCCGCCATCGGCGTCATCATCGCGACGCTGTCGCTGGGCTCCGGCCCGACGGGCCTCATGGCCGTCGCCGCGCTGCTGGCGGGCCTGCCGGCCCTCATCCGCATCGTCGTCCAGCGCCACCGCGCGCTCGGCGGCGGCTGGGCGGCGCCGGTCATGCAGATCGCCCCGTTCCTGGCGGCCGGCACGATGATCCTCATCGGCGTGTTCGGCAACCAGACGCTGGCGTCGGTGCTGGAGGCGGTCCGCGTCCGCGGCGTCATCGGCCCGAACAACGGCTGGTACCAGGAGCCGATCCGCTGGTACTTCCTGATGATCCAGACGGTCGACGGCTCCATCACCCGCCGCTTCGCCGTCGTCATGGCGCTCGTCGCGCTGGGCATCACCATCGCCGCGCTGCTGCGCCACCGCACGGTGCCGGGCGCCCTGGCGGCCCCGGCGACGCGCCTGGTCTTCATCTTCCTGGGCACGATGTTCTTCATGACGTTCACGCCGACGAAGTGGACCCACCACTTCGGCGTGTACGCCGGCATCGCCGCGGCGCTGGCCGCCCTGGCGGCCATGGCGGTCAGCCACTGGGCCGTCGGCTCCCGCCGCAACCAGGTGCTGTTCGCGGGCACGATGATCTTCCTGCTCAGCTACTGCCTGATGACCATCAACGGCTGGTGGTACGTGTCGGCCTACGGCGTGCCGTGGTTCGACAAGACCCCGCAGTTCCGCGGCTTCGAGTTCGGCAACCTGGTGCTGTTCATCGCCCTGGCCGTGCTGGGCCTCGGCGCGGTGCTGACGTTCGTCGACGAGTACCGCCGGAAGCGCCGCCCGTCGACGCTGGCGCGCCGCCTGCGCGTCGGCTCCATCGCGGCGTCGCCGTTCGCGGTGGCGACGTTCCTCATCGTCGCGTTCTCCATGGCCAGCCTGGGCAAGGCCGTCGTCGACCAGGCGCCGGCGTACTCCGTCGGCATGGGCAACATCCGCTCCCTGAAGGGCGAGACCTGCCAGCTGGCGCAGGACGTGCTGATGGAGAAGGACCCGAACGCCGGGTACCTGCGGCCGGAGGGCGGCGACCTGGGCCGCTCGCTCAACCCGCGCGACGAGGCGACGGGCTTCACCCCGGACGGCCTGCCGGAGTCGATGACCGCCGACCCGGTGTGGGCGGACGAGGGCGCCCCGGGCACCGACGAGGAGCAGATCGAGTCGAACCGCATGGTCTCCGACCAGAACGCGGGCACCGAGGGCGGCTTCGCGTCGGGCGAGAACGAGGAGCGGGCGCGCAACGAGAACGCCAACGGCTCCACCGCCCGCCTGCCGTTCGGCCTGGACCCGAAGAAGGTCCCGGTGCTGGGCTCCTGGCGCGAGGAGGCGCAGCAGCCGTCCAAGGTCGTCACCGACTGGTACGAGCTGCCGGCGGAGTCCGAGGACAAGCCGCTGCTGGTCATCACCGCCGCGGGCCGCATCGCCCACCACGACATCAACGGCGTGTTCCAGCCGGGCCAGGTGGTCATGCTGGAGTTCGGCCGCAACACCCCGGAGGGCTACCAGGTCATCGGCACCGCGGAGCCGTACGACGTCGGCCCGCAGCCGGTGTGGCGCAACCTGCGCTTCCCGATGGACCAGGTGCCGGACGAGGCGGAGACGGTCCGCATCGTCACGGAGGACAACAACCTGGCGGGCGACGAGTACGTCGTCATCACCCCGCCCCGCATCCCGGAGATGGCGACCCTCGCGGAGACCATCCCGGAGTCGGTGCCGACGCTGCTGGACTGGCCGGTCGGCCTGCAGTTCCCGTGCCAGCGCCCGTTCGACCACTGGGGCGGCGTCGCGGAGACGCCGGAGTACCGCATCATGGCGGATCACCCGCTGACGGTGCAGGGCCCGAACACGTGGCAGAACGACGTCGGCGGCGGCCCGCTGGGCTGGTCCGAGGCGATCACGCACGAGGTGCCGGTGCCCGCGTACCAGCGCTGGGACTGGAAGCGCGACTGGGGTTCGGTGAGCCGCCTGGTGCCGCGCGAGAACGAGGAGGGCGTCGCGCCGGATGACGCGGAGATCGTCGTCCGCACGGTCACCCGCTCCGGCTGGTGGAGCCCCGGCAAGATGATCGTCACCGAGCCGTAGCCCGCGGCGCGGCGCGACCGGCCCCCGCCGGCCGCCCGTAGCATGGGCCCCGGGCCCCGGACCTTCCACGAGGTCCGGGGCCCGTCGTCGTGTCAGCGACCGGGAGGAGAGCCGGGGCCATGTCCGATACCGAGCGGGATCCGTCGAGCGGGGCCGCGCCGATCGTCGTCGCCGCGTGCGTCGTCCGCCGCGCGGACGGCCGCGTGCTGGCGGTGCGCAAGCGGGGCACGGGGCGGTTCATGCTGCCGGGCGGCAAACCGGAGCCGGGCGAGCGGCCCCTGGCGACGGTGCTGCGCGAGGTGCGCGAGGAGCTGGGCCTGGAGCTGGCCCCGGGCGACGTCGCGGAGTGGGGGACGGTGTCCGATGCGGCGGCGAACGAGCCGGGCCGCCGGGTGACGGGCCACCACTTCCTCCTGAAAAAGATGCTTGACGACGGGACCGCCGCGGCGATCCGCCCGCATGCGGAGCTGGAGGAGCTGCGCTGGGTGGATCCGTGGGCGCCGACGGGACGGCTGGCGCCGATGCTGGAGAACCGGACGCTGGCGCGGCTGCGCCGGGAGGACCGGGAGCGCGCGGCGGCCGGCAACCCCTCCCCCGCGGCCTCCCCGGCCGCCTCCCCCGCCCGCGTCCTGCCCGGCCACGAGCCGCGGGCGATCCGCTCCGTCACCGTCTTCGCGGGTTCCGTCGAGGGCGCCGATCCGGCGTGGCGGGAGTGCGCGGAGGCGCTGGGCCGGGAGCTGGCGCGGGAGCGTGTGACGCTGGTCTACGGCGGCGCGTCGACGGGCCTGATGGGCGCGTCGGCGGATGCGGCGCTGGCCGCGGGCGGGGAGGTCGTCGGCGTGATGCCGGGCCTGCTCGTCGACAAGGAGATGGCGCATCCGGGGCTGACGCGCTTCGAGCGCGTGGACACGATGCCGCAGCGCAAGGACCGCATGTACGCGCTGGGCGACGCGTTCGTGGCGCTGCCGGGCGGCGGCGGGACGCTGGAGGAGTTCTTCGAGGTGTGGACGCGCCAGCACATCGGCATCCACCAGCAGCCGGTGGCGCTGGTGGGCCCGGCGGGCTTCTGGGATCCGCTGACGGCGCTGCTGCGGCGGCTGTCGGACGACGGGTTCATCCAGGCGCGCCACGTGGATTCGCTGGTGGTCGTGGAGGATCCGGCGGATCTGCTGCCGGCGCTGGCGGCGTGGCGGCCGCCGGGGTCGAAGTGGGCGCCGTGATCCGCGTGTTCGCGTGACGACGGGGCCCGGCCGCGGCTTCCCCGCCGCGGCCGGGCCCCGTCGTCGTCCCCGGTCCGCGCGCGGCGCGCGCGGGCGTCGTCCGGGGGCGGGCCCGTTCGCGCGCATGCGGCTTCCCCTCCGCATGCGCGGGCCCCGGCGGCGCGCCGGGGCCGGTCGCCGGCCGTCTAGCGGCCGACGGAGTTGAGGGCGGCGATGACGTCGGAGAGCGTCACCGGCACCGCATCCTCGCCGTCGACGGAGGAGCCGGAGGCGGCGGCCGCCATGTCCTCGAGCGTCGCGATGAGCTCGGCGACGTCGCGGGCGGAGAGCTCGCGGACGGGCGCCGGGCCATGCTGGGCCATCGTCTCGGTGCGGACGACGTCGCCGAGCACGGCGGCGAGCAGCTGGGACTGGCCGTGGGCGAGGCCCTCGGTGCGGCCGGCGTCGGCGGTCTCGCCGGCGGCGTCGCGGCCGGCCTCCGCGGCGGCGTCGGCCGGGGCGGAGGCGGACAGGGAGCCCTCGATGAGGGAGAGGATGAGCTCCAGCAGGGAGTCGGAGACCACCGGGGAGCCGCCGATCGTGTCGGGCTCGTCGACGCCCTCGGGCGTGTCGACGCGGCCGGCGTCGTTGGTGGTGCCGGAGTCGCCGTCGCCGTCGACGACGGTCACCGGGTCGTTCGGCACCGGGCGGCCCTCGTCGGCCGGGTCCAGCTGGGACGGGTCGAAGGAGCCGGGCAGCTGGCCGGCGCCGTCGCCGCCGCGGCCGGCGCCCGGGATGCGGCCCGCGCCGGAGTCGCGGCCGGCGGCGTCGGAGTCGCCCTTGGCGAAGGCCTCGAGGTCGGCCTGGGAGCCGTTGAAGGTGTTGAGGTCGACCGGGGTGATGATGCCGTCGACGCGGCCGGAGCCGGAGCGCTGCCAGACGGAGACCTCGTCCCAGCCGCCGGGGATGTCGGTCGGCGGGGTGTCCTGGTAGGCGGCGAGCCACAGCGGGTAGTCGGCGAACTTCTCCGTGTTCGCCATCTGCTGCCGCCAGAACCAGCGGTAGGTGTAGATCATCGGCTTCTCGCCGGTCTTCTCCTCGACGCGGTCGAGGAACTTCTGCGCCCAGTCGGAGACCTTCTCCGCGGACAGGCCCTCGTCGACCTCCATGTCGAGCACCGGGGGCAGCTTCGCGGCGCCCTCGGGCTGCAGCTCCAGGGCCTTCACGAACTCGTCGGCCTGCTTGACGGGGTCCTTGGTCGGGCGGCCGTAGTGGTACGCGCCGATGATGAGGCCCGCCTCGTGGGCGCCCTTCGAGTCCTCCTCGAAGTGCTTCGACAGGGGCGCGTGGCCGTCGGTCGCCTTGATGATGGCGAACTTCGTGCCCGCGTCGGCCACGGTCTCCCAGTCGATGCCGGTCGACGGGGTGTGCTGCCACTTGGAGACGTCGATGCCGTCGGGGGAGGTGGCGGTGAACGCCTGGGCGGGGACGGCCATGCCGGTGAACGCCAGGGTCATGGCGGTGGCGGCGGCCGCGATGCCGGTCCGGTGTCGTGCTGCGCGTCGGGACATGCCGACAACCATACATCTCCAGCCCCATTAGTCACACTTTTCACACGAGCAACAGTCGTCACGTCGGCGCAGCGCACGCGCCCGGCACGCGGAAGCGCCCCGCATCCCGGGGACGGGACGCGGGGCGCCGGAGCGGACGGGGTCACGCGGAGGCGGGGGCCTCCGCCTCGCGGGCGGCGCGCACGAGGCGCGCGGTGCGCACCCACGCCCAGGCGAGCAGGCCGGCGGCCAGCACCCACAGGACGACGTGGACGATGACGCCGGCGGCGTCGGACCACTCGTAGTTCCACGGGAAGTGGATGACGAAGGCGGTGACGAAGCCCGCGGCGGCGACGCCGATGCGGCGGCCGCGCGTCCAGCCCTGCGCGAGCATCGCCATGCCCAGCGCCCAGCCGGCCAGGCCCGTGAAGAACACGTGCAGGCCCGGGAACGCGACGCCGCGGGCGAGCCACGTGCCCAGGAAGCCGGCGAGGTCGGAGTTCGGGTCGTCGACGGCGCCGACGGCGGCGTACTGCACCGTCTCCACCAGCTCGAAGCCGAGGCCGACGAGGATGCCGCACAGCAGGCCGTCCCACGGGCGGTGCCAGCGGGCGCCGAACACCAGCAGGATGAGCGCGACGCCGGCGAGCTTGCCGACCTCCTCCGGCCACGCGCCGCCGAACGCGTACTCCGCGTCGGCCCAGCCGAGGTTCGCGACGGCGGCGGTGGTCGCGTCGCCCGCGGCCAGCACCATCGTCATGGAGGCGAAGCCGCCCCACAGGAACGGCACGATCGGCCGCCACCCCATAGGGGTCCACAGCACGGAGCGGGTCATGAGGAACCACACGATCGCGGTGACCGCGGCGGTGATGGCCACGCCGCCGAGGACCGCCATCGGGGTCAGGCGGATCATCGGCAGGAACGTGATGGCGGAGAAGCCCAGGCCCACGAGCGTCGCGGCGACGACGAGGACGAGGGCGAGGACGTTGGTCCGGGACGGCTGCGCCGGGGTGACGGCGGGCTCCCGGACGACGGTGGCGGAGCTCATCGGCCCTCCTCCTTCGGGTCGGCCTTGACGGTGGACAGGAGGTGGTCGGCCTCCGCGGCGATCCCCTTCTCGGGGCCGGACAGGATGACGGCGACGGCCTCGGCGTCGGCCGGCTGCCCCTCCCCGCCCTGCCCGGCCGGGTCGGCGACGCCGGACTTGCCCATCGTCGTGACGGTCACGCCCGTGTCCTTGCAGCGGAACTCGCGGGCGCCGATGGTCGCGGACGACACGCGGTCGCACTGCGCGCCCTCGGGGCGCGCCGGATACGACGCGGTCCACGACGAGTTGTCGCCGCCGAGGGCGACGGTGGAGGTGGTCTCGTGGACGGCGTCGCCGCCGCCGGTGGCCGCGGCCACCGCATGGGGGATGAGGGCCGCGAGCGCGGCCAGCAGGACGACGACGGCGACAGGCCGCCATCCCGCCCGGGTATCCGCATCGGTCATGAACGCCGATTCTGCCAGCGGAGACGCGGACGTGACGATCCCTCACCATCTACCCCCGCGATTCCACCCCCGCAGTGCCCGATCGGGCATGCGGGCGGCGGCGCATCCGCCGGCGGACCGCGGGAGGAGCGCGGGCGGGGCGGGGCTCGGACGGCCGCGAACGCGGGAGGGGCGGACCGCGGACGGGCGCGGCCGCCGGCGAGGCCGGGCGCGCGCCCGGGGGCGGAGGCGGGCGCCCCGCGCCGTGTCGGGTCCGTCCCTACACTGTGGCCCATGAACGACGCCCGGAACCCAGCCCACGACGACTCCGCCCGGCCGGCCGCCGCGCAGCCGGCCCCGTCGCCCGCCGAGGACCTGTACCGCCACGTCAACGGGGAGTGGATCGACTCCCACGAGATCCCGTCCGACCGCCCGATGGACGGCGCCTTCCACGCCCTGCGCGACCGGGCGGAGGAGGACGTCCGCGACCTCATCGCCGACATCGCGGAGGAGGATCCGGGCAGCCGCATCGGCCGCCTGTACGCGTCCTTCATGGACGAGGCGGCGGTGGAGGCCGCCGGCGTCGACGCGCTCGCCCCGGACCTGGCGGACGTCGCCGCGGCGGAGGACCGCGACGCGCTGGCCCTGGCGCTCGGCCGCCTCGACCGGACGGGCGTGACGGGCCCGGCCGGGTTCTTCGTCGAGAAGGGCCCGGACGGCCCGGACGCGGTGCTCTACCTCCTGCAGTCCGGCCTGGGCCTGCCGAACGAGGCGTACTACCGGGAGGAGGGCCACGCGGAGACGCTGGCCGCCTACCGGGAGCACGTGGCGGACATGTTCGCCGTGTTCGAGGACGCGACGGTGGCGGCGAACGACTTCGCCGGCTCCGACATCGCGGACGCCTTCGACCTGGGCGACGTCGCCGACGCCGCCCGCCGGGTCGTCGACCTGGAGACCCGCATCGCGGCGGGCCACTGGGACGTCGTCGCCAGCCGCGACGCGCTGAAGACCACCAACCCGACCGCCGTCGCCGACCTGCCGTCCGGCTTCCCGTGGGCCCGCTGGTTCGCGGAGATGGGCGTGGAGGCGGAGGCCGCCGGGCGCATCAACGTCAACCAGCCGTCCTACCTGGAGCACTGGGCGCAGCTGTGGAACGACGCGGACCTGGAGGACCTGCGCCTGTGGGCGCTGTGGCGCGTGCTGCACGCCCGCGCGGGCCTGCTGCCGGACGCGTTCGTCCAGTCCGACTTCGAGTTCTACGGCCGCACCCTCACCGGCGTGGAGTCGCTGCGCGACCGGTGGAAGCGGGGCGTCGCGTTCGTCGAGGGCGCCGTCGGCATGGACGTCGGCCGCCGCTACGTGGAGCGCCACTTCCCGCCGGAGCACAAGGCCCGGATGGAGGAGCTGGTGGACTACCTCATCCGCGCCTACCGGGAGCGCATCGGCGCCCTGGGCTGGATGACAGAGGAGACGCGGGAACGGGCGCTGGAGAAGCTCGGCATGTTCACCCCGAAGATCGGCTACCCGGACGAGTGGCGCGACTACTCGGCGCTGGAGGTCGGCGACGATCTGCTGGCCAACGCGCGTGCGACGGCGGCGTTCAACCACGACCACGAGGTCGGCAAGCTCGGCGCGCCGGCCGACGCCGGCGAATGGCACATGACCCCGCAGACGGTGAACGCGTACTACAACCCCGTCTTCAACGACATCTGCTTCCCCGCCGCCATCCTGCAGCCGCCGTTCTTCGACCCGGACGGCGGCGCGGCGGCGAACTTCGGCGCGATCGGCGCGGTCATCGGCCACGAGATCGGCCACGGCTTCGATGACCAGGGCTCGCAGTACGACGGCCACGGCGACCTGCGCCAGTGGTGGACCGACGAGGACCGGGCGGCGTTCGAGGGCCTCACCGCGAAGCTGGTCGACCAGTACGAGGGCCTCGTGCCGTCGGTGCTGCGCGAGGCCGGGAGGACCGATGCGGGCGTCAACGGGCGCTTCACCCTCGGCGAGAACATCGGCGACCTCGGCGGCCTGGGCATCACCGTCGCCGCCTACCGCCTGTGGCTCGCCGACCACGGCGAGGAGGACGTGCCGGAGGCCTACCGGGACCTGTTCCTGTCGTGGGCGACGGCGTGGCGCCTGGCCATCCGCCCGGAGGCGGCGGCGCAGCTGCTGGCCGTCGACCCGCACTCGCCGGCGGAGTTCCGCTGCAACGAGACCGCCTCCAACATCGACGAGTTCCACGCCGCGTTCGGCGTGGAGCCGGGCGACGGCATGTGGCGCGACCCCGCCGACCGCGTCGCCATCTGGTGACGCCCGGGCCGCGGGCGGTCGCCGTCGTCACGCGGCATGCGCAACGCGGGTGATGCGTGACGACGGCGACCCCGCGCCCTCCCGCCCCCGTCCGGGGCCGGGCGGGGACGCCGGCCGGGCGGCGACCGGGCGGGCGCCCCTAGCATCGGGGGCATGAGCGAGACGAACGCCGCCCCCCGCATCGCCCTGTTCCCCGGCAACGGCATCGGCCAGGAGGTCGCCTACGGCTCCCTGCCCCTGCTCCGCGAGCTGTTCCCGGGGTGGGAGATCACGGAGGGCCGCATCGGCTGGGACTGCTGGTGCTCCGGCGGCGACGCCGTCCCGCCCGAGTCGTGGGAGCTCGCGCGGGCCTCCGACGCGCTGCTCGTCGGCGCCATCACCTCCAAGCCCGCCCGCGAGGCGGAGCTGGAGCTCGTGCCCTCCCTGCAGGGGAAGGGCCTGCAGTACCGCTCCCCCGTCGTGCAGCTGCGCCGCGAGCTGGACCTGTACGCCAACGTCCGCCCGACCGTCGACCCGACGGGGCGCGTCGACGTCACCGTCGTCCGCGAGAACACCGAGGGCACCTACGTCCACGACCTCGACGCGGGGCATCTCGGCGACCTGCGCGACGTCATCGGCGACGACCCCACCGTCCGCCAGTCCGACCCGTCCGACGTCGCCGTCGCGCTGCGCGTGACGACGGGCTTCGCGTGGCGGCGCCTCCTGCGCACCTGCGGCCGGCTGGCGCGCCGCTCCCGCGGCCACGTCACCGTCGCCGACAAGCCGAACATCATGCAGGCCACCGGCGAGATCGTGCGGGCGGCGATGGAGGCGGCCGCCGCGGAGTTCGACGACGTCGACTTCGTCATGGGCAACGCCGACGCCGTCGCCATGCGCATGGCCGCCGACCCGGAGTCGCTGGACGTCGTGGCGGCGGAGAACCTCATCGGCGACATCCTCTCCGACCTCGGCGCGGGCCTCGGCGGCGGCATGGGCGTCACCCCGTCCGCCAACCACGGCGACGGCCCCGCCATGTTCGAGCCCGTCCACGGCTCGGCGCCGGACATCGCCGGCCGCGGCATCGCCAACCCGACGGCGTTCCTGCTGTCGGCGGCGATGTGCGGGACCCACGTCGGCGACGTCGACGCGGCCACGCGGCTGCGCACCGCGGTCGGCGAGATGCTGCGCGACGGCGACCCGGCGGAGCTGACGCCGGACCTCGGCGGCCACGGCACCACGGAGACCGTGCTGCGGGCGGTCGCGAACCGGCTGGGCTGAGCCGCGGCGCGGACGCATGACGGCGCCCCGCGACCTGGATGGCCGCGGGGCGCCGTCGTGCGCGGGGGCGCGGGGTGGCCCGGGCGTCAGCCCTTCGGGCCGAAGCCGAACTCCGAGAGGTCGATGCCCTCCAGCGGGTCGGACTCGTGGATCTCCTCCACCGGCGGCGGCGGGACCTCGCACAGCACGGTCACCGCGCCGGCGGGGTCGGCGACCGTGGCCAACGGGCCGAAGTCCGTCAGCTGCGGCTCGACGATGACCTCGCCGCCGGCGTCGGCGGCCTTCCGCACCGCGCCGGCCAGGTCCTCGACGCCCAGGTAGGCGAGCCAGCCGGCCCAGTCGCGGCCGGCGCCCTCGCCCGCGGCGCCGGCGCCCGCGGCGATGCCCGCGAACGCGGCGTCCTCCTCCACGGCGACGGCGTAGCCGCCTCCGCCGTCGCGGGCGTGGACGACGATCTCCCAGCCGAATAGCTCGTGGTAGAACCGCACGACCTCGTCGAAGTCGGCGCCGGGGCCGGCGATGAGCTCGAACCAGACGGGGGCGCCGGGCTCGCCGGCGACGTAGAGGCGCGGTCCGTCGGCCGGGCCGAGCAGCCCCACCAGGGCGCCGCCCGGGTCGGCGACGATGGCCATGGCGGCGCCGTCGGGAAGCGTCACCGGCTCCTGCGCGACCTCCGCGCCGAGCTCCCGGGCGCGGTCGACCGCCCCGGCGACGTCGTCGACGTGGAAGGACACGCGCCACTGGGAGCCGCCGTCGCCGGCGGGCTGCACCGCCGCCAGGGGCATGCCCTGCAGCAGCGCGACGCGGCCGCGCTCGCCCTCGCCGGCGAAGCGCCAGCCCAGGACCGAGCGCAGGAACCGCTCGGACGTCCGCGGCGCCGACGACTCCAGGTCGACGCGCACCGGCATGCCGAATTCCGCGGGGAAGGCGGGCATTACATGTTCCTCCACTTCTCGTAGTCGAAGTCGTCGTCGGCGGTCGCCTCGTCGAAGTAGTCGTCCTCCGCCTCGTCCGCGGCGGCGACGCGCGCCTCCACGCCGGCGAGGCCGACGACGTCGCCCGGCCGCAGCTGCCGGCCGCGGCGGGTCTCCGTCTCGCCGTTGACCGTCACCTGCCCCTCGGCGATGAGCTCCTTCGCCAGCCCGCCGGTCTCGGCCAGGTTCGCGAGCTTCACGAACTGCCCCAGCCGGATCTCGTCGTCCCGGATCGCCACGTCATATGCCATGGGGACAGTGTCCCACACCCCGCCGCGGACCGGGCGGGGCGATCCCGCGCGGCCGGCGCGGCCCGCACGGCGGCGGGTGCGGGCCTCCGCCCGCCAGTTGACAGACAGCTCTGTCTATATGACCATGTGCGCATGCCCCGCCGCCCGATCCCCCGCCTGAGCCTGCCCGGCTCGCCGGCGGGGCTGGTCCTCCACGAGACCCGGGTGCGCGGGCCCCTCGGCCGCGCCGTCGCGCTGGTCGCCGACGTGGTCGATCCCGGCCGCGTCATCCTCGCCGGGGCCGCGTTCACCGACGACCCGGGCGCCCTGCGGCACGTCGCCGCGGCCCTGCACCGCCACTCCCCGGTGCGCCGCGACGTCCGCGTCTCCCGCGCCCGCGGCCGCATCACCCGCGACGCCGCCGCGGCCGTCGCGCTCGACGCCCTGCACGCCGACCCCCTCGCGGTCGCCGCCGCACCGGCCCCGCCCGACCGACCCCGCAGCCGTCCGGCGCCGGCCCCTCCCCCGGGCCGCCCCCGGGCCGCCCCCGGCCCGCCGCCGCCCGGCGAACGGGCGTAGCCTCGCCCGGAACCACGAAGGAGAATCACCGATGACCGCGCAGCCCTCCGCCGACGCCGCCCCCGGCCGCACCCACGCGCCCGGCGGGATGCGCGGGGTTCCGTCGCTGCGCGGAATCGGCCGCGGCCTCGCCGGCTTCGCCCGGCCCCTGCGCTCCCGCGCGCCGGAGCGGCCGCCGGTCCGCCACATCCTCGCCGCGACGTCGCTCCTGGCCGCGGGCCTCGCCCTCATCGGCCTGCTCGCCGACACCTCCGCCGACCACCTGCTCATCCCCTCCCTCGGCGCGTCGATGGCCCTCATCGTCGGCGCCCCCGAACTGCCCCTGTCGCAGCCGCGCAACGTCGTGCTCGGCCACCTCATCGGCTTCGGGGTCGGCTGGGCGCTGTCGCTCGCCTGGCCCGGATCGCTCACCGCCGGGGGCGTCGCCGCCGCCCTGACGTTCGGGCTCATGCTCGCGCTGCGGTGCGCCCACTCCCCCGCCACCGCCACCGCGCTGTCCCTGGTGTGGCTGCCGACGGCCGCCCCGCTCCACGACCTCCTCATGGTCGGCGCCGGCGCCGTCCTCGTCGTCGCCTGCGGCTGGGCCGCCGTCCGCTCCCGCCGGCTGGAGTACCCCGTCTACTGGTGGTGACGGGCGCCGGGCGGGGACCGTCGTCACGCGAACGACGGCACGATGCCGCGCGGGTCCCGTCGTCACGCGAACGCGCACCCCGCGCATGCGCGAACCCCCGCGCGCGCCGGCGACCCGGCGCGGACGGGGGACGCCGCCACGCGGAGTGCGGGCACCGCGCGCGGAGCGCGGCCAGCTACTTCAGCGTCACCGCGGTGCCCGACACGGACACCATGAGCATGCCGTTGTCGGCGCCCAGCACCTCGTAGTCGATGTCCACGCCCACGACGGCATGGGCGCCCATCTGCTGCGCGCGCTCGTAGATCTCGCGCAGCGCCTCCTCGCGCGTGTTCGCCAGCTCTCGCTCGTACGTCCCCGCACGGCCGCCGACGAGGTTGCGGATGCCCGCGCCGAAGTCCTTGAAGAGGTTCACGCCCGAGATCGCCTCGGACGACACGATGCGGAGGTACTGGTCGATGTCCCGGCCCTGGACGGACTGCGTGGTCGTCATGATCATGGGCCCGAGTATACGGAAACGGGGCGTCCCGGGAAGGCTTCCCGGAACGCCCCGTACCGCGCCGATGCGCGGTGCGCGGCGGGGGCGGCGGTGCGGCGCCGAATTGTCACGCCCGGCGCCGCCCCGCCCTCCGCGCTACACGCCGATCGGCTGGTCTTCGGGTTCGACCGCGCGCGGCAGGTTCGACTCGCCCATCAGGTGGCGGTCGACGGCCTCCGCGCACGCGCGGCCCTCTGCGATGGCCCACACGATGAGGGACGCGCCGCGGCCGTTGTCGCCTGCGACGAACACCGGGCGATCGAAGCCGGCGGTCGGGCGGCCGGAGCGATCCGGCGCCGCGCCCGTCTGCGCGCGGTAGTCGCCGTCGCGCACCATGCGGCCGCGCTCGTCGAAGCGCAGGCCCAGCTCGTGCGCCAGGCCGCCGCGCTCCGCACCGGTGAAGCCCAGCGCGATGAGCACCAGGTCCGCCTCCAGCTCGAAGTCCGTGTCCTCCACCGGGACGCGGCGGCCGTCGACGACGGCGACCTCGTTGGCGGACAGGCCGGTCACGCGGCCGTCCTCGCCGTGGAACGACACCGTGTTCGCGCTGAACACGCGGTTGCCCAGCGTCGCGCCCTCCGTGCGGGCGGACAGGCCCAGGGCCTCCACCTGCTCGGCGGTCTCCGAGCCGTCGACGACGTACTCGCCCTCCTCGTGGGCCGTGGCGACGCGCCACTTCAGCGGGTGCATCGGCCACGGGGTCGACGCGGCGCGGGACTTCGGGGCGCGCGGGCGGATGTCCAGCTGCGTCACCGACGCCGCGCCCTGGCGCAGGGCGGTGCCGAAGCAGTCGATGCCCGTGTCGCCGCCGCCGATGACGACGACCTTCTTGCCGCGGGCGTCGATCTCCGGGCGGCCCTCGCCGCCGTAGTCGCCGGCGACGCGGCGGTTCTCCTGCGGCAGGTACTCCATCGCCTGGTGCACGCCGTCCAGGTCGCGGCCGTCGACCGGCAGGTCGCGCGGCACCGGGGCGCCGGTGGCCAGGACGACCGCGTCGAACTCCGCCAACTGCGCCGCGTTCGGCGAGACGCCGGTGACGAAGACGGTGCCCTCGGCCTCCATCTGCTCCAGGCGGCGGTCCAGCCAGCGGGCCTCCATCTTGTAGTCC
This sequence comes from Corynebacterium sp. 335C, assembly GCF_053525695.1. Lineage (NCBI taxonomy): Bacteria > Bacillati > Actinomycetota > Actinomycetes > Mycobacteriales > Corynebacteriaceae > Corynebacterium > Corynebacterium sp. 335C. Next base: position 1,479,167 of record NZ_JASTTB010000001.1, read on the forward strand.
GGCACGCCGTAGCGCATGAGGCCGCCGATGCGGTCGTCGCGCTCGAAGACGGTGACGGCGTGGCCGGCGCGGGTCAGCTGCTGCGCGGCGGCGAGGCCCGCCGGGCCGGAGCCGACGACGGCGACGGACTGGCCGGTGTCGAACGAGGCCGGGATGGGTCGCACCCAGTTCTCCTCGAAGCCGCGCTCGGCGATGGCCAGCTCGATGTTCTTGATGGTCACCGCGTCGTCGTTGATGGCCAGGACGCAGCCGCCCTCGCACGGCGCCGGGCACAGGCGGCCCGTCCACTCCGGGAAGTTGTTGGTGGCGTGGAGGCGGTCGAACGCCTCCTTCCACCGCTCCTGGCGGACCAGGTCGTTCCACTCCGGGATGATGTTGCCCAGCGGGCAGGCGGCGTGGCAGAAGGGCACGCCGCAGTCCATGCAGCGGCTCGCCTGCTCGCCGATGAGGCCCTCGCGGGCCGTCTCGTAGACCTCGCGCGAGTCCATGAGCCGCAGCGGCACGGGGCGGTGCGCCGGCTCCTCGCGACGGTGCTTGAGGAATCCCTTGGGGTCAGCCATTGTTCACAGCCTCCATGATCGCGTCGTTGACGTCCTGGTCGGTGGCCTCGGCGCGCTCGATGACGTCGAGGACCCGTGCGTAGTCGCGGGGCATGACCTTGACCATGCGGTCGGCGGTCACGTCCGCGTCGGAGCCGGTGAGCTCCCGGTGGCGGGCGATGAGCTGGTCCAGCCAGGCGATTTCGTCGGCGGCGGGCTCCATCATGTCGACGAGGCCCGCGTTGACCTTCTTGTCCAGCGTCTTGTCGTCCAGCAGGTAGGCGATGCCGCCGGACATGCCGGCGCCGAAGTTCTCGCCGACCGGGCCGAGCACGACGGCGCGGCCGCCGGTCATGTACTCGCAACCGTGGTTGCCGATGCCCTCCACGACGGCGGTGCAGCCGGAGTTGCGGACGAGGAAGCGCTCGCCGACGGTGCCGCGGACGAAGATCTCGCCCGAGGTGGCGCCGAAGCCGAGGACGTTGCCGGCGATGGTGTCGCGGGCGACGTCGGCGGTCGGCGGGGCGGACTTCGACGGGCGGACGACGATGCGGCCGCCGGAGAGGCCCTTGCCGACGAAATCGTTGGCGTCGCCCTCCAGGCGCAGGTCGATGCCCTTCGGGACGAAGGCGCCGAAGGAGTTGCCGGCGGAGCCCGTCAGGTTGACCGTGATGGTGCCGTCGGGCAGGCCGTCGGCGCCGGTGGCGCGGGTGACCTCGTGGCCGAGGCGCGTGCCGACGGTGCGGTCGACGTTGGTGATCGGGTAGTCCAGCGCGACCGGCTCCGGGGTCTCGCCGCGGGCGGCGGAGCGGATGAGGTCGGCGGTGTCCGCGATGAGCGTGCTGTCGAGGGTGCCCTCGAGGCCGTGCTCCTGCTCCTTCGTGCAGCGCGGGTCCTGGTCCGGGAAGAACGGGGACTTCGCGGCGTGGAGGATGCGGTCGAGGTTGAGCTTCGCGGCGCGCGGCAGCGCGTCGAGGTCCTCGCGCGGGCGGAGGCACTCGACGTGGCCGACGGCCTCGTCGATGCTGCGGAAGCCCAGCTCCGCGAGGTACTCGCGGATCTCCTCGGCGATGAAGGTGAAGAAGTTGACGACGTGCTCCGCCCGGCCCGTGTACCGCTTGCGCAGCTCCGGGTTCTGGGTGGCGATGCCGACGGGGCAGGTGTCCAGGTGGCAGACGCGCATCATGATGCAGCCCTCGACCACCAGCGGGGCGGTGGCGAAGCCGTACTCCTCGGCGCCGAGCAGCATGGCGACCATGACGTCGCGGCCGGTCTTCAGCTGGCCGTCGCACTGGACGCGGATGCGGTCGCGCAGGCCGTTGAGCATCAGGGTCTGCTGGGTCTCGGCGAGGCCGAGCTCCCACGGGCCGCCGGCGTGCTTCAGCGACGTCAGCGGGGAGGCGCCGGTGCCGCCGTCGTGGCCGGAGATGAGCACCACGTCGGCGTGCGCCTTCGAGACGCCGGCGGCGACGGTGCCGACGCCGAGCTCGGAGACGAGCTTCACGTGGATGCGGGCGCCCGGGTTCGCGTTCTTCAGGTCGAAGATGAGCTGCGCCAGGTCCTCGATGGAGTAGATGTCGTGGTGCGGCGGCGGGGAGATGAGGCCGACGCCCGGGGTCGTGATGCGGACCTCGGCGACCCACGGGTACACCTTGTGCGGCGGCAGCTGGCCGCCCTCGCCGGGCTTCGCGCCCTGCGCCATCTTGATCTGGATGTCCGTGCAGTTGGACAGGTAGTGGCTGGTGACGCCGAAGCGGCCGGAGGCCACCTGCTTGATGGCGGAGCGGCGCCAGTCGCCGTTGGGCTCGACCTCGAAGCGGGCCGGGTCCTCGCCGCCCTCGCCGGAGTTCGACATGGCGCCGAGGCGGTTCATGGCGATGGCGAGGGTCTCGTGGGCCTCGGCGGAGATGGAGCCGTAGGACATGGCGCCCGTCGAGAAGCGCTTGACGATCTCGCTGACCGGCTCGACCTCGTCGAGCGGCACCGGGGCGCGGTCGGAGCGCAGCTCGAACAGGCCGCGCAGCGTCGCCAGGCGCTTGGTCTGGTCGTCGACCTTGCGGGTGTAGTCGCGGAACACCGCGTACTGGCCCGTGCGGGTGGCGTGCTGGAGCTTGAAGATGGTCTCCGGGTTGAACAGGTGGTACTCGCCCTCGCGGCGCCACTTGTACTCGCCGCCGAGGTCGAGGTCGCGGTGGGCCTGCTCCTCCGGGCGCGGCAGGAAGGCGCTGCGGTGGCGGGCCTCGACGTCCTCGGCGACCTCCGGCAGGCCGATGCCCTCCAGCGGGGAGGTGGTGCCGGGGAAGTACTCGTCCAGGAAGTCCTGGGCCAGGCCGACGACGTCGGCGAGCTGGGCGCCGCGGTAGGACTGCACGGCGGCGATGCCCATCTTGGACATGACCTTCAGCAGGCCGGTGGAGGCCGCCTTGCAGTAGTTGCGGCAGGCCTCGTCGAGGGTGAGGTCGCCGAGCTGGTTCTTCATGCGCAGCTCGTCGATGGTCTCGAAGGCCATGTAGGGGTTGATGGCGTCGGCGCCGAAGCTGACCAGCATCGCCATGTGGTGGACCTCGCGGGCGTCGCCGGCCTCGATGATGAGGGACGCGCGGGAGCGGGTCTTCTCCTCCACCAGGTGGTGGTGGACCGCGGAGGTGAGCAGCAGCGACGGGATCGGCGCCTTGTACTCGTCGGACTCGCGGTCGGACAGGATGATGAGGGAGGCGCCGCGGTCGATGGCCTCGGAGACCTCGCGGCGGACGCGGCGGATGGCGTTGCGCAGGCCGCGGCCGCCCTGGGCGACCGGGTAGAGGCCGGAGATGGTCTCCGAGCGGAAGTCGCCGTAGCCCTCGTGCTCGCCGCAGTTCTGCAGCGTCAGGAAGTCGTGGTTGTCGAGGATGGGGTGGTCCAGCCGGATGCGGCGGGCGGCGCCCTCCGTCGGGTTCAGCACGTCGGCCTCGGCGCCCAGGAGGGTGTAGAGGCTGGTGACGGACTTCTCGCGGATGGAGTCCAGCGGCGGGTTGGTGACCTGCGCGAAGCGCTGGGCGAAGGAGTCGAACAGCATCCGCGGGCGGTTGGACAGCGCGGCGATGGGGGTGTCGGAGCCCATGGAGCCGATCGCCTCGGCGCCGTCGAGCGCCATCGGGCGGATGATGAGGTCGACGTCCTCCTCGGTGATGCCGAAGACGCGCTGGCGCAGCACGGCGCGCTCGTGCGGCATGTACTGGTAGCGGGTCTCCGGGATGTCGCGGGGGTCGACCAGCTGGTTGCCGACCCACTCGGAGTACGGGTGGTCGGTGGCGAGCTTCCGCTTGATCTCCTCGTCGTCGAGGATGCGGCCGGCGGCGGTGTCCACGAGGAACATGCGGCCGGGGCGGAGGCGGGTGCGCTGGACGACGTGCTCCGGGGCGATGTCGAGGACGCCGGCCTCGGAGGCCATGACGACGAGGCCCTCGTCGGTGACCCAGATGCGGCCCGGGCGCAGGCCGTTGCGGTCGAGGGTGGCGCCGATGAGGGTGCCGTCGGTGAAGCAGATGGCGGCGGGGCCGTCCCACGGCTCCATGAGGCAGGCGTGGTACTCGTAGAACGCCTTGACCTCGGGGTCCAGGGACTCGTCGTGCTCCCAGGCCTGCGGCACCATCATCATGACGGCGTGCGGCAGGGAGCGGCCGCCGAGGTGGAGGAGCTCGAGCGCCTCGTCGAAGCGGGCGGTGTCGGAGCCCTCGGGGTCGCAGACCGGCAGGACGCGGTCGATGTTGCCGAGCTCCTCGGAGCGGATGAGGGACTCGCGGGCGCCCATCCAGTTCTCGTTGCCGCGGACGGTGTTGATCTCGCCGTTGTGGGCGACCATGCGGTACGGGTGCGCGAGCGGCCACGACGGGAAGGTGTTCGTGGAGAAGCGGGAGTGGACGATGGCGAGCGCGGAGGTGAGCTCCGGGCGCTGCAGGTCCAGGTAGAAGCGCTCCAGCTGCGGCGTCGTCAGCATGCCCTTGTAGACGATGGTGCGCGCCGACAGGGACGGGAAGTAGACGGTGTCGCCGCCGGCGCCCTCGCCGGCGCCGCGGTCGCCGAGCTCGCGCTCGCAGCGCTTGCGGACGAACCAGACCTTGCGGTCGAGGCCGATGCCCGTGAGCTGGTTGCCCTCGTGGTCGGAGGCGCGGACGAACAGCTGCTTGAACACGGGCATGGCGTCGCGGGCCATGTCGCCGAGGGAGGACGGGTCGACCGGCACGTCGCGCCAGGCGATGATCTCGACGCCCTCCTCGGCGCAGATGTCCTCGACGGCGCGGATGGCGTCGAGGGTGGCCATGCGGGCCTTGGGGAGGAAGGCGATGCCGGTCGCGTAGGCGCCGGGCTCGGGCAGCAGCACTCCGGCCTTGGACAGCTCGGCGCGGTAGAAGGAGTCCGGGACCTGGAGCAGGATGCCCGCTCCGTCTCCGGTGTTCTTCTCGGCGCCGGCTGCGCCGCGGTGGTCGATGTTCACCAGCGCGCGGATGGCGTGGTCGACGATGCTCCGGCTGGCGCGGCCGTGCATGTCCGCGACGAACGCGACGCCGCAGGCGTCGTGCTCGTTGGCAGGGTCGTAGAGACCCTGGCGGATGGGCGTGGTCATGGGCTGCGGCCCCCTTCTCTCTCTCGTTCCGGCCGCCCCGGCGGGCCCGGCGCCGTGGCGTGGCGCTCGGGGTCCGGCGGGGTTCCGGTTGGGCGTGACGTGCATTACCTTTCAGGGCGCCGGAGGCTCGCGAAAATTCAGGGTGGGCTCATTTTCGCAGGTCACGACAGCAGTGTGACCTATGCCACATTGCATAATGTCATTATGAACGTATGCGAAAAGGTGATGTAACACGCCCGAAACACGTGGCGCGGGTCACGTCCCCCGCCGTCGCCCCCGGGGGTGGCGGCGGTTCCGGGCGCTCCGCGGGGGCGTGACGACGGGACCCGCGCGGCGCCGTGACCGCCGGCCGGGCGGCGCGGGGATCGCGCCCGGGAGGCGCCTGGGACGGCGCCCGGGCGGCGCGCCGGAGGGGCGTGTCGGGTGCGGTTATATCCTCGGGGGCATGTTCCCGAGCACCGGCCCCGCACCCTCCCGCGCCGCGGGCGGGCGGCGCCGCGCGCGCCGGCTGCGGCGCCCCGCCGCCCTGGCGGCCGCCGCGCTGCTGGCCCTCGGCGCCGCCGCGTGCGGCCCGGCCGGGGACGGCGCGGTCCCGGGGGCGGCCGGGGACATCGGCGCGGAGCTCTCGGAGCGCGCCCGCGCGGGCCTGGAGAAGGGGCGGGAGTTCTACGACTCCCTGCCGCCGCTGGGGGATCCGGGGCCGGGGCTGGACGGCTCCGGCGCCTCGGACGGCGAGCCGTGGCCGTCCGGCGCGGAGCGCGCGCCCGGGGCCCCGGCGCCGGCGCCCCCTCCCCCGCCGGCGGATCCGGCGGCGCCCAGCGTCCACGCGGCGGCGTTCCGCGGGATGCTGGCGGAGCTGCCGGTGAAGGGGCGCGCCCCGAAGACGGGGTACGACCGGGATCTGTTCGGCCAGCGGTGGTCGGACGACGTGCCGGTGGCCTACGGGCGCAACGGCTGCGACACGCGCAACGACATCCTGCGCAGGGATCTGGCCGAGGTGCAGGTGAAGCCGGGGACGAACGGCTGCGTCGCGCTGTCGGGCGTGCTGCACGATCCTTATACGGGACGCGACATCCCGTTCACGCGCGGCCGAGGCACGTCGGCGGACGTGCAGATCGATCACGTCGTGGCGCTGGCGGACTCCTGGCAGAAGGGCGCGCAGCAGCTGGGCCCGGACGAACGGAGGGCGCTGGCCAACGATCCGCTGAACCTGCTGGCCTCCGACGGGCCGGCGAACCAGGCGAAGGGCGCGGGCGACGCGGCGACGTGGCTGCCGGCGAACTCCGCGTTCCGCTGCCGCTACGTCGCCCGGCAGACCGCCGTGAAGCACCGGTACCGCCTGTGGGTGACGCAGGCGGAGCGCGACGCCGTCGACCGCTGGCTGGGCACGTGCACGGCGGCCGACGACGCGGGGCTGGCGGCGCTGCTCGCCGGCGCGGAGGCGCCGCGCGGCTGAGGCGGCGCGGGGCCGAGCGGGTCCCGTCGTCACGCGACGCACGGACCCGGCCGCGCACCCGGGCGCGGCACCCCGAATCACCCCCGGGGAAAAATTTAGTGTTGCCCGCATCACATCTTTCCTATGCTCGTGACATGGACCGCACCGACAGCACCACCGACGCCACCACCGACATCGCCGCCACCGACGCCGCCGTCCCGGGCGCGGGCGGCCCCGCCGATTCCGCCGCCACCGCCGTCGAGCGCGAGCGCACCGCCTCCGGCCGCCCGCCGAAGCTCCCCCGCGAGGCCGGGGCCGCCGAGGGGCGGGAGATCGCCGCCGAGCTCCAGCGCGTGCTCGACGGCCGCTGGGCCGACACCCGCGCGACCATCCGCGAGGCCCTCGACGACCCGTACTTCCGCCCCGAGGTCGGCCTGCCGCTGGAGGAGATGCGCGACCGCCTCATCGGCCGCCTCGAGCGCGTCCGCGACATGGGCACCCCGGCCGGCGCGTTCTCCGTCGCCCACGGCGGCACCGGCGAGACCGGCGCCACGCTGACCGGCATGGAGATGATCGGCCACGCCGACCTGTCCGTCATGGTCAAGTCCGGCGTCCAGTGGGGCCTGTGGGGCGGCGCCGTCGACGCCCTGGGCACCGACCCGGAGGCGCACGGCGCCCCGGTGAAGGACATCATCAACCTCGACCTGCTCGGCTGCTTCGCCATGACGGAGCGCGGCCACGGCTCCGACGTCCAGAACCTGGAGACCACCGCCACCTACGACCGGGAGACCGGCGAGTTCGTCGTCCACTCCCCGTCGCCGTCGGCGCAGAAGACCTACATCGGCAACGCCGCCCGCCACGGCCGCATGGCCGCCGTGTTCGCCCAGCTGCACACCCCGGACGAGAACGGCGAGCCGGGCGAGAGCCACGGCGTGCACTGCCTCGTCGTCCCCATCCGCGACGCCGACGGCAACCCGATGCCGGGCGTCACCATCGGCGACCACGGCCACAAGGGCGGCCTCGTCGGCGTCGACAACGGCACCCTGCTGTTCGACAACGTCCGCGTGCCGCGCACCGCGCTGCTCAACCGCTTCGGCGACGTCGACGAGGAGGGCAACTACTCCTCCCCGATCGACTCCCGGAACCGCCGCTTCTTCACGATGCTGGGCACCCTCATCCGCGGCCGCATCTCCGTCGGCGCGGCCGCCGGCGCCGCGACCCGCTCCTCGCTGACCATCGCGCTGCGCTACGCCCTGCGCCGCCGCCAGTTCGAGGGCGTGCCGGGCAACGAGAAGCGCCTCATCGACCATCGCGCCCACCGCCTGCGCCTGCTGCCGCGCCTGTCCCGCAGCTACGCGCTGGCGCTGCTGCAGAACCAGATCATCGAGCGCATCCACGAGCAGGAGGCGGCCGTCGCCGCCGGCACCTGGGACATCGCGAACCCGACCGAGGAGCAGCAGTGGAAGCAGCGGGAGATGGAGTCCCGCGCCGCCGCCGTGAAGGTCGCCGCCACCGCCCACGCCACCGACACCATCCAGGAGTGCCGCGAGGCCTGCGGCGGCGCCGGCTACATGTCGGAGAACCTGCTGACGACGTTCAAGGCCGACTCCGACGTCTTCACCACCTTCGAGGGCGACAACAAGGTCCTCATCCAGATGGTGGGCAAGGAGCTCATCACCGCCTACGCCCGCGGCCTGTCCGACATGGACCCGATGGACATGCTGCGCTTCGGCGTGGAGAACGTCGGCGACATCTTCCGCCGCCGCACCCCGGTGCCGAAGGCCGTGCAGGCGCTGCTGGACCGCGTCACCGACCGCGACGAGGAGTCCCTGTTCGACGCCGGCTACCAGCTGAAGCTGCTGGAGGACCGCGAGCAGTCGCTGCTGCGCTCGCTGGCGGGCCGCCTGCGCCAGGCGAAGAAGGCCGAGATCGAGGAGGCCGTCGAGATCGTCGACGGCGCCCAGGACCACCTCATCGCCTGCGGCTGGGCGCGCATCGACGCGATGCTCATGGAGGCGATGGTCCAGGCCGAGCAGGAGCTGCCGAAGGGCCCGGCCCGCGACGTGTTCACCCAGGTCCGCAACGTCTTCGCGCTGTCGACCATCAACGAGCACTCGGGCTGGTTCCAGGAGCAGAACGTGCTGACGGGCGGCCGCACGAAGTCCGTCCGCGCCGCGCTGAACGACCTGGTCGACTCGCTGGGCCCGTGGTCCGGCGTCCTCGTCGACGCGTTCGCCATCCCGCAGTCGCTCGTCGACGTGCCGCTGCTGAACGACGCCGGCGTCGACCCGCTGGAGGCGTAGCCGCCGCGGCGGCCGCCTCCGCCGTCGCCGCGCATCGCGCGACGACGGCCCCCGCGCGGCGCCCCGGGCGCCGGCGGGAGGCGGGAGCCCGCACCCCCCTACGGGTGCGGGTTCTTGTCATTCATTCGGTTTTCTTTCGCGAACGGTTGGGACCGCTGTTACCATCCGTCCCTACGGTCACACGGATACCATCCGGGGCCCGGCCGAAGCCGCCGCGGGACATCCCCCGCAGGACGACTTCGTGACCGGGCCGTAACATTCCGGGGCGGGCCGCCGATGTAGCGGCCGTCACCCGGGACGCGGACCGCGTCGGCCCGGCGTCGGCGACAAATGAACGACCTTCGCAGGTCAGGGACGTGACAACGGCCCGGAGCGCGCTCCGGAGCCGGCGCCCCCGCACCTGCTTTGACGTTCTTCAACAAAAGAAGTTACGGTAACGAGACCTGACGCCGGCCGCGCGCCAGCGGAGAACGAACCACATTCGGAGGACAACGACCCATGAAGGCGGAAACCAACGTCACGCCCGTCAATTCGCTGGGCTTCCAGCTGAAGGCCGCGGCGCGGTCCATGAAGCCGCTGCTGAAGTCGGGCTCCCTGCACATGAAGCCGCACCAGGTGCCGACCATGCTCAAGTACCTGGTCCGGTGGCGCTTCGCCGTCTGCGGCCTCATCCACATGAGCGCCTACCGCTACCCGAACCGCCTCGCCCTGGTCGACGAGTACGGCGAGCTGACCTACACCGAGCTGCGCGACGAGATCGTGTCGCTGGCCAAGGCCATGATGGACCGCGGCATGGAGTCGAAGACCGCGTTCGGCGTCATGGCGCGCAACGGCCGCGGCATCGTCGAGCCGATGGCCGTCAAGGGCCTCATCGGCGCCGAGATCATGCTGATGAACACCGGCGCCTCCCCGGCCCAGATCGAGGGCCTCATCAAGCAGAACGACATGAGGTTCCTCTTCATCGACGAGGAGTTCCTGGGCCAGCTGCCGGAGAACCTCCACGGCTGCCGCGTCATCGTCTCCCACCTGGAGGACCGCTCCGACCGCTCCGCCGTCCCCGCCGGCGCCGAGGTCATGGAGGACCTGGTCGCCGAGGGCGGCTCCGCGGAGCTGCCGTTCAAGCCGAAGCAGGGCCGGATCATCATCATGTCCTCCGGCACCACCGGCCTGCCGAAGGGCATCCTGCGCGACGAGCCGCGCACCCCGGCGACCCTCGGCGCCGTCGCGGACCGCATCCCGTGGCGCCGCAACATGGTCATCCACCAGTCCGCCACCATGTTCCACGCCTGGGGCTGGGCCAACGTCATCATCGCCATGGTCACCGGCGCGACGCTGGTCACCCACCGCAACATCGACGGCCAGAAGATGGTCGACCAGTGCGAGAAGTACGGCTGCAACGGCATGATCGGCGCCGCCGTGTGGATGCGGAAGATGCGCGACGTCCTCGTCGCCGACCCGTCCCGCAAGGTCGGCCCGTTCGAGTTCATGGTCTCCTCCGGCAACGCCATCCCGCCGTGGCTGGTCATGGAGCTCACCGAGCGCTTCGGCCCGGTCGTCTGCAACTTCTACGGCTCCACCGAGGCGGGCCTGACCTCCATCGCCACCGGCCCGGAGATGGCCCAGCGCCCGGAGACCGCCGGCCGCCCCGCCATCGGCGTCCGCATGGCCATCGTCGACGACGACGGCAACGAGGTCCCGCGCGGCGAGATCGGCCGCCTGGTCACCGTCCAGGAGCTGACCTTCAACGGCTACCTGTCCGACAAGGACAAGTTCCACACCTACGACGGCATGTTCGAGATCGGCGACCTCGCCAAGCAGGACGAGGACGGCTACATCTACATCTGCGGCCGCTCCGACGACATGATCATCAAGGGCGGCGAGAACGTCTTCCCGCGCGAGGTCGAGGAGCTCGTCGGCCCGGTCGACGGCGTCGGCGACATCTTCGGCCGCGGCGTCCACGACGACGAGCTGCTGGCGGAGCTGCACCTCTACGTCGTCCGCTCCGACGACCACCACGGCGCGAACCTGACCGAGAAGGACATCCAGGACTACGTGGCCGAGAACCTGGCCTCCTGGTCCGTCCCGGACAAGGTCATCTTCGTCGACCACCTGCCCCGCAACCCCGCGGGCAAGGTCGTCCCGCGCGACCTCGACGCCCTGGTCGCCGCCGGCCGCACCTCCTAGGCCCGGCGGGCGGCGCCCCGCAACCACGCGGGGCGGCGGCCGGCGTCGTCACGCGGCCCCTCCGCGACCGCATCGACGACCTCCGCAGCGCCCTCCGCGACCCCTTCCCGGCGCCGCGCACCCCCGACAGGCCCGGCACCCGCCGGAGGTCACGAAACGGCGAAACCACGTGCCACCTGCGCCACTGCATAAAACAACAGTCACGCAAGTCACATTCATCACACGATGAATCGGACCCCGATGAGACGGTTTCGTTATGCCCGCGTAGGATCTTCCAGGTCGGGCGGCCCCGGCCCCGCGCGAACCCGCGCGCCCCGCGCCGCCACCGCCGGTGAATTCGACCACGGAAGCTGCACACCTGAGATGAAATCCGAAATCAACGTCGCCCCCAGCAACTCCTTCGCCTTCGAGGCGAAGGCCTTCGCCCAGACCCTGGGCCCCCTGCTGAGGACGGGCGCCTTCTGGATGACCCCGAAGATGGTCCCCGGCGTCGTCGACTGCCTCTACCGCTGGAAGTTCGCCATCTCCAGCCTCGTGTCCCTCGGCGCCGTCCGCTACCCGGACCGCCTCGCCCTGGTCGACGACGAGGGCGAGCTCACCTACACCGAGCTCCGCGACCTCAGCATCTCCCTCTCCGAGGCGATGATGGACCTCGGCCTCGCCGAGCACACCCCCTTCGGCGTCATGGCCCGCAACGGCCGCGGCATCATCATGCCGATGGCCGCGAAGTCCTTCGTCGGCGCCGAGATCCTGCTGATGAACACCGGCGCCTCCTCCGCGCAGATCGAGGGCCTCATCAAGCAGAACGGCATGAAGTTCCTCTTCATCGACGAGGAGTTCCTCGGCCAGCTGCCGGACGACATGCACGGCTGCCGCGTCGTCGTGTCCCACATGGCGGACTACTCCACGCGGGATCACCTGCCCGAGGGCGCGCTGGTCATGCGCGACCTCGCCGAAGCCGGCGGCTCCTCCGACATCCAGCGCAAGCCCGAGCAGGGCCGGATCATCATCATGTCCTCCGGCACCACCGGCCTGCCGAAGGGCATCCTGCGCGACGAGCCGAAGACCCCGTCGCCGCTGGGCGCCGTCGCCGAGCGCATCCCGTGGCGCCGCAACATGGTCATCCACCAGTCCGCCACCATGTTCCACGCCTGGGGCTGGGCGAACGTCATCATCGCGATGGGCACGGGCGCGACGATCGTCACGCAGCGCAACTTCGACGGCGCGCCGTGCATCGACCAGTGCCGCAAGTACGGCGTCGACGGCATGATCTCCGCCGCCATCTGGCTGCGCAACTTCCGCGACGCGCTGAAGGAGCGCCCGGAGCTGCAGTCCGAGCTCGGCCCGTTCGACTTCCTCGTCTCCTCCGGCAACGCCATCCCGCCGTGGCTGGTCACGGAGCTGACGGAGCGCTTCGGCCCCGTCGTCCACAACTTCTACGGCTCCACCGAGGCCGGCATCTGCACCATCGCCACCGGCGAGGAGATGGCCCGCAACCCGGAGACCTCCGGCCGCCCGGCCCTCGGCGTGCGCACCGCGATCCTGGACGAGAAGAACCGCCCGGTGAAGACCGGCGAGATCGGCCGCCTGCACACCGCCATGGCCATGACGTTCAACGGCTACCTGTCGGCGGAGGACAGCTTCCGCACCGTCGACGGCATGTTCGAGATCGGCGACCTGGCCAAGCAGGACGAGGACGGCTACATCTACATCTGCGGCCGCTCCGACGACATGATCATCAAGGGCGGCGAGAACGTCTTCCCGCGCGAGGTCGAGGAGCTCGTCGGCTCCATCCACGGCACCGGCGACGTCTTCGCCCGCGGCGTCCAGGACGACGACCTCATCGCGTCGCTGCACGTCTACGTCGTCCGCGCCGACAACGAGGACGGCCGCGGCCTGTCCGAGGAGGGCATCAAGAAGTTCGTCGCCGACCGCCTCGCCGCGTGGTCCGTGCCGGACGAGGTCTTCTTCGTCGACTCCCTGCCGCGCAACCCCGCCGGCAAGGTCGTGCTCCGCGAGCTCGACGCCCAGATGGAGGCCCGCGGCAAGTAGCCGCCGGGTTTCCGCCTGACGACGGCCCCCGCGCGCACCGGTTGCGGTGCGCGCGGGGGCCGTCGGCGTGCGCGGGGTCGCGTGACGACGCCCCGGGCGGCGGCCATGGCTCCGCCGTGCACGGAGGCCGGCCGGCCCTCCCCGGGCGGCGGCCCGGGCCCCGGCGCGGCGCGGGAGGCGGCCGCGGCGGGGGACGTCGTCACGCCCCGGGGACTAGTCGTCCGCGGAACCCGAGCCGCGGTACCCGCCCGCGGCGGCGTCCGCGTCGCGGAGGATCTTGTACACCAGCTGGTTGTGGACGCCCGCGGCCTTCGCCAGCGGGCCCGCCGTGGCGCCGCGCCCGTACGCGGCGACGATGGCGGCGTCGCGGCGGGCCAGCGCCTCGTCGAGGCGGCGGCGGGCCTCCGCGACGTCCGCGGCGGCCTCGGCGATGGCCCGGGCGTCGTCCTCCGACGGGGGTCGCGACACGGCCATGGCTACAGCACCACCGGTCGGACGCTGACTTCCTCGACGATCGCCTCGTCCGTGCAGTCGACCGCCATCCGCACCGCCGCCGCGATGGACTCCGGGCGGACGTACACGCCGGCGTCGTACGTGTCCGGGCCGTTGCCCCGGTCCGCCTGGATCACGCGCTGCATGTCCGTGTCCGTCTTGCCCGGGTGGACGGCGCTGACGCGGACGACGCCGCGCTCCTCCTCCCGCAGCGCATCCGTCATGGCGCGCAGCGCGAACTTCGTGCCGGAATACAGCGCCTGCCCCGGGTTCGAGCGGTAGCCCGAGCCGGAGTTCAGCATGACGACGGTGCCGCGGGCCTCCCGCAGCATCGGCAGCAGCAGGCGGGTCAGCTCCGCGACGGCGAAGACGTTGACCTCGAAGATCCGGCGCCACTGCGCCTTCGTCGCCTCCCCGACCGGGGCCTTGTCGCTCATGCCCGCGTTGTTGACCAGGACGTCCAGGCGGGTCAGGCCCGCGTCCCGGAGCGCGGCGACGGCGGCCTCCGTCGCCGCGTCGTCGGTGAGGTCGCAGACGAACGTCGACGCCGACGGCAGCCGATCCGCGGCGGCGCGGGCCGACTCCTCCGACGTCGCGCCGCAGATGACGTGGTGGTCGCGGCCGAGGATCTCCGCGACGGCGAGGCCGATGCCGCGGGACGCCCCGGTGACCAGCGCAATCGGCCGGTCGAGGGCAGCGTAGTCGGGTGCATGCATGTCACCATCGTGCACCGCCCGGCGCGCTCGCGCATGCCGAGCGGCGCGGCGGGGCCGGTGAGCCAGAACCCGAGGCCGCCGGTCGGCACGTCGGTCAGCTCCCACGGGAAGTGGCGCTCCAGGGCGTCGATGGTCGCCTCCCACTTGCCGCGCAGCGCGACGCGGTGCCGGCGCAGCTGCACGTCGTGGTCGCCGGAGTCGAGGAAGAGGGCGAGCGCGCGCTCGCATTCCTCCGCCTCCGTCGTCGCCTTGTAGGCGGTCGGTAGAGGAACGGCCCGAAGAAGTGGACGTTGCCGCCGACGCCGTAGTCGTTGGCGAAGCGGCGGGGGTCGCCGGACGTCGTCATGGCCTGCTGGGTGGCGCCGTGGTAGCCGCGGTAGGCGGACAGGACCTTGTAGCGGCCGGTGTGGAGGCGCGCCATGCGGATGGCGTGCTCGACGGCGTCGGCGCCGCCGTTGGTGAAGAAGACCTTGTTCATGCCCTCCGGGAGGTGCTTCGCGACGAGCCGCGCCGCCTCGGACCGCGACGCGACCGCCATGGACGGCTGGATCGTCGCGAGGCGCCCGGCCTCCTGCTCGATGGCCTCCGCGACGCGCGGGTGGCCGTGGCCGACGTTGACGTAGACCAGCTGGCTGCCGAAATCGAGGTCGTCGCGGCCCTCCGAGTCCGTGACGACGGTGCCCTTCGCGGCCTCGACGACCATCGGGGCGAGGCCGGTCTGCTTGGACCAGGGGCGGAAGACGTGCGCCGCGTCGTGGTCGTATGTCGCGCGGGCGGCGGGTGAGGTCGGTGCCGGCATCGTGGGCCTCCATCGGGTCGGTGTCGTGGACGACTCCACCGTCCCCCGGCCCGCGGCCTGCGGAAACACCCACGGGCGGCGCCGCTGCGGGGCCCAGTGGTTACGCAGCCGACACCGATGGGGCCCGCCGGGTGACCTCGGTGAAACACGGGGCCGCGCCGGGCCCGGGCCGGTTACCGGGCGGTTTCCGGGTGCGCGGATCGGTGGCGCGCGCCACATCCCGACCGATTGTCACGTTTCCATAACGGCCTGGCTCCTCGTGGCGCCTTCCCGGGGCGGCACGACCCGCCGTCCGACGCGCCGGCCCGTCCCCGGCACCCCGTCGACGGCCTGCTCGGCCCCGCCCCCGTCGACGGAGCGCGGCGCCCCGTCGCACGGCCCCCTAGATGCTCGTCTGATCGATCGGCGTGACCTGTACGAAGTCAATGTTGACGTGCGCGGGGCGGGTCGCGGCGAACGCGATGATCTCGGCGACGTCGGCGGCCGTCAGGTTCTCCTTGCCGTCGTAGACGGCGTCGGCCTTCTCGGCGTCGCCGTCGAAGCGGACGAGGGAGAAGTCGGTCTTGACGCGGCCGGGGTCGACCTCGGTGACGCGGACGCCGTCGTCGGCGATCTCCTTGCGCAGCACCTCGGTGATGGAGCGCTCGCCGTGCTTGGCGGCGTTGTAGCCGGCGCCGCCGACGTAGTTGTAGCGGCCGGCGACGGAGCCGACGTTGACGACGGCGCCGCGGCCGCGCTTCAGCGCCGGCAGCAGGGCGCGGGTGACGCGCAGCGTGCCGAGCACGTTGACCTCGTACATCCAGCGCCACTTCTCCTCGACGGCGTCCTCGACGCTCTCGAGGCCCCACGCGCCGCCGGCGTTGTTCACCAGCACGGCCAGCGGAGCGTCGCCCATCTCGGCGGCGAGCGCGTCGACGGAGTCCTGCGAGGTGACGTCGAGCTCCACGACGCGCGCATCGCCGCCGGCGTCGCGGATTCCGGCGGCGACCTCGTCGAGCTTGTCGACGCGCCGGGCCGCGGCGACGACCTCGAACCCGGCGGCGGCCAGGGCGGCCGCGGTGGCGGCGCCGATGCCGGAGGAGGCGCCGGTGACGACTGCGATGGGCTTGCTCATGGGGATGTCTCCGTCCGTCGGGTGCGGTTTCCCCCTTGTCTACCGGCGGCCGGGCCGGGCCGCACGGCCCCTCCCCCGCGCGGCGGCCCGTCCGGGCGGCCGCGGATGCCCGCGCGTCCCGCGTGGATGGGCCGGCGCCGCACCGTCGCCCAGCCGGCCGCGCCCCGCGACCCGTCTACGGCCGCGCGAGCGTCGCGTACCCGGCCAGCTGCGTAGAGGCGTGCGTCGGCCAGTTGGCGCGCGTCCACTCGGGCATGTCGCGGGCGGCCTGCTCGGCGGCGAGCTGGTTGCCGTGCAGCTCGAACTGCAGGTCGCGGCGGCGCTGCAGGATCTCGTCCTCCCCGGCGCCGGCGAGACGGGCGTCGGCGAGCTCGTCGACGGCGCGGTGGACGCGGGATTCGGTGAGCTTCAGGGCCTCGGCGGACCCGCGGCGCAGGACCAGCCACAGGGCGGCGAGGGCGCAGAGGACGCCGACGATGATCTCCAGGATGCGGGCGGCGACGATGTCGCCGAGCGGCGCGTCGAGCGCCCCGCCCATCAGCAGCGCCAGCGGCGTCGTGGCGGACACGGCGATGGCGTAGTTGCGGACGATGGTGAGCTCCGCGGTGAACGACAGGCAGGCGAGGACGACGAGCAGCGCCAGCGGGGCGTCGACGAGGACGTGGATGAGCGCGAACAGCGCGACGCCCGTCAGGGATCCGAGGAAGCGGTGGACCGCCCGCACGGAGCCGGAGATGCGGTCCGGGCCGCGCTGCAGCACCAGGACGGCGGAGATGACGGCCCAGTCGGGGCGGTCGAGGCCGACGGCGACGGACAGGACGCCGGCGGCCAGCGCGGAGACGCCGACGCGGGTGGCGGTCAGCCCGGCGTGGGAGCGGAACCCCGCCGAGCGGAGGATGCGGTACCACCACGTCGGCCGCGCCAGCGGCGGCCGGTTGGTGTGGGGGCGGGCGATGTCGGCCTGCGCGGCGTCCGCGATGTCGTCGGGGTCGACGCCGGCGGCGACGGCGGCGTACATGCGGCCGCGCAGGCGCAGCGCCGTCTCGGCGAGTTCGCGGCGGGGGCCGGGGAGGATGCGGCCGCCGCGGACGGCGCGGGCGTCGTGCAGCGCGTGCCAGGCGGTCTGCATGGCGCCGGCGGCGCGGTTGCGCAGCACGCCGTCGTTGGGGTCGGCCTCGTAGGCGGCGACGGCCTCCTCCGCCGCGGCGACGGCGGCGCGCTCCGGCCCGAACCTGTCGACGAGCACGCCGGACATGCCGACCAGCCACGCCCAGGCGGCGCCGAGGAGGATCCGGCCGCCGACCTCCAGCGGCGTGGTGCCGGTGCGCCCGGTGAGGGTGACGGCGCCGAAGGTCATGACGAAGAAGAACGGCCCCGGCGGCGGCAGCCGCAGCGCCGTGGATCCGTAGACCACCACCATGCCGACCAACGCGGACAGCACGGCGCTGATGAGCAGCGGCCACTGCGCGCCGCCGTGGGCGTCCATGAGCCCGTAGACCACGTGGCCCGTGAGGGATCCGAGGAACGCCAGGCCGGTCAGCAGCGCCGCCGCCCAGCCGAGCACCGCGGCGCGCGCCCGGTACGCGTTGCCGTCGCCGTAGAGGACGACGCAGAAGCCGCCGGCGACGAGCAGCATGCCGTCCTCGTGGCCGAGGTTCAGCGTCAGCACCGCCGGCACGAACAGCGCGATGGCCGCCCGCAGCGCGACGGGCCACCGGCGCACCGGGGAGCGGGCGTCGAAGAACAGGCGCCGCACCGACGGCGGGGGCGGCGGCGCCGGGTGCGCAAAGTCGGGTGCGGCGTGCGGTGCCATGGGCCGGGGCTCCTCCTTCATGGGGTGGCGGTCGGGTGCGGGAATGGCCGCGGCCCCGCCTCCGGCGCCGCGGCCGCACGCCGCGGGACGGCGGGTGCGGGAGGGCGCCGGGCCGCGGGGCCTGGCCGCCCCGACCCCACCGCGACCGTCCGCCGCATCGCCGCGCAGCTGCGCGCCGACCCGCGGACCGTGGCGCTCGTCCTCGTCGTCCCCGCCCTGCTGCTGACGCTGCTGTACTACGTCTTCTCCGACGTGCCGGTCCCGCCCGGGCGCCCCTCGCCGTTCGGCGCCATCGGCCCGATCATGCTGGCGGTGCTGCCGATGATGCTGATGTTCATCGTCACGTCCGTCGTCATGCTGCGGGAGCGCCGCGACGGGACGCTGGAGCGGATCCTCACCACCCCGCTGCACCGGACGAACCTCATCGTGTCCTACGCCGTGGTCTTCGGCGGCCTCGCCGTCGCCCAGACCCTCGTCCTCGCCGCCCTGATCCTCGGCCCAATGGACGCGGACCTCGCCGGACCATGGACGGCGCTCATCCTCGTCGCCTTCCTCGACGGCCTCGTCGGCGTCGCGTTCGGCCTGCTCGCCAGCGCCTTCGCCGGATCCGAGTTCCAGGCCGTCCAGTTCATGCCGGTGTTCATCGGTCCCCAGCTGCTCCTGTGCGGGCTCTTCGTCCCGACCGGGCAGATGCCCGACGTCCTCGGGGACTTCTCCCGCATCCTGCCGATGACCTGGGCGGTCGACGTCGTCCGCGAACTGCTGGCGGATCCGTCGATCTCCGGGGATTCGTGGCTGCGCATCGGGCTGCTCACCGCGCTCGTCGTCGCCGTGCTCGCCGTGGCCTCGGTCACCATGCCCCGGGCGACGAAGTAACCGGGCGGTGCGCGAAGATGGGCGGATGAGGAGGACACGATGACCGACCACCCCGCCGCGCCCGCGACCAAGGGCGAGCGCACCCGCGCGCGGATCCTCGACGCCGCCACCGGGCTGTTCGCCGAACGTTCCTTCGGCGCCGTCCCCGTCCGGGCCATCGCCGCCGCCGCGGGCGTCGACCCGGCCCTCGTCAACCACTACTTCGGGTCGAAGGAGGGCCTCTTCCGCGCGGTGCTGGAGGGCATCTCCCGCCCCGGCGACATGGTCGCGCAGCTCGCCGCGCTGCCGCCGGAGGACCGCGGCCACGCCATCGTCGCCCACGCCGAGTCCGTGTGGTCCGGCCCCGGGGGCCCCGCCCTGCTGGCCGTGGCCCGGCGCGCCTTCGCGGACGAACCGGAGCTCCTCCGCACGGTCGTCGGCGGGGCGATCCTGGATCGCGTCGTCACGCTCCTCGACGGACCCGACGACGAACGGCGGCTGCGGGCGGCGCTCGCCGGCTCCCAGCTGGCCGGGCTCTTCGTCGCCCGCCACATGGTCCGCATTCCCGCGCTCGCGGATCTCCCCGGCGACCGGATCGCCGATCTCGTCGGCCCCGCCGTCCAGCGCCACCTCACCGGCCCGCTCGCCGACGGCGGCCCCGGCGTCGGCTGAGCGGCGTTTGCGGGCGAATCGCCGCCGTGGCGCACGTCAACCGCGATAATCGGGGCATGCCCCAGCCCAGCCCCTCCGACGGGGGCGCCGTCCGGCCCGACGGCGCCGCCTCCCCGTTCCCGCACCTCACGTCGCCGCTCGACGTCGGCCCGTTCACCCTGCGCAACCGCGTGGTGATGGGGTCGATGCACACCGGCCTGGAGGAGCGCGTCGCCGACGTCCCGAAGCTCGCCGCCTACCTGGGCCGGCGGGCCCGCGGCGGCGCCGGGCTCATCGTCACCGGCGGCTACTCCCCCAACGTCACCGGCTGGCTGCTGCCCGGCGGCTCCATGATGCGCACCCGCCGGATGGCGGACGCGCACCGCGCCGTCACCGACGAGGTCCACGCCCACGGCGGGCGCGTCGTCCTGCAGCTGCTGCACGCCGGCCGCTACGGCTACCACCCGTTCATCCGCACGGCGTCGACGTCGCAGTCGCCGATCACGCCGTTCCGCGCGTTCGGCATGACCGGCTGGGACGTCCGCCGCACCGTCGACGCGTACGCCCGCGCCGCGGAGCTGGCGAAGCGCGCCGGCTACGACGGCGTGGAGATCATGGGCTCGGAGGGCTACCTGCTCAACCAGTTCCTCGCCGAGCGCGTCAACCATCGCTCCGACCACTGGGGCGGCTCCGCGGACCGGCGGATGAACCTGCCGGTCGAGGTCGCCCGGCGCGTGCGCGAGGCCGGCGGGGATGACTTCCTGGTGCAGTACCGCATCTCCCTGGCGGACCTCGTGGAGGACGGCCAGTCCTGGTCGGAGACCGTGGAGCTCGCCCACCGGCTGGAGGACGCCGGCGTCGACGTGTTCAACACCGGCATCGGGTGGCACGAGGCGCGGGTGCCGACCATCGTGACCTCCGTGCCGCGCGCCGCGTTCGCCGAGTACACCGGCAGGCTGCGGCGGGAGGTGTCCGTCCCCGTCACCGCGTCGAACCGCATCAACGACGCGCACGTGGCGGAGGGCATCCTCGCCGACGGGCACGCCGACCTGGTGTCCATGGCCCGGCCGCTGCTGGCCGACCCGGACTTCGCGGCGAAGGCCGCGGCCGGGCGCGCCGACGAGATCAACGTCTGCATCGCCTGCAACCAGGCCTGCCTGGACCGCACCTTCGCCAACAAGAAGGTGTCCTGCCTGGTCAACCCGCTGGCCGGCCGGGAGATCGAGCTGCAGCCGCTGCGCGACTCCCGCGCCGTCGCCCCGAAGCGCGTCGCCGTCGCCGGCGCGGGCGTCGCGGGCCTGGCGTTCGCCGAGGCCGCGGCCGCGCGCGGCCACCACGTCGAGATCTTCGAGGCGTCCTCCGAGGTCGGCGGCCAGTTCCGCCTCGCCGCCCGCGTGCCGGGCAAGGAGGAGTACGGCCGGTCGCTGGACTTCTTCCGCCGCCGCCTGGAGGTCCTCGGCGTGCCGGTGCACCTCGACGAGCGCGCGGACGTCGACGATCTGCTGGCCCGCGGCTTCGACCGCGTCGCCGTCACCTCGGGCGTCCGCCCGCGGGTGCCGGACATCGAGGGCCTCGACCACCCGAGCGTCATGACGTACGACGAGCTGCTGTCCGGCGCCCGCGAGGCCGGCCGCCGCGTCGCGGTGATCGGCGCCGGCGGCATCGGCGTCGACGTCGCGGAGTTCCTCACCCGCGAGCCGGACCAGGACCTGGCGACGTGGCGGCGGGCGTGGGGCGTCGCCTCCCCCGACGAGTTCGCCGGCGGCGCCCGCGCGGCGCTGGCGGAGACGACGCCGCACCACGAGCTGCCGGGCGCCATCGACCGCGAGGTGCACCTGCTGCAGCGCCGCCCGGGCCGCATGGGCCGCGGGCCGGGCAAGACGACGGGCTGGGTGCACGCCGCGGAGCTGAAGAAGGCCGGCGTCATCATGCACCCGGGCGTGACCTACCGGCGCATCGACGACGAGGGCCTGCACGTCACCGAGCCGGCCGAGCCCGCGACGGGCACGGGGAAGGGCAAGGCCAAGGCCAAGCGCGGCAAGGGGAAGGCCGCCGACGCCGCTGCCACCGTCGACCGCGTCATCCCCGTCGACACGGTCGTCATCTGCGCCGGCCAGGAGTCCGAGGTCGCCGACGGCGCCCGCGACGCCGACGGCGGCGAGCGCGACGGCGTGCTGATCCTCGGCGGCGCCGACGTCGCCGCGGAGCTCGACGCCGAGCGGGCCATCCGCCAGGCCGTCGCCGCCGCGCTGCGGCTGTAGTCCCCGCGGTCGCGTCGTCCGCGTGACGACGGGTGCCGCGCCGGCCGCGCGCCCCGGCGCCCGGCGCGGCCTCCCGCACCCGGCGGTCGGCGCCGCCTACCCCGCCGCGCGGGCGAGGCCGCGGATGGACGCCGCGACCGCCGCCGGCTTCTCCCCCATGACCATGTGGCCGCAGTCGCGGAGCTCCACCTCGGCGCAGTCGCCGGCGAGCTCCGCCCAGCGGCGGGCGATGCCGTCGGCGTGGCCGGACCAGCCGAGCCGCCACGCCAGGTCCCAGAGCGCGGCGCCGAACGGCAGGGCGGCCAGGACCGCGGGGGCCTTCGGGTAGGCGGTGAGGACGAGCGCCCGGGGGACGGCCGGGGCGCCGGCGGCGTCGTCACGCT
The DNA here is from genome assembly GCF_053525695.1 of Corynebacterium sp. 335C. Classification (NCBI taxonomy): domain Bacteria; kingdom Bacillati; phylum Actinomycetota; class Actinomycetes; order Mycobacteriales; family Corynebacteriaceae; genus Corynebacterium; species Corynebacterium sp. 335C. The sequence continues at coordinate 1,501,367 of NZ_JASTTB010000001.1, forward strand.
CCCCGCGATCGCGCCGCAGGGCGCGCAGATCCCGGGCCCAGTACCGGAACAGCGCATTCTCCAGCAGGAGGGTGCGCCAGCGGCCGGCCGCCGCGTCGCCGCGCAGGCGGCGCACCAGCGGCGCGGTCGCCGCGGCCAGCCACCGGGAGGGGGCGACGAGGCCCGGGAACGCCGGCAGGGCGGCGGAGGTGGCGGAGACGTCGAGCAGGACGACGCCGTCGGCGAGCCCCGGCTCCTCCAGCACCGCGGCCTCGGCGAAGAAGCCGGCGGCAGAGTGGGCGACGAGGACGACGGACGCGGCGCCCTCGTCGCGGGCGCGCCGGCAGGCCCCGGCGATGCGGGCGGCCTCGGACTCCAGCGTCGGGCCCTCCCCGCCGTCCCAGGCGGGCAGCCAGGAGGTGCCCGGCCGCTCCACCAGGACGTGCGGCATCCCGGCGGCGTCGAGGGCCTCCGTCAGCGGGGCCCACTCGTCCCTCGGCACGCCGACGCCGCCGGCGAGGACGGCGATGGGGCGGCCCGGTTCCGCGCCGGCGGGTATCACCGCTCGGCCCTCACGAACGGGAACGGCAGGGACTCGCGGATGGTGGCGCCGGTGATGAGCATGACGACGCGGTCGACGCCCATGCCCAGGCCGCCGGTCGGCGGCATGCCGAACTCGAGGGCGCGGAGGAAGGCTTCGTCGACCTCCATGGCCTCCGGGTCGCCGCCGGCGGCCAGCCACGACTGCTCCTCCAGGCGGCGGCGCTGGTCGACGGGGTCGGTGAGCTCGGTGTAGGCGGTGCCGAGCTCCACGCCCCACGCCACCAGATCCCAGCGCTCGGTGACGCCCGGCGAGGAGCGGTGCGTGCGGGTCAGCGGGGACACCGACAGCGGGAAGTCGGTGTAGAACGTCGGCGCCTGCGTGCGGTCCTCGACGAGGTGCTCGTACATCTCCAGGGCCACCTGGCCGGCGTCCCAGTCGGGGCGGTGCGGCACGCCCACCCGGTCGCACAGGCGGCGCAGCACGTCGACGTCCGTGGTGCCGTCGAGGTCCGGGCAGTCGACGCCCTCGCCGCGCAACGCCTCGGTGACCGCCTCGTGCAGCGTCTTGACGGGCCAGTCGCCGGAGATGTCGACCATCTCCCCGTCCGGGCCGGGCACCGCGCACACGCCGTTGGCGGCGATGGCGGCCCGCTGGATCATGGTCTGGCACATGCGCCGCATGGTGACGTAGTCGCCGTGGGCGGCGTAGGCCTCGAGGATGGTGAACTCCGGGTTGTGGGTCGCGTCGACGCCCTCGTTGCGGAAGGTGCGGCCGAGCTCGAAGACGCGGTCGACGCCGCCGCACATCAGGCGCTTGAGGTACAGCTCCGGCGCGATGCGCAGGTACAGGTCCGTGTCGTAGGCGTTGATGTGGGTGCGGAACGGGCGGGCGTTCGCTCCGCCGTGGATCTGCTGCAGGATCGGCGTCTCCACCTCCAGGAAGCCCTCCTCCACCAGCGTGGAGCGCAGGGTGTGCAGGACGGCGGAGCGGGCGCGCAGCACCCGGCGGGAGTCGTCGCCGACGGCGAGGTCGACGTGGCGGTTGCGGGCCCGGGCCTCCGGGTCGCGCAGGCCGCGGCGCTTGTCCGGCAGCGGGTGGAGGGACTTCGCCTCCATCGACCAGCGGGACGCCAGCAGGGACGGCTCGCCGGAGCGGGACTCGCCGCGCACGCCCTCGGCGTAGACGAGGTCGGCGAGGTCGACGTCGCCGAGGCGGTCGAACCCGCCCGTGGCGTCGCGCTCCAGGATGATCTGGCAGTCGCCGGTGAAGTCGCGGACGTCGAGGAAGACGACGCCGCCGAAGTCGCGGCGGGCCATGACGCGGCCGGCGACGGACAGGGCCGCGCCCGGCTCGGCGCCGGCGACCTCGTCGCACCGGTTGGCGGGCTGCCCGGCGACGGGCCACGGGTCGCGGCCGGCGGCGCGCATCCGCTCGGCCGACGCCATGCGGACGCCGGTCTGCTCGGAGACGCGGCGCTCCGGGCGCCGCTCGCGGCCGGCGAGGATCTCCGGGATGGCGGCGTAGGCGGCCTGGGCGCCGGGGCTGGCGTCGTCGGTGCCGATCAGGTCGCGGAGGCGGCGGCGCTCCGGCCACGGGATGAAGCCCTCGGCGATGCCGGAGGCGAGGGACACCTGCAGGGCGGAGCGGGGCGCCAGGTAGCAGAGGTAGCGCGGCACCCACTCCGGGCCGTAGCGGTCGTTGGAGCGGTAGAGCGCCTCCATCTACCAGAAGCGGGAGAGGAACACCAGCATGCCGCGCCAGACGCGCAGCAGCGGGCCGACGCCCAGCTCGTCCTCGGAGGCGAAGACGCTGCGGAAGACGGCGAAGTTGAGGGACAGGCGGGTGACGCCCAGCTCCTCGGCGGCGCCGCACAGCTCGGTGACCATCAGCTCGACGCAGCCGTTCGGGGCCTGCGGGGAGCGGCGCATCAGGTCGAGGGAGGCGCCGGTGCGGCCCCAGGGGGAGAAGGACAGGACGGCGACGCGCTCGCCGTCGTGCAGCGCCTCCACCAGCAGACAGTCGCCGTCGGCGGCGTCGCCGAGGCGCCCGAGGGCCATGGAGAAGCCGCGCTCGTCGGTGGTGTCGCGCCAGCGGTCGACGTCGGCGGAGATGGACTCGAACTCCTCCGGGGCGACGTCGTGGTGGCGGCGGACGCGGACCTCGACGCCGGCGTTGCGGGCGCGGTGGACGGCCTGGCGGACGGACTTCCGGTCGGGGCCGGTGATGCGGTACGTGGCGGTGTGCAGCACGGCCTCGTCGCCGAGGTGGATCTCGGTCAGGCCGTGGCGGCGCCAGGCGCGGGCGCCCTCCTGGGAGGCGCCCATGACGGCGGGGTGCCAGCCGTAGACCTCGGCGCGGTCGAGGAAGGCGGCGATGGCGCCGTCCCAGTGCTCCGGGTCGCCGACCGGGTCGCCGGAGGCCAGCGCCACGCCGATCTCGAGGCGGTAGGTGACGGCGGCGAGGCCGGTGGGGGCGTAGACGACGGACTTGTCGCGGCGGGTGGCGAAGTAGCCCAGGGAGTCGTTGTCGCCCCAGCGGGACAGCATGGCGCGCAGCGCCTCCTCGTCGCGGCCGGACAGGGCGTTGCGGTCGCGCTGGGAGCGCAACAGCGTGAAGACGGTGGCGACGAGGACGACGGCGCCGAGCAGGCCGGCGACTCCGCCGACCCACGTCGGCGGCCGGCCGTCGAAGTACTGGGGGCCGAAGAGGGCGAAGCCGGCGACGCGGTCGAGGGACCACCACGGGGCGTCGGCGGCGGGCAGCGGGTTGCGGCCGTGGGCCTGCGGCAGCGCCAGCGCCAGGCACGTCACCGCGAGCGTGGCGACGGCCATGCCGGCGACGTAGACCAGCACCGCGCGCCAGATGGCGCCCGGGCGGACCTTCGCCCGGAAGCGGCCGCGGGCGAGGATCAGCAGCACGAGGATGACGGCATGCACGGCCAGGCCCAGCCAGTACAGGCCGAGGTCGACGCCCATGACCGGGCTGATGATCAGCACGTCGAGGTTGAACAGGTTCACCACGACGGTCAGCGCGACGATGATGATCCAGGCCAGCCTCTTGCGGGCGAAGACGCCGGCGGCGAGCACCGCCAGGGCGACGGCCCATGCGGCGTTGTTCGGCGGCAGCGGCAGCAGGACGATGTCCAGCATGGTCCGCAGCGCGTGCAGCGGGTACCGGAGGCCGGGTATCAGCGCCAGCAGCAGGGCGACGATGGCGTAGAAGGTCAGCAGCCATCCGTATAACGGGGGGACGGCGTCGAGGAACCGCCCGAATCGCGTCGTGCTCATAGGGGAAATCTACTCCGGGGGAAGGCCCCCGCGACGGTGCCGCGGCGGCCCCGCGAAGGGGTGTCGCGGATGCCGGCACCCCGGCCCCCGGGAGGCACCCGGGGGTGTGACCTGGGCCACCGGATCAACTTGTTTCCGCGAGGCGGAATGGTGAATCATGGGCGCACGCACCCAGACCCCCGGCCCCGTGAAAGGCGGCGCAAGTGACCATCGTGCACTCCGTGGACAAGGCCCTGGCGCTGCTGCAGCACCTCCGCGACGTCGGCCCGCTGCGCATCACGGAGGCCGCGGAGCTCATCGGCGCCTCCCCGTCGACGGCGCACCGGCTGCTCAACACGCTGGCCAACCGGGGCTTCGCGGATCAGGATCCGAGCCGCCGGTACACGCTGGGCCCGGGGGCCATCATCACGGAGCGGCCGATCGACAGCGCTCTGCCGCTGTACCGGGCGTGCCGGCCGGTGGTCGACGAGCTGCGCTCCGCCACGGGCGAGACGGTCCACCTGAGCATCCGCCGCAAGGACAAGGTGCACTTCATCTACAGCGCGGAGTCGGACGCGGCGCTGCGCATCGGCTCGCGGCAGGGCCACATGCTGCCGGCGGCGGACACGGCCTCCGGGCGGATCCTGCTGGCGGAGCTCGGCCGATCGGAGCTGCGCGGCCTGTACCCGTCGATGTCGGACGAGACGTTCGACGCGCTGCGCAAGCAGCTGTTCCTGGGCCGGCAGCAGGGCTACGCCGTCAACCGCTCGGGGGCGGAGAAGGGCGTGTGCGCGATCGCGGCGGCGCTGTCGAACAACCTCGGCGACCCGCTGGGGGCGGTGTCGGTGTCGCTGCCGGAGACGCGGTTCCGGGCGGCGCTGGACGACGGCCTGCCGGCGGCGCTGCTCGACGCCCGCCGCCGGATGCGGGAGCAGGTCGCCCACCTCGAGCCGGCCTGAGGGCGGTCCGCGGCGCGGGTGCCGTCGTCACGCGAAAGACACGACGCGGACCCCGCCGCGCCCCGCGCGACCCGGAACCCGCGCCCCGCGCGCTACCAGCGGTCGAAGCGGACGCGGCGCTCGACGGGCAGGCGGCCGGGGTGCGCGGGCTTCTCCGCGCCGCGGCCGACGGCGAGCAGCAGACCGACGACGGCGTCGCCGGGCAGGCCGAGGACGTCCTTGACGGCGGCCTCGTCGAAGCCGGTCATCGGGGAGGTGGACCAGCCGAAGGCGGGGGCGGCGGCGATGGCGTAGCCGGCGGCGAGCATGGCGTTGCGCAGGGCGAACTCGCGGGCGAGCCCGGCGCGGGCGCGCTGCTCCTGGAAGCCGGAGACCTTCTCCCACTTCGCGTCGGCGGCGGCGCGGTCGAGGCGCCCGGCGCGGACGTCGGACTCGAGGACCTCGCGCAGCGTACGGCGCCAGGCGTCGGGGCCGGCGACGAACACGAGCGTCATGGGCGCCTGCTCGACCTGCTTCTGGCCGTTGGCGGCCTCGGCGAGGCGGCGGCGCTGCGCCTCGTCACGCACGGCGACGATGGTGGAGTCCTGCATGTTGAACGCGGACGGCGCCTCGAGGACGAGGCCGAGGTACTCGCGCACGTCCTTCTCCGGCAGCGGGGCCGGGTCGTAGGCGCGGGTGGCGCGGCGGGTGCGCAGCATCTCGGCGAAGCGGCGGCGGAACGCCAGGTCGGAGGCGGCGGGGATGTCGGTGGTGCGGATGTCGGGGGACGTCATGCGCTCACGGTAGACGCGCGGGGCGCGGCGGCGCATGCGGCGTGCGCCGCAGCCGGGTCGCGGGTTGCGCGTGACGACGTCCGCCGACCCGGCCCCGCGCCCCGGACTTCGGCGGATCCGGGCGAACCCGCCCGGCGGCGGCCGCGGATCCGGATCTGCTGGTGGTGCTGGGCGGGCCGGTCGGCGTGCACGACGCCCCGGCGTACCCGTGGCTGGACGACGAGCTGGCGGCGGTGCGCGATCGCCTGGACCGCGGCCGGCCGCTGCTGGGCGTGTGCCTGGGCGCGCAGCTCATCGCCCGCGCCGCCGGCGGCGACGTGGAGCCGGCCGGGGACCGGCCGAAGGAGATCGGGTACTTCCCCGTCGACCTGGTGGCGGAGGGGCCGGACGCGGGCGGCGCGGATGCGGGATCGAGCGGGGTACCGCCGCGTCGGCCGGGCGGGCGCCGCGAACCGCCGCGGCGCCGGCGCCGATTAGGATCGCGGGCATGGCCAGGGGCGCCTCCGCGCGGGTGCGGGACAGCAGGATCCGGCCGCGGCTGCGCGGCGGGCGGGTCGACGCCGCCTTCTCCGTCATCGGGGGCCTGGGGGCGGCGTGGTTCACGCTCCTGCTGCTGTTCAACTCCTTCACCTCGCCGAAGCTGCTGGTGCTGCTCATCCCGTTCTGGGCGGTGACGGCGTACCTGACGCTGCCGCGGCTGCACCGCATCCTCACGGCGGTGTACGTGCCGGACTACTTCATCGGCCGCACCCGCACCTCGGAGGGGATGCTCGGCGACCCCGTGAACCTGGCGGCCGACGGCACGGCGGCGCAGATCCACGCGGCGATGACCGCCGCCGGATGGAAGCTGGCGGACGACGTGACGTTCGCGTCGTCGGTGCGGATCATCGTCGCGTCGGTGCTGCGCCGGTCGTACCCGGAGGCGCCGGTGAGCCCGCTGATGCTGTTCGGCCGCCGCCAGCAGCTGGCGTACCAGCAGGAGGTGGAGGGCGATCCGCGGCAGCGCCACCACGTGCGGTTCTGGCGGTGCCCGGACGACTGGCCGCTGCCGGGCGGGCGGCGGGTCGGCTGGCTGGGGGCGGGCAGCTTCGACACGGCGGTGGGGCTCAGCCTGTTCACGCTGCAGTTCACGCACCGCATCGACGCGGACATCGACGTTGAGCGCGACCACATCGTCGGCACCGTCACCGCCGCCGACCCGGCGGTGCAGGTGGAGGTGCTGGAGGACTTCTCCACCGGCTACCACCACCGCAACGGCGGCGGGGACCTGGTGCGCACCGACGGCGACCTGCCGGTGCTCGACCTGACCGCCGTCGACGCGGAGGTGCTGCAGGAGCTGCCGCACCAGGTGGTGCGGGCGGCGCACGGCTACGCCATCCCGGACGGGCCGGCGGCCTCCCCGGACCCGGGGTTCGAGGAGGAGCTGGAGACCACCGTCGCCGGCTCCACGGTGCGGCGGCCCCGGTCGCTGTCGCTGGCGATGTCGATGCTGGTGGCCTCGGTGCTGGCGCAGGTGGCGGTCATCGTGGCGGCGCTGGCGTCGCACCGCCCGGCGACGCTGGAGGTCATCGGCCTGCCGGGCATCACGCTGGCCGGCGGGTTCGAGGGGCTGGCGCCGTGGCTGCTGGCGGCGGGCACGACGGCGATGGCGGTGCTGGCGCTGCTGACGTGGGTCGGCTTCCAGGTCCCGCGCACGCTGCTGATGCTTCTGGTCACGGTGGTGCTGGCGCTGAAGCTCGTCGACGATCACATCCCGGAGGTCGGGGTGCTCACCATCCACCTGCTCATCACGGCGGTGGATCTGGTGGCGCTGCTGGCGCTGTCGTCGACGGAGGTGCGCATCTGGTCGCGGCGCGGCAGGCCGTCGTGGGGCGCGATCACGCAGTGGATCCGCTGACGCGCACCGGGTCGTCGCGTGACGACGGCGCGGGGCGCCGCCGGCGCCTCACCGCCGCACCTGGCGGACGGTGACGTTCAGGCGGCCGCCGAGGCCGATGCCGGCGGGCCCGGTGCCCGGCAGGACCTTCGGCACGCCGTGCGGCATGGCGCGGGCGGGGCCGCCGAAGACCAGCACGTCGCCCGACAGCAGCTGGAGGCGGTGCCAGACCGGCTCCGCGGCGTCGGTGCCTTCTACGGGCGCGCCGTGTTCCTCCCCCGCCGAGCCACCGTACCGTTCCTCCGCGAAGCGACCGTGCCGTTCCTCCGCGAACCTGAACACCGCCGAGTCGCCGAGGGAGATGCTGACGACGGGCGCGTCCGCCTCCTCGTCGGCATCCCGGTGCACGCCCATCGCCGCGCCGGGGCCGTAGAAGTTCACCAGCGCCGCGTCCGGCCGGATGTCCCCCACCGACGGGTCGACGTCGCGGGCGGCCGCCGCGGCGCCCGACGCCAGGTCCGCCAGCCAGCCGGGCAGGGGCGGCACCTCGGCGCCGTTCACGTCGACGGCCCGCCGGTGGTAGCCGTACGGGCGGGCGCACCAGTGCCAGCCGAGCGACAGCGCCGACACGCTCATCGCCCCGCCGGCGGTGACGGGCCGGCGGTACGGCACCGGCCCGAGGCCGAGCTCCCGGCACTCCGCGACGATGCGGGCCTGCTCCCCCACCGGAATGCGCCCCGGCAGGTGGACCACGCCCGGGGCGGGGTTGGCGGGCGGCCGCGGCAGATCGTCGAAGAGGACGCTCACGGCTCCCGCCCCTCCGCGGCGAGCAGAGCGCGCTTCATCGCCGGGCCGCCGCCGAAGGCGCCGACGGCCCCGGAGGCCGGCAGCACCCGGTGGCACGGGATGATGAGCGGCACCGGGTTGGTCGCGCACGCCGACCCGGCCGCCCGGGCGGCGCGCGGGGAGCCGGCGCGGGCGGCGAGCTCCCCGTAGCTCACCGTCGACCCCCACGGCACCTCCCGCAGGGCCGCCAGCGTCCGCAGCCGGAACGGCGCCCCGCCCGGATCGGATCCGGCGGCGGCGCGGGAGGCGTCGTCAAGCCCCGGCACGTCGAGCGGAACCCCGAACGACCGGCGCTCCCCCGCGAACCATTCGCGCAGCTCCGACAGGGCGCGCTCCAGCATCGCGGCGGCCTCCGGCGACGCGTCGTCCGCCCCGTGCGCGCCCGCCGCGGAGCCGGTCAGCTCGATGACGGAGACGCCGCGGGCGGTGGCGGCGACGCCGAGGTCGCCGACCGGGGTGGGCAGCATCGCGTGGGCCATGCCGTCAGGGTAGCCGCGGCCAATCCGGGGCCCGCGTCCGGCAACCCGGCCCGCGGCGGGCGGCGGCGGGGCACAATCGGGCCCATGACCGACGACGCCCGCACCCCGTCCACCACCTCCCCCGCCCGCGTGGCGGTCCTCGGCGCCGGCGGCGTCGGGGGCGTCCTCGCCGGGCTGCTCGCCCGCGCCGGCCACGACGTCACCGTCGTCGCCTCCGAGCGGTCGGCGGAGGCGCTCGCCGCCCGCGACGGCCGCCTCACCGTCGCGTCGGGGGCGCTGGGGGACGCGGATGAGCGGGTCCGCGTCGTCACGCGGCTCGACCGCGACGTCGACCTGACCCTGGTGACCGTGAAGCACACCGGCATGCCGGACGCGCTGGACCGCATCCCCGCGGAGCTCGCGGGCACGGTCGTGCCGTTCCTCAACGGCGTCGAGCACGTCGCCGTGCTGCGGGAACGCTACGGCGACGACCGCGTTCCCGCCGCGACCGTGCAGGTGGAGGCCACCCGCGTCGGCGACGGCGAGTTCGAGCACACCTCGACGTTCCTGCGCATCTCCCTGTCCGACCACCCGGCGGCCGAGGCGGCGGCGGAGGTGCTGCGCGACTGCGCCACGGAGGTGAACGTCGGCGGCGGCGACGGCGAGGTGATGTGGAACAAGCTCGCGCTGCTGGCGCCGATGGCGCTGCTGACCGGCGGCCTGGACGCCACGATGGGCGACGTCCTGGAGGACCACCGCGACGTCTACGACGCGGCGGTCGACGAGTCCGCCGCCATCGCCGCCGCGGAGGGCGCGACCAACGGCCGCGAGGGCATCGACGCGGTGATGACGGCGTTCCCGGCGGCGGGCACGACCTCGCTGGCCCGCGACCTGGACGCGGGCCGGCCGACGGAGGCCGACGCCATCGCCGGCGCCGTCATCCGCGCCGGCCGCGCCCACGGCCTGCCGACGGCGACGCTGGAGGGGCTGCTGGAGCGCGTCCGCGACCGCGAGGCCGCGGGAAGGTAGGGGCGTCTACGCGCCCCGCGGCGGCCCGCTCCCCCGCGCCGCCGCTCCCCCGGGCGAACGCCCGCCCTACGCCGTCTGCGGCACCACGACGACGAGCCAGATGGCGACGTGGTGCAGCACCGCGGCGACGATGGTCGCGGCGTGGAAGACCTCGTGGAACCCGAACCACCGCTCCGACGGGTTCGGCCATTTGAGGCCGTAGACGACGGCGCCGAGGCTGTAGACCACGCCGCCGGCGGCCAGCAGGACGGTGACGGCGGGACCGGCGCCGGTCCACAGCGCCGGGGCCTCCCAGATGATGAGCCAGCCGAGGAAGAGGTAGACGACGACGTCGAGCCATCTCGGGTGGCCGATCCAGAACATGTTGAGCGCCACCGCGGCCAGCGCGAACGCCCAGCACAGGGCGAGGATCACCGCCGCGGTGCCGGGGTCGAGCGCCACGGCGACGACGGGCCCGTAGGTGCCGGCGATGAACACGGCGATCATGGCGTGGTCGGCGCGGCGCCAGCGGCGCACGGCGGCCATGCTGCGCCACCGGCCGCGGTGGTACAGGGCGGAGACGGCCATCGCGCCGACGAGGCAGGCGACGTACAGGGCAGTCAGCCACGTCGCGGCGCCGATGCCGTGGCGGACGGCGGCGACGGCGATGAGCGCGCACCCGGATCCGGCGAAGGCCCAGGCCGCGCGGGCGTGGAGCGTGCCGCGCAGCAGCGGCCGGGGCCCGCGGTCGACGGGCCGGGGGCGGCTGCGGGGCGCGCGGTGGCGGCGTCCGCCCTCGGCGGCGCGGGGCGTGGTGCGGTTCATGCCGCGCATCCTACGCTGCCGTAGGTTACGCCGCGCGGGTTAACGCGTGACGACGATCCCCGCCCCGCCGCGGGGCCCCGGGGCCGCGGCGGGCCCCGTCGTCATGCGACCGGCGCACGCGGGCGGTGAGGCGGGAGACGTCGCCGGGGCGGGTGGAGAAGATCTCCTTCGCGTCGGCGTCGAAGCGGTCGGCCCAGTCGTAGCCGCGGCCCGGGGCGCGCCAGTCGACGGCGCGGAGGTTGTGGACGATGTTGCCGGAGCCGATGACGAGCACGCCGGAGTCGCGGAGCTTCGCCAGCTTCGCGCCGATGCCGACGTGGGCGTCCAGCGGCTTCGTCGCGTCGACGGAGACCTGCACGACCGGGATGTCGGCGTGCGGGAACAGGTGCAGCAGCACGGACCAGGCGCCGTGGTCGAAGCCCCACTGCTCGCGGTCCTCGCCGACCCACTGCGGCTTGACCGCCTCGGCGACCTCGCGGGCCAGGTCCGGGGAGCCGGGGGCGCCGTAGCTCTGCGCGAACAGCTCGTCGGGGAAGCCCCAGAAGTCGTGGATGGTCCGCGGGTCGCGCATGGCGGTGACCATCGTGGCGCCAGCGCACCAGTGCGCAGAGACGACGACGATGCCGCGGGGCGGGGTGCGGCGCAGGCGCTCGCCGAGGGAGGCCCACGCGCGGGAGTGGGCGTTGTCCTCGATGGCGTTCATCGGGGAGCCGTGGCCGAGGAACAGGAGCGGCTGCTTGTTGGTTGACGTATCACACATGTTGGCCATACATGGCGTGACACGTCAACCTATCGGCGCCGGATCGCCCGGCCGACCTGCGCCGCAGCGGGTTCCGGGCCGCGCGCGGCGGGCGCTACTTGCCCTCGAACCAGTCGACGAAGCCGTCGAACAGCGCCTCGTTGCCGGCGGCGAGCACGCCGGCGTGGCCCAGCTCGCCGTCGCCCGGCTCCAGGACGCGCTTCTCGACGGACGCGCCGAACATGCGGTCGGTGATCTCGTCGGAGCCGCGCTGGTTGCACCACTCGTCGTCGAGGATGCGCACGGACAGGTAGCGGCCGTTGGCGCGGGCGTAGCGGGCGGCGAAGTCGTGCTCGGAGTCGCCGAAGAAGTAGTCGCGGTTGCGGGCCCAGCGCGCCCACTGGCGGACGACGCCGACCGGCGGCTCGACCTCGAAGCCGAACGGCTGGCGCGGGATGCGGCCCATCGTCTCGGCGGTGACCGGGCAGACGACGGTCAGCAGGGAGAACAGCTTCGCCCGGTTGGCCAGGCCGCTGATGGCGCGCAGGCCGCGGGTGCCGACGCCGAGCAGCACGGCGCCGTCGTACAGGCCCTCGGAGCCGGCCCAGATGACGCCGTGGCCGCCGGTGCCGTGGCCCAGCGCGTAGGCGGGGACGTCCGGGAAGTGCTCGCGGGCCCACTCCATGACGCCGGGGGCGTCCTGGGTGATCCAGTCCGTCATGGACATCGTGTCGTTGCGGCGGTCGGACTCCAGGCCGGAGCGCTCCATGCCGCGGTAGCAGTACGTGACGACGGCGTAGCCGCGCTCCGTGAAGCGCTTCGCCATCGGCTCGTAGGTCTTCTCCGAGCGGCCGGTGCCGCCGTGGATGGTGATGACGCCGCGGACGTCGGCGGGGTTCTCCTCCGGGCGCCACAGGGTGCCGCGCAGCAGCAGGCCGTCGCCGCGGGCGGGCAGGATGACGGAGCGCCGCGGCCGCGGGCTCCGGTCCATCGGGTCGTTCACGGGACGGGCGGTGCCCCGCACGTCGTCGGTCGTCGCATCTCCGGCCACGGTCGCCTCCGGTTCCTTCGTCGTGTTCGCTTCGTCCCGCTGCTCGCGGTGGCCGCGGTCGCCGTCCACCCGGGATCGGCCCGCGGCCCGTCGGGCACATCGTATGCCCCTGTGATCGCGGTCACCCGCACCGCCCCCGGAATCGCGCCCGTTCACCCCCTTTTGGTACGCCGTTTTCCACCGAAACGGAAAGGATCGGGGGCGCGGCCCCCGGACGCGGGGTCCCCCGAGGAGGGGGCCGTCGTCACGCGGACGCGGAAACCCGCGCCGACCAGCGACCCGCACGCGCACCGCGGGCCGCACCGGGCCCGCGGCGCGCACCCCGCCGCGGGCTCACAGGTGCACGTCGCCGTAGGCGCGCTCGTCCTCGATGGGCTCCAGGTGCGTGGCCAGGTGCACGCCGGGGAACCGCTCGCGCAGCTCGTCCTCCATGGCGGTGAGCACCTCGTGGCCGTGCTCGACGCTCCACGCGCCCGGCACGAGGACGTGGAACTCGATGAACTTCTGGGAGCCGGCGACGCGGGTGCGGATCTCGTGGACGTCGACGCCGGCGGCCGGGTCGCGGTGGCGCTCCAGGATGCGGTCGACGTCGACGCGGTCGTGGCCCTCCATGGCCGCGTCCATGAGGCCGGCGCCGGACTCCTTCACCAGCGACCAGCCGGCCCACAGGATGTTCACCGCGACCAGCAGGGCGACCACCGGGTCGAGCCACTGCCAGCCCGTGATCGCCACCAGCGCGATGCCGACGACGACGCCCACGGAGGTCCACACGTCGGTGAGCAGGTGCTTCCCGTCGGCGCGCAGCGTGATGGAGTCGTGCCGGCGCCCGGCGCGGATGAGCACGAGCGCCACGGCGCCGTTGATGAGCGACGCGATGACGGAGATGACCAGGCCGAGCCCGACCTCCTCCACCGGCGCCGGGTTGACCAGGCGCTCGAAGGAGGTGACGACGATGAAGCCGGCGGCGATGAAGATCATCGCGCCCTCGATGCCCGCGGAGAAGTACTCGGCCTTCGCGTGGCCGTACTCGTGGCCCTCGTCGGCGGGCTTCATCACCAGGTTGAGGACGATGAGCGCCACGACGGCGGCGACGAGGTTGACCGACGACTCCGCCGCGTCGGCCAGCAGGCCGACGGAGCCGGTGACGACGTAGGCCCCCGACTTCAGCAGGATGGTCACGATGGCCGCCGCGACGGACAGCCACGCGTACTTGGTCAGATCGCGCATGCCCCGCATTTAACCCCGCCCCCACGGGTTCCACAAAGGCGTTGCGGATGCGCAAAACCACCTTCGGACCTGCGTAAACATCGGTTTCAGGGGTCCGCGGGGCGGGGTTGCGCGGGTGCGTGCGCGCCGCGTCCGCGGGTCCGTCCGCGGGGCGCGCGGTGGTGCGTGACGACGGTTCCCGCGCGGCGTCCGCGCCCGCCGCCCGGCGCGGCGGGCGGCACGGCGGGGTGCGCGGCCCGGGGACGGACGCGCGCGGCGACCCGCGCGGCGCGGGCCGCGTCGTCAGGAGAAGTCGTGGAACGCGAAGGCGTTGGCGTGCATGACGCGCGGCATCTCCCAGTCGCCGAGGACGTCGAGCAGCACGTCGACGTCGCCGGCGTTGAGGCGCCGGTACGAGCGGGAGCCCGGCAGGTCCGTGCCGAACATGAGCGCCGCCGGGTTGGCCTCGTGGACCCGCCGCAGGGCGTCGGCGACGGGGAAGTCGACGCGGCTGAAGCCGGTGGCCTTCACGCCCGCGCCGGCGGCGGCGAGGTCCACCAGCCGGTCGACGCCGGCGCCGCTCATGCCCATGTGATCGACGGCGACGTGGACGCCGTCGCGGGCCAGGCGGCCGACGGCGTCGGCGACGTCGGGGCGCTCCGCGATGTCGGCGGCGACGTGGACGGCCCAGCCGGCCTCGTCGTGGACGCGGCGGGCCAGCGCCTCGACGTCGTCGCCGGTCACGTCGGCGTCCCGGTCGCGCAGCAGGTTGAAGCGGATGCCGCGGATGCCGTCGGCGTGCAGGCGGGCGATGCGGTCTCCGCCCAGGTCGGCGCGGTGGGCGATGACGCCGATGAAGTTGCGGCCGCCGCGCAGCGCGGCGCCCCGGTCGGAGGTGGCGTCCTCGAGCTCCGCCAGCGCCTCGGCGAGGGTCTCCTCCCGGGTGTCGCGGCTGCCCCCGACGACGACGCCGCCGGCGACCCGGCTCCACCTCCCCGAGGCCGCAAAGCGGTCGATCGCGCGCAGGTACCTGTCGACCGTGAAGGGCCGCGGACCGTCGGGCGCGTCGGATCGCAGATCGCGCGGGGCGATGATGTGGAAATGGGCGTCGATGATGTCCATGTCCGTATCCACGGTAGCCAACCTCCCCTCCCCGGCCGCACACCCGGGGTCCCCCGCCGGGCTGGCAGGATGGCGCCCATGACCGACGACGCGCCCTTCGACATCGCCGCCATCGGGGCCGGCCTACCCTTCGCCGCGGCCGCCGCCGACCTGGCCGCGGCCGTGGAGGGCACGGGCCTGGCCGTCATCCAGGCCCCGCCCGGCACGGGCAAGACGACGGTCGCCCCGCCCGTCGTCGCCGCGGCCGTCGCGGCGCGGGCGGCGGCCGGCGCCGGGGAGCCCGGCCGCGTCGTCGTCACCGCCCCGCGCCGCGTCGCCGTGCGCGCCGCGGCCCGCCGGCTGGCGCAGCTGGCGGGCGTGCGCCTCGGCGAGGAGGTCGGCTACGCGGTCCGGGGCGACGCGCGGGTGTCGGAGCGGACGCTGGTGGAGTTCTGCACCCCGGGCGTGCTGCTGCGCCGGCTGCTGCGCGACGCGGAGCTGCCCGGCGTCGCCGCCGTCGTCCTCGACGAGGTCCACGAGCGCAACCTCGACACCGATCTCGCGCTGGGCATGCTGCGCGACCTGCGGGATCTGCGGGAGGACCTGGTGCTGGCGGCGATGTCCGCCACCGTCGACGCCCCGCGCTTCGCCCGCCTGCTGGGCGATGACGCCGCGCCCGCCCCCGTCGTCGACGTCCCCTCGGTGCTCCACCCCCTCGAGATCCGCCACCGCCCCGCACCGGGGCCGCGGCTCGGCGCCCGCGGGGTGGAGCCGGCGTTCCTCGACCACGTCGCCGCACAGGCGGCGGACCTGTCGGCGGAGCTCGCGGCGGGCGACGGCGGCGACGTGCTCGTCTTCGTCCCCGGCGTCCGGGAGGTCGACCACGTCGCCGCGGCGGCCCGCGCCCGCGCGCACGGCGCCGCCGAGGTGCTGCCCCTGCACGGCCGGCTGGAGGCCGCCGACCAGGACCGCGTCGTCGCCGGCCGCGACCGCACGCCGGGGGTGCCGCGCATCATCGTGTCCACCGCCGTCGCCGAGTCCTCCCTGACCGTGCCCGGCGTCCGCGGCGTCGTCGACGCCTGCCTCGCCCGCGGCCCCCGCCTCGACGCGGCCCGCGGCATGAGCGGCCTGGTCACCACCTCCTGCGCGAAATCGTCGGCCGACCAGCGCGCCGGCCGCGCCGCGCGCCTCGGGCCCGGCGTCGCGGTGCGCTGCATCGCCGAGGGCGAGTGGGCGGGCCTCGACGCGTGGCCGGCGCCGGAGATCGCGGTCGCCGACCTGACGCCCGCCGCACTGGATCTGGCGGCGTGGGGCACCCCGGGCGGCGAGGGGCTGCGGCTGCCCGACGCCCCGCCGGCCCGGCATCTCGCGGCGGCGCACGCGACGCTGCGCGCCCTCGGTGCGCTTGACGACGGCGACCAGGTCACCGATCTCGGCCGCCGCCTGGCGTCCCTGCCGGTCGACCCGCGCCTGGGGCGCGCGCTGCTGGCCGCGGCCCCGGTGGTCGGCGCGCGGGCGGCGGCGGACGCGGTGGCGCTGCTGGGCGACGAGCCGCGCGGCGACGTCACCCGGGCGCGGCCGACCGGGCCCGCCCGGAGCGAGGCCGACCGGCTGCGGCGGCTGCTGGAGCGGGCCGGCGGGGACGGGGGCGCGGGCGGCGAGGGCTCGGATGGCCCGGCCGGCGGCCACCCCTCCCCCGGCGTCGCCCCGGTGGCCCTCGTCGCGGCGCTGGCCTGGCCGGACCGCATCGCCCGCCGCCGCGCGGACGGCTCGGACGAGTACCTCACCGTCGCCGGCACCGCCGCCACCGCGCCCGCGGAGCTGCGCGGCCACGAGTGGCTGGCGGTGGCGGAGGTCTCCCGCGCCGCGGGCCGGGCCGCGGGCCGGGCCGGGGCCGTCGTCCGCGCCGCGGCGCCCGTCGACCGGGACGTCGCCGAATGGGCCGCCGCCCCGGCGCTGCGGGAGGACCGCGACGTGCGATTCACCGGGCGCCTCGGCTCCGGCCGCGTCACCGCCCGGCGGGTGGAGCGCCTCGGCGCCATCGAGCTGGGCTCCCACCCCCTGCGCCCGGAGGGCGCCGACTGCCGCGACGCGGTGCTGGCGGCGATCGCCGCGGACCGGGAGGTCGTCACGCTCACGGACGACGCGCGGGCGCTGACCCGCCGCCTCGCGCTGCTGCACCGCACGCTCGGCGACCCGTGGCCCGACGTCTCCGCGGACGCGCTGGCGGCGCGGGCGGAGGAGCTGCTCATGGGCGCGCTCGACCGGCCGGACCCGGGGCCCGTCGACGTCGACCGGCTGCGCGCCATCCTGCCGTGGCCGGAGGCCGGGCGGCTCGACGAGCTGGCGCCGGAGCGCATCGCCGTCGCCTCCGGCAACTCCCACCGCGTGGAGTACCCGGAGCCCGGCGCGGACGGCCCGCCGGTGCTGGCCGTGAAGCTGCAGGAGTGCTTCGGCATGGCGGAGACCCCGGCGGTGGCGGGCGGGGCGGAGCCGGTGCTCATGCACCTGCTGTCCCCCGCCGGCCGGCCGCTGGCGGTCACCGCCGACCTGCCGGGCTTCTGGGACGGCGCCTACGCGCAGGTCCGGGCCGAGATGCGCGGCCGCTACCCGAAGCACCCGTGGCCGGAGGACCCGTGGGCGGCGCCGGCGACGGCGCGGACGTCGCGGGCGGCGCGGCGGGGATAGGACGCCGCCCGGCGCGGCCCCGCTCGTCCGGCCCCGCCGCTCCCCCGCGCATGCGGCGGCCCCGCCTCCCCCTGCGGGGACGGCGGGGCCGCGCGAAACCCGGGACGGGTCAGAACAGGCCGGTGGCCTGGCCGGAGTAGGAGACGAGCATGCACTTCGTCTGCTGGTAGTGCTCCATCATCATGAGGTGGTTCTCGCGGCCGATGCCGGACTCCTTGTAGCCGCCGAACGCCGCGTGCGCGGGGTACTGGTGGTAGTTGTTCACCCACACGCGGCCGGCCTGGATGGCGCGGCCGGCGCGGTAGGCGACGGAGCCGTTGCGGGACCACACGCCGGCGCCGAGGCCGTAGATGGTGTCGTTGGCGATCTCCATGGCCTCGTCGAAGTCGCGGAACGTCGTCACCGCCAGGACCGGGCCGAAGATCTCCTCGCGGAAGCACTGCATGGAGTTGTCGCCCTTGAAGATGGTCGGCTCGATGTAGAAGCCGTCCTCCAGGCCGTCGAGGCTGGCGACGTTGCCGCCGGTGAGCACCTCGGCGCCCTCGGCCGGGCCGGACTTCAGGTAGCCGGTGATCTTGTCCATCTGCTCCTGCGACGCCTGGGCGCCCATCTGCACGTCGGTGTCCAGCGGGTTGCCGCGCTTCAGGGACTCGACGCGGGCGACGGCGCGCTTGAGGAACTCGTCGGCGATGTCCTCGTGGATGAGGGCGCGGGACGGGCAGGTGCACACCTCGCCCTGGTTGAGGGCGAACATGGCGAGGCCCTCGACGCACTTGTCCAGGAACTCGTCGTCGTGGTCCATGATGTCCGGGAAGAACACGGACGGGGACTTGCCGCCGAGCTCCAGGGTGACCGGCAGGACGCGGTCGGAGACGGCGGAGTGGATGATCTTGCCGACGGCGGTGGAGCCGGTGAACGCGATCTTCGACACGCGGTGCGAGGCGGTGAGCGCCGCGCCGGCCTCGCCGCCGAGGCCGTTGACGATGTTGAGGACGCCGTCGGGCAGCAGGTCCTGGATGATCTCCACGAGGTAGAGCAGCGAGGCCGGCGTCTGCTCGGCGGGCTTCAGTACGATGCAGTTGCCGGCGGCCAGGGCCGGGGCGATCTTCCACGCCGCCATGAGGATGGGGAAGTTCCACGGGATGATCTGGCCGACGACGCCGAGCGGCTCGTTGAAGTGGTACGCGACCGTGTCGTCGTCGATCTGGGAGATGCGGCCCTCCTGGGTGCGCACGACGCCGGCGAAGTAGCGGAAGTGGTCGACCGCCAGGGGCAGGTCGGCGGCGAGGGTCTCGCGCACGGCCTTGCCGTTGTCCCAGGTCTCGGCGACGGCGATCTCCTCGAGGTGCTCCTCGATGCGGTCGGCGATGCGGTGCAGGATGAGGGCGCGCTCGGCGGCGGCCATGCGGCCCCAGGCGTCCTTCGCGGCGTGCGCGGCGTCGAGGGCGAGCTCGATGTCGGCGGCCTTGCCGCGCGCGACCTTCGTGAACACCTCGCCGGTGACGGGCGTGACGACGTCGAGGTACTCCCCGTCCACCGGCGGCACCCACTTGCCGCCGATGAAGTTGTCGTACCGGTCGCGGTAGGTGACGATGCTGCCCTCGGTGCCCGGGTTCGCGTAGACGGTCACTGGCGTGCTCCCTTCGTGGCCGGGCGCGCCCGCGCCCGGGTCGGTTCGGACCTCCCGTCCGGGAGGGTGCCACCGACCGTAACCGCGTCATGAAGTGGCGTCAATCACATTCGCATGCAAATGCTTTCATGCGTTCATGTGCGCCGCTCCCGCACGTGTAACGCCGTTTCGCGTGACGACGGACACCGCCCCGGCGACCGCTCCCCCACGCCCGCGGCGGCTCCTCCCCGGCCGGCGCGTCAGCGCGCGCCCGGTCCTCCCGGCGGGTCCGACCGCCGCCCGCGCGCGCCGCGCGCACGACGACGGCGCCCGCCCCGGGGATCGGGGCGGGCGCCGGAGCGGGTGCCGTCGCAAAGCAGATGCGGGCGACGGCGGCGGGGACGCTACTTGTTGTCGTCCTCGTAGGCGGCGGCGTCCATGAGGTCGCCGACCTCGGTGACGCGGACCTCGTAGATCCAGCCCTCGCCGTACGGGTCGGAGTTGATGATGCCGGCGTCGTCGGCCAGGTCCTCGTTGACGGCGGTGATCTCGCCGGAGACCGGGGCGTAGATGTCGGAGACGGTCTTCGTCGACTCGACCTCGCCGCACGGCTCGCCGGCCTCGGTCTCGTCGCCGACCTCGGGCAGCTCGACGTAGACGATCTCGCCGAGCGCCTCGGCGGCGATGTGCGTGATGCCGACGCGGACGACGTCGCCCTCGTTGACGTCGGACGAATTCACCCACTCGTGCTCGGCGGAGTACAGGTAATCGGCGGGAAGGGCGGTCATGGGGGTGTCCTCCTGGGTGACGGTGGCCGCCGGGCGGCCGGGGGAAACGGGATGACGGGGGTCGATTATGCGCGCGGCGCGGGCCGCGTGCGCGGGAAACGCCGGGACGGGGGCGGGTGATGCGGGAGCCGGCCGGGACCGGGCGGCGGGGATGCCGCCGGCCGGGGCCGGCCGCGCGACCGCCCGGTCAGCGGGAGCGGCGGTAGAACGGCGTCTCGACGACGCGGAACGCCAGGCGCTTGCCGCGCACGTCCACCTCCACGTCGGCGCCGGGCGCGAGCGGCCCGCCCTCGGCGGCGGCGGAGGCCTCCACGGACGCCAGGGCAATGGGGTGGCCGAGGGTCGGCGACAGCACGCCGGAGGTCACCTCGCCGACCGGGGCGTCCTCGCCCGGCAGGTGCACGGCGTAGCCCTCGCGGGCGGCGCGGCGGCCCTCGCCGGCCAGGCCGACGAGCGCCCGGCGCGGGCCCTCCTCCTTCGCGGCGAGGATGGCGTCGCGGCCCACGAACTCCTCCTTGGACTTCGTGGCGGCCAGGACGCCCAGGCCGGCGTCGACCGGCGTGATGTCCCGCGTGAGCTCGTAGCCGTACAGCGGCATGCCGGCCTCCAGGCGCAGCGTGTCGCGGCAGGCCAGGCCGCACGGCACGGCCGGGCCGCCGTTGGCCTCGGCGGCCGCGGCGACGGCGTCCCACACCGACTCGGCGGAGCCGGCCGGGCAGAACAGCTCGAAGCCGTCCTCGCCGGTGTAGCCGGTGCGGGCGACCAGCACGGCGACGTCGGCGACCTCCGCCGGCAGGCACGCGTAGTAGCCCAGGGCGCGCACGCCGTCGGCCGCGTCCCCGCCGACGGCGGCGACGATGTCCTCCGCCCGCGGGCCCTGCACGGCGATGAGCGCCGTGTCGCGGGTCTCGTCGGCGAGCTCCACGTCGAAGCCCTCCGCCCGCTCGCGCAGCTCCGCGACCACGGTCGGGGCGTTCGCGGCGTTGGGCACGACGAGGAACTCCTCGTCGCCCAGGCGGTAGGTGATGAGGTCGTCGATGACGCCGCCGTCCGGCGCGCAGATCATCGAGTACTTCGCCTTGCCGACAGCGATGGCCGACAGGCGGGAGATGAGCGCGTGGTCCAGGAACGCCGCGGCGTCCGGGCCGGTGACGCGGACCTCGCCCATGTGGGACAGGTCGAACACGCCGGCGTCGGTGCGCACGGCGGCGTGCTCCTCGAGCTCCTTGCCGTAGCGCAGCGGCATCTCCCAGCCGCCGAAGCCGGTGAAGCGGGCGCCGAGGCGCTCGTGGACGGGGTGCAGGGGGCTGCGCAGCAGCTCCGCGGTCTCGTTGGCGTCGGTCATGGGGTCACTCCTCGGTCTCGTCGCCGGCGCCGCCGGCGGTGATGTCGAACGCCTCGATGGGCGGGCACGAGCAGACCAGGTTGCGGTCGCCGTGGGCGTTGTCGATGCGGCGCACCGGCGGGAAGTACTTGTCGCGGCGCAGCGACGGCACCGGGAACGCGGCCTGCTCGCGGGTGAAGCGGCCGCGGCCGACGGCCTCGTCGAAGTCGTCGCGCAGCACGGACTCCACGGTGAACGGGGCGGCGCGCAGCACCGACTCCTCCACCGGCACGTCGCCGGCGATGACGGCGTCGATCTCGGCGCGGATGGTGCGCATCGCCTCGATGAAGCGGTCCAGCTCCGCCTTGTCCTCCGACTCCGTCGGCTCCGTCATCAGCGTGCCCGCCACCGGGAACGCCAGGGTCGGGGCGTGGAAGCCGAAGTCCATGAGGCGCTTGGTGACGTCCTCCGCGGTGACGCCCGACTGCTTCGTCAGCTCCCGCAGGTCCAGGATGCACTCGTGGGCGACCAGGCCGTTCTCGCCGACGTAGAGCGTCGGGAACGCGTCGGCCAGCTCGTGGGAGACGTAGTTGGCGGTCAGCAGCGCCATCTCGGAGGCGGCGGTCAGGCCCTCGTCGCCCATCGCGGCGATGTACGCCCAGGAGATGGGCAGCACGCCGGCGGAGCCGAAGCGGGCCGCGGACACGGCGCCGGCGCCGTAGCCGTCGGCGGCCGACGGGTCGTCGTCGAGCGCGTCACCCGGCAGGAACGGGGCGAGGTGCTCCTTCACGCACACCGGGCCGACGCCCGGGCCGCCGCCGCCGTGCGGGATGGTGAACGTCTTGTGCAGGTTCAGGTGGCTGACGTCGCCGCCGAAGGAGCCCGGGCGCGCCAGGCCCACCAGGGCGTTGAGGTTCGCGCCGTCGATGTACACCTGGCCGCCGGCGGCGTGGACCTTGTCGCACACCTCGCGGACCTGCGGCTCGAACACGCCGTGGGTCGACGGGTAGGTGATCATGATGCCGGCGACGCGGTCGCCGTGCTCCGCCAGCTTCGCGTCCAGGTCCGCGACGTCGACGGAGCCGTCGTCCG
The DNA here is from genome assembly GCF_053525695.1 of Corynebacterium sp. 335C. Classification (NCBI taxonomy): domain Bacteria; kingdom Bacillati; phylum Actinomycetota; class Actinomycetes; order Mycobacteriales; family Corynebacteriaceae; genus Corynebacterium; species Corynebacterium sp. 335C. The sequence goes on from NZ_JASTTB010000001.1 coordinate 1,523,499, forward strand.
CGTTGGCGACGGCGATGACGCGCAGGCCCGCCAGCGCCGCGGAGGCGGCGTTCGTGCCGTGCGCCGACGCCGGGATGAGCACGAGGTCGCGGTCGTGGTCGTCGCGGGACTCGTGGTAGCGGCGGATGGCCAGCAGGCCGGCGAACTCGCCCTGCGAGCCGGCGTTCGGCTGCACCGACACCCGGTCGTAGCCGGTGATGAGCGCCAGGCGCTGCTCCAGGTCGGCGATGAGGTCGAGCCAGCCGCGCGCCTGGTCGTCCGGCACGTGCGGGTGGACGCCCGCGAAGCCCGGCCAGGTGATGGCCTCCATCGACGCCGCGGCGTTGAGCTTCATGGTGCAGGAGCCCAGCGGGATCATCGTGCGGTCCAGCGCCAGGTCGCGGTCCATCAGGCGGCGGAGGTAGCGCATCATCTGCGTCTCCGAGCGCACCGAGGAGAAGATCGGGTGGGTCAGGATGTCGTCGGAGCGCAGCAGGCCGGCCAGCGGGCCGTCCGCCGGGTCCGGGACCTCCGCGACGGCGGCGCCGCCGTCGGCCGGGGCGCCCGCCGCGTCCGCGTCGGCCTTCGCCGGGGCCGCGCCGGCGGCCTCCGCCAGGATGGCGGCGATCTCGTCGACGTCGGCGTCGGTGGCGGACTCGCCGACGGACACGCCGACGGCGCCGCCGCCGAGGCGGCGGAGGTTGTAGCCCGCGTCGCAGGCGGCGTCGATCGCGGCGTCGGCCGCGGCCTCGCCGCCGAGCTCCGCGGTGACGGTGTCGAAGACGGACGCGGTGCGCGTGGCGACGCCCGCCTCGGCCAGGGCGGCCGCCAGGCGGCGGGCGCGGCCGTGGACGGCGGAGGCGATCTCGCGCAGGCCGGCCGGTCCGTGCCACACGGCGTACAGGCCGGCGCACATGGCCAGCAGCGCCTGGGCGGTGCAGATGTTCGAGGTCGCGCGGTCGCGGCGGATGTGCTGCTCGCGGGTCTGCAGCGCCAGGCGGTAGGCCGGGGCGCCGTCGGCGTCGACGGACACGCCCACCAGGCGGCCGGGCAGCTTGCGCTGCAGCGACTCGGTGCAGGCGATGAACGCGGCGTGCGGGCCGCCGTAGAACAGCGGCACGCCGAAGCGCTGGGCGGAGCCGACGGCGATGTCGGCGCCCGCGTCGCCCGGCGCGGCCAGCAGCACCTGGGCCAGCGGGTCGCAGTCGACGGTGACCAGGCCGCCGGCGTCCCTCACCGCGGCGATGATCGGGTCGACGTCGCGGACGCGGCCGTCGGTGGTCGGGTTGGCGACGACCGCGCCGACCACGGCGGCGCCGCCCGCCGCCTCGGAGGCGGCGGCGACGGCGGCGGCCGGGTCGGAGTCCTCGATGGCGGCGACGTGCAGCGGGATGCCGGCGGCGCGGGCGCGGGCCCGGGTGACGGCGACGACCTGCGGGTGCAGCTCCGCGTCCAGCAGGACGGCGCCGCCCTTCTTCGCGGCCTTCGCGTTGCCGCGGGCCATCATCTGCACGGCCTCGGCGACCGCCGTCGCCTCGTCCAGCAGGGACGCGCCGGCCACCGGCAGGCCGGTGAGGTCGGAGACCATCGTCTGGAAGTTCAGCAGCAGCTCGAGGCGGCCCTGGGAGATCTCCGGCTGGTACGGCGTGTAGGCCGTGTACCAGCCCGGGTTCTCCACCAGGTTGCGGCGGATGACGGCCGGGGTGACCGTGTCGTGGTAGCCGGCGCCGATGAACTGCTTCTTCACGACGTTGCGGTCGGCGAAGCCGCGCAGCGCCGCCAGCACCGCCGTCTCGTCGAGCGCCGGCGGCAGGCCGATGGGCCCGTCCTGGGCGATGGAGGCCGGCAGGGCCGCGGCGGCCAGCTCGGAGACCGAGCCGTGGCCCAGCCTCTCCAGCATGGCGGCGGCGTCGCCGTCGTCGGGTCCGATGTGGCGGTGGGGGAACGCGTCGTGCGGTGTGGCCATGGGGCGGGTCTCCTGCGGGGCGGGATCGGTGCGGACGCCGCGCGGGCTTCGCGCGGCCTCCCCGCTCTGTCAGGGTGCCTGAGAGCTTCGGCGGGCGGCCGGGGCCGTCGCGCCTTTCCCCGTCGGCGGCGCGCCCGCCCCGGTGCGTGCCGGGGCCGCGCGCTCTTTCCAGAGGTGCCTCGCCGATGCGGTGCTGGTGCCTGAGAGAGTCCCGGGGAGGGGTTGCCCCTACGGCGGCCGGGCGGGCCGGCCTCTCCCGCATCGGCTGCGGGCGGCTATTGGGTTGTGATGCACAACATAGGCGACGCGCGGCGCCGCCCGGCGCGTTTCCACCCCCTTTTTCCCCCGCGGACGCCGCACGCCGGGCGGGGATTCACGTCCCGGAAACACGCGGCACGTGACGACGGGGCGATCCGCGGCCTCCCCCGCGGACGCGGCGGGGCGTCCCGCGGGCGGCCCGCGGCCGTCCTTCCGCCGCACCCCCGCCGCACTCCCGCCCGAGCCCCCGCAGACGCGACGGGGCGCCGCCGGCCCCCGGCCGACGGCGCCCCGCCATGCGCGTCCCGTCGTCACGCGGACGCCGCGCCTACGCGCGCGCGGCCTCCGGCGCGGACGGCGACCCGGCGCCGTCGTCACGCGGCTCCCCCTCGCGCCACGCCTCGCGGGGCGCGTGCCCGCGGATGGCGGCCGCGGCGAGGACCACGAACACCAGCAGGCCGACGAGGCCGTGGAGGTTGCCCAGCAGCCACAGCTCCGGACGGCCCGTCGCCCACTGCGTCGGCGGGCCCATCGCGTCCGGCGCGAACAGCGTGTACGGCGACAGCGTCAGCGCCGCCCACAGCGCCACCGCCAGGCCCATCGCCCACGGCGCCCGCAGCGTCAGCAGCAGCGGCAGGCCGAGCACCACGATGGACCAGTGGTGGCTCACCGTGTACGGGCCGATGGCGCACACCGCCAGCGCCACCGTCAGCAGCGCCAGCACCGGGCGGCCGGCCTTCTCCAGCTTCCACGCGGCCACGCCCGCCGCGACCGCGCCGGCCACGAACGCGGCGTAGATGAGGACCTGCAGCAGCGCGCCCTCGACGCCCGCGCGGGCCAGCAGGCCCGACAGCGCCTGGTTCGCCTCGTACGCCGCGTCGCCGCCGCGGTTGGTGGCGAAGAACTCGTCGGTCCAGAAGTACAGCGACTCCTGCGGGCGGATGATCGCGCCGATCACGACGGTGACGACGAACCAGCCGAACGACCGCGCCACGTCGCCCCACCGGCCGCGCACCAGGAAGATCAGCGCGTACGCCGCGGGCGTGATCTTGATGCCCGCCGCGACGCCGATGCCCAGGCCCCGCAGCTGCCGCGGCAGGAAGCCCAGCACGTCGGCGACGATGAGCAGCGCCAGGAACACGTTGATCTGGCCGAAGCTCACGTTCTCCGTGATCGGGTCGATGCGCAGCGCCAGGCCCAGCAGCAGCGCCGCCCAGCCCCACGCCTGCGGCACCCGCAGCCGGCGCAGCACCATGAACAGGATGAGGTAGACCGCCGCGATGGTCGACAGCGTCCACAGCACCTGCAGCGTCACCGGCCCCGCCCACGTCATCGGGGCGAAGAGCAGCGCGGCGAACGGCGGGTAGATGAACCGGTAGCCCGAGCGCGTCGGGAAGTCGTCCGAGTACAGGTCCTGGCCGCGGCGCAGCGCCCAGCCGGCGTCCTGGAACACCTCGACGTCCATCATGTAGTAGGTGAACGCCTGGTGGACGAACTGGGCGACCATGACGGCGCTGAACAGGCCCAGCACGCCGTACAGGAGGCGCCGACGGCCAGCGGGCAGATCCCGGATCCAATCGAGCAGCATGGGATGACCGTACCGCGCGGGCGGTTACCCTCGGGTCATGAGCGCCTCCGACGTCCGCACCCGCCTCGACGGCATCCTCGGCCGCATCGCCGACGCCGCCCGCTCCGCCGGCCGCGATCCCGGCGAGGTGCGGCTGCTGCCGGTGTCGAAGGTCTTCCCCGCCGACGTCGTCATGGAGGCGTGGACCGTGCTGGCCGACGCCGGATGCGACACGCTGGCGGAGAACCGCGTGCAGGAGGCCTCCGGCAAGTCCGCGGAGATCGCCCCGCTGTGCGACGCCGTCGGCGTGGCGGCCCCGCGATGGGCGGTCATCGGGCCGCTGCAGACGAACAAGGCCGGGCAGCTCGTGGAGTTCGCCGACGAGTTCCAGGCGCTCGACCGGCCGAAGGTCGCCGCGGCGCTGCAGCGCCGGCTGGAGGCGGCCGACCGGGAGCTGGACGTGCTCGTGCAGGTGAACACGTCCGGCGAGGGCCAGAAGTCGGGCGTCGACCCGGCGGAGCTGGAGGCGTTCGTCGCGCGGTTCGGTCCCGGCGGCGACTGGCCGCGGCTGCGGCTGCGGGGCCTGATGACCATGGCGATGCGCGCCGACGGCACCGGCGCCGGCGACGCCGCCGTCCGCGGCTGCTTCGCCCGGCTGCGTGAGCTGCGCGACGATTTGCGCGACGCGGGCCTGCCCGAGGGCGTGTCCCTCGACGAGCTGTCCATGGGCATGTCCGGCGACTTCGAGGCCGCCATCGCCGAGGGCGCCACGACGGTGCGCGTCGGCCAGGCGATCTTCGGGCCGCGCCCGGCGCGGTAGGGGCCGCGCGTCCCCGGGTCGCGGGTGCTCCGCCGCCCGCGGATCCCGGCCGCTCCGCCGGTCCCGGATCACGCGGCCAGGGTCGCCTGACCAGGGCCGCGCGTGACGACGGGACTACCCTCGGGGGCATGACCTCCCCCACCCCGAACACCGCCCCGGCCGCGGCCCACGGCCGGGCATCCGCCCGCCCGGCCGGCTCCGCCTCCGGCGTCGGCCGCGTCGTCTGCTCCCGCCGCCGCATGCTCCTGGGCACCGCGGCCACCGCGGCCGGCGCCCTGCTCGCCGCCTGCGCCCCGAAGGAGACCGTCGAGCGCGTCGCCGCCGCCGACGTCCCCCTGGGATCGGGCCTGGTCGTCGGCGAGTACGTCGTCACGCACCCCGCGGAGGGCAAGTACCACGCGTTCTCGTCGCGCTGCCCGCACCAGGGCGGGCGCATCAGCCAGTTCGCCGACGGCGCGATGGTGTGCCCGGACCACGACTCGCACTTCGACCTGTCGACGGGCGAGGTGATCTCCGGCCCGTCGCGCAATCCGGCGTCGCCGGCCCCGTTGGCCGCCGAGGGCGGCGACACCCTCGTCGTCGGCTCCGGGGGATAGCGCGGAGACGGTCCCCGCCCGGCCACGCGCCCGACTGCCCGCCCCAACCGGGGACCTCCTTGGCCCCCGCACCCGCCCCATCCGCAGGCCGTCACGCCAAACCTGGACGTGGTTCGCCCCCGTACCCATCCGACCTGGACGTAGTTGGCCCGACCTGGACCTACTTGCATGTACGTCCAGGTTCGGCGAAGTACGTCCGGGTTCGCGCGCCGGCCGTGCGAAGTACGTCCACCTCGGCCGGCCCCTCCCCGCCCCATATGGTCAGACCCACTTTCGGCCGTTCCGACCCTGTTCTAACTGGGTCGAAACGGCCGAAAGTGGGTCTGGACGGACGGCGGCCCGGCTGGAAGTGGGTCGAGACGACCGCCCCGCCCCGCGCGCTACCCGCCCAGGTAGTGCGCCGCGACGAGCTCGTCGACGCCCTCGCGCTCGTTGCCCGCGACGAGGACGCCGTGGTTGTGGCCCTCGTACTCGTGCAGGTCGCCGCCCATCGTCGCCTGCAGCGCCCGGCCGCCGACGCCCGTCGTCGCGGAGTCGTTGGTGAAGTGCAGCAGCAGCGGCTCGACGTCCAGCTCCGCGCCGGTCAGGTCGATGGCCGCGCCCTGGCCGGGCCAGCCGGCGCACAGCTGGCCGGACTTCAGCAGGTCGGCGTTGACGCGGAACATGTCGCCGCCGGTGAACTGGTCAACGGTGCCGCGCGGGATGCGCGTGGGGTCGGCCGCGTTCCGGTTGTCGTTGCAGATGATCGCCCGCTCCACCGTCTGCATGGCGGTCATCTGGGCCAGGACGTCCTCCTGCGTGACGCCCTCCGGCAGCTGCGGGTTCGTCGCCGACTCGGGGGCGCCGTCGCGGATCGTCTCCGCCACCAGGGGCCACTGCCCCTCGGAGTACATGGCGTCGAAGGTCAGGGTCATCGTCGGCGACATCATCGCGACCTTGCCGGTCAGCGCCGCCGCCGCGGACTTGCCGCGCCACACGACGGGCGCGATGCGGTCGACCAGCGGCAGGATCTCGTCGGCGTTGCCCTGCACGGCGCCGGGCAGGTCGCCGACCTGCGCCGGCGGCGGGTACGCCTGGCCCGGCGCGCCCGCCTCCGCGTTCACCCGGTCGCTCCACGCGCGGTACACCTGCAGGGGCGTGGTGCCGAGGCCGTAGACGTCGTCACGCTCCGCGATCCACGCGAACATCGCCTCCAGCGACGCGCGGCGCCAGGGCTCGCGGGCGGCGCCGATGTCGAAGTAGCGCTGCGCCGGGTCGAGGCCCGAGTCCAGCACCAGGCCGGAGACGCGCTGCGGAAACAGCGTCGCGTAGGTCGACATGAGGTCGGTGCCGTAGGACAGGCCGTAGAGGCCGATGCGCTCGTCGCCCAGGCGTTCGCGGACGACGTCGAGGTCGCGGGCCGTGTTCGGCGTCGTCACGGTCGCGGCGTAGCCGAGCTGGTTGCCCTCGCAGGCGGCGTACATGAGGCCGACCTGGCCGGCGAGGACGCCGGTGTTCGGCAGGTCCGCGACGTTGCAGTTCAGCGGGGTGCCCCAGGTCAGGCCGCGGGGCTCGACGGCGATGAGGTCGTAGTGCTCCCGCACGGCGTCGGGCATCTCGACCATGCCGGGGGCGAACATGCCCAGGGCGTCGCCGCCGGGGCCGCCGGGGTTGCCGGCGATGGCGCCCCACCGTTCGCCGGTCGCGGGGACGCGGCTGACGGTGAGGGTGATGGTCTCCCCGTCCGGGTCGGCGTGGTCGCGGGGGACCTCGACGTCGGCGCAGACGGTGCCCGGGCCGGTGAGCGCCGCGGGCGGGCAGTCGCCCCAGTTCAGGGCCTTGTCGACGGCCGCCGCGTCGGCGTTGGCGGCCGCGGGGCCGGCGGCGGGCCCCGCCGAGGCCGCGGGTGCGCCGAGGGTCGTCGCCGCGAGCATCGCCGCGGCCAGCGCGCCGGCCGCGCGGGCGGTCCCCCCTCCGCCGGATCGTCGTGTGCGCCTGCCGGTCGCCGTGGTCACGCGGCCGCCCCTTTCCGTGGTCGTCTGGTGCGTCGCCCGCGGGCCCGGCGTCGTCGACGTCCGTCGTCCGCGGTTCCGTCAGGCCACCCTAGCCGACCGGACGGTCCACCGCCGGGCGGGGCCGGAGCCGGGCGCGCGGCCCGGGCACGTCCGGCGCACGTCCGGCCCCGGGCGCGCCCGCGACGCCCCGCGCTCCCCTACTTCCCCGCGATGTCCAGCGCGCGGTCGAGGTCGGCGAGCAGGTCCTCGACGTCCTCGATGCCGACGCTGATGCGCACCAGGTCGGCGGGCACCTCGACCTGCGTGCCGGTGTTGGCCAGGTGGGTCATGGCGGCGGGGACCTCGATGAGGGACTCGACGCCGCCGAGGGACTCCGCGAGCGTGAACTCGCGCGTCGACAGGCACAGCGTCTTCGCGGCCTCCGGGCCGCCGGCGAGGCGGGCGCTGACCATGCCGCCGAAGCCGCGCATCTGGCGGGCGGCGACGTCGTGGTTCCGGTGGGTCTCCAGGCCCGGGTAGAGGACCTCGGCGATGGCGGGGTGCTCCTGCAGGTGCTTCGCGACGGCGGCCGCGTTGGCGCAGTGGCGGTCCATCCGGACGCCGAGGGTCTTGACGCCGCGGGCGGCGAGGTAGGAGTCGAACGGGCTGGCGGCGGCGCCGGCGCCGGTGCGCAGGCCGTCGACGCCGCGGTCGATCTCCTCGTCGGCGGTGACGACGGCGCCGCCGATGACGTCGGAGTGGCCGCCGAGGTACTTCGTCGTGGAGTGGACGACGACGTCGGCGCCGAGCTCCAGCGGGCGCTGGAGGTAGGGCGACGCGAAGGTGTTGTCGACGGCCAGCAGGGCGCCGGCGGCGTGGACGGCATCGGCGACGGCGGCGATGTCGGCGATGGTCAGCAGCGGGTTCGTCGGCGTCTCGATCCACACGAGCTTCGTGGTCGGGCGGATCGCCGCGGCGACGGCGTCGGCGTCGGCGATGTCGGCGACGGACCACTCGATGCCCCACTGCGCGAAGGTCGAGGAGACGAGGCGGTAGGTGCCGCCGTAGACGTCGTCGGGCAGGACGATGTGGTCGCCGGGCCGCAGCACGGCGCGCAGCAGCGCGTCGGTGGCGGCCATGCCGGAGGCGAAGACGCGGCAGTACGGGATGGCGTCGAGGGCGGCGCCCTCCATCTCCGCGATGACGGCCTCGAGGGCGGCGACGGTGGGGTTGGCGCAGCGGGAGTACTCGAAGCCGCCGCGCAGGTCGCCCAGACCGTTCTGGACGAACGTCGACGACATGCAGATGGGCGCGTTGATGGCGCCGACGTGGTCGTCGGGCTCGTAGCCGGCGCGGACGGCGGCGGTGCCGGGACGGCGGTCGGGGCGCGGGGCGCCGCCGATGTTGGTGCTGGCGGCGCCGCTGTTGACGGTCCTCGCGCCGACGTCGCCGATGGGTGCGCCGTGGTGGTCGTGGTCGGTCATGGGGGCGCGCCTCTCCGTGTCGTGGCCGGTTCGCCGGCGGGTCCGTGTCGTGCGCGGCGGGTGCCGCGTTCCCGGACAATAGTGCATTACAGACCAAGCGGTCTACAAATCCCGGAATCGCGTGACGACGGCTCCCGCGCCACCCGGATCCACCCGCCCCGCCGCCGGTCCGGCGCGGCCCGCGGCGGGGCCGCCGCAGGTTCCCTCGAGCTCCCGATCCGGCCGCCCGGCGCGCTCCCCGCAAACCCCCGCGGGCCCCGGACCCGCCGAAACGCGGCGAAGCCGGAATAGTTCCATTAGCATTCCGAACACGCATTGATTCCCAGGAGAAAGGTCGGCGATGTCCATCCTCCCGTTCCGCACCCGCGTCACCCACGGGCCGTCGCTGCCGGCGGCGAGCGCCCTGCCCGGCATCACCACCGGCCGCGCCCTGGTCACCGGCGCGTCCTCCGGCATCGGCCGCGCGACCGCGGAGGCGCTGCGCGACGCGGGCTACGAGGTGTTCGGCACCTCCCGCCGCGGCGCCGACGCCCCGGCCCCGGAGGGCGTGACCATGCTGCCGCTCGACCTCGGCGACCCGGCCTCGGTCGAGGCGCTGGTGGCGTCCTTCTCCCCCGGCGGCGACTTCGCCCGGCGCGACTCCGGCCCGCTGATGGAGGTCGTCGTCTGCAACGCCGGCGAGTCCCAGTCCGGCGCCTTCGAGGAGCTGCCGCGCGAGGACCTCGAGCGCCTCTTCCAGGTCAACGTGCTGGGCCACGTCGACCTCGTCCAGCGGCTGCTGCCGTCGATGCGCCGCGCCGGCACCGGCCGCGTCGTGGTCGTCGGCTCCATGCTCGGTTCCCTGCCGCTGGCCTACCGCTCCTCCTACGTCGCGACGAAGGCCGCGCTGTCCGGCTTCGCCCGCGCCCTGCGCGGCGAGGTCGCCCGCTTCGGCATCGGCGTCACCGTCGTCGAGCCCGGCTCCATCAACACCGGCCTGTCCGAGCGCCGCACCCGCCTCGGCGGCGGCGAGGGCTCCCCGTACCGCACCGACGTCCACCGGATGCTGGAGAAGCTCGACGCCAACGAGGCCTCCGGCATCTCCGCCGAGGAGGTCGCCGCCGTCATCGTCGACGAGATCCTGTCCGACCGGCCCGCCGCCTACCGCGCCCGCGGCTCCCGCGCCGGCGTCGTCGTCCCGCTGACCCGCATCCTGCCGGAGCAGCTGCGCCTGGAGCTGCTCAAGCGCGTCCACGGCCTGAGCTAGGGCGGCGCCGCGGGGCGGAACCCGTCGTCACGCGGACGACGGCGACCCGCCGCACGCGCCGCACCGGCGCGCGGACTCCGCGCATCCCGGCGACCCGGCACGACCCCGCCCGCGCACGCGAACCGGCCCCGGTGTTCCACGTGGAACACCGGGGCCGGAGCCGATCCCGGCGGGGCCGGGGGCGGGTGCGCTACTGCGCGCCCTTCATGGAGCCGTGCTCGATCATGTTCTGGTGGAAGCTGAACGCCGTGGCCAGATCATGCGGGGTCTGGTGGAACGGCGTCGCCTTCAGCGCGCGCTCGTAGTACTCCTCCAGCAGGTTCTGGTAGTCCGGGTGCGCGATGGCGATCATCTTCTTCACGCGATCGCGCGGGGCCAGGCCGCGGAGGTCGGCGAAGCCGCGCTCCGTGATGACGACCATCGCGTCGTGCTCCGTGTGGTCGATGTGCGACGCGAACGGGACGATGGCCGAGATGGCGCCGTCCTTCGCCACCGACGGGGAGATGAAGGACGAGACGAAGCCGTTGCGGGTGAAGTCGCCGGAACCGCCGATGCCGTTCATCATGCGGGTGCCGTTGACGTGCGTGGAGTTGATGTTGCCGTAGATGTCCGCCTCGATCATGCCGTTGGTGGCGATGAGGCCCGTGCGGCGGATGACCTCCGGGTGGTTCGAGATCTGCAGCGGGCGGGTGATGATGTAGTCGCGGTAGCGCGAGGCCTCCTTGTTCATCTTCTCCGCGTACTCCGGGGACAGGGAGAAGGAGGTGGCGGACGCGACGGTCATCTTGCCGGCGTCGATCAGGTCGACCATGCCGTCCTGGATGACCTCGGTGTAGGCCTGGATGTTCTCGAACTTGGAGTCCAGCAGGCCCGCCATCACGGCGTTCGGGACGTTGCCGACGCCGGACTGCATGACGTAGCGGTCGTAGGCCAGGCGGCCCGCGGCGACCTCGCCCTCCAGGAAGTCCAGGAAGTGGCCGGCGATCTGCTTCGACGTGTCGTCGATCGGCTTGAACGGGGAGTTGCGGTCCGGGGCGTCCGTCTCGACGATGGCGACGACCTTGTCGGAGTTGATGTCGATGTAGGTCGTGCCGATGCGGTCGCCGGCGTTGTTGATCGGGATCGCGGTGCGGTTCGGCAGCGGCTGGATGCGGTAGATGTCCGCCATGCCCTCCAGGTCGAGGGACTGCCAGGAGTTGACCTCGATGATGATCTTCTCGGCCGCGTCCAGGTACTCGACGTTGTTGCCGACGCCGGAGGACGGGACGATGTGGCCCTCCTCCGTGATGCGGGTCGCCTCGACGATGGCGAAGTCCAGCTTGCCGAAGAAGCCCTCCTGCACCTGCTTGCCCGAGTGGGACAGGTGGATGTCCTGGTACTTCATGTCGCCGGCGTTGATCTTGTTCCGCATGATCGGATCCGACTGATACGGCATGCGGTAGTTGATCGCGTCCGCCTCGGCCATCACGCCGTCGCAGTCCGGGGCGGTGGAGGCGCCGGTGTAGACGTCGACCGCGAACTCGTCGCCGCGGGCGTGGGCGGCCTTCGCCTTCTCCGCGATGGCCGTCGGCATCGCCTTCGGGTAGGCGGCGCCGGTGAAGCCGGACATGCCGATCTTCGCGCCGTTCTGGATGAACTCGGCGGCCTCGTCGGCGGACATGATCTTGCCGCGCAGGGCGGCGTGGGCGATGCGCTCGGACATGTGGGTCCTCGTCTCCTCGATCGTCATGGGTTGAGCGGGGTGCACGTCAACGATATCGATCACCGGTTAACCGTGTTCCCGCGCAACATGTTTGCTTTCCGTTCCGAAGGGTACAGTGACCCGCGCCACTTCCGCCATGACCCCTCCCCCCGGACGCGCACGCGGGGAAGACGAAAAAGACCGGGGCCGGAAACCCTGTCGGATTTCCGGCCCCGGCCGTATCTGTGAGGGGTTTACGAATGCAGGTCAGGTGCGGCGCAGAGAGCACGACTCCCGTGGGTTAGTTCCAAAACTCCCGTTACTTTGCCATGCACCACCCATAACCCCTTCCTCAACTCAGGTTATGACTCCGTTTCACTCGCCGCGTCCGCTACCTGCTGTCTGAGGATGCTGATGTAGTCAGGGCGCAGCACCTTGTTACACCGAGGGCGCTTTCCAGCCTGAATTTCCTCGACGAATGTGGCGAGGAGGGATGGATTGCGTCCCGACCATCCATGCGCCAACGCCCACCCCTGGATGGCTTCACCGTCCATGGGGATTCCAGCATCGCGGAGTGCGAGAAGAACACTCACAACCTGGTCCTTCTCCCAGCCCACAGAAATGGTGTTGTTGTGGTTGACCGTCTTCGTCAGGCTCTTCAACGCTTCGACGACGATGGGATCAAGCTCTGGCGTGAGGCTGTCCCAATCCGTGCCGTCTCCAAGGATTTCGGGGTTCATCTGGGCTACCCACGGCCGAATCTTGTCTTCATCCCACGCAAGCACGCAGAGCCCCCGTATGCGACTCTCACCGAATCGGACAAGTTCTCCGATGTCGTCCATATCCGGCCAGGCCATAAGCACCGGCCCCGTGCTCCTGACCCCCGTTCCACCACGACCCACGATGTGCTCTACACCCGGGTACTGGCTCACGAGTTCTTCGAGGGCCTCGCAGTTTCCGAGGCTGCGCTTCAAAGGCGTCCATACCGAAAGGGCGTCCCCCCTCCTCCATTCGTTCAGCGCACCAAAGTATGGCCTGAGCAATTCCCTCGTCGTCGTAGCTCGCCACAGCTGTCGGATAGTTGACGCTTTTATCAAACATGTGTTCCCCCGCTAAATTCAAGTTCGCATGCGGGTCTTGATCGCCGGGAGCCACGCCTCGGCCCGTCGATCAGCACATCTCCAAGTGGGCCACTGGACACACCCGCAGTGACACTGCGCAGCGCTTACCCTGATGGCATGACCGCGCCTCCCGAGGCATCTGCATAGAGTCCGCTCGCCCTCTGGACAGGCATGAGCAGCCTATCTTGCGCCTTGGACTCGCCCCGTTCCTCAGCCGAAGTAAGCGTACAAACGTTCCAATTTGGGCTATGACGAGACAGGTGTTCCCAGTCTCCAGCATCCCTTCCGCTCTACTTCGCAGGTCACATCGCCGCAGATCGGACCAGTGGCCGGCAATCGAGCCAGCTTCGGCCAGAGTTCGGCCCAGAAGCCGTACCATCAAAGCCATGAACACGTCGAACAGCCAAGCGATGATCCGCTCGGCGGATCGTGCGGCGCTCGTCGATATAATCGCCGCCATCCGCGCCGCCTCACCACTGACCCAGCCCGCCCGCGCCGAGATTCTGCGCACCGAGGGCGTATCGGCGCTGACGACTGCGGTTTTCGATGACACCCTGTTCGACCCTCACTTGGAGCGGTCCCGCGCAGAAGCCGCAGCCGACCTCAATGACTGGGTTGCCGCCGGGGGCTGCCCGATTCCAGTGCTGCACGAAGTCCCAGGTCACTGAGACTTACAGCGATGATCAGCTGCGGATGATGCAGCCCCCGCACGGCGGGGCGCTTCCGACGTCCTCATTTTAGTGGACTCCAGTGGACTACATAAGGGGAATTTCACCCACGGGATTCGCCGTGCGCAGCCATCACATGGTGAATTCTCGGCCAGTGAAAGCCATGATCGAAGGCCTATTACGCCATCTTGGTTTGTCCGCGTGAGGCTTTCGGGGGTGCCTTGACCTCATTCGCCGGCGGCGGGCCCATGCACTCCACCGCGACCAGGTCACCGGTGACGACGCGATCGAGAAGCCGCGCACCGTCGGTTTCGGCGGCGAGGAAGAACTCAACCTGCCACAAAAGCTCCAGCAGTTCGCGGTCGAACTCCCAGCTTTCTGCCTGAATCTGATCCAACGGAGACGACGACTTACCCGCCGGCGTCTTCATCCGGTACCCCAACCACGATGCCACCACGTTCATCCCGGACACGTTGTAGGCCATCACCTCCGGGGCGACACTGGAGATGATGCCGCTGCCACCGATGTGCAGCGCGTGGGCTTCGGCGTCGTAGGCCCACTCGTCGGGGTACTCGCCGGTCGATGTCGGCTGATTGACGCGTGCTCGTCCCCGGAATCGCTGGCCGACGGGCTGACCGAACTCGTTCAACTCGCCGAAGCGCTCACCCCACGTCTGCTCGAAGACAAGGCGTCTGCCAAAGTCCCGCACCTCCTGAAAAAGTGCAAAATCGCTGGTAAACGGGACACGGGCGGGCGACTCGGCAAGTTCATCGGCGAACTTGGCCGTATAGGCCCCCGTACCAAGCAGCCCGAACACATACGATGCGACGTCCTCGGCCCCCACCGACCGCCCGTAGGTCTCGGCAAGAGCGCAGAGGAGAACTGAGGAGACGTTCGGTGCATCTGAACCGTCGGTCCGATACAGAGGATGGACGCTCTTCGCCCCAAAAGAACCCCGGAAGAAATGAAGATCGGGAACATAGGGGCTGACGGTCAATGCCGGTCCCGCGCTCATGCTGGTGGACGTGAGGGTCGCAAAATAGACCTGACGGTCGCTAAACGCATCCCACAGTTGCGGGCGGGGGCGATCGCAGAGCCTGCTGTCAGGGAAAGCGTACTGCCTGTCGAAACTTCGATAGCCGTACGGCACTGGCTCGACAGCAGAGATATTCTCGGCAAGCGCTGGCAGGGATGTTACCCGGACCAAATGAAGACCAGGGTTGCTGAGCTTCTTCTGGCCGGTCTCGCGGAAGTTTGCTCTACGACTGGGTTCATCGGCCTCCAGTTCACTCCAACGGCGCTCCAAAGCAGCCTTGCTGGTACCAATCGGCCACTTGCGTTTGAACTGAACTCCCGAGTGGGACCACGGGAATACCCAGTCCAGCGGCGCGAACGCAGTCATCGACGCCGCCGTATCCGGCACGAACTTCCCATGCCAGTCATCGGACTCCAGTCGCACCCAATCGGAGTCATCCTTCGGCTCGGTGACCGCAGACAACGCGGCGAGCTTTTCCTCCCGGGTGCCCTCCACGCGCAGATAGTGGACAGCCGCCTTCGACCTGATGCGATCACTGTGCTTCTTCACCGACCCCGTGCGCGTCTTCTCCCACTGAATCCCGAAAAAGATCGCCACCGGGGTCTGGATCGCGAAGACGTTCTCCTCCTTCCTCGCCCCGCGCCCCTCCCCACCGAGGTCGACGATCCACAGTTCATCGAACATGCGGCGCATGTACTCCCGCATGCCGGCGAACCCCGGTCCACGAAGGTACGACGACGAGGTGATAAACGAGACGACACCGGCTTCATCCCGGTGTTGTTCACATGCCTTCCAGATCGCCCAGCGAATGAAGTAAACGTAGCTGTTGTACAGGTTCTTTGCCTGCCCACCCGCGCCGATCGCTCTGAGTGGCTTGATGAAGTCGTCGAGCAGCGGAGCGCGGCGGTTGACCTCTTCGAGAATGACGTTGGGAAACCGCTCCGAGCCGACACCGAGGGTCTTTTGGCGCGAACCGCGATCGTATGGCGGGTTACCAAGGATCACCCGGATTTGCGTATCAGCCTTCTTCACCAGGCCCGCCCTGCGGGTTTCCTCGTTGAGGTTCTGCTCGATCTCCCAGAGGGATATCTGCTGGTTGGCGCCTGCGATGTCACCTGCGTCGGTGAGGGTGTTCGTCAAGAACACCTGAACTCCGTCGGTGCCCAACTCCGCGCCGGTTTGCTCCAACATCTGCGTCAACCGCAAATGGGCGACCGAATACGGCCCAACCAGGAGCTCGAACGCGAACATCCGCCGTGCCAGGCTCCTGGCGTCATCGACCGGGACCGGGGAATCCCGCAGAACATGTTCGGCCACGGCCAGCGGGTACGCACCCGTGCCGACCGCCGGATCGAGGAGCTGAATGTCATCGGCACCGAGCCCGCGTTGACGGCCAAAACGGGTTCGCAGGATTTCGTCAAGCAACCTCACCTGGAAGCGGACGACTTCCACCGGCGTGTAGTAGACACCGGCGTCGTTGCGCATCTTGGGGTCATAGGTGGCGAGGAAATCCTCGTAGAAGTACAGCCAGGGGTCCGACTTCGCGGCGAGCTTGTCGGGGTCGACGGCGCCGATAGTCGTCTCGAGAAGCCCCACCGGCCCCTCGACTGGCTCGCGGTAAGACTTCTGCGACATCATTTCCAGCACTGAGCCGATGAGCTTGTGCCCGTTTTTCAGCAGAGCGTTTGTCACAGCGGACGCCGTGAATTCATCGGCGGGCCGGTCGGACTCGATGCGGGCGAGAAGGAGGGCGTAGGTGAAGGTTTGGGCGAAACTGTCCGCGAAGTCCTTCACGGTTGCCCCCGGAATGAGGATTTCCTGCCACCGGTTGTAAAGACTGGGCAGGCCGGTCTTGCTTTCGGGCGTCGTTTCGAGGGCGTCGAGAACAGTGTCGCGCAGAAACGCCGTCAGCGGGGCCAACTGGTCGGCCAGAACCTTCGGAGTCGAAGGTGCCAATGGTTTCCACGACACGAACTGGGAAAACAGGTCCTCCATCTGGGCCACTTGGTCGGCCAACGCGGCCCCCGTCGCATCCGGGTTTAGAACCACGTGTGCCAATGGAGCTCCGGCGCCGGTGCGCAACAGCGTCCACTCCCAGCCGTTGGTGTAGATCAGGTTTGGGTGGTTGGACAGCTTTTCCCACTGGGCTCGGTCATGTTTGGACCAGCCAGCTTTGCGGTAGGGATTGGCGCTCTTTCCCGGTGCCTTCAATTCGACGTGGCCCAGAAGCTGGCCGCGGCCGCCCTTGACGGCCATGTCCAACCTCACGCCTTCGACGACGTCCCCGGAAACCTGACGGTGCTCCATCATCACGGTGATCTTGCGACTGAAGGCACGCGCAGCTTGGTTGAGGAACGTGCTGACGGGCACTTTCAGCTGGTCTTCTGGGTTGGATCGCTTGTCCGCGGCGAGTTGCTTGTCGACATCGGCAAGGCCCGTCATGAGCAATTCCAGCGACTCGCCGAACGCCATTTTCACAGACTCAGGCTCTGACATGAGGACCACTCCCACCGGATGTACATCGATCAGCTCCATTGTGCCTGGTCGATTGCTCCGAGGCTGCGACTGCGAGGTGGGTCGCCCGGCAGTTTGCGGGACTGGAGTTCGTAAGTCCCAAAACACGTCGGCCGACGACGAGCACACCTTCAGACACGAAAAAACCGGAGGTCACGAACCCTTTTCGAGTTCGTAACCTCCGGCCTTGCAGTTCATAGAACCGCTCTCTGTGGGCGAAGGGGGACTTGAACCCCCACGTCCCGAAGGACACTGGCACCTGAAGCCAGCGCGTCTGCCATTCCGCCACTCGCCCGTGGGGACTCGCATACATTAACACGTTGCTCGTCATCACCGTCAAATCGCCTGGTCAACCCGAGGATCGGCACGTCGCAAAGCACCGCGTCAACCACCCGCGCACCGCATCCCCGAGCACGACGCGCGCCGCGCGCCCGCGGAAGGCGTGCGGAGCCCCGTCGACCCGCATTTATACTGGGGCGCGCACGCCGGACGCGGGCCCACCGCCGTCCGATCCGACGAGAACGAACGACAGGGTGGATCAGGACATGGACTTCCTCGGACGCATCCGCAAGCTGGACAGCTCGCTGCAGCGCGGGCTGGACAACGGCTTCGCCCGCGTCTTCGGGGGCATGGTCGTCCCCAACGAGCTGGAGGAGTGCCTCAAGCAGGAGATCGACGACTTCCTCATGCAGGACGTCGACGGCCGCTCCCTCGCGCCGAACGACTTCCGCATCGGCGTCAGCCGCAAGGACTTCGCCAACCTCCGCGAGACCGAGCCCAACCTGCCCCACGAGCTCGCCAACCGCATGAGCCGCTACTGCCGCAACAACGGCTGGTCGCTCTCCGGCGCCGTGTCCGTGCGCCTCGAGCTCGTCGAGTCCCTGCACACCGGGCAGCTGAAGACCGCGTCCTCCTTCGTCGAGGGCTTCCGCGACCTCTCCGGCTTCGTCGGCGAGGGCGAGGGCGACGGCCGCGACGGCCGCTCCCCCGTCACCCCGGCCGGCGGGAACCCGGTGACGGGCCCGGATTCGGGTTCCGGCGCGGATTCGGGCTCGGGCGCGGGCGCCGGCTCCGGTGACGCGCGCGGCACGCAGTCCGTCGAGGTCGAGCCGCCGGCCGACGACCCCGCCTCCGGGTGGGGCTCCGGCGACGGGTCGGGCTCGGGCTCCGATTCGGGCTGGGGCTCGGGCAACGGCTTCGGCTCCGGCTTCGGCGCGGGAGCCGCCGCGGGCGCGGGCGCGGCCGGTGCGGCCGCCTCCGGGTTCGGCGCCCCCTCCGCGGAGTACGGCGACGAGCGGGACGGCGCCGCCGACGGCTCCCCCTCCCCCGACGCCCCGACCGAGCTGGCGCCCCAGTCCTCCCCGACCCCGCAGCGCATCGACCCCGAGCCCTCGGCGTCGGCGCGGCTGCTGCTGCAGGACGGCTCCAGCCGCACGTTCGACATCCGCCCCGGCTCGAACATCATCGGCCGCGGCACCGCCTCCGACTTCCGCCTGCCGGACACCGGCGTCTCCCGCCAGCACGCGGAGATCACGTGGGACGGCCGCGAGGCGACGCTGACGGACCTGCGGTCGACGAACGGCACCCTCGTCAACGACACCCCCGTGGAGAGCTGGCTGCTCGCCGACGGCGACGTCATCTCCATGGGCCACTCCGTCATGGAGTTCCGCCAGGGCTGATCCGCCCGGCGCGGGGCGTCGCGCGCGGCCGTTCCATCGGGCCGACGGGTCACGGACCCGTCGGCCCGCCGCGTATTGTGATCCCTGGACAAAGCAACCGACCGTCACGACCGCCCGGCTGCCGCCGCCGCGAACCCGGCGCCGGTCCAGCGTTAAGGAGGTACCCCCGACATGGAGGCGATCGTCTTCCTCTTGTCGCGCATCGCGCTGCTGGTGCTGCTGTGGTTCTTCATCTGGATGACCCTGCGCGCCCTGCGCGCCGACGCGAACACGGCCGCCGGCCTGCGCCCGGTGCGCGCCGCCGCCCCGGCCCAGAACCGCGGCCGCCCCTTCCAGCGCTCCCAGACGCCGCAGCAGCTGCTGGTGACGGCCGGGCCGCTCGCCGGTTCCCGCATGAACCTGAACAACCAGCGCGAGATCACCATCGGCCGCGCCGACGACTCCGCCTTCGTCCTCAACGACGACTACGCCTCCGCCCACCACGCGCGCATGCTGCCGCGTGACGGGCACTGGTACCTGGAGGATCTGGACTCCCGCAACGGCACGTTCCTCAACGGCCAGCGCGTGGACCAGCCGGAGAAGCTCGAGCCGGGCATGGAGATCCGCATCGGACGCACGACCCTGAGGTTGCAGCCGTGACTTTCGCACTCGATTACGTGACCGCCTCCGACCGGGGGCTGGTCCGGCAGAACAACGAGGACTCGGCGTACGCCGGGCAGCGCCTGCTGGCGCTCGCCGACGGCATGGGCGGCCACGCCGCGGGCGAGGTCGCCTCGCAGCTGATGATCGCCGCCGTGTCGAAGCTCGACGACGACGAGCCGGGCGACGACCTGCTCGACGCCCTGGCGATGGCGACGGCCGAGGGCAACGCGTCCATCGCCGAGGAGGTCGACGCGAACCCGTCGACCGCCGGCATGGGCACCACCCTGACCGCGCTGCTGTTCGACGGCGCCCGCGTCGGCCTGTGCCACGTCGGCGACTCCCGCGGCTACCTGCTGCGCGACGGCGAGCTGACCCAGATCACCCGCGACGACACGTACGTGCAGACGCTGGTCGACGAGGGGACGATCACGGCGGACGAGGCGAGCGTGCACCCGCAGCGCTCCCTCATCCTCAAGGCCCTGACCGGCCGGCCGGTGGAGCCGACGCTGAAGTACCGGGAGGCCCGCCTGGGCGACCGGTACCTGCTGTGCTCCGACGGCCTGTCGGACCCGGTGTCGCGCGAGACCATCGCGGAGACGCTGGCCGAGGGCACCCCCGAGCAGGCGGCCCGCCGCCTCATCGACCTGGCGCTGAAGTCGGGCGGCCCCGACAACGTCACGATCGTCGTCGCCGACGTCGTCGACTCCTCGGCGCAGGTGCCGTCGCAGCCGTCGCTCGCCGGCGCGCTCGGCGACCCGAACGTGGAGGCCCCGCGGCCGAACACGTCGGCCGGGCGGGCGGCGGCGTTCAACCCGCCCGCCGAACAGGAGCGGGCGGTGACGTCCGCTCCCGGGACCGACCAGTCCCCGGCGAAGGGCCGGTGGCTGGTCGTCGCGTTCGTGGCCCTCGTCGTCATCGCCCTCGCGGGCGTCGCGGCCTGGGGCTGGCAGCGGCTGCAGAACCTCTACTACGTCGACGTCACCGCCACCTCCGAGCAGCTGGTGGAAATCCGCTCCGGCGTGCCCGGCAGCTTCGCCGGCATCGAGGTCAACGAGCACTTCCAGTACGTGTGCCTGCAGGACGACGGCACCGCCCGGCTGCTCACGGAGTCGACGACCCCGGAGCAGGCGGACTGCCATCTGATGCGCGCCTCCGACCTCACCGACGCCGCGCGCAGCTCCCTCGACGGGCTGCCCGCCGAGTCGTACGACGAGGTCGTCGCGCAGGTCAACCGGCTCGCCGCGCAGGCGCTGCCGGTGTGCCTGACGACGGAGGGCGACGCCGCCCGCGGCGGCGGGGGCGATCCCGCCGGCGGGGACGGCGCGGCGGAGGGCTCCTCCGCCGCATCCGAGACGAACGACGCCGCCGCCGGAGGGGAGGCGGACGGGAAGGCCGCGCCCGCGGGCTCCCGGCCCGGAATCGACTGCAGGGAGGTGACCCGATGAGCCGCACGACCGACGCCGCCGTGAAGCGGCCGGCCCGCACGCGGGAGCTGCTGCTCCTGCTGCTGGCCGGCGTCATCACGCTGCTGGCCCTGGTGACCATGCAGATGGGCCAGGGCACCGCGACGACGACCGACACGCTGTGGATCCTGGGCGGCTTCATCGCCGTCTTCGGCTCCGCCCACCTGGTGCTGCGCTTCATGGCGCCGTGGGCGGACCAGGTGATGCTGCCCGTCGTCGCCGCGCTCAACGGCCTGGGGCTGGTGGTCATCCACCGCCTCGACGTCGCGAACGACACGTCCCTGGTGCGCAACCAGGTGATGTGGACCGTCCTCGGCGTCGTCATGTTCATCGCGGTGATCTCGCTGCTGCGCGACCACCGCTCCCTGACCCGCTACGCCTACCTGCTGGGCCTGCTGGGCCTGTTCCTGCTGGCGCTGCCGCTGGTGTGGCCGTCGTCCATCAACGCCGACGCCCGCATCTGGATCTCCATCGGCCCGTTCTCCGTCCAGCCGGGCGAGTTCGCGAAGGTGCTGCTGCTGATCTTCTTCGCGCAGCTCCTGGTCAACAAGCGCTCCCTGTTCAACGTGGCGGGCAAGCGGGTCCTCGGCCTCGACTTACCGCGCCTGCGCGACCTGGGCCCCATCCTCGTGGTGTGGTTCATCGCGCTGCTCATCATGGCGGCGCAGAACGACTTCGGTCCGGCGCTGCTGCTGTTCGGCACCGTGCTCGCGATGCTGTTCATCGCGACGTCCCGCGCCTCCTGGCTGCTCATCGGCTTCGGCCTCGTCGCCCTCGGCGGCGTCGCCGTCTACCAGGTGTCCGCGAAGATCCAGGACCGCGTCACCAACTTCGTCGACCCGATCGGCCACTACGACTCGGGCGGCTACCAGCTGTCCCAGGCGCTGTTCGGCATGAGCTGGGGCGGCCTGACGGGCACCGGCCTCGGCGCCGGCTACCCGCAGAACGTGCCGGTCGCGCACTCCGACTTCATCCTCGCCGCCGTCGGCGAGGAGCTCGGCTTCGTCGGCCTCGCCGCCGTGCTGCTGCTGTTCGCCGTCCTCGTCTCCCGCGGCATGACCGCGGGCCTGCAGGTGCGCGACAGCTTCGGCAAGCTGCTGGCCGCCGGCCTGGCCATGACCCTGGCCATCCAGATCTTCGTCGTCGTCGGCGGCATCTCGAAGCTCATGCCGATGACGGGCCTGACGACGCCGTTCATGTCCGCCGGCGGCTCCTCGCTGCTGGCCAACTACATCCTGCTGGCCATCCTGCTGCGCGTCTCCAACCTGGCGCGCACGCCGTGGGAGACCCCGGCGCCCGGGGTGCCGGCCCCCGACCACGGGGAGGTGACCGCCCGATGAACCGCTCGATCCGCCGCGCGGCGATGTTCGCGCTCGTCCTCATCGTGATCCTGCTGGCCAACCTGACGTGGGTGCAGGTGTTCCAGCGGGAGGAGTACGCGGAGAACCCGCTCAACAACCGCCAGTTCATGGAGGAGAAGTCGCGCCCGCGCGGCCAGATCTCCACCGGCGGCGTCGTGCTCGCCCACTCCGTGCGCGGCGAGGGCGACTACTACGTCCGCCAGTACGGCGACGAGCCGGAGGTGTACGGCCCCGTCGTCGGCTACCTGTCCGACGTGTACGGCGCGGCCGGCCTGGAGTCGTCCCGCAACGGCATCCTCAACGGCACCGACCCGTCGCTGGCGACGACCCGCATCATGGACACGCTCACCGGCAAGGGCGCCCAGGGCGCCGACCTGGAGCTGACCATCGACCCGGAGGCGCAGCGCACCGCCTACCGCCAGCTGGCGGACAAGGGCTACGTCGGCGCCGTCGTCGCGATGCGCCCGTCGACCGGCGAGATCCTCGCCATGGCGTCGACCCCGTCGTACGACCCGCGGCCCATCGTCGCCGGCGACCAGGACACCTGGTCCCAGCTGAACGCCGACCCGGACGCGCCGCTGCTCAACCACGCGCTGCAGCGCCCGCTGCCGCCCGGCTCCACGTTCAAGGTGCTGACGACGGCCGCCGCGATCGAGAAGGGCGCCAACCCCTCGACCCCCGTGACCGGCGCCCCGTCCATCACGCTGCCGAACACCACGACGACGCTGGAGAACTACGGCGGCTCGGCGTGCGCCGGCGGCGGGCAGGTGACGCTGGAGGAGGCGTTCCGCCGCTCCTGCAACACCGCCTTCGTGGAGCTCGGCATCAACACCGGCGCCGACGCGCTGCGCGACGTCGCCAAGCGCTTCAACGTCGGCGAGACGTTCGAGGAGATCAAGGCGCCGCAGGATCCGTCGACCATCAGCGAGATCCCGGACGACGCGGCGCTCGGCCAGACCGCCATCGGCCAGCGCGACGTCATGTTCACGCCGCTGCAGAACGCGGTCATCGCCGCGACCATCGCCAACGACGGCAAGATGATGTCGCCGCACATCGTCGACAAGGTCGTCGGCAAGGACCTCCGCGTCCTCGACGAGTTCGAGCCCGACGAGATCCGGGAGGCCATCCACCCGGACACCGCCGAGATGCTCACCGGCCTCATGCGCAAGGCCGAGTCCTGGTCCGGCGGCAACGGCTCCCGCATCGCGTCGAAGACCGGCACCGCCGAGCACGGCACCGTGCGCGGCGAGCTCGCCCCGCACGTCTGGTACATCGCGTTCGACGAGCAGGCCGACGTGGCCGTCTCCGTCGTCGTCGAGAACGGCGGCGGCCAGGGTAACTCCGCGACCGGCGGCTCCGTCGCCGCGCCCGTCGGCAGGGCGGTCATGCAGTCCGTGGCCGCCTCGGGGCGGTGATCCCCGATGACCCGTGACCTCACCGCGGACGCCGCCGGCGTCCAGGAGATGATCGCCGACGACCGGTACCGCGTCAGCCGCGTGATCGGCCGCGGCGGCATGGCGACCGTCTGGCTCGCCGACGACGTCGTGTCCGGACGGCCCGTCGCCGTGAAGGTGCTGAAGTCCGAGCTGTCGGGCGACCCGGAGTTCCGGCAGCGCTTCCGCAACGAGGCGTCGGCCGCCCGCTCCGTCGACAGCCCCAACGTCGTCACGATCCACCGCTACAACGAGGGCACCGCGGGCGGCCGCGACTTCTGCTTCATCATCATGGAGTTCATCCGCGGCGAGGCCCTCGACGAGGTGCTGCGCCGCCGCGGCGACCTGCCGGAGCACCTGGCGGTCGACGTCGTGCTGCAGACCGCCCACGGCCTGTCCGCCATCCACGCGGCGGGCCTGGTGCACCGCGACATCAAGCCGGCGAACCTCCTGGTGACGCCGGAGGGCCTGGTGAAGATCACCGACTTCGGCATCGCCAAGGCCGCCGAGGCGGTGCCGCTGACGCGCACCGGCTTCGTCGTCGGCACCGCCCAGTACCTGTCGCCGGAGCAGGCGGCGGGCCGGGACGTCGACCCGGCGACCGACATCTACTCCCTGGGCTGCGTGGCCTACGAGATGACGTGCGGCCGCCGCCCGTTCGGCGGCGACTCCACCGTCGCCATCGCGCTGAAGCACCTCAACGATCCGCCGCCGCCGCTGCCGCGCACCGTGCACCCGCACGTCCGCGAGCTCATCGGCATCATGCTGCGGAAGAACCCGGGCGACCGGTACGCCGACGGCCGCGAGCTGGCGCTGGCGGTCGAGCAGGTGCGGATGGGCCGGCGCCCGCCGCAGCCGCGCGGCTCCAAGCCGGCGGTGCACCGCCAGTCCGACGCCGCCGACCCGGGCACCCGGGAGCTGGGCCGCATGACGCGCACCCCGGCGGGGCGCACCGCCTCGCCGTCGGCGCCGCCGGCGCCTGCGCGGGGCGACCGACCCGGCGCCGGATACCCGGGCCGCCCGGCCGGGCCGGACCCGCGCCGCGCGCGCCCGCCGGCGCGCGACCGGCGCGACGAGCCCGCCCGGCGGCCGCGCCGCGAGCCCGCACCCCGCTCCGGCGGCTGCTGCGCCGGCTGCCTGGCGTGGTCGGTGCTGGTGGTGGTCATCATCATCGCGCTGCTGGCCATCGCCGGCGTGGCGCTGCAGCAGGCCGGAGGCGCCGCCTGGTGGCAGGTTCAGGAGTGGATCCAGCAGGTGCAGGCGTGGCTGCGGGGCATCGGGGGCACGGCCTCCGGCGCCGCCGGCGTGAACGACATCCCCTGGACGCAGATCCCCTGGACGGAGGTGACCCGATGAGCGGGCATGGCACGTTGCTCGGCGGCAGGTACCGCCTGGGCGACGCGATCGGCATCGGCGGCATGGCGGACGTGTACGCCGCATCCGACGAGCTGCTCGGCCGCGACGTCGCGGTCAAGATGATGCGCGCCGACCTGGCGCGCGACCGCAGCTTCCTCGAGCGGTTCCGGCGGGAGGCGCAGAACGCCGCCCGGCTGAACCACCCGTCGATCGTGGCGGTGTACGACACGGGCGAGATGGAGGACGCGGGCGGCACCGTCCCGTACATCGTCATGGAGCTCGTGCAGGGCGAGACGCTGCGCGACATCATCCGCCGCGACGGCTCCGTCGCCCCGACGCGGGCGGCGGCGATCCTGGCGGACGTGTGCGACGCCCTCGAGGCGTCCCACGAGGCGGGGATCATCCACCGCGACATCAAGCCGGCGAACATCATGCTGACCAACACCGGCCAGGTGAAGGTCATGGACTTCGGCATCGCGCGCGCCCTGTCGGACACGACGACGATGACGCAGACGTCCGCCGTGATCGGCACGGCCCAGTACCTGTCGCCGGAGCAGGCGCGCGGCAAGAACGCCGACGCCCGCTCGGACATCTACGCGATCGGCTGCGTGCTGCACGAGGCGCTGACGGGGCAACCGCCGTTCTCCGGCGAGACGCCGCTGTCGGTGGCGTACCAGCACGTGCAGGATCCGCCGCCGTCGCCGTCGACGGAGATCCCCGGCCTGTCGCCGGCGGAGGCCACCGCGGTCGACGCGGTGACGCTGACGGCCCTGGCGAAGGATCCGGCGGAGCGGTACGACTCCGCCCGGGAGATGGCCGACGATCTGCGGCGCCTGACCCGCGGCGAGGTGCCGCTGGCCGCGGCGGCGCACATCCCGCCGGCCCACCACGACGGCGTCTTCGACGAGGGCGAGGCGGCGACGACGTCGTTCGCCGCCCCCGCCGGGGCGACCGCGGCGTACGGGCAGGCGTCGCGCTCCCGCGGCGCTGACTTCGCCGGCGGCGACGACTACGGGGACTACGACTACGACGGGTACGACGGCTACGACGACTACGGGTACGACGACGCGGACGCCGCGCCGCGCCGGCGCAACCGGCAGGCCCCGTCGCGGCGGGCGCCGAGGAAGCGCCGCCGCAGCCGCGCGCCGAGGATCATCGCGCTGGTCGCGGTGCTGGCGCTGCTCTTCGGCGGCGGCGCGTTCGCGCTGTACCGCCTGTCCGGCGGCAGCGGCGGCGGGCCCGCCGCGCCGACGTCGGAGATGACCGCCATCCCGGACATCGTGGATCTGCCGGCGGAGGAGGCGGAGCGCCGCCTCGTCGCCGCCGGGTTCTCCGTGACCCGCGTCGACCGCCCGCACCCGGAGATCGCCCGCAACAACGCCATCGGCACGGAGCCGGCGATCGGCTCGCAGCTGCCGAACGGCGCGCAGGTGCAGCTGCTGGTCAGCACCGGCCCGGAGCTGACGCAGGTGCCGGACGTGCGGAACATGGCCGCCGAGCAGGCGCGCGCCACGCTGGAGCGCGCCGGCCTGGAGGTCGATCCGGTGCTGGCGGAGGAGCCGTCGCACTCGGTGCCGCAGGGCTCCGTCATCGAGCAGTCCCCGGCCGCGGGGTCGCAGGTGTCGAAGGGCACGGTCACGAAGCTGACGGTCTCCTCGGGCGTCGAGGTGCCGCGCGTGTCCGGGCAGACCCTGGAGTCGGCGCGGGCGACGCTCGAATCCGCGGGCTTCGTCGTCCAGGTCCGCGAGGTCGACTCCATCGAGCCGGCCGGCACCGTGCTGTCCTCCCCGCAGGAGGGCTCGCGGCAGCCGAAGGGCTCGACGGTGGAGCTGGAGGTCTCGCGCGGCAACCGGATGCGGATGCCGGATCTGACGCGGGCCCCGGCCTCGGAGGCGGAGTCGCAGCTGCGGTCGGCGGGCTTCACGGGCCGCGTCGAGAAGCGCCCGATCTCCACGATCGTCCCGGATGACCTGGGCCGCGTCGCCGGGCAGCAGCCGGCGCCGGGCACGGAGATGCCGACCGACGGCGTGGTCGTGCTGGAGGTCTACGAGCTGGGCCTCATCAACTAGGCCCGGCCGGCCGCCCGCATGCGACGGGGCGGCGCCGCACTCCCGGAGGGTGCGGCGCCGCCCCGTTCGTCGTCACGCGATCGGGTGGCGCGGGTGCGCGCCGTGCGGTGCGCGCCCGCGCCGGCCCGCGCCCGCGCCGGCCCGCGCCCGCGTCGTGCGTGACGACGGCGACCGCGCGGCGGGGCGCCGTCAGCCGACGGCCTCCCAGGCGTCGTGGTAGGCCGCGAGCTCGCCCTCCAGGCGCGCCAGCAGCTCCTCGGGGTGCTCGGCTCCGGCGTCGGCGAGCCAGTTGGCCAGCATGCGGTGGCCGTAGCGGGTGAGCACGGACTCGGGGTGGAACTGGACGCCGTGGATGGGCAGGTCCCGGTGGCGCATGGCCATGAGCATGCCGGAGTCGGTGTGGCCGACGGCGACGAGCTCGTCGGGCAGGGTCGACTCGTCGACCGTCAGCGAGTGGTAGCGGGTGACGGTGAACGGGGAGGGCAGGCCGCGGAGGACGCCGGTGCCGTCGTGGTGGACCGGGGAGGTCTTGCCGTGGAGCAGCTCGCCGGCGCGGACGACGTCGGCGCCGAAGACCTCTCCGATGGCCTGGTGGCCGAGGCACACGCCGAGCAGCGGGGTGCGGGACTCGGCGGCGGCGGCGATGACTTCCTTGGTGCGGCCGGCGTCGGCGGGTGCGCCGGGGCCCGGGGAGACGAGGACCGCGTCGAAGTCGGCGATGGCGGCGGCGGGGTCCGAGAGGCGCTCGTCGTCGTTGCGCCAGACGACGGTCTCCTCGCCCAGTTGGCCCAGGTACTG
Organism: Corynebacterium sp. 335C; assembly: GCF_053525695.1. NCBI lineage: Bacteria > Bacillati > Actinomycetota > Actinomycetes > Mycobacteriales > Corynebacteriaceae > Corynebacterium > Corynebacterium sp. 335C. The sequence continues at coordinate 1,551,209 of NZ_JASTTB010000001.1, forward strand.
GACCAGGTTGAAGACGAAGCTGTCATAGTTGTCGACGACGAGGATGCGCATACCGCGAAATCTTACTGGTAGATTGAGCGCCGACCCCCATCAACCGTCGGACCGGACGAGGACCGGAAGAGAGGCTGGACATGCCCAAGGCAAAGGTCAACCGCAGCACCGCGCAGGCGCCGAGCTCGTCGTCGGTGAGCCGCACCCCGGTCAAGATCAACACGACGTCGACGCCGCTCTGGTACAAGATCCTGATGTTCGGCCTCATCATCGTCGGCATGCTGTGGCTGGTGGTCAACTACATCGCCGGCCCGCAGATCCCGTTCATGGTGGAGCTCGGCGCGTGGAACTACCTCATCGGCTTCGGCCTGTTCATCATCGGCCTGCTGATGACGATGGGCTGGCGCTGACGCCGCCCCCTCCCGGCGCCCCGCGCCAGTCGCCCCGGTCCCCTGACCGGGGCTTTTTCATGCCCTCATGCGGGGGTGGGACACGTGTTCCGAATACCCCCGTTTCCCACGCCATTGCGGAGCGTTGCGACGAGCGGGGTCGGCGAGTTGTCCACAGGCATTGTGGTGCACCGTCGCCGATCCGGCGGCCGGAACTCGATGAGCCGTCAACGGTTGTCCCCCGAGTTATCCACATCGGTGGACAAGTGTTGTGGATGACGGCGGTGGAATTCGCGTCCACATTATCCACAACCCGTGGATAACCCTGTGCACAACTTCGTTCGAACATCGTGATCCGGGGGTTTTCGGCCCCAACCCGGTCGATCCGGGCCAGATCCGGGCCCTCATTCGAATTACAAGATTGGGATTATCCCCAAGTGTGGATCCCGATGTGCACAACCGTGGACGTCGTGGATACGTGTGCACTGCGGTGGACAACGTGTGGACCAGCCGTGCACGGAGCAGTGAATCACCAGGTTGTCATTCGTTTCCGGGTTGTCCACAGGGGTGTGGATACCTGGACAACTCCACCCCCGCCGGACCCCTGAACCCGACATTGAGGGTACGGGAGGGTTCGTCGAGGGTTCAGGAGGGTTTCGGCGCGTTCCGGCGGGGCCCCGGACGGTGCCGGAGAAGTCCCCGGCACCGGACACGGCGGTGCCGGAACGCCCCCGGCGCCCGCGCCGGCGGCGACGGAGCCGGGGCGGCGGGCGTCGTCACGCGCGGCGGCGGGCGACCGCAACCCGCAACCCCGGACGCGGCGCGCACCCCGCACCCGCACCGGCCGCCGCGCCCGCCTGCGGGCGCGAAAAAGCCGCGGGCGGCCCGGACGCGAATCCGGGCCGCCCGCGGCGGCGTGGAGGAGCGGGGAGGCTAGGCCTTCTCGATGTCCACGGAGGTGATGACGACCGGCTCCAGCGGGCGGTCGAAGTGGTCGGTGGCGACCTTGGACATGGCGTCGACGACCTTGCGGGACTCCTCGTCGACGACCTCGCCGAAGATGGTGTGGTTGCCGTACAGGTGCGGGGTCGGCGCGACGGTGATGAAGAACTGGGAGCCGTTGGTGCCGCGGCCGCCGCGCTTGCCGGCGTTCGCCATGGCCAGCAGGTACGGGCGGTCGTACTTGAGCTCCGGGTGGATCTCGTCGTCGAACATGTAGCCCGGGCCGCCGGTGCCGGTGCCCGTCGGGTCGCCGCCCTGGATCATGAAGCCGGCGATGATGCGGTGGAAGATCGCGTTGTCGTAGAACGGGCCCTCGTTGGTGCCCGACGCGTTCTCGGTGGTGTAGTCGGCGGAGCCATCGGCCAGGCCGATGAAGTTCTCGACGGTCTTCGGCGCGTGGTTGCCGAAGAGGTCGATCACGATGTCGCCGTGGTTCGTGTGCAGCGTGGCGGTGGCGGTCTTCATAGTCACCCCGCCGACGATACCGGGGATTCGGCGCGGGGGACAACGCGATCCGCTCTGAACACATAGGCTGTAAGGCGAAAACGCACACGACACGAGGAGCAGAGAGACATATGGCCATCCCGCTCACGCGCGCGCTGAAGGGCGCCAAGTCCGCCTGGGACGCGTACAGCGATTACAAGGACAAGAAGTCCGCCGAGATCTACGACACCCTCCAGGAGGCCAAGAAGCTCGCCGACGAGCGCACCTCCGAGGTCCGCGAGAAGGCCAAGGACGCCTCCGGCTCCCTGCGCGAGGACCTCCAGGCCCGCGCCGGCGACATCCAGGAGAAGGTCTCCGAGCTGCAGGAGAACGCCGCCAAGGACGTCGAGCAGCTGAAGAAGACCGGCGCCGCCAAGCGCAAGGAGGCCGGCAAGAAGGCCAAGAAGGCCCGCAAGCAGGCCGCCAAGGCCGCCGAGCAGGCCCGCAAGGAGGCCGCGAAGAAGCGCACCAAGGTCGCCAAGAAGGCCAAGAAGAAGGAGTCGGGCGAGAAGTCCGGCCGCGCCGCCACCGGCACCCTGATTTTCGCCGTCGTCGCCGCGGCCATCGCCGCCATCGTGTGGAAGCTCCGCAAGGACGACAAGCTCCCCGTCGAAAACGCCCCGGCCAAGGCGAAGGAGGCCGCCGCCGCCGCCGCCGACAAGACCAGGGCCGCCGCCGCCCAGGTCAAGGAGACCGCGCAGAAGGTCGCCGACGACCCGGAGGGCGCCGCCGACGCCGCCAAGGGCAAGGTCTCCGAGGCCGCCGACAAGGCCCGCGCCGCCACCGCCGACGCCGCCGCCAAGGCCGGCGAGGGCGCCGAGAAGGCCCAGGCGAAGGCCGAGGCCGGCATCGACAAGGCCGAGGCGAAGGCCGGCGAGCAGATCGACGCCAACAAGGACAAGGCCGGCGAGACCGCCCAGAAGACCGCCGACGCCGCCGACAAGACGGACAAGAAGGCCGACGAGGCCGAGGCGAAGGCCAAGCAGGGCGTCGACGAGGCCGAGAAGAAGGCCGCCGAGGCGAAGGCCAAGGCCGACGACGCCAAGAAGCAGGCCGAGGACAAGGCCGCCGGCACCAAGGCCAAGGCCGAGGCGAAGGCCGCCAACACCAAGGAGAAGGCGGCGCAGAAGGCCGACGAGGCCAAGGCGAAGGCGCAGTCCAACGCCAACCAGGTCGCCAACCAGGGCAAGGTCAACGCCCCGAAGCCGGGCGCCGCGCCGCGCCCGGGCCAGAAGCCGAACCGCAACGCCAAGTAGCGGTCCGCGCGGCCCGCGCCGCGCACGGCTCCTGCCGCACCTGACGACGGCCCCCTCCCGGACGACCGGGAGGGGGCCTTCGCATGCGCGGGGGCCGTCGCCGCGGCGCGACACCCGTCGTCACGCATCTCCCCCCGCGAACGCCGAAATCCCGGGCCGCGCATGCGACCCGGGATTTCGTGCCTCGTGGAGCGTAGGGGAATCGAACCCCTGACCTCCTGCTTGCAAAGCAGGTGCTCTACCAATTGAGCTAACGCCCCGGATACGGAAAACCCCGCGCCCCAGGGAACCCTGGTGGCGCGGGGCCCGTTCATGGTGGGCCTAGGAGGACTTGAACCTCCGACCTCTTCGTTATCAGCGAAGCGCTCTAACCGCCTGAGCTATAGGCCCGTGAACCGGGATATAACTTAACCCGCACGCCACGGTAACGCCAAATCCCCAGGTCATCATGCTTTTCGACGGCATCCTGGCCACCTTCGCGCCGCATGCGCGGCGGCGTCGGCGACGGGGCTGCGCCGGCGGCGCGGCGCCACCCGTCGCACGCTCCCCTCCCCCGGAGACGGCGGCGCCCCGCCCGCGCGTGCGTGCGCGGGCGGGGCGTGCGGTGCGGCCGGCCGGGGCGGGCCCGGGGCCGCGGGTCAGCTGCGCTCGACCTCCACCTCGATGCCGCCGGCGATGCCGGAGCAGGCGTTGAAGATGGCGGCGGCGACGACGGACAGCAGGACGCCGAGGACGGCCCACAGGAGGCCCAGTCCGGCTCCGCCGGCGAGGACGGTGCCGAAGGTCAGGCCCTCGAAGCCGCCGATGAGCTCGCCGATGCTGCTGAAGACGCCCATCGCCTGGAGGCCCGCGTAGAGGATCGCCAGCGCGATCATCCACACGAGGAACCAGATGACGCTGACGGCGGCGGAGATGCGCAGCACGGACAGGAGGTCGATGCGGCGGATCTCCAGGCGGGCGGGGCCGGGCCGGGCGGGGCGGCGGGAGCCGGTGCCCGCGCTGGTGCGGCCCGCGGTGCGGGCGCCGGTGCGCTGCCGGGCGGCGCCGGAGGGGGCGGCCGCGCCGGAGGCCGTCGACGTCGCGTCGTCCGCCTCGTGCGCGCCGTGGTCGGCGTCGTCGCCGACGACGGGGTTCACGGCGGTGACGGCGTCAGCGCCGGCCCCGGCGGAACCCGGCGCCGTGCCCGCCGGCCCCGACGACGGGGAGCCGAAGCCCCAGCCCTCGAAGCCGTCGCGGCCGTTTCCGGTGGTGTCGCTCATGCGGTGTCCCCCTTACTCCTTCTCGCCGTCACGGGCCGTCGTGCCGGGCAGGTCGCCCTGGCCGGAGGCGGAGGTGCCGCCGGGGCGTCCCTCGACGACGTCGAGGCTGCCGGTCTCGGACACCTTGACGGCGGTCTCCTCGCCCTCCTGCTCGACGTTGCGGTCGATGGCCAGGAGCTCGACGCCCTCGGCCAGGTTGACCAGGCGGACGCCCTTGGTGGCGCGGGAGGTGGCGCGGATTTCGCGGACGTTGGTGCGGATGATGTCGCCGGCGGAGGTGACGGCGAAGATCTCGTCGTCGTTGGAGACGACCAGGGAGCCCATCAGCGGGCCGCGCTTCGGGTCGTACTTCAGGGTGAGCACGCCCTGGCCGCCGCGGCCCTGCGCGGTGTACTCGGACAGCGGGGTCTTCTTGCCGTAGCCGCCGGTGGTGGCGACGAGGAGGTGCTGGCCCTCCTCGACGACGACCATGGACAGCAGCTTGTCGTCGCCCTTGAAACGCATGCCCAGGACGCCGGCGGTGGCGCGGCCCATGGGGCGCAGCACGTCGTCGGAGGCGGTGAAGCGGATCGCCTGGCCGCGCTCGGAGACGAGCAGCAGGTCGTCGTCGGCGGAGCAGAGGCGGGCGCCGATGAGGCTGTCGCCCTCCTTGAGGTTGATGGCGATGAGGCCGGCGTGGCGGGCGGACTCGTAGTCCTCCAGCTTCGACTTCTTGACGCGGCCCTCGTGGGTGGCCAGGACGAGGTAGGGGCTGTCCTGGTAGCTGGAGATCTGCAGGATCTCGGCGATGCGCTCGCCGGGCTGGAACTCCAGGAGGTTGGCGACGTGCTGGCCGCGGGCGGCGCGGGTGGCCTCGGGCAGCTCGTAGGCCTTGAGGCGGTAGACGCGGCCGCGGTTGGTGAAGAAGAGGATCCAGTCGTGCGTGGAGCAGACGAAGAAGTGGCGGATGATGTCGTCCTGCTTCAGGTCCGCGCCGCGCACGCCCTTGCCGCCGCGCCGCTGGGACTTGTAGGCGTCGACCTTGGTCCGCTTGGCGTAGCCGGTGGAGGTGATGGTGACCACGACGTTCTCGCGGGCGATGAGGTCCTCCTCGGACACGTCGCCGACGGCGCCGATGATCTGGGTGCGGCGGTCGTCGCCGTACTTGTCGACGATCTCGCCGAGCTCGTCCTTGACGATCTGCCGCTGGCGCTCGGGCTTGGCCAGGATGTCCTTGTAGTCGGCGATCTGCTCCTCGATGGCGGCCAGCTCGTCGATGATCTTCTGGCGCTCGAGGGCGGCGAGGCGGCGCAGCTGCATCGCCAGGATGGCGTCGGCCTGCGCCTCGTCGATGTCGAGGAGGCCCATGAGGCCGGTGCGGGCCTCGTCGACGGTGGGCGACCGGCGGATGAGGGCGATGACCTCGTCGAGGGCGTCGAGGGCCTTGACCAGGCCGCGGAGGATGTGGGCGCGCTTCTCGGCCTCGTCCAGGCGGTACTGGGTGCGGCGGACGATGACCTCGATCTGGTGCGCGACGTAGAGGCGCACCAGCTGGTCGAGGCGCAGCGTGCGCGGGACGCCGTCGACGATGGACAGCATGTTGGCGCCGAAGCTGGTCTGCAGCTGGGAGTGCTTGTACAGGTTGTTGAGCACGACGCGCGGGACGGCGTCGCGCTTGAGCTTGACGACGATGCGCATGCCCCACTTGAGGTCCGTCTCGTCGTCGATGGAGGCGATGCCGGCGAGGCGGCCGTCGCGGACCTGCTCGGCGATGCTGGCGATGAGCCGGTCGGGGTTGACCTGGTACGGCAGCTCGGTGATGACGATGGACTGGCGGTTGCCCTCCTGCTCGATGGAGGTGACGCCGCGCATGCGGATGGAGCCGCGGCCGGTGGTGTAGGCGTCGCGGATGCCGTCGTCGCCGACGATGAGGCCGGCGGTCGGGAAGTCGGGGCCCTTGATGCGGGCCATGACGGCCTCGAGGGTCTCCTGCTCGTCGGCCTCGGGGTTGTCGAGGCACCAGTTGATGGCGTCGCCGATTTCGCGGAGGTTGTGCGGCGGCATGTTGGTGGCCATGCCGACGGCGATGCCGCCGGAGCCGTTCATCAGCAGCTGCGGGACGCGGGAGGGCAGGACGACGGGCTCGGTGGTGCGGCCGTCGTAGTTGGGCTGGAAGTCGACGGTGTTCTCGCGGATGTCGCGGACCATCTCCATGGCCAGCGGGGTGAGCTTGGCCTCGGTGTATCGCATGGCGGCGGCGCCGTCGTCGCCGCGGGAGCCGAAGTTGCCCTGGCCGTCGACCAGCGGGTAGCGCATGGCCCACGGCTGGGCCATGCGGACCATGGTGTCGTAGATCGCCGCGTCGCCGTGGGGGTGGTAGTTGCCCATGGTGTCGGAGACGGGCTTCGCGGACTTCACGTAGCCGCGCTCGGGCCGGTAGCCGTTGTCGAACATCGCGTAGAGGATGCGGCGGTGCACCGGCTTGAGGCCGTCGCGCACCTCGGGGAGGGCGCGGCCGACGATGACCGACATCGCGTAGTCGATGTAGCTCGACTGCATCTCCTCGTTGATGTCGATGGGGCGGATCTCGTCGCCGCCGCCGGGGCCGCCGGGACCGAACAGGTCGTCGCTGCCGTTGTCGCTCACTGAAGGCGCCTGCTTTCCGTTGGGTTGATGGTCGTCCCCTCCATCTTAGGCGCCCTGGGGGCGTTTTCCGCGGTCCGCGGCCCCGATCGCGGTATCATCGTGGTATCGCTTGACGACGCCCACCGCCCCGGCGCCGCTCCCCCGGCCCCGGCGGCGCACCCCGCCGAGCCCCGCGGTCGGCGCCGCGCGACGTTTCACGTGACACCGTCCGGCGCGCCCGGATCACGGGGACGGAACGGGAAGAAGGTCCGGACCGCCGTGAAGGAACCGGGAAACGGCCCCGGACGCGGAAGCGGAACAGGAAGAAGGAGAAGGAGGAGGACGGCATGGCGATGACGCTGCGCCTGACGGAGGCCCAGGACGCCGCGCTCGCGCTGCTGGCGGAGGCCCAGGGCACCTCGAAGCAGACCGCCGCGGCGCGGGCCATCGTGGCCGAGGCCGCCCGGCGCGTCGCGTCCGCCGAGGTCAGGGACCTCGCCCGGCGGGAGTGCGAGGAGTACCGGGCCCTCGAGCGCCGCATCCGCCGGGGGCGGTGACGCGCGTGGACCCGGAGATCCTGCTCGCCGCCGCCGACGAGATCTGCGCGGAGACCGGCGCCGTCGTCCGCTCCCTGCCCGCCATCGTGGCGGTGGCGGCGGTGGCCGGCGGCCGCATCGGCGGCATCCCCCTCCACGCCACGGAGGCCGCCCGCCGGATCGCCGTCGAGGAGGCGATCGCGGCGCTGCGGCCCCTGGACGGCCCCGGCGGGCCCGGCGGCGACGGCGCGAACCGCGTCCTCGCCCGCGTCGTCCTCTCGATGTCCGGCGCGGAGTAGTCCGGCCCAGCGGTCGCCGGCCTGCCGAACACCGGCCCGGGGGACGGCGGACCGGCGATGTCCGGCGGGGACCGGCGCGGTGCGGGCCCCGTCGTCACGCGATCACGCGGCGGGCGCGTGGGCGCCGGCGACCGCGGCGGTGATGTCCGTGCGCAGACGGATGTACCCGGGGTCGGCGGCGACGTCGCGCATGGCGTCGATGAGGTCGCCGGGGTCCCGGGAGTCCGTGCGCGACGCGGGGCGGAGATGCTCCGGGACGTCGACCTCCCGGATGACGCGGCCGGGCTTCGCGGCCATGACGACGACGCGCTCGCCGAGCAGGATCGCCTCCTCCACGGAGTGGGTGACGAAGACGACGGTCGGCCGGCGTCCGGCGCGGGTCGACAGGAGCTCGGCCTGCAGCCGCTCGCGGGTGAAGGGGTCGAGGGCGCCGAACGGCTCGTCCATGAGGACGATCGGCGGGTCCGCGGCGAGGACGCGGGCGATCTGGGCGCGCTGGCGCATGCCGCCGGACAGCTCGTGCGGCAGGCGGTCGGCGGCGTCGTGCAGGCCGACGGTCCAGATGAGCCGTTCGGCGCGCTCCTCCGCGCCCTCTCCCCCGGCGCCGTAGCGGGCGGCGAGGCCGACGTTGCCGCGGACGGACAGCCACGGCAGCAGCGTCGGGGCCTGGAACACCACGCCCCGGTCCACGCCCGGGCCGGTGACCGGCGAGCCCGCGGCGCGGACGGATCCCGCGGTCGGGTCGAGGAACCCGGCGAGGATGCCGAGGACCGTCGACTTGCCGCAGCCCGACGGGCCGACGAGGGTGACGGACTCCCCCTCCACGACGTGCAGGTCGACGCCGTCGAGGGCGACGACGAGGTCGCCGGCGGCGGTGCGGAACTCCTGGCGGACGTTGTCGAGCTCGATCATCGGTCGTGGTCCTTCCGGTCGGTGGCGGGTGCGGGGGCGTCGTCGTCCGGGGCCGCGGGGGCTTCGCCGGCGGGGGCCGCGGCATCCGCGGCGGCCGCGGGGCGGATGACCGCGGCGTCGTAATGCGACGGATCCGCGGCGGCGGGGACGTCCCCCTGCCCGTGGAGGAAGCCGGCGGTGTCGTGGAGCGCCCCCGCCAGGCGGTCCAGCTCCGCGGGTTGGTCCGCGGCCGGCACCAGCTGGAGGCCCTCATGATGCTGGGCGACGACCGCGCCATCCACGCGACGTGGGCGGCGGGGCGGCCCGCGATGGCCCCGGTCGGGACGTTCGGGGCGTTCTAGGCCCGGGCGCTACTCCCCGGCGCGCCACTCCCCGGCGTCGATCTCCCGCACCATCTGCTCGAACCTGTCGGCGACGGGCAGCGGCTCGCGGGCCCAGCGGTTGTGGCCGAGCTCCACCGGGATCTCCTCCACCCGGGCGTTGCCCAGGCGGCGGGCCAGATCCCGGGCGCTGTCCATCGGGCAGTCCGCGTCGCCCAGGCAGCGGGTGAGCAGGACGGGGACGTCGACGGCGGCGAACTCCTCCGTCAGATCGCGGCCCTCCGGCTCGAAGCGGCCGGTCAGCGCCATCGTCGACCACTCGCGGAGGTGCTTCCACGGCTGGCGGCCGTAGCCCGCCAGATCCATCTTCCCCGCCGGCCAGTAGCCCAGGACGCGGGAGACGACGCGCATCAGTGGCGCGCCCCACAGCAGCCGCAGCTTCTCCTTCATCTCGAAATTCCGGAACCACGGGGTGCCGGAGCCGACGAACATGCACGCGTCCGGGCGGATGATGCCCAGCGCCATCGCGACGCACGTGATCTGGCCGCCCATGGAGTGCGCGACGACGCGGACCGGCACACCCGGGGCGAGCTCGCGGACCAGCGCGTCGACGCGAGCGTACTCCACGCGGGACTGGTCGGCGTAGCCCCAGCGGTGGCCGCGCTCCGCGACGGCGGTGGAGCCGCCCTGGCCGCGCAGCTCGCCGACGGCGACGAGGTGCCCGCGGGAGGCCAGCTCCTCCGCCAGCGGCCGGTAGTAGCGGCCGCCGACGCCGAACCCCGGCCACAGCATCACCGCGCCGACCGGCTCCCCCTCGGACCGGTAGACGGCGACGGGCGTGGTCGACCCGTCGGGAAGCTGCAGGTCATGGCGTTCTGCGGATTCGGGCACGGAGCTGGCGTCGCTGGCTGTCACGTCACGGGAGCCTAGCGGCCCGGCGGCCCCCGGGCCCGGCGAACGGCGGAACACGGCCTCCCCGGCAGGTTTTCGCGGGAAACGGAGGTTCATTTTTTATCCGTTTGATAGAAGAACGAGTCATGACGCTTCGACGATTCCCCAGGGCCGCCTACGGCGCCGCCGCCGCGGTCCTGCTGCTCGCCTCCACACCCGCCATCGCCTCCGCGGGCCCGAACGACGGGCAGGGCTCCGGCCCCGACATCGGCATCTCCGTCGGCAGCTCCGGCGGGGCCGTCGGCCAGGACGGCGCCGACGCCTACGACCCCTTCTACGACACCTCCGGCGTCGCCGCCGGCGCCCCCGGCACCATCCTGCGCACCCAGGACGCCCCGATGGCGCCGATGCCGCAGGGCATGGACTTCCCGCTGCCGTCGTCGGTGACGAAGGTCCTGTACTCCACCACGACCCAGCACGGCGAGGCGATCCCGGTCTCCGGCTACATGGTCGAGCCGTCGGTGCCGTGGACCGGCGCCGGCGAGCGCCCGACCATCGTCATCGGCCGCGGCACCATCGGGCAGGGCGACCAGTGCGCCCCGTCCCGCAACTGGCCGCTCGACGGCCAGCCCGACCCGTTCTCCTCCGGCCGCCTCGTCGCCCTGGAGGGCCTGTACGACTGGGTGTACTCCGCCGTCGGCGTCCGCGTCTTCGTCACCGACTACGTCGGCATGGGCACCCCGGGCATGCACACCTACATGAACCGCGCCGAGCAGGCCCACGCCATGCTCGACGGCGCCCGCGCCGCCCACGAGCTGGTCGCCTCCCGCGGCGGCGCCCCCGGCAAGGTCGCCTTCTACGGCCACTCCCAGGGCGGCGGCGCCTCCGCCGCCGCGGCCGAGTCCGCCCCGGAGTACGCCCCGGAGCTCGACGTCGCCGCCGCCTACATGTCGGCCCCGCCGGCGGACCTCGACGCCGTCCAGCGCGGCATCGACGGCTCCGACCTCGTCGGCGCCATCGGCTTCACCATCAACGGCCTCCTGGCCCGCTATCCGGACCTGGAGCGCCACCTGACGGAGCACATCTCCCCCGAGGGCCGCGCCGTCCTCAAGGACGTCTCCACCATGTGCACCGATGAGATCACCGAGGCGTTCGGCAACCAGACCACCGACATGTGGACCGTCGACGGCCGCCCGCTGGACAAGATCCTCGACGAGATGCCGGAGGGCCGCGCCGCGATGGAGGACCAGCGCATCGGCAACCGCACGCCCACCGCGCCCGTCATGGTCGTCTCCGGCAGGTACGACGCCAACGTCGACTACCAGCAGGCCAAGGACCTGGCGAACCGCTGGTGCTCCGCCGGCGCCCAGGTCGTCTACCGCGACGACATCCTCCCGGAGATCGAGGGATACAACCACTTCCTGCAGGCCGTCTCCGGCGCACCGTTCGGCCTCGGCTTCCTGCTGGCCGCCTTCAACGGCGCCCCGGTCGGCGGCTGCAACTCCGGCGGCTCCTCCGACGGCTCCGTCGAGCTGCCCGGCTCCATCGAGCTGCCGTCCGGCGGCGAGACCCCCGACATCGACGCCATCCTCGGCGGCGGCTCCTCCGACGCCGCCCCGGTGACGCTGCCGGGCGCCGGGTCGTCCTAGGCCCCCGACGGGGACGGCGGCGGAGCCGGAACCCCCGACGGCGCCGCGGTCCAGCCGGGCCGCGGGCCGCCGGGCGGCCCTCCCCTCCCCCGCACGAACGACGACGGGCCCCGCATGGTTTCACGTGAAACCGTGCGGGGCCCGTCGTCACGCGAACACCGGAGCGCGGGGGAACCGGTGACGCGCGGCGCGGTCGCGGGCGACGCGACCGCCTGCGGCGCTAGACGTCCAGGAAGCGGACGTCCTTCGCGTTGCGGGTGATGAAGGAGCGGCGCGACGCGACGTCGTCGCCCATGAGGACGGTGAACAGCTCGTCGGCCTTCTGCGCGTCGTCGAGGGTGACCTGTCGCAGGACGCGGTTCGACGGGTCCATCGTCGTCTCCCACAGCTCCTCGGCGTTCATCTCGCCGAGGCCCTTGTAGCGCTGGATGCCGTCGTCGACGTTGATCTTGCGGCCGGAGTCCAGGCCCTCCTTCAGCTGCGCGTCGCGCTCGGCGTCGGAGTACGCGTAGCCCGGCTCGCCCTTGCCCCACTTCAGCTTGTACAGCGGCGGCTGGGCGAGGTACACGTGGCCCTCGTCCACCAGCGGGCGCATGAGGCGGAACAGCAGCGTGAGCAGCAGCGTCGCGATGTGCTGGCCGTCGACGTCGGCGTCGGCCATCAGCACGATCTTGTGGTAGCGGAGCTTCGAGATGTCGAATTCCTCGTGGATGCCGGTGCCCAGCGCCGTGATGATCGCCTGGATCTCCGCGTTCTTCAGCGTCTTGTCCAGGCGCGCCTTCTCGACGTTCAGGATCTTGCCGCGCAGCGGCAGGATCGCCTGGAACATCGAGTTGCGGCCCGACTTCGCGGAGCCGCCGGCGGAGTCGCCCTCCACGATGAACAGCTCGGACGCCTTCGGGTCCTTCGAGCGGCAGTCGGCGAGCTTGCCGGGCAGGCCGCCGATGTCCGTCGCGGACTTGCGGCGCACCAGGTCACGGGCCTTGCGGGCCGCCTGGCGGGCGTGCGCCGACGCGATCGCCTTATTGACGATGACCTTGGCCTCCGCCGGGTTGGCCTCCAGCCAGTGGGCGATGTGCTCGTTGGTCATCTTCTGGACGAAGGAGCGGACCTCCGTGTTGCCCAGCTTCGTCTTCGTCTGGCCCTCGAACTGCGGGTCGGAGACGCGCACGGAGATGACGGCGGCGAGGCCCTCGCGGCAGTCGTCGCCGGTGAGGTTCGCCTCCTTCTCCTTCAGCAGCTTGTGCTCGCGCGCGTAGCGGTTCATCAGGGACGTCAGCGCGGAGCGGAAGCCCTCCTCGTGCGTGCCGCCCTCGATCGTGTTGATCGTGTTCGCGAAGGTGTGGACCGACTGGGAGAAGCCGTTGTTCCACTGCATCGCGATCTCGACCTCGTGGCCCTCGCCGGCGGCCTCGAAGGTGATGATCGTCGGGTGGATCTCCTTCTTGGACTTGTTGAGCGCCTCGACGTAGTCCTTGAGCCCGTTCGGGTAGTGGTAGGTCTTCCGGCGCTCGCGCGGCTTCGGGGCCTTCTTCTCGGCCTCGTCCTCCTCGCCGGACTTCGCGGTCGCGGCGGACTCCTGCTCGGCCTGCTCCGCCAGCGCCTCGGCCTCCAGGTCCTCCTCCGTCACCCGCTCGTCGATGAGCGTGATGGTGAGGCCCTTGTTGAGGAACGCCATCTCGCGCAGGCGGCGCGCGATGGTGTCGAAGTCGAAGTCGACCGTCTCGAAGATCTCCGGGTCCGGCCAGAAGCGCACGGTCGTGCCGGAACCGCGCGCCTTCTTGCCCTGCACCAGCTCGTCCGGGATGGCGTTGGTGAAGTTCTGGTGCCACACGTGGCCGTCGCGGGTGATGTCCGCCTCCACGCGCGTCGACAGCGCGTTGACGACGGAGATGCCGACGCCGTGGAGGCCGCCGGACACCGCGTAGGACTCGGAGTCGAACTTGCCCCCGGCGTGCAGCTGGGTCATGACGACCTGCACGGTCGGGGCGCCCGACGGGTGCATCTCGACGGGGATGCCGCGGCCGTCGTCGACGACCTGCACGCCCCCGTCCTTCATGAGGGTCACGTCGACGTGGGTCGCGTGCCCGGCCATCGCCTCGTCGACCGAGTTGTCGACGACCTCCCACACCAGATGGTGCAGGCCGCGGATACCGGTGGAACCGATGTACATGCCGGGACGCTTCCGCACGGCCTCGAGGCCCTCGAGGATCGTGATGGATGACGCGTCGTAATTGTGTTCGGTGGCAGCCACTGTGGAGCCGGTCTCCTTCTTCTTAGGCTTGAGTACCGCCCCATCTTACCCGTGGTCCCCTACCGGTGGCGCATCCCGTGCCGTCCACGGCCAACACAGGGCCGTTTTTCGGGGACGTATCCCGGAGACGGCCCCCTGCGGCGGCGGCCGGCGGCGGGGATCCGGCCGGCTCCGGGCGCGGATCCGGCCGCGCCGGCGGCTCACCCGTACGTGTCGCGCGGTCCGCGGCCGCGGACGTGCAGCCGCCCCTTCCGCCAGCTCGGGGCCTTCGGCCCGTCGATGCGCACCTGCTCCACGACGCCGTCGCCGACCTCCCGGGCGATGCGCGCGATGATGTCGCCCGCCATGAGCCGCAGCCGCGTCGCCCAGGCCGTCGACGACGCCGCCAGGTGCAGCGTCCGGTCCTCGAAGCGGACGACGGCGACGTGCTCCGCCAGCGTGTCGCCGACGATCTCCGGCCAGCGCGTCATGATGACGCCGCGCGCCATGTCCGCCCGCCAGCCGCGCTCGACGACGTTGCGCAGGAACACCGAGCCCAGCTTCTCCGGCTCGTCGCGCCGGCGCCGCCGGATGCGGATGGACCGGTCGCGCAGCAGGTGCTCCGGCACCGGGGTGCCCGCCGCGTCGACGACCTCCGCCCGCGCGTCGGCGAGGCCCGGCAGGTGCCGCTCCATCGGGTCGGCCGGCTCGCCCTCCCCCGTCGCCGGGCGGTCGGCCAGCAGGTCGCGGGCGGTGCGCCGCGGCGGCCGCGTCAGCGACGGCAGCCGGCCGCGCGTGCCCGCGACCTCGCGCGTCAACCGGAAGACCTCGTCGACCAGGCCGCCGTCGGCGATCGCCGCCGCGCGCGCGTCCGGCACGACCGTGCGTTCGCCGTGCGTGACGACGTCACCCTCCCCCGCGTCGCCGCCGGCGGCGGCGTTGGCTTCCCCGGCCTCCCGCGGGGCCGCGGGGTCGGCGGACGGCTCCGGAGCGGCCGATCCCCCGGCGCGATCCTCCGCGCCATCAGGGGTTTCGGGGTTCATCGGGGATCCCCGCCGGAATGGTCGCCGTCGTCACGCGACTCCTCTTCCCGCTGCTGCGCCGCGTCGGACGCGGCGGGCGACCCCGCGCCGGCGTCTCCCGCGTCGTCACGCGCGCCGGCGTCCGCGTCGTCGGACTCCGCGAGGTGCTCGTCCAGCAGCGACTCGCGGCCGCCGTCGGGCAGATCGCGGACGGTGACGACGTGCTCCGTGAAGCCGCCGTCGGTCAGCGACTCCGGCAGCTCCTCGCCGACCGCGGAGGTGATGAGCACCTGCTCCGCCTCCCGAGCGATGCCGACCAGCGCCTCGCGGCGGTGCCGGTCGAGCTCGGAGAACACGTCGTCGAGCACCAGGACGGGGTCCGGACCGTCCTCGCGGAGCAGGAAGTACGACGCCAGGCGCAGCGCCAGCGCGAACGACCACGTCTCGCCGTGGGAGGCGAAGCCCTTCGCCGGCTCGTTGCCCAGCAGCAGCTCCAGATCGTCGCGGTGCGGGCCGACGAGCGAGCGGCCGCGCTCGATCTCCGCGCGGCGGCGCTCCGCCATGCGGGTCAGCAGCATCGCCTCCAGGACCTCGGGATCGTCCGGCACCTGGTCGGCGGGCGTGCCCTCCGGCACCACCCGCGGCCGGTAGGCCATGGACGCGGGGCGCGACGACGGCGCGAGCGTCCGGTACGCCTCCGACACGTGCGGCACCAGCTCGCGGGCGAGCTTCACGCGCTCCGCGGTCACCAGGGCGCCGACGCCGGCCAGGCGGCCGTCCCACACGTCGAGCGTCGCCAGCGCCGCCTCGCCGTCCGCGGAGGAGTAGCCGCGGCGCAGCGCCGACCCCGCCGTCTTCAGCAGGGCGTTGCGCTGCCGCAGGATCTTCTCGTACTCGATGCGCGCCCCGGCCAGTCGCGGACGGCGCACCGCCAGCAGATCGTCCAGGTAGCGGCGCCGCTTCGCCGGCTCCCCCTTCACCAGCTCCAGGTCCTCCGGCGCGAAGAACACGCTGCGGACGGTGCCCAGGATGTCCCGCGGCGACTTCATCCGCGTGCGGTTCAGCTGCGCCAGGTTCGCCGCATGCGGCGCGATGAGCAGGTGGGCCGTCAGCTCGCGGCCGTCGTTGACCGCCGTCGCCGACACCCGCGCGTTCTCCGCGCCCGCGCGCACCAGCGGCGGATCGCCGGAGACGCGGTGCGACGACAGCGTCGACAGGTAGCCCACGGCCTCGACGATGTTCGTCTTGCCGTAGCCGTTGCGCCCCGTGAACACGGTGATGCCCGGCTCCAGCTCCACGGCGAACTCGCGCCAGGAGCGGAAGTCGCGCAGCGACAGCGCCCGCAGGTGCATCGCGGACCCCCTCCCCGGCCTAGCCCGGCAGGCGGACCGGCATCAGCAGGTAGGTGTAGTCCGTCTCCGGGGTCGGGAACATGCCGTCCTCGCCGGCCTCCGGCATCTCCTCCGGCTCCGGCACGAGGATCGCCGGGCGCGAGGACTGGGTGAAGCCCATGACCACACGCGGGGTGTGGATGGCACCCAGGCCGTCGTTGAGGTAGCCCGGGTTGAAAGCGATGAGCAGCGGCTCGCCGGAGAACGCGCAGTCCAGGACCTCCTCGGCCCGGCCGGTCTCCTCCGCCTGCGCCGACAGGCGCACCTGGCCCTCCGAGAAGTCCATGCGCACCTGCGCGCCGCGGTCCGCGACGACGGAGACGCGGCGGATGGCCTCGCGCAGCGGCTCGATCTCGATGGACGCCAGCGACGTGTGCTGCTTCGGCAGCAGCGGGCGGAACTTCGGGAAGTCCGCGTCGAGCAGGCGGGTGGTGGTACGGCGGTCGCCGGCGAGGATGCCCAGCAGGCCGTCGGCGCCGACCGGGCGGCCGTCCGAGCCGTCGCCGACGGCGATGGTCACCGGATCCGTCGAATGCGGATCGAGCGAGCGGGCGGTCTCCGACAGGGTCTTCGCCGGGATGAGCAGCTCGGTCGCCGCCTCGCCCGCCGGATCCCACCGAAAGGTGCGCACAGCCAGGCGGAAGCGGTCGGTGGCGGCGAGGGTGACCTCGTCGCCCTCGGTCTCCATGCGGATGCCCGTCAGCATCGGCAGCGTGTCATCGCGGCCGGCGGCGACGGACACCTGGCCGATGGCCTCAATGAACGTGCCCGGGTCGACCGTCGCGGTCGTCGACGGGGTCTCCGGCAGCGCCGGGTAGTCCTCCAGCGTCATCGCCGGCAGCTCGAAGCGGGACGAGCCGCAGGACAGGTGGACCTTCGAGCCGTCGTAGTGCAGCTCGATCGGCTTGTTCGCCATCTTCGCCACGATGTCGGCGACGAGGCGGCCGGACACCGCGAAGCGGCCCAGCGTCTCGATCTCCGCGGGCACGCGCACGCGCGTGGAAACCTCGTAGTCGTAGCCCGCGATCTCCAGGCCCTCGTCCCCCGCGTCGAAGATCATGCCGCGCAGGATCGGCTGCGTCGTGCGCATCGGGAGGTTCCTGGCCACCCAGCCGACGGCCTCCGCGAGGTCGTCCTTCTCGGCGCGGAAGCGCACGTCGGTCTGCTCCATCGTCCCTCCAGGCCCTGTTGTCCGGTGAATTCGTGCAATCTGCGTTGCGGTGCCCCGGCCGGCGGCCGGGACGGGCGCTGGCGCCGGCCGTGCGGCGGGCGCGCGCCCGTGCCCCGCGCGAGGGCGCGGGGATCCTGGGATTAACCGTACCCCAGCCGGACCGGCGCCCGTAGCGGCGGCGGGGAACATGGGATGACGGGAATCCGGCGGTGCGGGGACGGGGCGCGGGAGCGGGCACCACTCCCCTGACCGAGGCTCCGGTCCTCGAATGACAGGTTCCGCGCGGCCCGGCCCTCCGGCGCCGGCCCGGGTCGTGTCATTTCCGTCTCGGCCGCGCCGCCCGGGCCCGGAGGAGGTCCGGAACGGTTCGCGCACACCCCCTCCCTTTACGTGATGATCTGGGGAAAATTAAGGAAGTAGTGGTGATAGGGCCCGTGCACATCGTGGAATTCCACGATCGCCGCAGCTTATCGCCCGGATCCGATCGTTGACGGGATCGTGGGCCGACGGTGGACAACCCGGGGCCGATTGTGGATGGACGTCTCCGGCGGAAGTTGTCCACAGGATCCGGGCCGCCTCCCCACCACCTGCCCACCGGTTGTCCACCGGATCCGCGCCGATCGTTTCCGCAGGTCGCCCATTTTCGTCATTCGCGTGACGACGCCACCCGCCCCGGCGCGCCGCCGGACGCCCCGCGGGCCCGGCCCGCGGCGCCGGAGCACGCGCCGGAGCCCGCCGGATCCGGGGATTCGCGGACGCCCTCGCCCCTCGTCGCCCCGCGGCCGCCGGACCGCGGGGCCGGAGACGACGAGGCGCCCGCCGGACGCGTGACACGTCCGGCGGGCGCCGGGTCGCCGTCGTCACGCAAACGACGGCGATGCGGGATCAGCGGCCGGCGGCGCGCTCCCGCGCGAGCTTCGCGATGTCGTCGAGCTCCTGGTCCAGATCCTTCTCCTCGCCCTTGCGGGCGGAGATCTTCTTGTCGGCGTTGATGACCGTCGAATGGTCGCGGCCGCCGAACTCCTTGCCGATGGCGGCGAGCGACAGATCCGTCAGCGACCTGGTCAGGTACATCGCGATCATGCGGGCGTTCGCGATGGGCCGGCGCTTCACCGTGCCCTCCAGATCCGCGACGGTCAGGCCGTAGTACTCGGCCGTCGCGGACTTGATGGCGCCCGGCGTCAGCTCGACGTCGTCGTCGTCGGCGCCGAGGACCCGCTCCGCCAGCTCGACGGTCAGCGGGATGCCCAGCAGCTCCGAATGCGCCGTGATGTCCAGCAGCGCGCCCTCGAGCTTGCGCACCGACGTGCGCGCCCGCTCGGCGATGAGGTGCAGCACCTCGGTGGGCACCTGGATGCCCTCCATCTCCGCCTTCTTCGACACGATGGCGATGCGGGTCTCCAGATCCGGCAGCTGCAGGTCCGCGGTCAGGCCCCACTCGAAGCGGGTGCGCAGCCGCTCCTCCAGCGTGCGCAGCTCGGCCGGCGGGCGATCCGACGCCAGCACGATCTGCTTGTTGACCTGGTGGAGGGCGTTGAAGGTGTGGAAGAACTCCTCCTGCGTGCCCTCCTTGTCGATGAGGAACTGGATGTCGTCGACCAGCAGCACGTCGAGCTCGCGGTAGCGGCGGCGGAAGTCCTCCATCCGCTTCTCCTGCAGCGAGTTGATGAAGTCCGAGACGAACTCCTCGCACGACATGTACTTGACGACGAGGTCCGGGTACAGCGTGTTGATCAGGTGACCGATGGCGTGCAGCAGGTGCGTCTTGCCCAGGCCCGGGCCGCCGGCGATGAACAGCGGGTTGTACGTGCGCCCCGGCGCCTCCGCGACCGCGATGGACGCCGAGAACGCCAGCTGGTTCTGCGCGCCCTGCACGAACGTGTCGAAGGTGTACTTCGGGTTCAGCGTCGGCGACTCCGCCGTCTGCGCGATCGCCGCGTCCGGGCCGGCGGAGACGCGGCCCGGAACGTGGGCCGTGCCGTGGTGGCGGTCGCCGTGGTCCCGGTCCCGATCGCGATCGCGGTCGCGGTCGAAGTCGGCGGCGAAGCCGCGGTCACCGCGCGGGTCGCGGGAATCCCGCGCGTCCCGGCCGTCCCGGTCGCGGTCGTACGGGTCGCGGGCGTCGCGCTCGTAGCCGGCGTCCCCGTCGCGGCCGTCCCGGCCGTCGCGCGGGTCGCGGGATTCGCGCTGGTCGCGCGGAGCGTAACCGTCGTTCGCCGGGTAGCCGTCGCGCGGGCCGAAGCCGCCGCGCTCACCGCGGTCTCCCCGGTCGCCGTAGCCGTCCCGATCGCCGCGGTCGTCGCGGTCGCCGCGGTCGTCGCGCGGCCGGCCGTCGTCGAAGTTGATCCCGTGCTGCTGGCCGGGGCCCGGCGTCGGGTAGCGGCGGCGGTTCTCCGCCTCCTCCAGCGGGTCGCCGCCGCGGGGATGCCCGCCCGGGCGGCCGCGCTGCGGGCGGCGGTCGTCGCCGTAGCCGTCGTACGGGTCGTACGCGTCGTAGCGGCCCCGCGCCTCGTCGCGGTACCCGCGGTGATCGTCGCGCGGGTCCCGCTCGTCGCGGTACGCGTTGCGACGGTCCCCGCCCCGGCCGCCGTCGCGATCGCCGGCGTCGGCCGCTTCGCGCGGCCCGCGGTCGTCGGCGTCCTCGAACACGGTGTCGGCGCCGTCCTCCGGGTCGTCGCCGACGGCGACGACGACGTGCATCGGCTTGCCGGTGACGTCGCGGATCGCCTGGTCGATGGCGTCGGAGAGGTCGTTCTCCAGGGCCTTCTTCGCCATGCGGGACTCCACGGTGACCAGGATGAACCCGCTCATCTGGCCGACCGGGATCGCCGAGCGGAGGTAGGCCCGGTTGACGCCCGCCAGGGGGCGCCCGCCCTCCTCGGCGTCGGCGATCACGCGATCGACGATGGCGTGCCAGTCGTGGGACCCGCGGGGATCGTCGCTCATGGGGCTCCTGTCCTGAAGTCGTTCCGGCTCGGCGGGTTCTCCGCCGGCCCGTTGCCGGGCCCTCCCCCGCGTGCATCGCCGACGGAACCGGGATCCCCGGTCCCGTCGGCCCGTGCACGATCCGATGACAGGATCGTCCACACCCGGGAAAGCCCGTCGCCTGGTCTTCCACACATGTGTGCACAGTTGTGGATAACTTGTGCGGCGAGTAGTCCCCAACAGTTTATCCACAGCCCTCGATCCCGGGGCAAGTCGGCCGAAAACGGTCACCACCTGCGAATACCCGCCTCGTTCACCGGATCTGGCCTTCCGGTGGAACACCGCGGCGGGCGCCCGTCAAGTCTCCACAAGCGGTCGAGGGTTGTGGATAACCGCCGGGAACTGGGGATATCCGTCCACCGCCGCCGCGGGATGTGGGATTTCCCACGCCCCGCCGCCCCGGTCGGCGGGTGGCTGCGGCCCGCGCGCCGCCGGGGCGGGATTTGAAATCCGCCGGTCGCAGCACGTACTCTGATCGGGTCTATCGCATCGCGGCCGGACCGCGCGCCCACCCGGCGCCGTCCCGGACCCCGGTGCGTCCCCGCCGCGGCGACGGCGCCGGATGCCGGCGCCCGGTCGCCCGTGCTCAGCCGGGCCCGCCCGGCCGCACCGGGGTGTCATATCGTCCATCAGAACTTCAAGGAGTGGTTTCCGTGGCCAAGGGCAAGCGGACGTTCCAGCCGAATAACCGCCGTCGCGCTCGCGTGCACGGCTTCCGTACCCGCATGCGCACCCGTTCCGGCCGCGCGGTCGTCGCCGCCCGCCGCCGCAAGGGCCGCGCCCGCCTGACCGCCTAGCAGTCGGGCACCCCGTGCTCCCCACGCAGCATAGGCTGCACCGCCCGTCCGACTTCACGTCGGTCGTGCGAGGGGGACGCCGCGTCGGACGCAGGCACCTGGTCCTGCACATCCGGCGCACCGCCGAGGCCGACGCGCCACTCGCCCGCCAGGGCGGACCGCGCGTCGGCCTCGTCGTGTCCAAGGCCGTCGGCGACGCCGTGACGCGCCACCTCGTGTCGCGCCGCCTCCGCCACGCCGCCGCGGACCTCCTCCCCCACCTGCCGGAGGACCTCGACCTGGTCATCCGCGCCCTGCCGCGCTCCGCGACCGCCACGTCCGCCGAGCTGGCCGGCGACCTCGCCTCCGCCCTCCGCAAGGCGGGCATCGACCCCGCGGCGGGCCCCGGTGACCGCTGACGGCCGCACCGGCGGACCGTGCGACTACGGCGACGACGCGCACGGCACCCGTCGCCACGCGCACCCTCACGACGCGGAACCCCCCGCGTCCGCGCAACCCCCGCACGCGCATGGGCGTTGCGACGGCGACCCCGCCGGCGACGACGCCTACGCCGCGATCCTCCACCCCGACCCCGCCCCGCGGGCCGGCGGGCCCGCCGCCCGGGCGCTGGAGAAGGGCGTCCTGTTCTACCGGCGGCGCATCTCACCGCTGAAGGGCCACGGCTCCTGCCGCTTCGAGCCCACCTGCTCCGCCTACGCGCTCACCGCCATCCGCCGGTTCGGCGCGGTGCGCGGCGGCTGGCTCGCGCTGCTGCGGATCCTGCGGTGCGCCCCGTGGCACCCCGGCGGCTGGGATCCGGTTCCCCGCGACTACCCGGGCCTCGGTGCCTGGATGCGGCGCATGCACGGGTAACCTCGGGGAAGGCCCGTGTGGACGGCCTCCCGCGCACCCGGCGACGGGGCCCAGCCCCTCGTCGCGCGCGGCCTCCCGGACTTCCCCAAAGGAGACACCCCAGACCGTGCTCAATTTCGTCTACTACACGATCTCGGCGATCCTGTGGTTCTGGCACAAGGCCTTCGGCCTGTTCCTAGACCCGGCGTCCGGCGTGACGTGGGCGCTGGCGATCATCCTCCTCGTGGTGACGCTGCGCATCCTCCTGTTCCGCCCGATGCTGAAGCAGCAGCGATCCGCCATCAAGATGCAGCAGATGCAGCCGCAGATGCAGGCCATCCGCAAGAAGTACGCCAACGACCAGCAGGCGCAGGCGCTCGAGATGCGGAAGCTGCAGAAGGAGATGGGGGTCAACCCCCTCGCCGGCTGCATCCCGATGCTCGTCCAGATCCCGGTGTTCATCGGCCTGTTCCACGTCCTCCGCTCGTTCAACCGCACGGGCGAGGGCATGGGCATGGTCGGCCTGAGCGTCGAGGAGAACTGGAACACCCCGAACTACATCTTCGGCGTCGACGAGGTCCGCTCGTTCCTCGAGGCCCGCATCTTCGGCGCCCCGCTGGCCGGCTCCATCGGCATGGGCGAGGACCAGTACGCGGCGTTCACGGCGCCGGGCACGCCCGTCGACTTCGGCCGGATGGACATCATCGTCGTGGCCGTCCCGCTGATCCTCATCTCCGCGTTCGCGACGCACATGAACGCCCGCATCTCCGTCGAGCGCACCCGCCGCCGTCAGGAGGAGGGCTTCCAGCAGCGTGCCGAGGGCATGATGGGCCAGCAGATGGACATGATGAACAAGATGATGCTCTGGTTCATCCCGATCATGATCCTCGTGTCGGGCGCCATCTGGCACATCGGCCTCCTCGTCTACATGCTGACCAACAACGTGTGGACCTTCTTCCAGCAGAAGTACATCTTCAAGAAGCTGGACCAGGAGGAGCGCGAGGAGCGCGAGGCCGAGCAGGAGGCCAAACGCATCTCCCAGCAGAAGCTGGCCCCGAAGGTCGGCCAGAAGCCGGTCAACCCGAAGAAGGGCGGCAAGAAGGCCCAGCAGGACCGCAAGCGCGGCGACTTCGACCTCAAGGCCGACGCCCCGGCCGACGGCGATGCCACCGCGCAGGCCGGAGGCACCGCGGCGCAGGCCGCCGCCGACCCGGCCCCGTCGAAGCCGAAGCCCGGCGCCAAGCCGGCCGGCTCGCGGAAGAAGAAGCGCAAGCGCTGACCGCAGAGGCCGTCCACACGCCGACCGCCCGTCCCCTCCCCGGGGGCGGGCGGTTTCGTTGTCTCCGGGTCCGCGTGCGCGGTTGTTGCGTGACGACGGGGCCCGCCGCCGCTCCTCGGGCGCCGGGAGACGCTGAGGGCCGTGTGGCGATTCGAATGACATGGGTGGAATTCCCTGCCGCCTGCTGGGCGTGGCGTCGGGTCCGGTAGAGCGGTGGCGACAGGGGTATCTGGGTGGATGGGGTCCCGCCCGGACGGCGGGTCGGGCGTTCGGCTCCCGTCCGGTGGTGTGGTTTGATCGGGGCGTCGGGGGCATCGCCTCCTGGCGCGGCCGACCCGGCCGCGCCCCAACCCTTCGGAGAGGTTTCACGTGGAACATCAGGATGGTCAGCCGACCGAGGCGAAGGATCCGCGCGAGGACGCCCAGACACCGGCGGTCGACGTGCAGGAGCCCGTCGCCGATGTCGAGCAGCGCTTCGGCGACCGCGCGGATCTTGCGCGGCGGTACCACGGTTGGCTCGCCGGCGACGGCATCGTCCGCGGTCTCATCGGCCCGCGCGAGGTCCCCCGGCTGTGGGAGCGCCACATCCTCAACTCCGCAGTTGTCGCCGAGGTCATTCCGGAAGGTGCGACGGTCGCCGACATCGGATCGGGTGCGGGTTTGCCGGGCATTCCCCTCGCCATCGCCCGTCCCGATCTGTCCGTGACGCTCATCGAACCGCTGCTGCGCCGCACGACGTTTCTGGAGGAGGTCGTCGAGGACCTCGGCCTGACCAACGTCACGGTCGTCCGCGGGCGTGCCGAGGAGAAGGCCGTCCGCAACAAGGTCGGTCTCTTCGACTACGTCACGAGCCGCGCCGTCGCCCCGCTCGGCCGGCTCGCCGGGTGGTCGCTGCCGCTCGTGAAGAACGGTGGCCACATGGTCGCCCTCAAGGGCTCGAGCGCACCCGAGGAGATTGCGCGGGACGCGAAGGAGATCCGGAAGGCGAAGGGCACCGGACCGGAGGTGCTCGAGGTCGGCGTCGAGGCCGGGTACCCGACGCACGTCGTCCGCATCCGGAAGAACTGACGCAGGCCCTGACGCCGGAACGGCCGTGGGCGGTGTTTTACGTGAAACACCGCCCACGGCCCGTCTTCTGTCCGGCGCCGGGCGGTTCGTGTCCTGTGCACCCGAATCCCGGCGTTTCACGTGAAACATCCCCGGGGTGCGTCACGGGTTTCGTGTCCCGTTGATGTCCCGGCCGCTGTTTGCGAGGTTTCACGTGAAACCGATCCCGGTTGCTTCACCGGCGCCCCGGTTCTGCGCTGGGACGCCTGCGAGACCCGCGCACGCGGTGGGCGCATCGAGCGGTGGAGGCACCGGAGAACAGGTTCGGCGACCGCTGCGTTACGGCGGATCGAACCCCTCCCCTCCCCCCACCGGGGACGATTGAGGGGGTGTCGGGCCGGGTACTAGAGTCGGACGGGACACGGGGCGCGCACGATCACGGCGCGCCCCCGGCAACGACCGCCCCGGCCACGGGGCTGGAGGGGAAGCACATGGCCCGGAACTCGTGGGACGACTCGCCCATCGCGGCGGCGGCGCGTCGCGCGGCGCAGTTGAAGTCGAACAGCGCCGCGGCGCTGCCCCGGCCGGAGCGCACCCGCCGCATCACCGTCGCGAACCAGAAGGGCGGAGTCGGCAAGACCACGTCGGCGGTCAACATCGCCAGCGCCCTCGCGCACCACGGGCTGAAGGTCCTCGTCGTCGACGCCGACCCGCAGGGCAACGCGTCGACGGCGCTCGACGTCGAGCACCTGTCCGGCACCCTGTCGACGTACGAGGTGCTGCTGGGAGAGGCGGGTCCGGAGGAGGCGATGCAGCAGTCCCCGGAGTCGGAGAACCTGTGGTGCATCCCCGCGACGCTGGACCTCGCCGGATCCGAGATCGAGCTCGTGAACCTCTTCAACCGAGAGTCCCGGCTGCGCCAGGCGCTGACCGACGACTTCCTGGAGGAGCACGGGTTCGACTATCTCATCATCGACTGCCCGCCGTCGCTGGGCCTGCTCACGCTGAACGCGATGACGGTGTCGGACGAGGTCCTCATCCCCATCCAGTGTGAGTTCTACGCGCTGGAGGGCGTCACGCAGCTGCTCAACAACATCGGCATGATCCGCCAGCACCTCAACCCCGATCTGCACGTGTCCGCGGTGCTGCTGACGATGTACGACGGCCGCACCAAGCTAGCCGACGAGGTGGCCCGCGAGGTCCGCAGCCACTTCGGCGACGCCGTGCTGCGGAACCTCATCCCGCGGTCGGTGAAGGTGTCGGAGGCGCCGGGATACGGCAAGACGATCATCTCCTACGACCCGGGTTCCCGCGGCGCCCTCGCCTACGTCGACGCGGCGAAGGAGCTCGCCGAGCGCGGCGACTACCTGCCCGACGGTTCGCGCGGACCCATCGGCGTCGCCCCCTACTCCCCCACCGCGGACCATGGTCAGAACGGAGGCCGTTGACGATGGCGGATCAGGACAAGAAGGAGGCCCCGCGGCGGGGCGGACTCGGCCGCGGTCTTGCGGCGCTGATCCCCACCGCACCGGAGGGTCGGCCCCGCATGGGCGACGGCGCCGCCGACGAGATCTTCGGTCCGTCGCGCGGTGGGCGCACCGGCGGAGGCTCCGACAAGAATCGTCACCGTGACGTTATCGCCCCGCCCTCGACTGCCCGGGATTCCGATCGGGATCCGGCCGGATCGGGCCGTCGGGACGACGTGGTTTCACGTGAAACCGATCGCCCGGCTCCCCGACGCTCCGGCGCCCGGCGGGCCGAGTCGGGTGGCGTCGGTGCGACGTACCGCGAACTCCCCGTCCCGGTGATCATCCCGAACCCCCGCCAGCCGCGGCACGTCTTCGACGAGGAGCCGCTCCAGGAGCTCGCGCACTCCATCCGGGAGTTCGGCCTCATGCAGCCGATCGTCGTGCGCGCGATCAATCGGGCCGATCGTCCGGCCGCCCTCGAGCGCGCGCGGGAGACCAACCCCGAGGCGCCGCAGCCCGAGTTCGAGATCATCATGGGCGAGCGCCGCTGGCGCGCCGCCCAGCTGGCCGGCCTCGACGTGCTGCCGACCATCGTCCGCGACACCGACGACACCGCGATGCTGCGCGACGCGCTCCTGGAGAACATCCACCGCGTGCAGCTGAACCCGCTCGAGGAGGCGGCGGCCTACCAGCAGCTCCTCGAGGAGTTCGACGTGACGCAGGCGCAGCTCGCCGAGCGCATCGGCCGCTCCCGGCCCGTCATCACGAACATGATCCGGCTCCTCGGCTTGCCCGTCGAGGTGCAGCGACGGGTCGCCGCCGGAGTCCTCTCCGCCGGCCACGCCCGCGCCCTCCTCGGCGTGAAGACGGAGGAGAAGACGGCCGACCAGCAGCGGCTCGCCGAGCGCATCGTCACCGAGGGCCTCTCCGTCCGCGCGACCGAGGAGGCCGTGACCCTGCTCAACCGCGGCGACGCGAAGGCGGCGGGCCGGAAGCCCCGGATCGCCCCGCCGCAGCCGGAGCAGCTGACCACGTGGGCCGACCGCCTCGCCGACGACTTCGACACCAAGGTCACGGCGACGATGGGCAAGCGCAAGGGCAAGATCGTCATCGAATTCGGCGATCTCGACGATTTCGACCGGATCATGCACATCATCCGGCCCGACGGCGACTGACGGCCACGCCATGCACGACGACGGACCGGGCGGCGGCGACTGGCTCGGCGGGGACTGGGGCGACGGCGGATACGGCGCCGACGCCGGCTTCATCGAACCCATTTCCCCGCACCACCTGGGCGAATGCCACCCGGCGATGCTCCGGTCCGTCTTCTGGCAGTTCGGCCCGCCCGACCTCGTCGGCGACCTCGCGGAGGACGACGCCCTCCTGGAGAAGGAGGCGTGGCTGAGCCGCGTCATGCTCGAATGGGGCTCCTGCGGCTTCAACCTCATGGGCGATGGCATGCCGCCGGCCATCGCCACCGTCCTCTACGGGCCGCCGCGCCTCGCCCCCACCGCCCGCCGCTTCCCCACCGGGCCCGTCTCCCCCGACGCCGTGCTGCTCATGAGCCTCCACATCGACTCGTTCGCCGCCGGGCAGGGGTGGGAGCAGGTCCTCATCGGGCAGGTGGCGGCCGACCTCGCGGCCCGCGGCGTCCGCGCCATCGAGGCGTTCGGGTGCTCCGGCACGATCCCCGACGCTCCCGGCATCTTCGCTGATGGCGCGGGGGATTCGCTGCTGCTGTCGACCGCCGACGAGCTCGACGTCCTCGAGGCGGCGTTCGCCGAGGCCGCCGATGCGGCGGCCGTCGACAAGGACTGCGAACCCCGCACCCTCCGCGACATCGGGCACCGCGCCGGCGAACTCCCCCAGGCCCGCTGGCTCCTCGACGCGGGCTTCACCGTCGTGTCCCCCCACCCCCGCCATCCGCGCCTGCGGATGGAGCTGACCCCCGACCTGGACTGGTCGGAGGTCGTCGGCCGCGCCCTCGACGAGCTCGCGGCCCGGCAGTACTACCTGTCGCTCTCCTCGGCCAGCAGTTCCTTGAAGCTGTAGGTGCCGGTCGGAGCGTCGTCGCGCTCCATGAGGTACAGGCGCTTGACCGCCACGACGATCGCCTCGCCGATGGCGTCGCGGCGATCGCGGTCCGTCAGCACGCTGACGTCGACCGGGCTGGTGAGGTAGCCGAGGGAGATTTCCACCGTCGGCATCCGCGTCAGCCGCAGCGTGTCCCACGTCTTCGCGTGCGTGCGGCAGTCCTGCAGGTCCGTCCGGGCGACGATCTCGCGCTGGACCAGGCCGCACAGGTGCTCGCCCACGATGGAGTTCGTGCCCATGCTGGAGCCGAAGTAGAAGCTGGCGACGCCGTTCGCGCGGTCGTTCGGGTAGCGATCCGCGCGCAGGCAGATCATCAGGTCCGCGCCGAACGCGTTGGCCAGGTCGGCGCGCTCCGCGTCCGTCGGGTTCGCCGTGCGCTGGCGCGACAGGATGGTCTCGACGCCCGCGGCGACCATGCGGCCCTCCACGCGGGTGGCGAGATCCCAGAGGATCTCCTCCTCCGTGATCGGCCCGTAGGGGCCGGCGACCGTCATGCCCGGATCGCCGTTGCCCCGGCCCGGATCGATGACGACGCGCTTGCCCGTCAGCTGCGGGCCGGCGCGGCGCACCATCTCCCGCTCGTGGAACGACGACGCGGAGCCGCCCGTCACGCGCCGGCCCAGGTACGCCAGGGCCTTGAGGGTGCGGGGGCCGCACACGCCGTCGACGCGCAGGCCGTAGTTGAGCTGGTAGTCGCGCACCGCCCGGTCCGTGTCCGGCCCGTAGTGGCCGTCGACGCGGGAGGTGTAGAAGCCCAGCTCCGAGAGGGTGCCCTGCAGCTGGCCGACGTCGTCGCCGGTCATCGTCAGCTGCGGGTCGTAGGACAGGACGCGCGCGCCGAGGGTGTACGACGCGTCGCGGAGGATGCGCAGCGTGCGCTCGCGGATCTCGCCGTCGGCGATGATGCCGCGGGACTGCTGGAAGGCGCGGAGCGCCTCCGCCAGCTCCTCGTCGAAGACCGCATCGTCGCCGCCCCACTGGGGCGACGACGTCGCCGTCGCGTCGCCCCCGTAGTGCGGGAGCAGTCCGAGGCGGGCCAGCTGGGCCCGGACCTCGGCCACCCGCGGGTCGACGTCGCCGATGCGAAGCCTGTCGGTCAACTTCCCGGTGCCCCTTCCGTCCGTCCTACATGCGGAAACGCGCACGTTTCCGCCTCAGGGGCCCAGGCTACCAGCTAGGCGTGGGCCTCGACCTTGGCGCGCAGCTCGGACTTCGGGCGGACGCCGACGATCTCCTCGACCTTCTGGCCGTCCTTGAAGACGAGAACGGTGGGGATGGACATGATCTGGAACATCATGGCCAGCTCGCGCTGCTCGTCGACGTTGACCTTGGCGAAGACGGCGGCGTCGCCCATCTCCTCCGCCAGCTCGTCGATGACCGGAGACAGCTTCTTGCACGGGCCGCACCACTCGGCCCAGAAGTCGACGAGGACGGGCTTGTCGGACTCGATGACGGTGGACTTGAAGTCGTCGGCGGTGACGGTCAGGACGCTCATGGTGCTCTCCTCCGGTGCCGCGCCGGCCGCTCGGGACCGTGGACGCAACAACCGTTTATCTATCGGGTGCGATTTATGGGATGAGAATATCAACAGCCCGTGGGGCCCCGTCAAGGGCTCCGCGGGCCGCTGGCCGGAACGGGGGCGCCTACAGCGCGGCCAGGAAGTGCTCCGCGTCGATGGCGGCGCGGCAGCCGGTGCCGGCCGCGGTGACGGCCTGCTGGTAGTGCGAGTCGACCAGGTCGCCGCAGGCGAAGACGCCCGGCAGGGACGTCCGGGTCGACGGATCCTCGACCTTCACGTAGCCGTTGCCGTCGCACTCGACCTGGTCGCGGAACATCTGCGAGCGCGGGTCGTGGCCGATGGCGACGAACATCGCGGTGACGTCCAGCGTCGAGATCTCGCCGGTGGCGGTGTCGGTCAGCTCCAGGCCGGAGACCTTGCCGGACTCCTCGCCGAGGACCTTGGAGACGACCTTGTTCGTCGCGAAGCGGATCTTCGGGTCGTTCTGGGCGCGCTCCAGCATGATGCGGGAGGCGCGGAACTCCTCGCGGCGGTGAATGAGGGTGACGGACTTCGCGAACTTGGTCAGGAAGGTCGCCTCCTCCATGGCGGAGTCGCCGCCGCCGACGACGGCGATGTCGTGGTCGCGGAAGAAGAAGCCGTCGCAGGTGGCGCAGGAGGAGACGCCGTGGCCCTGCAGGGCCTCCTCGCCGGGCACGCCGAGGTAGCGGGGGGCGGCGCCTGTGGCCAGGATGACGGTCCGGGCGCGGTGCTCCTCGTCGCCGACCCACACGGACTTCACGTCGCCGGTGAGGTCGACGCGGTCGACGGTCTCCATGCGCAGGTCGGCGCCGAAGCGCTCGGCCTGGCCGCGCATCTGGTCCATGAGGTCCGGGCCCATGATGCCGTCGGTGAAGCCCGGGTAGTTCTCCACCTCGGTGGTGTTCATGAGGGAGCCGCCGAACTCGATGCCCTCGAAGACGACGGGCTTGAGGTCCGCGCGCGCGGCGTAGAGCGCGGCGGTGTAGCCGGCGGGGCCGGAGCCCACGATGATGACGTCGTGGACGATGGCGCTGGGGTTGATGTTCTCGGTCATGGTGCCTCCTGCTGGGCGGATTTATCGGCGCAACCGTTTACAGGGCCGCTGTCAGGAGGCCAAGCCTACAGGCATCGCCCGCCTGTCCGCGAGGGGTGCCCCGGAGCCGCCCGCGTCCGGCCCCGCGAGCTCCCGCCGCAGCCGCTCCCGCGCCCGCGACCTCCGGGACTTCACCGTCCCCAGCGTCAGCCCCAGCCGCCCGGCCGCCTCCCCGACGCTGAGGCCCGCGAGGTCCACCTGCTCCACGACGACGCGCTGGTGGTCGGGCAGCGTCCGCACCGCGTCGCGCACCACGATCGCCAGCGTCCGGTCCGGGTCCCGGTGCGCCGCGGACCCGCCGGCCCCCTCCCGCCACGTCCCGGGGGCTCCCCCGGTCCCCGCGCCCCGGGGCCCGTCGAACGCGGCGTGCCCGGCGACGTGCTCCGGCCGGTTCGCCTCGCGCCGCCGGCGGTCGAGCACGCAGTTGCGCGTGATCGTCGTCAGCCACGTCGCCGCCGCGCAGTCGCCGCGGAAGGCGGACGCCGACCGGTGGGCCCGCAGCAGCGCCTCCTGGAGCACCTCCGCCGCGACGTCGTCGTCGCCCGTCATCTGCCGCGCGGTCTTCCACATCTGCCCGGCGTACCGCCGCACGAGCAGCGGGAAGGCCCGCGCGTCGCCGCTGCGGTGCGCCGCCAGCACGTCCCCGTCGGCCGGCGCCCCGGCCCCGTCCCGCGCCGCGCGCGGCCCCCGTCGTCCCCGTCCCCCGAAGTCCATGCCCGCATCCCATCACGCCGGCGCCGGGGTCCGTGAGGCGTCGCGCGGGGGCGTCCACACCGCCGCCGCGCGGGCGTGGACGCGGCCCCGGACGCGGTTGCGCCCCCGCCGGCGCGGGGCTAGCGGGGGCGTGCGGCGCGCGGTGCGCGCGGGGTGGAGGGGTCGCGTGACGACGCCCCGATCGGGCGCCGCGCCCGCCGGTCAGCGGAGCGCGACCTCCGCCACGGAGGCCTGGCCGGACTGCGGCAGGCCGGTCACCCACACGAGCACCCAGGCGGTGCGGCGGCCGTCGAGGGCGATGTCGGTCGGGCCCTCGCCGAGGGTCCCGGTGCCCAGCAGCGGCAGCGCGGCCGGGTCGACGGACGCGGGCCCGTCGGCGGCGCGGATCTCCACGACGGTGCCGGGGGCGCCGGTCACCGTGGCGGCGGCGACGTCGGCCTCGTCGTCGAGCTGCAGCATGAGGCCGACGCCGGACTTGAAGCCGGCCGGCGGCGGCGCGAACGGCGCCAGGTAGGCGGACGTCGACCACGCGGTGGCGGGGTCGCCGTCGACGGCCAGCGGGGCCTGGTCCGGGTTGTCGGCCCCGGCCTGCGGGTTGGGGTTGGGGGCCTGCCACTCGGCGGCGTCGACGACGACGGGCTCCGACTCGATGACGCGCTCGACGGCGCTGCCGCCGCGGCGGACCGAGTCCGGGTTCACCGGCGCGTCGGTGCGCTTGTCCAGCATGGCGAACAGCACGACGGCGACGACGGCGGCGACGAGCACGAGGCCGACGACGAGGGCGCCGACGCCCCACGCGCGGCCGCCGGCGGCGGCGCCGGCGAGGCGGCTGCGGCCGGTGGCGGCGCGGGCGGCCTCCGCCTCGACGGACATGCCGGCGCGGACGTCGTCGTCCTCGTCGGCGTAGGCCGCCTCCCGCAGGCCCTCCGCGATCGCGGCGGGATCGCCGCCGTCGCGGGCGGCGCGCAGCTGATCCGCGATGGAGTCGGGCACGTGGCCGCAGCGGCCGAGCATGCCCTCCAGGAGGTCGGCGGCGGCGACGGCGTCGTCGTCCGCCCCGGCGCCCGCCAGCGGGGCCGGGAAGGCCAGGCGCAGGCGGCCGTCGACGGTCACGCGCATGCGGTCGGGGCCGTCGAGGCCGAGCACCGCGCCGGATTCGCGGGCGGCGGCGACCGCCTCGAAGACGTCGGAGACGGCCAGCGCCACGGCGGCCGGGTCGAGCTCGCCGGGGCGGGCGTCCCGGTCGTCCGCCGCGACGGCGCCGGCCGCGTCGGCCGCGGCGCCCCGGGAGGGGCCGGCGCCGGCGCCGCGGAGGGACTCCAGCGGCACGCCCGGCACCCACTCCGTGATGACGGTGACGTTGGTGCGGGTCGCCCGCACCTCCAGGACGCCGGCGACGCCCGGCAGGTCCGCGTCGCGCAGCGTCCGCGCGGCGGAGGCGATCTCCGCGGCGGCGGCGGGCACGGTGCGGCCGACGTGCGGGGCGGCGACGGCGTCGATGAACGCCATGCCGACCTCGCGGCCGCCGGCGGCGGCGCGGGCGCGCCAGAAGCGGACGCCGGGGCGCGCCGACTCCTCGGAGATGAGGCGGAAGCGGCCGCCGCCGACGATCTCGCCGGGCACGAACCGCGGCGGGCGGGAGCCCTCGGACGGCATCGGCGGCAGGACCGGGGAGGCGATGAAGCCCTCGCCGGCCATCGCGTTGGACTCGCCGATGGCGGAGGCGGCCTCCGCCTCCGGCAGCCCGTCCGGGGTCTCCTCCGGGGCCGGGGCGAAGCGGCGCAGGCCCGGGATGCGGCCGAGGACGCGGCCGACGATCGCGACCTCCGCGAGCCCGGAGCGGGACAGCACGACGCCGGCGACGGCGAGGAACGCGACGCCGGCGACGACCATGCGGACGAGGAAGCCGACGGAGCCGAGCGCCATCACCGGGGTGCGGGACAGCGCCCAGTCGACGACGGCGGCGACGGCCGCGCCGGCGGCGGAGGCGCCGAGCGCCCACAGGCAGGTGCGCAGCACCGCGCCGCCGCCGAGGGGGCCGAGGACGCGGCGCAGCAGCAGCACGCCGATGACGGCGCCGGCGACGAAGCCGAAGCCGTTGGCGGCGCCGAGCAGCACGACGACGACCTCGCGGGAGGACGCGACGAGGGGCGACAGCGACGACAGCAGGACCTTGACGACGGTGATGCCGAAGATGATGAACGTCGGCGTCCACGCCTCCTCGCGGGCGTAGAACACGCGCAGGTGCAGCAGCACGAGGGCGTACGGGATGAGCGTGAACGCGGAGAAGCTCAGCGTCCAGCCGAGGATGTCCGCCGTCGACGCGGGGAAGGCGCCGTAGGCGAACAGGGCGTTGGCGATCTGGGTGCCGAAGGCCGTGAAGAACACGACGACGGGGATGAGCGCCAGCATCGTGAGCTTCGTGCCGACGGTGAGATCCCGGACGACGGCGTCGTCGTCGCCGTCGGAGGCGTTGCGCGACAGGCGCGGCATGATGGCCGTCAGCAGGGTGACGCCGATGATGCCGTAGGGCACCTGCAGCAGCAGCCACGCCTGCTGGTACACCGTCGGCGCGGCGGCGTCCGCGGTCGACGCGATGCGGGTGGTGACGATGTAGCCCAGCTGCGAGATGGCGACGTAGGCGACGATGGCCACGCCCATGCCCGCGAACTGCTTGATGCGGTCGTCGATGCCCCACATCGGCTTCAGGTTGATGCCGGCCTTCAGCAGCGGCGGCAGCATGATGAGCGCCTGCACGACGACGCCGAGGGTGGTGCCCAGGCCGACGAGCAGGATGTGCGGATCCGTCAGCGTGCCCGCCGCGTCCTCGTGGATGCGGCCCGGCACGGTCCAGTACAGCAGGAGCGTCGCGATGGCGATGACGTTGTTCGCCACCGGCGCCCAG
The DNA here is from genome assembly GCF_053525695.1 of Corynebacterium sp. 335C. NCBI lineage: Bacteria > Bacillati > Actinomycetota > Actinomycetes > Mycobacteriales > Corynebacteriaceae > Corynebacterium > Corynebacterium sp. 335C. The sequence goes on from NZ_JASTTB010000001.1 coordinate 1,585,371, forward strand.
GCCCCCGGCCGGAACACCCCCTTGGTGTTCAGCACCGCCATGAACAGCGAGAATATGCCGTAGAAGATGATCTGCGGCAGCAGCAGGAACGCGAACGCCGTCGCAAGGGGGACGTTGACCCGGCCCTCGTCGTTCAGCTGGATCCGCGTCAGCAGCGGCGCGCATATGATCGCCAGGACGGTGATGACGCCGAGCAGAGTCAGCGACATCGTCAGCAGCCGGCGGATGAAGGCCTCGCCCCGGTCGGGGTCCTCCTTCTCCGCGCGCACCAGCACCGGCACCACCAGCGAGGTGAGCACCGCGCCGAGCACGATCTCCGTGATGAGGTTCGGCAGCGTGTTCGCCGTGTTGAACGCCGACGCCACCGCCGGGCCCAGCGTCGCGCCGATGAGCACGTTGCGCAGGAAGCCCGTGATGCGGGAGATGAGCGTCGCGACGGCCATCGAGCCGGTCGAGCGGACGACGTCGGCGTCGGACGCCGGCGCCCCGGACCCGTCGCCGTCGCGCGCCGCGTCGAGGGCGGCGTCGCGCGGCGAGCGGGACAGGTCGGGGGCCGGCTCCGCGCGCCTCGGCGCCCGCGGCGCCGGCACCGGCGCCGGGGGCGCCGGCACGCGGATGCGGCCGCGCTGGCCGGTCGTCTGCCCGGAGGGGGACCTGTCGGAGTCTGTCACCCCTCCATCATGGCCGAATCGGGTCCGGCGCCACGAATCATCCGCGGCGATCCGCGCCGCCGTCCCGGCGGTCCCGGCCGCCCCGGCCCCGCCCGCGGGCGCGGTCCCTGCCATGGTCCAGGCGTCCGCCGCGGCCCGCGCGGAACGCGCGGCCGGTGCGCTCCGGCCCGTCGTCACGCGGATCGCGGCGGCCCCGCGCCTCCCGCGGGCCCGCCTGACCGGCCGCGCGACGGCGGCGGCGCGTGCGGGCCACCGCGGCGACGGCGACGCCGAAGCTCAGCAGGCCGATGGCCGACAGCGCCGCGACGACGCCCGCCGACGGGCCCGAGCGGACGACGACCTCCACCGGATCGGAGATTGCGGTGCCCTCCGGCGTGCGCAGCCACATCGTCAGCGTCGCCCGCCGATCCCGGCCCGGGTCGATGTCGGGCTGCAGCTGCAGCGTCAGCGCGCCCTTCGCCGGCAGCAGCGTCGGCTCCGACAGCGGCCGCGCCAGCGCGTCGCCCTGGACGACGACCTCCGCCTCCACCGGCAGCGGCAGCCCGTTGCGGGCCACCACCGCCACCGGCGACGCGCCCGTCGTCCGGGTGTACAGGCCCGCCGGCGGCAGCAGCCGCACGGACTGGCGCAGCTGCTGCAGCATCGCGCCCGTCGCCGCCTGCCGCTCCCGCGTCCTGTCCACCGCCCGGTCGTAGTGGGCCCGCGACCGGCGGTGCAGCGTGCTCATCGCCCGCAGCTCGTCGCGCAGCAGCGGCCGCGTGAACTCCGCCGGGGTCAGGGCGATGTCCGGCGCCGGCGACATCATCGCCGTCAGCTCGCCGACGTAGCCCGCCTGCATCGCGCCGCGGCGCACCTCCGTGCCCGTCAGCGCGCCCGGATCGGACACCGGCTCCACGGTCTCCGCCGCGCCGGCGGCGGGCGCGTCGACGAGATCGACGAACGACGCCGGCTCCACCGCGCCGCGGACCCGCAGATCGGCCACCGACTGCGCCCACGCCCGCGCGGACTCCGGCGACGGCGACCAGCCCGCCGGCGGCACGGCGAGGATCGGGCCCGCGTCGCGGCCCGCCCCGGCCCGGTCCACGATCTCCTGGTGCAGCACGCCGACGGCCGCCTGCATCCGCGCCGGGCCCGAGTCCGAGTCCAGGCGGTGGCGGCCCACCAGCGGTGCGAAGCCCGGGGTCTCCGGCAGCGCGCCGGTGCCGGCCAGCGCCGTCGTCAGCGCCGTCGGCGCCCCGACCGCCCGCAGCCCCGGCGCGAGATCCGCCGGCTGGCCCGGCTCGCCGCCCGACAGCGTGTTGCCCGCCACGATGGCGGTGCGCGGCAGCGAGGGATCCGACGCCCCGGACACGGTCCGCACCGCGTCGGCCGTCAGGTAGCCCTCCGGAGGCAGCAGCAGGCGCGGCAGCCCGGGCCGCTCCAGGACCTCCGCGACGATGCGCTCGCCGCCGTCGAGCCAGCCGCCCGTCATCGCCGGCTGCGCCGCCACGGCGACGGCGCCGGCGTCGGCGGCGCCCCACGGCATGGCCACGACGCACATCCCGTCGGTCGCGTCGCGCAGCCGGTCCAGCCACGCGGCCGCCTCGTCGGCGCCCTCTCCCTCGGCGCCGTCGGCGCGGTTGCCGCCGCCCCAGGAGTCGCGCAGCCGCGTCGAGTCCTCGACCGGGCTCGGCCGCTCGTCGGCGACGAGGTAGCCGCCCGCCATCCGGTGGGCGGTCAGCAGCAGCTCCGGCTCCACCGCCACGCACGTCGCCGGGCGCAGCGGGGAATCGGGCCCGATCTCCTGCTCCAGCACGTCGAGCATCCCGTCGAGGCGCCCGCCGTCGGCCATCGACTCCGCCAGGGACTCGTCGGCGAGGATGAGCTGCGGCCGGTCCGGGGCCTCCCCGGTCTCGCCGGGCACCAGCGGGATGTCCTGGGCCAGCGGCCACAGCATCGACAGGCCCACCGGCCGGGTCCCGCGGTCCGGGGCGCCCGCGGAGGCGCCGTCGCCGTCGGCGTCGACGTCGCCGGAGGGGGTCCCGTCGTCACGCGCGGCGGCGTCCTCCCCGTCCGCCGCACCGTCGCCCGACGCGTCGTCGCCCGAGAGCACTGGCACGAGGGTGCGGGTCTCCGCCAGCAGGGTCACGATGCCGTCGCCCAGCCGCCCGTTCGCGTTGATCAGCACCGGGTACACGCCGTCGCCGGGGACCCCCAGGCCCTCCGGCGCGGCGGCGCCGAGCGGCACCGTCAGCGACACCTTGCGGGACTCCCCCGCCGGCACGTCGACGGGGTCGCCGAAGGAGGTGGCGACGCCGAACGCCGACTCCGGATCCGCCATCGCGGGGCCCGCGTCGCCCGCCGACTCCAGCGCGTCGCGGCGCTGCGCGCGCAGGCGGACGTCCGTCAGATCGGAGTTCGACCGGTTCACCAGCGTCAGGCGCACCGTCAGATCGCCGTCCGGGGCGGGCGTGCGCGGCGACACGGCGGTCATCCGCAGTTCCAGGGGGCCGTCGGCGCCGATGCGGGCGTCCTGGCCGACCCACTCCTCGGAGATCTCCGGCGCGGACGGGGAGATGGGGAACGGCGGGGCCATCGCCTCCGCCGTCGCCGCGCCGCCGGCGCCCGCCCCCGCCACCAGCGCGGCGGCGCAGGCCACGGCGGCCCCGCGCACGATGCGCCGCGGGCCGTCCGCGCGCACGGTTCGCTGCGGACGGCCCTGGCGGAGGGGGCGGCGGGTCACCGCGGCGTCCCCCGTCCCGCGTCGCGCTCGGCGCGGGCGACGTCGGGCAGCATGTCGTGGGCGCGCCGGGCGAGCTTGCGCTCGTCGGCGTACGCCAGGCGCTCCACCAGGCCCTCGGCGGGGACCCACTGCACCTCGGTGACCTCGGGGTCCTCGTCGTTGAGGTCGCCGTCGACGTAGCGCAGCAGGTGGTGGTGCACCGTCTTGTGGATGCGCCGGCCGTCGAGGACGAACCAGTAGTCGATGGTGCCGAGCTCCGCGACGACGGCGCCGTGGACGCCCGTCTCCTCCCAGACCTCGCGCTCGGCGGTCGCGGCGTGGTCCTCGCCGGGCTCGACGTGGCCCTTCGGCATCGACCACAGCAGGCGGCCGCGCCGGTCGAGGCGGCCGATGAGGGCGACGTGGATGCGGTTCAGGTCGACGGAGCCGTCGTCGCGCACGGCCTCCGCGAGGCCGGAGACGACGAGCCCGCCGGCGGACGTCTCCAGCGACGTCCTCATCTGATCGTGGCCCTGGCCGCGGCCGCGCGCGGGCGAGCGCCGCCCGTCGCCGCCCCTGCCGTTCCCGCCTGCGCTTGACGACGGCCGCCGCCCCTGGCGGCCGCGCCCCCGCCCGCCGCGGCGCCGGCGGTTCTGCCGGCCGTCGCCGGAGCCGGAGTCGGGCCCGTTGCCGCCCCCGCGGTTGCCGCTGACCCTGGAGCCGTTGGCGCTGCCGTTGCCGTTTCCGGAGGAGGAGCCGCCGTTGGAGCCGTTGCCGGAGCCGCGGCCCGAGCGGCGCCGGCCGGACCCGCGGCGCCCGCCGCCGGAGCCGGAACGGCCGCCGCGGCCGTTGCCCGGGCCGGAGCCGTTGCCGCCGCGGCCGTTGCCCGGGCCGGAGCCGTTGCCGGAACCGGAGCCGCCGCCGTTCGAGCCGCCGTTCCCGCCGTTCCCGGCGTCGCCGGCGGCGCGGTTGCGCCGGTTGTCCCCCTGGCCGCCGCCCTGGGCGCCCTGGTCGCGTCCCCCGCGGCCGCGGCGACGCGAACGGGGACGGCGCCGCCTGCGCGGGCCCGCCGTCGATTCGTCGCGTTCGCTGTCGCTCATAACGTCCATAGCCTAGCGGTCCGCCGCGCCGCCGCGGGTATCGTGGCCGACGTGAACGAACCGCATCCCGAGACCGCCGAAGCAGACCTCGCCCGCACCGCCATGCTGGCCGTCGCGGATCAGGCGATCGGCCGGGAGGCGGAGCTGCTGGCGCCGCTGGCCCGCGCCTTCGAGGAGGAGGGCCACGAGTTGTACCTCGTCGGCGGCTCGGTGCGCGACGCGCTGCTGGGCCGCCTCGGCAACGATCTGGACTTCACCACCGACGCACGGCCCGACGTCGTCAAGCGCATCCTCGACGCGTGGGCGCCGGTGACCTGGGACACCGGCATCGAGTTCGGCACCGTCAGCGCCGAGAAGGCCGGGCGGCAGGTGGAGATCACGACGTTCCGCGCCGACCAGTACGACCAGGTCAGCCGCAACCCCGAGGTGACGTTCGGCGACACCCTCGAGGGCGACCTCGTCCGCCGCGACTTCCGCTGCAACGCCATCGCCGTGCGCCTGCGCGCGGACGGCACGCGGGAGTTCGTCGACCCGCTCAACGGCTTCGACGACGTCGTCGCCGGCGTGCTGGACACCCCGGGCGCCCCGGAGACCAGCTTCGGCGACGACCCGCTGCGCATGCTCCGCGCCGCCCGCTTCGCCGCCCAGCTGGGCTTCGGCCCCTCCCCCCGCGTCGTCGACGCGATGACGCGCATGAGCGCCGAGATCCGCCGCATCACCGCCGAGCGCATCGCCGCGGAGCTGGACAAGCTCATCCTCGGCGCCCACCCGCGCCGCGGCATCGACCTCATGGTCGACACCGGCATCGCCGACCACATCCTCCCGGAGATCCCGGCGATGAAGATGACGGGCGACGAGCACGGCCGGCACAAGGACGTCTACGAGCACTCCCTGACCGTCATGGAGCAGGCCATCGACCAGGAGGAGCCCGGCGAACCCGACCTGGAGCTGCGGTGGGCGGCGCTGCTGCACGACTGCGGCAAGCCCGACACCCTCGCCTTCGGCGACAACGGGCAGGTGACCTTCCACCACCACGAGGTCGTCGGCGCGAGGAAGATGCGCAAGCGCTTCCGCCGCCTCAAGTACCCGAAGAGGACGGTGGAGCGGATCACGCACCTCGTCTACCTGCACATGCGCTTCCACGGCTACGGCGAGGGCCGGTGGACCGACTCCGCCGTCCGCCGCTACGTCACCGACGCCGGCGACCAGCTGGACCAGCTGAACAAGCTGGTGCGCGCCGACTGCACCACCCGCAACCGCCGCAAGGCCGCCCGCCTGGCCCGCGCCTGCGACGACCTGGAGGCCCGGATCCAGGAGCTGGCGGAGCAGGAGGACCTCGCCGCCGTCCGCCCCGACCTGGACGGCAACGACATCATGACCATCCTCGACGTCGCCCCCGGGCCCGTCGTCGGCCGCGCGTGGGCCCACATGAAGGAGCTGCGCCTCGACAACGGCCCCATGGAGCGGGAGGACGCCATCCTGGCGCTGAAGCACTGGTGGGCGGAGCAGCCGGAGCAGGCGGGACCGGACGGCCCGGCCACGGGGGCGGGGAACTAGGATTCCCCCCATGACCCCCGACGATCTGTACGGCGACCGCCCGTTCACCGGCCTCGAGCGCCGGGACCCCGCCCCGGGATGCCTCCTGGTGGCGGCCCCCGACATGGGTGCACCGGAGTTCGCGCGCAGCGTCGTGTTCGTCATCGACCACGACGCGTCGGGCACCCTCGGCGTCGACCTGACCCGCCGCTCCGACACCCCGGTGATGAACGTGCTGGAGGAGTGGGCGCACCTCATGGCGAAGCCGCCGGTGGTGCACCTCGGCGGCCCGGTGAACCCGACGCAGCCGATCTGCCTCGCCGTCGTCGAGCACGGCCGGGAGCTGCCGGAGGAGCCGCGCGCGGACCTCGACGGCGCGCCGGTGGCGCAGCGCCTCGACGGCCGCTTCGCCATCGTGAACCTGGGCACGGATCCGGAGGAGTTCGAGGGTGAACTGACCGGCGCCCGCCTGTTCGCGGGCTACGCCGGCTGGGGCCCGGGTCAGCTGCACGACGAGCTGGAGCGCGGCGACTGGCTGGTCGCCCCCGCCCTGCCGTCCGATCTGCTGGCGCCGGCGGGCGTCGACGTGTGGGGCGACGTCATGCGCCGCCAGCCGTGGCCGCTGCCGCTGTACGCCACGCACCCGGGCGACGTCCGGGAGAACTAGGGGGCGCGCGATGGTGGAGTTCCTGAGGAGCTGGACCGGGCTGATGATCGTGCTGGTCCTGTGGTGCGCCGTGCGCCTGCTCATCGGCTGGGACGAGTCGTTCAACGTGCGGCATCTGGCGAACCTGGCGCTCATCGGCACCGTCGCGATGGCGGTGCTGGCCGCGCTGCGGCGCTTCCGCGGGTACTGACCGCCGGCGCATCCGCCCCGCCGCGACGCGGGACGGGATCGCGGCCGGCACGCGGGACGCCATCGCGGGGCCGGGGGGCCCGCGCGGACCCCGATCTAGACAGAGCTGTCCGAAATGCGGCGCCGCGCGTGTAGCCTCGTCCCCGTGAACGCCACCGAGATCCGCCGCGGCATCGCGGACACGTGGGCCGTGGGCCTCGGCCTCGTGCCGCTGGGCCTGGCGTTCGGCCTGCTCGTGGCGCAGTCGGGCTTCGCGTGGTGGTGGGCGCCGGTGTTCAGCGTCATCGTCTACGCCGGCTCGATGGAGTTCCTCGCCGTCGGCCTGGTGCTGGCGCACACGGGGCTCATCGGCTCGGCCGTCACGGCGTTCCTGGTGAACTTCCGCCACATCTTCTACGGCCTCACCTTCCCCCGCGACGCCGTCGCCTCCCGCGTCGGGTGCGCCTACTCCACGTACGCGCTGACCGACGAGTCGTGGGCCATCGTCTCCGCCGTCCAGGCGCGCGGCGTGCGCCCGTCGGGGCCGCGCACGCTGACGGTCCAGATCCTGTGCCAGCTGCTGTGGGTCGTCCCCGGCATCCTCGGCGCGCTGCTGGGAACGGCCATCCCGGACGACGTCCGCGGCGTCGACTTCGCCCTCACCGCCCTGTTCGCGGTGCTGGCGGTCGACGCGTTCCGCTCCCACCGCGACTGGTCGCTGCCGATCACGGCGCTGGCGTGCGCGGGCGTCGGGTGGTGGCTCTCCCCCGAGCACATGCTCGTCATCGGCTTGCCGATCTACGTCGCCACGCTCGTGGCGCGCACGTGGTCGCCCGCGCTCGATCGGGCGCTGACGTGGACGGGGGCCCGGCGGTGAGCGCGGGGCCCGGGTCCGCGGCGATCGCCGCCGCGCGTGACGACGCGACCCTCGCCGCCGGCGTCTGGGGCCTGCCCCCGTCCCTGGAGGGCATGGGCGGCTACGTCCTCGCCTCGCTGCTGGTGATGGGCGCGGTGACCCTGGCGCTGCGCTGGGCCCCGTTCGCGTTCGTCCGGGTGCTGCGCGACTCGGAGGTCCTGCGGGTCCTCGGGCGGACGATGCCGGTGGGCGTCATGGTCGCCCTCGTCGCGTTCACCCTGGCCGGGGCGGCGGAGGCGCCGGGCCCGTTCTGGCCGGCGCCCGTCGCCCTGGTCGCGACGGTGGCGCTGCAGCTGTGGCGCCGCAGCATGGCCCTGTCCATCTTCGCGGGCACGGCGCTGTACATGGTCCTGGTGAACCTCGTGGCGTGAGCCCGCTCCCGTGGGCGGCATCCCCGCCCGCCGCGGCCCCGGAGCCGGGGCGGGGCTCGTCGTCACGCGCACCCCGCGCGGCGCGAACCCGCTACACGCGCAGGTGGCCGACGCGGAGCCAGCCCGGATCGGCGGCGGCCAGCACGTCGTGCTCGCCCTCCGACCAGCGGGCCGCGCAGGAGCGCAGCCGCGCCTCCGCGTCGGTCTCCCCGTCGACGTAGAAGTGCAGCAGCCGCACGCCGTCGGCGGTCTCGGCGGCGACGAACACGCCGTCGTCGCCCAGCGAATCCGCCAGCGCCCGGCCGAGCTCGTCGAGCGCCGCCAGCGACTCCTCCGTCGGCATGCCCTCCGCGTCGACGCCCGAGTACAGCAGCTGCACCGCCACGTGCGTGTTCCACAGCGGGTTGACCAGCGGGGTCAGCGGGCAGCGGGCGGTGACGTGCACCGGCGCGCCGGGCTCGCCGCCCTCGATGCCGTACCAGGCGGGGGCGGACTCGGCGACGGCGGCGACGTGGTCCGGCAGCTCCGGCAGCGGCACCGCGTCCGCCGGCGGCTCCGCGGAGAACGCGACGCCGCGCAGCCACACCGCCCGGCCCTCCTCGCCGAGGGTCTTCTGCAGCAGCGTGAAGCCGACCTGCGCGACCTCCGCCTCCGGCAGCTCCGCGAAGGCGGGGTGGAACAGGCGCACGTCGCAGACGGTGGTGCCGGCGCCGATCTCCACCAGCGCCTCGCGGGCGTCGATGTCGCGCGGGGCGGTGCCGCCGCCCGGCCAGCGCAGCACCGGATCCGGGTCCGGCAGCACGACGTCGAGGAACTCCCACGTGCCGTCCGGCTCCGGGGCGGCGTGCAGCCAGCGGCGCGCGGCGGCCAGCAGCGGCGGGGTGCCGCCCGCGGTGACGGTCAGGCGGTGCGTCGCGGTCTCCCCCGGCCCCGCCGCCCACATGAGGCCCGGGTCGATGGCGGCGATGCGGCCGCCGACCTCCGCGCGCACGTCGATTCCGGCGTCCTCGCCGCGGAACTGCCGGTCCAGGGACTCGGCCCCGCCGGAGGCCCACCACCCCCAGAACTCCGCGATGGCGGCGTCGCGGGCGGCGGGGTCCACGGCGGGCGCGGCCTGCGCCTCCGCCGCCTCCGCGGCCTGCACCTCGGCGGCGGCCTCCGCGCCCTGCTCGTCGTGGCTGGTCTGGTCGTTCGTGCCGGTCATGCCCCCGTGTCTAGCACGGCGGGCGCGCACCGCGTCGCGGGGCGGGGCACGGGCCGGATCGGGGCGTCGTCACGCGCATGGCGGGCGACCCCCGCGGCGCCGGGCCTCACCCGGCGGCGGCGACCCGCTCGTGGCCCCTGCCCCACCGGGCGGCGTACACGGCGCACATCATCAGCTGGATCTGGTGGAAGATCATCAGCGGCAGGATGATGACGCCCGCGGAGCCGCCGAAGATGACCGCCGCCATCGGCAGACCCGTCGCCAGCGACTTCTTCGAGCCGCAGAACTGGATGGCGATGCGGTCGCCGCGGTCGAAGCCCAGCTTGTCCGCCGCGAAGCCGGACAGCCGCAGCATCGCCTCCACCATCACCACCGACAGCACGCACAGGACGACGAGGTCGACGACCGGGACGCTGGACCAGATGCCCTCGACCATGCCCTGCGAGAACGCCGAGTACACGACCATCGCGATGGAGATGCGGTCCACGTTCTTCGTCGTCTTCGCCGCCGCGAACCGCTGCGTCCACCGCCGCGTCAGCTGGCCGACCAGGAAGGGCAGCAGCAGCTGCAGCGAGATGTCCCGGAACACGGTGGCGTCCACCGTGACGCCGTCGCCGGTGGCCATGAGCAGCATCACCAGCACGGGCGTGACGACGATGCCCAGCAGGTTCGACGCCGACGCCGACACGATGGACCCCGCCACGTTGCCGTGCGCGATGGACGTGAAGTTCACCGACGACTGCACGGTCGACGGCACCAGCGTCATGTACAGGATGCCCAGGTAGATGCCCGGCGCCAGCACCAGGTCCAGCGGCTTCAGCGCCAGGCCGACCAGCGGGAACACCACGAACGTGAACGCCAGGATGGTGAGGTGCAGCCGCCAGTGCTTCAGGCCGTCGAGGGCCTGCCGGGGGCTGAGCCGCGCGCCGTACAGGAAGAAGAGGAAGGCGATGGCCACCTTCGTCGCCACGGAGAAGCCGTCGGCGAACGCGCCGCGCGCCGGCACCAGCAGGCCGAGCACGAGCGCGATGACGATGAGGACGATCAGCGGGTCGGGGCGCCAGTTGCGCAGGCGGTCGAGCATGGGTGCAGCGTAACGGCCCCGCCCGGGTGGGCGGGGCCGTTCGGGGCTCCGGGGGTGCGGCGCGCGGGTCCGCGTGCGGTCGCCGACGCGGTGCGTGACGGCGGGTGCCGCGCCGGGCGGGCTACCCGCGGTCGGCGCGCTCGGCGGCGCGGCGCAGGGCGTCGCGGTCGACGCCGGGGCCGGACGGGGCGGCGGGGGTGGAGGGTGCGGCCGGGGCGTCGTCATGCGAATCGCAGGACGTGCACGTCGAGCAGTCGCCGCCGCAGTCGCCCGCGCTGTGGTCGTGGGCCGGCTCGGCGGCGCCGCCGGAGGAGCAGCAGCCGCCGCCGGCCTGCTCCTCCAGCACCTTGCGGCGCACGTCCCACGCGGCGATGGCGTTGGCGCCCATGGCCGCGCCGACGCCGATGAAGCCCAGCGACAGCAGGACGGCGACGACGGTCCACAGCCACAGCCAGCCCGACGTGCCCGGGCGGGCGGCGAGGAAGCCGAGCGCGGCGGCGCCGAACATCGCCAGGGCGGACACCGCCCACGGCGGACCCGCGATGCGGTGGGTCAGATCCCAGTTCTCCTTCGACTTCCGGGCCTCGGGGGCGCGGATGCCGATCCAGTCGTTGCCGGGCAGGTTCCGGGTCCACGCGAGACCGGCGACGACGGCCAGCGCGACGGCCAGGACCAGCAGGATCACGGGGATGACGATCATGGTGCCGAGTCTACGGCCCCCGGGTGCGGCGGCGGAAAACGGCGCCGGGCATGGCTCGGTGACGGGCGTGGGGACGGGGCGCCGGCCGCCCCGTGGAGGTTCCGCGGCGGCCCGGCGTTGGCTGCACGGCGGCCCCGCGACAGTCCCGCGGCGGCCGCGCCGGGCGGGGCCGGACCATGCGCGGCCGGGCGCTCCCCCGCCGGTTAGACTGTCTGACCATGACTGACAGCGCGAACTACAACTACACGCCGGAGTGCGCCGCGGCGATCGAGTCGAAGTGGCAGGGCTGGTGGAGCAACCAGGGCACCTTCCACGCCCCGAACCCCGTGGGCGCGCTGGCGCCGGCCGGCGGCGGCGAGCTGCCGGCCGACAAGCTGTTCGTGCAGGACATGTTCCCCTACCCCTCGGGCGTCGGCCTGCACGTCGGCCACCCGCTGGGCTACATCGCCACCGACGTGTTCGCGCGCTTCCACCGCATGCGCGGCGTCAACGTGCTGCACACGCTGGGCTACGACGCCTTCGGCCTGCCGGCGGAGCAGTACGCCGTCCAGACCGGCACCCACCCGCGCACCACCACCGAGGCGAACATCGCCAACATGGAGCGCCAGCTCGGCCGCCTGGGCCTGGGCCACGACAAGCGCCGCGCCTTCGCCACCACGGACACCGACTACTACCGGTGGACGCAGTGGATCTTCCTCCAGATCTTCAACTCCTGGTTCGACGAGCGCGAGGGCCGCGCCCGCCACATCGACGAGCTGGTCGAGGCGTACGTGTCCGGCGACGTCGCGCTGCCGGAGGAGTTCGACGGCCGCACCTGGGAGGACCTCGACCGCGTGGAGCGCGCCCGCGCCCTCGAGGCCCGCCGCCTGGTGTACCGCTCCAACTCCACCGTGAACTGGTGCCCGGGCCTCGGCACCGTGCTGTCCAACGAGGAGGTCACCGCCGAGGGCAAGTCCGAGCGCGGCAACTTCCCCGTCTTCCGCCGCCGCCTGGGCCAGTGGATGATGCGCATCACCGCCTACGCGGACCGCCTCACCGACGACCTGGAGCTGCTGGACTGGCCGGAGAAGGTCAAGTCCATGCAGCGCAACTGGATCGGCCGCTCCCGCGGCGCGGAGGTCGTCTTCACAGCGACGGGCAACGACGGCCAGGAGCAGGCCATCGAGGTCTTCACCACCCGCCCGGACACCCTGTTCGGCGCCACCTACATGGTCCTGGCCCCGGAGATCGCGCTGGTCGACGCCCTCGTCGCCCCGGTCTGGCCGGAGGGCACGCCGGAGGCGTGGACCCTGGGCATGGCCACCCCGGCGGAGGCCGTGGAGGAGTACCGCCGCCGCGCCGCCAACAAGTCCGACCTGGAGCGCCAGGAGAACAAGGAGAAGACGGGCGTCTTCACCGGCACCTACGCGGTGAACCCGGTCTCCGGCGCGCAGGTCCCGGTCTTCGTCGCGGACTACGTCCTGTCCGGCTACGGCACGGGCGCCATCATGGCGGTCCCGGCGCACGACGACCGCGACCACGAGTTCGCCACCGCCTTCGGCCTGCCCATCGTGGAGGTCGTCTCCGGCGGCGACGTCTCCGAGGCCGCCTACACGGGCGACGGCGCCGCGGTGAACTCCGCGAACGACGACGGCCTGGACCTCAACGGCCTCGCCGTCGCGGAGGCGAAGGCCCGCACCATCGAGTGGCTGGAGGCCCGCGGCGCCGGCCGCGGCACCACCCAGTACAAGCTGCGCGACTGGCTGTTCGCCCGCCAGCGCTACTGGGGTGAGCCGTTCCCGGTGGTCTACGACGAGGACGACGTGGCCCACCCGCTGCCGGAGCACATGCTGCCGGTGGAGCTGCCGGAGGTCGACGACTACAAGCCGGTGACCTTCGACCCGGACGACGCGGACACCGAGCCGCAGGCGCCGCTGGCGAAGGCGAAGGAGTGGACGACCGTCGAGCTGGACCTCGGCGACGGCCCGCGCACCTACCGCCGCGACACGAACGTCATGCCGAACTGGGCCGGCTCCTCCTGGTACCAGCTGCGCTACATCGACCCGCTGAACGACGAGGCGATGTGCGACGTCGAGAACGAGCGCTACTGGACGGGCCCGCGCCCGGAGGTCCACGGCGAGGGCGACCCGGGCGGCGTCGACCTGTACGTCGGCGGCGTCGAGCACGCGGTGCTGCACCTGCTGTACTCGCGCTTCTGGCACAAGGTGCTGTTCGACCTCGGCCACGTCACGTCGAAGGAGCCGTACCGCCGCCTGTTCAACCAGGGCTACATCCAGGCCTTCGCCTACACCGACTCCCGCGGCGTCTACATGCCGGCGGAGGACGTCGTCGAGCGCGACGGGAAGTTCTTCGTCGGCGACGTCGAGGTGTTCCAGGAGTACGGCAAGATGGGCAAGTCCCTGAAGAACGCCGTCTCCCCCGACGACATCTGCGACAACTACGGCGCGGACACCCTGCGCGTCTACGAGATGGCGATGGGCCCGTTGGACACCTCGCGCCCGTGGGCGACGAAGGACCTGGTCGGCGCGCAGCGCTTCCTGCAGCGCGCCTGGCGCCTGGTCGTCGACCAGTCCACCGGCGGCCTCGCGGTCTCCGACGCGGAGCTGGACGAGGCGGACCTGAAGGCCCTGCACCGCACGGTCGACGGCGTCACCGGGGACTACGAGAACCTGCGCGACAACACCGCGATCGCCAAGCTCATCGAGTACGTCAACCACCTGACCAAGCGCTACGCGGAGTCCTCCGCCCCGCGCGCCGCGGTGGAGCCGCTGGTGCTCATGCTCGGCCCGGTGGCCCCGCACATCGCGGAGGAGCTGTGGCAGCGCCTCGGCCACGACGGCTCCCTGGCCCACGGCCCCTGGCCGGAGGCCGAGGAGAAGTGGCTCGTCGACGACACCGTCGAGCTGCCGGTCCAGGTCAACGGCAAGGTCCGCGCCCGCATCCAGGTCGCGGCCGATGCCTCCCGCGAGGAGCTGGAGGCCGCCGCGCTGGCCGACCCGAAGGTGGAGGCGCACACCGCGGAGGGCACCGTCGCGAAGGTCATCGTCGTGCCCGGCAAGATGGTCAACGTCGTCGTGAAGAAGTAGCGCCGCTCCCCCGCGGCCGCCGCGCCGCCCCTCCGGGCGGTGCATTGCGCCGGAAGGTGCGCAGGTGGCGCGGGGAATGCTGAAAGAGGGGGCGCACCCATCATGGGTGCGCCCCCGCTGTGCGACGGTCCCTCCCCCGGCTCCCCGGCCAGCGCCGGGCCCCGGGTCCCCCGCCGTGCCGGGTGGCGCCGCCGGGGCGCGGCGGACGCACCGTGCCGGGCCGCGGGCTCCGCGTCAGGGGGCGACGCCGAGCATGAGGATCGGCATCGTCGACGTCATCCAGATGAGCGTCCACGGCAGCAGGATCCACACCATCGCGATCCACGGGCGCCACCGCTCGAATCGCCTCCACTTCGAGTAGCACTGCCAGAACCCGCCGAGGGCGCCGACGAGCGACACGGCGCTGGGCACGAGCGGGAACACGATCTCCCACGTGCGCGAGCAGATGAAGGACGAATGGCCGGCGTCGCACAGCGGCCCGCCGGAGACGGCGCCCGCCACCGCCACGACGATCGCGGACAGGATCGTGAGGACGATGACCGCGCCCGTGTACCAGTAGGCCATCCGGCCGGAGCGGACGTTCCTCTCGAGGCGATCGAGCGGGTCCTCCCCCGCCGTGCGGTCCCGCCGCGCGCGGTCGGCGCGGGCTCGGGGCTCGTCGGGCGGCTGCGGGGCTGCGTGCGGATCATCGGCGGACATGGGCCCCAGCCTAGGCAAGCCGCCGCGGCCGGGGCGACCCCGCCGGGCGCGGCCGCCGCCGTCGGACACCCGGCGGGCCCGCGGCTCCGCGGGCGGCGTCGCCGCGGCGCGGGCGGCGTCGTCACGCGACCACGCGGAACCCGCAGGCACCCGCGGGCGCGCGCGGCGGGCGACCCGGGCTACGCCGGGGTGATGAGCATCGGCGACGGGACGTGCTTCACCATGTGGTTCACCGAGGTGCCGGTGAACACGCGGCCGAAGGGGCCGAGGCCGGAGGAGCCGATGACCGTCAGGTCGCCCTTCTTCCACTTCACCGAGCCGACGGCGCCCTCCCAGCCGTGGCCCGAGCCGACCTCCAGCTGCAGCCGCAGCTCCGGGTGGCGCGTCAGCGCGCGGTCCTGGCCGCGATCGAGCAGGGCCATCGCCTGCTCCTGCCACTCGATGATGAGGTCCTCGTCGCTGCCGAAGCCCGAGTCCGTCGGGTACATCGTCGCCCCGCGCGGCGTCAGCGCCAGCAGCCGCAGCGGCACGTCCCACGCCATCGCCAGATCGGCGGCGCGCTCCAGGGCCCGGTGCGACTGGGCCGTGTCCAGGTACGTGCACGTCACGCGGGTGACGCCGTTCTTCGACAGCTTCGGCGCCCGCGGCGTCAGGCCGACCGGAACCGGGCTGTGGTGCAGCAGCGCATCGGCGGTCGCGCCGGCGCGGAAGTGCCCCGACGGGGAATGCGCGCGGGTGCCCAGGAGGACGACGTCCGCGCCGAAGTCCCGGGCGGCGTCCGCGATGGTGCCCGCCTCGTTCGCCGCCTCGACGACCAGCGTCGGCGACTCGTCCAGCATCCCCTTCCGGATGCCGTGCGCCTTGCCGGCGGCGCGGATGGCCTTCTCGGTGGCGCGGATCTCCGTGCGGGCCCACGAGTCGTCGTCGCCGAGACGGGCGAGCGACGTCAGGGGCCAGCCGCGGGACAGGACGGCGACGGTGCGGATGCGGACGCGGCAGGTGCGGGCGAGCCAGGCCGCATGGGCCATGACCTCGCCGCCGGCGGCGCCGGGGCGCCACGCCACGAGAACGCGCAGGGGCGTCGACGACATCGGTGTGCGTCTCCTCGGGGTCGTTCGGGGACAACTACGGGGCCGTGCATCTGCCCGGCGGTCGTCGCGGCCGCGCGCGGCGGCGGGTCGCGCCTCCGCGGCGGTGCGCGGCGGCCCGCGCGGGATGCGCGCGAACGCCGGGCAAGCACGAGTTTAACCACGGGCGAACGACGGGGAGACCCGGGTTGCCGAAGACGCGGAAAACCGCCGCACCGGCGACGGGGTCGCGGATGCGGCGGGGACGGGCCGATCAGGCCTCGGGGGCGGCCCCGGCGTAGGAGTCGAGCATGCGCTTGAGGATGGGGCCGACCTTGTAGGCCAGCTGGAGATCCTCCTGCGACAGGCCCTCGAACATGACGGCCATCTGGCGGTCGCGCTCGTCGGAGACGCGCTTCAGCTCCTCGCGGCCGGCGTACGTCAGCTCGACGCGGACGCCGCGGCGGTCCTTCGTGTCGCGCACGCGGGCGACCATCTTCGCCTGCTCCAGGTGGTGCACCGCGTTGGAGGCGGTGGGCATTCGGATCGACTCCGCCTGGGCCAGCTGGTTGATGCGGCAGGGACCGAGATGGTCGAGCGTCATCATGATGGACAGCTGGGCGCGGCTGAGCTGGGACTCCTCGCTCCGGCGGCTGTACATGAGCTCCGCACGCGTCAGCAGCGGGCGAACCTCCCTGGCGACGTCGAGCGGCGTCAGGTCGGTGGTCTCGGTGGTGTCGGTCATGGGCCGAACTCTAGCGGAAAACGGGCCGGTCCCGTTCCGGCCCGAAATAGTCAGCATCAAATTGTTATTAACCCAGACATTGAGGTTTCGGGAGATTAATGACCGCCGTTAGTGGATGTGACACGGCGAAGCCCCGCGACCTGGACTTCCGCGGCGGGCGGCGGCCCCTGCGGGTCCGCGCCGCGCCCGGGATCCGGGGGACGCGGGGCGTTACGCCGGGGGTGATGACGTATCACCCCCGGCGGCGGCGGCTACTTGCCGTCGTCCTCGCCGACGATGAACTTCTCCAGGCGCGCGCGGGCGACGTCGTCCGGCAGCTGGCGCGGCGGGGACTTCATCAGGTAGGAGGCGGCCGGGTACACCGGGCCGCCGACGCCGCGGTCCAGGGCGATCTTCGCCGCGCGGATGGCGTCGATGATGATGCCCGCGGAGTTCGGGGAGTCCCACACCTCGAGCTTGTACTCCAGGTTCAGCGGCACCTCGCCGAACGCCTTGCCCTCCAGGCGGATGTACGCCCACTTGCGGTCGTCCAGCCAGTCGACCCAGTCCGACGGGCCGATGTGGACGTTGCGGTCGTCGATCTTGCCGGCCAGCGGGCCGGTGAGGTTCGACGTGACGGCCTGCGTCTTGGAGATCTTCTTCGACTCCAGGCGCTCGCGCTCCAGCATGTTCTTGAAGTCCATGTTGCCGCCGACGTTGAGCTGCAGGGTGCGCTCCAGGCGGACGCCGCGCTCCTCGAACAGGCGGGCCATGACGCGGTGCGTGATGGTGGCGCCGACCTGGGACTTGATGTCGTCGCCGACGATCGGGACGCCCGCGTCCTCGAACTTCTTCGCCCACTCCGGGTCGGAGGCGATGAAGACCGGCAGGGCGTTGACGAAGGCGACGCCCGCGTCGATGGCGCACTGGGCGTAGAACTTGTCGGCCTGCTCGGAGCCGACCGGCAGGTAGGAGACGAGGACGTCGGCCTCGGCGTTCTTCAGGGCCTGGACGACGTCGACCGGCTCCTCCGCGGACTCCTCGATGGTCTGCGCGTAGTACTTGCCCAGGCCGTCGAGCGTCGGGCCGCGCTGGACGGTGACGCCGGTGGCCGGCACGTCGGCGATCTTGATGGTGCAGTTCTCGGACGCGTCGATGGCGTCAGCGAGGTCCTGGCCCACCTTCTTCGCGTCGACGTCGAACGCCGCGACGAACTGCACGTCGGAGACGTGGTAGTCGCCGAACTGGACGTGCATCAGGCCGGGGACGTCGTCGCCGGCGGCGGCGTCGCGGTAGAACTCCACACCCTGCACGAGCGAGGAGGCGCAGTTGCCGACTCCGACGATGGCTACGCGGACGGGGCTCATGTGACTCGTGGTCTCCTTGTCTTCTCGTTCGGGGTCGGCGCGACGGTCGGCCCCCTAACCCGGGAAACCGTATCCCCGCGGCGGCATCGGCTCGTAGCCCGGAAGCCCCGGTCAGGCGGGTTTACCGATAAAGACGTGCGGCTTTCGTGGACGCCGCCGCCCGCGCGGGCGCGCGCGGGTGCGCGGGCGCGGCCGGGCGGGGGCGCGGGTGCGCGGGGGCGCGCGGCGGCGCCCGAGGGTGCGCGCGGGGCGGGGCGCGCGGGTCACGTGCGGTGCGCGTGTGGCCTGCGTTTCGCGCGTGACGACGGCCACCGCCGCGGCGCCGGGGCCCTCCGCGGCGCGGTACGGGGTTCGCGTGGGCGGGGGCCGCCGCATATCCTGGGAGATCGAATTCCCATCGGACCCTTGGAGAGCTCGTGACGAACGATTCCCGCTACCCGTCCGACGACGTCTCGGACGAGTACTACGACTACGACGAGGACGACTACGACGAGGAGTCGTCCGGCGGCTGGAGCGTGTGGGCGTGGCTCGGCATCGCCGCGGCCATCATCATCCTGTTCCCGGTCGCCATCTTCGGCATCTCGTATGCCGCGACCGACGTGCCGGACCCGGAGGAGCTGGCGAACAACCAGGTCTCCATCATCTACGAGCGCGACGGCGAGACCGAGCTGGCGCGCATCGTGCCGGAGGCCGGCAACCGCCGGCCGGTGCCGCTCGACATCGTGCCGGAGGAGGTCCGCAACGCCGTGCTGGCGGCGGAGGACCGCGAGTTCTACGAGAACCCGGGCTTCTCGCTGACCGGCTACGCGCGCGCCGCGTGGGGCGTCGTCACGGGCGACCCGTCGATGGGCGGCGGCTCGACGATCACGCAGCAGTACGTGAAGAACGCGGTCGTCGGCAACGAGCGCACCATCACCCGCAAGTTCCGCGAGCTGGTGATGTCCGCGAAGATGGCGCAGGAGTGGTCGAAGGACCAGATCCTGGAGGCCTACCTCAACACCATCTACTTCGGCCGCAACGCGTACGGCATCGCGGCCGCGGCGGACGCCTACTTCGGCAAGTCCATCGAGGAGCTGACCTTCGAGGAGGGCGCCGTGCTCGCGGCGGCCATCCAGCGCCCGTCGGAGCTGGACCCGTGGGTCAACCGCGCCGAGGCGGAGAACCGCTGGAACTACGTCCTCGACGGCATGGTCGAGATGGGCGTCATCTCCTCCGCGCAGCGCGGCGCCGCCGTGTACCCGGAGACCCGCGACCCGGCGACCGTCCCGGCGCCGCAGCAGGTGGAGGGGCCGGAGGGCCTCATCAAGAACCGCGTCATGGCGGAGCTGGCCGACGAGGGCATCACGGAGACCCAGGTCTCCACCCAGGGCCTGCGCATCACGACGACCATCGACCCGGTCGTCCAGCAGGCGGCGCTCGACGGCGTCGAGGCCAACGTCAACAAGGAGGGCGGCCAGCGCGCCGCCGTCGTCTCCATCGAGCCGCAGACGGGCGCCATCCGCGCCTACTACGGCGGCGACGACCCGAACGGCTGGGACTTCGCGGCCAACGGCCTCCAGACCGGCTCGACGTTCAAGATCATCACGCTGGCGGCGGCCCTCGACCAGGGCATCCCGCTGTCCGCGCAGTACTCGTCCGCGCCGTACACCTCCGGCAACGCGACCATCAACAACGTCGGCGGCGCCTCCTGCGGCACCTGCCCGATCCACGAGGCGCTGAAGCAGTCCCTCAACACCCCGTTCTTCCGCCTCCAGGACGACCTGGAGCACGGCCCCGACGACACGGCCGCCATGGGCCACCGCCTGGGCATCGCGGAGTCCATCCCCGGCATCGAGAAGACGCTGATGGAGGAGAACGGCCACTCCTACGAGGGCATCACCCTGGGCCAGTACCCGAGCCGCCCGCTGGACATGGCGTCCGCGCTGGCGACCCTGACGGCCGACGGCTTCTACCACCGCCCGCACTTCGTCGCGAAGGTCGAGACCTCCGACGGCGAGGTCCTGCTGGACCGCCAGAACGGCACCGAGGGCGAGGAGCGCGTGTCCAAGGCCGTGGCGACGAACGTCATCGACGCCATGAAGCCCATCGCCTCCTACTCCGGCAAGCCGCTCGCCGGCGGCCGAGAGTCCGCCGCGAAGACCGGCACCACCCAGCTGAGCGACACCGGCCTGAACAAGGACGCCTGGATGATCGGCTCCACCCCGCAGCTGTCGACGGCCGTGTGGATGGGCATGGTCGACTCCTCCGCCCTGTACAACAGCTGGGGCGGCGTGATGTACGGCTCCGCGAACCCGGGCTCCATCTGGAAGTACACGATGGACACGGGCCTGGCGAACGCCGAGTACGAGTCCTTCACCGACCCGGAGCCGATCGACGGCGTCGCGGGCATCCCGGACGCCCCGGTCCAGACCTGGGTCCCGACCGAGACGGCCACCGACACCGGCACCGCGACGACGACCGAGGAGTCGGCCCCGTCCACCACGGAGGAGGCGCCGCCGGCCGAGGGGCCGGGCATCGACGACATCCTCCCGCCGGGCATCATCCCGGGTGACGGCAACGGCGGCGGCGGAAACGGCGGCGGCAACGGCGGCGGCAACGGCGGCGGCGGAAACGGCGGCGGTGGCGGCAACGGCGGTGGCGGCGGAGCCCCGGCGCCCGCGCCCGCGCCGGGCGACGTCATCGGCGACCTCATCCCGGGCAACTAGGGGAGCGCCGTGGACGGCTGGGTCATCGCCACGATGGCGTGCGTCGGAGTGGGGTTCCTCCTCTTCGGCGCGGCCTTCGCCGGCTTCATGTACGGCATGCGCCGTTCCCTCGTCCTGGCGCTGTGCCTCGGCGCCGGACTGCTGGTGACCGTCATCCCGGTCATCATCGCGCTGACGGCGGCCATTTGACCGCCGCCCGCGCCTCCCGCGGGGTGCGCAGCGGCCCGCGGGCAACCGCGAACGGGGGCCGCCCCGGCTTCGGCCGGGGCGGCCCCCGTCGTCGTGCGCGGGGCGGGATTGGCCCCGGCCAGGGGGGATGGGGTACCCTGCGAGGGTTGCCTGACGCAACGTACCCTCCTGCCACGGCATCCGGCCGTGGCCGATTCCGAATTACTAGACCATGGGAGGTGATGAGGTCCGTGCGTCACTACGAAGTCATGATCATCGTCGATCCGAAGATCGACGAGCGCACCGTCGGCTCGTCGCTCGACAAGTACCTCGAGATCGTCCGCAAGGACAATGGCGAGGTCAAGAAGGTGGACATCTGGGGCAAGCGCCAGCTGGCGTACCCCATCGAGAAGAAGAACGAGGGCATCTACGCCGTCGTCGAGCTCGACTGCGAGCCCGACACGGTCAAGGAGATGGACCGCCGTCTCAACCTGAACGACTCCATCCTGCGCACCAAGGTGCTGCGGGCGGATCGCTAAACCGGCGCCACCGGTAACCGGGACGCCAACCCGCTAAGGAGCGAAACCGCATGGCACAGGGAGAAACCCCGATCACGCTGGTCGGCAACGTCGTCGCCGACCCCGAACTCCGCTACACCCAGAGCGGCGTGGCCGTCGCGAACTTCCGCGTGGCCTCGACGCCGCGCGTCTTCGACCGGAACACCAACCAGTGGACCGACGGCGACGCGTTGTTCCTGACGTGCAACGTCTGGCGCGAGATGGCCGAGAACGTGATGGAGACCCTGTCCAAGGGCATGCGCGTCATCGTCCAGGGCAAGCTGCGCCAGCGCAGCTACGAGACCCGGGACGGCGAGCGCCGCACCGTCTACGAGATCGAGACCGACGAGGTCGGCCCCTCGCTGAAGTTCGCGTCCGCCCAGGTCAACCGGAACCCGCGTTCCGGCGGCGGCCAGGGCGGCGGCTACTACGGCGGCGGTGGCGGCAACTTCGGCGGCGGAAACCGCGGCGGCCAGGGCGGCCAGGGCGGCGGCCAGTCCCGTCAGGGATTCGGCGGCGGCCAGCCGGCCGAGGATCCGTGGCACTCCGCCCCGCAGGCCGGCGATTTCGGCGGCGGCGAGCCCCCGTTCTGACGGCGGCGGCCGGGCGATGACGTCCGGCCACCCGGTTGAATCCCCAACTTCTCTTTTCCACCACAGACATTCCACCGAAAGGCAGGGATCATGAAGCTGATCCTCACCGCCGCCGTCGACCACCTCGGTGTCCCGGGCGACATCGTCGAGGTCAAGGCCGGCTACGGACGTAACTACCTGCTTCCGCGCGGTCTGGCCATCGTCGCCACCCGCGGCGCCGAGAAGCAGATCGAGGGCATCCGCCGCGCCCAGGAGGCGCGCGAGATCCGCGACCTGGATCACGCCCGCGAGGTCAAGGGCGCCATCGACGCCCTCGACAACGTGAAGGTCGCCGTCAAGGCGTCGGAGAGCGGCAAGCTCTTCGGCTCCGTCACCAAGGCCGACATCGCCGACGCCGTCCGCGCCGCCTCCGGGCAGGCCGTCGACAAGCGCGCCGTCGAGCTCGCGCCGGGCCAGATCAAGGCCCTCGGCAAGCACACCGTGGACATCGCGCTGCACCCGCAGATCACCGCGCACGTGTCCGTGGAGGTCGTCGCCGGCTAGTCCCGGTTTCACTTCAGACGACGGCCGCGTCCGGTCGGGACGACCGGCGACCGCGGCCCAATGACAACAGCGCACCTGGGGGCCCCGAGCCCCTCCGCCCGGCGGCGGGGGACGGGGCCCTTCGGTGTGTCCGGGGGAGGGTGCCGCGGCGGCCGCGACGGTTCGGCGGCGGGGCCGGCCTGCTCCGGCGGCGGTGACCCCGGGGCGCCGCTCCGGTGCCCGGAGAGGCCTCCGCGGCGGGTCGGGTGGGGCTCCTGTGGTCGTGGATCCGGCATCCGCGCAGCGCACGGGCACGTTGTGGACAACGTGTGGGCAAATCGGGGATTCCGTGCCATCCCGGGGTTCCCCAGGGGGAATCCCCGGTGAACGCAGGGTGACGGCGTACGCCTGGAGGGCCATACCCCCGGTCGGATCGTGGATTGTGGACGACACGCCGCATCACCCTTCTGACCTGCGGATATGCGGCGTTTCCCGTGGTCGCGGCGAGTTTCCGGGCGAGTTGTCCACGTGGTTGTCCACACTCCGACCTGGACATTCACCGGCGGTTCACATTTCATCCACGGTTGTCCACACCCGGTGTTGATGAACCGGGGATCGGGGCGCCCCCGGGGGCCGGTGCGGGCGGATTCCGGATGTCGCCCCGGGCGGTACAGTCGGACGGGCGACGGCCCCGGATCGGGGGCCATGCGACGGGAGAGGAAGGGCGTGCCGGAATGACCAGTGCGGACGGTTCGCGCGCGGAGGACCGCGCCTACTTCGACGACGACGCGGGGGTGTCGTTCGCCGACGACGCCCCGCCGCCGCCGGAGCCGGACGCCGGCCCGGTGCCGCCGGATCAGGAGTACCGGCGCCGCGGCGAGGCCGCCGCGGGCGGCCTGTCCTTCGACCGGCAGCCGCCCCACAGCATCGAGGCGGAGCAGGCGGTCCTCGGCGGCATGCTGCTCAGCTCCACGGTGATCGCGGACGTCGGCTCGGTGCTGCGCGTCGACGACTTCTACCGTCCGGCGCACCAGTCCATCTACCAGGCCATCCTGCACCTCTACGCGGAGGTGGAGAACGTCGACGCGATCCTCGTCGCCGGCCGGCTGGATCAGGTGGGGGAGCTGGAGCGCATCGGCGGCGCCCCGTACCTGCACACGCTCATGGCGATGGTGCCGACCGCCGCGAACGCGCACTACTACGCCAAGATCGTGGCGGAGAAGGCGGCGGTGCGCCGCCTCATCGACGCGGGCACGAAGATCGTGGCCCTCGGGCAGGCGGGCGCGGAGGACTCGGAGGCGGTCGACCTCATCGACCGCGCCCAGCAGCTGGTCTTCGACGTGTCGCGGGACGACGAGCGGGTGGACTACGCCTCCGTCGGCGAGCTGATGCCCGGCACCCTCGACGAGATCGAGGAGCTGTCCTCCAACGGCGGCCTGTCGCAGGGCGTGCCGACGGGCTTCACGGACCTGGACCGGCTGACCAACGGCCTGCACGGCGGCCAGATGATCATCGTCGCGGCCCGCCCGGGCGTCGGAAAGTCGACGCTGGCGATGGACTTCGTGCGGTCGGCGTCCATCGCGCCGAAGAAGGAAGACAAGAAGACGTCGGCCATCTTCTCGCTGGAGATGTCGAAGTCGGAGATCATGATGCGCATCCTGTCGGCGGAGGCGCGCGTGAAGCTGGCGGACATCCGCTCCGGCTCCATGGACGACAGCAAGTGGGGCAAGCTGGTCAACCGCGCCGGCGCCATCGAGGACTCGCCGATCTACATCGACGACTCGCCGACGCTGACGATGATGGAGATCCGCGCCAAGGCCCGCGACATCAAGGTCCGCCACGGCCTCGACCTCGTCGTCGTGGACTACCTGCAGCTGATGACGTCGGGCAAGAAGGTCGAGTCCCGCCAGCAGGAGGTCTCGGAGTTCTCCCGCCAGCTGAAGCTGCTGGCGAAGGAGCTGGACGTCCCCGTCGTCGCCATCTCCCAGCTGAACCGAGGCCCCGAGGCGCGCACGGACAAGAAGCCCCAGGTGGCCGACCTGCGCGAGTCCGGTTCGCTGGAGCAGGACGCCGACATGGTCATGCTGCTGTACCGCCCGGATTCGCAGGAGCAGGACCACGAGCGCGCCGGCGAGGCCGACATCATCCTGGCGAAGCACCGCGGCGGCCCCATCGGCACGATCACGGTCGCCTCGCAGCTGCACTTCTCCTGCTTCGCGAACATGCACCGGGAGTAGCGCGCAGGCCCGTGACCACGTGATTCCGGCCACCGGAATTCACATATGCGCGTCCGTGCAGCTACGCTGTTCACACACGCCCCACGCGTCGCGCCGACCCGCGCGACGGCCCATGACCCCGGAGGCACCGCTGACGCAGAACGGGCACCAGCGCACGGACACCGCGACCGCCGCACCGGCGGCCGCGGCGCGACGCGTGCCCAGGGTCCAGTGGGTCGACGCGGCGAAGGGGCTCTGCATCCTCCTCGTGGTCCTCGGCCACGCCATCACGGAGCTGACCAACCACGGCTGGACGTCGGCGCGCTGGGCGGAGGTCAACCTCATGCTCGGCCCGGTCCGCATGCCGCTGTTCTTCCTCGTCTCCGGCCTGTTCGCCGCGAAGGCGCTGTCGGAGTCGTGGCCGCAGCTGGCGAACCGCCGCATCTGGGTCATGGTGTGGCTCTACGTCATCTGGGTGCCGGCCCGCGAGCTGGTGCTGGCGCTCATCCCGCGCACGGTGGTCGGGGAGGGGATCATCGCCCCGCCGGCGGCGCTGGACCCGGCGTCGTGGCCCGCGATCGGCGCCCGCATCGTCCACTCCGTGTACGAGCCGACGTCGTACCTGTGGTTCCTCTACGCCCTGGCGCTGTTCGCCATCCTGTCGAAGGCGATGCGGCGCATCCACCCGGTCATCCAGGTGGGCCTGGCGGCGGCGGTGAGCGTGTGGGCGCCGTTCCAGGAGGCCAGCTGGTCGTGGGACTTCATCTCGCAGATGTACGTCTTCTACCTGCTGGGCATGTACGGCGCCCCGTGGATCTTCCGCCTGGCGCGGGCCCGCCTGCTGCCCGTCGTGCTGGTGACGGGCCTGGTGTACGTTGCCGTCGCCGGCCACATCTACGTGACCTACCCGCACTTCAACATGGGCAACCAGGGGCTCACGCGCCTGCTCCTGTCCCTGACGGGCGTCACGTGCGCGGTGACCTTCGTGTCCATGTTCGAGGGCACGCGCGTGCTCCTGCCGTTCCACGCGCTGGGCCGGCGGACGCTGCCGGTGTTCCTCATGCACATCCCGGTGCTGGTGCTCATCATGTTCGGCCTGAACATGGTGTTCGACGCGGACCCGGTGGTGCCGCTGCAGACCGTGCTGGTCACGGTGGCGGCGGCGGTGGCGTGCCTGGGCATCCACCGGCTGCTGCTGGCCGCGGGCGCCGGCTGGATGTTCGCGCGTCCGGCGTGGGCGCGCGAGATGACCAGGGAGCGGGACCGGGAGCCGGTCATCACGCTGCGCGGCTGACGGGGGAGCGGCGCGGGAGGCGTCGTCACGCGAACCCCCGGGGGCATCCCGGGGAATAGCGCCGGCGCGGGGGACGTTGCACCGCCCGAACGCGACCCACCCGATGAAAGACGAGGTTCACCCATGGCCACCATCGACGTCACCAACGACACCTTCGAGTCGACCGTCACCGGCGGCGGCAGCGTCCTGGTCGACTGCTGGGCGACCTGGTGCGGCCCGTGCCGCCAGTTCGCCCCCATCTTCGAGAAGGCGTCGGAGGACAACCCCGACGTGACGTTCGCGAAGCTCGACACGGACGCGAACCAGGAGGTGTCGGCGATGCTGGGCATCCAGTCCATCCCGACGCTGCTGTTGTTCCGCGACGGCATCCTGCTGTTCCGCCACTCCGGCGTCATCCCGGGCGAGGCGATCTCGGACATCCTGGCGCAGGCGCGGGAGCTCGACATGGCCGAGGTGCACGCGAAGGTCGAGGAGGCCCGCCGGGAGGCGGAGCAGGGCGGCGAGTAGCGCCGGGCCCGAACGCGACGGCGGCGGCGCGCGATCCGGAGGGGATCGCGCGCCGCCGACGTCGTCATGCGCGGGGTGCGCGGGTGCGCGGGTGGCGCGGGGGGGTGCGTTGCGACGTCCGCCGCGCCGCGTCCGCGCCCGCGCCGGGCGGGGCGCCTAGCTGACGCGGGTGCCGCGGACCGCCCAGCCGACGAGGAAGCCGATGACGGCCATGCCCAGGGCGGTCAGCCCCACGAGGCCGGCGACGGGCATCCCCGGGCCGTCCTCGACGGGGGAGGCGACGGGCTCGCCCGGCTTCGCGTCGTCGTCGAGGTGCGGGACGACGATGCCGTCGGGGAAGACCATCTCGACGGCGCGGGTCGCGGCGGTCGACGTCTCGTCGCCCGTCGTCAGCACCGCCATGGTGAAGCGCTGATCCTCGCCGAGGAAGCCGGCGGACGCGCGGATGTGCGGGTCCGACCAGCCGCCCTTCTGGGCCACCATCTCGCCGTCGAGGGCCTCGCGCAGGCCGAAGTCCTGCCCGGCGTTGCCGTAGGAGTACTTCGGCAGGGAGTACATGAGGCGCACGAGGTAGTCGGTCTCGTCCTCCGACAGGCCGCCCTCGCCGTCGAGGACGCCGGCGAAGAACTTCGCCATGTCCTCCGGGGAGGAGGTGGACGCCGCCCAGTTGGCGCGCGGCTGCGTCGCGTCGGACAGGCCGTAGCGCTCGCGGACGGACTCGACGATCTCGCCGCGGCCGTAGGCGGCCCACAGCGCCGACGTCGCCTCGTTGTCGGAGTAGCGCATCGCCGAGTCGCGCAGCATCGCGTCCTGGTTGCCCTCGCGCGGCATCTCGCCGCGGCCGCGCTCGATCTCGCCGTCCTCGGGCCGCTCGTAGTTGGAGTAGGCGACGACCTCGGCGACGAACACCTTCACGATGCTCGCCAGGGGGAACGGCTTCTCCCCGTTGACGTTGGAGACCATCCGGCCGGTGGCGCGGTCGTAGAGGGCCATGCCCATCTGGACGCCCTCGGCCTCCATCTCCTCGGTGGCCTCCTCCATCCGCTTCTGGACCTCGTCGTAGTCGAGGGCGGGCAGCGGCTCGGCCGGTCGGTCGGCGGCGGGCTTCCCCGCGGGCTCGTCCGCGTCGTCCGCGTCGCGGCGGGAGTGCTCGGCGCTCTCCGTCTTCCCGTCGGAGTCGGAGGGTTCGGCGAGGGCGGCGGGGGCGGCGAGGACGCCGGCGGCGGTGGCGGCCGCCACGACGGCGAGGGCCGCGCGGCGGCGGCCGTTCCTGAGGCTCAGCATGGACGGGGATGTTACCCCTACGATGGCGGTGTATCTCCGGGAGCCCGGACCATGACCACACCGGCCGCCGACGCGCGCCGGCCGCCGAAAGCGAGTGATGCCGACATGCCGAATCCGTTCAGCAAGGGCTGGAAGTACGTGATGTCGTCCTTCGACAAGAAGATCGACGACAACGCGGACCCGAAGGTCCTGCTCCACCAGGCGGAGCAGGAGGAGCGCCGCCGCCACGACGCGATCCAGCGGCAGGCGGCGGAGATCATCGGCAACCGCAACCAGCTGGAGATGCAGCTCGGCCGGCTGACGAAGGACCGTGAGAAGCTCACCGCCAACACGAAGGCGGCCCTGGAGCAGGCGGATCGCGCCCGCGCCGCGGGCGACGAGGCGAAGGCCGCGGAGCTGGAGAACACCGCCGAGGTGTTCGCCTCGCAGCTGGTGTCCATCGAGCGGGAGCTGGAGGACACGACGCAGATGCACGGCCAGGCGGTCGCCGCCGCCGACGAGGCGCAGAAGCAGGCGAAGCTGTCGCAGCAGCGCCAGCAGGAGCTGAAGGCCCAGTTCCGCGAGCTGGAGGCGCAGGCCGATCAGGCGGAGATGCAGCAGCGCACCGCCGCGACGATGGACGGCATCCGCGCCATCGAGGGCGACCGCAACGTGCCCACGCTCGACGACGTGCGCGAGAAGATCGAGGGCCGCTACGCCCGCGCCCTCGGCGCCCAGGAGCTGGCGCAGGACAGCACCGCCGGCCGGATGGCGGAGATCGAGGCCGGCACGACCGACGCGCAGGCGTCGATGCGCCTGGAGGAGATCCGCGCCCGCATGCGCGCCGAGTCCGCCGGCGAGCTCGGCGCCGGCGGCTCCGGCTCCGCCGCGGGCGAGCTGGAGTCCGGCGACGGCGCGGACGGCGCGAAGTAGCCGCGCCCGGGCCCGCGCCGGGCTACAGGCCGCCGTTCTCCCGGCGGCGGTTGAGCAGCAGGCTGCGGATGCCGGCGTGGAAGCCGTCGCGCAGGTTGACGCGCTGGTTCTCCGTCAGCGTGTACTCGTGCAGCGTCTCGCAGGCGAACTGCAGCAGCGGGCGGTCGATGTGCGTCGGCAGGCCGCCGCCGGACAGCAGGTGCGCCTCGTCGCGCTGCTTCTCCGTCGCCGCGGACTCGTACCACCAGGAGGCGTACTGCTGGCCGACGTCGAACGGGGTCTGGAACCCGGCCGACGCCCACACCTCGTTGGGCAGCGGCACGTAGCGGCTGCGCAGCTTGCGGCGCGGGGCCATCATCGACGGGCTCGGCCGCGGCGCCGGCTTCGGGGCGGCCGCGCCGGGCGCGTCGCCGTGGTCGGCGCCGCCGTCGTGGCCGTGATCGCCGTGTCCGTCGCCCGCCCCGTCGGAGCCGGCGTCCGGGCGGGCCGGGGACGACAGGCCGCCGACCTGCTCCGCCTGCTCGGCGGCGGTGGTCTGCGCCTCCGCCGGGACCTCGCGGCGCCCGGCCTTCGCGGCGACCTGGATCTCCGCGTCGCGGGGGTCGTCGGCGCGGGCGGTCGGGGTCGCGGGGGCGGCCTCCTCGGCGTCGCGGCGGTCGCGCTCCTGCTCCCGATCACGGTCGCGCGCGCAGGCGGCGGCGACGCGGGCGGGGGAGGGGGCGCCGAAATCGGCGGTGCCGGACCGCTTTCCGCCGTCCTTCGCCGCGGCGTCGCCGTCGTCCGCCCGTCCGGCGTCCGAGCCATCGGCGGCTCCGCCGGCCCCGTCGCCCTCGGACGCCCCGTCGCCGGAGCCGTCGGGACGGCCCACGCCGGCGGCGGCCTCCCCGGTCTCCCCGGCCGCGGCGCCGTCCGCGCCGGCATCGTCCGAATCGGCCGCGCCACCGGCGTCGCCGGCCCCGGCGGAGGCCTGGTCGCCCTCGCCGGAGGTACCGGGGGAATCGCCGCCGGAGCGGTCGCCGTCGTCACGCGACTCACCGGAACCCGGCGGCGTCACCCGGGTGTCGGGCACCGCGGTGGCCCCGTCCTCCTCCGGCGGCTCCGCGTCGCCGATGGGCTTGCCGCGCACGACCGGCGGCAGCGGGCCCTCGAGGACGTTGATCTGCATGGCCTCCGCGAAGTCCTCGCGGGGGTCGAGCACCGTGGTGGAGTCGCACGCGTGGCGCAGCGCGGAGGACATGGAGTCCCAGCCGAAGCCGTAGAGGTGCACGCGCACGCCGGCGTTGGAGACCTCCGTGACGCCCGGCAGCATGTCGGCGTCGCCGGAGACGAGGACGATGTCGGAGGCCTGCTGCCGCAGCCCGGCGATCACCATGTCGGTGACCAGGCGGGTGTCGACGGCCTTCTGGATGCGCCGGTTGCCCCATTCGATGAGCTGTCCGGCGCGCAGCTGCACGCCGTCGATCGACCGGAGGCTCCGCTGGTAGCGGTGCGGCCCCGATTCGGGGATGCCGTCGTACCAGAGCTGCCGCTGGATGGGCTGCCCGAGTTGCCTGCTAATCATGTCGTCCAGGACGCGGACGACCTCGCGGAGATCTATCTCCAGCTGGGCCCGCGCCCCGGTCTCCCACGAGTTGTAGAAGCTCGCGAGGAGGTAGGAGGTGTCGACGTACACGAGCGTGCGTTCAAGCATGTCCCTTCATCCCTTCATTGATTCATAAGTCAGTTTTGTCCACCCTCCAGGATGCACGACCGGCGCGGGTTCCCGCCGCCGAACGCCGGGGGCGACCGGGGATGGGGCCGGGGTACCGTGGTCCGGGCGGGCGCCCCGCCGCTGGTCGGGCGGGGCCGGGGCGGCCCGCCGGCGGAGGCGGAAAAACTGTTTCGGCGAGGAGGCTCGTACCCGTGGTGCGGAAGTGGTTCCTGATGCTGGTCGCCCTGTGCGTCGCGACGCAGGGCATCTTCAACGGCGCCCGCGTCCTGGTGAGCTACCGCATCCTCGACTTCGGCGGCGATGCCGCGACTGTCGGCGTCTACACCGCCGCCTTCTCCCTGGTCCCGCTGCTCATCGCGGTGCCCGCGGGCCGGCTGGTCGACGACGGGTCGGCGCCGGCGGTGATGCGGGCGGGGCTCGTCGCCACGCTGGGCGCCGCCGCGGTGATGGCGCTGTCGCCGAACCTGCCGGTCCTGATGGCCGGGTACGTGCTCATGGGTTTCGCGCACATGGTGACGCTCATCGCCGCGCAGGGGATGGTGGCGAAGCTGCGCGGGTCGACCGCCGGGCTGGATTCGCTGTTCGCGTACTTCACGCTGGGCATCTCCGTCGGCCAGTTCGCGGGCATCCTCTTCTCCGGCTGGATCGCGGCCATGGGGCAGGGCTCCGGCGGCGTCGACACGACGCCCGCGCTGTGGGCGCTGGTCGCGGTCGGGGTGCCCGCGCTGATCGCAGGCTGGGTGCACGCGGGCCGCTTCGCGGTGCTTGACGACGTGCGCCCCGCCGGCTCCCGCCCGGGCGCCGGCGGGGACGCCGGCCGGGGCGCGGCGGGCGGCGCCGCCGGGGCGCGCTCCGGCCGTGGTCCCGGTGCCGGCCCCGGCCGCGGCGCGGGTGCCGGCGACGGGGCGGGGCACGACGCCCCGTGGGCGATCCTCGGGCGCCGCGGGATGCCCCAGGCGATGCTCGCGTCGGTGTCCGTCATCGTCGCCATCGATCTGCTCACCGCCTACATGCCGGTCGTCGGCGCGGAGACGGGGATGTCCGTCGGCGAGGTGACGATGGTCCTGTCGGCCCGGTCGGGTCTCGCCATCGTGTCCCGTGCGCTCATGCCCGGGATCCTCCGCCGTCACCGCCGTGACCGGGTCATGCTGGTCGCCGTCGTCGCCGGCGTCGTGCCGCTGGCGGTCATGCCGTGGCTGGGGAACGCGTGGGCGATGGCCGTCGCCGTCGGCATCTGCGGCTTCGCATGGGGTCTGGTCATGCCGATGACCATGACGTGGGTCTCGCAGCTCGCCCGCGAGTCCGACAAGGCGATGGCGCTGTCGGTCCGGCTCATGGGCAACCGGCTGGCGCAGGTCGCCGTCCCGCCCGCGGCAGGCGCGGTGGCCGCGGGCTCCGGCGCCGCGACGGTGTTCGTCTTCGCCGGCGTCCTCATGGCCGTGGCGACGGCGGGGACCTTCCACGCCGCGAAGGCGGGGACGCTGCCCCGGTAGGTGCGCACCTCCCTTGTGAATGAGGAGAGCGGGTGCCGGTGGGGGACGCCCCTGGGCGGAGTGGCCCAGGGGACGGGGTGGACGCCGCGCCGGCCCGGGAGGAGACCCCGGACCGTGCGCGCATGCGCATGAACGTGCGTTGCAGGGTCAGTGAAGTGCGTCGTGACCAGCGATTTTGTTCCCGCGTTCACGTGTGTGTAATGTTCTGGGGGTCAGCGCGGCTGACGGGTTCGCCCGGTTCACACCGGACGAGGAACCCGGGAGCATGAAGCGTTGGTTGGGGGAGCACCGACATGGGTTCGGGACCGGGTTTGACTCGGGTTCCGGGTTGTGTGTAGTGTGGCTCCTCGCCGCTTCGGACGGGGTCCGTGAGGACTTCTGGTGCCGGGGTGTGCGCGTGTTTTTTGAGAACTCGATAGTGTGCCGATGTACTAAAACAAGTCATTTGGTCGTTGGTGGCGGGTGCCGGCAGCCCTTTTTTGGCGGGGCTGTTGAAACCTAATTTTTGCCAATGACTGCTTGAACATGTTGGCTGCGTCGCCTGGTGCGATGCCGGTGTCAGCCCCTTCCCTAGTCGGG